>NZ_QRGO01000001.1:482500-1731691 GCF_003367195.1 Undibacter mobilis | reverse complement strand
CAGCCTGGTGATCATGGGCGATGCCGACGATGGCTGGGTGAACGCCTCGATCTATCGCGTTCAGGTACACGGCCGAAACCAGGTGACGATCCAGTTCGATCATCAGGGCCGCCATGGTGCGATGCTATCCAAAAAGTACTGGGAGCGCGGCAAGCCCTGCCCCGTGGTTGTCGTCAATGGCGAAGACCCCGCCCTGTTCATTGCCGGCTTCGAATATCTGCCGGCCGGCCAGTCGGAATACGCCTTTGCCGGTGCGATCAAGGGTTCGCCCATCGAAGTGCATCCCGGTCCCTTCACGGGTCTGCCGATCCCGGCCTATGCCGAAAGCGTTCTTGAAGGCGAACTGCTGCCGATGCCTGAATTCAGCCTGCTCGAAGGGCCGTTTGGCGAGTTCACCGGCTACTATGCCGCCGACAAGCGGCCGGCGCCGGTGATGAACGTCAAGGCGATCCATCACCGCACCAATCCGATCCTGCTCGGGTCGCCGCCGATGAAGCCGCCACGCTTTCACTTCGGCCTGCCGTTCCGCGGCGCGGGCATCTGGCAAAATCTGATTGCCTGTGGCGTCACTGACGTCGTCGGCGTCTGGCAGCATGTCTCCCAATTGATGACCGTGATCGCGCTCGAACAGCGCTATCCGGGACACGCCAAGCGCGCCGGCCTGATTGCGGCAGCGAACAGTTATATGGGCCGTCTTGTCGTGGTCGTTGATGAAGACGTGGACCCGTCCAATCTCGCGGACGTGATGTGGGCAGTGACGACTCGCTCGGAGCCGTCGGAATCGGTGGACATCGTGCGCGGCGGCTGGAGCTCCGGTCTTGATCCTCGCCTGACTCCGGAAGCGCGCGATCAGGGTTTGACGCAGAACTCTAAGATGATCATCGACGCCTGCCGTCCCATCGGCTGGCGGCACAAATACTCGAAGACGTCCGCGCTCTCGATTGCCGAAACGCGCGTCATCGAGGACAAGTGGATGGCCAGTCTGCGCCCGACGGCCAACCCCTGACAGAGCCTTCCATGCCGAAGCCCAAAATTCTTGTGTTCGCGCCGCTCGCGGGTAGCGAGTCCATGATGGATCAGCTGGCGGCACACGGGTACGACATGGTGCTCGGCGAGCCCCGCTGGCAGCAGCCGGGCCAGGGGCATCCTTCGGAGATCGCCGCTGCCGCGCGTGACGCCGTGGCGCTAATGGGCACCTCGATCCGCGCCACGCCGATCACACGCGAAGTGCTCGAGGCATCGCCGAAGCTGCGGACGGTGACCAAGTATTCGGTCGGCGTCGACGATGTCGACGTCAACGCGGCGACCGAGCTCGGCATATTGGTGTGCCACGGACCGACCGAGGACAACTGTTTCGCGGTCGCGGAGAACGCGGTGGCGCTGATGCTGGCGCTGCTCAAGAAAATCCATCGGCGCGACGCCGATGTGCGGGCCGGCAAATGGCGCGAAGAACAGCACGCCGCGACCTATCTCGGCGCTCGCGTGTCGGACGGTTATCCGGGCATCACGGTCGGGCTCGTCGGTCTGGGCCGTATCGGCACACGCGTCGCCCAGCTTCTGGCGCCCTGGCGGCTGCGCATTATCGCCTACGACCCTTATGTGTCCCCTTTGACGTTCATGCTCGCCGGCGTCGAGCGCGTCGATTATGAAACCTTGCTGGCCCGTGCCGATGTCCTGTCATTCCACGTCACGCTGACCGACGAAACGCGCATGATGTTCGGTGCGCGTGAGATCGGGCTCATGAAACCCGGCGCCATCCTCATCAATACCGCTCGCGGCCGGATCGTCGACGAGACCGCCGTCGCCGCCGCCCTACGCAACGGTGACCTGGGCGGCGCTGCAATCGACGCTTTCGAGGAAGAACCGCTGCCGATGAACTCGCCATTGCGTGGCATCGGCGACACTCTGATCCTGTCGCCGCACGCGACGGCCAAGACCGACACGGCGGAATTGCGTGCCGGCGCTGAATGGGCCGGCAGGTCGGTGCATTGCGCCCTCACCGGCCGCGTCCCCGACAATGTCTATAACAAGGACGCCATCGCGCTCTGGAAGAAGCGCTTCGGCGGCGTCGATCTGACCCAATCCTGAGCGGCCATAGAAAAAGGGCCGCCCTTGCGGGCGGCCCAGTCACCGGGAGGGGATCCGGTGGATCCGGCCTTGTTACGCCGCAATGGCGTTTTCGGCCGAAACGTATGGCAGGTTGAGGCTGTCAGCGACGGCCTTGTAAGTCACCTTGCCCTTATGAACATTGAGGCCATTGCGCAGGTGCGGATTGGCCAGCAGCGCGTTCAAGCCTGACGTGGCCAGAGCAAGCCCGAACGGCAGTGTCGCGTTATTGAGCGCGTGGCTCGAGGTTACCGGGACAGCACCCGGCATGTTGGCAACGCAGTAATGAATGACGCCATCGACCACATAGGTCGGCTCAGCATGCGTCGTCGCATGCGAAGTCTCGAAGCAGCCGCCCTGATCAATCGCGACATCGACGATCACCGCCCCGGGCTTCATCGTCTTGAGCTTGTCGCGGCTCACCAGCTTCGGCGCGCTGGCGCCGGGCACCAGTACCGCGCCGATGACCACATCGGCCGCCGCAACCTCGTTGTCGAGCGCCTCGAAGGTCGAATACAGCGTGCGAACCCGGCCCGCGAACATTTCGTCCAGCTCACGCAGGCGGGGCAGCGAGCGGTCAAGGATTGTCACCTCGGCACCAAGCCCGACCGCCATCCGTGCTGCATGCAGGCCGACGACGCCGCCGCCAACAACAACAACACGACCCGCCGGCACCCCCGGGACACCGCCAATAAGAAGTCCCCGGCCACCAGCCGGCCGCTTCAAGGCAACGCCTGCCGCTTCGATCGCAAGACGACCGGCAACTTCGCTCATCGGCGCCAGCAGCGGCAGACCGCCTCGCTCATCGGTCACCGTCTCGTAAGCAACAGCGGTGCAACCGGACTTGATCAATGCCGCAGTCTGTTGCGGATCGGGCGCAAGGTGCAAGTAAGTGAAGAGAATCTGGCCCTCGCGGAGCTGCGCGCATTCCTCAAGCTGCGGCTCCTTGACCTTCACGACCATGTCGGCGGACTTGAACACGTCCTGGGCCGTTTTCGCGATATCGGCGCCCGCCTGGCGATAAATGTCGTCGCTGGCGCCGATACCGGCACCTGCGCCACTCTGGACCAGCACTTTGTGGCCGCGCTGAACATACTCGCGCACCGCTGCCGGCGTCAGGCCGACACGGTACTCGTGGGTCTTGATTTCCTTCGGAACGCCGACAAGCACGGGCTCTCTCCCCTTAGGTCTCACGCCGTGAATTCTCTATAGCGCATTATGTTACAAAACATATGTATATACCATACATATTTTTGCCTAGCCCACACACGAGTTCCGCGCCCAGCGCAAAGCGTACGCAGGCTGACGACCGGCAAATTGGCAACTGGTAGTATTGATTGATCGAATGCCGGCGCGGTGTCCTAGCGACCTCGCACCCGACCGCCGCCGGAGCGGACGATCGGGCGAGTCAACTCAGACGACAACACGGCTGACGCTAGGCGCCCGATACCGTCGCGACCTTGGGTTGCCTGCCGGCCAACATGGCCCGACTGCGCTTCCACATGGCGCCAATGTCCTCGCCGATCGTGAAGAGGTAGTTCACGAGTGCCGTGACGAGGAAGATCAAGATGGCGTCGGCGTAGACAAAGCCCATCTGATACTGGTCGGAGTACCGCATCAGGCGATAACCAAGGCCGCCGTTGGAATATGAGATCTCCGCCGCCAGCACGCCAATGATCGCCATCGACATGGCAAAGCGCAGGCTGGTCAACACGGGATCGGCCATCGCCGGCAGGTACAGTTTGCTGATCATCTGCCAAGGCGACAAGTTGAAGCTGCGGCCGGTGAGCAAATAGATCTTGGGGATCTGCACGAAGCTGCTCGCGGTGCTGAGCACCACCGGGAAAAACGCCGACAGCCCCGCTTTCGCGATTTTCGACTCGATGCCGAGGCCGAAGATGAGAAACATGATCGGCAGGAAGATGATTTTCGGCGTGCCGCCGATAGCGTTGATGAAGGGTTCTATTACACTGCGCAGGAACGGCTGCAGCCCCAGCAATATGCCCATGAACACGGCAATTATCGAGCCAAAGAAGAACCCGACGACCGATGCGAACAAAGTCAACCAGAGGTCCTTGTAGAAGCCCGCCGTCATCAGTTCCGTAACGAACGCGCTCGCAACGGTCCAGGTCGAAGGAATCACGCCGTCGAAAAAGAAGCCCGAACGGCCGGCAAACTCCCAAGCGGCGATAAAGCCGACAATAGTGAGCACCCGGATCCAAAGAACGCGCTGACGCAGCGCGGCCGGCGAGAGATCGGCGTCGCTCATCGGGACCTCACCAGCTTTTCACTCACGCCGATCGTCCAGTTCAGAAGAACGCTGACCAGCGTCACTGCGCCGATGGCGCCATAGGTTGCAGGAATGTCGAAGTGGAAATAACGATCCGCCACCAAACGACCGAGACCGCCGAGATCGACCAGATACTCGATCGCCACAATATTGATGAGGGTGTACATCAACGCCAGCCGGAACCCGGTGAATATGGTCGGCGCGGCAGCCGGCACCATGATCTTCCAGAAGATCGTGCTTCTGCTCAGTCCGAAGCTCTCGCCGACATTCAGATAGGTCTTCTTGACGCTGCGAAACCCGTCCTGGACATGCAGGATCAGCGGGATCACGCCCGGCAAGAACCCCATGACGATGAGGGTGACAACGTTCCGGCCGAAAATCACGAGGAAGAGCGGAAACAGCAGGAATATCGGCGCGGCCGACAATGCGGCCAGCCAGCCGGTATAGGCGATGGAATAAGCGCGCCGCCTGTAGAGAAAGTAGCCGAACGGAATGGCGACAATCAATTCCAGCAGGATCGCGACGATGGTCGTCGTCATCGTCAACCGGAAGGCGCCAAACAGATCGTAGTCCCGCTGAAGCTTGGCGATGCCAGCGATCGCCACGCTCGGCCGGGCCACCACGGCCGGCGAAACCACGCCAGATGCCACTAGCCACTCCAGGGCCAGCAGCATCGCCACGAGCAGCGCAAGAGCGCTGAGCAGGGGTGAGCGGATCACCCTGAAAAGGAGCTGCGTAAACGCGCTGCCACCGTTCACCGATACCGCAGTCACTGACACCTGATCATCCCGGATGCTACGTGATGGCGTAATGACCATCATGCCCGGCCCAGCGGCCAAGGCAATGACGGTGCATCATTTTATTTATGATAAGTCAACTCAGTTTCTTTTGTCAACTGTCTGGGCTGCTTTGCCGCACCCTGTAGCGCACCAAAAATTGCGCAACGACAAGCTGAAATGCCGGGCAGAGCGCATTCATTTTGATCATTCGATGGTCGTGTCAGTGCCGATGTAGAACATCACCGTCGACAACGCGATCCGGCGCTCGTTGGGCGACAACTGGCTCGCGAAATAATCGACATGCGGGCGGACATCTGCATCCACCCGGTTGCATAGATCGCGGCCCGCATCCGTTATGCGAAGGATCGTGACGCGCGCGTCGGAAGCCAGTGACTCGCGGACCAGAAAACCCCTGCGGACAAGACCTTTGACAAGGTTCGAGGTGAAAGCCGTCGTGATGTCGAGACGTTCGCCGAGCTGGCTGACACGCAATGCCTGCCCCGCGCTGCCATAGACCTGCAGCAGTGCCTGATGGGCCAGCGGGTCAATGCCCAGTTCCTTGGCCTTGTCTTCGACGATACGGAACAGCTTGCGCAAAATGTAGCGAGCATGAGCGACGGCGACGAAATAATCGTGTTGTTTGTTCGAACCCCGCCCCCGGCCCGGCCCGTCTGGCTGTCTGGTCCGTCGTCCACCGTTCGACATATTGCCCCGCATGGCGCCCACGGCGCCGACTTGAGGACGGCGCTAGTGGGCGTCGGCCTTGACGAGATCCGCAATCCGTTCCGCCATCATGATGATGGGGACATTAGTATTGGCGCGCGGAATGCTAGGCATGATCGAGCCGTCGCACACCCGCAATCCGGTCACGCCCATGACGCGCCCGTTCGCATCCGTAACAGCTTTCTTGTCGTCGGTCGCTCCCATACGGCACGTCCCGGTTGGGTGCCAAGTCCCGCCGGTCGATTTCAGCACGAATTCTTCCAGCGCGGCGTCGTCGGCCAGCAGATGCTTCAACGTCAATCCTTCGGTGACAACCGTGCGGATGAGTGTGGCACGCAATGTGGCGCCGACCGAGTCGAGCAGCATGCCGAACGCCGCGAGCCGAAAAGCATTGTAGGAATTGATCGCGGACACCTTCTTGATCCGATCGGAGAATACCGCCGGGAACGGCTCTCCGGTCACCTGTCCGCGATAGAGATCGTTCAGCACCGAAGCTGCGATTCGAACGCACTGCTTCATGCGTTCGCGGTCGCGCGCATCCGACAACAGGCGAAAATCGACATCCGGCCGCGCGCGATGATCCATCGATCGCAACCGCACCTCGCCGCGAGAATAAGGCTTGTTGATCCAGAAGAACATCGTGCCGAGGCGCCGTCCGATCGCGTGCCACGCCGATTTGGCAAGAATCTGAAAATGCAGATCGCCGACACCGGCGCCCTCGAGTCCGGACGACAGCCGAAGGCAGGCCTGCGCCTGGTGCGTGGTGTCATCCGTGATGCGGTCCTCTGGCGCGAGATAGGACGACAGCGACAGCGACGGATGCTCCATCAGGTTCTGGCCCACACCGGCACGATCGGCGATGACGTCGACGCCAACTTCGCGCAAATGCGCCGCCGGCCCGATGCCGCTGCGCATCAACAGCGCGGGCGAATGTATACCGCCACAAGAAACGATGGTTTCGGTAGCCCTGATGACCATCGGGCCTTCGGATGTCAGCACTTCGACGCCGATGGCCTGGCGGCCATCGAACAAAATGCGTGTGACCTCGATGCCGGTCATAATACGGAGGTTCGGCCGTTTGCGGGTCTCGTCTGTGAGATAGGCGAGCGAGGTCGGCAGGCGTCCGCCCTCGTCGGAGGAGGCCACGGTGACGGCGAAGACGCCGTCTTCCCAGACGCCATTCTGGTCATGCCGCAACTGATGCCCGCGGCGCACGAGAGCAGCGCGAACCTGTTTGACGAAGGGTGAAATACTGTCGTCGCGATGACGACGGATGAGAATCGGCCCGCTCTGGCCGTGGAAGTCACCGTTCAGATCGCGATCGGTCTCGAGCTTGCGGAAATACGGCAGCACATTCTGCCAGCCCCAGCCAGTGGCGCCGAGATCGTGCCACTCGTCGTAATCGTCAGGCGCGCCGCGGTTGGCGACCATGGCGTTAATACAAGAGCCGCCGCCAAGCACTTTCGCCTGCTCGTAGATCCGGGGCGCTCGGGCTTCCGCAGCGTTGGCGCGGGTCATGCCGAGGCGGGCCTTCAGGCCGGCCCACTTATAAACCGGGTTCAGAAACGCCTTGCCCGGATAACCACTCGCAATGTCGGCAGGGACGTCAGTTGAACTGACGTCCCTGCCTGCTTCGATCAGGATGACCTTGCGGCCCACATCTTCACTCAACCGGGCCGCCAGAACACATCCGGCGGAACCGCCACCTACAACCAGAACATCGGCTTCAAGAAGCACTTGAGTGTTACTCGGAACTGATTGAGGCAGTGGGCTTTCCGCGACTTACTTCTTCGGCTGATAAACGACGTCGATCAGCTCCTTGAGCTCCTCAGCCGTCGGCGCCTTGTCGATGTACTTGTTCTCGACGGCGCGCTGCACGGCGACATCGAATTTCTTCATCTCCCAGGCCAGAGCATCGCGCTTGTAGTAGCCCATGGCGATCTTTGCGATGTTCTCGTCGATCTTGTTGATCTTCGCGTACATCTTCACGCTCTCGGCCGGGTTGGCATAGGCCCAGTCGATGCACTTATCGAGCGTTTCCATGAACTTGACGGCCACCGGGCGACGCTTCGTAACGAAGTCGATGCTGGCGATGTTGACGCGATTGGTGACGTCGGCGAGGCCAGGCACTTCGTCGCCGGCAAAGAGCACGCGAATTTCCTTTTTCGCGATCGCGTCCATGCCGTAGGGAGGGAACGTGTAGGCCGCGTCGATCTGCCCGGTTTTCAGCATCGTGCGCGTGGCATCGAGACCGCCGCTGACCACCATTTTGAAGTCGATGCCGGCCTGCTTCTTCAGATCGAACAAAACGATTTCCGAAGCTGAGCCTGGACGCGGGAAGCCGACCGTCTTGCCGGCGAGATCCTTGGCGGTCTTGAGCGGGCTGTTGGCGTCGACGTAGTAAAGCGTGTCGTTCTGCCCAACGAATTCCGAGCTGATGATCTTGAACTTGGCGCCCTGCTTCGTGGCGGCAAGCACGGAGTTAACGCCCGGCGAGTAAGCAACGTCCATTCCGCCAACCAGCACAGCCTGCACGGTTTCCGAACCGCCACGCGTCGACACGATTTCGACGTCGAGACCGGCCTTTTCGAATTCGCCGCGTTCCTTGCAGAACGTCGGCTGGCTGGTGTCCCACAGGCCAACGAAGGACGCTGCGACCTTCACCTTCTCCAAGGCGTGAGCCGGCGCGGCCCCGATCAGGGGAACCATACAGGCCGCAATCAAGAGCGCATTGCGGCTTCCATGTCTCTTATTCATGTTCAATCCTCTTTATCTTGGGCACCAGCGCCCTCGTTACCAGCAACTTTCAAGAACCCGTCGCGCCAATGAGACGCGCGGGATTTCGGCAGATCATGTCCTTGATGGCATCGATCGAAACATTGCACTGAAGCAGTGTGCCGACCACGAGCCTGACGGCCTCGCTCGCGGGAGGGAACCAGTCGAAAAAATAGTCAGACGTCAGAACGATCTTTGCCGAGCCGAGGCGCTCGATGAGCGCGACAAACTCAGCGATACGCATGCGCATGTAGAGCGGCATGAAACCGATGGCGCAGACTTCGCAAACAGCGCCGAGACTGACCATCTCGTCAATCTGCTCAAGCGTCGCGCCCACGGTACCGCTGTCGGGATGCGTGAACACAAAGCGCTCGATGCCGGCGTCTTTGATCGCGCCGGCAAGCGCTATGCTTTCCTGCGCCGAGATATGCCCGGTACAAACCAGCATGTCGTGCTCGGCCGCAACCGCAAGGCATTCACGCACATCACTGCCGACTTTGCCGCCGGCATCGGTCACGCGAAGGCCGTAGTCAGACGGCAGATCCTTCGTGCGCTTGAGATAAGCCGGCATGATTTGCCTGCTGATGCCGCCGCGCTCGATATCATTCGCAGCGCTCCACGTCGGAAACCACATGACTCGCGCGCCCTGCAGCGCAGCCGACTCCACCGCAATCGGGTCGAAGCCGCCGACAACCCGATTGAGCGTGATGGACGGGATAATATCGATTCCCGGCACGAGATTGCGCAAATGGTATGCGCGTCCGACGGTCGGCCAGAAGTGTGACTTCAACACCACCGCTTTGAAACCGGCATCGCGCGAACTGATAAGATTATCGACATCGGAATAACGCGTCCGGCAGTCGAGGCTCATTTCCGGATAGCCGTGGCGGTGGATATCGTAAGCACCGACAAGCAAAGCATCGGCGAGGGACCCGCGCCCGCTTTCACTCGATGCCTCGACGCCGACCTGCACAAACCGCCCCCACGCGCGAACCTATGCTGATAACCCATATATGGCAGTTATCTTATCTACCTAACTAACACTGTCAACAAACCAGACAGGCCTTAATTGCGCGTTTTAGGCACATTGGCTGCCCTCGCGCGCAGCGTATTGCCCAATGCGGAGGCATCGCGGCGAACTGCGTCATCACGCCACGACGGTTGCTTACAGTCGCACGCCGGTCAGTTTTTCCGTCGCGCAAAAAACGCCACCTCGAAATCAAACCCAGCGCCGCTCTTCCTCGGGGACGCGATGACGTACTTCGCCGGTTAGCAGGAAGTGACGAACATTCGCGGCAGCCTGTTGTGCAATCGCAGCCGCCATCCCCGGCACCCGCGATGCGTTGTGCGGCGTGCCGGCAAGGTTCGGCAAATCGAAGAATGGATGATTGAGGTGAAATCGGCCTTCGTTGAAAGGCTCTTCCCACCATGCGTCGAGACAAGCGATGAAGGCCGGATTGGCGACCAGATGGTCGTACAGTGCCTTTTGATTGATAATTCGGCCGCGGCCGACATTGATCAGAATCGCGTCGCGGCGCATGGCGGCAAGCTGCGTGGCCCCCACCAGATCGCGGGTCCGCTCCGTCAGCGGCAGCGTGATCACGACGACCTGAGCGTCCGTGACCATCTCGTTAAAATCTTGAAGTGTCCCCACAGCCGACAGCGATCTGTCGTCCGTTACGCCGGACGAATTGATCGCGTTCACTTTCATGCCGATGGCTTGGAACAGTCGCGCGGTTGCGCGCCCGACCTGCCCCAGCCCGATCACACAGCACGTCGCGCCGGAAAGCATGCGCGTTTCGGCCATGAAATTGAACTCGCCGCGCGCCAGCTCACTGCGATGCAGAAACAGACCCTTCGCCGCTGCGAGGGCAAAGGCCAGGACATGCTCGGCGATTGCGGGGGACTGCACGCCAATGGTCGGCGCCACGGCCGTTGCCGCGGGAATCATTTCGAAATGCAGGTGGTTGACGCCGGCAGTAGCAACTTGCAGCAATTTGGCGCGAATGGACCCCCACTCTTCGGTATTAATTTCCGAATGCGGCAGGAAGCTCAGGAGTACGTCGGCCTCCGTCAACCATTGCAGCCGGTTCGCTCCGGCATCGCTCAGAAAGCGGACATCGGCGATATCCGATAGGGCCTCTGTGAACACAGGCCGCACGTTATCGGATCGCTGATGGCAGGCCAGGACGCTCGCGCGTGGTCGAGCAGGCATTGCTAGAGCCGGTAGGACGCGTCGAGCTTGTCAGCGAGCCGCAAGCACGCCGCCCAGTCTTTGCCGCCATTTTCCGTGAGCTTGTACTTTTCCATCTGCGCCGCGGCGAATTCGGCCGTGTCTTCGTCGGGGATGATGAGTTCGGTGCCGCCGGCCAAGGCCGCAACCTGTGCGCGACAGGCGAATTCGAGAAAATGATGCTTCAGAAACGCTTCGGCGATCGTTGGTGCGATCACCAATGCTCCGTGATTACGCATGATCACGACATTCTTGTCGCCCAAATCATCCAGAAGCGCATTGCGCATGCCCTTCTCGAGTTCGAAGCCCTTGAAGTCATGATATGCGACGCGGTTATGAAAGATGACCGAGTGCTGGCTGATCGGCAGCAATCCGCATTTTTGCGAAGCAACGGCGATATTCGCCGGGGTATGCGTGTGCATCACGCAACCGATTTCCGGCCGCGCCTCGAGGACCGCCGCGTGGATCGTCTTGACGGTTTCCATCATCGGGCCGGTATCGGGCCCTACCGGCGTGCCGTCGAGCTTGTATTTCCACATGCTTGACGCGGTGGTTTCGCGAAACAGAAAATCGTCCGGCTTGATCAGGAGATGGTCCGGCTGATCCGGGATACGTGCCGAAATGTGGTTATAAGTGAGGTCCTCAATACCAAAATGAGCCAGCAGCCGGTGGCAAGCTGCCAGTTCGACCCGGCATTGCAGTTCCTCGGGAGAAGTTTTCTGCTGCGCGATGGAAAGAGCCAGCACGAGGACCTCGCTTGAAACCACTAAGATACCGCAAGGCTGACACCATCTCTTTGGTAAGTCAACATAGCTATCTTTTAGATATATATGGGCGCCCGGCCGGAACCTATATAGTTGTCTAAACTAAGGTTTGTGAGTAACTAAACCGACCGGGGGCCGTCCCCCTTCAGTATGGAGCAAGCGCTTGCAGGTGTTGGTCATTGGGGCGGGGGTGGTCGGCCTGGCCGTCGCACGCGCCGCCGCGAAAAACGGCCACGACGTGATTGTCGCCGAAGCCGAAAATGCCATTGGCACCGGCGTGTCGTCGCGTAACTCCGAGGTCATCCACGCCGGCATGTACTATCCGACCGGTTCCCTCCGGGCCCGCCACAGCGTCCAGGGCCGGCGGATGCTCTATGCGTTCTGCGAGTCGCACGGCGTGCCGCACCGCAAGTGCGGCAAGCTTATCGTTGCGACAAGCGAGGCTGAAACCGCGAAAGTCGAGCAGATCGCCGCGCAGGGACGCATCAACGACGTCGAAGATCTGACAATGCTGACGGCGGCCGAAGCCAGGGCGCTGGAACCGCAACTGTCCTGCACCGCGGCTCTTCTGTCGCCGCAAACCGGCATCGTCGACGTCCACAGCTACATGCTGGCGCTGGTGGGCGACATCGAAGATGCCGGCGGCGCGATTGCTTTCAACACGCCGGTCACCGGTGCGGTGCGCAAGGACGGGCAATGGCTCGTGGCATTCGGCGGCGACGATGCCGGCGAAGTCGCCTTCGATGCCGTCATCAATTGCGGCGGCCTTTCTGCTCAGATGATCGCGCGCACCATGCCCGACTATCCGTCGGACCGCGTGCCCAAGCGTGTTCTCGCGAAGGGCAATTACTTCACCTATGCCGGCAAGCCAGCCTTCAGCCACCTGATCTACCCAACGCCGGTCAATGGCGGACTGGGCGTTCACGTGACGCTCGATCTCGCGGGCCGCATGCGTTTCGGCCCCGATGTCGAGTGGATCGAAGAAGAGTACTATCCGGTCGATCCGCGGCGCGCCGACTCCTTCTACGAGCGCATCCGCACCTACTGGCCGGCGTTGAAGGACAATGCGCTGGCGCCGGACTATTCCGGCATCCGGCCCAAGCTCACCGGCCCCGGCGAGCCCGCCGCAGACTTCCTCATCGATACGCCGGATCGACACGGCCTGCCGCATCTGGTGCAGATGTTCGGCATCGAGTCGCCCGGACTGACCAGTTCGTTGTCGCTGGCCGAAACTGTCGTCAAGGCCATCGAATAGAGGCATCGGGGACGACCGCGCCCAACGTGGCGCGGCACCAAGGTCGCTGGCCAGACAGCTACGCCAAGATGGCGCGGAAGCCACAGCGACAAGGCCGGGAAAATGACCAGCGCCACCAGCGCGACGATCGGCAGGAGAAGATACTTCATCATCGGCCGGCTGATGTTCTCGACCTTGGTGCCGGTCATGACCGCCGACCGCACAAACAATAAGACGATGGATTTCCAAGTGAGTTCGCGGAAGGCCAGGCCGCCGATCACGAAGGCTTAGACCACGGCGCAGGCCGAAATTTCCGTCGACGTGACGACGCCCGCCGTCACGCCGCTGCTGATCATGATGATCATGGGATCATGGCCAGGGTCATGCGGGCGCCGACGATCAGCGGCAGCATCCCTTGCCGCCCTCGACGAAGATCTTGTCGACGTTCCCGCGCCCGTTGGCCATGGCGGGCGGTTCCGGCGGAAACGCCAGTTCGGCGCCACAATTGTCTTCCCAGCTCAACACTTTGCACTGCGTCACCGCGTCCATTGTCGCTCACATGAGACGTCTTGACTGTTCTTTGAGCAAATTCTTATGTAACATCAATCAATTTCGCTCGTTACATCGCAGGCCGGGATGTCGTCAGCGTTGCGCATTATTCATGGGACTTTCGGACGTGTCGCATTGCTCGACATGGACCGTCCGCTCGTGCGTCACGCCCACCCGCACTGCCATGTTCTGATCAAGGCGGAGGGCGCTGACACCCAGTTCGCGGTCGGCGACAATCTCGTGCAGCTCACCGACTCTCAGGCCGTTCTCGTTAATACCTGGGAGCCGCACGCCTACGTTCATTATCATGACCGGCCGCGCACCATCATTCTCGCCCTCTATATCGAGCCCGAATGGCTGAAGATCTTCCGCCCGAATTGGGCGGCGAGCGGCGCGCCGGGTTTCTTCGAAAAACCGGCCGGTGAATTGTCGCCTCGCATCCGGCGCCTGTCGATGGATCTGGCGGCGATGATGCTCGCAAACCCGGGAGCCGGTCCCGAACAGGAACAGTTGTTGTCGGACCTGATGATTTCGGTCATCGAGCGTTTCACGCCCTGGCGAACGCTGTCCCGCAGCCTTGCCGATATCGACCGCAATCGCGACCGTTTCGATTGGCGGATTCGGCGCGCCGTGATGTTGATGCGCGCCGAGCCGCAGATTGCCTGCGACGTGGACGCGCTGGCCAAGGAAGCCGGCCTCTCCCGCGCCCATTTCTACCGGTTGTTCGAGCGCTCCACGCGCATGACCCCGCATGTCTATCTGAATTTGCTGCGGATGGAATTGGCCGTGAAATCGGTCGTGCACGGCAACCACAGCTTCGCCGTGCTGAGCGACAAGCTCGGCTTCAGCGCACCGGGACACTTCACCCGCTTCTTCCGCGATCACGCAGGCGTAACGCCCAGCGAGTTCCGCCAGGTTGCGCGCATGGGCGCGCCGGTCAGCGCCTGACTCCCGTCGAATGAGATTCCTCGGTAAGTCGTGAGACGACAGGGCATCGTCACGCCCGGAGGCCCGTGAAAGCTTCCCCCGGCGCGCCATCTCAAGAGCGCGTCAGAGGGATCGTCCGGGAATGTCCGCCGCCAACAGCAGCACCCCATGGTGCGGCCAGTCAGTCGAACGCGTCGAAGATGCCGCGCTCCTGACGGGACGTGGGCGATTCATCGACGATCTCGGCACAAAGGCCGGCACGCTGCACGCCGCCATCCTGCGCTCGCCGCATGCCCATGCCCGCGTCGCTGCGATCCGCACCGACGCGGCGCGCCAGCTGCCGGGCGTCGCCGCTGTACTGACCGGCGCGGACGTCACCCGCTTGTCGGCGAGCCTTGTCGTCGGCGTCAAAGCCCCGATCGAATGTTGGCCAATCGCGGTCGATCGCGTGCGCTATGTCGGCGAGCCGGTGGCCGTGGTGGTGGCGACGAGCCGCTATGTCGCCGAGGACGCGATCGATCTGATCGAGGTCGATTACGATCCTTTGCCCGCCATCGTCGATCCTGTTGTCGCACTCGACCCGGCGCAGCCGGTGCTGCATGACGGCCTCAAATCCAATCTCGCCAGCGAGCGCACGTTCCGTTACGGCGATCCCGAACAGGCCTTCGCCGACGCCGCGCACCGGACTTCCGTAACGATCCGCTATCCGCGCAATTCCTGCACGCCGATGGAGACCTATGGTCTCGTCGCCGAATACGACCCCGGCGAAGACGCCTACGATGTCCTCGCCAATTTCATGGGCCCGTTCAGCCTGCATGCGGTGATGGCGCGCGCGCTGAAAGTGCCGGGCAACCGCTTCCGCTTGCGCACGCCGCCCGATTCCGGCGGCAGCTTCGGCGTCAAGCAGGGCGTCTTTCCCTATATCGTTCTGATGGGCGTTGCCGCGCGCGTCACCGGCCGGCCTGTCAAATGGATCGAAGACCGGCTCGAGCATCTGGCCGCCTCTGTCTCCGCCACCAACCGCGTCACCACGCTCGAAGCCGCCGTCGATGCCGACGGCCGTGTCCGCGCGCTCGCCTGGGATCAACTCGAAGACGTTGGCGCCCACATCCGCGCGCCGGAGCCGGCCACGCTCTATCGCATGCACGGCAATCTCACCGGCGCTTACGACATCCGCCATGTGTCGGTGCGCAACCGAGTCGCGCTCACCAACAAGGCGCCGACCGGTCTCAACCGCGGCTTCGGCGGGCCGCAGGTTTATTACGCGCTCGAACGGCTGATGCAGCGTATCGCCGTCGAACTGAAGCTCGATCCGGCCGAGGTGATCCGCCGCAATCTCATCCCGTCCGGCGCCTTCCCGTATCGCACCGCGACCGGCGCCCTGCTCGACTCCGGCGACTACGTCAAAGCCTTCGATATCGCGCTGCAGGACGGCGCCTTCGCCGCATTGCGCGAGCGCCAGCAACAGGCGCGCGCCGAAGGCCGCCTTTACGGCATCGGCCTCACCGCCGCGGTCGAGCCCAGCGTGTCCAACATGGGCTACATCACCACCGTGCTGACGCCAGAGGAGCGCCGCAAGGCCGGGCCGAAGAACGGCGCCCAGGCAACCGCGACCATCGCGCTCGATCCGCTGGGCGGCGTGACGGTGCATGTGTCCTCGGTGCCGCAAGGCCAGGGCCACCGCACCGTGTTGTCGCAGATCGTCGCCGATGCGCTGGGCCTCAGACCAGCCGACATCCGCGTCGTCACCGATTTCGACTCGGCGCGCGATGCCTGGTCGATCGCCTCGGGCAATTATTCCAGCCGCTTCGCCGCGGCGGTCGGCGGCGCCACCAAGCTCGCCGCCGACAGGATCAAGGCCAGGCTCGCGCGCATGGCCGCGGCGCAGCTCAACGTTGCCGCCGACGAGATCGACTTCGCCGCGGGCAAGGTGCGGGCGCGCAGCAATCCGGACAATGCCGTGCCGTTCGCACGGCTCGCCGCCACCAGCCACTGGTCACCGGGGCTCGTGCCTGAAGAAAATCAGGCTTTGCGCGAGACCGCGTTCTGGTCGCCGCCGCAACTGACGCCGCCGACCGAAGCCGACGAGATCAACTCCTCGCTCTGCCACGGTTTCATCTTCGACTTCTGCGGCGTCGAGATCGACCGGATCACCGGCGCTGTCCGCATCGACAAATATGTGACGATGCATGACTGCGGCACCATCCTGCATCCCGGCATGGTCGCCGGCCAAGTGACGGGCGGTTTCGCCCATGCGGTCGGCGCCGCGCTCTACGAAGAATACGCGTACGGCGACGACGGCAGCTTCCTCACCGGTACTTTCGCCGACTATCTCGTGCCGACGGCCATGGAAGTGCCGGCGCCGCTGATCCTGCACTACGAATCTCCATCGCCGTTCACGCCGCTCGGCGCCAAGGGCGTCGGCGAAGGCAATTGCATGTCGACGCCGGTGTGCCTCGCCAATGCGGTGGCCGATGCGCTCAGTCTCGACGCCATCGACCTGCCACTGACGCCAGCCAAGCTCGCCGCGCATATCCACGGCCCCGAAAGCGCGCCGCCGAAGACACAAGCCGTCTCGCCCGTCACCGGCAAAGGCCGCGCGCTGCATGGTTCGGGTGATGCGCGCGTCGACGTGCCGCCGGAGACGGTGTGGCGCATGCTGCTCGATCCGGCGACGCTGGCGGCGATCATTCCCGGCGCGCACGGCGTCGAGAAGATATCCGACACGCATTTCCGCGCCGAAGTCACGCTCGGAGTCGGCCCGGTCACCGGCCGTTACAAGGCCGACATCAAGCTCTCCGACCTCGATGAACCGCGTGCGGTCACGCTTGCGGGCGTCGTAAACGGGGCCCTTGGCGACGCGCGCGGCGCCGGCCGCATCACGCTGACGCCGGTCGAGGGCGGCACCCAGGTCACTTACGACTACGATGCCGAAATCGGCGGCAAGGTCGCCTCCATCGGCGGCCGCTTGCTCGACGGCGCCGCCAAGGTCGTGATCCGGCAATTCTTCACCGCGCTGGTGCGTCACACCGGCGGCACGAAGCCCGGCTTCTTCGCCCGTCTGTTCGGGAGGGGCGCATGAAGCCCGCCCGCTTCGATTACATTCGCGCGGCCGATGTCGCGGAAACCCACGCGGCGCTCGCGGAATTCGGCAACGACGCGCGCGTGATTGCCGGCGGCCAGACCTTGCTGCCGATGCTGTCGATGCGACTGGTGCGGCCGAAGATCGTTGTCGACATCATGCACCTGCCGGCGCTGCGCGGCATCGAAGCCAGCGGCAATGACATCCGCGTCGGCGCCGGCGTTCGCCAGGCCGAGCTGCTGTCGTGGCCCGGTCTTGCCGAGCATCTGCCGCTGCTCAGTGCTGCCCTCCCCTGGGTCGGCCATGCGCAGACGCGCAGCCGTGGCACGGTCTGCGGCTCGGTCGCTCACGCCGACCCCAGCGCCGAAATTCCGCTCTGCCTGCTGGCGCTCGATGCGACCATCGAACTCTCCTCACGCGGTGGCCGCCGCCGCGTCAAAGCGGCCGAGTTCTTCACCGGCATGATGACGACGGCGCGCACCGACAACGAACTGATCGAAGCGGTTCATATCCCGAAGAAGCGCACGGGTACCGGTTACGCCTTCCAGGAGTTCGGCCGCCGCCATGGCGATTTCGCCATCGTCGCTTGCGCAGCGATCATCACCGACAAGAATGTACGTCTCGTGATCGGCGGCGTCGCCGACACACCGGCGCGGCACGACTTTGCCGCGCTCGACGGCAAAGCGCTCAATGAGGCGCTCGATGCCTTTGCCTGGACGCTCGACGCACGCGAAGACCTGCATGCCACGGCGCGCTATCGGCGCGAACTGGTGCGGCAGATGGGCCGCGCGGCCATCGAGGAGGCCCGCGCATGTCGCGCTTGAGCGCCGATCGCCGTCATACCGTGCGCTTCATGCTCAACGGCCGTGCCGTCGAGGCCGAAGCCGAACCGCGCATGCTGCTCACCGACTTTCTGCGCCACGAACTGGGCGCCACCGGAACGCATGTCGGCTGCGAACACGGCGTCTGCGGCGCCTGCACTGTCGAGATCGACGGCGTCCCGGCGCGGTCATGTCTCACGCTCGCAGTGCAGGCCGACGGCGCCACCATCCGCACCGTCGAAGGCCTGGAGCCGGAGCCGGGCCGGCTCTCGGTGCTGCAGGATGCGTTCCGGCGCCATCACGCCTTGCAGTGCGGCTTCTGCACCGCCGGCATCCTGATGTCGCTCGACAACTATCTCAAGCGGCAGCCGGCTCCGAGCGAAGAGGCCCTGCGTGAATTCCTCGGCGGCCATATCTGCCGCTGCACCGGTTACGTCCCCATCGTGGCTGCGGCCATGGATGCGGCAAAAAGACTGCGGGAGAACTCTTCCGATGTTTGATCTCGGCAACAGCTTCATTGGCAGCGTCGAGCGCAATCCTCACGCCCTCGCCATCGTCGACGGCGAAGTGCGCTTCACCTATGCGCAGTGGTACGCACGCATCTCGTCCGTCGTTACCGCGTTCGACGAACTCGGTCTGGTGCCAGGCGATCATCTCATCACCGTGCTGCAGAACCGCTGGGAAGCGGCCACCATCCACTGGGCCTGCCAGTTCGCCGGCATCGTCATCACGCCGATCAACTGGCGCTCGAAAGCCGATGAGATCGATTACTGTGTCGAAAATTCCGAAGCCAAGGCCATCGTCTTCGAACATGTCTCCGCGGAGGCCGCACGCGACTCTCAGGAAGCGAAATCCCGCATCCGGATCGCGCTTGAAGACCCTCGGGGCGACGAGGTCACCTTCGCGACGATGACCGAGCGTGCGGCGCGCAGCGCCGAGCCGCGTGTCGGCGCCGAAGCCTGGTCGGTGATGCTCTACACCTCAGGTACCACCGCCAAGCCAAAGGGCGTGCCGCGCCGCCAGCGCGCCGAGCGCGCCGCAGCGATCGCGCATGTCGCCCAGAACCAGTACGCCAACGGCGAACGTACGCTCGGCGTGATGCCGCTTTATCACACGATGGGTGTCCGCTCGTTGCTGGCCATGTCGTTGATTGGCGGCGCTTTCATCTGCCTCCCACGCTTCGACGTCGCCAAAGCGCTGCAGCTGATCGAGGCCGAGAAGATCACCAATCTCTACCTGGTGCCGACGCTCTATCACGATCTCATCCATAACGATGTCTTCGCCAGGACCGACATTTCCTCGGTGCGCAAGCTCGGCTTCGCCGGCGCCTCGATGACCGACGGCCTGCTGAAGGAGCTCGATGCCGCCTTCAAGCCGGAGCTGTTCGTCAATCACTACGGCTCGTCCGAAATCTACACCTTCACCATCGACCAGAAAGCGCCGGCGAAGCCCGGCTCGGCCGGCCGCGCCGGCATCAATCAGCGCATCCGCGTGGTGAAGCTGAATGCAGTTGGACCGGAAGACTTTGCTGCGACGAATGAGGAAGGCGAGATCATCGCCCATCTGGGCAGCGACGAGGCCTTTGAGGGCTATTGGCGCCGGCCGGATGCCAACGCCAAGTCGTTGCGGCAAGGCTGGTACTTCACCGGCGATACCGGCTACGTCGATGACGACGGCGATCTGTTTGTCACCGGCCGCGTCGACGACATGATCATTACCGGCGGCGAGAACGTGTCTCCGGTCGAGATCGAGAGCTGCCTGTCGCTGCATCCCGCCGTGTCGGAAGTGGCCGTGGTCGGCCTGCCGCATGAGCGCTGGGGCAAGATCGTTGCCGCCTTCATCAAGCGCCGCAGCGCCGTCACCGATCAGGAACTCGACCAGTTCTGCCGCACCTCCGGGCTCGCCAACTTCAAACGCCCGCGCCAGTACGTTTTCGTCAACGACATCCCGAAATCGCCGGTCGGAAAACTCCTGCGCCGCAAGCTGGTCGCAGGCGAGTTCGAGGCCGAGGGTCAACAAGGAACTGCAGCATGAGCGTGATGACTTTTACCGATCCGCGTCTGGCGAAGCTCAACGGCTTCTCGGTCGAACTGAATGAGGCGAAGCAGCGCGCGGACATCGTCCTCAACCGGCCGCCGCTCAACGTCATCGAAATGGCGCAGCGCGACCAGCTTCGCCTGGTGTTCGAGACGCTGGACGAAGATGAACGCGTGCGGGTGATCGTGCTGCGCGCGGTGGGCGAACATTTCTCGTCCGGCGGCAACATCAAGGGCTTCATGGAAGCCACGCCCGAACATGTTTCGAAACTTGCCTGGAACATTGCCGCGCCCGCGCGATGCTCCAAGCCAGTGATCGCCGCCAATCGCGGCTATTGCTTCGGTGTCGGCTTCGAAATCTCGCTCGCCTGCGACTTCCGCATCGTGTCCGAGACCTGCCAGTACGCCTTGCCGGAACAGAAGCTCGGCCAGATCCCCGGCTCCGGCGGCTCCGCACGCCTGCAGAAGATGGTTGGCATCACCCGCACCAAGGACATCGTAATGCGGTCGAAGCGCATTCCCGGCAAGCAGGCCTATGACTGGGGTGTCGCCACCGAGTGCGTCGCCGACGACAAGCTCGAGGCCGCGACCGACTCGCTCGTCGATGAGCTGCTCACCTTCTCGCCGATCGCCCAGCGCACCGCCAAGAAGCTGCTCAACGACACCGAAGACTCCACGCTCGCCATCGCCATCGAGCTGGAGGGTCACTGCTACAGCCGCCTGCGCCAATCCCACGACTTCAAGGAAGGCGTCGAAGCCTTCCACGCCAAACGCCCAGCCAAGTTCCAGGGCGTCTAACCACCACGACCTCGAAAAGTCCAAAGCACAGGGAGGATACAATGAAGAAAACGACATTACTGACGGTGCTGCTCTCCGCGACGATGCTGACGGCGGCCAATGCCGCCGATCCGATCAAGATCGGCGTCGTCACGCCGCTGTCCGGCACCTATGCCGGCATCGGTCAGCAGGTGAGATGGGGTCTCGACCTCGCCACCAAGGAAGTGAATGCCGCCGGCGGCATCATGGGCCGGCAAATCGAACTGATCTACGAAGACGAAGAAGCCAACCCATCGGTCGCCGTGCAGAAGGCCGACAAGCTGTTCCAGGTGAACAAGGTCGACTTCCTCACCGGCACCGTGAACTCCGCTTCGACCGTCGCCGTCGGCCAGGTCGCCGAACGCGCCAACAAGCTGATCGCCACCACGGTGTCGTTCGCCGACGACATCACTGGCGCAAAGTGCTCGCCGAACGTGTTCCGCGTCAATGCGCGGGCGGGACAGCAATCGGCGGCGCTCGCCGCCTGGCTCGCCAAGGACAAGCCGAAGGCCAAGGTGTTTTTCCTCGGTCCCGATTATCTGATGGGCCGCTCCACCGTCGCCGCCTTCAAGGACGCTGCGGAAAAGTCCGGCGCCTCGAGCCTCGGCGAAGTGTTCGCGCCGCTCGATAGCAAGGACTACACGCAGTATTTCGGCCAGATGCGCGCGGCGCGTCCGCAGGTGCTCTACACCTCGGTCGCCGGCAACGACACCGTGCGTCTGTTCTCGCAGATGCAGGAATTCGGGCTGATGAAGGACCTTCTGGTGCTCGGCGCATCCGGCACCGTGACGGCGCAGAACCTGCCGGCGATCGGCAAGGCTGCGGAAGGCTTTGCCACCGGCGTCGGCTATTCGGACGAAATCGACACGCCGGAAAACAAGAAGTTCGTCGAGGCCTTCAAGGCCGCGAACAAGGCCGCCCCGGATCTCTACGGCGCCGACAGCTACGGCCTGATCTATGCCTACAAGGCGGCCGTGGAAAAGGCCCAGTCGACCGACACCGACAAGGTCCGCAAGGCGCTCGAGGACCTGAAATGGCAGACGCCGCAGGGCGAAAAGACCCTGCGCGCCGGCGACCATCAGGCGGTCCAGACCATGTACGTCGTCCGGGTCACCGGCGGCAAATTCATGACCGTAGGTCAGGTGTCCGGCGCCGACGCCATCGGCCCCGACACTTGCCCCCGCTTCTAAGCGAAGCATGAACCACGCGCACGAGGATCGATAATGTCCGCGGCAATCGAATACTTCCAGTACGTTCTGGCGCCGCAGATGCTTATCGGCCTCGTGCTCGGCGTGGCTGTGATCCTGGTGGCGTTGGGCTTGACCATCATCTTCGGCCTGCTCGACGTCATCAACATGTCGCACGGCGAATTCTACGCACTCGGCGCCTTCATCGCGCTGGCTCTCGCCTCAATCGGCCTGCCATTCTGGCTACTTCTTATCCTTGTGCCGCTGGCGATGCTGCCGGTCGGCTACATCGTCGAGCGGGGACTGATCCAGCGCGTCTTCCATAGCGGCGAACGGCACGTCACAACCCTCCTCCTCACCTTCGGCCTCGGCCTGGTGATGGAAGATGCTTTCCGTCTCGTCTTCGGACCCAATCCACACAAGCCGGAAACGCCAATCTCCGGTGCTATCGACATTCTCGGTGTCTTCCTGCCGCTCTATCGGCTGTTTCTCATCGTCGGCGGCGCGGTCGTCGTCACGCTGGTCGCGCTCGTCGTCTACCGTACGCGACTCGGGGCGATGGTACGCGCCGCCGCGTTCGACAAACACATGGCCGCTTCACTCGGTGTGCCGGTACAGCACGTCTACGCCGGCGCCTTTGCATTCGGCGTCGCCCTTGCCGGCCTTGCGGGCGTGCTCCTCGCACCAATCTACACCGTTTTTCCCACCATGGGTCGCGACTTCATCCTGATGGCCTTCACCGTCGTCATCGTGGGCGGCATGGGCTCGATCGCGGGAGTCGTTGTCGCCGGCGTCCTGCTGACGCAAGTGCAGGCCATCTCTTCGCTCTATATCTCGCCCGTGTGGTCCGACCCGATTGTGTTCGGGATCATGGTGATCATGCTGATGGTTCGCCCGCAGGGCCTATTCGGACGACTTGGTCATGGCTGATGCACTCACACGCTCGATGCGGGCAAGCCACGTCCTCGTGGCGATACTCGTCATCGCATCGCTGATCTTCGCCGTCGTCGGCGCCGCGCTCGGCGACACGTTCTATTTGCGGCTCGGCACCGAGGCGTTGATCTTCGCCGGCCTCGCTTTGTCGGTCGACATCCTGCTCGGCTACACCGGCCTGCTTTCCCTCGGCCAAGCGCTCTACTTCGGGCTGGGGGCCTATGTCTCGGCGCTTGTGCTGATGGTGACGCCGTCCTTCTGGGCCGCGATGGGGGCCACTCTCGCCGTCGCCATTGTCATCGGTCTCGTCGGCGGTTTCATCGCGAATCGCGTGCGCGGCGTGTTTTTCGCGCTCATCACTTTCGGCATGGCCCAGGTCGCTGCCAAGGTGGTTTACAATACGCGCGCGCTTGGCGCCTCCGATGGGCTGATCGGCGTCCCCATCATCAACGTCAATTTCGGCTTCGCCTCAGTTTCGAGCGCCTCGCCGGCTGGCTTCTTCGTGCTCACACTGGCATTCATTTTTGTCCTATACGCGCTGAGCGCCTATCTACTCGATACGCCGTTCGGACGGCTCGTGATCGCGCTGAAGGCCAATGAGCGGCGCGTACCCTTTCTCGGCTTCAGCACGGTGACGCCGCGACTCACGGCTTATGTCATTGCTGCCGTCATCGCCGCGCTTTCCGGAGCGCTCTACCCAATGCTGCGTGGCTTCGTGTCACCGGAATTGTTGTTCTTCACAACCTCCGGCAACGCCGTCATCACGGTAGTGACTGGCGGCGTCGGCACGCTGGTCGGCGCGCTCTATGGCGGCATCCTGCTCACGGTCCTGAAGTCGGTTGTCGGCAGCTACACCGAACACCACCTCATCGTGATTGGACTGTTGTTCATGATTGCGGTCATCTTCCTGCCGCGCGGCCTCATGGGTATCGTCCGGCCAGCGATCGAACGAATGCTGGAACCGAGGGCAAAGCCATGACGCCCCCCGTTCTTGAAGTGCGCGACCTTTCCGTGAATTTCGGCGGCCTGCGCGCTGTCGATAATGTAAGCTTTGCCATTGCACGCAACCGGATCACGACCGTTATCGGACCGAACGGCGCCGGCAAATCGACCTTGTTCAACCTGATTTCGGGTGCAGTGCGGCCGCGCGCCGGTCAGGTGCTTATTGACGGGGTAGACCACACCGGCGAGCCGCCGAACCGTCTGCAGGCCGCCGGCCTGGCGCGCTCGTTTCAGATCACCAACCTGTTCTTTGAACTGTCGGTCGCTGAGAACCTTCGTCTCGCCGCGCAGATCCTCGAGCCGACGCGAATGGCCTGGCGGCCGGTCAGTGCCAGCCGTGCGGCGATGACGCGCGTTGACGAATTACTGGTGCGGTTCCGCCTTGATGGCAAGGCAAGTTATCCCGTCGGCAAGCTGTCGCATGGCGAGCAGCGACGCCTGGAAGTCGCTGTCGCGCTCGCTTGCAGGCCCAAGGTCCTACTGCTCGACGAGCCCACCCAAGGCATGAGCCATGGCGACACCGAAGACACCGCCAAACTAATCAAATCGCTTGCCGACGATGTCAGCGTGCTGCTGATCGAACATGATATCGGGCTGGTGATGTCTCTCTCCGACCACGTTATCGTTATGCATCAGGGGCAGAAGCTTGCCGAGGGCACGCCTACCGAAGTGCGCGGTAACACGGCGGTACAGTCAGCCTACTTCGGGCACGCGTGACCTATGTTAGACATCCATAATCTCAACACGCACTACGGCACCAGCCACATCATTCAGGGCATCGATCTCAACATTGATCGCGGCGCCGTCATTGGCGTATTCGGCCGCAACGGCGTCGGAAAATCGACATTTCTGAAGACTATTGCCGGGTGGGTTCGGCCATCGAAAGGTGAAGTCGTCTTCAACGGTGAGCGCATCGACGGCCAGACCGCTGACCGTATCGCTCGCCTGGGCATCGGTTTTGTGCCGGAAGACCGGCGCATCTTTCCGAGCCTCACAGTTGAAGAGAATCTCACGCTCGGCTACCTGCAAGTGCCGCACCGGTCTGGCGCCGACAACAATGCCGCGCTTCAGCGTATTTATCGGCGCTTTCCGCGCCTTTTGGAGCGGCGTAATCAGAACGGGACGACGTTATCGGGCGGTGAGCAGCAAATCTTGGCCATGGCTCGCGTCATGATCGGCAGGCCCAAGCTGTTGCTCATCGACGAGCCCACCGAAGGTTTGGCGCCGATGATCGTTGCCGATCTGTTTGCGATCATCAGTGAGATGAAAGCGGAAGGTTGCACAATCCTGCTGGTTGAACAGAATGTTCGCCAGGCGCTGAAAGCGTGCGACCGCTTTATCGTTATCGAGCGCGGCCGTATCGTGCAAAGCGGCGATTCCGCCAATGAGCAAGATCGCACCACGCTGATGAATACGATTTCATTCTAGAACGTGATCCATTGATTGCGGATGCATCCCTGTATCGCTGCCCGACTTGGCGGTCCCACACTACCGCCGACGAATGACCGTCAGGCTGCAATGCCTGCACTGTCATATTTCGTTTCATGAGAGAGATGCGGCGCCAACGCGGCAAGCTATATCGGCGACCGGCAGCAGCCCCGTATCCGCTCTCGCCCCGCGAACGTCACTCAGTTTCAAGCAGCAGGCCGTTAGCCACAGCGGTTTGGTAAGTACTAGACCCTTGAAGAAATGGCGCGCCCGAAAGGATTCGAACCTCTGACCCCCAGATTCGTAGTCAGAAGCTCAATCCCGCCATAGCCTGACAATAGCCGACAGAAACCGAAATTGTCAAGTAAAAACAGTTATTAAGAACGAAAGAGCCCGCCTTGTGCCGCCTGAATTTCTCGCTATTGTGGTAGCTTATTGGTAGCTACAGGCGGCGCGCATATGGCATCCGGCAGCATCACTCTCCGGTCGGTTGCAGCACTCAAGCCGGGCCACACAATATGGGACGGTGGACACAATGAAGCGGTCAAAGGATTTGGCGCACGACGGCAGAAAGGAGTGCCGGTTTACGTCCTGAAATTTCGCATCTTGGGCCGACAACGCTTTCTCACCATCGGCCGACACGGCTCGCCCTGGACCCCTGAGCAGGCACGCAGAGAGGCTAGGCGGCTTCTGGGCGAAGTCGCGAGCGGAAAAGACCCGCAAACCGAGAAGGCGACCGCCCGCGAGCGAGCTGCAGACACGCTGGTAGAAATCGCCAAAAAGTATCTGACGGTTGCAAAGGCTACCCAGAAGCCGCGCAGTTATCTTGAGACAGAGCGCCATCTGCATCAAAATTGGAAGCCATTACATACGGTGTCTGTATTCGATATCAGCCGTCGTCAGGTGGCAGCGCGATTGACGCAATTGCAGTCCGAGCGCGGCCCTGTTGCTGCGGCTCGTGCTCGTGCGGCCTTATCAGCGATGTTCAACTGGGCAATACGCGAAGGTTGGGAAATTGAGGTTAATCCCGTCTTCGGCACGAACAAACCTGCCGAGCCGCCCGCGCGAGAACGGGTGCTTAGCGGCAATGAGCTACGTGAAATTTGGACATCTTGCTCTGAGGATGACTACGGCAGGATCGTCAAACTATTAATTTTGACCGGCCAACGGCGTGAAGAGGTTGGGGGCATGCGTTTTAGCGAGCTAGATAGCTCCCGGACCACCTGGACAATCCCTTCATCCCGGACAAAGAATCGACGTGAACACTTGGTTCCGCTCTCAGCAGGCGCGAGAGACATCGTCCCGGCTCAAGGTGGCAATGGTGAATTTTGCTTTGGAGAAGGTCCGAGACGTGCAGGCGATACGCTGCGCGGATTTTCCGGATGGTCAAAAGCCAAGCGATTGCTTGACGATAGAATTTTAGAGAAACGGCGCATTTGCGACCCGCGCGCGGTGCCCTTGGAATGGAGGCTGCATGATCTTAGGCGCACCTGCGCGACTGTAATGGCGGATCGCTTAGGCATTTTGCCACATGTGATCGAGGCAATTTTGAACCACGTCAGCGGGCACAAAGCCGGGGTGGCTGGAGTGTACAATCGTGCAAAATATATCACGACCGCGCGCGATGCTTTGTCCCTTTGGGCCGAGTATCTCCGACAGACGGTTGCTCCTGAAAAGGCCGCTCTTTAATCTTACCTGCCATTTTGGAAAGCAACGGCTTTGGTTTATATCCCAAAAGATATCAGAGAAACAAAACTTTGGATGCAGCTGCCTGCCGCGCTCGCTCATATAGAAGCGACATGTGGCGAAGCGACCGGCTGGCTTGAGTTACGCCAAGCTTTGATCGATGGCGAAATACCCGCGCGCTGGGGATTTGATGCCGCACGAGTATTTCCTCTTATCTACGAACCCAAGCCTCTTTTCTCGGAAGACCCTGTTACGACGAACCCCAGGTACTGGCATGCATACGGTTCCAAGCCGCCTTTTGACGGGCTGCTTTTTGACTCTGATGAATGGCGAGGTCAGGCCGACTATAAACCAACGTTGCCTCGAAGACGTTTATTTCTTCTGAAACAGAAAATTCTCGAGTTTTGGCCCCTTAATACAAGCCTTATCTCGTCCGTCGCTAAGCCTCCTACGCCGAGAAGAGCGAAAACCGCAACTGTCGAGGTCATCTATCGTTTGGCAAGAGAAGTTTATTCCAATGCCGAAGGCAAGCCGCCTAATTCCGACGAGGCAGCGAGGTTAATCGCTAAGGCGGCCAAAAAGCCGGGCTCTACCGTTGGTAAGATTGACCGCGAACTAGTTCGCTCCGTTCTGAGGAAACCGGAATTCTCCGCGAAACGCTGGAGCCGCGGCCAGCGGAAGACCTCAAATAATTCGCCAAAATAATTTTTCTCGCGAATTTCGCGAATCTTGGCCGCAAATTTCGTCGGCCGTACTCCTGCGCCGCTCACTTACGCAGGAGGATCAAGTGGCAAAGCTTTTAGATCAAAACCAAGTCTCGGAACGCTGGGGCGTCTCGGTTCGCACCCTCGAGCGCTATCGCCTCACCGGCACTGGCCCGCGGTTCATTCGTATCGGAAGGCTTGTCCGTTACCGCGAGTCCGATCTCGAAGAATACGTCTTCGACCATGTCCGAACCTCAACCTCTCAATCAAAGGTTAAGGTCTGATCATGTCATCCAAGATACAATTCACCGAGAATGCCGCATCTGCCGGAGTGACGCGGCGACGAAATAGAGTCTCCAAGCGTCTCAGAACTGTTGCGCGACAATACGCCGCTTCACATTCGCTAGCGGTGGTCCCGATGCACGGATTGGTGAGCGGCCGCTGCGCGTGCCATCTCGCCGAAAAGTGCCCTCAAGCAGGCAAACACCCTGCTAGCTCGAACGGTGTGAAGGATGCCACTTCGGACACCGAATTGGTGAAGTGTGCTTGGCGAACAAATCGCCGGGCGAACGTCGGCATCGCAACGGGTAAAGCCTCCGGCATCGTCGTGCTCGATATCGACCCGCGAAATGATGGCGATGCTACCTTGTTAGAGTTGGAGAAAGCCCTCGGCAAACTGCCCGACACTGTCACCGCCAATACGGGCGGCGGCGGCCGCCATTTCGTCTTCAAGTATCCTTCCGTCGCAGTGCGTAACGATAGCGCCGGTAAAGTGCTTGGAAAAGGCGTCGATATTCTCTCAGACGGGAAGATCATGGTCGCTCCGCCTAGTCGTCATGCTTCCGGGAGGCGGTACGAGTGGGCAGCGGGCAAGTCGTTCGACCACATCAACGTCGCTGAGCTACCGGTCGCGTGGATAGAAAAGATGGTCAACGCCAAGCCTGCTCAGATGGACCTACCCCAGCCACCTACAGAGAATGTAAAAATCAAAGACGGCGCACGGAATACCACGCTCACTGCTATGGGCGGAGGCCTCCGGCACTACGGGGCGACAGCCGAGGTTCTTGAAGCTGCCCTAAGTGCGTTCAACGCCAAGCAATGTGAGCCACCACTCGACCACGCGGATGTTCAAAAGATCGCCTATGGTATCGCAAAGCGCTACCAAGTCGGGAGCACAGCCGGTGATGCTGCCGAAAATATGATGCGCCTAGTTCTCGACCGGCACTTTGCTGGCGGGGAGCATTTGCTGTTCGGCAAGGACCAACGCTTCTGGTATTACGGTGGCAAGTTTTGGGAACCGGCCGATAGGGAATGGGTGAGGGGTCGCATCCTCGAAACCATCGCGAGCATCCCGCGTGGTAAGCAGCAAACGTCGTCATTGGTGAGCCAAACGGAGACGTTGCTCAAGACCAAGCTGGCACTCCGAGAGGATCCGCTCGCGTTCCAGAGCTCGCCGCCCTGCGTTATTAACTGCTCGAACGGCGAGCTTTGGATCGACGACGCCGGGAAACCAGGGTTACGGCCTCACAATCCGCGGTCGTACCTGCGTCAGTATATCGACGTAGTCTATAATCCGAAGGCGAAGTGTCCACTCTACAAGAAGGCTTTGCTCGAAATTTTCTCGGAATCGGAGAATCCCGCGCGGATGCGCCAGTACTGGGACGAACTGGCCGGATACCTGATGCAGCCACGTAGGGACTACCCGATGATTCCGATCCTTCTGGGATCGGGATCCAACGGAAAAACCTTGCTAACCCGACTGCTCACGGCGCTGCTCGGACAAAATCAGGTGCTCACCCGAGATGTAGAAAGCCTTGCCGATAGTCGATTTGCAATGGGCGACTTACTTGGAAAGCTTCTGTTCATCGACGACGACGTTAAAGCGGGCGCACGCCTCCCCGACGGGGTCTTGAAGACGATCAGCGAGGAGAAGCCAGTTACCGGCGAGCCAAAATACGGCAAACCATTTTCATTTGTTGTCCGATCAGTCCCCGTGCTCCTCTGCAACAACGTGCCGACGCTTGCGGATCTTTCATACGGAATGCTCCGTCGACTAGTTGTGATTCCGTTCGACCGGCGCTTTAAAGGAAAAGATCGCGATCCTCAACTGTTGATGAAGATCACTGAAGGCGAAATGTCAGGAATTCTAAACCGTTCACTGCGGGGATACGCACGACTAGTCAAACGGAAAGGCTTCAAGCCGCCAAAGCCAATTAGAAAGGCAACCGCAAACTGGTTAAATCAAGCCAATCCAATTCCCGCCTTCGTCGAGGAGATGTGCATAAAGGACGCCGACAAGTACGTCTGGATGAAGGACTTGTACGAGACATACAAAGAATGGGCTGAAAAGGCTGGCTATACGATGAAGCAGAACCAACAAAGCTTCCGACGCAACTTGGAACATCTGAACTACAAAGCCCAGCGCGGAAATAAAGGGCAAAAGATCAGCGGCCTTGACTTGAAAAAGTAAGACTACTGGCTGGGTGCCATGCGGTCGGCACCCAGCCCCCCCTTATCGAGTGTCTTTTGTATTGTTCGAGAGCGCTTCAGTAAGCAAGTGATCAAAGTGACGATTTTTACACACTCTTTTCTATATTACACTTCATATTCTATCTCTCAGTTGAGAGAGAAGAGTAGTTCATGAAAAGCCGTCACTTTCGTCACTAATAATAGAAGCACTGAGTGGCTAGCCACGGAAATCGACCGCGCCTATCTGCGTTCCAAAAACCGTCGGGCAACGTCGGCTTAAAAAACGGCAACGCCGACAGCTTACTTTAGGCTTATTAGCCTATCTTGACTGCTTTGGCTGAGGAGTATATGTTCCTATTATGGCGAGTCGCTCGGCGACTGCCGTTTCATCGAAAAGCTGAACTCGCAGGCCCCGCAAATTGGGGCCTTTTTTTATGGGAAATCTGCATGTCCAAAAAACCTGTCTCAAAGGGAAAATCGCTCAAGACGCCACGTCTGCCCGTGCATTGGTCGGATATCTCTGCGGGCTGCCTTGTTCTGAGTTTCGAGGACGACATCGCCGACGGGTTCTGGCCCGCCGTCGTGCAGGCCGTCAAAAACGACGTGGCGACGCTAAAGTGGCAGAAGCGGCTTGATCGACGGCCCTTCAAGAAGGCCATTACCGATTTAGCCTTGTTCTGGCCGGGCCAGGACCTGCCTTCGGGCGGCGAAGCCGAAGCGGGCGGCAAAGGCCCGACCAGTTGGTCTGCTTTGGGTGTGGGCCATGAAATCCTCGCAGGCGAGGACGGTCCGCTCGGTCAATTCTGGCCCGGCAAGATCATCGAACAGTTAGACGGCGAACGCCTTTCGATTGAGTGGGTGGGATATCCCGATGTCCCGCCGGTCGAACGATCGCGGCGCAGCCTCGCTTTGCTTCACCCTTCTGACGAGCGGTCAGTCAAACTCCGTGCTCCCAAGCAATGATCGCCCAATTAAATGCAGATAAGGCGGCTAGGAGACGTGAAGTGGATCGAGAATGCCACATTCGGAAGCTAAACGACGATCTAAGGTGCCGAGACGGCAAAGGCCGCGTGCTGATTACAAACGCCGTGGAAGCCCTCGGATCGATCATCGTAAGGCAACTGCTTGAACTGATTACTGCCTACGATAGCTTTCCGACAGAGAATGATCCGCACGATTTCGGGATTATCGAAGCTTGCGGGCAGGTCTTCTATTGGAAGATCGACTACTTTGATCTCGCCCTGGAGATGCACTCTCCGGACCCAAGCGATCCTGCGGTAACGGAGCGCGTTCTGACGCTCATGTTGAGTTCAGACTATTAGACGCGTTGTCCTTTCTTGGGACTGGCCTTCGGTACCAACAGCCTGTCGGGACTCGTCTCAAGGGCTTTCGCGAGCCTCGCGAGCACAGAAATCGTCACGTTCCTAAGCCCGCGCTCAACCTGACTTACATAAGTCCGATCGACCTCGGCACGGTCCGCCAGCGCCTCCTGCGAAAGGTTCAACCCCCGACGCAGTTCGGCGACGTTCTCGGCCACGAGGTCGATGATCGCTTGGTCTTCTTTCGGTCTCTCCATCTCCTCGAAAAGAGACTGTCGAGACTTTTCGATCCACGGACTTTGAGTCTCATTTCGATAGGCTGTAGACTATTGTCTACAATCGCCATGCCTTTTGGGGCGGCCGTAGCGACTGCCGCCTCTTCCCGATCAACAGTCGCTTTCTGGGGATTAAGATGGAAAACGCCAATCAAGAGCCGTCGAAATTCGATCTCGCCAACAAAATACTCAAATGGCCGAAAGACCACCCGCTTCTAGCCTTGCTAGCCGTCACCACAATGAGCCTTCTCTCGTTCCTCGCGAGTGGCCCATCTGGCGGGGTGGAAGCTTGCAACGATCCAGGGGTCGTTCAGACCCTACAGAACGGTCTAACGGAAAAGATGGCGTCAGGTGCCGACGCCTTGAGCAAACGGCCCGAAGCCCGAATGTTCGCCGCGGTGGGTGCTCCGAACATTCTGAACGAGATCAAGTCTATCACCGCTACGGTTTCGGCCATCACACAGACGGGCTTCGATAAAGACAATCGGGTGCGGTCCTGTGAAGGTAACGTGACCTACGCCAGTTACCGCGAGGCTCATGCCTCAGTGTTCCCGCTGCTTGGCACGCGTCTGTGTAGCGGCACGGTGCAGTTCAAAATATCCCGTCCGCTCGACATGCCAAAGAACTACAGCATCAACTGGCAATGCGATTGAATCTAGATTCTTTCACCAATTGAAGCGTCGGCATGCGTCAACACTTGACTGCTTCCTACATGAACGCAATTTTCGAGCGATCATCCAATTGCGCTTTGACCCTGCCGCCCACGAAGACTAATAAACGAATCTCTTCTCGGCTCGGCATCCGTCATGCTTCTACAACAACGACTTGGCAGCGGCCGCGACCGCTTCAGAAGTAATGCCGAAATGGCGATAAAGCTGCTCGGCAGGCCCCGAGGCGCCAAAGCCCTTCATGCCCACGAAGACACCGCGGTCACCAATCCAGCGTTCCCAACCGAACTTCATCGCGGCCTCGACGGCAACGCGCGGAGCGTCGCCGAGGACAGCGTCGCGATAATCTTTGTCCTGGGCTTCGAACAGCTCCCAACTCGGCATCGACACAACCGCCGAAGCGATGCCATGCTGCTGGAGCAGTTCCTGCGCCGACACTGCAATCGCGACTTCAGACCCTGTCGCCAGCAGCGTCACGGCACGGCGGCCACCCGGCTCGCGGAGCACATAGGCGCCGCGCGCGCTTTGATTGGCCGCGCCTGCGTCTGTTCTCACGGTGGGCAACTGCTGACGCGCGCAAATGAGCGAAGCCGGGCCCGTGGTGTGCTCCATCAAGATTTCCCAGCACTCCGCCAATTCAACGGCATCGGCCGGCCGCAACACCAGCATGTTCGGCATCGCGCGCAGCGATGCGATGATCTCCACCGGCTGATGCGTCGGCCCGTTCTTGCCAATGCCGATTGAGTCGTGACTGAAGACGAACTTGGTCGGCAGCCCCATAAGAGCCGCCATTCGCATGGCGGGGCGCTCATAGTCCGAAAACGGCAGATAGGTCACGGCGACCGGCACGACACCGCCATGAGCGGCCATACCGTTCGCCAGCGCGCCCATGGCATGTTCGCGCACGCCGCAATGGATATAACGCCCCGAGTTGTCCTTCGCGGTGAAAGCTGAAAGCTGCCGCTTGTGATTGGTCGGCGCCTCGAGGTCCGCACAACCGACGACAATATCTGGAACGACATCATAGAGACGGGATGCGACATCGCTCGACGCCTGTATCGAGTGCACGGCTTCGGCAGCCGCGGCGAATGACGCCTTGCAATCGAGAACCGTCTTGCGCCACGCCGCCGGCAACCGACCATCGGCCTGCCGCGCGAATTCGGGTCCCCGCGCTTCATTGAGTTGCGACAGGCGTTTCTCCCAATCCAGCCGGATCGGATTTGATCGCTCTCCGGCGGCTCGCCAGCCTGCCGCGACATCGGCCGGGATATGGAACGGTTCGGCTTCCCACTTCAGCTTCCCCGCCATTTCGGCCCGGTCGGCAGCAAACAGTTTTCCGCTATGGCCGCCGCGCTGTCCTTCAAGCCGCGCAACGCCTTTGGCGATGGTCGTCCTCGCCGCGATCAGCGACGGACGCGGGTCGGCTTTCGCGGCCGCAAAGGCCTTCGAAATCGCAACCGTGTCGTGACCGTCGATTTCCACGACGTGCCAGTTCGCAACGCGGAAGCGCTCGGCGACATTTTCTGAAATCGACAGTTCGGTCGAGCCGTCGTCGGTAATCTGATTGTCGTCCCAGACGAACACCAGATGGCCGAGGCCAAGATGGCCGGCCAGCGAGATGACCTCCTGACCGACGCCTTCCTGGAGACAGCCGTCTCCGACGAAGGCGTAAGTCATATGATCGACAATGTCGCTGCCGTAGCGGGCGCGAAGATTGGCTTCCGCAATCGCCATTCCCAGCGCGTTGGCAATGCCCTGCCCGAGCGGTCCGGTGGTCGTTTCGATGCCTGCGGCCGGGTCGTATTCGGGATGGCCGGCGCAATGCGAGCCGAGCTCACGAAAAGACATGACCTGATCTATCGAAATCTTCTCGTATCCGCTCAGATGAAGCAACGAATAGAGCAGCATCGAACCGTGGCCGTTCGAAAGCACGAAGCGGTCTCGATCCGGCCAGAGCGGGTTCGTCGGGTCGAACTTCAGGTGACCGGCGAACAGGACGGTGGCGAGCTCCGCCATTCCGAGCGGTACGCCCTGGTGCCCCTCGCCCGCCTTCAATATGGCATCGACCGATAAAAACCGGATCGCATTCGCCATTCGCGAAAGGTCGATGAAGGGAGCGGTCACGCAACTGTCCTATAACGTCAACGCAGGGATGTAGCTGAAGGCCAGCAGCGTGAGGAGCGCCACAAGGTAGAAGGGCCACAGTTCCGATGCGGTCTTGATGATCGACACCCCTGCGATGGACGACGATATGAACAGCGTCGTGCCGACCGGCGGCGTGTAGAGGCCGATGGCCAGATTCAGCACCATCATGAGGCCAAGCTGCGTCAGATCGAGACCGATCGTCTGCGCCAACGGCACGAAGATCGGGCCGAGCAGCAGGATCGCGGCCGGAAGATCGATGAACATGCCGGCGATCAGCATGATGACGTTCATGGCCACGATAACAAGCCATGGCTCTTTCAGTGTCGTAAGGCACCATTGCGCAAAGATCTGCGGCATCTGGGCATAGGTCATCAGCCAACCGACGACGGATGAACCCATAATGACAAGCATGACAACGCCCGTCGCCACGCCCGCCGATACCATGGCGTCGATGAAGCGCGGCAGAGTCATGTCGCGGTAAATGACGACGCCGGCGAACAGCGCGTACAGAACGGCCAACACCGAAACTTCGGTGGGCGTCGCAATGCCGAAGCGAAGCAGCACGAGAATGAGGATGGGCATCGCAAGCGCCGGCAGCGCATCCACAAAAAGGCGCAGGCAGCGTTGCTTGTCGAAAGGCTGTGTGTTGAGCGGGAAGCCCCGCAAGCGCGCAGAGATATTGTTGACTGCGATGAATCCGGCGGTCAGCAGCAGCCCTGGAAGCACACCGGCAAGAAACAGGCTCGAAACAGAGACGTTCGACACCAGCGAATAGAGAATAAAGGGAATCGAAGGCGGGATCAGAATCGCGATCGTCGCGGCGGAGGCGTTATTGGCCGCGGTGTAGGCCGCTGGATAGCCCTGCCGGCGCTGCCAGGGAATGAGCATTCCGCCAAGCGCCGTAGCATCGGCGACCGCCGAGCCGGAAACGCCGCCGAACACACACGACCCGACAACGGTGACGGAGCCGAGCCCGCCGCGATAACGTTGCACCAGCTCAGTCGCAAATCCGATCAGGTTTTCGCCGAGCCTTCCGCTCATCATCAGGCTGCCCGACAGGATGAAGAACGGCAGCGCCAGCAGCGGAAACGATTGGGTCTGGTTCACCATCTGCTGGACAACCAGCAGGACGGGGAATTCGTTGCCGTAAAGGATCGCGGCGCCAGACGCGATCACCAGCACATGCGCTACCGGAATCGCGAGCACCAGAAGACCGAAGAAGAGAGCAATCAGAACGGTGATCATTGAACGCTATCCTCCGGCCTAGCTTGGGGAGCAGCCGCGGAGCCCAGGAGCCCGATCCTGATGGCAATGGTCATTGTCGTGAGCGCGGTCAGAATCGCGCCGAGCGCCAACGCGAAGTAAGGCAAGCTACCCGGCGTGCCGAGCACGGGATTGATTTCGAACTTCGCGATGTCTGCGACTTCAAGGGCGGTGAGCGCCAGATAGGCGTAGGCGAAGACAACAATTGCGCTGGTCAGGACCATGACGAGGCGCTTGCCGCGCTCCGGCAGTGCATGGAGCGCCAGATCGACTGCAATATGATTGCCGGTCTGAACGGCGAGTACGACGCCGAACATGATGAACCAGGCAAACAATTGCTTGGGCAGTTCTTCCGCCCAATCGACGCCGCCGACGGTGATGACGTACCGGGAAATGACGCCGATTGTGATGGCGACCAGCAGGACGGTGCCTGTTGAAAAGACCGCCCACTTACAGGCAAGCCTGACGATTTTGTCGGCGGTATCGAGGGCCGCGAGTAGCGGCCCCCGATCCGATGCTTGCATTGCTTGCACTACTTAGGCCCCAACAGACGCGCGCAGGTCCTTCACGAAGGCGCCGAACGGCTTTTCCTGCCACTTGTCGAAGACCGACGCAGTCGCCTTGCGGAATGCGTCACGATCTACCGAGTTGACCGCGACGTTTGCGTTCGCCTTGAAGTCGTTGACCAGCTTCGCGTTGGCGTCCTCGGACAGCTTGACCTGCAGGCTGCCGGCTTCCGCCGCGGCCGCCATCACAATGTCCTGACCTTTCTTATCGAGGCGGCTCCACACCGCTTTCGACATGAGAACAGGCGTCGATTCCCACTTGTGGGCAGACATGCTGATGTACTTGTTCACTTCGAACAGCTTGGCCGAAGCGATGTTGGTCAGCGGATTTTCCTGACCGTCGACGACGCCCTGCTGCAGAGCGATGTAAAGCTCCGAGAATGCGATCTGGGCCGTGCCCGCACCGAGCGCCTGGAAGATGTCGATCGTGGCCGGGTCGGCGGGCGTACGGATCTTCAGACCCTTCAGATCCTCGGGGCTGTTGATGGCCCGCTTTGAATTCGTGATGTGGCGAATGCCGTTATCCCAGAAGCCGAGCGGGACAAGGCCGACCGCATCGAACTTCGGCTTGAGCTGATCGCCGAGCTTGCCGCCGACGATCTTGATGGCGCTGCTCGCATCGGCAAACAGGAACGGTAAGCCGAAAGCGGCGAGCTCCGGTACCACGGCCGAAGCCGGACCCTGGCTATTGGCGGAGATGCCGAGCACACCGGTGCGCAGGCTGGTCAGCATGGCGACATCGTCGCCGAGTTGCGCAGAGCCCGCCACGGTCACTTCGATAGCACCGCCGCTCTTTGCCTTTACGATTTCGGCAAACTTTTCGGCCGCGATCGTGCGCGGATTGCCGGGCGCGGCACCGTGGCCGAACGAAATCTTTGTCGGGCTCTGAGCACCCAGGATCGACGGCGCGGCCACCAGTCCAATCCCCATAGCGGTGCCTTGCAGCAGCGAACGACGAGACAGCTTCCAATTGTCAGTCATTTCCTTCCCTCCACTTTGTTTTCTTTGAACAACACAGATCAACGAGTCGGTCTACTCAAGCCATTGCTTTGTCTGCTTCGTGATAGCGTCAGTCGAAATTCCGTACCTGTCGTGCAGCGTCGGCAGCGCACCCGCATCGAGAAACTCGTCGGGCAGCCCGATGTGCCTGAATTTTGGTGCGATGCCGTCGCGCAGAACGACGCCGGCCACCGCTTCGCCAAGGCCGCCAATGACGGTGTGATTTTCGACGACCACCACGAGCCTGCCGGGCTTGCGTACCTGGGCGAGGATCGTATCCGCATCCAGCGGCTTGATTGTCGAGACATGCAGCACCGCCGCCGCGATCTTGTCGGCAGCCAGCTTTTGCGCGGCCTCAAGCGTCCGCATGGTCATCAGGCCCGTCGATATGAACAGCACGTCGCTGCCGTCACAAAGCAGCTTCGCTTTCCCGATCTCGAAACGGTAGTCGTACTTGTCGAGCACGAGCGGGACCTGACCGCGCAGCAGCCGCATATAAACCGGCCCCTGATGCTCGGCGATGGCTGGCACGGCCTGTTCGATTTCCAGCGCGTCGCACGGATCGATGACCGTCATGTTCGGCATCGCGCGCATCACGGCGAGATCTTCAGTCGCCTGATGGCTGGGCCCGTAGCCGGACGTGAGCCCCGGCAGCGCGCAGACGATCTTTACGTTGCGGTTTTCCTCCGCGATCGTCTGGTGAATAAAGTCGTAGGCGCGGCGGGTAGCGAACACCGCATAGGTCGTGGCGAAAGGCACAAAGCCTTCGGCCGCCAGACCGGAAGCGGCGCCGAACATCAATTGCTCGGCCATGCCCATCTGGTAGTAGCGATCCGGAAACGCTTTTCCGAAAATGTGCAGGTCGGTGTATTTGCCGAGATCTGCCGTCATGCCGACGATGTCGGATCGCTTGCGCGCGACTTCCACCAGCGCATTGCCGAACGGCGCGGCTTTGGTCGGCTGATCGGCGTCGGCGATCGACGCGATCATTGCAGACGTTGTGAGCCGCGGCTTGTTCATCACAGGGGCGCCTCGCGTCATGCCGGCCTCCCGGCGTCGAGCGCCTTGAGCGCCAACTGCCATTCGTGGGCTTCGACGCGAATAAAGTGGTTCTTCTCGCGATCTTCGAGGAACGGCACGCCCTTCCCCATCAATGTATCGGCGACGATGATGCGGGGTTGCGGAACGGGATACGCCTTGGCGGCGTCGAACGCAGCCGTAACCGCCGCCATGTCATTGCCGTCGATGCGCTGGACATACCATCCGAACGCTTCGAGCTTGGCGACCAGCGGCTCGAAATGCGTGACTTCGGTGGCCGGCCCGTCCGCCTGCTGATTGTTGACATCGACAATGGCGATCATGTTGTCGAGCTTGTATTGCGCCGCCGACATCATGGCCTCCCACACCGAGCCTTCGCCCAGTTCGCCATCGGAGAACAGGGTGTAGACGCGGGAATCCGACTTTTTGCGCTTCAGGCCCATCGCCATTCCGACGGCGATGCTCAATCCCAGGCCCAGCGATCCGCCGGACATTTCCATGCCCGGCGTATACGAGGCCATGCCAGACATCGGCAGGCGGCTGTCGTCGCTGCCATAGAGCTCGAGTTCCGCTTCCGGTATCACGCCGGCCTCGATCAGGGCCGCGTAGAGCGCGATCGCGTAGTGACCGTTCGACAGCAGGAAGCGGTCGCGTTCTTCCCACGTCGGATCGTCGGCCCGATAGCGCATTGCATGGAAATAGGCGACCGCGAGAACGTCGGCGATATCGAGCGCTTGCGCGATGTAGCCCTGCCCTTGCACTTCACCCATACGCACGGCATTGCGCCGGATGCGATACGCCCGCTCTTCCAGACCTGGTGTGTTCGACAGGGTTTCCACGTTCAGCCTCAGTGGATCAGCATGCCGCCGTTAACGTCGATCACGGCGCCGGTGACGTAGCTGGAGAGATCGGATGCGAGAAACAGGAAAATATTTGCGACATCCTGCGGTACGCCAAGCCGGTTCAAGGGAATGCCTGCAAGGATCTCGACCTTCTTCTCATCGGAGATTTTTCCGGCGTTGATGTCGGTCTGGATCAGTCCAGGCGTCACGCTGTTAACGCGCACGCCGTCATTGCCGAGTTCGCGCGCCATCGCCTTCGCCAGACCGAGAACCCCGGCCTTCGCGGCCGAATAGTGCGCACCACCGAGGATGCCGCCGCCGCGCTGCGCCGAAACGGAGGAAATGCACGCAATCGAACCCGACTTGCGGCTGCGCATATGCGGGATGACGGCCTGAGAGAGGAAGAGGACGCCCTTCAGATTGACTTCTTGGATGCGGTCCCAGCTCTTCTCATCGATATCCCAGACCTTGATCGCCTGTGTGATGCCGGCGTTGTTCACCAGAACGTCGATCTGGCCGAACGACTTGAGCACGGAAGCGACGGCGGCGTCGCACGCGTCCTTTTTCGTGACATCACAACCGATGCCGATGTGCTGACTTCCGAGTTGCGCGGCAGCGTTTTTCGCGCCGGCCTCGTCAAGGTCAAGAATGGCGACACGCGCGCCTTGCGCCGCGAACGTCTTAGCGGTCGCAAAGCCTATGCCGCGCGGGCCGGCGCCGCCGGAAATGATTGCGGTTTTGCCCGAAAGCAACACTGAGAGCCTCCCTTTGCCGTTTCTGCCGCCGCTGCGGCGGTTTTTCGGAAAGTGCGGCGCGGGAGGTATCGAGACAAACGCGCAGTTGTCTTGAATTGATGAATCTGGTTCACTTATGAAATGCTAGCCAATGTACCAATGTCGGCCATTCGTGCATTTGAAGCGGCGGCGCGTACGGGTTCGTTCCGGGACGCGGCGAATGAACTTCACCTGACGCCGAGCGCCGTGAGCCACGCCATCCGGAAGCTTGAGGTCATGCTGAGTACCGTTCTGTTCGAACGCACGACGCGCTCCATCCGCCTGACCCCGGCCGGCGAAAACCTCATGCGGCACGCGAGTACCGCGTTCGACGAACTTCGCCGGGGACTGGAAGATGTCGCTGGCCGCGGCCCCCGATTGCTACGCGTTCATTCCGCACCGAGTTTCGCGGCGCAATGGTTAGCGCCCCGTCTGGCCAATTTTCTGAACGCTGAATCCGGCGTGGGGGTGCGGCTGGCGGCGAGTACCGACTACGCCCGCTTCACAAACGACGATTTCGATCTCGACATCGTCTACGGCCCGCCACGCGTCGACGGTGTCGAGGTCATTTCGCTTGGCGAAGAGACAGTCACGCCACTCTGCTCGCCCGCGCTGGCGAAGAAGATCAACAAGCCGGAAGACCTGCTCAAGCAGGTTCTTATCCGCTCCGACCAGAAGCAGGTCCAATGGCATCAATGGTTTGCAGCTAATGACATCGATGCGCCGGCCTTTTACGGCATGCGTTTCGATCGAAGCTTTCTCGCCATCGCGATGGCCGCCAGCGGTTTGGGTGTGGCGCTGGAATCAACAAGGCTGGCCGAACGTGAACTCCTTTCCGGTCAGCTCGTGCCAGTGCTTGCAGGGCGGTCGGTGGATGTGCGCTATATGGCTCATCAACTGACGTTCCCCAAAGTCAGTCAGCAGCGAAGAGCCGTTCGCGCATTCGCCGACTGGATACTGGTTGAGCTCGGCCGATAACCAGACGATGCCGTACGGCTGACGTTTACAATGATGTGGGTTTAGGCCGCACCCAAGCCTAAGCGGCGATTGAAACGTTACGCGCAGGAAAAGCGATGTACAACTGTTCGTTTTTTGATTATTATACGAACAGTTTCAACAACAGAAGGCCGCTTTTCATGGCGAAATCGCAGCTGCGCCCGAAAGCTTCGTTAGCCGAAAAACGAACAGTTAAGACGCCACGTCGCCCGAAGAACGCCGATGTGCGCTCACGCGAGTATCTAACCGAAACTGAACTTGAGATGCTCATGGCTGCCGTGAAGGGAAATCGCTATGTCCATCGCGATGCCACGATGATCCTAGTCGCCTACAGGCACGGACTCCGCGTGTCCGAACTTACTGATCTCCGCTGGGAGCAGGTCGATTTTGCGACAGCAGCCCTGGCAGTTCGAAGAATCAAAAGAGGCACACCGAGCACGCATCCAATTCTCGGCGACGAACTCAGGGCGCTTCGTCGCCTTCAAAGGGAACAGGACCCAAAGTCGCCCTTCATGTTTACCACGGAGCGCGGCGGACCGTTCACGGCCGCCGGAGTTGCTCGAATGCTGGAGAGAGCTGGCGAGGTGGCTGGCTTGCCGTTCAAAGCGCACCCGCACATGCTACGCCATGCCTGCGGTTTTGCTCTAGCAAATAAGGGACACGACACTCGTGCTCTGCAGGGTTACCTGGGACACAAGAATATTCAACATACGGTTCGCTATACGGAATTGACTCAAACCCGCTTCAAGAATTTTTGGCGTTGAAATTTGGCCGATGCGCGAAAAGGGTATGTTAAAGATTGATTTTTCGCACGCCCTTGACGTAAATTTCAGCTGCGTCGGTGGTCACATTGGCTGGGCACCTGTTTTTTACGGGACCGAACGAACCCGGTCATTCACTAACGGGGAAACTGGTTCGATTCCAGTCCGGCGCACAACATGACAAAAACTGATATTTTCTATCGGACAGTTGCGCTCCGAAACTTTAAGTCGCAGATCGGATACGCGGTTTCAAATTTCAACACCATAATTGTAGGCCTATCCGCCGTTAAAGCGGGCACTGCGAATAAGCCCGACGATCTCGCGGTGGGATGGTCCGGAAACAAGCCAGAATACCTCGCTATGGAGGCGCGACATTTTGCAACCAAAGCGCTACTGGTTTACGCAGTCGATAGTCTCGACAAATACACTGAGACTATCGCACTGTTCCCCAGCCCAATTTCTGATCAACTTCTTCGCGACTTACTCCTCGGAGTACCGCAGCCTACTGCTTCTGCTTCCACGTTTTTGCCTGCCGATGAATTGGCCGAATTAACAACGGCGATCAGCAATGGTGCCCCGAATCAGATCCTCGCCTCGATCAGCAAGATTCATAGCGAACATGGAGAGAAGAGACGACCGGCGCATATTAGAACCCGGCTCAACTCGCTCGCGGCGTCTTTTCGAGGCAGCCCCGATTATTACCTTGCCGCAGTGCGGCTGCTGGTCTCGTGGCGGAATCGCCACGTGCATCAGTCTGACGAGGTTATCAGCGAAACTGACCGCTCAGCTCTTTTGCAATATTCTGGAATTTTTCAGACAGATCACTCTGGAACCGACATCTCCCTTACATTGCAACACTATGAAGACAGGAAAAAAGGGCCAACGATCAAGGACGTTTCGACATTGGTGTCTGTTTTGCAAAGAGTAATCGGCGGCATTGATGAGCGTATAGTAGAAACACTTGATTTGACAGCTTATGCACAGAGCGCTCTTCGACAGACTTTCAAAGACACGGCAAACGCGCGGCAACGTTTTGACTCGTTGTGGGGAAGTGATCGCGATACGCGACAGAGGAAACTTACGGTATATCTCAGAAATTTTGGATTCCAGCCAGCGATTCCCGGCTCCAAAAAACCTGGAAGACAACTACCTCAGCAATTTTTTGATGAGCTCTTTAACTTAGATAAGTCGGATGCCGCCGCTTACGTCGGCCTTAAATTGGACCATGTAGATTGACGACCCGACTCGACAGCAACATTGCCTCGTTGATACGCGCCCTTTGTAGGGCTGCCTTGGCCACAGGACTACTCAGACACGCTCCGCTACGCAGACTTCACGCAAACTCGGCTTAAGGACTTTTGGCGCTGGCGCACCCGATCCCGCACGACGTGACCGTTACTTCGGCCAAAGCTATCTCACGTACCAGCCTGTAGTGCAATTCGCGGAACGCCTGTTCTACGGCGTGAAGGTCAATTTTCACTGCCTCCCGTTCATTAGGCATTGGATGGCTAAGCATTTGCCAGACTAGCGATTCCGCCAAAGTAGGTTCCTCAACACTTCGGTAGCGATGAACTATCCAGTCCCCCCAGTCATTCTCTGCCTGACTCTGTTGGAGCGTCTTGTATGTGAGCCCGATTTTCACGAGGCCCGGCTTGTCGGGATGGATCAACAGACACAAAACGCCGGAATTTGCAGCTTTCCTGATTTCATCCGGGCTTCTTTTGCCTATTCCGCACTGAGGGCAGCCTTCACCTTCCGCGACGTTATTCGGGATTGTGCGCCAAACGTGCCCGTTACTGCATTGAAAGTCGTTCCTTCCGGAAGCCTTGCTTTTGACGTTGCCCAATAAAGCAATTCCACGACCTTCGAGACGCTTTTTCATCCATGCGTTGTTGGCATAGACATAGTCCGGCAGCGGCTTTGGCGGCGGCTTCACACCGGCTTCCTCTGCTGCTTTTAAGCAAGCCTCCACGAGCTTCCATTCCATCCTTTCAATTTCGACGCCGCCTCGACCGGGGATTTCTGTAAAACCTGTAGCTCGCCAGAATACGGCCTCAGCAAAATCTGTATCAGGTACGGGAATGAAGGTTTTTAGAACCCACTTCTGGCCAGTCTCTTTTACAATCTGGCCCGCGTGCTTTGCGTAGTCACCATTATGCTCAGCCAGCCTCTCCTGTGGGGCGCGGACCGTCTGCCCGATCTTGTATAAGTTGGGATCGGATGGATGAACTAATACGTATATGTAACCTGCCTTCATGGCACTCTCAGATAGGGGTGTCCGTAGTTGCGAAAATTCTATTCAACACATCCGCGCACATCGCCAGCATATCCGGTGTTGCCTGAGGCAACAAATGTACATTTCCATGCATAACGTGATTGCGGGACATCAACAGAAAATCGAGGAGATTCACGTTCATGCCGCCCGATGACCTATCGAAATCTGAACGTGTAAGAAGTCCTTTTATTATCGCTCGATCAATCAACTTGCGAAGGCCCGGGCTTCTGGTGGAATTGGCTGCGGCTTCAGGATCAAGGCGGTGGCGCAATCCCATTTCAAGAACAGCATAACCCTGCTGCTCGGCCAGCGTCGCGAACTCATAAACAAACCAAGAATACACAAAGGCGTTTCACGCCGTGTCGAACTGCTCCCTAATCTGCTTCGGTACACTGACGCTCAATTCGATTGACCGAACGAGACGATGCAGATCATTCATGTGCATAGCCTGCCCCTCGAAGCGAGGATCGGGCTCGACGAGTAATCTCTCTTCTTTGAACATCATCGCCACTCCACCAGCCTAGGCGTCCGCGAATTCTCCGCCCCCGCCTAAACACAACTCGGTTGAACCAATTTTACCTCTCTTTGGCCTGTGGCCACCGGCAAATTAGCGCTAAATTACCCTCATGACAGATGAGCAAGAATATCTGCGGACTTTCCAGATGTTGAAGTCATTGGATAGCCTTGATGGCCTCCAAGACGGAAAAGCCCTGCATTACCTCGCGTGCCTTGTGGATTTGGCAGTCCGGTACGAAGACCCCGAAAGCACTGACAAGGCGCTGGCATGGGCATCCGAACTCGATAAGCGCAAGCTTAGTGAATCCGATCAAATTCTACTGTCGTACTACACTGCTAACGCGTGGGGCGATAAGCAGAACCTCCGTCATCGGAACGCTGACGCGGCATGGCAGTGGGACCAGCCCGAGACTTTAAATCAAATCCAGCACCTTCGCAGCGCCCGCCGCCACCCTCACTTCGAGAAATGGGACCGCGTAAGGCAAGCTCAAGTACTCACAAATCTAGGCAACCAGTTCGATACGCTAGGCCGATTTGTTGAAGCTCTTGCTCACTGGAATGCGGCCTTAGCTGTCAAGCCAGCATTCGGGATGGCCAGAGGAAATCGGGGCACAGGACTTTACATCTACGCAAATCTTTTGTTTGACCCGCATCACAGGGCGCCTTTTTACGTTGCGGCGTATCGCGACCTCGAATTCGCCCTTTCTTCCGAAGCCAGCTACGAAGGCTATGGAGCTGAACACGCCAAGAACGCCTTCAAGAAAACAAAAGATGCGATAGCCTCATTCGGGGACATCAACGACATTGAGCAATCCTACAATCTGACGGACTTCTCCCTAGGAAGGTCAAAAGCCGAACAGAAGTATAGGAAGTGGGCTCTCTCCGAGGGGCTGTTTTTGAATCCTTTGAACGACCTAGGGGCGTTTCCGGCAGCAGCCGCCGACACGTTCGTCCTGCCAACTTTTGTCACCAAGTTATCCGAGCCGCCGACTTGGCTCGGATTCTTCAACCAACTAAAGCAAGAATACGTTTCGGCGCGTTGGACCCTATTCGAAGGCACACAAGCTAAGAACGCACATTTCTCCGACCGCTACGTCACCCTCTATAACACACTGGATTATCCGGTTTACGGAGTTGGCGCAGAACGCGTGAGGATGGCGTTCCGAATGTCATATTCCCTTCTGGATAAGATCGGCATTTTCCTTAACGACTACATGAATTTGCGAATTCCTGAGAAGCGGGTTTATTTCAGAACAATCTGGTTCAAACGCGATACAAAAGTTTTGCGTGATGAATTCACGCAACTGAAAAATCTTCCGTGGCGCGGCCTGTATTGGCTTGCAAAGGATTTATTCGACGAAACACTGAACTCAACAGCCGACCCGGATGCGCAAGAACTCTACACACTCAGAAATAGACTAGAGCATAGCTACCTTAAACTTCACGACATAGGCTCCGGGAACAAACCCGGCGATCTTTTCCATGACAGAATGGCGCATTCGCTTGGTTACGACGACTTTGAACGTCGAACTTTGCGTGTACTGAAGTTATCGCGCGCGGCTCTCATCTATCTTGCCTTGGGAATGGAGAGAGAAGAGCGCAGCCGGGCTGAGCGAGATACGGCGGGCGGCCTAAGCATGCCGATGACTATGGAAACGTTTCGCGATAAATGGAAACGTTAGCGTCAAACCCTTAGCAATTCTTCCCAACTCGTGGTGTAAAGCGGTGAAAGGTTTTCACGCCGCATTTTCCACGCTCGCGAGCGATCCGTGGAACCGAAGCTGACGATTTCGCGGCCAAACCGCGCCGTCAGGCCGTCGATGGCTTTCATGCGCGCCTTGGAGAGTTCGTCATCGGCTGGATCTAACGTCAGAGTTGTTCGCCCGCATGCCCCGCTTGTTGAAGGTCAAATTCGCCCGTATCAGCGACCGGACTGGCAAACCACTCGTTCTCCTGACCACCAAGTGAGCCAAGCGGTAACCTCACGCGCGCCAGCGGGTTGTGAACGACATGCAAATCAAGTGGCTTTCCATTCGTACGGTCAGAAGACGACCCTATCAGCGCGCTTACACCTTCGTACGCTAAGTCCAAAAATGGCGTTGTTGGCACCTCCGCTTCGTTAGCATTCGGGATTGCGTAGCGTTCCGAAATGAAGGCAGGACCAAGCAAAGCCGTCTCAGGATTCATACGGTGAGCGAGCGGACCTACCGGAAAGGTAGTTTCCAAGCCAAAGGGCATTCGCGTGATGCCGCTCGTTTCTGGAAAAGCACCGAGCATCCGTCCATTAATTGCAATCACGTATGCGTCGTTCGGTCGAACGATACCTTTTTGCTGATACCCCAGTAGCTTTTTCCACTTCGCATTAAATGCCGTCATCCAACGCAATAAAATGGCCTCATGCGGGAAATGTTGAACGCCTTGAAAATTTGGATCGAGCCAATCCGCTGATAGGCCCTTGGGTAACGGCGCCACGGCTTCAACCCAGACCTTTGTGCCGTTCAATTCAAACGAAAAGTCCGGGCCGCCATCTGGACACGCGATGACATATCTCAACCGGGAAAGATGGCGTGCCAACATCATCTCCCAAGTGCGCTGCGTAAGGCTGGCCTGCTTCCCGTTGATGAACTCGGCCATAAAGTCCGTACTAGGCAACTTTAATGAGAGGAATTCTTGCCACAGCTCGGTCATTTCCGCCTTAAGTAGCGGTGCGTGAGCGAATTTCTTATCGATGAATGCGCGTGCCTTGGCATCCATCTTTTCGTGTTGCTTGGCTGAGGTCATCGCACTTTCCTCTGCTACTTCTTACGCTTTCCTTTGTTGCGGCTCATTTGGCGATCCGCTTCCGCCTTAAGCTGTGCGTAGTCCTGCCTTAAGATCGAAGGCGCGGCATATTTGGAGGTGCTCGGCACGAGCGGTTTGCCCTCCGGCGAACATTGAAGGCGCAGTGTAATCACGCTGGGTTTCCCAAAGGCTAAGCAAGCCACTTCAGCCTGATAGCGCATTTCATCCGGCGACGGCTCCCCAATACTCGTAGTGAGCCATATCTGGATTCCATGCATGTTACCGATTAACATTCGACGTACGGGATATTCCGGAAGGCTTTTCGAGAGTGTGTCGATGAAGCCATTCACGTCATTGCGCCCTTCGTCAGAGTAATTGCGTATCTCCGAATCGATGAGCAGCCACCCTTTAGGACGCGCGGTGTCTAACACCTCCAAAATCGCGGCGATCCGTCCGGGAAGCTGCTGGCTTGGGACCGGCTGCGCCTCCCAATCCACTAGCTGAAAATGCTTATCAACGACGTGACTGAAGCTGTCCCACGTAACGCGATCCGCTTCCTTGAGCTGTTCGCGAATATCCTGATCGAAGCGATTCCTGACGATATAAGCGCCGATATGATCTAGCTCATCGAAAATCATCGCTTGCGGAATCCCGGCAATCGCTTGCCTCACTTCCAAGTAGTGGAAGAGAGAACCCGCCGAAGGCAGGAAGCGATTTAGAACCAGCAGATCGTCCACTGACATTGAAACAAACGGATGCCTGCCCAGAATCGGAACGATCTCCGGAATCTCCTTACACATGGACGAGAACGGCGTGAAAGCTTCGACCGTCAACCCCAATGGCAGGACAAGCCGGAAATCGCGCAGATTCAGTTTAGCGACTTCGTCGTAGTTCCCGTCTTTGAGGCGATAGATGGGCATATCGGTGCCGCCCGCTAAATAGTCGAGGAAGCGTTTGCACTGCCGATAGGCCTTCAGAACAAGTTCACGAATAGTCCTGATGTGGCTTGCGAAGTTCGTTGCAGGTGATTGCATGGCCATGACCCCGGCCTTTGCCTCAGCGACAAAAAGCACGTCGTCAATTGCGCCAACAAGATCGGTTTCGGCCCAAGCGCCTGTGGAGGGGTCTTTAAAGTAAACCTCTTCAAAGACGCGCGCGCCTTTAAGCTGCTTCTCCAATATCGTAGTGAAGGCCGTCTCGGTCATAGCCTTCTGGTTCTTGTTCCAGCCCTCTTTGTAATCAGGTAGCCGCGCGATAAGTCCCCTCTGAATTGCCCGGTAAGCAGTGTCCCGCACGAATTGGCCATCCGTGGCGTAATAGCCACCTTCCAACTTCACGAGCGGTTTAATCCTTGCCGGGAGCGTGCGAAAAGGAGTGCCCTTGTAATCTCCATCAGCGAAGAACGTTTCATCTGTTCCCGGGGCAAAAGCCATGTCTTCCAATACGGACTCTGGCAGCTTCGTATGTTTCGAGAGATTGCAGATGTCGCCAAAAAGCATGTCCTTCATCGCAGCGCCAACGGCTGTCGTATAGTCGGCGTCCTCCGATTTGAATTTCGCTGCGGCTTCTTCGATTGAGATGCCTTCAGCTTCAGCCCGCTTTTGGCACTCGTCGAACTTACCGTGCAGCTTCATTGCCGCGTCGGTGTATCCAGTACGGATTGAGTCCGCGACGGACTGGATGCCATCCGCAATCTCGGCCGCGCCAACGTCGTAAGCCTTCTTCAAAGCCTCTTCATGCGGAGCGAGAGCAAAATTGAAGAATTCCTTCTCAAGGACTTGATAGCGATGACCGCGTATTAGCACCCAAGTGCTTTTTGCCTGAAATTCGACATCGGGGGTGGCGTCGCCGAACTCGTCTAATTCGCCGATCTGACTGCTAGCCATAGCGTAGAACATCGATTTAGTTTTGAGCTTGCCACACGTCTCCATAAGCTCGGCAACCTTCGCTTCATCGAGCTTCGTTTTGGCAAACTCACCCTTATGTCCGCTCCAAACTGCGTGGACATATTCGAGAACGAACTGAAATTCTTGGATGAGGTCGGAGTCGAGCGACGCATCGTCGCCGTTCTCTCGGGCGCGCTTCATGAAGCCCAAGAATATCTTTGACCAGAGATAGCCAAGCAGCTCCGTTGGCGGCTGAGCGAGCACAAGCTCCTGAATTTTCGCGCCGCTGGCCTCCATTTCTTGCCGGAGTTCAGTCGCCGCCTTTTTCAGTTTCTCCTTCTTGTCGTCGCCTTCTGCCATCATCGCTACGGCAAAATTCGACCCTTCCTCCGGCTTCGGCTCTTCTGTCATTGGATGTCCCCCCGTTGGCCATTATTGGCCCGATACCGGGCAAAGGCCAGATACCTGCCATAACCACCTGAAATGAGGGATAGGGATGGATCTTGCAGCCAGATGGTTCAACTTGCCGCAATTCCCGCTTCACGCTCGAACCTGAGCGTTTGCGGCCCGACTACCCGACAGTCATTCCTCAACTAGCTTCGACTGGCGCTGCATCCGAATGCAATCTGAGGCGGAGATAGTTCCGAAAGAAAGTAATTAGCTCAGCTCCAAAGATCGCCTGCGTTGCCCATCAGGCCAAATGAACTGCTCTTTCGCAACATCGCGGCTTTGCTTTGCTTTCGGAGCCGCTTTCGTCATCCGCCTGGTCACTAAAAGCCATTCTTCAACCAGTCGCAACTGATGCCGGGACTTGAAGATCGCATCAAATGCGTTGCGCTTTATAAGATGACGACCCTCCGGTATACGCACTCCTGGCACCGCTTCGTAGTCCAACCCTCGCCTTAAGACACCGTTCTCACTCAGCGGGAGTGCGGCCAGCTGCTTTGCAAGAAGTGAAAGACCATCCCGCAGGGTTTCTCCATCATCGGGAAGAAACGCTCGCGCACGCAAGTAGCAGGTCTTTATCGCGGCGAACGTTTCTTCTTCACCCCAGGGCAACAAAGCACCTCGCTTCGCGAGCACGCCACCAGCATAGAGAAGCCCGAAACGCTTAGCCAGATCACGCGACAAGTCCGTGTCTTTACTGTCGCGAACTTTGCGACAGAATTTTTCGATTGCTCGCGGCACCTCAGAGCTCAATCTAGAACGCCGAGCCACAAGAAATCGTACGTACCGGTGGAAAGCTGCACCGTGATTTTCAGCTGCGGACCGCGAGATTGCTCGAAACTTTTCGCGTCGCCAATCGATCAGTTCATGTGGTGACAGGGACTTCGGAAGCCGGTCAAAGATATGATCCAATCCCTCGTGTAGGGCTGGCAGATCGATCAGACGGATGGCCTCACCTCGTTGACGCTCCATTCCTGCATTTTCGGCCAAGTCGCGGATCGATACCTCATTCGATGTGAGTACAATGGTGCGCCAGCTCGTTTCACCCCCGCCTCGCCCAACTCCGACGCTGCCGTAACGGCCCGTGGCCCAACCCTGGGCGAGCTTGTATGCAATACCTTGGATCCTCAGATAGCGGTCCCGATCTCGCTGGTCGCGTAGCGCCATCAAGTCGTCAATCGGACAAACGGAATCGTTGAAGCTGGGAAGTCGCTGCTCAAGGTGAGCGTCTGTGATGTTCCAGGTTATGAAATCTGACGCTCGCCCGATGCCAATCACAGAACCTGCGACCAATGACGTTACGCTCTTTCCCGACCGACTTGGGCCGACCAAACAGATCGTAAAGGATTGAAGCCCGCCCACTGACAGTAGAGGTGCCGCGAATGCAGCACACGCTCCGCACATAAGAATCGACGATGAGCGAACCGCTTGGCCGATTGAAGAACGCCAGCTTTGCCACGTCCCGGCTTTGGTCAGTTTACCGTTCGCCGCAGTTGATCCAGTGTTGACGCCCAGAACTCTCGACGCCGATTGACCGATGGCTCCCTCCGGAAACACGAATGTTCTTCTATCCTCGCTCCAGCCCGTCTGTGCCTCATAGGCCAAATCCTTAGGCGCTTTGCGTGCCCCAATAGCCCTGAGATGCTCACGCAAGTCGCGTTTCGGTAGAATTGCACCCGCATCACGCAATCGCCGTTCGAAGGTGCTCGGGTCTGCGATGACGCTGGGCGGAAGTTCGATTGTCGCCATTTCCTCCGAGGAGACTGGAAACTCGATTGTCTCAAGATACGATCCAGTACTTTTGTCTCTGATGCGCGCTACTTTCCGTATCGGGCGCGGGATCGGTCTCTTCCTCATATCTTCCCTCTGCTTTCGGCGTGCAAAGCGTGCACGGGCTGCACGCGTGTTTCAGGGCAGCGCCCGTTGCTTGGCGCGGCTTCGTCGGTTCTCTGGGATTGGGCGGATTGCGCAGGGAAATTGGCGGCACGAACGCCGACGCCAATTTGAGCGGCAGTCGGCTGGCTGCCGTGAGACAGCCCGATGCCTTACGCGCGCGCGCGTAGTAGCTACTTGGTAGCTTTTTGGAATTTGCCGAACTGAAGAATTCAGCTAAGTCATTGAAAACGTTGGCGCGCCCGAAAGGATTCGAACCTCTGACCCCCAGATTCGTAGTCTGGTGCTCTATCCAGCTGAGCTACGGGCGCTGATGCCGTCGGGGCCGAAGCCATGCGGCGGCGGGCTCTAGCTATCGCCTTGGCCTCCCCTTGGCAAGTGTCGCGGCGACAATTGCCCCCGGCTCGCGCGCGGCACTGCCGTTCAGGCTAAGGCCTCATTTTCCAGGCGGATTCATTAGACCAGCATCGCCGCGTTAACCATGGTGAGCCCCCCCGCAAGCCGAGCGCCATGGGGAAAATTCGGTTCAGGCGCGGGCGGCCCGGCGGTTCGGCATCTCGACGTCCCCATCCGGGATGGTAACGCGGAAGGTCGCCCCCATGGTCCCTTCGACAAGCATGATGTCGCCGCCATGGGCCCGCACAAGTTCGGCCGCGATGGCGAGCCCGAGCCCGGAACCGCCAGGCCGGGTCGAGCCCTGGAAGGCCTGATAGAGATTCTTGCGGGCCTTCTCCGGGATGCCAGGTCCGGTGTCTGAAATCTCGATGGCGACGACGCCGCCCTCGCGGCGGCCGGTGATGCGGATCTGGTCGCGCGCCGGATCGCGGGCGCCGTGGGCTTCGAGCGCCTGCACAGCGTTACGCGCCAGATTGACGACAACACGAAACATCTGATCGGCATCGACGTCCATGGTCAGGCCGCGCTCGACCGAGACGATCCAGCGGATCGGCACTTCAATGGTGAGGCCGAGCGCTTCGCGCACATCTTCCAACAGCGGTTCGACGGCAATCGTTCGCCGGTCAGGCGCTGCCTCCTGGGCGCGGCCGTAAGAAAGTGTCGATTGGCACAGCGCGATCGCACGCTGCAACGCTTGCATCAATTTCGGCGCGAAGCGCTGCACCTTCGGATCGGGCAGACTGGTAAGTTGATCGGAAAACAATTGCGCCGAGGCCAGTAGATTGCGCAGGTCGTGGTTGATCTTGGCGACCGCGAGCCCGAGCGAAGCCAGCCGGCTCTTCTGATGCAGCATCGAGGCGAGTTCGGTTTGCATCTCCGCCAGTTCTTCCTCGGCGGTGCCGATCTCGTCATTGCGGCGGGAGCGGCGGATGATGCGTGTCGGGTTTTCGGGATCCGCGCGGAAGGCCACCATATTGGCGGTGAGCCGGCCCATCGGCCGCACCAGAAGATAATGCAGTGCCAGGAACACCAGCATTGCGGTAAACGCCGAAATCGCCAACGACACGACGAGGATAGTGGCCGAGAAGCTCAGCATCGCCTTGTAGAGTGGTGCCTCATCGAGAACGATTTCGATGAATTGGCCTTTGGCCATTGGCGCTGGCCCGATGACGCGCATAACGTCGCTGGCACGGCAGAACAGGAGGACATCGAAAGCCTCCTTGATCGATCGCCACCACGTCACGTTGCGCATGTCGATATCGACAGTAACCGACGACGGCAGATCGGCAGAGGCAAGCAGCCGCCTCTGGTTGCCCATCTTGGCTGCCACTGCGCGGGCGCCGATCGAATCCAGGATCTGCTTGGCCAGAGTTTCCGGCACCATGCCGCTCGGCGCCGCATCGAGCACAAGCGCCGCCGTGTGCGCCGCCGCCAGCCGGTCATTGAGCCAGTTGATCCGGAAGTTGGCGATGAGCGGCACGTAGATGAGGACTTCGGCTACCAGCACAAAGACGATGGTGAGCATCAGCAGCTTGCCGGACAGCCCAACGCGAAGCCGCTTCCACCACCGCGCGGACTTGTCTGCCTCTTCAGCCGACCGTTCAGAGCCGGTAGTCACTTGCATCTCGGTCACGGCAATCACTCTAGCGGGCGGAAGCTGCCACGAGGAGATCAAACACCCGCCGCGGCCGGCTATTCCTCTTTTCGGCTTGCTATTGGTCACCTTGGCGACTGAGGGTGGCAAATCTATGGGCCAGTCGATACCGCCCCCACATCCTACTCTCCAGACCACCGAAAAACCCCGACTGGACGTCCATCGCTCGGATTGACGGGGGGGGATGGGTCCCTTATAAGCCGGCCCAACATATGCCCCTCGGTCATGAATTGCACCGGGACCGGGTCAGGATGAACCGGGACCCGGCCATCGAATGACCCGGGAAGTGGCGGATTTCGGGGTTTTGGCCCCGTCCCCACGGCGCCATCAGCGGAGATTTGATCGTGAAGCGGACCTACCAACCGAGCAAGCTTGTGCGCAAGCGCCGTCACGGTTTCCGCGCGCGCATGGCAACCACCGGCGGACGCAAGGTGGTCCAGGCGCGCCGCGCCCGCGGACGCAAGCGGCTCAGCGCCTAAAACAGCGGTTTTTATCGCCGCAACGCTGCTTTGAATGGAAAGATTGAAGCAACGGGCGGACTTTCTGAAAACGGCGACCGGGACCCGGGTTCCGGCCGCCGGTTTTGTGCTGCAGTTCCGTAAGCGCACCCCGGACGCGGACCCAAAGCCCGGCGCACACCCCAAACCCGGCACTGACCAAGCGCCCGCCGCGCCCGGCCCGGCCCGGGTCGGCTTCACCGTATCCCGCAAGGTCGGCAATGCCGTCGAGCGCAACCGGGTGCGCCGCCGCCTGCGCGAAATAGTCCGGCTTTTCGGCGAGGGCCGCATGCACGGCGGCTACGATTATGTGCTAGTCGGACGGCAAGCGGCCCTCAGCCAGCCCTTCGATCGCATGACGCAGGACTTCGAACGAGCCCTGCGGCGTGCCCATGACGGCCTACGACAAGACGGCACACGACAAGACGGAACGCGAGAATCGCGGGGCGCGCGAGACAACAGCGGCACAAAAGCCTGAGACGGAATCCGGATGACCGATAACAAGAACACCATCATCGCCATCGTGCTGTCGGCCCTGGTGCTGATTGCGTGGCAGTATTTCTATGCCGTGCCGCAGGCCGAGAAGCAGAAGGCCGCCTTGCAGGCCCAGCAGCAGAGCCAGCCCGCCCCGGCGCCCGCGCAACCGGGCGTCACCCCGGCGCCTGGCGCCGCCGCCCCCACCACCCCCGGCGCCCCGCCGGTGCCCGGCGCGCAGCCGGCGGCCCCGGCCACCATCGCCGCCAACCGCGCCGCCGCGATTGCCGCCAACCCGCGCGTCGCCATCGCCACCGCCGACCTCCAGGGCTCGATCTCGCTCAAGGGCGGCCGCATCGACGACCTGGCGCTGCTGAAATTCCGCGAGACCGTCGACCCGAAATCGCCGCCGGTCATCCTGCTGTCGCCGTCGGGCGCGCCCGAGCCGTTCTACGCCGAATTCGGCTGGAGCCCCTCGACGCCCGACATCAAGGTGCCGGACGGCAACACGGTGTGGACGCAGGCCGGCTCCGGCAAGCTCGACGTCGGCACGCCGGTCACGCTCACTTACGACAACGGCGCCGGCCTCGAATTCCGCCGCACCTTCTCGGTCGACAACAAGTATCTGTTCACCGCCAAGGACGAAGTGATCAACAAGACCGACAAGCCGGTCACCCTCTTCCCCTATGCGCTGATCTCGCGCCACAACACGCCGCACACCGCCGGCTTCTACATCCTGCACGAAGGCCCGGTCGGCGTGCTCGGCGACAATGGCCTCATCGAGAAGAGCTACAAGGATCTCGAGGAGAAGAAGGAATTTTCCTACGCCGGCACCAAAGGCTGGCTCGGCTTCACCGACAAGTACTTCGCCGCGGCGCTGGTGCCTGACCCGAGCACGAACCTTCTGAAGGCGCGCTTCTCCGGCGGCATGCTGGGCAACATCAAGACCTATCAGTCCGACTACGTGCTGGACGCGCAGACCATCGCGCCCGGCGCCACCGGCACGGCGCAGGCCCGCCTGTTCGCCGGCGCCAAGGAAGTGCGCGTCGTCAATGCCTATGAGGAAAGCCTCAAGCTCGACCGCTTCGACCGCCTCATCGACTGGGGCTGGTTCTACTTCATCACCAAGCCGCTGTTCCTCGTCATCGACTGGCTGTTCCACCTCGTCGGCAATTTCGGCGTCGCCATTCTCATCGTGACGCTGCTGATCAAGGGCATCTTCTTCCCGCTGGCCTCGAAGTCCTATGCCTCGATGGCGAAGATGAAAGCGGTGCAGCCGCAGATGACGCAGCTGCGCGAGCGCTACAAGGACGACAAGGCCAAGCAGCAGCAAGAGCTGATGGAGCTGTACAAGAAAGAGAAGATCAACCCGCTGGCCGGCTGTCTGCCGATCCTCATCCAGATCCCGGTGTTCTTCTCGCTGTACAAGGTGCTGTTCGTCACCATCGAAATGCGGCACGCGCCGTTCTTCGGCTGGATCAAGGACCTCTCGGCGCCGGACCCGACCAACCTGTTCACGCTGTTCGGGCTGATCCCTTACGACCCGACGCATATTCCGGTGCTGGGGCCGTTCCTGCATCTCGGCATCTGGGCGATCATCATGGGCATCACGATGTGGGTGCAGATGAAGCTGAACCCGACGCCACCGGACCCGACGCAGGCGATGATCTTCAACTGGATGCCGCTGATCTTCACCTTCATGCTGGCGAGCTTCCCGGCCGGCCTCGTGATCTACTGGGCCTGGAACAACACGCTGTCGGTGGCGCAGCAGGCCTACATCATGAAAAAGAACGGCGCCAAGATCGAACTGTTCGACAACATCAAGGGCACGTTCGCGAAGAAGAAAAAGGAAGCGTAGCGGCGCGAAAAGCGAAGCTAGCGCTGGAAGAAACGAAAGGCCGGGCGAAAGCCCGGCCTTTTTGTTTTGGGGATGCGGTGCGGAGGATCGCGCGAGACGATGAAGCTCGCCAATCCATCAGTGGGGAGAGATGAGGACGACTGCTTGCCGCGCCGGCGCCGGGCCCGGCTTCGAGAGGTCCGACACCGTGCAGGGCGCTTCCGAAAATGCCCAGGAGGAATTGTTGAGCACCATGCCGCAGGTCGCCAAGCGCAGGCCCTTCGGTGTCGCCAGGCAGGCGGTCTGACCTTGCTCGAATTGGCGGCCTTGCGCGCGACAGGTGCAGTCGGCGGCAGCGGTCGCCCATAACGCATCAAGCGCTGCGACCAGCACGACGGCGGCGGATGGTCCAAGCCTGTGCATGGCAAAAAGGATAACACGAAAAGGCACTGCGGGCAGAGTGGAGATTATTTTCCTTGATCGCGCCATGGGCAGGATACGGCCCTCTCCCGTAGCGGACGGGCCCGGGAGATCGCGGTGCTGGGCGAGGTCCAAGGTGCGGGGCACGAAGCAAGCCAAGCCCGCGGAAACGTGGTAGAGGCGCGGCCCATGAGGTAAAGCCGTCATTCCGGGGTGGCCGTCAGGCCCAACCCGGAATCAAGACAGATCCTCATGCGCATCCGGATTCCGGATTCACGCGCCATAACGCGTCAAGGGCGCGCGTAAACGTGCTTGTGGCGCGTGCCCCGGAATGACCGAGAAAGAAACCATGACCGCTTCAGACTTCACCCGCAACGAGATCGACACCGGCCGCAAGCTGTTCAACGTGGACTGGCAATTTGCCGCCGCGGCCTCGACGGTCGAGTCTCTGCCGAAGATGCGCGGCATCGAGATCGCCTTTGCCGGGCGCTCCAATGTCGGCAAATCGAGCCTGATCAACGCGCTCGCCAACCGCAAGGCGCTGGCGCGCACCTCGCGCACGCCGGGGCGCACGCAGGAGCTGATTTTCTTCAACGGCGGCGGCGAACTGACCCTGGTCGACATGCCGGGCTATGGCTATGCCGCGGCGGCGAAATCCAAGATCGCGCAGTGGACCAACCTGATCGAGCGCTATCTGCTCGGCCGCGCCAACCTCGCCCGCGTCTATGTGCTGATCGACGCGCGCCACGGCCTCAAGGACACCGACGTGCCGACCTTCAAGGTGCTGGGCAACGCCGCGGTGAGCTATCAGGTGGTGCTGACCAAGACCGACGCGGTCAAGGCCGCCGACCTGCCGGGGCGCATTGCCGAGGTAGAGGCCGGCATGGCGAAATATCCCTCCGCCTTCCCGACCGTGCTGGCCACCTCGAGCGAGACCAACACCGGCATCACCGAAATGCGCGCGGCGGTGGCAAGATTGCTGGCGGAGCGGAAAGGGTAGTCGCAGGGCTGGAATTTACACTCCGCTCGTCCCCGCGAAAGCGGGGATGAACGGAGAGTGGGGCAACCACCGGAGACAGGAAAACCATGGACACCCTTTTCATCATCCTGGCCGGCCTGATGGGCGCCGCCGGCGTCGTGCTGGCCGCGGCCGGGGCGCATGGCGCCAAAACCGGCATGGGACTCGACAGCGCCGCCTATCTGCTGCTGATCCACGCCTGCGCGGTGATCGCCGTCACGGTGGCGACACGGAACGGGCTGACATTGCGCCCGCTCGGACAGGCGGCGACCGCCGGCTTCGTCATCGGCGCCGCGCTGTTCGCCGGCGATCTGGCGCTGCGCGCCTTCGCCGGGCACCGGCTGTTTCCCTTTGCCGCGCCGACCGGCGGCACGATCATGATTGTCGCGTGGCTCGCACTTGCTGTTGCGGCGCTGTTGCGCCGCTAGATGGCTGTTTCGCTGCGCTCAACCGCGCTTGGGCCATTGCCGCGCTGCTTGCCCGCCGCTAAAACGGCCTCACTCTTCATCTGGCCGCGCTTCCGGACGGCGAACCGGTATCCCACTTCGCCTGGAAGCGCTCCTACGCAGCAAGGTCTCGGCGATGAGCCAAACCCCGAAAATCGATCCGCAGGAACAAGCCCGCATTCTCTCCGAGGCGCTGCCGCACATGCAGCGCTACGACGAGGAAATCATCGTCGTGAAATATGGCGGCCACGCCATGGGCGACGAACAGAATGCGCGCGACTTCGCCCGCGACATCGTGCTGCTGGAGCAGGCCGCCATCAATCCGGTGGTCGTGCATGGCGGCGGGCCGCAGATCGCGGCCATGCTGAAGAAGCTCGGCATCAAATCCGAATTCGCCGCCGGCCTGCGCATCACCGACGCCGCCACCATCGAGATCGTCGAAATGGTGCTGGCCGGCTCGATCAACAAGGAGATCGTCGGCTACATCAACGACGCCGGCGGCAAGGCCGTCGGTCTGTCCGGCAAGGACGGCAACATGGTGAAGGCGCGGAAGGTCACGCGCACCGTGGTCGATCCGGATTCCAATATCGAGAAGATCGTGGACCTCGGCTTCGTCGGCGAGCCCGACACAGTCGACCTGTTCGTGCTCAACGCCATTCTCGGCAAGGAGATGATCCCGGTGCTGGCGCCGGTCGCCACCTCGGCCAATGGCGGCACTTTCAACGTCAATGCCGACACCTTCGCTGGCGCCATTGCCGGCGCGCTCAAGGCCAAGCGCCTCTTGCTGCTGACCGACGTGCCGGGCGTGCTCGACAAGTCGAAGAAGCTGATCCCGGAGCTGTCGATCGCCGATGCACGCAAGCTGATCGCCGACGGCACCATTTCCGGCGGCATGATCCCCAAGGTCGAGACCTGCATCTACGCGCTCGAAAAGGGCGTCGAGGGTGTCGTCATCATGGACGGCAAGGTGCCGCACGCGGTGCTTCTGGAACTGATGACCGACCACGGCATCGGCACGCTGATGCACAAGTAGATTGGGGCGGCGCGGCGGGCGCATTAGCATGCGCCCATGATTCGCCGCCTCATCGCCGGGTTCCTCGCCGCCGCCGCGGTTTTCACCGTGACCGCGGCGCGCGCCGAACTCACATTGTGCAACCGCACCAGCTACCGCATGGACGTCGCGCTCGGACTCGAGCGCCGCGCCATGGTGGAAACGCGCGGCTGGTTCGCCATCGACCCCGGCCAGTGCAAGCAGGTGCTCGACGGCGCCTATGACGCCGACATGAGCTACATCCACGCGCGCACGCCGGCGGTATACGGCTCCTCGCCGCTGCCGCGCAGCGGCAATGCCGATTTCTGCGTGCGCGAGAGCACGTTCCAGATCGCCGACGGCCGCGGCTGTCCGATCAGCCAGCAGGTGCGCTTCACCGCGTCGCGGCCGTCCGACTCGCCCAAAGGTCCGGTGATCAACCTCGCCGAGGAAGCCGATTACGACGACGCCCAGGCGCGCCTGGCCGGCATCCAGCGGCTGCTGGTGATCGCCGGCTATGACGCCAACCCGATCGACGGCATCCAGGGCGGCAAGACGCAAGCCGCAATCGCCAAGTTCCTGGCCGACCGCAAACTGCCGGCGGACGCCGCGAACGGCGCCGACTTCTTCGCGACGCTGCTCGCCGCCGCGCAAAACCCGGAAGGCCACGGCTTCACCTGGTGCAATGACACGACCTATCCGGTGATGGCGGCGATCGGCACCCTTGAGGCCGGCGCGATCGTCACGCGCGGCTGGTACCGCGTCGAATCCGGCCAGTGCGTGCGGCCGGAGATGCGCGGCGACCAGAAGAAACTCTACAGCTATGCCGAGGCGGTGGACGACAAAGGCGCGGCCTTGAAGAAGAACGGCGTGCCGCTGGCCTGGGGCGGCGACGTGGCGCTGTGTACCCGCGACGGCCGCTTTGAACTCGCCGATAACAAGGATTGCGCCGCGCGCGGGCTCAATTCAGCCAATTACGCCGAAGTGGATCTGACAAAAGAGCCGGCGGCGACGGTCCGCTTCAAGGAACCCTAGTTCCACGGGAATTCGTTCCGAAATAACAAACAATACTGCCGATCACGCTGATCGTTATATCGCCTTGCGCCCATTTTCCTTGAGCCAGCGCGAACATTCGTGCGATATGGCACTATGGAGATGCAACGAATCCCGATCCGTTCGTGCAAGGTCCTGCTTGTTTATCCCAAATTTGTTCCAAATTCATTTTGGAACTATACCGACACTTGCGAGCTTCTTGACGCCCGCTATCCGGCCGCGCCGCTCGGTCTGATCACCGTCGCCGCATTGCTGCCTCAGCACTGGCAATTCAGGCTCATCAACCGGAACACAGAGGACCTGAGCCCCGACGACATCGCTTGGGCCGATCTGGTCATGACCGGCGGCATGCTCAATCAGCAGCCGGACTGCATGCATCTGATCAAATTCGCGCAAGCCAGCGGCAAACCGGTGGCCGTCGGCGGCCCGGATGTCACCTCCAGTCCGCATCTTTACAAAACGGCCGACTTCCAGATTCTGGGCGAAGCGGAAACCGTCATCGACGACTTCGTCGCGGCCTGGGAGCGCGGCGAGCGCGCCGGCATCTTCGAGGCGGAGAAGTTCACGGCGGACGTGACCAGGACGCCGATCCCGCGCTTCGATCTGCTCAATTTCAACCACTATCTCTATATCTGCGTGCAGTATTCGCGCGGCTGTCCGTTCACCTGCGAATTCTGCGACATCATTGAACTGTACGGGCGCAAACCGCGCACCAAAGCCAACGAGCAGATGCTGGCGGAGCTCAGTCAGCTTTACGCGCTCGGCTACCGCGGCCATGTCGACTTTGTCGACGACAATCTGATCGGCAACAAGAAGGCGATCAAGGGTTTCCTGCCGGAGCTGAAGGCCTGGCAGCAGGCACACAATTATCCGTTCGAATTCTCGACCGAAGCATCGATGAATCTGGCGGATGACGACGATCTGCTCGACATGATGAAACAGGCGAATTTCTTCGCCGTGTTCATCGGCATCGAGAGCCCCGATCCCGAGACGCTGCGGCAGACCAGCAAGAAGCAGAACACCCGCCGCAACATGGCGGAGAATGTCCACAAGCTTTACAGCTATGGCCTGTTCGTCACCGCCGGTTTCATCGTCGGCTTCGACAACGAAAAAGGTTCAATTGCAGACGCCATGGCGGACTTCATCGAGGAGTGCGCGATCCCGGTCAGCATGGTCGGCCTGCTTTACGCATTGCCGAACACGCAGCTGACCCGCCGCCTCGCCAAGGAAGGCCGGCTGAAAGATGGCCATGACGTCATGGACGTAGACCGCACCGGCGACCAATGTTCACTCGGCATCAATTTCGAGCCGATGCGGCCGCTGCGCGACGTCCTGTCGGACTACAAGAGAATTCTCGAGCGCGTATTCGAGCCTGCCGCCTATGCGCGCCGTCTCGACCGCCTCGCCACATTGCTGGATCGAAGCGGGCGCCCGGAAATGGACAAGGACGATCGGCGCCGCCGCCTGGCCTCCCTGCAAACCCTCAACCGCATTCTCGATGCGATGCCCGGCGAACGCAGCAGGTTCTGGGACACTTTCATCACATGCGCGCGGACAAATCCGGCCGCCCTGCAAGCTATCGTCGCACTGATGGCGATGTACGCGCATCTTGGACCCTTCTCGCGCCAGGTGATCGGCGAGATCGACCGGCGCATCGCGGCCGAAGCCGCGTGCAAAAGCCCGCCGGCTGTGCCATATATGCGCAGTGAAACAGTTGTTATGGCGGAATCGCGTCTGAACTAATGGCCACAAAGAAGTCCGCGCCGCGCGCATTCGACCAGGTCGAAACCTGGGTATTCGACCTCGACAACACGCTGTATCCGCATCACCTGCTGTGGCAACAGGTCGACGACCGCATCCGCGCTTACGTTGCCGAATTCCTGAAAGTCACGGCGGATGAAGCCTTCCGCGTGCAGAAGGATTATTACAAGCGCTACGGTACGACGATGCGCGGGCTGATGACCGAGCACGGCGTCGATCCCGATCACTATCTCGACTTCGTCCACCATATCGATCACTCGCCGCTGGAGCCCAATCCGGCGCTGGGCGATGCGCTGGAGAAACTGCCCGGGCGCAAGCTGATCCTCACCAACGGCACCGTCGCCCATGCCAGCGCTGTGCTGAAACGGCTGGAGATCGACCGGCATTTCGAGGACGTATTCGACATCGTCGCCGCCGATCTCGAGCCCAAGCCCCAGGCCATCACCTATGAGCGCTTCCTCAAGCGCCATGATGTCGTGCCGACGAAGGCGGCGATGTTCGAGGACCTGTCGCGCAATCTCGAAGTGCCGCATACGCTCGGCATGACCACGGTGCTGGTGGTGCCGTCGGGCCAGCGTGAGGTGTTCCGCGAGGACTGGGAGCTCGAAGGCCGCGGCGCGCCGCATGTCGATCATGTGACCGACGACCTGGCAGCGTTTTTGGAAGACGCGCTCAAAGCGTAACCCGTCATCCTGAAGTGCTCGCCGAAAGCGGGCCGCGCTTGCGGCACTGGGTCCCCGCTTTCGCGGGGACGAACGGAGAGTGCGTCCGGCTCTGATTTGGCCTGCTCTGCCCAGCCTTACCCAATCCCGACGACGAATTGCTGCAGCTCCGGCGTCTGCGGCGCGGCGAAGACATCCTTCGGCTTGCCGGTTTCGTGCACCTTGCCGTGATGCATGAAAACGAGATGCGTACCGACATCGCGGGCAAAGCGCATTTCGTGCGTGACCAGGATGAGGGTCATGCCCTCCTTCGCCAGTTGTTCGACGACGCGCAGCACTTCGTTGACCAGCTCGGGATCGAGCGCCGAGGTGATTTCGTCGCACAACAGCACCTTCGGCCGCATGGCGAGCGAGCGAGCAATGGCGACGCGCTGCTGCTGGCCGCCGGAGAGCTGGCTCGGATAGGCGTCCATCTTTTCCGACAGCCCGACCTTGGCCAGCACCTCGGCGGCGATGGCACGCGCTTCCTTCTTCGGCGTCTTGTTCACGACCGTCGGCGCCAGCATCACGTTCTCGGCGGCGGTCAGATGCGGAAACAGATTGAATTGCTGAAACACCATGCCGACATGGCGCCGCAACTCGCGCAAATTGGCGTGGATGCCGCCGACCTCGATGCCATCGGCGAGAATGACGCCGGACTGATAGGTCTCCAGCCCGTTGATGCAGCGGAGCAGCGTCGACTTGCCGGAACCGGAACGGCCGATGATGGCCACGACATCGCCTTTGGCAACCTCGAGCGACACACCCTTGAGGACCTCGACGGTGCCATAGCTCTTCCGGACGTCGCGAATACTAACGAGCGACATTGAGTTTCCCTTCGAGGCGTTTGGCGTACCAGGACAGCGGGAAGCACAGGCAGAAATAGATCAGCGCCACCAGCGCATAGACCAGGAAGGGTCGGAAGGTGGCGTTGTTGATCATGGTGCCGGCCTTGGTCAGTTCGACGAAGCCGATGATCGAGGCGAGCGCTGTGCCCTTGATGACCTGCACCGAGAAGCCGACGGTCGGCGCGATGGCGATGCGCATGGCCTGCGGCAGGATGACGTAGCGCATCTGCTCGATATAATTCAGGGCGACGCTGGCGGAGGCCTCCCACTGGCCTTTCGGGATCGCCTCAACGCAGCCGCGCCAGATCTCGGTAAGGAAAGCGCTGGTCCACAAGGTCAGCGCCAGGCCCGCCGCCATCCAGGGCGACACTTCGAGGCCGAACAATGCAACGCCGAAGAAAAACAGGAAGAGCTGCATCAACAGCGGCGTTCCCTGGAAAAACTCGATGTAAATCTTGGTGGGCACTTCCAGCCACTTGATCTGCGACGTGCGCAGGAACAGCAGGATGAGACCGACAATGCCGCCGCCGACAAAGGCAATCAGCGACAGCAGGATGGTCCACTGCGTCGCCCAGATGAGGTTCTTGACGATGATCCAGACACTGAAATCCGACATTGTCAGCCCACCTTCACGAAGCGGTCGCCGATGACGCGCAGCACGTAGCGCAGCACGATGGCGAGCACGAGGTAGATGAGCGCGACGACGAGATAGACCTCGAAGGCACGGAAATTGCGCGACTGAATGAAGTTCGCCGCATAAGTCAGATCGGGCGCGGAAATCTGCGACACCACCGCCGAGCCGAGCATGACGATAATGATCTGCGACGACAGCGCGGGGTAGATCTTGGCAAAGGCCTGGCGCAGTACGATGTAGCGCAGCACTTCAAGCCGGCTCATGGCCAGCGAGACGCCGGCCTCGATATGGCCTTTCGGAATCGCCTCGATGCCGGCGCGGATGATCTCGGTCGAATAGGCACCGAGATTGATGACCATGGCGAGGAAGGCCGCGGTGGTTTCCGACAGCTTGAGGCCCAGCGCCGGCAGGCCGAAGAAGATGAAGAACAACTGGACGATGAACGGCGTGTTGCGGATCAGCTCGACATAGACGCGCACGAGGCCGCCGAGCCATTTGGGCCCGAAAGTCCGCGCCGACGCCCCCAAGGTGCCGACCGCGATGCCGGCGATCGTCGACACCACGGTCAGTAAAATGGTGAACCACAGCCCCCAGGCCAGGTCCTCCCAGTAGGGCAGCAGCGCGGAGAATTCGAGTTTGTAGGTCATGCGTTGATTTCACTCACGCGTGACGCCACTCACTCCGTTCGCCCCGCGAAAGCGGGAACGAACGGAGTTTGACGTGCTCCATAAGACAAAAGATGCTCAGAACCCCGCCGGCAGCGGGTTCTTGAGCCACTTCTCCGAGAACTTGTTGAGCGTGCCATCGGCCTTCGCCTTGGCGATGATTTCGTCGACCTTGGCCTTCAGCGCCGGCTCGTCCTTGTTGAGGCCGACATAGCAGGGCGAGTCCTTCATGATGAACTTGGTTACGGCCGGACGCGCCGGGTTCTTCTCGGTGATTGCGGCGGCGACGACATTGCCGGTGGCGATCAGATCGACCTGCCCGGAGACGAAAGCGGCGATGGTCGCGTTGTTGTCTTCGAAGCGCTTGATGGTGGTGTCCTTCGGCGCGTCCTTGGTGATCTCCTGTTCCTCGATGGCACCGCGCGTCGCGCCGATGGTCTTACCGGCGAGGTCCTCGATCTTGGCGACGGCAATGGCCTTGGTGCCGAACACGCCGGAGAAGAACGGCGCATAGGCGGTCGAGAAGTCGATGACCTTTTCGCGTTCCGGATTCTTGCCGAGCGAGGAAATGACCAGATCGGCCTTCTTGGTCTGCAGGTAAGGAATGCGGTTGGCCGACGTCACCGGAATGATCTCGGCTTTCACGCCGAGCTGCTCGGCGATGTAGTTGGCCATGTCGACGTCGAAACCCTGCGGCTTGAGATCGGGACCGGCCGAGCCGAACGGCGCGAAATCCTGCGGCACCGCGACCTTGAGAACCTTGGCTTTCAGGATGTCACTGAGCGCATCGGCGCGCGCGGCACCCGACACCAAAGCGACGCCCAACAAACCGGCAGCCACTGCACGAAAAAACGACATGAAACCCACTCCTCGCTTGAGACAACCGAAGCTGCCCAAACTTGAAGCAAGCGGTGTGCCATGCGTTGCTAAGGGACCCAGGCCGGGCGCGGCGGCGGCGACGGAAAGCCCTGATCCAGCACCATGAAATGCGCCGATCGCGGCGTGCCGGCCTCGCCCTGGATTTTCACGATGTCCTGCGGGCAGGCGGAAAAGGCGACGTAACAATCCATGTCGGCGCGCAAGGTGATGTAATCGCCGGCTTTGGTCACCACCGGCCCGGTGTTCAGGCTGCGGCCATCGCCTTCGACGGCGATGTTCATAAAGACATTGAACGAAGCCAGAATCGGCATCGGTGGTTCGACGCCCAGATCGCGCATGCCCTCGAACATGTTGTCGAGACAGTTGCGGTGGTAATCCTTGACGCCGAGCCGCTCGTAGCGATGGCGATCGCAGGCCGCCATGAAGGTATCGTGGACGCCGGGCGAGGTATCCTCGACCAAGGTCAAAATCGGATTGCGCTTCATGGTGACGAAGGTGTCACCGACCAACGGATTGAGGCGCTGTAGCCAGACCCGCGTCGCCTCCATACTCATATGATCGGCGAGGTCGGCGGCGTTCCACGCCCAGCAATCGACCACCTGTGTACCGTGGGTGTTGATGAGGCGGACCGCCTGGCCCTTTTTCAGTTTAAGCGCCTTGCCGTGGCGCGCCGGGATTTCGATCAGTTCACCGCTCTGCATTCCCTCACACCGCCGGCACGACCTGCTGCACGAATATCGCCAGGCCGACACCTGCAATACCCGCGCCAATCAGGCGCAGCGGCGACGGCTCCGCAACGCGGCGCGTGACGAGGCGCGCGATACTCATCGCGGCGAGCGCGATGGCGCTCTGGATGATGGCAAGGCCGGCGAGATAAGCGATGAGCGGCGTCGGCTCGGCGCCGTAGATCGATTCACCGAGCGCATAGCCGTGCAGCAGACCGACCGCCGCGAATATCGCGAGCGCGGCGCCCACGCCGAGAGCGCGGCGGGTGGCGAGCACGAGACCGAGCGCGATCACCGAAGCGGCAACCCACAATTCGGCGCCGGGCAGGCTGGCGCCCATCAGATGCACGGCAACGCCGGCCATCATCGCCAGCACATAGCCGATGACCAGCCGAACACCCGCAACATGCAGCGAAGCGATGCCGCCGACCGCGACCACGGCGGCGAAATGATCGAGGCCGATAATCGGATGGCCGAGGCCGGACAACAGGCCCTGCGTCAGGGTCACCGGCATGCCGCCGTCCATGACGTGATGGGCGAAAGCCGGCTGGGCGAGGATCGAGGCGGCGAGGATGGCGCTGAGGCTGAGGGCTTTACGGCTCACGGGAGGCTCCTGTTCGAGGCCGGCAGACTAGCGGCTTGGGCGCGGCTTGACATCCCCCGCCCCGCCCCCGACAAACCGGGCCGTCAGTTAGAAGCCGGAGTCCCGCATGGCAGCCAAAATCAATCTCCAGAGCCTGGAAAAGACCATCAACGAAGCCTTCGAGGGCCGCGACAAGATCACGCCCAAGACCAAGGGCGCGGTGCGCAAGGCGGTCGATACGGCGCTGGAGCTGCTCGATTCCGGCACGGTGCGCGCGGCCGAAAAGCAGGACGACGGCTCGTGGCAGGTGAACCAGTGGCTCAAGAAAGCCGTGCTGCTGTCGTTCCGCCTCAACGACATGAGCGCCATTCCCGGCGGTCCCGGCGACGCCAAGTGGTGGGACAAGGTCGATTCGAAGTTCAAGGGCTGGAGCGCCGCACGCTTCAAGAAGGAAGGCTTCCGCGCCGTGCCGGGCTCGGTGGTGCGCAAGTCGGCCTATATCGCGCCGGGCGTTATCCTGATGCCATCCTTCGTCAATCTCGGCGCCCATGTCGGGTCGGGCACGATGGTTGACACCTGGGCCGCCGTCGGCTCCTGCGCACAGATTGGTAAGAACGTGCATCTGTCGGGCGGCGTCGGCATCGGCGGCGTGCTTGAGCCGCTGCAGGCCGGGCCGGTGATCATCGAGGACAACTGCTTCATCGGCGCGCGGTCGGAAGTGGTCGAGGGCGTGATCGTGCGCGAGGGCGCGGTGCTCGGCATGGGCGTCTATCTTGGCCAGTCGACCAAGATCGTCGATCGCTCGACCGGCAAGATCTATTACGGCGAAGTGCCGCCTTATTCAGTCGTCGTCTCCGGCACCATGCCGGGCAACGCGATGCCGGGCAGCAACATAGGCCCGAGTCTCTATTGCGCCGTCATCGTCAAGCGCGTCGACGAGAAGACGCGCAGCAAGACCAGCATCAATGAGCTGCTGAGGGATTGATTTGACGATGCCCGCCGATCCGGTCGCCATCACCCGCGAATTGCTGCGCTGTCCGTCAGTGACGCCGGCCGAAGGCGGCGCCCTAACGTATCTCGAAAACACCTTGAAGGCCGCCGGCTTCACCGTGCATCGCAAGGTGTTTTCGGAAGCCGGCACCGACGACGTCGAGAATTTCTACGCGCGCATCGGCACGCAAGGCCCACATCTCACCTTCGCCGGCCACACCGATGTGGTGCCGACCGGCGATGAAAAGGCCTGGACGCATCCGCCCTTCAGCGGCGCGATCGCCAATGGCGAACTCTACGGCCGCGGCGCCGTAGACATGAAGGGCGGCATTGGCTGCGCCGTCGCCGCCGTGCTCGACCATCTCGCCGCGCATGGCGGTAAGCCGAAGGGCTCGATCTCGTTCCTGATCACCGGCGATGAAGAAAGCGTGGCGATCAACGGCACGCCGAAGCTTCTGCAATGGGTCGAGGGCATGGGCGAGAAGTTCGACCATTGCATTCTCGGCGAGCCGAGCAACCAGGAAACACTGGGCGACACCATCAAGATCGGCCGGCGCGGCTCGCTCAACGGCCATCTCATCGTCACCGGCAAGCAGGGCCATGTCGCCTATCCCGATCGCGCCGACAATCCGGTGCACGGCATTGTCAAACTGATCGCCGCTTTGACGGCGGAGCCGCTCGACGCCGGCAGCGCCAACTTCCAGCCGTCGAACCTCGAATTCGTCTCGGTGGATGTCGGCAACAAGACCGTCAACCTCATTCCCGGCGAAGCGCGCGCGATGTTCAACATCCGCTTCAACGATTGCCACACGCTGGAATCGCTGAAGGCCTTGTTGCAGAAGCGCGCCGAGAAGGCGTCCGGCGGCAAGATCAAATTCGAGTTCAAGTTCCAGCCGTCGAATGCCGGCGTGTTCGTGACCAAGCCGGGGCCATTCACCGAACTGGTGTCCACCGCGATCAAGGATGAGACCGGCCGCACGCCGACTCTATCGACCACCGGCGGCACCTCGGATGCGCGCTTCATCACGCATTACTGCCCGGTGGTCGAATTCGGCCTGGTCGGCCAGACCATGCATGCGATCGACGAGCGTGTGCCGGTCGCCGAACTCGTCGCGCTGACGGCGATCTATCGGAAAATTGTCGACCGGTATTTTGGCTAGCCTTCTTCTCCCTCCCCGCTTGCGGGAGGAGAAGAGAATTCAGTAATCCACCTTCATCAGATACAGCCCGTCCGGCGGCGCGACCTGGCCGCAGGCGGTGCGGTCGCGCGCTTCGAGCGCGTGCGTGAGGTCATCGGCGGTCCAGGCGCCGGGCCCGGTGAGACCGGTGCTCATCAAGGTGCCGACCATCGAGCGCACCTGATTGTGCAGAAACGAGCGCGCCGAGGCGAAAACATGCACCTCGTCGCCGATGCGCGTGACATCGAGCCGGTCGAGCGTCTTGTCGGGCGATTTGGCCTGGCATTCGGTGGAGCGGAACGTCGTGAAGTCGTGCTTGCCGACCAGGCGCTGAGCCGCCGTGTGCATCGCCTCGGCATCGAGCGGCCGCGCGACGCGCCAGGCATATTTCACATCAAATGTCAGATCGGGCCGGCGGTTGACGATGCGGTAGAAGTAATGGCGCCTGATCGCCGAGGTGCGGGCGTTGAAATCGTCGCCCACGCGCTCCGCGCTGAGCACCGCCACCGGATGCGGCCGCAGATGTGCATTGAGCGCATCCCGCACGGTGTCGAGCCGCCACTCGCGCGTCATGTCGACATGCGCCACCTGCCCGCGCGCATGAACGCCGGCATCGGTGCGGCCGGCACCCTGCACCAGCACATCCTCGCCGGACAGCGCCTTGACCGCATTTGTCAGCACGCCCTGCACCGTCACCTGATCGGCCTGGGTCTGCCAGCCGCAGAACGGCGCGCCGTCATATTCGATGAGGAGTTTGTAGCGGGGCACTGCTCAATCAACCTCAATCTGCATGATCACCGGACAGCATCGCACCATCAATCAATCTCGTCGAACGCCGCCGGATAAGACAGGCGACCGCCGTCCGGTGCTGTATCGGTGAGCCGCAAGGCCATCAAATGCGTACCGGCATACATCGATTCGTACGCACCCGCGGCCTCAACCGAGAAGCCGAACCGCCCATAATAGATCGGATCGCCGAGCACGAAGACGATGCTTTCGCCAGAGGCGCGCAACTGCGCGAGCCCCTCGCGCGTCAATGCCGATCCGATGCCGCGACGCTGCATCGCCGGCGCCACAGCGAGGGGCGCCAGCGCAATCGCCTTGTATTGATCGCGTGGCGTCGCGATCCAGAGACGCGGCCAGGCGACATAGCCGATGATCGCCTCGTTTTCGTAGGCAACCAGCGCCAGCACCAGATCGCCGCCGACGCGCAGCCGTTCGACCAGATTGCCCTCCGCCGGACCGCCGAAGGCATCATCAAGGACACGGCGAATGGCCACAGCATCATCGGCACGTTCGTGACGAATCGCGAATGATGCGCTTGCAGTCATACGAACAGTGCTCCGGCCTTGACTGCCGTACCGCGCAGGAATTCCTCAGCGCTCATCGCCTTCTTGCCCTCGCGCTGCACCTGCACGAGCCGCACCGCACCGTCACCACAAGCAATGGTGAGCGCATCGTCAAGCGCCGTGCCAGGCGCGCCGGAGCCCGAGCCGAGCGTCGAGCGCAGTACCTTGACGCGCGCGCCATCGAACTCGAACCAGGCGCCGGGAAAGGGCGACAGACCGCGGATGTGATTGTGGACGTCGCGCGCCGGCCTGCCCCAGTCGATACGCGACTCGGCCTTGGAAATCTTCTCGGCGTAAGTGACACCCTCGGCCGGCTGCGGTGTGGCGTTAAGCGTGCCGCGGTTCGCCGCCGCCAACGCCACCGGCATCAGCCGCGCCCCGAGCGCGGCCAGTGCGTCGTGCAGTTCGCCAGTCGTCATGTCCGGCGCGATCGGCATGGCCTCGCGCATCATCATCGCGCCGGTGTCGAGCCCCTCGTCCATCTGCATGATGGTAATGCCGCTGTCGACGTCGCCGGCCATGATGGCGCGGTGGATCGGCGCCGCGCCGCGCCAGCGCGGCAGCAGCGAGGCATGGACATTGAAGCAACCGAGGCGCGGAGCATCCAACACGGCCTTCGGCAGGATGAGGCCGTAAGCGACGACCACCGCGGCATCGGCGTTGAAGGCTGCGAATTCGGCCTGCGCCTCGTCATTGCGCAAAGACTTCGGCGTCAACACCTTGAGGCCGAGCCTGGTGGCCTCGCGTTCGACCGGCGTCGGCACGAAATCGAGCCCGCGCCGTCCGCCGGGTTTGGCCGCGCGCGTATAGACCGCAACGATCTCATGCCCAGCCGCATGCAGCGCCAGCAAAGTCGGCACCGCGAAATCCGGCGTGCCCATGAAGATGAGGCGAAGCGGCATGAGGCGAACCCTGTAACTCCCCTCCCCCTTGTGGGGAGAGGTTGGGGGTGGGGGTCAATGCGAGATGACTGCAGCTCCCGCAGTCACCTCGCTCCCTAACCCTGCCCCCCAAGGGAGAGTGAAAAGGAAGCTACCCAATATGATGCGACGGCTCTTTGTCCTTGGCGAGCGCCGGCGAGACGCCGTGCTTGGCGGCCTTGGTAAATTTCTTGATCACGCGATCGCGCTTCAGCTTGGAAATGTGATCGATAAACAGCACACCGTTGAGATGGTCGATCTCATGCTGCAGGCAGGTTGCAAGCAAGCCTTCGGCCTCGATCTCCTGCGCATTGCCATCGGCATCGAGATATTTCACCCGCACCTTGGCCGGACGCTCGACCTCTTCATAGTATTCCGGGATCGACAGGCAGCCTTCCTCGTAGGCCGAGTGCTCCTCCGAGGACCACACGATCTCCGGATTGATGAAAACCTGCGGCGCCTTCGGGTCGTCCTTTCCGGCAACATCGATGGTGATGACGCGGACCGGCTCGCCGATCTGGATTGCGGCGAGGCCAATGCCCGGCGCCTCGTACATGGTCTCGAACATGTCGTCGACCAATGTGCGTAGCGGCTTGTCAAAAGCCTTGATTGGCTCGGAAACGAGCCTGAGCTTCTTTTCGGGGAGGATGAGAATGTCGCGGATCGCCATGGGCGGCGATGTAAGGGGTGCAAGCCGGAAGGTCAACGGAACCGGCTCAAAACACGCCGTTTTCGGGCACCGGCCGGCCCGTTCGCCGTTCGTTCCCTCCCGGCGCGAATCGGAGTAAAACCCGCACCATGAACCCCGCCCTGACTGACCCGCTGCGCGACTTCCTGCAATCGCCGGCCGCCCTGCCCATCGCCCTGGGCGTCGCAGCGTTGCTCGTGATCTGTGTAATCGCGATCCTCATCATCCTGCTGCGGCCGAAAAAGCCGATGGCCGACCCGGAGCAGGATGCGCGCCTGCGCGAGCTCAATGCCCGGTTAGATGCCATGGGCTCGTGGCTGCAGAACGCGCACGGGCAACTCGCCAACACGGTCAACACCCGGCTCGACGCCGTGAGCCAGAACCTCGGCGAGTCGATGAAGACGACCGCCAAGCACACCTCCGATCACCTGCAGGCCCTGCATTCGCGGCTCGCGGTGATCGACTCGGCGCAGAAGAACATCACCGAATTGTCGTCCACCGTGACGTCGCTGCAGAACGTGCTGAGCAACAAGCAATCGCGCGGCGCCTTCGGGCAAGGGCAGCTCGAAGCCATCATCATGGATGTGCTGCCGAAAGGCGCCTACGAATTCCAGTACAGCTTGTCGAACCGCACCAAGCCGGACTGCGTGGTTTTCATGCCGGATTCCGGCCCGCTGGTGATCGATGCCAAATTTCCGCTCGAAGCGCTGACCGCGCTGCGCGCCGCCGAAAGCGACGAGGAACGCAAATTCGCCGCTGCGCGCGTGCGCACCGACATCGCCAAACATGTCTCCGACATCGCCGCGAAGTATCTGATCCCCGGCGAGACGCAGGACATCGCGCTGATGTTCATCCCGTCGGAGTCGGTCTATGCCGATTTGCACGAGCAATTCGACGATCTGGTGCAGAAGGCGCAGCGCGCCCGCGTCATGATCGTGTCACCGACACTCATGGTCATGGCGATCCAGGTCATCAAGCAGGTGCGCAAGGATGCCGAGATGCGCGAGGCCGCCGACCAGATCCGCACCGAGGTCGGCATGATGCTCAAGGACGTGACGTTGCTGTCCGAGCGGGTGCGCAAGCTGCAATCGCATTTCAACCAGGCCAATGCCGACATCGACAGCATCCTGATTTCGACCGGCAAGATCGAAAAGCGCGCCGGCAAGATCGAGGGGCTTGATTTCGACTCCGACACGCCGGCCAGCGCCGAGGTCATTGCCGCGCCGATCCGAAAGATCGGGGTGGCAGAGTGAGCGCTGTCGTCATTCCGGGGCACGCGCGGAGCGCGTGAGCCGGAATCCAGATTCTCGTTGTACGCTCGTCCCTGGATTCCGGGTTCGCGCCTGTCGGCGCGCCCCGGAATGACGTAGAAAGCAGCGCATGACCACCACGCCCGAAATAGACACCGCCGCCCGCCGCTCCTTCACCGAGGCGCTCGCGGTCTATCTGAAGCCGCGCGTGCTGATCGTGCTGGTGCTCGGCTTCTCCTCGGGCCTGCCGCTGGCGCTGTCGGGCACGACGCTGCTGGTGTGGATGCGCGAGGTCGGCGTCGATCTCGGCACCATCGGCTTGTTCGCGCTGGTCGGCACGCCCTACACCATCAAGTTCCTGTGGGCGCCGGTGGTCGATGCGCTCGACGTGCCCGTGCTGTCGCGCCTGCTCGGGCGCCGCCGCGGCTGGCTGATGCTGTCGCAGATTCTGCTGATGGCGGCGATCCTCATTCTCGCCGCCAGCAATCCGAAATTCTCGGCCCTGATTGTTGTCGCCGGCGCCGCCCTGCTGGTCGCGCTCGCCTCCGCAACGCAGGACATCGTCATCGACGCCTTTCGCGTCGAAAGCCTCGACACCGACGAACAGGCCGCCGGCATGGCGGCCTATGTCGCGGCCTATCGCGTCGGCATGCTGGTTTCGACCGCGGGCGCGCTCTACATCGTCAGCGGCTTCGAAGTGATGGGCAGCAGCAAGGATGCGGCGTGGTCGTTCGGCTATGCCGTCATGGCGGCGATGGTCGGCATCGGCATGGTTGCCACGCTGTTCGCCAAAGAGCCGGCGCGGTCGCAAGCCGCCGCTGTCGAAAAAGCCAGCCATGCCGGCGAGAGCCCTATCAAACGCGTATTCGGCGCGGCCTATGCGGCGTTCGCCGAGTTTCTCAGCCGCGACGCCGCCATCGCCGTGCTCGTCTTCGTCATCCTGTACAAGCTGTGCGACGCCTTCGCCGGCACGATGACCGCGCCTTTCGTCATCGACCTCGGCTTCACGCGCACCGACTACGCCAACATCGTCAAGGGTCTTGGCCTTGCCGCCACCTTGCTCGGCGGCTTCGCCGGTGGCCTGGTGGCGCGCACGCTGCCGCTTGCCACTGCGCTGTGGATCGGCGCGGCTCTGCAAATGGCGTCGAACTTCGTGTTCGTCTGGCAGGCCTATATCGGCCTCAATCACTGGGCCCTGGCAGCCTCGATCACGGTCGAGAGCTTCACCGGCGCCATCGGCACGGTGATCTTCGTGGCTTACCTGTCGTCGCTGTGCCAGTCGCCGCTGCACACGGCGACGCAATATGCGCTGCTCACCGCGCTGGCCGCTTTCGGCCGCACCTATCTGTCGGCAAGCGCCGGCTATCTCGCCGAAAGCGTCGGCTGGCCGATCTTCTTCACCATCAGCGCCGCGGTCGGCCTGCCCAGCGTCGTGCTGCTGTGGTGGCTGCAGGCCCGCGGCCACTTCGCCGCGCTCGACAAGCCGCGCGGGCCTGTCGCGATGAGCAATTAGAACGGCAGGCCGACGTAGTTTTCCGCCATCGCGCTTTTCGCCGCGTCGGACGACAGCAGATAAGCCAGTTCGGTGTCCTGCAGCCGGTCCTCATAGGGCGAATTGTCGGGGAAGCGATGCAGCATGGTGGTCATCCACCAGGAGAAGCGCTGCGCCTTCCAAACCCGCGCCAGCGCTTTCTCCGAATAGCCGTCAAGGCCGGCGTCGTCGCGCTTGTGATAGTGATCGACCATGGCGTGGTAGAGATAGTAGATATCGGACGCCGCGCTGTTGAGGCCACGCGCGCCGGTCGGCGGGAAGATGTGTGCGGCATCGCCGGCCAGGAACAGCCGGCCGTAGCGCATCGGTTCGGCGACATAGCTACGCAGCGGCGCAATGCTCTTTTCGATCGACGGCCCGGTTTGCAGCCGCGCCGCCACATCCGCCGGCAAACGATTCTTCAGTTCGGCCCAGAACGCATCATCCGACCAGTTCTCGACCGTATCGGTGAGCGGCACCTGGATGTAATAGCGGCTCAGCACTTGTGAGCGCAGGGAGCAGAGCGCGAAACCGTTCTTGTGCTTGGCGTAGATCAGTTCCGGCGACACCGGTTTGGTCTGCGACAGCACGCCGAGCCAGCCGAACGGATAGACCCGCTCATATTCACGCAGCACGCCGGCGGGAATCGACTTGCGGCTGACGCCATGGAAACCGTCGGCGCCGATGATGTACTCGCAATCGACACGGTGGCTGGCGCCGCCCTTGTTGTAAGTCACATAGGGCTTGTCGCTGCCGAGATCATGCGGCGCCACGTCATCGGCCTCGTGAATGACCTTGCCGTTCATGCGGTCGCGCGCATCGTAGAGGTCGCGCGTCACTTCGGTCTGGCCATAGACGATGACGGAGGAGCCGCCGGAATATTTGTGCAGGTCGATTCGGTCGAGCCGCCCGTCATGGGAAATGAACACGCCGTCGTGAACTTCGCCTTCGCGGTCCATGCGCTCGCCGCAGCCGGCCTCGCGCATCAGTCGGGCAAACCCGTGCTCGAGCACGCCGGCGCGAATGCGCGCCAGGACGTAGTCGCGAGTGTGCTTTTCGAGGAGGACGTTGTCGATGCCCTTGAGATGCAGGAGCTGCGACAGCAACAGGCCGGACGGGCCGCCGCCAATGATGCAAATCTGGGTTTTCATGGACGCGTCCTCCCCGTGCGGCTTCTGTTTGAGGCGCAGTATCGCCCGGCGGGGGCGCGGCGGGGAATGGATCGAGCCGACGATATCTTGTACAAATCGAACATGCCGCGCAGCCCGCTGAAACCCGCGATCCTGACCTACAATCTGTTCGGCGAGGACCGCGACCTCCCCGACGTGGTGCATTGCGAGACCATCGCCGCGCGTTCGGTGCTGCACGACTGGCAGTTTCCGCCGCACCGCCACGGCCGGCTGCATCAGGTGCTGCTGATCGCCAAGGGCGGCGCCCGCGCCAATATCGAGGGCCGTGAGTTCCGGCTCCGGCCGATGGTCGCGGTCAACATGCCGGCCGGCCACGTTCACGGCTACCAGTTTACCCGGGGCACGCAGGGCTGGGTGGTGACCATCGCCACCGAGATTCTCGACGAGGCGGTCGCGCCGTCTGAGGGCCTGTCGCGCGTGCTGTCGAATGCGGCGCTGTTGCGCGCCACGCCGGCCATGCGCCGGCTGATGCAGGACATCTTCACAGAATATGACGGCCGCAACTTCGCGCGCGCCCATGTACTCAAATCGCTGTCGGCGGCGCTGCTCGGCCTCGTCGCGCGCCAGCTCGCGACGCAAAACGCGCGCGGCGCAACGAGCGCCGGCGATCGGCTGGTCGATCGCTTCGAGGTCTTGATCGACAATCATTATCGCGAACATTGGGAGGTTGCGCGCTATGCCGCGGCGCTGAAAGTAACGCCGACGCATCTGTCGCGACTCACGCGCGGGGCATTCGGCTGTCCGGCTTCGCACCTGATCCGCGACCGGTTGGTACGCGAGGCGCGGCGGCAACTGGTCTATACCAACATGCCGGTGTCGAAGGTGGCCTACGCTCTCGGCTTCAACGATCCAGCTTATTTCACGCGCACCTTCACGGTCGCAACGGGGCTATCGCCGAGCGAATTTCGTGAACGGGTGCATAAGGGGAAGTAGCCGTCATTCCATGGCGCGACAGCAGGCCGCGAGCCTGGAATAACAGGATGAGTTAAAACAAAGTCCGCTGCTTCATCGCCGCCGACAGCGTGCCTTCGTCGAGATAATCGAGTTCGCCGCCGACCGGCACGCCGTGCGCAAGGCGCGTGACCTTCACATTGGCGTCCGTGAGCAGCTCGGTGATGTAATGCGCCGTGGTCTGGCCATCGACAGTGGCGTTGAGCGCGAGGATGACTTCTTTGACCTCCGGCTCATGGGCACGCTTGACCAGGGCTTCGATCGACAGGTCCTGCGGACCGACGCCGTCGAGCGGCGACAAGGTGCCGCCCAGCACATGATAACGGCCGTTGACTGCGTGCGCACGCTCCAGCGCCCACAGATCGGCAACATCGGCGACAACGACGAGTATCGATTGATCGCGGCGCGTATCGGTGCAGACCGTACACGGATCCTGCGTGTCGATGTTACCGCAGATCTTGCAGACGACGATCTTCTCAAGCGCGGTCTGCAGCGCAGTGGTGAGTGGCGTCATCACCTGCTCGCGCTTCTTGATCAGGAACAGCGCCGCGCGGCGCGCCGAGCGCGGGCCAAGGCCCGGCAGCCGCGCCAGCAACTGGATCAGCTTTTCGATTTCGGGGCCGGCAACGGCGGCGGGCATATTACCCCAACAGCCCGGGCGGCAGCGGCAGGCCGCCAGTTACCGCCTTCATCTTCTCGGCGAGCACGGTCTCAGCCTTGCGACGCGCGTCGGCATGCGCCGTGACGAGCAGGTCCTCGACAATGTCCTTCTCGGAGGGCTGCAACAGCGAGTCGTCGATCTTGACGCCCTTGAGCGCGCCCTTGGCAGTGAGCGTCACCTTGACCATGCCGCCGCCGGCAGTGCCTTCGACTTCGATAGTGTCGAGCTCAGCCTGCATTTCCTGCATTTTCGACTGCAGCTGCGCGGCCTGCTTCATCATGCCCATGAAATCCCGCATGATTTACTCTCCTTTGCGCACATCCGATCCGAAAAACCGGTAACCGATTTTCGCGATCAGGCGCTAGTCCTCATCTTCCATGTCCGGCGGAGCAAGGCCGCCCTCGTCGAGTGGCGGTTCCTCGCCCTGCTGCGTAATCTCGCCAACCTTGGCGCCGGGAAACTTCTTCAGCACCGCCTGCACCAGCGGGTCCTGCATCACTTCGTTGCGCAGCTCAGCCTGACGGTCATTGGCTTGGTCGCGCAAGGTCGGCGCGCCCTGCTCTCGCGACAACGCGACCATCCAGATGCGGCCGGTCCACGCCGACAGCTTGCGCTGCAACTCGTTGACCAGGCCCTTCGGCGCGCTGGGCAGCAGCGCGATTTCGAGCCGGCCATCTTCGAAACGAACGAGCCGCACATCGCGTTCCAGCGCCATCTTGGCACTGATGTCGCGTTTGTCGGCAACGAAGGCGATCAGATCGGGGAACGACTTGATGACGACGGCAGGCTGCGCCTCTGGCATGTCGCGACGGGCGACTGCCTCGTCAGAGGGCATCGTCGAGGCCAGCGCCTGCGCCCGCGGCGCCCCGCGCGGCGCGTCGAACCGTGGCGCGAAACTTTGCGCAGTAGCCGAAGCGCCACCACCGCCGCCGCCGCCGCCACCGCTCGGACCGCGCACCGGCGCGGCGCCGCCGCCGTTGTCACTCAGCGAGCGCACGACTTCGTCCGGCGTCGGCAGATCGGCCGCATAGGCAATGCGCACAAGCACCATTTCCGCGGCGGCGAGCGGCCGGCCCGAAGCCTGCACCTCGCCGACGCCCTTGAGTAACATCTGCCAGGTGCGCGACAGCACGCGCAGCGACAATTGCTTGGCGAAATCGCGGCCGCGCACACGCTCGGCTTCCGACAGCGAGGCATCCTCGCCAACGCTCGGCACCACCTTCATGCGGGTGACGAAATGGGTGAACTCGGCGAGGTCGCCGAGCACCACGGCCGGATCGGCGCCGATATCGTACTGCGCACGCAATTCGGTCAGCGCAGCGGCGATGTCGCCCTTCATCAGGGCTTCGAACAGATCGACGATACGGACGCGGTCGGCAAGGCCGAGCATCTGCCGCACGTCTTCGGCGCGCACCGGACCCGCAGCGTGGGCGATGGCCTGATCGAACAGCGACAGTGAATCGCGCACCGAGCCTTCGGCGGCGCGCGCGATCAATGCCAGCGCACCGGGTTCGGCTTCGATAGTCTCCTTGGCCGCGATGCCGGCAAGGTGCTGCACCAGTGCGTCGGCATCGACGCGGCGCAGATCGAAACGCTGACAGCGCGACAATACCGTCACCGGGACTTTGCGGATTTCGGTGGTGGCGAAGATGAATTTGACGTGCGGCGGCGGCTCCTCGAGCGTCTTCAACAAAGCGTTGAAGGCCGCGGTCGAGAGCATGTGAACTTCGTCGAGGATGTAGACCTTGTAGCGCGCCGACACCGGCGCGTAGCGCGCGGCGTCGTTGATCTGGCGCACGTCGTCGACGCCGTTGTGCGAGGCGGCGTCCATTTCGAGGACATCGATGTGGCGGCTGTCGATGATGGCCTGGTCGTGAATGCCCATCACCGGCATGTGGATGGTCGGGCCCTTGACCGAGCCGTCGGGCAATTCGTAGTTCAGGGCACGGGCGAGAATGCGCGCGGTCGTGGTCTTGCCGACGCCGCGGACACCGGTGAGAATCCAGGCCTGCGGAATACGACCGGTCTCGAAGGCATTCGAGACCGTGCGGACCATAGCCTCCTGGCCGATCAGGTCGTCAAAACTCGCCGGGCGATATTTGCGCGCCAGAACGCGGTAGCCGCCGGCCTGTTCGGCCGGGGCGGAACCGGCACCTGTCGGGCTGTCGGGTTCGCTCATGCGCCTATTCTGGCAAGCCCGGGACGCGGGGGCCACCCGCCCGGGCTCAACCAAGGCGGCACGTCCAAGGGAATCGTGGAAAAATCGGTGGGAGGCTGACGAGCGACCCGATCCGTGCTCGTTAGGGCTGCTTCCTTCCGGACCTGACCCGGTTGGCGAGTGGTTCGTCCACCGCCAACCTCCCGGGGCCTATATCGGGCCAAAAGGCAGAGAAAGCAAGCCGAGGAACCCCATGCCGGACACCGCCTTCACCCTGCATCCCCAGCTCGCCTCCGACACAGTTCCGGTGGGCGATCTGCCGCTCTGCCGCGTGCTGCTGTCGAAGGACGCCAATTATTCCTGGCTGGTTCTGGTGCCGCGGCGGCCGGACATCGTCGAACTGATCGACCTTGACCCCGCCGACCGCGCCACGCTCAGTGCCGAGATCGACATGGTCTCCCGCGCGCTCAAGGCGATCACCGAGTGCGAGAAGCTCAACGTCGCGGCGTTGGGCAATGTCGTGCCGCAGCTTCATGTCCATGTCATAGGGCGGCGGCATTCCGATGCGGCCTGGCCGAAACCGGTCTGGGGCGCGGCGCCGGCCCTCCCTTACGAGCCCGCCTTGCGCGACGGCTTCGTGACCGCCCTGCGCCGCGCGCTGGGTCTGTCGAAGTAGCGGCGCCCACGTTGCGCTTGCCTCTCCGTCATGCGAGCTTCCGCGCCGATGTCCGACCGTCCTGCCCCCTTCGCCGCCCTCGGGCCTAGGCCCCTCCTCGGTTACACCGACAGCCGCCTTGAGCGCGCCGCCGAATTACGTATCGATCGCGCGGTGCAGGAGCGGATGACCGCCGACACGCGCACCGCCACCTATGTGATGGGCGGCGAGATGATCGTGGTCCGCAAGGGCGAGCCCAACAACCCGCTATTCACACTCGAACAGGCGCTGTCGCTGGGCGCGACTGAGGAGATGGTGTTTCTCGGCCATCTCGACGGCGCACCACGCTACGGCTGCGGCATGCCGCAGGCCGCCGCCGAAGCGCTCAAGGCGCGCGACGATCTTCTGGTTACTGATCTGCGCTCGATCGCGGTGCAGGGACTGGTCGCCGCCGAACACCTGCCGCCAATTGCCGAAGCCAAGGCCGTGCTGCATTGGCATCAGCGCCATCGCTTCTGTTCCAATTGCGGCCACGCCACCGATGCGGTCGACGCCGGCTGGAAGCGGCTGTGCCCGGCCTGCAAGGCCGAGCATTTCCCGCGCACCGATCCCGTCGTCATCATGCTCATCGTCGATGGCGATCAGTGTCTGCTCGGCCGCTCGCCACGTTTCGTGCCGACCATGTGGTCCTGTCTTGCCGGCTTCATCGAGCCCGGCGAGGCGATCGAGGACGCGGTGCGGCGCGAGACACGCGAGGAAGCCGGCATCCTGTGCGGTCGTATCAAGTATTTCCGCTCGCAGCCCTGGCCCTTCCCGTCGTCGCTGATGATCGGCGCCCATGCCGAGGCGAAAAGCCGCGATATCGTCATCGACGCGACGGAACTCGAAGCCGCCCGGTGGTTTACCAAGGATGAGATTGTCGCCATGCTGACGCGGACCCACCGCGACGGCCTGACCACGCCGCCGCCGGTGGCGATTGCGCATCACATCATCCGCGCCTGGGCAGAGGACGAAGTAAGTTTTGACTGAGGCAAGCCACCCTGTCCGTATCGTCTGCGCCGGCGGCGCCGTGCAGGACAATGTGATGCGGGTCGAGAAATTTCCGGCGCCCGGCGGCAAGGTGTCGGCCACCGATTTCGTCGTTACCAGCGGCGGCCAGGCCGGCAATGCGGCGGTGGCTATGGCGCGGCTCGGCGCCCACGTCACCTATATCGGCGCGGTCGGCGACGAGACCGACGACGTCGCCAACTCCATCCTCAAGACCTTCGCCAAAGAGAACATCGACGTGTCGCACGCGATTCGCGTGCAAGGGGCACGCTCGGCGGCCTCGCTGATCATGCTCGACGCCGAAGGCGAGAAGATGATCTCCACGTTGCGGCCCAAGGGGCTGAATGCGGCGGTGCCCGCCGACCCGGATGGCGTCGTCGCGAATGCCGACGCCGCCATGCTCGACAACCGTTACAGCAATATCAGCCTGCCGATCTGTCTTGCCGCCAAAAAGCGCGGCATTCCGCGCGTGCTCGATTTCGACAAGCCGACGCCGCCGGACGACCCGCTGTTCCAGGCGAGTTCGCATGTCATCTGCTCGGCCGACGCCATCCGCGAGGCCACCGGCGTCAAGGACCTGCCCGGTGCGCTCAAGAAGCTCGGCGAAAGCTTCACGGGGTTCCTCGCCGTGACCAACGGACCGGAAGGCGTCTACTGGCTCGACAGTGGTGACGTGCGCCACATGGATGCGTTCAAGGTGAAGGCCGTCGATACGCTCGGCGCGGGCGACACGTTTCACGGCGGCTTTGCCGTGCGCTTCGTTGAGACCGGCGATGCCGTCGCGTCGATGCGGTTTGCCGCCGCGGCCGCCGCGATCAAATGCACGCGCTTCGGCGGCCTGACGGGCGCCGCAACGCGCGATGAAGTCGATGCGTTTTTGAAAGAGCGGGATTAAGCGCTTTACTTCACCGACGGACAGGGGGCGCCGCAGGGCGCGCAGGCGCCGGCGAAATCTTCCGGCGAAACGGCGCGGCCCGTCGACGGGCTCATCAGGTGATTGCCGACGATGGTGAAGAGCGCGACCAGCGTCACGACGATATAGACGGTGCGCATAGGTCTACTCCCGCGACAGGCCGAAGACCGGCCGCAGGCGAATGCCGACAAGGCTGCCGAGCAGCGCCATCGCGAACCACACCCAGCCATGCAACGAGCCCGAGGCCACACCGCCGACGAAGGCGCCGATGTTGCAGCCGAAGCCAAGGCGCGCGCCCCAGCCCATCAGCAGGCCGCCGACCGCGGCGGCGAGCAGCGAACCGAGCGGCGGCCATGGCGTGTTGGCGAAACGCTTGGTCGCTGCGGCAGCGGCCATGGCGCCGAAGATCATGCCGAAATCGGTGAGACTCGACGTGTCGGACAGCACCGATTGTTCGAGTGCATGCTTGGGGCCCGGCCACTGCCAGAATGCGGCATTCGAGAAGTCGAAACCCACCGCCTGGAAGATCTTGGCGCCCCACACCGTGTAGCCAAACGTGACGCTCCAGGGATGACCGCCGGCGAAGAACACGCCAATGCACAGCAGGCCGATGACAATGCCGCCAACGATGTAGTTGCGCGACGGCTTGAAATTGGCGCCACGCCTTTTGGCGATGAAAGCCAGGATCGCCGCCGCGACCGCGAGGCTCGCCAATGTCGCGGCAAGACCGCCCCATGGGCCTAGATAGTCGGACGCCAGAACCGGATCGATACCGCCCATCGCGAGAAACCGGGGCAGCGACAGCGAGCCAAACACGCTGCCGATGACGAAGAAGGCCAACGTCACCAGCATGCGGCCAGAGCCGCCACCAACGGTGTAAAGCGTGCCCGAACCGCAGCCATTGCCGAGCTGCATGCCGACGCCGAAGACGAAGGCGCCGACGATCAGCGACGGCCCGAGCGGCGCGATAGCACCGCCATAGCCTTTGACCAGCGCCGCAACCGGCACCACTGCCAAAGCGGCGATGGCGATGACGATCAGGCCGCCGATCAGACCACCCGCCTCACCCCGCGTGAGAAAGCGCCGCCACGATGCGGCATAGCTGAACTCAGCCTTGAGAAAGGCAATGCCGAGGCCGAAGCCGCCGAGAACCAGGGCCGCGGAAGCCGGCTGGCCGTCGAGCAACACCAGCGCGATCAGGATCGCGGTGGCGAGGACGGCGATAGAGACAAAGAGATAATCGGCGCGCGGCGCGGCCGAAGGAGCGGAGATCGTTGCGGTAGACATGCCTTGCCTTCTCCTTGCGAGAGGCGCGCTTTAGGGCGCGCCTCTGCATTTGTCGAGGATCAGAAACGTAATTCTATCACGAACCGAGACCGAGCACCTTCTTGACATCGTCCCACTTGGTGCGCGCGGAGTCGATCGGGCGCGACGCATTGGCGGTCCATTCGACCATCGAGCCGTCATAAAGGCTGACATCCTGGCGACCGAGCAGTTCGTGCAACACGAACCAATCGGTCGCGGCCCAGTGGCCGGTGTTGCAATAGGCGATCACCGGCTGCTGGGCCGGCAGTTGCGCAGCCAGCGCGGCCAGTTCGGCACGCGGCTTCAGACGGTTGGTGGCGGCATCGTAGAAGCTGGCGCTGTCGAGATTGACGGCGCCCGGAATGTGGCCATAGGCCTTGGCGGCCGGTGCCTTTTCCTTGCCAGTGAAGAACGAGGCCGGACGCGCGTCCAGCAGCGTCGCATTCTTCGCGGTCTCGACCTTGGTGACGTCGTCAATGCGCGACAGCAGTTTCTCGTTGAGCGTGGCGGTGAAAATTGTTGGCACAGGCTTTTTGACACCCTTCTCAAGCGCCAGGCCTGCCGCCTTCCAGCCGGCCACCCCGCCGTCGAGGATCGAGACATTGTTCACGCCGACGACCTTGAGCGTCCAGTAGGTGCGCGCAGCGGAACCGAAATCGGTGAAGTTCACGCCAGCTGGGACCACGACAACGTGCGTGTTCTCGTCGATGCCGATCTCGCCGATCAGCTTTTCGAGTTCGGCGACGGTCGGCAGCATGAAGGGCACGTCGTTACGGGTCACGCGCCAGCCGGCCTTGTCGTAGTCGCTGTGCACGGCGCCGGGAATGTGGGCCTCTTCATAAGCCTTGGCGCCGCCGCCATCGATGGCGGAGCGGATGTCGAGGACGAGCAGGTTCTTGTCGTCGAGATGCTGCTGGAGCCAGGAGACGCTGACCAGTGGCTGCGGCTCGGCTGCGGAGGCAGAGAAGGTCGCGCCGAGCGACACCAGGGCGCTCAGGCCTGCAGCCACGAAGGGGGCGAAGAATTTTCTCATGGGACGGTTCATCCGGGACAGGGCGCCGGCGGGCGCCGTTTCATGGCACTTGAAATAGAATATTTTTCTATGTAAAGACAGTACTGAGGCATAAAAAAGAAAATCCTTCTAATTTGCGTCTTACAGAAAGTCAGAAACTTCTCTTTTTGCAAGGAAATAGAGAATGGATGCCATCGACCGCAAGATCCTCGCCGTGGTGCAGGAGGACGCCTCCCTATCGGTCGCCGAAATTGGGCAGCGCGTCGGGCTGTCATCGACGCCCTGCTGGAAGCGCCTGCAGCGGCTCGAGGCCGACGGCGTCATCACCAAGCGCGTGGCGCTGATCGATCCGGAAAAGATCGGGCTTGGCATCACCGTGTTCGTCTCGGTGGAGACCGGCGACCATTCGCAGGAGTGGCTCGGCCGCTTCGCCGACGTCGTCAATGCCATGCCGGAGGTGATGGAGTTCTATCGCATGGCCGGAGATGTCGACTACGTCCTGCGCGTCGTGGTGCAGGACATGCAGAGCTACGACGCCTTTTACAAGAAGCTGATCGCCACCGTGCCGCTGAAGAACGTCACGTCGCGCTTCGCCATGGAGCGTATCAAATCGACGACGTCGCTGCCGATCGCCGACCTGAAGGTGGCGCGCTAGCCTTGCGTGCCGCTCACGTGCAAGACTTGCTGTCGTAGGTCGGCGAGGCCTGCCGCGGCGTCATGTACATCTTGTCCGCCAGGTTGAGCGTGCCGGTAATGGTGTAGCCGACGGTCGGCTGATAGGCGTAGCTGGCTTCGGCAAGAATAATCTGCGAGTTGGCGACTTGCAGCGCCGTCGGCAAATTCGCCGTACCTGAATTGACGGTACCGTTACGCGTTGCGCTCCATTTCACCGTGGCATTCTTGTTGGCGTCGATGCTGATGCAGGTGACGGTCATCTTCATCTTGGTGACGTCGTAAGGAGCGACAATCGCACCAGAGGCATCGAATATATTGCTCATGTCACCCGACGAAATCGTCGTCACCTGCGACGACAGGTTGGCGAGCGCGGCCGCCGTCAGACTCACTTTGCGGTCGACGCTCACGGCGTCGGAAATTTCAACACAACCGAAATAGAGGCCGATCATGATCGGCGCCAGCAGCGCGAACTCGACGGCGGAAACGCCGCGTTGATCGCGCGCGAAACGCAGCTTGCGGCGGTGCACCGTGGCGAAAGACGACAAGGTCAACATCCGCCCGTCCCGCCATAGGGCTCGTTTCGGAACACCGATGTCGCCACCAGAAGCCTTTTATTGCCGTTGAGGTTCGACAGGTTGTTACCGAGCAGGGAGACGTAGATCGGCCACTGGTAGTAGATCGCGACCTTGACGATGCAGCCCGGACCGCCCGGCGTGTAGGTCATATTCGACGTATCGAGCTTGCCATTGGTGACCGGCGGCGTGCTGCTGACCGAGGTGAAGTTACTGTAGGTCTTTACGTCGACATACACGCCGCCGCTGCAGTCGAACAGGCTGGCGACACGATTGCAGACCTGGGTTTTGAAATCATTGGCGCTGTAGCCGGTTGTCTGCGCCTGGCCGGTCAGGATCAGTCGCGCCGCGGCGGCGGTGGCGGCTTCGAGACTCTGACCGGCGAAGAACACCATCGCAGATTCGATAATGGCGAAGATGAGCGCCAGAAACGGCGTTGCAACCAGCGCGAACTCGACCGCCGCGGCGCCATCCTGCTGCTTGATGAAACGCCGACCGAGCCTGCTGCGCTTTAACGCGCCGCAGCGTTCCCCAATGACATTCTTGATCCTGTTCAACATGTTCGGGTTCCAGCCCGCATCACCCAACCATCTCTCTTATAGCGAAATGGTGTTTTTGATTTCTTGCGGGCGTTGGCGAAATAGCCGGAGATCACGTTAGGCCGACACTAACCCTGTTGCGCCGGGTCGCCCGCGATCAGCGTCCGGCCGGGGCGCCGCCGCCGCCGCCGCCACCCGCGCCGCCGATGCGGGCGCCGGACTGCGCCATGATATTGGTGAAGTAGCTCGTGGAGTCGCCAAGCGTCAGGCGCTTCTCACATTCCGGCGCGCAGCTGTAGGACTCGCGTTCGACACCCTTATAGACGACGACGAGATCGGATTTAGTCGGACCGACGACCTGTACCGTGGTATCCAGCACCGTCTTTCCGGCGCGGTTGAGCGCCAGCATGTTGGTGGAACCGAAGCCCTTGCCGGTGAGAACGAGCACGCCGCCGGCCTGCAATGTGGCGTCGGCGATCAGCGGGTTACCGATAACGATGGTGGCGACGCTGTCCGGCAGCTTCATGATGCGGGCCTCGTCGACCGAGACCGAAATCGTTTCGGCATGAGCCGCCTGGAGAGACATTGCGATCATCAGGCCGGCCAAAACCACAGGCAGCCGTCTGGGACGGGGGGACGCGGCCGACATCGCACTCTCCAACGCTACGCAACACACAAGGCCGCGCGGCCATACACGCCCGCGGCAACGGCTTCAGTTGACTGCAAATTGGTGAACGAAGTGCAAAGGCTGGCTGGTGGCCGACGTGCAGCCCCCAGTCGCCGGTCAGACCATCTGGCCGCCGGCGAAGTTCGACGAGCCGCCACGATCAGCGGCCGGATGATGCTGGCGAGAGCGACAGAATAATATCCATTCACCATGCTCTCGGCGCACCAACGAGTGCCCCGCATTTGCCACCCGGCGCGCGGAGTTAACGCCCGGTGAAATTGCTGCGCTGAATGGAAGAGCCTGGCCCTGCGCGGTAATCATGCGACGCGCGCCGGTATCGACCGCAGTATTGATATACTTCAGTAGCGACAGAATTTATCGCGTTATTTAGCCAATAATAGGCGAAACTCTGCGGCTAAAACCGTATTCAAGAAAAATACAAACGTCGATCTTCTATAAATACTTTAGTTATAATCAATTAACCATGCTATTCATTTGGTTACTACCTGTTAACCACAGTATAATTGCATGAAATGCCCCGGATTTTCTTCAACCAGATTAAGACTGCCGCAAGACCTCCCTCGTAGTCTTGCGCTTGACCGGAACAGCCGTACGCCAAACCGGCAGGCCGGTCTGCTCAGACAGCCACGTGGATCTCTTATGGAGCTTTCGATGAAAAACCTGTTCGTGCGTTTCATGAAGGACGACTCGGGCGCCACCGCCATCGAGTACGGCCTCATCGCCGCGGGCATTTCGGTCGCGATCATCGCGGTCGTGAACGGCCTCGGCACCAAGCTGAACACCTCGTTCAACAGCATCTCGACCCAGCTCAAGTAATCGGGTCTCGACGCGATATGACGAAGGGCTCCGGCACATGGCCGGAGCCTTTTGTTTTGGCGAGGCGCAAATTGCGCGCATGGCGCTAACCGAACCTCAAACATCTCGGCCGTAACGTCGCACCGCGTCGGCGGAACGCAAAGCGCGCGGTCCTGCCACAGACAAGCCAAAGGAATGCCCGATGACGGCGCTCGATGTGGTCAGGCTCGTTTTGTTTCCCGCGCTGATGGCCTTCGCCGCCTCCAGCGACCTCTTGACCATGACCATCTCCAACCGGCTGTCGCTGGCGCTGGGCGCCGGCTTCTTCGCACTGGCGATTGTCACGGGCATGCCGCTGCAGACAATCGGCATGCATGCAGCCGCGGCGGCGATCGTCCTCACCGTTGGCTTCATCTTTTTCGCGCAGGGCTGGATCGGCGGCGGCGACGCCAAACTGGTGGCGGCAACCGCCTTGTGGTTCGGCTTCGATCACCTGCTCGACTACGTGGTCTATGCCTCGATCTTCGGTGGCGCGCTCACGCTCTTCCTGATCCAGTTCCGCAAGCTGCCTTTGCCCGCGCCGCTGGCGCGCCAGAGCTGGATCATGCGCCTGCATGAAACTGGTGGCGGCGTGCCTTACGGCATCGCACTCGCCGCGGCCGCGCTCATCGTCTATCCGAAGACCGGCTGGATGCCAGGCGCTTTTAACTAACAACTCATCGTCGTTTGGAACGCCAGGCGCGCCGGCTCCGGCGCGGGTGAGTGATTTTCAACGGCGGAACCCGCGCGGAAAGTGTTTATTAACTCGACTTACTCACCTCTCCTTAACCATGCCTTGACCTTTAGCTGGTCAAATCCATGCAGGCGACCGCTTCGGCCGCCATGTGGGTTTTGACGGCATTGTTGCCGTCGGTATCGGTGAGAGTGAGCGTATGAAAGCCGCGCGCCTTGTTGTCTTGACGGTCGCGATCGCCGCCGGCGGCGTCGCGGCTATGCTCGCCGGCCGCAGCGAAAAGCCGCCGGAAGCACCCGCTCCCGTCGTCGCCAAGGCGGAAACCGTCGATATTCTCGTCGCCAAGAACAATATCGGCATGGGGCAAACCCTCAACGCCGGTGAAATGGCTTGGCAGACCTGGCCCAAGGAAGCCTCCACGGGCAACTTCATCCGCAAAAGCGACCGGCCGAACGCGCTTGAAGACCTGTCGGGACAGATTGCACGCTACCCCTTCGTTGCCGGCGAGCCGATCCGCGAGGCCAAGCTGGTAAATGCAAAGGGATCCGGCTTCATGGCCGCGATTCTGCCGCCGGGCATGCGCGCGGTTTCAACGCAGATTTCGCCGGAAACCTCCGCTGGCGGCTTCATCCTGCCGAACGACCGGGTCGACGTGCTGCTGACGCGCCGCGATCTGGAGGCCGAAAAGGCCACCGGCGTTGAAGCACATGTCAGCGAGGTCGTGCTCAGCAATGTCCGCGTTCTGGCCATCGACCAGAATGTCGAAGAGAAGGGCGGCCAGAAGGTCGTCATGGGCAAGACCGCAACGCTTGAGCTTGCGCCGGCCCAGGCGGAGGTTCTGGCGCTGTCGCAGAAGCGCGGCACGCTGTCTCTGGCGCTGCGCAGCATCACTGACGCCGAGAAGCAGGACGCCCCGATCGAAACGCCCCGTGGCAACGGCATCAACATCGTCCGCTTTGGCGTTTCAACCGTGAGCACGCCGCGATGATCGGTCTCGACGCAAAAAGCCTTGCCGCGAACAGTCTCGGAGACCTCAGCATGCTGAGACAAAAGCCGATCCGGTCCGGCCTTCTGGCCATGCTGCTCGCGACCGCGGCATTGACCGGCCCGACGCCGCTGCGCGCGGCCGATGCCGGCATCGGCGTGCCGGTGATCCAGGTGGCCGCCAGCGAGGCAACGTCGCGCTTCATCCCGCTCGGCATCGGCAAGTCGGTGGCCATCGACCTGCCGGCCGACATCAAGGATGTGCTCGTTGCCGACCCGACCATCGCCAATGCGGTGGTGCGGACATCGCGCCGCGTCTACATGATCGGCGTCAAGATCGGCCAGACCAACATTTTCTTCTTCGACGCCGCCGGCAAGCAGATTGCCGGCTTCGACATCGCCGTGACCCGCGATCTCAATGGTCTGCGCGCCGCGCTCAAACAGAGCATTCCGGAAGCCGATATCCGCATCGAGGGCGTCGGCGAAGGCATCATGCTGTCGGGTTCGGCTTCGAGCACCGCGGAATCGCAGCAGGCCTACGATCTTGCCTCGCGGCTCGTTGGCGACGGCACCAAGGTCGTCAATGGCATCACCGTGCGCGGCCGCGACCAGGTCATGCTCAAGGTCACAGTCGCCGAAGTCCGCCGCGACGTCATCAAGCAGCTCGGCATCGATTTGTCGGGCACTTTCAATTACGGCAGTGCCGTCGTTAACCTGAACACGCAGAACCCGTTCTCGGCCAGCGGACAGGCTCTCAGTAACACGGCCTTCGGCGGCAGCGCCAAGAACGTCACCGCGACCTTGCGTGCGATGGATCGCGCCGGCGTGCTGCGCACGCTTGCCGAACCGAACCTGACCGCCATTTCCGGTGAAACCGCCAGCTTCGTCGCCGGCGGCGAATTCCCCATTCCGTCCGGCTTGTCCTGCGATACGACCAAGTCGCCGCCGACCTGTCAGCCGCAGATCGAATTCAAGAAGTTCGGCGTCGGCCTCGTCTTTACGCCAATCGTGTTGTCGGAAGGCCGCATCAGCCTGAAGGTGATGACGGAAGTGTCCGATCTGTCAACCGACAATGCGATGACGCTGACGGTGGCCGGATCGCAGTCAACGCTGACCGTACCGTCGATTTCGACCCGCCGCGCCGAGACCACCGTGGAAATTCCGTCGGGCGGCTCGCTGGCGCTGGCCGGCATGATCCAGGAAAAAACCAAGCAGCAGATCAACGGCGTTCCCGGCCTGATGCAACTGCCGATCCTCGGCGCGCTGTTCAAGAGCCGTGACTACGTCAACAACCAGACCGAACTGGTCGTCATCGTGACGCCTTACGTGGTCCGCGCGGTGGCGCAGAAACAGTTGTCCCGGCCCGATGACGGATTTGCCGATCCAAGCGATCCCTCGTCCGTGCTGCTGGGCCGGCTGAACCGGATTTACGGTAACGCACCCCAGGCAGGCCCGGCGCCGGTCGGCGCGACCCAGAGCAAATACGGGTTCATTCTCGATTGAGCGGCGGAGACGATGCCATGACGAGTTCGCGAAACCATACAAGCCGGCGCCGCCAGGTGGCGTTGCGTCTGCTCGCCGCGGCGGCGCTCACCAGCGTGCTTGGGGGCTGTTACCAGACCCAGACGGCGAAGAACGATTACCCATTCGACTATCGCGATCGCCACCCGATCACGGTGCGCGAAGGCGCGCGGCAGGTCGACGTGTTTCTCGGCCGCAACCGCGGCGGCCTGACGCCGGCGCAACGCGCCGACGTGCTGGCCTTCGCCCAGTGGTGGAAGCGCGAGGCCAATAGCGGCATCGTCGTGCAGGTGCCGCGCGGCAGCCAGGCCGACCGCGCCGCCGCCGATTCCCTGCGCGAAATTCATTCGATCTTCGCGGCGTCGGGCGTGCCGGGGAAAGCCGTCTATGTCCGGACGTATCGGCCGGAGCCGGCATCGCTGGTCTCGATCAAGATCGAATACACCAAGATGGTCGCCGAAGCCGGCCCCTGCGGTCAGTGGCCCGAAGACCTCGGTGCAAGTGACAAGCACTACATGCAGAACCGGCCGTTCTGGAATTTCGGCTGCGCCGCACAACGCAATCTGGCGTCGATGGTCGACAACCCGGCTGACCTCGTGCAGCCGCGCGGCGAGCAGCCGGCTTATGCGGCGCGCCGCTCGGTCGCACTGGACAAGTATCGCAAGGGTGAAAATCCGAGCGGCTCCTACCAGAACTCCTCCAGTGGCTTCGACAGCGGCAAAATCAGCGATATCGGAAAATGATCAAGAACGCGCATCTGCTCGGCCAGCCTCAGGACGGCAGCCAGACGGCGGCTCCCACGGCTTTGCCGTCTGACGAGCATATCGCGCCGGCGCCGCGCGTGTCGGTGCAGGCCTTTTGCGACACCGTGGAGACCGCGGCCGCCGTGCAGTCGGCGGGCGAAGACCGGCGCCTCGCCAAGGCCCATGTCAAAATCCAGATGGGCGGCGCCGCGGCGGCGGTCGAAGCCTATCGCATGTCGCCGACGCCGAACGTCATCATCATCGAAGCCGACGGCCGGGGCGATGCCATTATCGGCCGCCTCGATCAACTTGCCGAAGTGTGCGACGCCGGCACGCGCGTGATCGTCATTGGCCGCATCAATGACGTGACGCTGTATCGCGAGCTGACGCGGCGCGGCGTCAGCGACTATCTGATCGCCCCGGTCTCGACGCTGGACGTGGTGCGCTCGGTGTGCGGTCTGTTCCATTCGCCGGAGGCCAAGCCGGTCGGTCGCATCATCGCCGTCGTCGGCGCCAAAGGCGGCGTCGGCGCCTCCACCGTGGCCCACAACATCGCCTGGGCAATCGCACGCGATCTCAATCTAGACAGCGTGGTTACCGATCTCGACCTCGCTTTCGGTACCGCCGGCCTCGACTACAATCAGGACCCGCCGCAGGGCATCGCCGATGCGGTGTTCTCGCCGGACCGTATCGATACCGCCTTCGTCGATCGCCTGCTGTCGAAATGCACCGATCATTTGAGCCTGCTGGCGGCGCCGGCGACGCTCGATCGGGTCTACGACTTCGGCGCCGAGGCCTTCGACGCCATTCTCGACTCCATGCGCGCGTCGATCCCCTGCGTCGTGCTTGACGTGCCGCATATCTGGTCGGGCTGGACGCGACGGCTGCTGATCAGCGCCGACGAGATCCTCATCGTCGCTGGGCCTGATCTTGCCAATCTACGCAATGCCAAGAACATGGTCGATCTGCTGCGCGCGGCGCGGCCGAACGACCATCCGCCGCACTATTGCCTGAACCAGATCGGCGTGCCGAAACGGCCAGAGATCGCGCCGGCCGATTTTGCCAAGGCGCTGGAAGACCAGCCGCTGACCGTCATTCCCTTCGAGCCGCAACTCTTCGGTACGGCCGCCAATAACGGCCAGATGATCGCGGAAGTAGCGGCCAATCACAAAACGGCGGACCTGTTCCGCCAGATGGCGCAGGTCCTTACCGGCCGTGCCGAAGCCAAGCGCGGCCGCCAGAGCCTGCTCGGTAAATTGCTCAAGCGCGCGGGATAGACCCGCGCGTTGCTGAATGGCTTTGAAGTGTCCGGAGTAAGTCGACGTGTTCGGTAAGCGTGGCGCCACCACCGATATTCGCAGCCCAGCCCCGGCCATGCAGCCGGCGCCGCATGCGCCTGCGCCGGCCGTCGCCTCGGCGCCCGCTCCTATTGCATCACCGCCGACGGCGCCCATCGAGAGCGGCCGCACACCGTTTCCTTCCGACGGCCTTGGCGCACCGCTGGTGCCGGCGCCGACGCCGGAGCGGCGACAAGCCGCCGTCAATATGCCGGCGGTCGATTCCCGCCGCTCGGAGGCCTATTACGTCACCAAGGGTACGATCTTCGGCGCGCTGATCGAGGCCATCGATCTGGCGCAGCTCGCGCGCCTCGACGCCGAATCCGCGCGAGAAGAAATCCGCGACATCGTCAACGAGATCATCTCGATCAAGAACATCGTGATGTCGATCTCGGAGCAGGAAGAACTGCTCGACGACATCTGCAACGACGTGCTGGGCTTCGGCCCGCTTGAGCCTCTGCTCGCGCGCGATGACATCGCCGACATCATGGTGAACGGCTCCGGCACGGTCTACATCGAAGTCAAAGGTAAGATTCAGCGCACCGGCATCCGCTTCCGCGACAACCAGCAGCTTCTCAATATCTGTCAGCGCATCGTCAGCCAGGTCGGCCGCCGCGTCGACGAAGCCTCGCCAATCTGCGACGCGCGCTTGCCGGACGGCTCGCGCGTCAACGCCATCGTGCCGCCGCTCTCCATCGACGGTCCTGCGCTCACCATCCGTAAGTTCAAGAAGGACAAGCTGACGCTCGATCAGCTCGTCAAGTTCGGCTCGATCACCGAACAGGGCGCGGAAATCCTGCGCATTATCGGTCGCGCCCGCGTCAACACGCTGGTGTCGGGTGGCACCGGCTCCGGCAAAACCACACTGCTCAACTGTCTGACGCAGTTTATCGACGCCGATGAACGGATCATCACCTGCGAAGATGCCGCCGAACTTCAGCTGCAGCAGCCGCACGTGGTGCGCCTGGAAACCCGCCCGGCCAATCTCGAAGGCGAAGGTCAGGTGACCATGCGCGAACTGGTGCGCAACTGTCTGCGTATGCGCCCGGAACGCATCATCGTCGGCGAAGTCCGCGGTCCGGAAGCATTCGACCTGCTGCAGGCCATGAACACCGGCCATGACGGCTCGATGGGTACCCTGCACGCCAACAATCCGCGTGAAGCCCTGTCGCGTCTCGAATCGATGATCACCATGGGCGGCTTCTCGCTGCCGTCCAGGACCATCCGCGAGATGATCGTCGCCTCGGTGGACGTCGTAGTTCAGGCCGCGCGTCTGCGCGACGGCTCACGCCGCATCACCCACATTACCGAGGTAATGGGGCTCGAAGGCGATGTCATCATCACCCAGGACCTGTTCCTCTACGAGATGACGGGCGAAGACGCCGACGGCAACATCATCGGCCGCCACCGCTCGACCGGCATCGGCCGGCCGCGCTTCTGGGACCGCGCGCGCTACTACGGTGAGGAAAAGCGCCTCGCCCAGGCGCTCGATGCCGCCGAGGAAACCAGCCAGGCGATGCGAGGGTAGCCGTGCCGGAGATCAACGCACTCGCCATCTTCTTTCTCGCCGCCGTCGCCATCGGCGGCGTTGCCTATGTTTTTCTCTATCCGATCCTTTCGGGCGAGAAGAAGACCGAGCAACGCGTCGCCAACGTGGCGCGCGCCGAGCCGATGGCGCGGAAGACGCGCGGGCCGCAAAAGAGCCGGCGCGACACCATCGAGAATACACTCAAGGAAGTCGAAGAACGCAACCGCAAGCAGAATTCGCCGCCGCTGGCGGTCCGCATTACACAGGCGGGCCTCGGCTGGTCCAAGCAGACCTTCTTCATCATTTCCGGGCTCATCGGCATCGGCATGTTTCTTGTCGGTATGATGTCCAATGCCGGGCTGCTGCCGGCTGTCGGTCTCGCCTTCGCCGGCGCTTTCGGTCTGCCGCGCTGGCTGCTGGGCTATTTGAAGAAGCGCCGCGAGCAGAAGTTCCTCAACGGCTTTCCCGACGCGGTCGACGTGATCGTGCGCGGCATCAAGGCCGGTCTGCCGCTGCTCGACTGCATCAAGATGATTACCATCGACGCGCCGGAGCCGGTGCGTTCGGAGTTCCGCGCCATTCTCGAGACCCAGGCCATCGGCATTCCGCTCGGAGAATCCTGCGCCAAGCTCTATGAGCGCATGCCGGTGCCGGAAGCCAACTTCTTCGGCATCGTCATCACCATCCAGCAGAAGGCTGGCGGCAACCTGTCGGAGACGCTCGGCAACCTGTCGCGCGTCTTGCGCGACCGCAAGAAGATGAAAGCCAAGATCCAGGCGATGTCCCAGGAAGCCAAGGCTTCCGCGGGCATCATCGGCGCGTTGCCGGTGGCGGTGATGACCCTCGTCTGGATCACCAGCCCGTCATACATCAATCTGCTCTTCACCGAACAGCTCGGCCACATCATGCTCGCCGCCTCGGCGGTCTGGATGATGATGGGCGTGCTGGTCATGAAGAAAATGATCAACTTCGACTTCTGACGATGATCGACCTGATCGCCAGCGCGCTCAATACTCAGTCCCTGACGGTGATCTTTGCCGCGATCGCCGCCATGGCGACTGTGCTGACGATTACCATGCCGATGGTCTTCGCCAATCCGCTCGACAAGCGCATGAAAGCGGTGGCGATCGAGCGTGAGAAAATCCGCGCCCGCGAGCGCGAGCGCATGGCCAAGGAAAAAGAAAGGGTGTCGCTGCGGCAATCGCCGAAGCAGTACATCCAGCGGATTGTCGACGGCTTCAACCTGAACAAGTGGTTCGGCCAGGAAGAGGCCCGGCTCAAGCTGGTGCAGGCCGGCTATCGCGGCCAGGCGCCCTACGTCACCTTCCTGTTCTTCCGCATGGTGACGCCGATCGCGGCATTTGTGCTGACGGCGTTCTACCTGTTCGTCGTCCTCGAATTCGATCAGCCGGCGACCGTCAAGCTCGGTCTCTGTATCGCCGCCGCCTATCTCGGCATGCACTTGCCGCTGATGCTGCTCAAGAACAAGATCCAGAAGCGCCAGATTTCGATCAAGCGCGCCTTCCCCGACACGCTCGACCTGCTGCTGATCTGCGTTGAGTCCGGCATGTCGATCGAAGCGGCGCTGAAAAAGGTCGGCGAGGAAATCGGCTCGCAATCGGTGCCGCTGGCCGAAGAACTGACGCTGACGACCGCGGAACTGTCCTACCTGCCGGACCGCCGCCAGGCTTACGACAACCTCGCCAAGCGTACCGACCTCGAAGGCGTCAAGTCGGTCTGTATGGCGCTGACGCAGGCCGAGAAGTACGGCACACCGCTCGCCAACATGCTGCGCGTGATGGCGCAGGAAAACCGCGATATGCGTATGTCGGAAGCCGAAAAGAAGGCCGCCGGCCTGCCGCCCAAGCTCACCGTGCCGATGATCCTGTTCTTCCTGCCGGTGCTGTTCGTCGTGATCCTGGGACCCGCTATCATCAAGGTGATGGCCGTCAACTAGCCGCCGGCATTCGGCGCCGGCACGTAAGGCCGGCCGCCCTTTTGCTGCTGCGCCAGCACCTGCCGGAGATTGGCGACATTGGCCGCGGCCTGATCCGGCGGCAGACCTTCGCCGGCGATCCGCTCGGCTTCGGCGTATTTGCCACGCAAGCCCATGACGAGGGCGAGGTTCTGCCGCACCTTGGGATCGGCATTGGGCTGCGCCAGTGCGCGGCGCAAGGTGATCTCGGCCCGCTTGAGGTCCTTGGTCAGAACGTAAGACAGGCCGAGATTCGACAGCACCGACGGCTCATCCGGGACAATCTTGAGCGCCGCGGAATAATGCCGCTGCGCTTCGGCATTGCGGCCCATCTGATCGAGCACCGCACCCTGGGCATTGAGGATGCTCCAGTCCGGATTGTCGGGCGTGTGGGCACGGCCGAGCGCATCCAGCGCCTGCTGATAGTTTCCAACCACCGCCAAAGCGCGGCCATAGGCGCCGAGCAGCGCCATATTATTCGGATTGCGGATCGCCGCCTGCTCCAGCACCGCGACGGCTTGGGCCCGCTGATCGGTGGCGCGCAGCGCCCGCGCATAATTGATCGCCGCCTCGGCATTGGACGGATCGGCCTTGTAGCGCTCGCCCCACGTGTCCAGCGCATCGCGCCAGTCCCGTTCGGTGACCGGCTCGGCCGTGGAGCGTCCACCGATTGATCCGGTGATGTCGTTGGTGGTCTTGCAGCCACCGAGGCCGAGCGCCAGCACGGCGGCGACGGCAGCCGCGGCCAGCAACCGGGTCCGGCGGGGGGAAGCATCACGCAAGGAGTGGCGCATGGACATCCCAGCTGTGCGAGGGGAAGGTACCGGCGGCATAATCGAGCAATAAAACGTTAACCCTAACGAGTGGTTAACCGGCCCCGGTCAGCCTAGTCTGGCTCGTACCCTCGTCCGGCGCTATGACCGGCCGCCGGGCGCCCGACTGTTCCCGGCATCCTGGAGTAAGACACCCATGCACCCCGTGTTTGCAGGCGCGGAATCGCGCGGCACCCCGATCTGGTTTGTTCATGCCGGCAACGCGGAGGCGGTTATGGCCGGCTTCGGCGAACGCGAGCGAACCTTCGCCGCAGCCGCCGGTTTCGAGGCCAAGCCGGGACGGCTGCTGCTCATTCCGGCGCAGGACGGCAAGCTTGCCGGTGTGCTGTTCGGATTGGAAAAGCCGGGCGACACGATCGACACCTTCCGGCCCGGCGCCCTGGTCAATCTGCTGCCAGCCGGCACCTATCGCTTCGCCAACGCGCCGCATGACGCGCGGCTGGCGGCCCTGGCCTTCGCCACCGGCGCCTACCAGTTCACGCGCTACCGCAAGGCCGATGCCCGCAAGGTCAAACTGGTTCTGCCCAAGGGCGTCGACGGCAGCGAGGTGAGCCGCATCGCCGAAGGCGTGGCGCTGGCGCGCGACCTGATCAATACGCCGGCCAACGATCTTGGACCGGAGGAACTCGAGGCTGCGGCGCGCAAGCTCGCGGCCGCACACGGAGCCAAGATCCAGGTCACTGGCGGCGACAAGCTCGCCAAGGAATTCCCGCTGATCCACGCGGTCGGCATGGGCTCGCCGCGCGCGCCGCGTCTGATTGACATCACCTGGGGCAAAGAAAAAGACCCGAAGGTGACTTTGGTCGGCAAAGGCGTGTGCTTCGACACCGGCGGCCTCGACATCAAGCCATCGAGCGGCATGCTCAACATGAAGAAGGACATGGGCGGCGCCGCCACCGTGCTCGGCCTTGCTCACATGATCATGGCCGGCAAGATGAAGCTGCGCCTGCGCGTGCTCATTCCGGCGGTCGAGAACTCGGTGTCGGGCAAGAGCTTCAGGCCGCGCGACATCTTCACTTCGCGCAAGGGCTTCACAGTCGAGATTGGCAATACCGATGCCGAAGGCCGCCTCATCCTGGCCGACGCGCTGACGCTGGCGAGCGAGGACAAGCCGGCGCTGCTCGTCGATTTCGCCACGCTCACCGGCGCGGCCCGCGTTGCGCTTGGCGCGCAACTGCCGGCGCTGTTCAGCAATGACGACAGGCTGGCCGCCGACATGGGCAAAGCGGGCCTTACCGAGAACGACCCGGTATGGCGGCTGCCCTTGTGGCAGCCCTACGAATCGCAACTCGATTCCAAGGCCGCCGACATCAACAATGTCGGCAGCGATGGTATGGCCGGCGCCATCACCGCGGCGCTGTTCCTCAAGAAGTTCGTCGACTCACCGTCATGGATGCACCTCGACATCTTCGCCTGGACGCCATCGGCGCGGCCCGGCCGTCCCGAGGGTGCCGAACTGATGGCGGCACGGGCACTGTATGCGGTTTTGTGTGAGCGGTATGGCTAGGGCGCCAATGGCTCTCGATCCCCGCCTCAATCCCTATCGCCGCGACATCGCCGCCGCTCACCTGCGTGGACAAGTCGAGGCTGCGCATTTCGTCAACGGTACGCTTTACGAAATCATCGAACCGATTGCCGATTTGCGGCGCGACCCGGCGCACGAGGCCGCGCTCGACACCGAGGCGCTGAAGGGCGAGCGCGTCACGGTGTACGAAGTGAGCGAGGAAGGCTGGGCCTGGGGCCAGCTGAAGGCTGACGGCTATGTCGGCTACCTGTCGGCCAATGCGCTCGGGCCGCTCAGCCCTGAACCGACGCATCGCGTCAGCGTGCCGCGTACTTTTGGCTTTCCCGCCGCCGACATCAAGTTGCCGCCGATGATTGCGCTGCCGATGGGCGCCCGTCTTGCCGTGACCCGCACGACCGATACATTCGCCATCGACGGCTATGGCTGGCACTATCCGCTCGGTCATGTGGCCGCTCTTGGCGAAGCACGCGGTGATTTCGTCGCCCTCGCCGAAATGTTTCGAGGCGCTCCTTATCTGTGGGGCGGCAAGTCGTCGCTTGGCATCGACTGTTCCGGCCTCGTGCAAGTGGCACTGAATGCCACCGGACAGCCCTGCCCACGCGATTCCTATATGCAGGAGCGCGTGCTTGGCACGCCCGTTTCGCTGGCCGACATCCGGCGCGGCGACCTCCTGTTCTGGAAGGGACACGTCGCCATCGCGCGCGATGCGCAGACGCTCATCCATGCCAACGCCCATCACATGATGGTCGAGGCCGAGCCCATCGCTGAAGCAATTGCGCGCATCAAGTCAACCGACAGCGAGATCACGTCGGTCAAGCGGTTGTGAGCGCGGTGACATCAGACTGTTCGTCCCCGCGAAAGCGGGGACCCAGCCTTGTCAAACCGCGCGTACGATCTGGATTCCCGCTTTCGCGGGAATGAACGGAGATTGAATCGACGCTTACGGGCACATCACCGTGCCGCATTTGCCAACCGCGCCGATCGCCTCGGCAAGCGCCTTCTTGCCTGGATAGCCGATGATGGCGACACCGCCGAGGACCAGCCCCGGCGTCGCCTGGATGCCAAGTGCATCGCCGACGCGCAGATGCTCCTTCATCACGGTGCCGAAAGTATCCTCGTTGGCGATCTGGCGCAGCTCGACGCTTTCCAGGCCGATCGACTGCGCCGCCGCGAAGGCGCGCTTGTCGTCGACGGTGCCGCGGCCCTGATAGACCGTGCGGTGGAACTTGTAGGCGTTCTCCGGCGACGCCATGCGGTTCACCGCATACTCCACCCGCGCCGCCAGGATCGACGGAATGCCGAGCACCGGGAACGGCACCAGCACCAGACGCAGGCTCGGATTGGCCTGCAGCAGCTCATCGATGTCTTCCGAGGCGCGGCGGCAATAGGGACAATTGAGATCGTAGAACTCGTACAACGTCACCTTGCCGGCCGGATTGCCGACGACCACGATGTTCTTGAGCTTCTCAATACGCGCGATCAGCTCATTCGAAACGCTGTGATTGGCGATGACATTGCCGTCGTCGGCGATGATGGGAAACTGGGCGGCATCATCGGCGCGCGCCGGTGGCGGCGCGGTCAATGTCATCAGCACGGCGGCGGCGATAGCAAGGCGCGATAGGATCACGATTCCAACTCCGGGAGGGACGTAACGCTCTTGCACGATCCGCACCCTCAAGTCCGAATCAAGAAAGCGTGACCCAATTAGGGCGCCACGGCGGCTTCGGCCGCCGTCTCGATGCGGAAGGCGGCAGCAAACAGCGCGCGGGTATAATCGCTCTTCGGGTTCTTGAACAATTCGGCGGCGGCGCCCTCTTCCACCATCTTGCCGTTGCGCATGACCAGCAGCCGCGACGCCAGCGCCGCGACCACGCGCAGATCATGCGAGATGAACATGTAGGTGAGATCGCGCTTCTTCTGCAGGTCGCGCAACAGATCGACCATCTGCGCCTGGATCAGCATGTCGAGCGCCGATGTCGGTTCGTCGAGCACAATGAAGGTCGGCTCCAGCACCAGCGCGCGGGCAATGGCTATGCGCTGGCGCTGACCGCCGGAGAACTCGTGCGGATAGCGGTGGCGCGTTGCCGGATCGAGGCCGACGTCTTCCAGCGCCGCGACGACGCGGCGTTCGCGTTCGGCGTCGTCCATCTTCGCGTGATGGACCCATAGCCCCTCCTCGATGATGTCGGACACCGACATGCGCGGGCTGAGCGACCCGTAAGGGTCCTGGAACACGATCTGCATCTGGCGGCGGTGCGGCCGCATCTCCTTGAACTTCAGGCCCTGCAGTTGCTCGCCCATGAAGACGATCGGCCCGTCCGACGATATCAGGCGCAGGATGGCAAGACCCAGCGTGGTCTTGCCGGACCCAGACTCGCCAACGACGCCCAGCGTCTCGCCCTTGCGCAGTTCGACCGAGACGCCATCGACCGCCTTGATATGGCCCACCACCTTGCGCAGCACGCCGCGCTTGATCGGAAACCACACCTTGAGATCGTCGGTCCTGACCACCAGCGGCGCATCAGGCTTCGGCGGCGCCGGGTCCGGCTTCGGTTCGGCGGCGAGCAGCGCCTGGGTGTAGGCATGTTGCGGCTTGGTGAACACCTCTTCCACCGGCCCCTGCTCGACGATCTCGCCGCGCTGCATGACGCAGACCCGGTCGGCGAGCTTGCGCACGATGCCAAGGTCGTGGGTGATGAACAGCATCGACATGCCGAGCCGCGTCTGGATGTCCTTCAGCAACTTCAAGATCTGCGCCTGCACCGTGACGTCGAGCGCGGTGGTCGGCTCGTCGGCAATCAGCAGGTCGGGCTCGTTCGCCAGCGCCATGGCGATCATGACGCGCTGGCGCTGGCCGCCGGACATCTGATGCGGATAGCTCTGCAGACGGCCCTCGGGATCGGGAATGCCGACCTGTGTCAGCAGTTCGATTATGCGCGTGCGCGCCGCCTGCCCGGTCATCCCCTTGTGCAGGAGCAGCACCTCTCCGATCTGCTTCTCGATCGTGTGCAGCGGGTTCAGCGACGTCATCGGCTCCTGGAAGATGATGGTGATGTCGTTGCCGCGAACCTTGCGGATCTCGTCCTCGGGCATGGACAGCAGCTCCTGGCCCTTGAACAGAATCGAGCCCGACGGATGCCGCGCCGGCGGATAAGGCAGCAGCTTCATCACGCTCAGGGCCGTCACCGACTTGCCCGAACCGGACTCGCCGACCAGCGCCACCGTCTCGCCCTTGCCGATCGCGAACGACACGCCGCGGACCGCGTGCACTTCATGCGCACCGACGCCGAAGGCCACCGACAGATTTTCGACCTTGAGGAGCGGATCGGTCATGCAAACGTCTTCCGCGGATCGAAGGCATCGCGCACCGCCTCGCCGATGAAGATCAGCAGCGACAGCATGACGGCGATGGCGAAGAAGCCGGTGAGGCCGAGCCACGGCGCCTGGATGTTGGCCTTGCCCTGGCTCAGGAGTTCGCCGAGCGATGGCGAACCCGGCGGCAGGCCGAATCCGAGGAAATCGAGCGCCGTCAGCGTCATCACCGACGACGACAAAATGAACGGCAGGAAGGTCAAGGTCGCCACCATCGCGTTCGGCAGCAAATGGCGGAAGATGATGGTCATGTTGGTGACGCCGAGCGCGCGAGCCGCCTGGATGTATTCGAAATTGCGGCCACGCAGGAATTCCGCACGCACCAGCCCGACCAGCCGCACCCATGAGAACAGCAGCAGGATGCCGAGAAGCACGAAGAAGCCCGGCACCAGGATCGACGAGATGATGAGCAGCAGATACAGCTCAGGCACTGAGGTCCAGATTTCCATGACACGCTGAAACAACAAATCGGTCCAGCCGCCGAAATAACCCTGCACCGCGCCGGCCGCGATGCCGATGATCGACGAGGCGATGGTCAGGCACAGGCCGAACAGCACCGAAATGCGGAAGCCGTAAATCAGCCGCGCCATCACGTCGCGTCCGCCGTCGTCGGTGCCGAGCCAGTTGGTTTCCAGCGTGCCGCATTTGGCGAAATTGTTCTTGGCAGCGAAGTCGCAATCGGCCTGCGTCAGGGCCCAGGTCGGCTTCGACGGAAACGGCGATGGCGGCTTCGACACTTGCGTCGAATAGGAGAATGGAATCGGCGGCCAGACCACGAAGCCGCCTTCCTTTCTGATGAGCTCCATCAGGTAGTCGTCGCGATAATCGGCCGCGGTGCCGAACAGCAGCGGATCCTTCTCCTTGGCGAAGGCCGTGTCCGGATAAGTCACCACCGCTGGGAAATAGGACTTGCCGTTGACGTGGATGTAGATCGGCTTGTCGTTGGCGACGAACTCGGCGAACAGCGAGATCACGAACAGGATCATGAAGACCCACAACGACCAGTAGCCGCGCCGGTTGGCCTTGAAGTTCTGCCAGCGCCGCCTGTTCAGCGGCGACACCTTGATCCACGGTCGCGGCGCGACGGTCGCGGCGTTTGCGGTGCGGGCGTCCACGGCTCACACCTCCCGCGACTCGAAATCGATGCGCGGATCGATCCAGGTGTAAGTGAGATCGGAGACAAGGTTCACCACCACACCGACCAGCGAGAAGATGTAGAGCGTGGCAAACACCACGGGATAATCGCGGTTGAGCACGCTTTCGAAGCCGAGCAGACCGAGACCGTCGAGCGAGAAAATCGTTTCGATCAGCAGCGAGCCGGCGAAGAAGGAGCTCACGAAAGCCGACGGGAACCCCGCCACCACGATCAGCATGGCGTTGCGGAACACATGGCCGTACAGCACCTGGTTCCTGGAACAGCCCTTGGCGCGCGCGGTCAACACATATTGCTTGCGGATTTCGTCGAGGAACGAATTCTTGGTCAGCAGGGTCATGGTGGCGAAGGCCGACAGCGCCATCGCGATAATCGGCAACGTCAGGTGCCAGAAATAATCGATGATCTGCTGGTACCACGGCATGGCCCAGAAATTGTCGGACACCAGCCCGCGTAACGGAAACCAGTTGAAGAACGAGCCGCCGGCAAACAGGATGATCAGAAGGATGGCAAACAGAAATCCGGGGATGGCATAGCCGATGATGATGACGGTCGAGGTCCACATGTCGAACTGCGAACCGGAATCGACGGCCTTCTTGATGCCGAGCGGAATCGAGATGAGATAGGTCAGCAGCGTCATCCAAATGCCGAGCGACATCGACACCGGCAGCTTCTCCTTGATCAGCTGCAGCACGGTAACGTCGCGGAAATAGCTCGAACCGAAATCGAAGCGGATGTAGTTCCACATCATGAGCAGGAAGCGCTCATGGGCCGGCTTGTCGAAGCCGAACTGCTGCTCCAGCTTCTTGATGAACGCCGGGTCCATGCCTTGGGCGCCGCGATATTTGGACGTCGTCGCATCGACGCCGGAGCCGCCTTGCGCCATGCCGCGGCTGCCAAAGTCGCCGCCGGCCGAGCCGGAAATGCGCGAGGTCGCGCTGGTATCCGAGCCTTGCAGTTTGGCGATGACCTGCTCGACCGGACCGCCGGGCGCGAACTGCACCACGACGAAAGACACCAGCATGATGCCGATCATGGTCGGGATCATGAACAGGATGCGACGGAGGATGTAGGCGGTCATGTGATCCTGTTAGCGCAGTATGGCCGGTCCGTCACGCAATCTCCCCTCACCCCTTTTTCTCCGCCGCCCACCAGATGTCGGGAATGCCCCGGTCGTAGCGCGGCTGGCGCGCCGGACGGCCGAACACGTCCCAATAGGCGATGCGGTGCGAAGCCAGGTACCACTGCGGAATCCAGTACCGTCCGGCGCGGATCAGCCGATCCAGTGCCTTGCAGGCCGCGATCAGATCCTCGCGGGTCGCCGCAGCGACAATCTTCTCGACCAGTGCGTCGACCGCCGGATCGGCGATACCAGCGAGATTCTTCGATCCGTTGATCTTCGCCGCCTGGGCCATGAAATAGCTACGCAACGAATCGCCCGGCGTCGATGAAAAGCCCATGCGCTCGACGGTGAGGTCGAAATCGAAAGTATCGACGCGGGCGCGGTACTGCACCGGGTCGACCACGCGCAGACTGGCCGGAATGCCGAGCAATTCGAGATTCTTGATATAAGCGAGGTGATGCGGGTTGAAGCTCGGCTCTTCGCTGAGAAACTCGATGGTGAAGGGCTGGCCATTCGGCAGCACGCGCTTGCCGTCTTTCAACACAATGCCGGCGTCGTTGAGCTTGCCCGCTGCGATACGCAACACGCGGCGATCCTGACCCGAAGCGTCGGTCACCGGCGGTACATAGGGCTCGCCGAACACCTCGTCGGGTATCTTGCCGCGGAACGGCTCGAGCAACTTCAGCTCCGCCTCATCGGGCCTGCCCCGCGCCATCATCGGCGAATTCTGGAAGACCGAATGCGTCCGCAGGTAGGCGTCGTACATGATATTCTTGTTGGTGTATTCGAAGTCGAAGGCGTCGATCAGCGCCTCACGCACCCGGCGATCCTTGAACTTGTCGCGCCGCGTATTCATGAACCAGCCCTGCGCGCCGGACGGCGTGTCGTCCGGGATGGTATCGCGCTTGACCTTGCCGTCCTTGATGGCGGGAAAATCGTAGCGTGTCGCCCAGGTGCGCGCGGTGAACTCCTCCCGGAACAGATAGTTCTTCGCCGTGAAGCCGACGAAGGCCACGTCGCGGTCGCGGTAATATTCGTACCGGATGGTGTCGAAGTTGTTTTGCCCGATCTCGACCGGCAGCTTGGCGCCCCACCAGCCCTTCACACGCTCATATTCGATATAGCGCCCAACCTCGAAACGGCCGACTTTGTAAGGACCGCTGCCGAGCGGAATATCGAGCGTCGATTCGTCGAACGATTTCTTGGCGTAATAGGCCTTCGACAGGATCGGCAAACCCGCAACGAACAGCGGCACCTCGCGCCCGCGGCCGGGCTTGAAGCGCGCGACGACGACCCGGTCGCCCTCGGCTTCCGCCTTGTCGAGATCGTTCAGCAATTGCGTGATGATCGGATGGCCTTTTTCCTTCAGCGTATTTAGCGACCAGACCACATCATGCACCGTCAGCGGCGAACCGTCGTGAAATGTCAGGTTATCGCGCAAGGTGAAGCGATAGGTCAGACCATTATCGGAGATGCGCACGCTCCTGGCAGCGAGGCCGTACATGGCGTCCAGCTCGTCGCCGGCCTTCACCATCAAAGTGGCGAAGGTCCAGTCCATCCCGTAGGCGCCGTCGCCCTTCAGGATGTAAGTGTTGAGGGAATTGAAGGTGAGGAACGAACCGTTATACGTGCGCCGCCCGATCGATTCCGAAAAAGCCCCGCCTTTCGGCGCGTCGGGATTGACGTAAGGAAAGTGCTTGAAGTCCGCCGGCAGCGCCAGATCGCCAAAGGCCGACATGCCATGACGCTCGGTGTCGAGATCGATAGGCTGGCTTTGCGCGTGGGCGCGCGGCGGCCAATGAACGGCGGCGACGGCGCCGGCAGACAGGAGAAGCGCGTGCCGCCGTGTAATCATCATCGTTTGGCCTTGGCCGCTTTCGCTTCATCCCACCACCAGATGGTCGGGAACGCCGAGGCCGCGTATTTCGGCAGCGTCTCGGGGCGCCCGAAGCGATCCCAGCGCGCCGTGCGCTGGAATGGATAGCTCCACTGCGGCACCACGTAGTTGTTCCAGAGCAGCACGCGGTCGAGCGCGTGGGTGGCCGCAACCAGCTCCTCGCGGGTCTTGGCATAGATGACACGCTCGATCAGCTTGTCGACCGCCGGGTTCTTGATGCCGATGGTGTTGCGCGAACCGGGCCGGTCCGCCGCCTTCGAACCCCAGAACTCGCGCTGTTCATTGCCCGGCGACAGCGACTGCCCCCAGCTCGAGACGATGATGTCATAGTCCCACTGGCGCAGGCGATTTTCGTATTGCGAGGTATCGACAGTGCGCAGCGACACCTCGATGCCGAGGCGCTCCAGGGACGCCTTGTAGGCCAGCACGACGCGTTCGAACGTCGGCTGTTGCAGCAGGAATTCGACCTTGAGGCGTTCGCCGGTCTTGGTATGGACCAGTTTGGTGTCCTTGATCTCGTAACCGGCTTCGCGCATCAGCATCAGCGCCGAGCGCAGATTGTTGCGCAGCACTTCAGGCCCGCCGCCCGGCGGATTGGCGTAGGGTTGCGTGAACAACTCCGCCGGCACTTCGGCACGCACATCGTTCAGGATGTCGAGTTCAAGACCCTGCGGCACGCCCGAGCACGCCAGTTCGGTGCCATAGAAATAACTGTCGATGCGCTTGTACTGGCCGTAGAACAACTGCCGGTTCATCTCGTCGAAGTCGAAGACGAAGTTGAAGGCCCGGCGCAACCGCGCATCCTTGAACTTGTCGCGGCGAATATTGAAGGCGAAAGCCTGCATCACGCCGACGCTGGTCATCGGGAATTCTTCGCGCACCACCTTCTTGTCGCGCACGGCAGGAAAATCGTAGGCCGTCGCCCAATCCTTGGCGCTATTTTCGGTGCGCCAGTCGATCTGATCGCCCTTGAAGCCCTCGAGTGACACCGTGAGGTCGCGGAAATACTCGTAGCGGATCTGCACGAAGTTGTTGGTTCCGATACTGACATTGAGGTCCTTGCCCCAATAGTCGGCGACCTTTTCGAAGACGATCGTGCGGCCGGGCACGAACTCCTTGACGCGGTACGGACCTGAGCCGAGCGGCGGCTCCAGCGTGGTCGCGGTGACGTCGCGTTTGTTGCCCGACTTGTCCGTGCCTTCCCACCAGTGCTTCGGCAGAATGGTGAGCTGGCCGACAATATGCGGCAGTTCGCGATTGCCCGGCGCATCGAAGGTGAAGGTGATTTCGCGTTCGCCGGTCTTCTCCGCCTTGACGACGTGATTGTAGTAGGCGGCGAGGTCCGGACGATTCTCCTTCAATGTCGTGAAGGAGAAAATCACGTCATCGACCGTCACCGGCTTGCCGTCGTGCCAGCGCGCCTTGGCGTTGATGCGATAGGTCACCCACGAATAATCGTCGGCATAGCGTACGCCGTCGGCAAGCAGGCCATATTCGGTGGAAACCTCGTCGAAGGCTTGCGTCATCAGCGATTCGCTGAGGAGGCCAATGCCGCCGGCAAGGTTGCCCTTCACCATGGCGACCACTTCATTGAAGTTGTCGAAGGTGCCGAAGGCGCCGAGCCGCACGATGCCGCCCTGCGGCGCCGCCGGATTGACGTAGTCGAAGTTCTTGAAGCCCGCCGGATATTTCACATCGCCGAACAGGGAAAGGCCGTGTTTCCACGGCTTGTCCTGTGCGACGGCCACGCCTCCGAACGAAAGCGCACCGATGCCTCCGAGGGCGGGTGCCGCCACCGCTGCGGCAGTCGATTGAAGGAGGCTGCGTCGGGAAATTTTCATGAGGCGGGCCGTTGTCGAAATTCAGTATCAGGGTGAGTTCCGCCGGCTCAAGCCGACCCGGACGAGTTCGGTTCCGATTATGTCGGTTTTTCGGTCCCCTGCCAGCATCGCGGCCATTCGGAGAGCCGAATGTCCTCAAATCTCCGTGGCCAATCGCCGCAATAACCGGCCTGTAACGAAAACGGCCGGGCTTTGGGCCCGGCCGTCGAAATCGGAAGTTGCGTGCCGTTTACTTGGCCGCTGCAGCAGGCAGCGGCTTCGGGCTGTCGGACAGCGAACGCAGATAGGCGATCACGTCGGCGCGGACCGTATCGCGCGAAATGCCGGCGAAGGTCATGTTGGTGCCCGGGATGGCGCCACGCGGGTTCTTCAGGAACTCGTTGAGCTCGTCGAAGGACCACTCGCCGCCCTTGGCCTTCATCGCCGCCGAGAAGTTGAAGCCGCCGCGGCCGGTGCCGCGCTCGTGGCCGACGATGTCGTAGAGGTTCGGGCCGACGCGGTTCGGGCCGCCCTTTTCGAAGGTGTGGCAGGAGGCGCACTGCTTGGCAGCGGCCGCGCCCTTTTCCACCGAGGCGCTGGCGAGCAGCACAGCGATCGGCTTTTCCGGCTCGGCCGGCGCCGCCGGACCACCCTTGGTGTCTTCCTTCACGGCGATGTTGTAGCCGGGCTTGGCTGGCTTGACCGGGGCAAATAGCGCCGAAGCGCCGATATTCAGCCCCAGCAGGATCAAGCAGGTCGCCAGGACAGCGCCGAGAATCTTGTTGAGTTCGAAGGAGTTCATCGAGAACGGCTCCCGAGGAGGGGATGCGGGGTAATTCCGGCGGACAGATAGCCGGTTTGCCGGGGCTCTGGCAACCCGTATAAGCCCCTCGATCCATTGCTATTCAGTGCGCAATTTTCATGGCCCCGACCCTCATCCTCATACCGGCCCGCATGGCCTCGACCCGCCTGCCGGGCAAGCCGCTGGCGGACATCAATGGCCTGCCGATGATCGTTCAGGTTTTGCGCCGGGCCGAAGCCGCCGGCATCGGCGAAGCCGTCGTGGCGACCGATTCCGAGGCGGTTCAGGCGGCGGTTGAAAAAGCCGGCGGCCGCGCGGTGATGACCCGCACGGACCATATGTCCGGCTCCGACCGCATCTTCGAGGCCCTCGAAGCGCTCGATCCTGAGCACCGGGTGGCCCACATCGTCAATGTCCAGGGCGACCTGCCGACCGTCACGCCCGAGGACATTCGGGCCGCTTTGGCCCCTCTGGCCGATCCCGCCGTCGATCTCGCCACCCTCGCCGCCGTGATCCATGATCCGGCCGAGCTCACCAATCCCAACGTGGTCAAAGCCAAGGGCGTCACCATCAGCCCGGGCCTCATGCGCGCCAAGACCTTCACCCGTGCCAACGCCGAAGGCCCCGGCCCGCATTATCACCACATCGGGCTCTACGCCTATAAACGCGCGGCGCTGGAGCGCTTCGTGAAACTGCCGCCGTCCGCCAACGAGCAGCGCGAGCGGCTGGAGCAGCTCCGCGCCATGGACGCGGGCATGCGTATTGACGTCGCCGTGGTCGGCAGCGTGCCGCTCGGCGTCGATACGCCCGAGGACCTGGAAAAAGCCCGCAAGATGCTGGCCGGTTGACTCAGCGCGCCGGCACCGCGTACGCCCTCCGCCACACAAGGCAGCAATGACATGGCCACCAAGAAAATCATCTTCCAGGGCGAGCGCGGCGCGAATTCCGACCTCGCCTGCCGCGAAGCCTATCCGGATTGCGAGCCGGTGCCCGCCGCCACGTTCGAGGACTGCTTCACCGCGCTGGAAAACGGCGATGTCGATCTCGGCATGATTCCGATCGAGAATTCAGTGGCCGGCCGCGTCGCCGATATCCACCACCTGATGCCGACCTCGAAGCTGCATATCATCGGCGAATGGTTTCTGCCGATCCGCAACCAACTGATGGCGCCGAAAGGCGCAACGCTTGAGACGATCAAAACGGTGCAAAGCCATGTGATGGCGCTCGGCCAGTGCCGCAAGGTCATCCGCGACCTCAAGCTCGCGCCGGTGATCGGCGCCGATACGGCCGGCTCGGCACGCGAGATCGCCGAAGCCAATGACATTACCCGCGCCGCCATCGGCTCGCGGCTCGCCGCGGAGATTTACGGCCTCAACATCCTGAAAGAGAATGTCGAGGACGAGTCGAATTCGACGACGCGTTTCGTCGTGCTGTCGCCCGAGAAGAAGTGGGCCAAGCCCGGCAATGGCAAGGTCATCACGACCTTCGTCTTCCGAGTGCGGAACCTACCGGCCGCGCTCTACAAGGCGATGGGCGGATTCGCCACCAACGGCGTCAACATGACCAAGCTCGAGAGCTACATGGTCGGCGGCAATTTCTTCGCCACGCAGTTTTATGCCGACGTCGAGGGCCACCCCGACGACACCGCACTGGTCCATGCGCTGGAAGAACTCGCCTTCTTCTCCAAGGAATTGCGCATCCTCGGTGTCTATCCGGCGCACCCCTATCGCAACACATTCAAGGAAGACGACGAGGACTGATCACCGCGTCATGCGGTCTTCGGCCTTGAAGTACTTGCGCGCATGGGCGACGAGTTGGCCGTCGCTCGGGTGATCGATCGTCTCGACACCGGCGATCAGCTTTTTCAGCGGCGCGTCGTGCGACTCGATGTGACGCACCAGTTCATTTTTGGCATTGCCCGGTCCCGCGATCAGCACGGCGCCGGCATCGGCAAAGGCCCGCGCCACCGCGTGCAGGAATTCGTGGTCCGCGCCGGCGTGGCCCGAGCCGAGTTCGCCGGCCTTGTGATGCAGGTGTTTGGCCGGCTTGTCCGGGTGGATGACCTGCTTGTCAGCATCGGTCGGGTTGAAATGGAAAATCCGCGCCTCGCGGTGATCGATCCAGACGACGGCGTGAAAATGGCTCATGGCGCAAACCCCTTGGGTACAGATAGCGGCCCACCGGGGGCCTTTATTCGTGGCGGACTATGCCGCGGATCGGACCAGAGGTTTTTGATCTAGCGCATGATTGTGGCGACGCCGCGCCGCCCCGCCCTTGATCGCGACCACGCAACCGGTTGAAGTGAGCCAATAGGCCCGAGCGCGGAACGCCGGCCTGCGGGAGGGATCATGACGACGTCTGACAAGGTGGCTCTGGTGACCGGCGCCGCACGCGGCATCGGGCTGGCCACGGCCAAGCGTTTCCTGGCCGAGGGTTACAAAGTCGCGCTGCTCGACATCAATTCCGAGACCCTGCATGCGGCCCATGCCGCACTGGCTCAGGAGCACGACATCATTGCCATCGAATGTGACGTATCGCAGCCGGACGCGGTGACGTTGGCCTTCGACGCCGTGGGCCGCCAGTTCGGCCGGCTCGACGCGCTGGTCAACAATGCCGGAATCGCCATTTTCAAGCCGATCCTCGACGTCACCTATGAAGACTGGTCTCGGGTCTTGGCCGTCAACCTCACCGGGCCGTTCCTTTGCACGCAGGCGGCCGCGCCGATGATGCGCGACGGCGGCGGCGGCGCCGTCGTCAACATTACGTCGATCTCCGGCCTCCGCGCCTCGACGTTACGCACCGCCTACGGCACGAGCAAAGCCGGGCTCGCGCATCTCACCAAGCAGCAGGCGGCTGAGCTCGCGCAGTACAACATCCGCGTCAATGCGGTGGCGCCTGGACCGGTGGATACGGCGATGGCGAAAGCCGTGCATACGCCAGAAATCCGCGCCGACTATCACGACCACATGCCGCTCAACCGTTACGGTCTCGAGGAAGAATTGGCGGAAGCCATCTTCTTCCTGTGCAGCGAGCGGGCGAGCTACATCACCGGGCAGATATTGTGCGTCGATGGTGGCTTCGATTCGACCGGCATCGGACTTCCGACGTTGCGCAAGGCGATGCGGAATAGCTAGAGCTTCGCCGCCTCGTACCAATCGACAAAACGCGGCGACAGCTTTCGCAGCCGCTCGATATCGATGCGGCCGGAACGGGTGATGTAGCTCATGGCGAAATCGGCGGGCTTGAGCTTCATGTGCTCGCCGAAATGCTCGTACCAGGTGGCGCTGTCATTGGCGCCGCCAACCAGTTTTTCCAGCACCGGTCGACGCGCTGCTTCATAGGCGGCAAACGCTGACGGCACATCCTTCGGATGCGCCGCCAGCGCCTTGTCTAGCGCGATGGCGTCTTCCAGCGCCAGGCGCGTGCCGGAGCCGATGGAAAAATGCGCGGTGTGGAGCGCATCACCCATCAGCACGTATTTGCCGTATGACCAGCGCGCATTGTGCACCAGCGGGAATTGCCGCCAGATCGAATTGTTGGCGATCAGCGGCTCGCCATCGAGCGTCGCGGCGAAGACCTTCTCGCAAAAGACCTGTGATTCTGCAGGGCCCATCGCTGCAAGGCCCGCCCGCGCAAACGTATCGGTGCAGGTCTCGACGATGAAAGTCGAGCGATCCGGCGCATAGCGATAATGATGGGCGTTGAATGCCCCCCATTCGGTGTCGACAAAGGTCTGCGTCAGCGTGTCGAAGACCTGGCTTGTTCCGAACCAGGCGAAACGGTTGGTGAGAGCACCCACGGTAGCGCCAAGCTCATTGGCGAAAGCCCGCCGCACCAGCGAATTGACGCCGTCGGCGCCGACGACGACATCGAACTCGTCCAGTTCGTCGAGCGATTTCGCCGTACAGCCGTAGATCGCCGTAACGTTCACCGACGCCGCGCGCGCCTGCAGCAATTGCAGCAGCTTGAGCCGCTCGATGGCGGCAAATCCGATGCCGTCGATGACGATGCGCTCGGCGGGATGGTTGAGCGTCATATCGCGCCAGGACACCATCGCCGGCACAATGGCGGCATAGGTTTCCTCGTCATCCTCGCGCAGGAATTCAAGTGCGCGGTCGGAGAACACCACGCCGAAGCCGAACGTGGCGTCGGCCGGATTCTGCTCGATCACGGTGACGTCCGCGTTCGGCACGCGGCGTTTGATGAGGAACGACAGATAAAGGCCGGCCGGGCCGGCGCCGAGAATGGCGATGCGCATGCCGCGATTGTGTCACAGCGCGCGGGCGTGCGGCAGCGAAAGATATTTCGGTTCGTCATCCCGCAAAAGCGGGGACCCGTACGCCGTGCCGTTTGAGAGGAAACAGCGTACGGGTCCCGGGTCTCCCTTCGGTCGCCCGGGACGGCACGCAATCAAATCGTCTGGTTGTACTCGCCGACATCCGGGTACTTGCGCAGGACGTCGTCGACGGCCTTGAACATCTCGCGCATGCGGGCTTCCGAGACCGGGCTTTCGACCACGACCACCAGCTCCGGCTTGTTCGAGGAAGCGCGCACCAGACCCCAGGTGCCGTCTTCGACCGTGACACGCACGCCGTTGACAGTCACGAGATCACGGATCGGCTGGCTGGCAAAGCGCATGCCGTCCTTCTTCAATTCCTCGAAGTGCTTCACCACGGCATCGACGATGCCGTACTTCTTCTCGTCGTCGCAGTGCGGCGCCATGGTCGGCGAGCCCCAGGTCTTGGGCAGCGCCTTGCGCAGGTCGGCCATGGTCTTGTCCGGGCTACGGTCGAGCATATCGCAGACCGCAAGGCCAAAGATCATGCCGTCGTCATAGCCGCGGCCGAACGGCTTGTTAAAAAAGAAATGACCGGACTTCTCGAAGCCCGCCACGGCGCCGAGCTCATTGACACGGCGCTTGATGTAGGAATGGCCGGTTTTCCAGTAATCGACCTTGACACCATTCGCCTTCAACACCGGATCGGTGAGGAAGAGACCCGTCGATTTCACATCGACCACGAAAGTCGAATTCTTGTGCAGCGCCGACATATCTCGCGCCAGCATGACGCCCACCTTGTCGGCGAAGATTTCCTCGCCCTCGTTGTCAACGACACCGCAGCGATCGCCATCGCCGTCAAAGCCGAGCGCGACGTCAGCCTTGTGCATGAGCACCGCGTCGCGCATGGCGTGCAACATCTTCATGTCTTCGGTGTTCGGATTGTAGCGCGGGAAGGTATGGTCGAGCTCGCAATCGAGCGGTACCACCTCGCAGCCAATGGCTTCGAGAATACGCGGCGCAAAGGCACCTGCCGTGCCGTTACCGCAGGCGGCGACGACCTTAAGTTTGCGTTTGATCTTCGGCCGCTTGGTGAGATCGGCGATGTAACGCTCAGGGAAATTTTCCACGAAGACATAAGAGCCGCCACCGGACAGATCGAATTTCGCCGCCAGCACAATCTCCTTCAGTCGCGTCATTTCCTTCGGGCCGAAGGTCAGCGGCCGGTTGGCACCCATCTTGACGCCGGTCCAGCCGTTGTCGTTGTGCGAGGCCGTGACCATCGCGACGCAGGGCACGTCGAGATCGAACTGCGCGAAATAGGCCATCGGCGTGATGCAGAGGCCGATGTCATGCACCTTGCAACCGGCGGCCAGCAGGCCCGAGACCAGCGCCATCTTCACCGAGGCAGAATAACCGCGGAAGTCGTGGCCGGTGACGATTTCCGGCTTGACGCCCATCTCCTTGATCAGCGTGCCGAGGCCCAGGCCGAGGGCCTGCACACCCATCAGATTAATTTCCTTTTCCAGCAGCCAGCGCGCGTCGTATTCGCGGAAGCCTGTCGGCTTGACCAGCGGCGTGGATTCGTAAGCATAGGTGTTCGGCTTCAGCGAAGGCTTGGGGGTCGGATACATCAATTCCTCGAAGGGGATAGCTGGAAAATCGGCAGGACAATAAGGCGATGAAATTGCCAGTTACTTACTCTAACGCCCGTTCCGGCCAAATAGCTCCGCAAAAGCAGTCCGAATAAAGGCAGACCGCCCATTTCAAGTCCCGCGCGGCTTGGCCCGCCGGGTCGGTAGCGCCGAGGCCGGATCGTCCGGCCAGGGATGGCGCGGGTAGCGACCGCGCATCTCGGTACGCACGTCAGCATAGGAGCCGCGCCAGAACCCCGGCAGGTCGCGCGTAATCTGCACGGGTTTATGCCCTGGGGACAACAATTCGATGACCAGAGGAATGCGACCGCCGGCAATCGACGGATGCTGCGACAGGCCGAACAGTTCCTGCAGGCGGATGGAGATGGTCGGGCCCTGCTCGGCTTCGTAGTCGACGGCGGCATTGGTGCCGGTCGGCGCAGTGAAGTGCGTCGGGGCTTCTTCGTCGAGACGGCGGCGCAGATTCCAGGGCACGAGATTACTGACTGCGTCGAACAAATCGCCTGAGCCGATCTGACCGCGCGACGTTTTATCCATGAGCAACGGCTCGAGCCATTCGGATGCTGATGCCGCCAGCCCTTCGTCGGACAAATCCGGCCATTCGTCGCCTTCAGCCTTGCGCAGAAATTCAACGCGCGTGCGCAACTGCAACGCAGCCTTGCTCCAGTCCAGTTTTTTTATACCTTGCGCAATCAATCCCTGTGCAAAGATGCGGGCGGTTTCGGCGTCAGGCGACACCTGCTTGACCTGTTCGGCGAGCACGATCGATCCGAGCCGCCGCGTGCGCCGTGCGCGCAACGATGCCGATGCACTATCGAAAGTCACCGCGTCGTGATCCTCGATCTTGTCCGCGAAACGCTGTTCGACTTCGGCAAGTGTGATCGGCGCGGCGAGCACAATACGGCTGTTGTTAGCGGCGCCCGTGAGCTCGGCGACGACGATGAAGGGCTGACGCGCCAATGCCGAGGCCGCATCGACATTGCCGCCGCGGCCGTTCGCCAGCAGAAACGCTCCGCCACTTCCACGGCTTTTCGCGACACGCTCGGGATAAGCCAGCGACAGGATGGCGCCAACAGACAAGTCGCCACCTTCGCCGTTCGGCGCCCACCGCTTCGCCATCGCCCGCGCGTCCTGCGCCCGCGGCGAGCGATCGCGGCGAAATTGATCGATCCGGTGGGTGAGATCAACATCGTCGCCGCCAAGGCCGCGCTCGGTGAGGATCGCGGCGATATTCGCAGCGACATCGCCGGCGCCCTCCTCGCCGGCATCGACCACCATGCGCGCCAGCCGCGGCGGCAAAGGCAGCGCGCGCAACTTGCGGCCTTCCTCGGTGATGCGGCCCTGCGGATCGAGGGCTCCAAGCTCGGTGAGCAACGTCCGCGCCTCTTTCATGGCCGCGGATGGCGGCGCATCGAGGAAAGCGAGCCCGGCGGCATCGCTCGCACCCCACTGGGCTAGGTCAAGAACGAAGCTCGACAGGTCGGCCGAGAGGATCTCTGGCCGCGTATAGGCATCGAACGACCCGGTCTGCGGCTCATCCCACAACCGGTAGCAGACACCGGGCTCGGTACGGCCGGCGCGACCGCGCCGCTGGTCCGCTGCGGCGCGCGACACCCGCACGGTTTCAAGCCGTGTCAGGCCCACATCCGGCTCGTAGCGCGGCACGCGGGCCAGGCCGCTATCGATCACCACACGCACGCCTTCGATGGTCAACGACGTCTCCGCAATCGACGTCGCGAGCACCACCTTGCGCTTGCCCTTCGGCGCCGGGGAAATCGCGCGGTCCTGATCGCGCGCTTCGAGCGCGCCATAGAGCGCGACGATATCGACATCCGCATCACGCACGTCGTCCTTGAGCATCGTCTCGGTGCGGCGGATTTCGCCGGCGCCCGGCAAGAACACCAGCAGCGATCCCGTGTCGGCGCGCAACGCGCGCTTCACCGCGTCGGCCACTTGCCGCTCGATGCGCTCGCGCGGATCGCGGCCGAGATAGCGCGTTTCGACAGCAAAGGCGCGGCCTTCGCTCTCGACAATGGGCGCATCGCCAATCAGCGCCGCCACGCGCGCGCCGTCGAGCGTCGCGGACATCACCAGCACCTTGAGGTCGTCGCGCAGGCCCTGCTGCACGTCACGCGCCAGGGCGAGCCCGAGGTCGGCGTCCAATGATCGTTCATGGAACTCGTCGAACAGCACGGCGGCTATGCCGTCGAGCGACGGGTCATCGAGCACCAGTCGCGTAAACACGCCTTCGGTGACGACCTCGATCCGCGTCTTCTTCGAAATCTTCGAGCCGAAGCGCACGCGCAGGCCGACCGTCTCACCCACCTGCTCGCCCAACGTCGCCGCCATGCGGGCGGCGGCGGCGCGGGCCGCCAGGCGGCGCGGCTCGAGCAGCAGAATCTTCTTATCCTTCGCCCAGGCTTCATCGATCAGCACCAGCGGCACGCGCGTGGTCTTGCCGGCGCCGGGCGGCGCCACCAGCACGGCGGCCTCTTGCCGGCGCAACGCCTCAGTGAGGCGCGGCAAAGCGTCGTCGATTGGGAGTGGAGAATCGAAGGTTCGCATGGGCCTCGGTCGTCATCATCCGCGAAAGCGGATGATCCAGTAAGCACGGTCGTCAATTATACGGCGAAACCGGGGCTACTGGGTCCCCCGCTTTCGCGGGGGAAGGCGGCTTGTGAATCTGACAAGACCCATAATCACTTCATCCCCGCCCGACGCCCTCATAGGCAAAGCCATGCCGGGCGAGTTCGTCGGGCCGGTAGATGTTGCGTAGGTCGACAAGGACCGGTTTCACCATCGCCCCTTTAAGGCGCGCGAAATCGAGCGCCCGGAACTGCTCCCACTCGGTAACGATCACCAGGGCGGAAGCCCCTTGCGCGCACTCATAGGCGTCCTTGCAGTAGGTCACGTTCTTGAGAAATTCGCGCGACTGCTCCATGCCGACCGGATCGTAGGCGCGCACCTGCGCACCCATATCCTGCAGGGCCGCGATCAGCGGGATCGACGGCGCCTCACGCATGTCGTCGGTGTTCGGCTTGAACGTCAGGCCGAGCACGGCAACGGTCTTGCCGCGGATGTCGCCATTGAGCGCATGCGAGACCTTGCGCGCCATCGCCCGCTTGCGCGCATCGTTCACCGCTACCACCGCCTCGACGATGCGCAGCGGGGTTTCGTGATCCTGCCCGGTCTTCAGAAGCGCCAAAGTGTCCTTAGGGAAGCACGAGCCGCCATAGCCCGGGCCGGCGTGCAAGAATTTCGAGCCGATGCGGTTGTCCAGCCCAATGCCGCGCGCAATCTCCTGCACGTCGGCGCCGGCCTTCTCCGCAAGATCGGCGATCTCGTTGATGAAGGTGATCTTGGTCGCCAGGAACGCATTGGCCGCATACTTGATCAACTCAGCCGTGCGCCGGCCGGTGAACATGATCGGCGAGCGGTTGAGATAAAGTGGCCGATACAACTCCGTCATTACCTCGCGCGCCTTGTCGTCATCGGATCCAACGACGATGCGGTCGGGATGTTTGAAGTCCTGGATCGCCGCGCCTTCGCGCAGGAATTCCGGATTGGATACGACGGCGAAAGCCGCATCCGGCCGCGCCTCGCGGATAATCCGTTCGACTTCGTCGCCGGTGCCGACCGGCACGGTGGATTTGGTGACCACCACGGTGAAACCGTCGACCGCGACGGCTATCTCCTTGGCGGCGTCGTAAACGAAACTTAAATCGGCATGACCGTCGCCGCGTCGCGACGGCGTGCCGACGGCGATGAACACCGCGTCGGCCTGCTTGACCGCAGCCGCGAGATCGAGCGTGAACTTGAGCCGGCCCGCCTTCGCATTGGCGGCCACCAGTTCGGTCAGTCCCGGCTCGTAAATCGGCACTTGGCCATTATTCAACGCGTCGATCTTGGACTTGTCCTTGTCGACACAGGTCACTTCGTGGCCGAAATCGGCAAAACAGGCCCCTGACACGAGACCCACATAGCCGGAGCCGATCATCGCAACGCGCATGTCTTAACCATATCCGCCGGCCGCATGGTTAACCTAAGATTTTGGGCCGCGCCCGCTCTTTAGCAGAGCCGCCCGCTCCTTGCGAGCCGTCACCGGAGCGGCCTCATTTTCTTCAACTGCGTAAAGGGGAATGAAACGATGGTCTGTCATAAGGCCATCATGAACGGGACGGATAAAATGCATCGCGAATTACAGAGCGGTATTCACGACGGGCGCATCGACTGGGTCGACTACGCCAAGGGATTTTGCATCGTCTTCGTCGTGATGATGCATTCGACGCTCGGCGTCGAGGCGGCAGCCGGCAAGGAAGGCTGGCTGCACCATCTGGTCGAATTCGCCCGTCCGTTCCGTATGCCCGACTTCTTCATGATCTCGGGCCTGTTTCTCGCCAACGTCATCAACCGTGACTGGCGCACCTATATCGACCGCAAGGTCGTCCACTTCTTCTATTTCTATCTGCTGTGGACCGCGATCCAGTTCGCCTTCAAAGCGCCGGGCTTCATCGCCGAACAGGGCATCATGGGCGTTGCTCATGCCTATCTCATGTCGTTCATCGAGCCGTTCGGCACGTTGTGGTTCATCTATCTGCTGCCGATCTTCTTCATCTTCGTGAAACTGACGAAGCGCGTGCCGTGGCCCGTGATCTGGCTGATGGGCGCAGCGCTCGAAATCTCGCAAGTCCAGACCGGCTGGATGGTGCCGGACGAATTCGCGTCCCGCTTCGTCTATTTCTACACCGGCTATATCGCCGCGCGCTACATCTTCGCGATTGCCGCGCGGGCGCAGGCAACCCCGGCGCTGGCCATGGCCGGCCTCGTGATCTGGGGCATCGGCAACGGCGTGCTGGTCAAGGCCGGCGTCGCTGCACTCCCCTTCTATTCGCTGGCGCTCGGTCTCGTTGGCGCGGTGGCCGTCGTCACCATCTCGGCGCTGCTGGCGCAGCACGACGTGTTCAAGCCACTGCGCTACTGCGGCCGCAACTCGATCGTGATTTACCTCGCCTTCTTCCTGCCGATGGCTGCAAGCCGCGCGGTGTTGCTGAAAACCGGTATCATCACCGACATCGGCACCATTTCGGTCCTGGTCACGGCCACCGGCGTCATCGGCGCGCTGGCGATCTACTGGGCCGTGCGCTGGACTCCGCTTAAGGTCCTGTTCGAGCGTCCGGCAGTGTTCTGGCTGGTCCCGGAGGGGAAGAAGAAGGCGGAACCGCGGCTGGCGATGCAGCCTGCCGAGTAGCCACTATCGTCATGCCCCGCTAAAGCCGAGCATCCAGTAATCGCCGGCGCACGTTTTCTTCCGCAAGGCTTGTGGATACTGGGTCGCCCGCGTACGCGGGCGATGACAACAGCGATTGATAATCGCGCTCCGGCGGCCCACATTCCGGCCATGCCGACATCCAAGACATCAAAATCCGCCCCGAAATCCGCCGCCAAACCGAAGGCGGCGGCCAATGTCGACGCTGCGCCTGCCAACCCCGCCGCACGGGCGCTGAAAAAGGGCGACCACGTCTTCCTGGTCGACGGTTCGGGCTACATCTTCCGCGCCTATCACGCCCTGCCGCCGCTCACGCGCAAGTCCGATGGCCTGCAGGTCAATGCCGTGCTCGGCTTCTGCAACATGTTGTGGAAGCTGCTCAGCGAAATGCCGGCAGACAACAAGCCGACCCATCTCGCCGTCATTTTCGACAAGAGCGAGAAAACATTCCGCACCGACTTCTATCCCGAATACAAGGCGCACCGCCCGGAAGCACCGAAAGACCTGCGCCCGCAATTTCCGCTGATCCGGGACGCCGTGCGCGCCTTCGAAATTCCCTGCCTCGAACAGGCCGGCTACGAGGCCGACGACCTGATCGCCACTTATGCGCGACTCGCCTGTGAGGCCGGCGCCACCACCACCATCGTGTCGTCCGACAAGGACCTGATGCAACTCGTCGGCGATACTGTCGTCATGTACGACACGATGAAGGACAAGCGCATCGGCCGCGCCGAGGTGATCGAAAAATTCGGCGTGCCGCCGGAGAAGGTAATCGAAGCGCAGGCACTGATCGGCGACACGTCCGACAATGTGCCGGGCGTGCCGGGTATCGGCCCGAAGACCGCCGCCGAACTGATCGGCCAGTTTGGCGACCTCGAAACGCTGCTCGCACGAGCTTCGGAGATCAAACAGGCCAAGCGTCGCGAAAACATCATTCAGTTCGCTGAACAGGCGCGCATCTCCAAGCGCCTGGTCACGCTCGACCAGAACGTGCCGCTCGATGTCGATGTCGCCGAGCTGGCCGTACACGAGCCGGACTACAAGAACCTTATCGCCTTCCTCAAGGCGATGGAGTTCTCGACCATCACCCGCCGCATCGCCGAGAAGACCGGGATCGATGCGGGCAAGATCGAGCCGGACGGCAAGGCAACCACAGGTTCTGCCGCGGCGAAACTCGCCATGTCCGGAGGTGATTTGTTCGGCGCGCCGCCGGCATCCACGCCTGACGCCCCGGCAGCACCGGCACCTACCGGCGCCCTGACGCCTCTCTCGCTTGCTGCGGCACGCGCGGAAAAAGCCCGCACCTCACCGATCGATCGCACGAAATACGAGACTGTGCGCGCCCTGCCGCGACTGAAAGAGTGGATCGCCAAGGCTTTCGATCTCGGCCTTGTTGCGGTGGATACCGAAACCACCAGCCTCGATCCGATGCAGGCGCATCTGTGTGGGTTCTCGCTGGCCGTCGCGCCGAACGAAGCCTGCTACGTACCCATCGGTCACAAAGAGGGCACCGCGAGCGGCGACCTGTTTGCGCCGGAAGCCAAGCTCTTACCCGACCAGATTCCGGAAGCGGAAGCGCTCGCCGCTCTCAAGCCACTTCTTGAAAGCAGGAGCGTGCTGAAGATCGCCCAAAACATGAAATACGACTGGCTGATCTTCGCCCAGCGCGGCATCCTCACAGAAAGCTACGACGACACCATGCTGATCTCCTACGTGCTCGACGCCGGCAAAGGCGGGCACGGCATGGACGATTTGGCCAAGCGTTGGCTGAACCACGACACTATCCACTACCATCACGTCGCCGGTTCCGGCAAAACCGCGGTGACGTTCGACTGCGTGCCGATCGACAAGGCCAGCGAATATGCCGCCGAAGACGCCGACGTCACGCTCCGTCTCTGGTACGCGCTGAAAGCGCGGCTTGCCGCCGAGGGCGTTGCTTCTGTCTATGAAGCGCTCGAACGCCGGATGCCGGATGTGCTGGCGCGCATGGAGCGGCGCGGCATTTCCATCGACAAGCATGTGCTGTCGCGCCTGTCCGGAGATTTCGCCCAGACCCAAGCCCGCCTTGAAGACGAGATCAAGGAAATGGCGGGCGAGCCGCTCAACCCCGGTTCGCCGAAACAGGTCGGCGACATCCTGTTCGGCAAATTCGCTCTGCCCGGCGGCACCAAGACGAAGACCGGGCAATGGTCGACCGACGCCCGCACGCTGGAGGAACTGGCGGAGCAGCACGAACTACCGCGCAAGATCCTCGACTGGCGCCAGGTATCCAAGCTGCGCTCGACCTACACCGAGGCGCTGCCGAATTACGTCAATCAGGTAACGCAGCGTGTTCACACATCGTACTCGCTCGCCGCCACCTCGACGGGCCGGCTGTCGTCGTCCGAGCCGAACCTGCAGAACATCCCGATACGCACCGAGGAAGGCCGCAAGATCCGCAAGGCCTTCGTCGCAGCGCCCGGCATGAAGCTGGTGTCGGCCGACTATTCCCAGATCGAACTGCGCCTGCTTGCAGAGGTCGCCAATGTGCCGACGCTACGACAGGCTTTCAAGGACGGCATCGACATTCACGCCATGACAGCGTCGGAAATGTTCGGCGTGCCGGTAAAGGACATGCCCGGTGAAGTGCGCCGGCGCGCCAAGGCGATCAACTTCGGCATTATCTACGGCATCTCGGCTTTCGGCCTCGCCAATCAGCTCGGTATCGAGCGCAGCGAAGCCGGCGAGTATATCAAGAAGTACTTCGAGCGCTTCCCCGGCATCCGCGACTACATGGACGAGACCCGCGACTTCTGCCGCATTCACGGCTATGTGCTCACCTTGTTCGGCCGCAAGTGCCATTATCCGGACATCAAAGCATCGAACCCCTCGATCCGAGCCTTCAATGAACGCGCCGCCATCAATGCGCGCCTGCAGGGCTCGGCCGCCGACATCATCCGCCGCGCCATGATGCGCATGGAAGGCGAGCTCGCATCCGCCAAACTCAATGCGCAGATGCTGCTGCAGGTTCATGACGAACTGATCTTCGAGGTGCCGGAGAACGAAGTGAAGGACACCATCCCGATCATCAAGGACGTCATGGAAAGCGCGCCACACCCGGCCGTGGCCATGAACGTGCCGTTGCAGGTCGAAGCCCGCGCCGCCGATAACTGGGACGAGGCGCATTAAGCGTCAATAGCCATGCCGACCACCACCAGCCTGATTGCCTTTGCCTCACTCGCCTTCGCCGTTGTGCTGACGCCGGGGCCGAACATGATTTACATGATCTCGCGCGCGATCACGCAAGGTCGCCTCGCCGGCCTGATCGCTTTCTCGGGCGTTGCCGTCGGGTTCGTCATCTTCCTCTTGTGCGCGGCCTTCGGCCTGACGGCGATCGTCTTTGCCGTGCCTTATGCCTATGACGTGCTGCGCCTCGCGGGCGCCGCCTATATCGGCTGGCTTGCCTTCGAGGCGTTGCGCCCCGGCGGCAAGTCGCCATTCCAGGTACGCTCGTTGCCGCCGGCGCGGCCGCGCCGCCTGTTTCTCACCGGGCTGGTAACCAGCCTGCTCAATCCGAAGATGGCGATCTTTTATCTCGCACTACTGCCGAACTTCATTGACCCCGAGCGCAACGTTCTGACGCAATCTCTGGTGCTCGGCTCGGTGCATATCGCCATCAGCATCACCATCAACTCGATGATCGCCTGTGCCGCCGGCTCGATTGCGACCTTCCTGATGGCGCGGCCGAAGTGGCTGCTGGCGCAACGCTGGATCATGGGCACCATGCTTGGCGGCCTCGCTCTGCGCATGGCGCTCGACGGGCGGAAATAATCTCCGCTTACATATCCCGTATGAAGCCCTGAAACGCCGCGTTGGCGTCGAGCGCGTCGCCGCCGGCCTGCGTCAGCGTGTCGATGGTGTCGGCCGGCAGCGTGAAGCTGGTTGGCACAGCATTCAGCACCCGGGCGCGCTCAGCGCCAAGCTGATCGAAGGAAACGCGTGCAATGGTGAACTTGAGGTCGCGGCAGTTCCAGGGCCCGCTCCTGCCGCGCAATTGCGCGACCTCGCTCGCTTTCAGCCCGCAGCGCCATTTCACAATCGACTCGCGCCACGCCTTCATCGTCTCTTCGAAGGCGGTGTAGCTGGTCCTGGCATTGGCATCGACCAGCACGTCAACCACGGCACCAACCAATTCCCTGCCCGCCGGCCCCTCCAACGTCGACGACCAGTTGCCTTTCGGCCCCTGCCCCGCATCGACGACGAGAAACATCATCCGCCGCATATTGATGGCCTCTTCCGGAGACAACGGACCATAAGGCGTGCGCTGCCCGGCGCGGATGATGGTGATCCCAGACAGGCCGTAATTATCGATCAGGCCGCCATCGAACAATTTGACGTATTTCACCCGGCCGCTGCGGATGTCGGTCAGGCCGCGCGCATAGGCCTGCAGCAGCGGCGAGGCATGCGGATTGGCCGCGGCCGCCGTGACCCAGCCCGGCAATGGCGTTTGGCATTGGTCGGGATAGGCCTCGATCACCACCGGTGCGAAGGCGCCCGGCACCGCCGCAGACGCCGCCACTGCCGCAGCGAGCGGATACTGCGCAAAGTCACTGCAGGCCGCGGCGAAAGTCTGCGGCGAGAACAGAAATGGCGTGCGGTTATAGATGTCGGTGGCGTTGATGAGCGCCACGGGTCTGCGTCCGGCAAGATCGGCGAAGGTCGCGCCGTGAAAGAGATTGGTGTTGAACCAGTCGCGCATCTTGTTGTCGGTGTTAACGCCGCCGCCAACCGCGCGCGCGATATTGCCGAGGCTGAAGCTGGTATCGAGCTGCGCCATCAGATCCTGCGTCAGATAGCGCGCACGGAAGTCGTGTAGCGCCGCCGGCCCCTTGAGGCCGTAGTACGCCGCCATGATCGCGCCGCCCGACACACCCGACACCAGCCCGATATGGTCGAGCAGCGGCCCTTCTCGCGGAATCTGGTATTTAGCCATGCGGTCGAGCACGCCATAGGCAAAGGCCGCAGCGCGCGTGCCGCCACCGGAGAACGCTAGACCGACCACGGTATCGCCGCTGATCCTGCGCGCCGGTATGGCTTCGGCGGCGCCGGCCGGGCGAATGAAGCCCGGCATTGGACTCGACGTCGGCGTGTTCAGCGGCAGGTTATGGACGCTGGCGCAGCCGCCGAGCAACGACGCCAACACACAGGCGATCGCAAACGAGGCGTTGCGCTGCAATGAACTCGACACCGATTTGCCCGACATTGTCATTGAACCACATACCATAGCGCATAGGACCCAAAGCGCACATGGCCCGGGTTCAACAGGCCGATAACCGTGCCTTTACCACGGCGCGCTTATGTGGCGGAGCGGGCTGGAGCCACCCGGGCCGCGCAACTTTCGCCTCGATCAAGCGTTGTTGCGGCGTTCGAACCATGGTGAAGGCGGGTCCGTTATGGCGTTTGCCGGCAAAAAGCAGACATTTCGGGCGGTTGCTGCGGCCGGAATTCTGGCCCTTGTCATGTTGGCGCTGCCGCAACCGGCGTCCGCCGGCTTTTTCGACCGGCTGTTCGGCAGCATCAGCCGCGCCATCGAAGGCCCAGGTGCCGCCGCCGTGTCCGATCCTTTCACCAGCCTGATCGATCACCTGGGCGCCAGCCCTGATACGCGCATCCGCAGCGAAAACGCCGGCCCGGCCAAGGCGTTCTGCGTGCGCTCCTGCGACGGACATTATTTCCCGGTTCTGTCGCACAACGGCCTGAGCGCGGCGGAAGCCTGCCACTCCTTCTGTCCGGCCACCCAGACCAAACTCTTCGTCGGCAGCGACATCGATTATGCGACCGCCAATGACGGCAGCCGCTACGCCGACATGCCAAACGCCTATGCCTATCGCAAGCAACTGGCGTCGAACTGCACCTGCAACGGCCGCACACCGTTCGGCCTTGCCCATATCGATGCCAGGACCGATCCGACCTTGCGGCCGGGCGACATCGTCGCCACCGAAGCCGGCCTGCTCGCCTATACGGGCAAAGGCGCTGACCGCAGCAATGTTGCGGCCAACTTCACCCCGGTGCAGGACTACAACGGCCTGTCCAAGGCGATGCGCGACACGTTGAGCGACACCAAAATCGCCTCGCCCAGACCGAGACCCGGCGACATCACCTCGTCGATCCCGAAGGCCGCCCTCGATGCTCGGGCTGAAGCGCCCGCGCTGCGACGCTAACGGCCGCTACGCCGGCCTGCGGCCTTCTGTCCAACGCTGCTGAATTAACGATTTGACCCCGTTCTGACCGGGCGCACACCATCTTTTGCACAAGAATCGCCCTTAACGCCGTTTGCCGAGCGGCCTTGACCTCGGCCGCCATATGGGAAGATTCGGGGCCTGATGGCGATCAACGACGGCGGACGAGCAATGATGCGGCGAACGGCGCTGGCACTGGTAGCCGGCTTTGCTCTGGCGGGCCTTGGCGCAACCGGAACGGCGCAGGCCGCACCGCGCTGCGTCAACACCCACGACTTCAGCAAATGGCTGGCGCAGTTCAAGAAGGATGCGCTCGCCCACGGCATTACGCAGCAGACGCTCAACGCCGCCTCGCCTGAGCTCACTTACGATGAATCCGTGATCAAGCGCGATTCCGGACAGGGCGTGTTTCAGCTCACCTTCATCCAGTTTTCCAACCGCCTGCTCGGAGGCAAGCGAATCCCGAACGGCTTGGCGAAGATCCAGGAGCATCGCGCCCTGTTCAGCCGCATCGAGAAGACCTATGGCGTGCCCCCGGAAGTCATCACCGCGGTATGGGGCCTTGAGAGCGACTACGGCGCGCTGTTCGGCAAGTTCAAGATTCTGCCCGCCCTGACCACACTCGCTTATGACTGCCGGCGTGGCGACAAATTCCGCGAAGAACTGATCGACGCGCTCAAGATCATCCAGCGCGGCGACAAGACCGTCGATCAGATGACCGGCAACTGGGCCGGCGAATTCGGTGGCATGCAGTTCACGCCCTCGAACTACATCAAATACGGCGTCGACTTCGACGGCGACGGCCACCGCGATCTGGTCAACAGCACGGCCGATACGCTGGCCTCCGCCGCAAACTATCTGCACGCGATCGGCTGGCGCCGCGGCGAGCCGTGGCTGCAGGAAGTCTCCCTGCCGGACGAAATGCCGTGGCAGGAGGCTGATCTCGACACCCAGCATCCGCGCTCGCAATGGATCGCCTGGGGCGTGAGGGCCGCGCACGGCGCCGCGCTGCCGCGTGACAATGCGCCGGCCTCGCTGATCCTGCCGATGGGCCGCAAGGGCCCGGCTTTTCTCGCCTACCAGAACTTCCACGTCTTCACCGACTGGAATTCATCCTTCGTCTACGCCACCACGGTCGCCTACTTCGCCACGCGCCTCGGCGGCGCACCACCAGTGAACGAAGCCGGCGCCAAGGACATCCGGCCGATCACCACCGAGCAGATGATGGAATTGCAGCGCCAGTTGCAGAAGCGAGGCTTCGACGTCGGCGAGGTCGATGGCCGTCTCGGCGCCGGTACGCGCAAGGCGGTGCGCACCATGCAGGTGCAGTACGGAATGCCGGCCGACTCCTGGCCGACCGACGAACTGATCGCGCGTCTGCAGAGTGAGAAAAACCCGGTCGCCGTCGCCCCGCTCGCCCGGCAGCCCGGGACCGAGACCAAGGCTGCAACGCCACGCTCCGCCGCACCGACGCCGGTGTCTACCGCTCCTGTCGCGCCGCCGCCGGTTCAGCCCGAAGCCGAGACGCCGAGGACCAAGCCGAGTCGAGCCGCCACCACGGCCCCTCAGCCGACCGCTGTGGCCCCGCCGCTGCGCGACAAGATTACCGTGCGCGTCTGGACCGTGCAGGGTTGCTTGACCCTGCGCATGTCGCCGGAAAAGGCCCGAGAATATCGCCGTTGCTGATAACGCAACGCTCCCCCGAGACGCGCTTTTCGGCCGAGACAGCCGGGCGCCGCAGCGCATAGACTGACGGCGCCAGACCGGAGTTCCAGATGGCGCGTAATACCTTCTTTTGCATCGACGCCCATACCTGCGGCAATCCGGTGCGCGTCGTCGCCGGCGGCGGACCGCTGCTGCCTCATGTGCCCATGATCGAGAAGCGCGAGATCTTCCTGCGCGATCACGACTGGGTGCGACGCGCGCTGATGTTCGAGCCGCGCGGCCATGATGTGATGTCGGGCTCGATCCTGTACCCATCGACGCGCGACGACTGCGATGTAGGCGTCCTGTACATCGAGGTCAGCGGCTGTCTGCCGATGTGCGGCCACGGCACTATTGGCACGGTAACGGTCGCGATCGAAGAAGGCCTCGTGACGCCGCGCGAACCGGGCAAGCTCGCCATCGAAGCGCCGGCCGGCCGGGTCGCCATCGAGTACACGCAAAACGGCCGCTTCGTCGATCAGGTGCGGCTGTTCAACATCGCCAGCTATCTGCACGCCACCGATGTCGAGATCGACGTGCCGACACTGGGCCCGATCAGGCTCGACGTCGCCTATGGCGGCAACTACTACGCCATCATCGAGCCGCAAAAAAACTGGCCCGGCCTCGACACCATGCCGGTCACCGAAATCCAGCGTCTTTCGCCCTTGGTGCGCAAGGCGGCACAGGACAAGGTCGCGCCGGTGCACCCAGAAGACGCGCGCATCCGCGACGTCACCCATGTGCAATGGACCGACAAGCCGCGCCACGGCCGCGCCCATGCGCGCAACGCCGTGTTCTACGGCGACAAAGCCATTGATCGCTCGCCCTGCGGCACCGGCTCGTCGGCGCGCATGGCGCAACTCGCCGGCAAAGGGAAACTGAAGCCCGGCCAGGACTTCATCCACGAAAGCATCATCGGCACGATGTTCGATTGCCGCGTCGAATCCGAGGCCACCGTGGGCAATCATCGCGCCATCCGCCCCAGCATCGCCGGCTGGGCCCAGGTCATCGGCCACAACACCATTTTCGTCGATGATCGCGATCCGCTCGCCCATGGCTTCCAGGTCGCCTGACCAAATCGCGTGACGAAGCCGCATCTTCGGCGCCGCATCACACCAATCGGGAATTTCTTATGACTGCCGCTTCCACCTTTACGTTCCGCGCTTCGCTTGGCGACATGGATCCGGAATCCAGCGCCTACATGGCCTTGCAGCCGCCGCCACCGGCCACGCCGCCGACGCCGGAAATGGCGCGCGAAGGCATGCGCCGGGCGCGGCCATTCAACCAGCCCGACCTGCCGCATGTGGCGATGACGCGCGAGTATGCCGTGCCGGGCAAAGGCGGCACCTTCCAGGTGCGCTACTATCGCGGTGTCCGCACCTTCCCCGACGAAGCCCTGCCGGTGCAGGTTTATTTTCACGGCGGCGGCTGGGTGATCGGCGACCTCGACAGCCATGACTGGCTGTGCCGTGCGGTGGCCAATGCCGCCAACTGCGCCGTGGTCAGCGTCGATTATCGTCTTGCGCCCGAGCATCGCTTTCCCGCGGCCTTCGACGACGCGGTCACGGCAACGCAATGGGTTGCGGCCCATGCTACGATGCTGAATGTCGATCCCTCGCGCATCTCAGTCGGCGGCGACAGCGCCGGCGGCAATCTCGCCGCCACTGTTGCCCTTGCTTTACGCGACGACGCGAAGGTCAAGTTACGCGCGCAGATTCTGACTTATCCGATAACCGATCTGACCTTTACGTATGATCAGCGTTTCGAGAAAGGCGTGGCTCTGACCAATGGCGGGATGCGTGACTTCATCGACCACTACGTGCCAGGCATTGCGCAGCGCCGAGACTGGCGTTGCTCGCCATTGTTGGCGCCAAGCCTGAAAGGCCTGCCCCCGGCGCTCGTCATCCTCGCCGGCTTTGACCCGCTTTATGATGAGGGCGAAGCCTATGCCACGCGGTTGAAAGCCGAGGGCGTCGCCGTCACGGTGAAGCACTTCCCTGGCCAGATGCACGGTTTCGTCTCGCGGCCGAAGCTGTTGCCAAAGTCGCTCGACGCCATCGCCGACATCACCGCCTTCATGGCAGCGCATTCCTGAGGAGGGTGGCTTGACCGAACCCGCCGACGCCGCCCAACGCCGCGCCCGGCCCGCGGTCGTCTGCTATCCGGTCGAGACGCTGCCGTCGCCCGACATGGCGATGCTGACGCGGGCGCGCAATGGTCTGATGAAGATCTCCGAAACTATCGTGCCGCCGCGCGATGCCCGAGCTTTCGAGGTGCCGGCCGGGCACTTCTTCCGCATCGCCTCGATCGAAGGCCCGCAGGTGGGCGATCTTAATTTGTGGAACGCCCACGACCTGTCGGAGCGCTTCTTCAGCGGCAAGACGCGTGCGCTGCACGCCACCCATGTCACCACCGGCAACCAGTTATGGAGCACGCTGCCGAACCTGCGTCCGCTCGCTACCATCACGCATGATACGCTTGGCTGGTACGGTTTTGATGCCGACGGCGGCGGCGTTCACGATGTCATCGGCACGCGTTGTGACCCCTATACCCACCGGCTACTGTCCGGCGGCGATTATCACCATTGCTGCCATTCCAACCTGACGCGGGCGCTGGCGTCAGCACGCAGCATGGATGTACGCGAGGCCGAGATTCATGTCCACGACGTGCTCAATGTCTTCATGTGTACCGGCTTCACCAGGGACACGCACCAATACTTCATGAAGGCGAGCCCGGTGCGGCCCGGCGACTTCATCGAGTTCTTTGCCGAAATCGATTTGCTCGCTGCGCTGTCCGCTTGCCCCGGCGGCGATTGCGGCGCTGAGCATTCGAGCGATGTCGCCAGATGCTATCCGCTCAAGGTTGAGGTCTTCAAACCCGCCAATAGCGCGCTGCTTGGCTGGCAATCGCCGCCGCGCAATGCCTACCCGCGTACGCATGGTCTCTGACCCGCGTTTGGGCGGCGCGAAAATGAATAACGGTTCATCGCCGATCACATTCGCGATATTCTTGCGTACGCGCGAAGGGAAATAACAAGTTCATTCGTTGAATCGCCAGCACGGAACCTTTTGCCCGTGATGGAGTGTACAGCTCATGTCCACGACGCACCGCACTTTGTCGAAAGCCGCGCTGGCGCTGGTGATCGCCGCCTTGCCACTGGCCGCCCTCGCCCAACAACCCGATACCGACAACCGCAAGAAGCCACCAGGCGCAGCGCCCGCCGCACGCCCGGCACCGCCACCACCCGCCGTGCGTCCGGCGCCGCCACCGGCTGCTCGTCCCGCCCCGCCGCCAGCAGCAATCCGTCCCGCTGCACCGCCGCCCATGGCGCGGCCACACCCGCCCGTCATCCGTCAAGCGCCACCGCAGATCTCCCGGCCACAGCCGCCCGCACATCGTCCGGCTCCGAACATCGTCAGACCGCAGGCGCCCGCTCGCGTCGCGCCGGAACGCGCCGTCCGGCCGCAGCTGCGCGGGATTCCGCAACAGTCGGCGCGTCCGCAACGACCCACTCTCCCGCCACAGCCGAACCAGGCTCAGCGCAATCAAACGCCGCCCAATATTGCCGTTCAGCGCGCCGTGCCGCCGACCGCCGCGCAACAGCGTGCGACCGCGCGTCAGGAGCAGTTCGAGCGACGCCGCGAACAACGCGTGCTGCGTAATCTGCCTCCGGCGCAACGGGTGGAGCGACGTCAGCAGTTCGAGCAGGCGCGACAGCAGCGCGCCCTCCAGCGTCAGCAGGGGTTGACGCCGCAACAGGCGGCGCAGCCGAATGCGCGTGTCAACGCCGCGGCGGCGACAGCGCAACCGCAACTGCGCCGCAACGGTCAACCGCGCATCACGCCTCAGGCCTCGCGTCAGGGCCGCTTCGCCGGCGCCTTCGCTGCAAGCCGGGCCAATGCAGCCGCAAATATGAATGTGAACGTGAATGTCCGCGCAAACGCGACTCGCTGGCAACGTATCGGCGCCCGTCAGGCCTGGCGCAGCGGCCACCGCGCCAATTTCGTCGCCTGGTTCGGCCCCGTGTTCTGGCCTTACGCCTATTCGGACATCTTCGAGTACACGTTCTTCCCGTCCGGCTATGACGAGGGTTACTGGTACTACGCCTATGACGACTTCTTCGATGGCGTCTATTACGGCGAATACGGTCCGCCGGCCGACTATGTCGGCGCATTCGAAAGCGCGCCGCGTACAACGCAGCCGCTGACTTACAAGTCCGTGCAGACTCTCTGCCAGCAGCCGGGCAATGGCATCACTGCCTGGCCGATCGCCGAGATCGAAACCAAGGTCGGTCTCAACGGCGATCAGAAGGCTTTGCTCAATGACGTGCAGAATGCCGGCAAACGGGCTGCCGATGTGTTCAAGCAGACATGTCCATCGGAGAACGCCTATCCGCTGACACCGCCCGGCCGCCTCGCCTCGATGACGGCGCGGCTCGACGCCACCTTGCAGGCCGTCGAAACCGTGCGTCCGCCTCTGACAACGTTCTATGAAGCGCTCAACGACGAGCAGAAGGAACGCTTCAACGCCATCGGCCCCGGCAAGAATGTCGTCAGCAATGCCGAGGCGCAGGAGGCATTGCCGGCCGATGCGAAGAAATGCGGCGAGAACAAAGCCGGCCTCACCAATTTGCCAATCGAGCAGATCGAGGATGCGGTGAAGCCGACCGAACAGCAGCAGGCTTCGCTTGATCGTCTCAGCGAGGCGACGGTGAAGGCGGTCGGCATCTTGCAGGCCGCCTGCCCGAGCGAAACGCCGCTAACGCCTCCCGGCCGTCTCGAAGCGATCGAGACGCGACTGAAAGCGATGGTCGAGGCCGCCAACACGGTGAAGCAGCCGCTCGGCGATTTCTACGCCGGGCTGACTGCGGAACAGAAAGCGCGCTTCAATCGTATGGGCCGCGACCTCACTGTGGGACAGGCGGCGCAGTAACGTCTTCGACCATCATCCTGAGAAGCCCGAGCAAACCAAGGGTGCCTTGACGGATGAGGCTGCCACATGGTTCGAGACGCGCGCCTTTCGGCGCGCTCCTCACCATGAGGCAGATAAACAAGAGGGCGGCCGACCTCTATAGAGTTTATTAACCATACCGATTCCACATTTGCTTTCCGACCACGGTCAGAGAGCATCCATGCCCGCTTCCCAGCCCCGCAGTTCTGCGCCGAACCTGGCCCGCCGGGACATCCTCATGGAACGCGTCGAAAGCGCGGCAGGCGTCGCCGCCCGCGACCATGCCTTGCGGATCGCTCTCGATGAATCACTCCAGGCGCTACGCCAGGAAACGGCGCGGACCCTGTCATTGGTTCGCCACCAGCGGACAACGCATGTGTACCGCCGCGCAGTCAGCCAGGCCGCGCTTTAAAGTCCAAGCATGCGCGAGAATACATGAAAAAGGGCGGTCTTATCGGCCGCCCTTTCCAATTCACCAATTGAAGGCACTCACTCCGCCGCAATCTTCACTTCCGGCGCCGCGGCGCGGATGTCCGGCGAGACATGCTTCTCGTACTTCTCGAAGTTCTTCTGGAACATGCCGACCAGCTCCCGCGCAGTCTTATCGAACGCGGACTTGTCCTTCCAGGTCTTGAACGGATTGAGCAGATGCGGCTCGACACCCGGCACCGAGGTCGGCACCGAGAAGCCGAAATACGGATCGGTGCGAAAGTCGGCGTTTTTGAGCGAGCCGTTGAGCGCCGCGGTCACCAAGGTGCGCGTCGCCTTGATCGGCATCCGGCGACCGACGCCGTAAATGCCGCCGGTCCATCCTGAATTCACCAGCCAGACATCGACCTTGTGCTTGTTGATGTATTCCTTGAGCAGGTCGGCATAGACCGACGGGTGACGCGGCAGGAACGGCGAGCCGAAGCAGGTCGAGAATTCCGGCTGCACGCCGACGAGGCCCTTCTCGGTGCCGGCGACCTTGGCGGTGTAGCCGGACAGGAAGTGATACATCGCCTGCTCGGGCGTCAGCTTGGCGACCGGCGGCATCACGCCGTAAGCGTCCGCGGTCAGGAAGATGATGTTCTTCGGGTGCGAGGCGCGGCCGGTGCGCGACGCGTTCGGAATGAAATCGAGCGGATAGGCCGAACGGGTATTCTCGGTCTTGGAGCCGTCGTCGTAATCCGGCACGCGCGTCTCCGGATCGAACACGACGTTCTCGAGCACCGAGCCGAAACGGTTGGTGGCATCCCAGATCATCGGCTCGGCTTCCTGGCTGAGCTTGATGGTCTTGGCGTAGCAGCCGCCTTCGAAATTGAAGATGCCGTTCTCGCTCCAGCCGGTCTCATCGTCGCCGATCAAGGTGCGGTTCGGGTCCGCCGACAAAGTGGTCTTGCCGGTGCCGGACAGTCCGAAGAACAGCGCGCTCTCTTTGCCGTCGTGCGAGACATTGGCCGAGCAATGCATCGGCATCACGTTCTTGGCCGGCAGATAGAAATTGAGCGTGGTGAACACCGACTTTTTCATTTCGCCAGCGTAGGAACTGCCGGCGATCAGCACGATCTTCCGGGTGAAGTCGATCGCCACCATGGTGTCGGAGCCTTCGCGGCCGCCGTGACGTTTGGCGTCCGGCTTGAACGACGGCAGATCGACAATGGTCATTTCCGGCACGTAGCTGGCAAGAGCCGAACGCTCGGGGCGGATCAAAAGCTGGCGGATGAACAGCGAGTGCCAAGCCAGCTCGGTGAATACGCGCGCCTTGATGCAATGCGCCGGGTCGGCGCCGCCGATCAGATCCTGCGCGAACAGAGTCTTGCCTTTGCAGTGCGCCTGGAAATCAGCAAGCAAGTTATCGAAGTTTTCCTTCGACATTTTGCGATTGCCGTCCCACCACAAAACGTCGCGCGTGAGATCGTCCTCGACGGTGTGCTTGTCCTTGGGCGAGCGGCCGGTGTGGTGGCCGGTCTCGGCGCACAGCGCACCGCCGGCAACGATCTGCGCTTCGCCATTCATGAGGGCGTGTTCGTAGAGCTTGGGTTCGGTCAGGTTCCAGTTGACGCCTTTGAGGCCGGTGAAACCGAATTTGTCGGCGCCATATGCGGCGTTCCGTACACCCGTTTCCTGCACGCTTGCTCTCCCGATCCGGCAACCGAAAACGCCGCCGCGGCCGCTGTGGCCGAATTCCCTTTAAGACTTTCGTCTAGTGACCTTGTAAGGCGCGAGACCATAGTCATCAGCGCTGTGAATGCCAAGATCAAATGCCATGCATATTAAAGGGCCGGCGTTGCACTGCATCAATGACTTAACGCCACGGGTGGGCCGCCGGTTTCAAAAACCTTGATGAGTCATATGATGACTGATCAATGACGCACAGCGGCAAAACGCTCACATGGCACGCGCCTGCTCGGCGAGTTGCTTGAGCATCATGCGCAGGGCGCCGGCGTCGGCCACGCGTTGTGGAAATGGCAAGCGCAACGCCAGCGGGCCGTTCTGCAGATCGAGGCCATCGGGGTCGATGCCGGTGCAGCGCCAGACGCCGTCCGGCGCGCCGAGGAATTTGACGGCATAGAGATTGAGCGCCGCGCCGTGATCCTCGTTCATGTGTGCGACCGCGCCTTCCTCGGCGTCGATGAGCGCCTGGGCCTCCACAATGTCGGTAAGAATATCGGACGCTGTCAGATCGGCAGCGCGGGCGAAGCCACCATTGAGATGCGCCGACACCACCTGCATGCGCCAGAACGCGAAATCGGCAAAGCCGGCGTATAGTTGTGATTTGGGATGATGCGCGAGAAAACGCCGGCGCAGCCGCCCCTCGTCCGCTGCCTCTCGCGGTACCAGGATAAATTGTCCCAGCACGGTCAGCCGCGGGTGAGCCAGCGCGTCGCCCTTGCCGGTCTCGGCCAGCATGATCGAAGCACGGCCATCGGCCTCAAGGTTGGCGGTATGGGTGGAGAGCCGGGAGATCAGGATAATCGGCGAGCCGTCGGCGTCGGTTCCGATGTTCACCAGCGAGGCGAAAGGGTGCCCGGTGTTGCGGTCCAAAGTCGCCAGCGTGCCGGCCCGAATGCGGCGCAGGAGATCGCGCGCGGCCGGTCCTGGCGTGAAGTCGGCCGGCGGGGCGGCGTTCTCCGGCAAGCGGTCGGGCATGGAACCGGGAAGGACGCCGAATCGTTCGGTCATGACTGTATTGTCTCTCACATTGAAAACAGGGCCATTTTCCGGCCCATTACCCTTGAATTCGGCCCAGAATCACATAGTTGTTGCAAAGAGGCCACAATTCGAACCCCGTTTGCAGGCTTCAAATCGCGCGGGACGACACGTCAGAAGGGGCATTCATGCCAACCATCGCGCTCGTGGACGATGACCGCAATATCCTGACCTCGGTGTCCATGGCACTCGAGGCCGAAGGCTATCGGATCATGACCTATACCGATGGCGCTTCCGCCATCGACGGGTTCAAGACCTCGCCACCGGACCTCGCCATCCTCGACATCAAGATGCCGCGGATGGATGGCATGGAGACATTGCGCCGCCTGCGCCAGAAGTCCGATGTGCCCGTCATCTTCCTCACCTCCAAGGACGAGGAAATCGACGAGCTGTTCGGCCTGAAGATGGGCGCGGACGACTTCATCCGCAAACCGTTTTCGCAGCGCCTGCTGGTCGAGCGCGTCAAGGCCGTGCTGCGCCGCGCCACGCCCAAGGACGGCACCGCGCCGAAGGAAATCGACACCACCAAGGTTCTTGAGCGCGGCCTGCTGCGCATGGACCCGGAGCGTCACACCTGCACCTGGAAGGGCGAGCCGGTGACGCTCACCGTCACCGAATTCCTCATCCTGCAGGCGCTCGCCACCCGCCCCGGCGTGGTCAAGAGCCGCAACGCGCTGATGGACGCCGCTTACGACGACCAAGTCTATGTCGACGACCGCACCATCGACAGCCACATCAAGCGCCTGCGCAAGAAGTTCAAGTCCGTCGACGACGACTTCGAGATGATCGAAACGCTGTATGGCGTCGGCTATCGTTTCAAGGAATGATCCGGCACCGGACCTGCGCTAGACTGCGCGGGTCGCCACATTTTCCGTTCATTCCAGCGCAAGCGGGACTCCAGCCGGGCCGACATTGAAGAGCTGGGTCCTCCGCTTTCGCAGGGGACGAACGGGGACAGGGCGCGCCGACGATCCTGGATCAAACAACGTGCTCGATCGAACCGCAGAGCAGCAGGCACGCGAGGCTGAAGCAGCGACCGAAGGCGACATGCCGGCCGCATCGGCGCGACGCGACTGGAGCCCGCGCCGTCTCCTGAATTCGGCCTGGGCATTCTTCGTCACGCTGAGCTTCTCCAGCCTCACGCGCCGAATCGTCTTCCTCAACCTCGCCGGCCTGTTCGCGCTGTTGTTCGGCGTGATGTACCTCTCTCAATTCCGCGCTGGCCTGATCGACGCGCGCGTACAAAGTCTCCTCGTGCAGAGCGAGATCATCGCCGGCGCCATCGCCGCCTCGGCCACGGTCGAAAGCGACGCCGTTACCATCGACCCCGACCGTCTGCTCGAACTGCAGGCCGGCGAAAGCTACGGCCCGTCAGAAGATTCGCTGTCGGGCATCGAGTTCCCGATCAATCCCGAGCGCGTCGCACCGGTGCTGCGCCGCCTCGTCTCGCCGACCAAAACGCGCGCCCGCATTTACGACCGCGACGGCGTGCTCATCCTCGACAGCCGCAATCTTTATGGCCGCGGCGACGTTTTGCGCTTCGACCTGCCCTCGCCGACGGCCGTCGAGCCGGGCCTGATGGAGCGTGGCTACATCGCCATCCGCCGCTGGCTCGGCCGCGGCGATCTGCCGATGTATCGCGAGCTCGGACCCGAAAACGGCAAAGGTTATGACGAAGTGCGCCAGGCGCTTGCGGGCCTTCATGCCAGCGAAGTGCGGGTCAACGACCGTGGCGAGGTGATCGTCTCGGTCGCCGTGCCGGTGCAGCGCTTCCGCGCCGTGCGCGGCGCACTGATGCTGTCGACGCAAGGCGCCGACATCGACGATATGGTCGAGGCCGAGCGCCTCGCCATCGTCAAGGTGTTCCTGGTCGCTGCCGCCGTCATGGTGGTGCTGTCGATCTTGCTCGCCGGCACCATTGCCGGCCCGGTGCGCCGCCTTGCCGATGCGGCCGAACGCGTGCGCCGGCGCATCAAGACGCGCGTCGAGATTCCTGATTTTACCGGCCGCCGCGACGAGATTGGGGAACTGTCCGGCGCGCTGCGCGATATGACCAACGCGCTCTACAGCCGCATCGAGGCGATCGAAAGCTTCGCCGCCGATGTGTCGCACGAACTCAAAAACCCACTGACGTCGCTGCGGTCCGCCGTCGAAACTTTGCCGATGGCAAAGACCGACGCCAACCGTGCGCGGCTGCTGGAAGTCATCCAGCATGACGTCAAGCGGCTCAACCGCCTGATCACCGACATCTCGGACGCAAGCCGGCTCGACGCCGAACTGCAGCGTCAGGAAGTTGCTGCCGTCGATATGGCCAAACTGCTCGATGCCCTGGTCTCGACCTCCAACGAGGTCCGGTCGGGCAACGTGAAAGTGACGCTCACCTTCGAAGGCGGTCAGCCGTCTCAGTTCAAAATTCCAGGCCATGACTCGCGTCTTGGCCAGGTCGTGTCGAACCTCATCGACAATGCGCGCTCGTTCTCGCCCGAAGGCGGCACCGTGCGCGTGACCTGCCGCAAGGTGAAGAACGAGATCGAGATCATCGTCGATGACGACGGCCCCGGCATCCGGACCGACGCGCTGCACAAGGTATTCGAGCGCTTCTACACCGACCGGCCGGCTCAGGGCTTTGGCCAGAATTCGGGGCTCGGTCTGTCGATCTCCAAACAGATCGTCGAAGCCCACGGCGGCTCGATCCGCGCCGAGAACCGCATCGGCTCCGGCACGCAAAAAAACCGCGACACCGGCGAGGACGAACCGCGTATCCTTGGCGCACGCTTCGTTGTGCGGTTGCCGGGGAAGTAGGACTTGTCATTCCGGGGCGCGCCGCTAGCCAGGTCAGATTGGACCCCCGCCTTTGCGGGGATGAGCCGAGGCTGGAGAGAAGCGTGAGCGGGACCACCACCCATGCTTCCGCAGTCCTGATCGGGGCCCGCGCGGTACTGATCCGCGGGGCCTCTGGTGCCGGCAAGTCGCGGCTGGCCTTCGCGCTGATCCAGGCGCAGGCACAGAGTTTCGTCCGGTTCTCCCGCCTGGTCGGCGACGACCGCCTCGTCCTGGAGCCCCGCAATGGCCGTCTGCTGGTACGACCGGCGCCGGCGCTGGCGGGCCTGATCGAAGTGCGCGGCCTCGGCATCCGCCGGCTCCCCTATGAGCCCGTGGCGGCCGTTGGGCTGGTCGTCGACCTCGGTGCGGCCGACGCCGAGCGGCTGCCACCCCGGGAATCCGCTCAAACTGTCGTTTCTGGTGTGGATTTGCCGCGGCTTGCCGTCGCACCGGAAACCGACCCAATACCCCTCGTCGTTGCCTATATGACGTCAGAACCGATCCTCCGGGGATAGCCGGAGGGGGGAATTGACGTGGAATGGGGGCTGGAGTACCTCGTCGCCCCTCGTTTCGTTAAGGAAAATTAACCGTACGGGGCGTAGTTTCCGGCGGCCGAAACCCCAGATAGAGCGTGTTTTGACATCGCCTTCCCGCGTTGCAGCAGAACGCCTATATACCAAGTCAAGCCCTTGCAACGGGGCTTCGGATGCGCCTCAATGCGCCCCCATTCGTGCGGCGCAACAACAACAAGGCGCCCGCGAGGAGTTCGGAATGATCGGCCTCGTATTAGTGACCCACGGGCGGCTCGCCACTGAGTTTCGCTCTGCGCTTGAGCATGTCGTGGGTCCGCAAACCCAGATCGAGGCTGTCACCATCGGCCCCGACGATGACGCCGAGCAATGTCGCATGAACATTCTCGATGCGGTCAAACGCGTCGATTCCGGCGAAGGCGTCGCCATTTTGACCGATATGTTCGGCGGCACCCCGTCGAACCTCGCCATATCGGTCATGAGCCAGCCCAAGGTCGAGGTGCTGGCCGGTATCAATCTGCCGATGCTGATCAAGCTGGCCAAGGTCCGCGAGACCTGTCCGCTGGAAGACGCGGTGGCCGCCGCCCAAGAAGCCGGCCGCAAGTACTGCACCATCGCCAGCCGCGTGCTTAACGGCAAATGACGCTGCCGCGCAGCGACGCCCCCGATCCGCACGGCGCCGGCGTCAGCCGCGATGTCGAGATCGTCAACAAGAAGGGTCTGCACGCGAGGGCATCCGCCAAATTCGTGCAGCATGCCGAAAAATTTGACGCAGCCATCATCGTCACCTGCCGCGGCGAAACCGTCGGCGCCACCTCGATCATGGGTTTGATGATGCTCGCCGCCGGCCCCGGCTCGGTCATCACGATCAAGGCCACCGGCAAGGAAGCCAAGGCTGCAATCGACGACCTCAGCGCCCTGGTGTCCGACCGCTTCGGCGAAGAAGAGTAGGCCCCGATTTCCGGCGCCTCTTCTGCAGCAAGTGCCCGCCTCTGCCCGACACGCTTCAGATCATCAGCGAGTTGCCGTCGCAGTGCAGGTTTAACACCGACACATGGAATTGACCGAAGCTAGTGCGGAAGGCCTGCGGGACGGTCGCGGCAGCTAATCGATCGGTGCGGGAAAGGCCCCCTTTATCGTCGGGGAACATTCTCCGTTAACAGGCACAAACCATACACTGCGATTTGTCAGTGGAATTCTCTCAAAATACAGATTTTGCGCGGCAAATGGATACCTACTTTATTTCCCATCAACCGCAGACATAAAGAAATCTTTATATCTGCGTTGCGGCCGCCAACTTAGCCTGTTATAGGCACACCATTCTCCACACCTTGAAAAACGCCGCAAAAAGGATCGTGCATGCCCGTCGCCAAGGAATACGTCGTTAAAGACATCGGTCTCGCCGACTTCGGCCGCAAGGAGCTCTCGCTCGCCGAAACCGAAATGCCCGGCCTGATGGCGACCCGCGAGGAATACGGCCCAAAGCAGCCGCTTAAAGGAGCCCGCATCGCCGGCTCGCTACACATGACGATTCAGACCGGCGTGCTGATCGAGACGTTGGTCGCGCTCGGCGCCGACGTGCGCTGGGTGTCGTGCAACATCTATTCGACTCAGGATCACGCCGCCGCCGCGATCGCCGCAGCCGGCGTGCCGGTGTTCGCCGTCAAGGGCGAAAGCCTCGAGGAATACTGGGACTACACCGCCCGCATGTTCGACTGGCACGGCGGCGGCTTCCCGAACATGATCCTCGATGACGGCGGCGACGCCACCATGTACGTCCATCTCGGCCTGCGCGCCGAAAATGGCGACACCGCCTTCCTCGACAAGCCGGGCTCCGACGAAGAAGTGATCTTCTTCAAGCTGCTCAAGAAGCAGCTCAAGGAAAAGCCGAAGGGCTACTTCGCCGAGATGGCCAAGAGCATCAAGGGTGTCTCGGAAGAGACCACCACCGGTGTGCATCGTCTTTACGAGATGCAGAAGGCCGGCACGCTGCTGTGGCCCGCCATCAACGTCAACGACTCGGTGACCAAGTCGAAATTCGACAACCTCTATGGCTGCCGTGAATCGCTGGTCGACGGCATCCGCCGCGGCACCGACGTGATGATGTCGGGCAAGGTGGCGATGGTCGCCGGCTTCGGCGACGTCGGCAAGGGTTCGGCCGCTTCGCTGCGCCAGGCCGGCTGCCGCGTCATGGTCTCGGAAATCGACCCGATCTGCGCGCTGCAGGCGGCGATGGAAGGCTATCAGGTCGTGACCATGGAAGACGCCGCCCCGATCGCTGACATTTTCGTCACCGCAACCGGCAACAAGGACATTATCACGCTCGACCACATGCGGGCGATGAAGGACCGTGCCATCGTCTGTAACATCGGCCACTTCGATAACGAGATTCAGGTCGGCGCGCTCAAGAACCTGAAGTGGAACAACATCAAGCCGCAGGTCGACGAAATCACCTTCCCCGACGGCCACCGCATCATCATGCTGTCGGAAGGCCGCCTGGTGAACCTCGGCAACGCCATGGGTCACCCGAGCTTCGTGATGTCGGCTTCGTTCACCAACCAGACTTTGGCGCAGATCGAACTCTACGCCAACAACAAGGACGGCAAGTACAAGAAGGAAGTTTACGTGCTGCCAAAGTCGCTCGACGAGAAGGTGGCGCGCCTGCATCTCGCCAAGATCGGCGTCAAGCTCACGGAGCTGAAGAAGGATCAGGCGGATTATATCGGCGTCAAACCGGAAGGCCCGTACAAGGCCGAGCACTATCGCTACTGATGATGGCCTAACCCGGACACGGTGCAGCGCGCTTTGCGATGCACCGTAGATCCGGAACCACTAAATAGTCCGAGCTTCGCTACAGTCCCGGGTCAGCAGCGCATCATTTCATGATGCACTGTTCCCGGGACAAGTTTTTAGCCTTCCTACTTGCCAACCGCCGTCGGCCCCAGCAGATCCACCCAGCGCCGCATGTCGACGGTCATCCAGATCATCCAGCCAAGCACGATGAAGGCAAGGAACGGCTTGACCACGCGATCGACCTCGAGCGCGCCGTGGAAGGCGATGACGAGCACCGCCACGATGAGCAACCAGGCGCGCTGGTCGTGTGCGTTGCGCTTCAGTAGCATCAGCGCGAGGCCGGCGAGCGTCGGTGTCAGCACCAGGAACGACAGGAACTCGTTGCGCGGTCCGAACAGGTTGATGTAGCAGGCGGCGTAAAGCGTCACCGCCACGGCGAAGACGACGATGTTGCCATAACGCGCGATGCGCCACACCAGCGCCAGGAAGCCGAGCGCAGCGGCAAGCCGGATCACAGTCTGCACGCCATGCGGCAGCACGATGCCGAATGTATCTAGCATGGTGGCGAAGTCGGCTTGATAGAGCCACTGCCCCGGCTCCACCGTGGTGAGCTGCTGCAGCTTGACGATCCAGAGGCGATATTGCTCGGCCACATAGGCCGGATGGCCGAAGGCGAACGGCAATGCCAGTGCCGCGGCCAGCGCCAGTATCAGCCACAGCCGCATTTTCGGCTGGGTCGCGCCGCACAGCAGCAGCATCACCAGCGACAAAGGCTTGATGACGACGCTGAAGAACAGCCACAGCGAGGCCATAATCCACTGACGTTTGGCGATCGCGACCGCCGCCAGCATCATGAAAGCGGTCATGCCGACCTGCGCCTGCACATATTTCAGGTTAAACCAGGCGTTCGGAATATTGAGTGTGAGCAGGATGCCGGCGAGATTGATGACGTCGCCGCGGCTCTGCTCCGGCAGCAGCAACCGCATCATCGCCACCGCCGCCCAGGTCAGCAGCGCGGCCGAAACAGCGGCCGCAATCGCCGCAGCGACCACAGGCGAGAACATCGGCAAGGGGCCGAGCACCAATAGCGACACCGGCCAGTACAGATACTCGCCGAGCGTCGACATATCGTAGACCGGCCCGCCGCTCCAGAAGCTGTGCGCCGCGTTCAGATAAGCCTGGAAGGTCGAGCCGAAGCGGCGCGGATGCGTGCGCAGCAGCGTCGCGATCAGGAAGGCGATCCAGAGGCCCCAACCGATCCACGGATAGCGCAAGAAGGTCGCAGCAATGCGATCCTCGATGCGCAACAGATTCTCATAGCTAAAAAAGCTCGCGGTCCTGCTCTTGCTGTCCAAGGCCCTGCCCTCTCTTCAGCGCAAGCGCATATCACGACCGCGGCGGTACCACCATGATCGTATAACGTCGCGGCTCGGCGCCAGGCCGGCCCGGCGTCTGTACGATGGTGGTCTGGTTGGTCTGGAACGGCGCACCGCCGATCTCGGCCTTGGCGCGGGCCAGACAAGCTTCGTCCCCGGAGAAGCACAGTTGCACCATGCCGGCATGCCGCAACGCCATCGGATCTGGCGGCAGAATGAAGCCCGGAACGAGCGCGCGCGGGCGATCGGCAGCATAAGCCGTTACCGGCAGCACGATGTCGCCATCGCCACCGACATAGCGCAGCGGAAACGGCACCATCTGGTGCCACAGCCGCTCGACCTCGCGGGCCAGCAGCGGTGCCTGCACCGCGGCGGTCGGCGGACCTTTAGGCAGGCTCTGCGCTGCGATGAACGGTGCGGCCAGCAGGAGAAGGAGCGGCAGCCCAGCCGCAAATGCGGCAACGCGTTCGCTATCGACCGAACGCCAGGTGACGTCTTTCGACGACAGCAGCAGGATCGGCAGCAAGGTCCAGGCCGACATCGACCACAGCGACGTGATTTCCATCCGCGCCAGCAACGCACCCACAACCGGCAGCAGAAGCGGTCCCCAGAACGCCAGCGCCACCAGCCGACGGTCATCGTCCTGCGGCCAGGCCATGTCGCGCAAAGTTGTGACCTTCACACGCGCCACCACGAACACAATGATCGCCGGCAGCGCGACATAGCCGAACGAGCCGGCGAGATAGCCGATCGCGGCGATGATCGTCGCAGAGAACGATTTCGCTTCATGCACGGCAGAGGCGTATTTGAACGTGATGAAGTCGTGCTCGACGAGCCAGATGAAGTGTGGCGCGATCAGCGCCGCGCCGACCATCACGGTGACCCACGGCGCCGCCGAGCGGAAATAAACGCTACGCCGCCGGCTGGCGAGCGCGGCGATGATCAGGCCGGCGATGAGGAAGATCGACCAGTATTTGCCCAGCATGGCGGCGGCGGCAAAAATGCCGGCAAAGGCCGCAGCGCGCGGGCTGCGCGTCGTGTAGGAACGCAGGAAGAAAAATGTGGTGAGTGCCCACAGCGGCATCAGCACCGTGTTCACATTGAACTTCAGCGCGTGAAAGGAAAAGAACGGGATCAGCGTCATGATCGCGACGCCGGCGACGCGCTTCTCCAACGGCAGATATTCGGCCGAGATGAGCCAGATGACCCACAGCGTAATAGCCGGCATCAACATCGCCAGCAGATAATAGGACCAGTTGGCGACCGGGAAGACCTCGAACCAGCCGCGCACCAGCCAGGCCGCCAGTGGTGGATGCTTGACAGTGCCGAAGTCGAAATCGCGTGACCACGCGATAATCTCAGTCATGTCGGGGTGGAAGCCGGCCGGCCCTTTGGTGATGACGCCATAGGCAGTCCACACCGCGGCATAGGCGATCAGTGCAAAGAACACCGTCACATTGGCATTGGCCGGATCGGCGACCGAAGCGCGCAGGTTCTTGAAGAGATGGATCAGTCGGAGCATAGGCCTGCCTATGCCACGCCCCGCAGCGGGCGTCACGCCCCGCAGCGCCCACAGCCTTCACATCTGCTTATAGAAAAACGACGTCGCGGTCGGGATGCCGAGAGTTGACAGGGCGTGGGCGGGGACGATGCCGTACTCTACCCACCCACGGCACCGATATAACCTATCGCCGGACGAACCGGTCGTCGTGTCGAGCATCAGCAGGGTGCGACCCTTGGCCCGCGCCAGCGCCTCGACCGCCTCGAGCAACCTGCAGCCCAGCCCCTGCCGCCGCAACGACGACAGCACCAGCATCTTGCCGACATCGGCGCGGTGCGGCTGGTTCGGCTGCGGCGCCAGGGTCAGCACCACGGTGCCGACCAGTTTCTCGCCGTCATCGGCAACGAGGAGATGGCGGCTGCCGTCGGCCAGGCCGGCCAGCTGCCCGCGCCAGAATGCTTCCGCTTCAGCTTGCGTGAGGCCGGCGAGAAAATTCACCGAGGCGCCGCCGTCGACCGCGTCGCGCAGGATGGCTCCGAGTTCGGCGATGCGCCGCTCCGCTTCCGCCGCACCGATTTCACGAATGACGATCGCGCTCATGTCCTCACCCTGCCCTCGCCTTTCAATAACGCGGCCCACCAGGCGCGACGACGACCAGGTAATGCGCGGCCTTTGTCCCCGGATTGTGAAATGAAACAGGCTGGCCAAGGGGCGTGTACAGGCCGTCGCCTGCCTCGAGGCGGTGCGTCGTGTCACCGGCCGTGATGTCCATGCGGCCCGAGAGCAGCACGATCTGCTGATCCATCGCAGGGTTGCGCGATGATTCCATCGTCACCGAAGCACCAGGCGGAAACTCGACATCGACAATGTCGGCGGCTGAACCGCAATTCGGCGGCGTGACCACGCGCCGCACATAGCCGCTGCCGGGATCGCGCCACACCGACTGATCGGCGCGGCGTGACAGTGGCGAAGCCGCGCGCTCGGTCTCCGCAAAGAGCGCCGACAAAGTGACGTCGAGCCCGGCGCAGACACGGCCGAGCAGTTGCGCGGTGGGGTTCGACTCGCCGCGCTCGATGCGCGACAGCATGGCGCGGCTGACTCCCGCCTTGTCCGCCAGCGCCTCCAAAGTCAGGCCGCGCGCCGAGCGCAACGCCCGCACCTGGGCGCCGATGGCACGGTCCAGTTCACCAGTCCGGTCGTCGACCTGTTCCATGATCAGATCCTATAATTCTATTATATTGGAATCAAGCCTTGCGCGAACCGGCTGTTAACGCCGCTCCACCACACTGCCGACCGGCAAAGGCTTAAGGCTCCGATGGCTCAGGACACTCTGGAAAACACGGCGGCTCAGCACGCCCGCATGCCGCAAGTCGATGCGCCGGCGCTGGTGCCCGCGATTGAAGCCGCGCCTGAACTCACGGTCATTCTGCCGACCTTCAACGAGCACCGGAATGTGCCGGTGGTGGTCGAACGCCTGTCGCGGGCGCTCGCCGGCATCGACTGGGAAGTCATCATCGTCGACGACAATTCGCCGGACGGCACCAGCGCCGTGGCCCGCGCCATCGGCGCGCAGGACCGCCGCGTGCGCTGCATCCGCCGGGTCGGCCGCCGCGGCCTCGCCGGAGCCTGTATCGAGGGCATGCTGGCCTCGCAGGCGAAATTCGTCGCGGTGATGGATGCCGACGGCCAGCATGACGAGACCGTACTGGCGCGGATGGTCGCGACCTTGCGCGACGGCAACACCGACCTGGTCGTCGCCTCGCGCTACATCGACGGCACCACGGATACCGGCTTTTCTGCCGGCCGTGCCAAGGCGAGCCAGTGGTCCACGGCGCTGGCGCGCAAGCTGCTCAAGGTCGAACTGACCGATCCGATGAGCGGCTTTTTCATGCTCCGCCGCGACGTGATCGACGACATGGCACCGAAGCTGTCGACGCAGGGCTTCAAGATCCTGCTCGACATCGCCGCCACCGGCCGCGATGTCCTGCGCGTGACAGAACTGCCTTACGTGTTCGGCGCGCGGCTCGCCGGCGAGAGCAAGCTCGATGCCCGCGTCGCCCTCGATTTCGGGCAACTGCTGCTGGCCAAGCTCAGCAACGACACGATCTCCTACCGTTTCGTGCTGTTCTGCCTGGTCGGAGCGACCGGCATCGGCGCACACATGGCAATGCTCACCGCGCTCCACGCGCTCGGCGTGCCCGGCTTCGGTCTGCAGCAGACCATCGCCACCGTGGTCGCCATCGCCTGGAACTACGTCTTCAACAACGCCTTCACCTACCGCGACCAGCGGCTGACCGGCTGGGCCTTTTTCCGGGGCCTGGTCGAGTTTGAACTGATCTGCTCGGTCGGCGCGATTTCCAATATCGGCATCGCCAGCCTGCTCTATTCCGGAGGGCCGAGCTGGTGGATCGCAGGCCTGGGTGGCGCGGTGATGGGTGCGGTGTGGAATTACGCCGTCTCCGCCGCGGTGGTCTGGAAGGCGCAGTAATCGACGTCATTCTGGGACGGTCCGAAGGACCGGACGCGGAATTCAGCGCCCGCCTCTGGATTCCGGGTTCTGCCCTTCGGGCAGCCCCGGAATGACAGGGTTTAGAGGCCGGATTGCCTTGATGGCCCCGGATTCGGGTGTTATCTCGCGGCCATGACGGCCGTGCCCATTCAAAACATCCGCAATTTCTCCATCGTCGCCCATATCGACCATGGCAAATCGACCCTCGCCGATCGGCTGATCCAGCTCACGGGCGGCCTCGACGCGCGCGAAATGGCCGGCAAGGAGCAGGTTCTCGATAATATGGATATCGAGAAGGAGCGCGGCATTACCATCAAGGCGCAGACCGTGCGCCTGAACTACAAGGCCCGTGACGGCAAAGATTACATCCTCAACCTGATCGACACCCCCGGCCATGTCGACTTTGCCTATGAGGTGAACCGCTCGCTGGCCGCCTGCGAAGGCTCGCTGCTGGTGGTCGATGCCTCACAGGGCGTCGAGGCGCAGACGCTCGCCAACGTTTATCACGCGCTCGATGCCGGCCACGAAATCGTGCCGGTGCTGAACAAGGTCGATCTGCCCGCCGCCGAACCGGAAAAGATCAAGAAACAGATCGAGGACGTCATCGGTCTCGACGCCTCGAACGCGGTGATGATCTCGGCCAAGACCGGCCTCGGCGTCCCCGATGTGCTTGAGGCCATTGTCACCCGCCTGCCGCCACCGAAGGGCGACCGCGATGCGCCGCTGAAAGCGCTGCTGGTCGACAGCTGGTACGACCCCTATCTCGGCGTGGTCGTTCTCGTGCGCATTGTCGATGGCGTGTTGAAGAAGGGCCAGCGCATCCGCATGATCGGCATCGATGCGTCTTATGAAGTCGACCGCACCGGCGTGTTCAAGCCGAAACTGACCATCGTCGATGAGCTCGGCCCCGGCGAGATCGGCATGTTGACCGCCTCGATCAAGGAAGTGGCCGATACGCGCGTCGGCGACACCATCACCGACGAGCGCAATCCGGTCGACGAGCCCCTGCCCGGCTTCAAGCCGTCGATCCCGGTGGTGTTCTGCGGTCTGTTCCCGGTCGATGCGGCGCAGTTCGAGGACTTGCGCGCGGCGATGGGCAAGCTGCGGCTCAACGACGCCTCGTTCAGCTTTGAAATGGAAACCTCGGCCGCTCTCGGCTTCGGCTTCCGCTGCGGTTTTCTCGGCCTGCTGCATCTCGAAATCATCCAGGAGCGGCTGGAACGCGAATTCAATCTTGATCTGATCGCGACAGCGCCGTCGGTCATCTACAAGATGAACCTGCGCGACGGCACGCAGATCGAATTGCACAATCCGGTCGACATGCCGGATGTGATGAAGATTCTCACCATCGAGGAACCGTGGATCGAAGCGACGATCCTGACGCCGGACGAATATCTCGGCGCGGTGCTCAAGCTGTGTCAGGACCGCCGCGGCACGCAGAAGGAGCTGACCTATGTCGGCTCGCGCGCCATGGTGAAATACGAACTGCCGCTGAACGAAGTGGTGTTCGATTTCTACGACCGCCTGAAATCGGTGTCGAAGGGCTATGCCTCGTTCGACTACGCGCTCACCGACTATCGCGAGGCCGATCTCGTGAAGATGTCGATCCTCGTCAATGACGAGCCGGTCGACGCGCTGTCGATGCTGGTGCATCGCAGCCGCGCCGAATCGCGCGGCCGCGGCATGGTGGAGAAGCTGAAAGAACTGATCCCGCCGCACATGTTCCAGGTGCCGATCCAGGCCGCCATCGGCGGCAAGATCATCGCCCGCGAAACCGTGCGTGCCATGCGCAAGGACGTGACCGCCAAGTGCTACGGCGGCGACGCCACCCGCAAGCGCAAGCTTCTGGACAAGCAGAAGAAGGGCAAGAAGAAGATGCGCCAGTACGGCAAGGTGGACATTCCGCAAGAGGCGTTCATCGCGGCACTCAAGGTGGATACCTGACGGGAAACGTCGGACCAAGGGCCGCCTGATGTGATATGCTTCCCTCGGGATGGGGGACGCCCTGATGCCGGATCGAAAGCCCTTGCGATTTACAAGGCACGCCGAGGACGCCATCGCAGAGCGCAAGCTGCATCCTGATTGGATCGATATGACCGCGAGGAAGCCGGAATGATCGTATCCCGACCCGCATCGTGCCGGTGTGGAGCGCCGGTTTCGGGCAATCCCGGAATTTGGAGGTCGCGTCCTTCGAATCGCGTGCATTGAAACGGCTGCCGAAATCCGTATTCTGACGGTGTTTTTCGACCGGGATGCACGGAGGCCGTCATGACGCCGACGATCAAATATCGGCCTGAGGATAATGCGGCCTATATCCGCTTGTCGCAGGAAAACATCATTGAGAGCGCCGAAGTCTCTCCCGACATCGTATTTGATTACGACGCCGAAGGGCGGATCGTCGGTATCGAAGTTCTCGATGCAAGGACGCACCTTTCGCCCGCGCTTCTCACCGAGGCGGCTTAGCATCGAGCCATCGCCCGTGAAACCGTGCGCGCCATGCGCTTTGGAGTTACTTTGGACGTGACGGCCAAGCGCTAAGGCGGCGACGCCACCCGCAAGCGCAAGCTTCTGGACAAGCAGAAGAAGGGCAAGAAGAAGATGCGCCAGTACGGGAAGGTCGACATCCCGCAAGAGGCGTTCATCGCGGCGCTGAAGGTGGATACCTAACGCGAGGCGCCACCCGCCTCGCGTCACAGCCCAATCAATGCAGCGCCGGCACGAAGGCGTAGATGCGGACGCCGATGATGGCCACCAGCATCGAAGCCAGCAGAATGGCAACGCCGGCGCCCTTGACGCATTGCCATGCCAGCCTGCGCGCCGGGCTATCGGCGGCCGCGCCCCGCGGCGTCTGGCTCCAGTGAACCGAGAGGGTCATAACATTCTCCATTACTTGTACTGGATGACCGCGCCCTTGGCGGGCTGCGGCGAAGCGGCGGCGTCGAAACACGCCAGCCGGGCCTGATCGTTGGCGACGTTCAAGCAATCGGTCTTGCCGTTGCTGGTCACCGCGAGAGCGCCGAGTAGCAAAGCAAAGCCGATGATAACGAGCGTCCAGAAAACGTCCGCTCCGCGATCCGGCGCGTCGAACCGATCCTGAAGTTCCTCGTAGCGCGACATGGTCGCCTCCATCTTCCACTGACGGACAGATGGCCGCCTTCGCGTAAAGTCGCGAGAGGAATTGTCAGCCGACGAAATAAGGGCGCCATAAAGACCGCACGCGCTCGCGCCGCACCGCACGATTGACGCTGCTGCGGCCTCTCGGCCACACTCCACGAAAGTCAAAACGGTTCGGGAGGGTCAGCATGCTGGGCGTTGATGACTTGGCGCGGGCGAAGGAGAAGCTCTACACGCCCGTTCTCTCCGACGTGCTCGACAGCCTCGGCCACACATCGCAGGCCATGACGCCCAACATCCGGCCGCTCGACGACACCGTCGTGCTTATCGGCCGCGCGCGGACCGGCGCCTATATGGCGGTCTGCGATGCCGGGCCCGAGGGCGAGAACCCGTACGAACTCGAGATCAGGCTGATCGACGACATCAAGCCCGGCGAAATTCCGGTGCTCGGCTGCGCCGGCAATCTCACCATCGCGCCGTGGGGCGAATTGCTCACCACGGCGACCCGCATGCGCGGCGGCGTCGGCTGCGTCACCGACGGGCTGTGCCGCGACGTGCGCTTCATCCGCGAACTGAAATTTCCGGTGTTCTGCGGTGGCATCGGCCCGCTGGATTCGCGCGGCCGCGGCAAGATGCTTGAGATCGACCGGCCGATGGCATGCGGCGGCGTCAAGGTGCGCTCCGGCGATATCGTGTTCGGCGATGTCGACGGCGTGGTCGTCATCCCGCGCGAGATCGAGGAGAAGGTTTTCGAGGCGGCCTTCAGGAAGGTCGACGGCGAGAACCGCTCCCGCGACGAACTGCTCCAGGGCCGGCTGCTGGCGGATGTTTATGCGAAGTACGGGATTCTGTGAGGCGCAACTCTCCCGGCCTCATCCTGAGGTGCGAGCGCAGCGAGCCTCGAAGGACGAGGCGGAGAGAGATCAAATCCCCCGCATCAGGCCGCCATCGACCTTCAGATTCTGCCCGGTGATGTAGCCCGCGCCGTCGGAGACCAGGAACGCCACGGTCGCGGCGATTTCGTCGGCGGTGCCGTAGCGGCCCATCGGGACCTGTTCGCGGCGCTCGTCCTTCTCCGGCAGTGAATCGATCCAGCCCGGCAGCACATTGTTCATGCGCACATTGTCGGCGGCGTATTTGTCGGCGAATAATTTGGTGAAGGCCGCGAGCCCGGCGCGGAACACGCCCGAGGTCGGAAACAGCGGGCTCGGCTCGAACGCCCAGGCGGTCGAGATGTTGACGATCGAACCCGACTTCTGCGCCGCCATGATCGGCGCCACCAGCCGCGCCGGACGGATCGCGCTGAGCAGGTACACATCCATGCCGGTGTGCCACTGCTCGTCGGTGATTTTCAGAATCTCGTCGCGCGGCCCGTGGCCGGCGCTGTTCACCAGCGCATCGACGCGGCCCCAGGTCGCCATCGTCTCGTTGACAAGGCGCTTGAGATCGTCGTTCGATTGGTTGGTGCCGGTGACGCCGATGCCGCCGAGTTCCTTGGCGAGCGCTTCGCCTTTGCCCGATGACGACAGGATCGCGACCTTGTAGCCGTCGGCGGCCAGTTTCCTCGCGCAGGCCGCGCCCATGCCGCTGCCGCCCGCCGTCACGATCGCTACTTTCATCCTGAATCTCCCGGTGCCATGTTTGCCGCCAATGGTGTGGCAGTGAAGGACGAAAGGCAAACCATGAGCGTCAAACCCATCGCCGATTTCTCGCATTTCGATGCGCTCGATATCCGCGTCGGCCGCATCGTCAAGGTCGAGGAGGCGCAGACGAAGAAGCCGACCTGGCGTTTGACCATCGACTTCGGCGGCGATATCGGCACCAAGGTGTCGTGCGGCGCCTATCGCAATTATCCGAAGGACGCGCTGCTGGGCCGGCAGGTGCTCGCGGTCGTCAACTTTGCGCCGCGCAAGATGGGGCCCGAGGTCTCCGAGGTGCTGACGCTCGGCGTGCCGGGCGCGGACGGCGCGACGATCTATGTCACGCCGCAACAGGAGGTCGAACTCGGCGTCGCCTTGTTCTAGCGAAGCGGAACCGGTGCGCTTTGCCGCGCGTTCAGCGGTCGGACCGAACGCAGGAGAAGCACCATGCCCCGCGGCAGCAAGGCGGCCTATACCGGCAAACAGAAGCGCAAGGCCGAACACATCGAAGAGGGCTACGAAAAGCGCGGCGTCGCGCACGAGGAAGCCGAGCGGCGCGCCTGGGCCACGGTTAACAAGGAATCCGGCGGCGGCAAGAAGTCCGGCTCGGGCCGCGGCAAGAAAGAGAGCCACGCTTCATCGCGCAAAGGCGGCAAGATCGGCGGCCGCGCTTCGGCCTCACGCTCCAAGGCGGCGCGCTCACGCTCGGCCAAGAAGGCGGCGGCCACGCGCAAGCGGCGGGCAAGCTAGCTTTTAAAAATCATCCCATTGCACGGCGCGACGGGAACGATAGCGCGGCGGCTCGAGAAAGATTTCCTCGAAGCTTTCCTCGGCAGGGACGGCGCGGCGGCGCACGATCCGCTCTTCATGCATCACGCGCTTGCGCGGGCGGAACTCGACCTGCGGGCCGGTGCGGCGCGGTGATTTTTCCGGCGCCGCGTCCGGCCGCCCGCCGACGATGTCGATGCGGGTTGCGCCGGGGTTGCGCTTGACGAGATCGAACAGCACTGCGGCGTTCTTCGGATGCAGGCGGATGCAGCCGTGCGAGGCCGGGCGGCCGAGGCGCGAAATCTCATTGCTGCCGTGAATGGCGTAGCCGCCGGCAAAGAAGATCGAATAGGGCATCGGCGACCAGTCGTATTTGCGCGAGTACCACTGCCGCTCGAGGCGCTGCGGCCGATAGGTGCCGTTGGGGGTATTGTAGCCCCAGCGCGCGGTTGAGACCGGCCAGCGATATTGCGTGACGCCGTCGACTTCGACGGTCAGCTCCTGCGCCGATTTGTTCACGGTAACGACAATGCCCGCCTGCGCCGCATGAGCGGCGAGCGACAACGCGAGCACGAAAAGAGCGACGGCCAGACGACGCATACAAAACTCCCGGCCTTCTGTTTACCGTGACCGAAGCCGGCTCCGGGCGGCCTTCGCAAAATGTGGTTAGCGCACGATCCCGTATTTGCGGTCGAGGCTGCGCAGCCAGGCTTCGCGCCCGCGCAGCACCGCAGCCTCGCTCCCGACCGAGGTGAACTTCTCGGCGCGGGCCGGCCGCGCCTGTCGCGCCACCGGCCGTGCAAGCGGCATCGCGGCCGGTGCATCGTCACGCGGCGGCGCCATCGTCAGCACGGCGGGCTTCGCCAGCGGCAGCGCGTCGGGCGTTACCGTCACCTGAATAACGTCGTCGTCGGTGGCGCGGGCGAGCGCCGCTGCGGCATCGGCCGGCTGCTCGACCGCCGCCATTGGCGTCTCGGCTGGATAGTCCTGTTTCGGCAGCGGCCCGTTAACGACGACAATGCGCGCATTGGCGCGGCCGCGCTCGCGTACCATGGCGAACAATGTCGCGGCGTGCTCGCGGCTCAGCCGTACGCAGCCATGCGAGGCGCGGCGCCCGAGATTGCGCTCTTCCGTCGTGCCATGCATCGCATAGCCCCGGTAGAAGAAGATCGAATTCGGCATTGGCGCCCAGTCGTATTTGCGCGAATACCAATTCTTCTCGAGCCGCACCGGACGGAACTTGCCGACCGGCGTGTCGAAGCCGCGACGGCCGGTCGACACCGGCCAGCGGAAACGTTCCGCGCCATCGACCGCGACGGCGACGCGCTGCTGCGCCTTGCTGATGGTGATGACGATTTCCGCCTGCGCGACGGACGGCGCGAGTCCCAGGAACGCGACGGCGACAGCAACACCTACACAACGCATGGCAGCACCTTCCAAGAAATCGCGACCCGCCAAGGATCGCCGATCATGGCCGGGGTTGTAAAGCTTTCGTTAACCATAAAAGTGACTGATGTTGTTCGGATTTCCGTACTGCCCCGACATGGAACCCGGCCACCGCCGACTTAAACCATGCCGCGCAATTAACCTGACAGTCCGGACCGAAATCGCTTAAATCGACTGCTATGACCTATCGCGCTGCCATCATCGGTGCCTGCTTCACGCTGCTCGTTGCCGGCGCATTCGCCGTCGGGCAGACGCTTGATGGCGCGCCCGATGCTTCAGTCTCCGCGCCTGCCGATCAGCCGTCGGCGACACGGCCCGCCGTGATCGCGCCATGGACGGCGCCGCCTGCGACCACAACGCCGCCGGCCGCGCCGCCGATCGATGTGGTCAAGCCCGCAGCGCCAGAGCCCGCACCGGCGCCGGTGACGACAGCTCCGGCAACCGACACGCCCGCACCCGCCGTTGCGTCGCCGACGCCGCTGCCGCCGGAAAAGCCGAGCATCGCCGACAAGGCGGACAGGAAAGACGAACCGGTACCGGCCAAGCAACTCTTCTCCGCGGAGAAGCTGCCGAGCCTCGGCAAGGCCATGGCCATCGGCTATTACCCGCGCGGCTGTCTGCAAGGCGGCGTCGCATTACCAGTCAACGGCCCGACCTGGCAGGTCATGAGGCTGTCGCGCAACCGCAACTGGGGCCATCCAAGCCTCGTACAGTTTCTCGAACGCTTCGCGCCCGCCGCCGCCAAGGCAACCGGCTGGAAAGGCATTCTCGTCGGCGACATGGCGCAGCCGCGCGGCGGCCCAACCCCGTTCGGTCATATGAGCCACCAGACCGGCCTCGACGTCGATGTCTGGTTCATGCCGATGCCGGGCCACACCTTGTCGAGCGACGAGCGCGAGAAGGTGTCGGCGATCAATCTCGTTGGCACCGACTGGAAGAGTATCAATCCCAAGACCTGGACGCCGCAGCATTACGACTTCATCCGCGTCGCCGCGCAGCAGCCCGGTGTCGAGCGCGTGCTGGTCAATGCCGCGATCAAGAAGGAAATGTGCCGGATGCAGGGCGCCAAGCATCCGGACTGGATGGAAAAGGTGCGGCCCTGGTATGCGCACCATGATCACATCCATGTGCGGCTCGAATGCCCGGCGGATTCGCCCAACTGCCGCCCACAGCCCTCAGTGCCGGACAGCGATGGCTGCGGCGCCGCGCTCGATTACTGGTTCTCCGACAAGGTTCTCAAGCCCAAGCCGCGACCGCCGGGCGGCAAGCCGCCGCGGCCTATCACGCTCGCCGATCTGCCGCCGGCCTGCAAAACCGTGCTCGCCGCACCGGCCAAGTCGCCCACCGAATAAGCCTTGCCCACGGCTGAGCTTTCCTGACGCGTTACTTCACGCGAGCCGGCATCCACGTCGCTGGAGAACGCTATGGTCTTCGCGCGCGAAACATGTCATCCGGCTGGCGCAAATTCTGAAAGCCAGACCGGAAACGCCCCATGAAGCTCTGCCGTTTCAACGATAACCGCCTCGGCGTCGTCGAAGGCGATCGTGTCAAGGATGTCACCGCCGCCCTCGATGTTCTGCCGGCGGCGCGTTATCCCTTCCCCACGCACGATCTGATGATAGCCAACCTGCCAGCGGTGCGGGCCGAAGCGGACAAGCTTGCGAAAACGGCAAAGACGCTGGCGCTGAGCGAGTGCACTCTGCTTTCGCCGGTTGCCAATCCGGGCAAGATCGTCGCAGCGCCGGTGAACTACAAGAAGCACCTTGAGGAAGCGCAGACCGATCCGCAGATACACCACCAAAACCAGGTGGCGGAAATTCAACGCGTTGGCCTGTTCCTGAAGGCGACGAGTTCGATGCAGGGCGCCTCGGCCGGCATCGACATCCGCCACCCCGACCGCCGCACCGATCACGAGATCGAACTGGTCGCGATCATCGGCGCGAAGGCGAACAAGGTGAAGCGTGAAGACGCGATGAAATATGTCGCGGGCTACTGCATCGGCCTCGACATCACAGTGCGCGGGCCCGAGGAGCGCTCCTTGCGCAAATCGATCGACGGTTATTCGGCGATGGGTCCTCATATGGTGACCGCCGACGAACTGACCGATCCCAACAGCCTTGACTTCGAACTGACGGTGAACGGCGAGACGCGGCAGAAGGCCAATACCCGGGATCTCATCATCGGCATTGCCGATCTGATCGTCTTCGCCACGTCCTATTACACGCTGATGCCGGGCGATCTTCTGATGACCGGCACCCCCGAAGGCGTCGGCCCCATCGTGCCGGGCGACGTCATCAATGCGCGCATCGACAAGATCGGCGCGATGCAGGTGAAGGTGCGCTAGCCTTCACTCAACCGGCAGCACATTGGTGTACTTCACCTGCTCAAGCGCGAAGCTCGACTCGATCGAGGCAATGCCATCGAGCCGCGTCAGCTTGGTCTTGAGGAAGCGTTCGTAGCTCGGCAGGTCCGGCACAACGACGCGCAACAGATAGTCGCGCTGACCGGTCATCAGGTAGCACTCCAGCACTTCAGGCCAGCGCGAAATGGTCTTGCCGAAGCGGTCGAGCATTTCCTCCCGCTGTTTGTCGAGCTTGATGGAGATGAACACGGACACCGGCAGCCCGACCGCGCGCTGATCCAACACCGCGACGTAGCGGTTGATGACTCCGGCTTTCTCCAGCAGCCGCACGCGGCGCAGGCAGGGTGACGGCGACAGCCCCACCTGCGACGCCAGATCGTTGATGCTCATGCGGCCGTCCGACTGCAGCAGATTCAAAATCTTGCGGTCGATCGGGTCCAGTTTAGCGGCTGGCATATTCTGCCTCTTTTAGCGTAAATATTGGCAAATAGCGTCAATTTAAGACGACAGGATAGTCTATTTTGGCTGCCTCCGCCATCATGCGCGGCGCATTATATCAAGACACCAAAAGCCGCCTCGGGAACGCGCCATGACCATCACCGCAGATCGTCTGACATCCTTGAGCGCTCTTGAGCGCAAGGTGCTGTGGCTGGCGAGCTGGACCATTCACAACGCCAACCACATCCGCGACAATGCCGACGGGCTCAAGGTCGGCGGCCACCAGGCGTCCAGCGCCTCGCTCGCCACCATCATGACCGCGCTTTATTTCGACGTGCTGCGCCCGCAGGATCGCGTCGCAGTGAAGCCGCATGCCTCACCCAACTTCCACGCCATTCAGTATCTGTTCGGCAAGCAGACGCGCGACAAGCTCGAAAATTTCCGCGGCTACAAAGGCGCGCAAAGCTACCCCTCTCGCACCAAGGACACCGACGACGTCGACTTCTCGACCGGCTCGGTCGGCCTCGGCGTCGCCCAAACCTTATTCTCGTCGTTGACGCAGGATTACGTGAAGGCCCATGGCTGGGCCAAGGATCGGCCCGAAGGCCGCATGGTCGCGCTGGTCGGCGACGCCGAGCTCGACGAAGGCAATATCTTCGAGGCGCTGCTCGACGGCTGGAAGCAGGGCCTGCGCAATTGCTGGTGGGTCATCGACTACAATCGCCAGAGCCTCGACGCCGTCGTGCGCGAAGGCTTGTGGGAGCGCTATGAGCAGCTGTTCAAGAATTTCGGCTGGAACGTCGCCATCGTGAAATACGGCTCGCTGCAACAGGCGGCGTTCAAGGAGCCGGGCGGCGACAAGCTCAAGACCTGGATCGACAACTGCCCCAACCCGCTCTACTCGGCGCTGGTGTTCGCCGGGGGCGCGGCATGGCGCAAGCGTCTCAATGACGAGATCGGCGATCAGGGCGCGGTGTCGAAGCTGATCGCAAGCCGGAGCGACGATGAACTCGCCGCGCTGATGAACAATCTCGGCGGCCACGACCTCCCGGCGCTGCTGGAGGCCTTCCACGGCGCCGACCCGGAAAAGCCGACCTGCTTCATCTGCTACACGGTGAAGGGCTTCGGCCTGCCGATGGCCGGCCACAAGGACAACCACGCCGGGCTGATGACGCCGACGCAAATGGAAACCTTCCGCGCCAAGATGAAGGTGCGGCCGGGCCACGAGTGGGACAAGTTCGAAGGTCTCGACAACACCGAAGCGTTGCAGGTTTTCCTCGATAAGGTGCCGTTCACATCCGGTGGCGAGCGCCGCCTCACCGCGCCAGCCATCCCGGTGCCGGACACGCTCAACGTCGCGATCCAGCCGGTGATGGCGACGCAAACCGGCTTCGGCGCTATCCTCAACGAAATCGGCCGCGGCAACGACGAATTTGCGCAGCGGATTGTGACGACGTCGCCGGACGTCACGGTTTCGACCAATCTCGGCCCGTGGGTGAACCGGCGCGGCCTGTTCGCGCGCGAGGCAATGGCCGACACCTTCAAGAGCGAGCAGATTCCCTCGACCTTCAACTGGGAATTCTCGCCGAAGGGCCAGCACATCGAGTTGGGCATCGCCGAGTCGAACCTGTTCATCAATCTTTCAGCGCTCGGCCTGTCGCATTCCATCAACGGCGTGCGGCTGCTGCCAATCGGCACCCTATACGACCCGTTCATCGCCCGCGGACTCGATCAACTCAACTACGGCTGCTACCAGGACTCGCGCTTCATGGTGGTGGCGACGCCGTCCGGCATCACGCTGGCCGGCGAAGGCGGCGCGCATCAGTCCATCGCGCAACCGCTGATCGGCATGGCGCAGGACGGGCTTGCTTCTTTCGAACCCGCTTTCGTCGATGAGCTTGCGGCGATCATGCGCTGGTCGTTCGACTACATGCAGAAGTCGGGCGGCGAACAATCCGAGCACAACTGGCTACGCGATGAGACCGGCGGCTCGGTTTACCTGCGCCTGTCCACGCGCCCGATCGACCAGATCAAGCGCGACATGACGCCGGAGCTGAAGCAGCAGATCATCGATGGCGCCTACTGGCTGCGCGAACCGGGGCCGAACTGTCAGGTGATCGTCGCCTACACGGGCGCCATCGCCCCGGAAGCCATCGCCGCCGTCGGCCTGATGGCGGAAGACCGCCGCGACATCGGCCTGCTGGCCGTCACCTCGGCGGATCGACTCAATGCCGGCTGGACCGCCGCGCAGCGCGCGCGCGAGCGTGGTCTCGTTCATGCGCGCTCGCATATCGAACGCCTGCTCGGTGACCTGCCGCCGCATTGCGGCATCGTCAGCGTGATCGACGGCCATCCGGCGACGCTCGCCTGGCTCGGCGCCGTGCTCGGCCATCGTACACGCGCACTCGGCGTTGAGCATTTCGGCCAGACCGGCACGCTGGCCGACTTGTATAAACACTACGGCATCGACACCAATTCGATCATCGCCGCGGCCGAAGCGATCGCGCCCGGCCGGCCGATGCGGTATTTGAAGGCGCTCTAGCGCATCAACAGACTCATATCCGCCATCCCGAGGCAGCCTCCGCGCGAGCGGAGATCACCTGAACGGAAGGACGGATTGAATTTGGCTCAGCTCACCTCTTTGCCGCACCTTCCTCCCATACCACCAGGCAACCTGCGTGCAGGGAACAGAAACCGCGGCGGGTGCTTGTTGACGGCGAAACCTCCCATCGGAGTTTGTGATTGCGGTCACAGCGCTGACACAAGCATGAGCGCTACTAACGCTATCAAGAGAAGGAGTTGAAGCCATGGGGCTTATGGATGTCCTCAACGGAATGCAGAACGGTCCGCGCGGACAGACGCAGCCGGGCAAAGGCGGCATGTCGCCGATCACGATGGCGATCCTCGGCCTCCTTGCTTACAAGGCTTTCAAGGGCATGAGCGGCGGACAGACGGCGCCGTCAACTCCCTCTGCGCCGGCGCCGACACAGCCATCGTCCGGCGGACTTGGCGGTCTTCTGAATGGTGGTGGTCTCGGTGGCATTCTCGCCGGCGGCCTCGGCGGCCTGCTGAGCGGCGGCGCCGCGGGCAGCATTCTCAGCGGTGGCCTCGGCGATCTGGTGAAACAGCTTCAGCAAAACGGTCTCGGCAATGCCGCGAACTCGTGGGTCGGCACCGGTCCGAACGAACCGGTTGATCCTTCAGACCTCGCCAAGGCGCTCGGCGCCGACCAGCTCGATGCCCTCACCCAGCAGACCGGCATGTCGCGCAATGAACTGCTCGACGGGCTGAGCCAGTATCTGCCGCAGGTTGTCGACACCATGACGCCGCAGGGCCGCGTGCCGGACGAACACGAAATTTCGAAACTTCTCTAACCGACGCGCGCTAAGGGGTATTACATCATGGGCATCGTCTGGATCATCCTCATCGGCTTCGTCGCGGGCATGATCGCGCGCTGGATTTCGCCGGGACCGAACGATCCCCGGGGCTTCTTGCTCACGACGGTGCTCGGCATTGCCGGCGCATTCGCGGCGACCTGGATCGGACAGGCAGTCGGCTGGTATCGTCCTGATCAAGGCGCGGGCTTTATCGGCGCAACGGTCGGCGCCATCCTCGTGCTGTTCATCTGGAACAGGCTGGTCGCGTCGCACGTGATTTCCGATCCCGGCAACCGGCCGCTCTGAACTTTCGTTCTTACCAACGTTCGACGACCACCAACCCTGAAGGGGAACACCATGAGTATCTTCGGTAAAATTATGGGTGCTATTTTCGGCACCGGCTCGGCGCAGGCGCAAGCTTCGCCGTCAACGCCGGCGCCGGCTCCGATGGAGCCGGTTGATGTCGCCGCCGTCGTCGACAAGGCGGCCGCGTCCAAGGGCGAAAAGCTCGCCTGGCGCACCTCGATCGTCGACCTGATGAAGGCGCTCGATCTCGATTCGAGCCTCACGGCGCGCAAGGAACTGGCCAAAGAACTGAAATACACCGGCGACATGAACGACTCGGCCAAGATGAATATCTGGCTGCACAAGCAGATCATGGAAAAGCTCGCCGCCAATGGCGGCAAGGTGCCGGCCGACATCAAGGACTGATCGATAGATCGCAGCTTCGAGAACGCCTCCTTCCGGAAACGGGAGGGGGCGTTTTTCTTTTAACGAGCATCCTCCTGCACCATCGCCGCGCCCTTCTCGGCGATCATCATGGTCGGCGAGTTGGTGTTGCCCGAGGTGATCGACGGCATGACCGAAGCATCGATGACGCGCAGGCCGTCAATGCCGATGACGCGCAGGCGCGCATCCACCACGGCGCGCGGATCGTCGTCACGGCCCATCTTCGCCGTGCCGACCGGGTGGAAGATCGTGGTGCCGATATTGCCCGCCGCCTTCGCCAGCGCCGCCTCGTCGTCGCTGCGAACACTCTCGCCGGGCAGATATTCGACCGGCAAATATGTCCTCAGCGACGGCTGCGAAACGATGGCGCGGGTCACGCGGATCGAATCGGCGGCAACACGCCTGTCCTCGTCGGTCGACAGGTAATGCGGCGCAATCGCCGGCGCCTGCGAAGGCTCGGCCGATTTCAGCGTCACGGCGCCGCGCGACGTCGGCCTTAAATTGGCAACGCTGGCGGTGAACGCCGGGAACGGATGCAGCGCGTCGCCGAACTTCTCCAGCGACAGAGGCTGCACGTGATACTGGATGTTGGCGCGGTCCTGCGACGGATCGGATTTGGTGAACGCCCCGAGCTGTGACGGCGCCATGGTCATCGGCCCGCGGCGGCGCAAGACGTAATCGAGCCCCATGCCGAGCTTGCCGTGAAGCGTGGCGTTGATGGCATTGAGCGTCTTGACGCCAGCGACCTTATAGATCGTGCGCAGCTGCAAATGATCCTGCAGGTTTTGCCCAACGCCGGGCTTGTCGAGACGGACGTCGATACCGTGGCCGCCGAGATGGGCCGCCGGGCCGATGCCCGACAGCATCAGCAGATGCGGCGAACCGATGGCGCCGGCAGCGAGGATGACTTCGCCGCGACACTTCACATCGCGCAATACGCCGTTCTGCCGGAAGCGAATGCCGCCGGCGCGCTTTCCATCGAACAAAATCGATTCCGCCTGACAGCTGGTTTCGAGCTTCAGGTTCGGCCGCTTGAGCGCCGGCTTCAAAAAGCCGCGGGCCGCCGACCAGCGCCGGCCCCTGCGCTGGTTGACATGGAAATATCCGATGCCTTCGTTATCGCCCCTGTTGAAATCGATGCTCTCGGGGATGCCATATTCGATCGCGGCACGCCGGAACGCCTCCAATATCTCCCACGACAAACGCTGTTGTTCGACTCTCCACTCTCCTCCCTGCGCGTGTTGCTCGCCAACAAGGAAATGATCGACATGCTTGCGGAAATACGGCCGCACGTCGTCCCACGACCAGCCAGGCAGCCCGAGCTGGCGCCACTGGTCGTAATCAGTGGCCTGGCCGAGCATGTAGATCATGCCGTTGATGGCCGAACAGCCGCCGATCACCTTGCCGCGGGGATAGTTGAGCGCGCGGCCGTTCAGACCCGGCTCGGCCTCGGTCTTGAACATCCAGTCGGCACGCGGATTGCCGATGGCAAAAAGATAGCCCACCGGAATGTGAAACCAGATCCAGTTGTCCTTGCCGCCGGCTTCCAGGATCAGCACGCGCTTGGTCGGATCGGCCGACAGACGGTTGGCAAGCACGCAGCCGGCCGAACCCGCACCGACGATGATATAGTCGAAGTCGCCTTCAACAGGCACAACAGTAACCATTGACGTTCCCTCTCGCGGCAAGTGTGCGTGAGCGCCGAACCGGTGACAAGCGGCCATAAACTTGCTAGGTATGGCCTGTCCGTGGCGCATTGCGCATGCCGTCACGCGAAAACCGGAACGGCGGTTCCGGCGACGGGTCGACAGTTATCACCGATTTGACGCCACCCGGCGCGCATTCCGCGCGCGAGGAGTACCGCCATGCTGAAGACTTTTTCCACCATCCTGGCCTTTCTCGCTTTTGCCGCCACGGCCTCGCCGCCGGCGCAAGCGCAGGACACGCTCACCGTCTTCGCCGCCGCCTCCATGAAGAACGCGCTCGACGACGCCAACGCCGCGTTCACCAAGGCGACCGGGGTCAAGGTGACCGCGAGCTACGCCGCCTCCTCCGCGCTCGCCAAGCAGATGGAAAATGGCGCGCCGGCCGATGTGTTCATCTCGGCCGATCTCAAGTGGATGGACTATGTCAACGAGAAGAAGCTGATCAAGGCCGACAGCCGCTATAACCTTCTCGGCAATAAACTGGTGCTGATCGCCGGCAAGGACTCCAAGATCGGCAATGTGAAGATCGAGCAGGGCTTCGACATCGCCAAGCTCGTCGGCGACGGCCGCATCGCGGTCGCCGACGTCAAGGCCGTGCCCGCCGGGCTCTACGCCAAGGCGGCGCTGGAGAAACTGGGTGCGTGGGCCGCGGCCGAGCCGAAGCTCGCGATGGCCGAGAATGTGCGGGCCACGCTCGCTTTCGTCGCCCGCGGCGAAACGCCGATCGGCATCGTCTACGAGACCGACGCCAAGGTCGAACCGAATGTCAAAATCGTCGCCACTTTCCCCGACGGCTCCTATCCGCCGATAACTTATCCCGTGGCAGCGACGACGAACGCCAAGGCCGATACCGTCAAGTACCTCAGCTTCCTGCGCGGCAATGAAGCCAAGGCGATCTTCGGGAAATACGGCTTCAGCGTTCTCGCCACAGCCAAAGCCAGTTAACTTGGTAGCCAAGAATTCCTGATGCTCTCTCTCTCTCCCGAAGAATGGACCGCCGTTGCTCTCTCCATGAGGGTCGCGGCGGTGGCCACCGCGGCATCCTTGCCGTTCGGCATCGCCATGGCGTGGCTCCTGGCGCGCAAGAATTTCCCCGGCAAGACGCTGCTCAATGCCGTCATCTATCTGCCGCTGGTGCTGCCGCCGGTCGTGACCGGATATCTGCTGCTTATTGCCTTCGGCCGTCGCGGCATTTTCGGCGCCTGGTTGGAGAGCATCGGCATCGTGTTCTCGTTCCGCTGGACCGGCGCGGCCCTGGCCTGCGCGGTGATGTCGTTTCCGCTGCTGGTCGGCGCCATCCGCCTGTCCATCGAGGCCGTCGACCGCAAACTGGAAGACGCCGCCGCGACTCTCGGCGCCAACCGGCTCTGGACCCTCGTCACGGTGACATTGCCGCTGGCGTTGCCCGGCATCATCGCCGGTGCTGTCCTGGCCTTCGCCCGCGCTCTCGGTGAATTCGGCGCCACCATCACCTTCGTCTCCAACATCCCGGGTGAGACGCAGACCATCTCGGCGGCGATCTACACGCTGACCCAGGTGCCCGGCGGCGATGCGCAGGCGCTCAAACTCGTCGTCATTGCGGTGGCAATCTCGCTGCTGGCGCTGATCATGTCGGAATGGTTCGGACGCAGGGCCGGCGCCCGCGTGCATGGCGTCTGACATGATCTCGGTCGACATCGACAAGCAACTCGGCGACTTCGCCCTCAGCGTCACCTTCCAGGGCGACGGCGGCGTTACCGCGCTGTTCGGCCCTTCGGGGTCGGGCAAGACCTCAGTCGTCGGCATGATCGCCGGCCTGATCAAGCCCGACCGCGGCCGCATCGTCGTGGACGGCGAGACTGTGTTCGACAGCGCGCGCGGCATCCATGTGCCGGCGCACCGCCGCCGCATCGGCACTGTGTTCCAGGACGGCCGGCTGTTTCCGCATTTGTCGGTGGCGCGCAACCTCGATTACGGCCGCTGGATGACAGGCCTGCCACGCGACGAAGCACAGTACCGGCACGTGACCGAACTGCTCGACATCGCGCCACTCGTCGACCGGCGCCCCGGCGCGCTGTCAGGCGGCGAGCGTCAGCGCGTCGCCCTTGGCCGCGCGCTGCTGATGAAGCCGCGTCTGATGCTGCTCGACGAGCCACTGGCTTCGCTCGATGCCGGGCGCAAAAACGAAATCCTGCCCTACTTGGTCCGCCTGCGCGACGACACGAAGCTGCCGATGATCTATGTCAGCCACGACGCGGGTGAAGTGAAGCTGCTCGCGAGCCGCGTCGTGCTGCTCGATGGCGGCCGCGTGGTGAACAGTGGCGGCGTGGAGTTGCTTCGATCCGCCTCATCCTGAGGAGCGTACGAAGTGCGCGTCTCGAAGGATGGGGCGGCCCATAGTTCGAGACGCGCCGCTGAAGCGGCGCTCCTCACTATGAGGCCGATTTGGCGTTCGCCTTAGCAGCGACGGCAGCATTGCTGCTATAGTCACGGGCATGTTCCCACCCTCCCGCATCGTTTGCCTCACCGAAGAAACCGTCGAGACGCTCTATCTGCTCGGCGAGGACGCGCGCATTGTCGGCGTGTCCGGCTATGCGGTGCGTCCGCCGCAGGTGCGCAAGGAAAAGCCCCGCGTCGCCGCCTTCATCTCGGCCGACGTGCCGAAGATCCTGGCGCTCGAACCCGATCTCGTCCTGACATTCTCCGATCTGCAGGCCGACATCGTCGCCGAACTGATCCGCAACAATGTCGCGGTTCACGCCTTCAACCAGCGCGACCTCGCCGGCATCTTCGACATGATCCGTACCCTGGGTGCGCTCACCGGCCAGCCGGCCAAGGCCGAGACGCTGGCGCGCAGGCTGGAGACACGGCTGCACCAGGTGCGGACGCAATCTGCAAAATTGCCCCGCCGTCCACGCGTCTATTTCGAGGAATGGGACGAGCCGATGATCTCCGGACTCGGCTGGGTGTCCGAACTGGTCGAGGCCGCGGGCGGCATCGACATTTTCCCCGACCTGTCGAAGCGCAAGAATGCCAAGGATCGCATCGTCGCACCGGAGGCGGTGATCGCGGCAAAGCCGGACATCATCATCGGCTCGTGGTGCGGCAAGAAGTTCGCACCGGCGAAGGTCGTGGCCCGCCCCGGCTTCGACAACGTGCCGGCCGTCGCCACCGGCTGGCTGCGCGAGGTCAAATCGACCGTGATCCTGCAGCCCGGCCCGGCCGCGCTGACCGACGGCCTCGATGCGCTCGCGGCGATCATGGCGGAATGGGCCTCGCAAGGGCCAGAAAAGGCCAATTGACGGGCTTTTGGCCGATGGATTTGGCCCGCCCTGCCGTGCTAAGACGTTTGCCAAGCACAATCAGGATACCTGCGATGCACACGACCGCCAACCGCTCCGCCCTGCTCGCCGATCTGGCGCTGATCGCCTTCCTCGTCGCTTTTGACGTGCTGGCGCGGCTCCTGCCGCATGCCTGGGGCTTCATGCCGATCGCGGCGAGCGCGCTGTTCGCGGGCCGGATGCTGCGCAATCCGGTACTGGCGCCGATCGTGCCGCTCGCCGCCATGGCGGTGTCGGGGCTGGCCTTGTCGGGCGACGACTGGCGCATCTCACTCATCACCTACGCCGCACTCACCCTGCCTGCATTTGCCGGCATGGCGACGCGCAACTGGCGCGGCATTGTCGGCACAGCAGGCACCATGGTGGCCTGTTCGGTCGCGTTCTTCGTGCTGTCGAACTTCGCCGTCTGGGCGTTCAGCGGCATGTACAGCCACACTCTGGCCGGCCTGACGCAGTGCTACGTGCTGGCGTTGCCCTTCTTCCAGAACAGCCTCGCCGGCGATCTGTTCTGGACCGCAGTGCTGTTCGGCGGCGCCTACATGATCCAGCGCACGCCGCTGCTGTCGCGCCTGAACGGCTGATCAGCCAAACAGCTTTTTCCGCACCTTGCCGTAAAGCGCCTTGGCGCCGCCGCTCACCGTGGCGGCCGCCTCCGGCTCGTCGAGCCGCAGCCCCACATTCGTCACCTTGCCGCCTTCGACCTTCTGCGCCAGCAAAGCGATGGTGCCGAGCGCGACGATGTCACCCGCTCTCGCCGGGCGGCCAAGCTGCTCGGTGAAAAAGTCGGCGAGGCTGATCTCGGCATGGTCGGCCGCGACCTGCAGCCCGTAGATATCAGCGAGCGCGCCAAGCGTGGCACTGCCGGATACGACGAAATCGCCAAGCGCTTCCGCCGCCGGCACGCGCGGCGCCGGGCTTTCCATGAAGAAGCGGTCGAGGGCCTGCGCTTTTTCCGGCGGCGCCAGCAGATAGACGTAGTCGCCCTGGCGCACGGGTGCGGCTTCCGGCGGCGTCAGGATCTCCTCGTCGCGGATGACCAAAGTCGGCCGCGCCCAGTTCGGGATCAGCCCGCGCTTGAGAAACGGGCTTTTGGGCGACACCGGATAGCCCACCAACTCGCGCGTCAGCTGCCCGGGCAAGTCAAGCTCGACACGCTGCGGCGCCGGATCCGCGCGCGAAAATGACATGTCGAGCCGCCGCGCCGACATCGCCACGGTCCAGCCCTGGATCAGGAGCGAGAACAGCACCACGACGAAGGCGACATCGAAATACATCGTCGCACCCGGCAGTTTGACCAGCAGCGGGATCGAGGCCAGGAAGATCGCCACCGCGCCGCGCAGGCCGACCCACGAGATGAAGAGCTTTTCGCGCCACTGGAATTTGAACGGCCACAGGCAGAGAAACACCGCCACCGGCCGCGCGACCAGCATCAGGGTCAGCGCCACCACGACGGCGCCGACGAGATTGTCGGCAAGCCGCGCAGGCCAGACCAGAAGACCGAGCAGCACGAACATCACGATCTGCATCAACCAGGTGATGGCATCGAGGAAGACGACGACCGAGTTGTGAGCGCGGATCTGACGGTTGCCGACCACGAGGCCGGCCAGGTAAACCGCGAGAAAGCCGGACGCGTGGACGGCGTTGCCGAAGCCGAACACGACCAGCGCGCTGACGGCAACGAAGGGCGCGTGCAGGCCCTGCGCCAGCGTCACGCGATTGAGCACCCAGGCGATGATACGACCCCCGCCATAACCGATGGCCATGCCGAGCGCGGCATCGCGGAACAGGCTGAAAATCGCCTGCGACCAGCTCTGGCCGCCGACCGACAGCACTTCGACGAGCAGCAGCGCCAGGAAGATGGCAAAGGGATCGTTGGTGCCCGACTCGACCTCGAGCGTGGCGCGCACGCGGGGCCGCAGTCGCAGGCCGCCGGCGCTGAGCAGGAAGAAAACGGCCGCCGCGTCGGTCGAGGCGACCACGGCGCCGAGCAGCAGCGCTTCGATCCAGCCGATGCCGAGGGCGAACTTGGCGACCGGCGTGGTCAGCAACGCCGTCACCAGCACCCCGACGGTGGCCAGCATCATCGACGGCGCCAGCACGCTGCGGATACTGGCGAAGCGGGTGCGCAGGCCGCCGTCGAACAGGATCAGCGCCAGCGCGATCGAGCCCACGGTATAGGCAATACCGACGTCGTCGAAACGGAGGCCACCCGGCCCGCCCTCGCCCGCCAGCATGCCGACGGCCAAGAACACGAGCAGCAAGGGCGCGCCGAAGCGCATCGCCAGCAGGCTCGACAGAATACCCGCCAGGATCAGCAGGCTGCCAAGCAGGATCGCAATGCTGACCGTATCGAGCGCTGCCATCTGACCGCAAGGTTCTCCGGACTTGAGCGAGCGGCGATCCGGCGGCGCTTCGGCCGCAAATCACCTGACCTCAGGGAAACATATTCGCTTGCGGAAGATAAACGCCAATCGTTGCAAGAATTCGTGAATTTCAGGTCGCCGGCTGCGGTACCAGGTCGATCATGGCCCGGGCGATCTCGTGTTCACCCATAATGACCGACGTGGCGCCGTGCTTGCGGAGGTATTCGACCTCTTCCTCGGAATGCGCGCGCGCCATGATCGGCAAACCCGGTTTGATGATACGGGCCTGGGCGATGACCTGCCCGCCCTCGAAGGCGTTCGGCACGGCCACGAGGAGACAGCGCGCCTCCGCCAGATTGCAGGCTTCCAGCACCTCCTTGGCGGCGGCGTTGCCGACGATGACCTCGCGCCCTTCCTGGCGCAGGCGCTCGACGATATCGACGTTCTCTTCCACGACCAGCAGCGGAGCCGCCCTGTCGCCGGCGTTCAGAATGAAGTACCGGCCGACCCGGCCGCAGCCGACCAGCACGACGTGACCGGCGAGCTTCGTCGCCGGCAAGGGTTCGCGCGCCGGCTCGACCGGCTCGGGCTCGGCCTGGGCGGCATCGGCCGACGGCGCCGGCACCGCCTTACGCGCCAGCCACCAGTCGAGCGCGGCAAAGCACATCGGGTTGAGCAGGATCGACAGGATCGCGCCGGCGAGAATGAGGGCGCGGCCTTCCTCCGGCAGCAGACCGAGCGAGACGCCGAGGCCGGCGAGGATGAAGGAGAATTCGCCGATCTGCGCCAGGCTCGCCGAAATCGTCACCGCCGTGTTGGTCGAGTATTTGAACAACCGCACGATGGCGAAAGAGGCGAATGATTTGCCGATCATGATGATGAGCACGGTGGCGAGCACCGGCAGCGGCTGCGTCACCAGGATCATCGGGTCGAACAGCATGCCGACCGAGACGAAGAACAGCACGGCGAAGGCATCGCGCAACGGCAGGGTTTCCTGCGCGGCACGCTGGCTGAGCTCCGACTCCGCCATCATCATGCCGGCGAAGAAAGCGCCGAGCGCAAAGGACACGTCGAACAACGTCGCCGCGGCGAAGGCACAGCCCAGCGCAATCGCGAGCACCGAGAGACGGAACAGCTCGCGCGAGCCGGTGTGGGCGATGTAGTGCAGGATCCACGGGATGACGCGGCGACCAATCAGCAGCATCACGACCAGGAAGGCCACGACCTTCGCGATCGTCAGACCGATCGGCATCAGCAGCGATGCCAGGTCGGGGCCGCTCTGCAGCCCGCCCTTGAGCACGGGCGCGAGCGCCGGCAGCATCACCAGCGCTATCACCGTGGCGAGATCCTCGACGATCAGCCAGCCGACCGCGATGCGTCCGCGCTCGGTTTCGACGAGACGGCGCTCCTGCAACGCGCGCAGCAGCACCACCGTCGAGGCGACCGACAGCGCAAAGCCGAACACCAGCCCGGCGGCGATATTCCAGCCCATGGCCGCGGCGAGCCCCATGCCGAGCAGGGTCGCCACCGTGATCTGCGCCACCGCGCCGGGCACGGCGATGGCCCTGACCGACAACAGATCCTTGAGCGAGAAATGCAGGCCGACGCCGAACATCAGCAGGATGACGCCGATTTCGGCGAGCTGGTTGGCGAGGCCGATATCCGCCACAAAACCCGGCGTCGCCGGACCGATCACCACACCGGCCAGCAAATAACCGACCAAAGGCGAGATCCGCAGGCGCTGTGCCAGAGCCCCCAGCGCAAACGCGACCACAAGGCCCAGGACGAGTGTCGAGATCAGCGGCATGTGGTGATGCATCGGCGTGTCCTTGTTGGCGAATCCACCAAGCGCGCCAATGGTCGCGCGTCAACCCGGCGCGCAATTTGTCGCTGCCACCGAACGGCTACCGGACCAGATAGGGCAGCCAGATGGCAACTTTGGGGAAGGCCGCAACAAGAAGTATCGCCGCCATCAGAATCGTCAGCACCGGCAGGACATGTCTGAAGATGTCGAACACCGGGACGCCGTCCTCGCCGGCGGCCCGCGCGGTGAAGACGAGGAGGCCGAAGGGCGGCACCAGCGGCGCGCCCTCCAGAACCAGGACGCCGATCACAGCCAGAGCCAGCGGATCGATGCCTAATGTCGAGGCAGCGGGGACAAACAGCGCCGCGGTGAGCGCGACCGCCGACAGCGCATCGAGGACCGTCACCAGCACCAGCCATATCGCCACCATCACGGCGAGCGCCCCCGCCGCTCCGAGGCTGCCGAGCGCCGCCTGAATAGCGGCGCCCGCTCCGGTAACAGCAAGGGCCTGGCCATAGAGGAGCGCGGCGAAGATGAGCAGCAGGATTGGTGCGGATGCCCGCCCCACGACCAGAATCGCCTCGACGATGGCGCCGGCCCGCATGCCTTTGCCGATCGCCATGATGAGAGCGAGCCCAACGCCGAGACTGGCTGTCTCGGCGACACTGAGGAGCCGCAAACCAACGCAGAGCAGAACGGTGACCACGACCAGCAGAATGCCAATCAAGCTCGCCACCGCCCGCGGCGGCGGCGCGTCCGTTGGCAAATCCTTGCGCGAATTCTCGCGGGATCCCGGCGCCGGAGCGGCGACCAGCACCGAGACGACGAAGCCGGCCAAGGCAAGCATGGCCGGTATCAGCATGGCGAGAAAGATGGCGCCGACCGGCTGACGCGTGAGAATGCCCCAGGTCACCATCAACACGCTCGGCGGCAACAACATACCCAGCGCGGAGGCGCCAGCGAGCATGCCGAGCGATGCAGCGCGATCGGCGGCGCGGCGGCGCAGTTCACCATAGGTGATATGGGAATAGCCGGCCGTACCAGCGGCTGAGCCACCGGCCACAAAAGCATGAAGGGCATTCCCGGCCACAGCGGCCAGCGCCGCACCACTTGGCACCCGGTGCAACGCGCAAGTCGCGGCCCGAAAAACGTCGGTCACGGCGCCGGATCGCGCGATGAATTCGCCCATCAGCATGAAGAGGGGAATGGCGATGATGGCATCGACCCGTAGCCCATCGTAGGCGGTCGCTACGATGAGGCGAGACACCACCTGCCAGTCGCCGGTTGCTGCATAGATTGCGGCCATGCTGACAAGGCCGAGCGCTGTAGCGACCTGGACGCCGAAAGCGATCAGCATCACCAGGACAACGAGCATCACGGTGGCCACGCCTGCTCCGATCACGCTGTCGCCCGCCAGCAAGCCAGCTTCATGGCTCCAGCCTCCGTAGATCGGCAAGCTCGCTATCGAGCGTCGGCTCGGCGCCGGTCAGATCGAGGATTGCAAGAAGTCCGTAGTTGACGCAAGCCAGCGCTGCGCCGGCGACGATGGCGAAACGGGCGATCCAGGCCGCAACGCCGGCGCTGCCGCCGAATGCCGCGAGCGCGGGCGGCCAATTGGCGGCGGCAATCGCGGCGAACAACATCGCGCCGAGCGCATAGCCCACCGCGAGTGCGATGCGGCGCGCCGGCCACGGCATCAGGCCAAGCAAGAAATCGGTGCGCTGCATCGACCGGCAACGTACCGCGTAACCAGCCTGCAGAAACACGATCATGACGATGACGTTGCCGACGATATCTTTGACACCGCCCATCGGACGGCCGGCGACAGCGCGGCTCACGACGTCGGCGAGCAGCACGATGGCCACTGCAAAGGTCAGGGCTGCCGCTACGACCATCGTGAAACGCGACAGCCGGTCGGCGATAGCGACCGGCTGCCAAGATCCTGCATGGTGTGGCGACAAGCGCCGCGGCATCAGAACGCGACCTTGTCGCCGCCCTTGAGCGACAGGATTTCCCGCGCATCGTCGGGCGTCGCAATTTCGAGGCCGAGGCCTTCGAGAATCTGCCGCACCTTCTTGACCTGCTGTGCGTTGGATTCGGCGAGCTTGCCGGGGCCGATCCACAGCGAGTCCTCAAGGCCGACGCGGACATTGCCGCCCATCGACGCCGCCATCGCCGCGATGCGCATCTGCGATGCGCCGGCGCCGAGAACGGACCAGTGGTATTGGTCACCGAACAAACGGTCGGCCGTGCGCTTCATCATGATGACGTCTTCAGGATGGGTTCCGATGCCGCCGAGAATGCCGAACACCGACTGGATGAACAGCGGCGCCTTGATGACGCCGCGATCAAGGAAGTGCTTCAGTGTATAAAGATGACTGATGTCGTAGCACTCGACTTCGAAGCGCGTGTTATTCTCGGCGCAGGTCGTCAGGATCATCTCGATGTCGGCGAGCGTGTTCTTGAACATGCCCTTGCGGGTGCCTTCGAGATAGGGCTCTTCCCAATCATATTTGAACTTGCCCTTGAAGCGCTCGATCATGGGATAGAGACCGAAGTTCATCGTACCCATGTTGAGCGATGCGACTTCCGGCTTGAACGTCGCCGCCGGGCGCAAGCGTTCTTCGACGGTCATGGTGGGAGCGCCGCCGGTGGTCAGGTTCAGCACGACGTCCGAGCGCTGCTTGATAACCTTGAGGAACGGAGAAAAAAGTTCGGGCGACTGATCCGGACGGCCATCCTGCGGGTTTCGTGCATGCAGGTGGACAACCGCGGCGCCGGCCTCGGCCGCGCCAATGGCCGCGTCCGCGATTTCCTGCGCGGTAACCGGGAGATGGGGCGACATTGAAGGCGTGTGAATGCCACCGGTAACGGCGCAGGTAATGATGACTTTGCGCGACTTCGCCATGAGGTATCCGTCCTTGGGGTAGTTGCTGTGTGTTTTGATCGTTGGACTTGAGCGGCAATCCTAGATTATCTGCCGGGCGCACGTCACCTCGCATGACGCATGGCCTTTCGCCACAAAAAACTGGATGCAGCCATGCCGGCCACCTCACCGCCATCCGGAGTTTCGCCAGGCGGAAAACCGTCGGCCGCAATTATAGGCATCCTGTGCGGCGTCGGCGCGGCGCTGGCCTGGGCCGCCGGGTTCGCAGTGGCGAAACACGGCATCTCGATCGGCTTTTCGCCGGCCGATCTTGCGGCTCACCGCTATATCTGGACCGGACTTCTGCTTCTTCCCGTGGTCATGCGGGACGGGATCGCCGATCTCGGCGGCATCGGCTGGCGGCGCGGTTTCATTCTGGCGGTGCTGTCCGGTCCGACCCAGGCGCTCCTCGCCTACACCGGTTTCATCCTCGTTCCGTTCGGCCACGGCACCACGATCCAGCCGGCGACGGCCACGCTGGCCGGCATCGTACTCGCCGCTCTGCTGCTCAGGGAGCGCTTGTCCGCGGCCCGGATCGTCGGCGCCATCACCATCACCATTGGGCTTGTTGTGTTCGGCGTCGAATCGCTCGCCACCATCGGCACGCATGGCATCGGCGGCGATTTGCTGTTTGCGACAGCCGGCGCCTTCTGGGCGCTGTTCGGCATCCTGTTACGGCAGTGGCAGGTGTCCGGAATCCGCGTCGTCGCCGCGGTCGGCCTGATGTCCGTGCTGATTTACGGCCCCGTCTATTTTCTGTTCGTCGGCACCGAGAACATGCTGCGTTTCGGCTGGGGCGAAAACCTGCTGCAGATCGTCGTGCAGGGGCTCGTTGCCGGCGTGCTGCCGATCTTCCTGTTTGCGCGGTCGGTGGCGCTGCTCGGCGCGGGGCGCGCCTCGACATTTCCGGCGCTGGTACCGGGCTTTTCGCTGATCCTGGGCTTTCTCGCACTGGGCATCGTACCGAGCATCCCGCAGCTGATCGGCCTTGCCATCGTCCTCGTCGGTTTCCGCTTCGCCATGCGCTGAGGCCATTTTGCATCGGGTAGATGTGCATAACCGGGCCCGCGGCGCCGCGGTTCAAAGCGCAATTTGATAGGAATTGCAGTGATAAAGGCCCTGCCGACCAGCGCGCAGGGAACCGGAGTGCAGAAACATGGACAACGTCCAGGGCGTCGTCGCCAATCTGAGCGGCACGCTGCATAACCTCGTCGCCGAACTGTCCTCGTTCTGGCTGCTCGTTCAATTCGGCATACTCCTGGTGGCCGGCTTCGCCGGCGCACTGGCGGGCGCCACGATCCGCCGCCGCGTCGACCTCGACAAGCTCGGTGCCAGCTGGCCACCGCTCATCAAGCTGCTCGCCAAAGCGCTCCTCGATTGTATCGGCACCATCCTCTTTATCGCGATTGCATTCATCGCCCGCGAGGCGATGCTGTCGATGACATGGCCCAGCCGCTCCTACCTGGTCGGCGTTGCCGTCAGTCTTGCGACCGCGTGGGTCGTCATCGCGCTGGTCACCTCACTCATCCGCAACCAGTTCATCCATCGCGTGGTGTCGATTGCGGCTTGGACCTTCGCTGCGCTCGACATCGTCGGGCTGCGTTCGGCGGTGCGCGCCGAGCTTGACGCCTATGCCGTGATGTTCGGCGGCCTCCGCATATCGGCGCTGCTGGTGATCAAGGGCACAGTGCTCCTGCTGATCGCATTGTGGATTGCCAATGCGCTGAGCGACTTCATGGATCGGCGTATCAAATCGGAGAAAGATCTGACACCATCCGTCCAGGTGCTGATCAGCAAGATGATCCGCATCCTGCTGATCGCCTTCGCGATTATCACCGTGTTGTCGAGCGTCGGCATCGATCTGTCGGCGCTCGCCTTCTTCTCCGGCGCGATCGGCGTCGGCCTCGGCTTCGGCCTGCAGAAGATCGTGTCGAACTTCGTCAGCGGCATCATCCTGCTCGCCGACAAATCCATCAAACCGGGCGACGTTATCTCGGTCGGCGAGCATTTCGGCCGCGTCGGGATCATGGGCGCGCGCTATACCTCGGTCGACACCCGCGACGGCCGCGAATATCTCATCCCGAACGAGGACTTCATTACCCAGCGCGTCGCCAACTGGAGCTACTCGAGCGACCTTGTCCGCCTGTCGGTCAAGTTTAATACGACCTACGACAGCGATCCTCGCAAGGCGCAGGCTGCTGCGGTCGAAGCGGCGCAACGCGTCGATCGCGTGGTGCAGAAGCCGACGCCGCAATGCATGCTCACGGCGTTCGGTTCAACCTCGATCGAATACGAAATGTGGTTCTGGATACGCGATCCGGCCGCCGGCATCATCAATGTGCGGAGCGACGTGCTGCTCGCGCTGTGGGACACGCTGGCGCATCAAGGCGTGACCATACCGAAGCCAGGGCCGGCACGGGTGATCTACGAACTCGCGCGCGAAGACGAACCCGATCCGCCGAAGGATCAGGACGACACAGCGGCGCCGAAATCGCCGTTTCCGGGATAAAGCGCGTTACGCCGCTTTCTTCTTCGACAGGAAATCGCCCATGCGGTCGAGCGCCTTGAGGATGTTCTCGGTCGAGTTGGCGTAAGACAAGCGCACATAGCCTTCGCCGAGAATGCCGAAGTCCGGCCCACCGATGATGGCAACGCCGGCATCTTCCAGCAGCGACGAAGCCAGCGCCTTGGCCTTCCATCCGGTCGCCTTGATGTTCGGGAAGGCATAGAACGCGCCCTTCGGCGTCCGGCACGATACGCCGGGCAACTTGTTCAGCCCTTCGACCACGACTTTGCGGCGGCGATCGAACTCGGCGATCATCTTCGTCACTTCGTCCTGCGGGCCGGTGAGCGCGGCCAAGCCGGCATACTGCGCCGAGGCATTGACGCAGGAGTGCAGGTTCACGGCGAGCTTGCGCGCATAGTCGTAGAGTTTTCCGGGGAAGATCGCGTAGCCGAGACGCCAGCCGGTCATGGCATAGGTCTTCGACCAGCCATTCAGCAGAATCAAGCGATCGCGGATTTCCGGATAGGACAGCAGACAAACATGCTGCTCCCCGTCATAGGTCATGTGGTCGTAGATCTCGTCGGACATGATGGCGACATCAGGCCAGTTGGCGAGGCCGGCGACCAGCTTGTCGACTTCGACCTTGGGTGTGACGCCGCCGGTCGGATTGGCCGGTGAGTTGACGATGATGAGCCGCGTTTTCGGCGTGATCAGCTTGAGCGTCTCTTCCGCTGAGAAGGCAAAGCCGTTCTCCTCGCGGATCGGCACCGGGACAGGCGTCGCGCCGGTGAACTCGATCATCGAGCGATAGATCGGGAAGCCGGGATCGGGATACATGATCTCGGCGCCAGGTTCGCCGAACATCAGGATCGACATGAACATGGTCGGCTTGCCGCCGGGCATGATCATGACGCTGTCGGGCGAGACGTCCACCTTGAATCGCTTGTGCAAGTCGGCGGCGACGGCTTCCCGCAGCGGCGGAATTCCGTTCGCAGCCGTGTAGCCGTGATGGCCGTCGCGCAGCGCTTTGACCGCCGCCTCGACGATAAAATCCGGGGTGCGGAAGTCGGGCTGGCCGATGCCGAGGTTGATGATATCCCGGCCCTGGGCAATCAGCGCATTGGCACGCGCGAGCACCGCGAAGGCGTTTTCCTCACCAATGCGGTCGAACGCCGCAATCGTCTTGAACATCGTGTAAGTCTCCCGGACTGCAGCAAATTTTCGCGGCAGTTCACATGAACTGCCGAGCAAAAGCAAACCCCACAGCCGAGCAGCGCATTAACACTCATTAGTTGTATTATTATAGTTTAATATAATAGATTGTAGTCGAACAGACAGAACGTCGATGGTTTCGGATGACGTAAAGTTCGTTGTGCTGTACGATAGTTTGCAACCTAGACGATAGATGCCCTTCTCACAGCGATGGCCCGTGAAATCCGGAGCGCACGGCTGCCCATGAAACTGGCGAAATTTGATCACTCGCGGGGCGCCTTGGCCTTCAACACGCCGTGCGGCGCGCTCGCGGGCGCCTTCCAGATACTGCAGGTCAATCATGGGGCGTAAGGTCAAACGCCGACAAAGCACCGCCGACGCCCAGCGCAACGACAATGCGACCGAACTGATCAACACGTTGATACGCGATGGCGCCGACACCAGCCGTCTGCTTGAGCTTTACTACTGGACCCGCGAGCCGGGCATTGTCGAAATGATCCGCGCTTATCTCGATATGCCGGAGCGCGCCCAACGCAACCTCAGCACGTTCCTGCTCAATGGAAAGCCGCAGTCTGTCTCAAGCTCCTTCGATCAGCAGGGCCGCCTGGTGCTCGGGCGAATAGTTTCGGAGCAGGCTGCCAGCCCGTCGGGCCAAAGACACCGCCAGGTTTAAGGCGCTGCAACCGCAGCTCCACCGGACGTCTTGGGCGTGCGCCGCGGTTCTGTTATGCGCGGCATTCATCAAACCATCAATGAATGCCATTGTCCTTTCTGCCCTGATCGTGGCACCGTCCCGCGCATTCGCTCGGGATCGAAACCACCATGCCGAACGCCGCCGACAAACGCCGGATTTTCAAAGAGCTCCACCAGTCCGGCTGCTTCGTCATTCCCAATCCCTGGAATGTCGGCAGCGCGCTCTATCTGCAAAGCCTCGGCTTTCCGGCGCTGGCGAGCACGAGTTCGGGCCACGCCTATTCGCTCGGTTATCCGGACGACGGACAATTGGGCCGCGATGTGGTGCTTGCCCACTACGCCGAACTCGCGGCGGCAACCACTATCCCGTTGAATGCCGATTTCGAGAATGGCTATGCGCACGAGCCCGACGCGCTCGCCGATAATGTGCGGCTCTGCATCGACACCGGCGTCGCCGGACTGTCGATCGAGGATTTTACCGGCGACGAAAGCGCGCCGCTCTATGACTTCGACAAGGCGGTGGCGCGCGTGCGCGCAGCGCGGCAGGCCATCGACAAATCCGGCAGCAACGTTCTGCTGACGGGACGCGCCGAAGGCTTCCTGCACGGCCGTCTGGATCTCGACGATGCCATCCGCCGCCTCACCGCTTTTGCCGACGCCGGCGCCGACTGCGTTTACGTCCCCGGCATCAAGACCCGCGAACAGATCGAAGCGGTCGTGAAAGCCGTGGCGCCGAAGCCAGTCAACCTGCTGATGTCGTCGCCCAGCGGCTTCACCGTCGCCGATGTCGCCGGAATGGGCGTGCGCCGCATCAGCGTCGGCGGCGCGCTCGCCCGCGTCGCGATGGACGCCTTCATCAAGGCCGCGACTTTGATTGCCGACGAGGGCAAGTTCGACCGTCTGGGTGGTATAATATCCGGTACCGAACTGGACGCATTTTTCGCTCGAAATGCCCCATCGGAACAGTAGGCCGCCATGCCTGATTTCGACCTGCAATGGGAACCGCTCCCGGAAACCGGACAGCCGGTCGGTCTCAAGGTCGATGCAACACCGGCGCAGCGCCCCGGCCCGGTGACGCTCGAGGGCCGCTTTGGCCGCATCGAGAAGCTGCAGGATCACCACACAGAGAACCTGTGGTCGGCATTCGAGGGACACCCGGACATCTGGACCTATATCAGCACCGATGGCCCCTTCACCGATCCCGAAATCTTCGCCGAATTCATCACCAAGCGCGCCGGCCTCACCGATCCCTATGCCTACGCCATCCTCGACGATAACGGCCGCGCCGTCGGCTACTTCACGCTGATGGAGATCAGGCCGGAGATGCGCACAATCGAAGTCGGCCACGTCCTTTATTCGCCGGCGCTCAAGCGCACGAAGATCGGTACCGAAGCCCAATACCTGCTGGCGCGCTATGCCTTCGAGACACTGGGCTATCGCCGCTATGAATGGAAATGCAATGCGCTGAACGCCGCCTCGCGCCGCGCAGCCTTGCGCTACGGCTTCACCTACGAAGGCACGTTCCGTCAGCACATCATCGCCAAGGGTCGGAACCGCGACAACGCCTGGTTCTCCATGCTCGATAGCGAATGGCCCGCGCGCAAGACGGCGTTCGAGCGTTGGTTGGCGCCGGACAATTTCGACGCGGCCGGCAAACAGAGAATATCCTTGAGCGAACTGAACGGCTTTGCCGGATGAGCATGTCGAAATCTTCGGAGACGGCCGGGCTGCTGCAGCATCAGGCCTTTGTCTTTCTCTGGTTCGCGCGGCTGTTCGCGACCATCGGCTATCAAGCGCTCGCGGTCGTTATCGGCTGGTCGATCTATGCCATTACCGGCAGCGCCTTCGATCTCGGCTATGTTGGGCTGCTGCAGTTCATTCCTGCGGTCGTGCTTACATTGCTGATCGGCCATGTCGCCGACCGCTATGACCGCCGGGTGATCGTGCGCTTAGCGCAGTCGGTTTACGCCCTTTGCGCCATTGTCATGACTGTCGCCATGCTGACCGGCTGGCTGTCGCGCGAATTGCTGTTCGTTCTCGTCTTCGCCATCGGCTGTGCCCGAGCCTTTGAACTGCCCACCAACCAGTCGCTGGTCGCGGCGACCGTGCCGGTAAAGCTGATGCCGCGCGCCGTCGCAGCGTGGACGACAGCCAATCAGACCGCGGTGATCTGCGGCCCCGCGCTCGGCGGCTTCATCTACGCCTTCGAGCCGCGTGCGGTGAGTGCGATGTGCGCTCTCTTTTTTGCGGCCGCCATCATTTGTGTCAGCCTCATGCGCGTCACGCGCCATACGCCAAGCCGCGAGCCGCCGACCTTGCGGTCGGCACTGGCCGGCTTCGATTTCGTGCGCAGCCGCAGCCGGCTGCTCGGTGTCATCTCACTCGATCTGTTCGTGGTGCTGCTCGGCGGCGCAACCGCGCTGCTACCGATCTTTGCCAAGGACATTCTCGCGGCCGGCCCGATTGGCCTTGGCCTGTTGCGCTCGGCGCCCGCAATCGGCGCCCTGCTGACCGCGCTGGTGCTGTCGCGCTTCCCGGTCGAACGCCACATCGGCCGCAAGATGTTCATCTCGGTCGCGGTGTTCGGCGCCGCCACCGTTGTGTTCGCGCTCTCCTCGTCGCTGCCGCTGTCGATCGGCGCGCTCGCCGTGCTGGGCGCGGCGGATGCGGTCAGCGTCGTCATCCGCTTCACCCTGGTGCAGGTCGAGACGCCGGACGAGATGCGCGGCAGGGTCGCGGCCATCAACTACCTTTTTGTCGGCTCGTCGAATACGCTGGGTGAGTTCGAGTCCGGCGTCCTTGCCGGCTGGTTCGGCGCCGTGCCCTCGGTACTGATCGGCGGCGGCGGCTCATTGATCGTCGCCGGTTTGTGGATGATGCTGTTTCCGGACCTGCGGCACCTCGACCGGTTTCAGCCGGTCGAGAGCCGAAAAGAACAGAACGCCGCAAAGGCGTAACGATAGAGAACAAAAGTCGAAGAAGGGGAAATGCCTATGCATGTTGTGGTGACCGGCGCGGCCGGCATGATCGGACGCAAGCTGACCGCCCGCCTGGTCAAGGACGGCGGTCTGAACGGCAAGCCGATCGATAAATTCACCCTGACCGATGTGGTGGCGGCGGAAAAGCCGGCCGGGTTCGGCGGCAAGGTCGACATCGTCACCGGCGACATGGCGGCGCCCGGCGCCGCCGAGAAACTGATCGCCGAACGGCCCGATGTGATTTTTCATCTTGCCGGCGTCGTCTCGGGCGAGGCCGAGATCGACTTCGACAAGGGCTATCACGTCAATCTCGATGGCACCCGGGCGCTGCTCGAAGCGATCCGCCACGCCGAAGGCTATCATCCGAAGTTCATCTTCACGTCGTCGATCGCAGTCTACGGCGCGCCGTTTCCTCACGCGATCCCGGATGATTTCCATCTGACGCCGCTCACCTCCTACGGCACCCAGAAGGCGATCAGCGAACTGCTGCTGGCCGACTATAATCGTCGGGGTTTCCTCGACGGAGTCGGCATTCGCCTGCCGACCATTTGCGTCCGGCCCGGCAAGCCGAACAAGGCGGCCTCCGGCTTCTTCTCCGGTATCATCCGCGAGCCGCTGGCAGGCCATGAGGCCATCCTGCCCGTCGCAGATACGGTGCGGCACACTCATGCCTCACCGCGTGCCGCCGTCGGCTTCCTGCTGCATGCGGCGACGCTGACCCGCGAGCAGCTTGGGCCGCGCATCAACCTCGCCATGCCGGGCGTGTGCTGCACGGTCGCCGAACAGATCGACTCGCTGACACGGATCGCCGGGCCGCAGGTCGCGGCCCGCATCAAGCGGCAGCCCGACGAACTGATCATGCGCATCGTCTCGGGATGGTCCGAGCGCATTGACGCCAGACGCGCCGCGGAACTCGGCTTCAAGGCGGAGAAGAACTTCGACGAGATCGTCAAGGCCCATATCGAGGACGAACTGGGCGGTAAGATTGCGTGATCGTTCCGCCGGGCATCGCGTCAAATCCGCCTCATCCTGAGGGACCCCCAAAAACGGGGCATCGCGAAGGATGGGGCGGGGTAACTTGCCCGAAAAGGCCTAAAACCTTACATTGGGCCCATGACCTATATTGACGCCGCCGTCTCCCCCCAGCGCAAGACCGGGCAGATCAAGCTTCACGGCCCCGCTGCCTTCGAAGGCATGCGCAAGGCCGGGCAGCTCACCGCGCGCTGCCTCGACATGCTGACGCCCCATGTCAAACCGGGCGTGCCGACCGACAAGATCGACCAGTTGGTCTACGAGTTCGCCATGGACAACGCCGCGCTGCCGGCGACGCTGATGTACCGCGGCTACCGGAAATCGACCTGCACCTCGATCAACCATGTCGTCTGCCACGGCATTCCCAACGAGAAGCCGCTCAAGGACGGCGACATCGTCAATATCGACGTGACCTTGATCGTCGACGGCTGGCATGGCGACTCGAGCCGCATGTATACGGTCGGCGACATTCCGCGCCGCGCCGAGCGGCTGATCGAAGTGACCCATGAATCGATGATGCGCGGCATCGCGGTGATCCGCCCCGGCGCCACCACCGGCGACATCGGCCACGCCATCCAGAGCTATGTCGAGGCACAGCACATGAGCGTGGTGCGCGACTTTTGCGGCCACGGCCTCGGCCGGCTGTTCCACGACGAGCCGAACATCGTCCATGTCGGTCGTCCGGGCGAAGGCGTTGTGCTCAAGCCCGGCATGTTCTTCACGGTCGAGCCGATGATCAATCTCGGCCGCCCGCATGTGAAAGTCCTCTCCGACGGCTGGACCGCCGTGACCCGCGACCGCTCGCTATCGGCCCAGTTCGAGCACACGGTTGGCGTCACCGCCGACGGCGTCGAAGTTTTCACCTTCTCGCCCGCCGGGCTCGACAAGCCGCCTTATAAGGTCTGATTCCCGCTCCTCGGCACGAGGCCGCGAGAGGCCCTTCCCCGTTTCCGCTTATATCTCTACGATACCCGCCTTGGTTGCATCAGGCGCGGGCATGGCGGACGAGCAGCAGACATTCGACAGCGCGAACGGCCTCGCCGAGGCCGCGCCGCATTATCACGGTCACCGCGAGCGGCTGCGCGCGCGCTTCCGTAAGGCTGGCGAGGACGCTGTCAGCGACTACGAATTGCTGGAATTGGTGCTGTTCCGCGCCATTCCGCAGCGCGACGTCAAGCCGCTGGCCAAGGACCTCGTGGCGCGTTTCGGCTCCTTCGCCGAGGTAATGGCTGCGCCGCGCGCCCGCCTGAAGGAGATCAAGGGCATCGGCGACGCCGTCATCGATGAGCTCAAAATCATTCATGCCTCGGCCAAGCGCATCACGCGCGGCGAAGCGACCAAGCGCACGGTGTTGTCGTCATGGGCCAGCGTCATCGACTATTGTCGCACCGCCATGGCCTATGAGGACAAGGAACAGTTCCGGCTGCTGTTTCTCGACAAGCGCAACCAATTGATTGCCGATGAGGTGCAACAGCAAGGCACGGTAGACCACACGCCGGTTTATCCGCGCGAGGTGGTCAAGCGCGCGCTGGAACTGTCGGCCACCGCTCTGATCCTGGTTCACAACCATCCATCCGGCGATCCGACGCCATCACGGGCGGACATCCAGATGACGCAGTCGATCATCGAGGTGGCAAAACCACTCGGCATTGCCGTGCATGACCACATCATCGTCGGCAAGGACGGCCACACGAGCCTGAAGGGGATGAAGCTGATTTGAGCGTCGCGCGCACCGGACGCAGCACGACAGGCTGTGCTCCGTCCGGTGGCACAAAACGTCTACCGATACCCGCCCGCGGCGGTAATGCGTTCGCCGGTGACCCAGCCGGAATCTTCGGAAGCGAGAAAAACCGCCACTTGTGCGATGTCGTCGGGCGTTCCGAGACGGCCGAGGGGCGTGCTCGCGATCATCTGCTTTTCCATGTCGCTGCCGATGACACCGGCGGCATGCGTACCTTCTGTCTCGACACCGCCGGGGGCAATGGTGTTGACACGAATGTTGCGGCCCGCGAGTTCGGTCGAGAGTACGCGCGTCACCGAATCCAACGCGCTCTTGGTCGCGGAATAAACCGCCGTAGCGGGCAGGCTGAGCGTGCTTGCCAGCGAACTGATGTTGATGACGCTTCCGCCGGAATTGCCAAAGTGCTTCAGCGCCTCTTGCGTCGCGAGGATCGGCCCGAGCACGTTGATATTGAAGTGGCGATAGAATTCCTGCTCGTTGATGTCCTCGAGCGTAGCAAAGGCATAAACGCCGGCATTGTTCACCAGAACGTCGAGTTTGCCGAATGCCTTGGTCGATTCTGCAAACAGCCGCTTGACGTCGGCGGCCTTCGACATGTCACCCTGTACCGCGATGGCCCTGCCACCGCTGGCCGTAATCTCGTTGACGACGCGCTCCGCGCCTTCCTTGCTCGATGCATAATTGACCACCACCGACGCACCAGCGGCGGCGAACTTCCTGGCAATGCCGGCGCCGATCCCCTTCGACGCACCGGTGACGACCGCCACTTTCCCCTTCAAATCGCTCATATTTCTGCTCCAAAACTTGACAAAGCGACATCGCTTCGATAATTAGATAATTGTCTAAATATCGAATTCAAGGAGCCTCTTCCACCGAAGGGCCTGAAGGAACGTCAGTGGGGGGTGTCAGATCTCGGCGAGGCGATCGAGATAGGCGCGCATCACGTCGCGCTGAAACACAAGGCTCATGAATCTTCCGTCGCGCACGATCTCGACAAGGCCGGCGGTTTCCAGTTCCTTGATGTGGTGCGACAAGGTCGCAGCCGTCACGTCCTGCGTCTCTTGCAACGCGCTGCATGCAACGCAAGGCTGCTTGGCGGCGCCGATTTGCTTCAGGATTTCATAACGGCGCGGCTCGGCCAGCGCCCGGGCGATGCGCGCGAATTGCTTGTCCGTGAGCTGGATTTTTGGCGTAGCCATGATCAATAAATAGTCAGGATGCCCGCTCGTTGCAAGGAAGGCACAACGCAGGCCAAACGTGGGCGGCTATCGCCTGATCAAATTGACCGGTTCGTTCGTCTCCGGAATACGCCGCCAGTTGTCGCTGTCGTTTTCGACGAAACGCCACGGCGTCGTGCCCTGCGCCGGCAGCAGCTGCAGCTCGCCGCCTTCGATACGCCAGCGCGTGAAGTTCAGCTTCGCAATATCCTCGCGGCAGCCTGGCTTGACGGTCAGCCGCAGGGCGCCACCAGACGCTGCGGTGACGGACAGCGAAAGCTCACAGAGCGTCGCTTGCCCAGCGATGATCCAATCGCCGGCAACCTCCTCCGGCCGCTTCGGCGGCGGTGCAGCGGCGGCCGCGTTCTGCAGGAACAGCACGCCCACACCCGGCGTCGGCGCTTCGAACATGCCGGCCTCGACCTCGCTGAATTCGGCGAGCGTCTTGCCGGCGGCGTCGAACAGGAACAGGTTGTCATTGTCCGGATAGCGCCAGCCGCTGACGTTAGCCACAAACGGAAACAGCGCGGCGCAATTGGCGTCAAATTCGACCTTGTAGCCGCCGACGACCGGAGCATTCGTGAAGGTCGCGGTGCAGCGCCGATCGCGGTCGGCGTTGGAGAACTCCCACGAACCGATCAGCGCCTTGGCGGCATCACCCATTCCCGCCGGCTGCGCCTGAACCGGCGACAAAGCCAGGCACGCAAGGAGAAGGAGGACGATCCGTTGAGCGGTCATTTCTTTTTCGGCGTTCTGGTTTCAACTTTAGCAAAAGTATCGATGTCGGCGACATCCTTATCGTCACCGATGGCGATATAGCGTTCATCCGGCGTCTCAAAGCGTATTCGCGTTTTGCGTAAAGGATCGATTAAATCGATCGTCCAGCTTTCCTGCAACCGCCACGCTGCAATATCACCCATTACAGGGAAGACTTTGCTGCAGCCGGGCGCAACCTCGATCTGACGGCCGCCAATGGCCATCTCTTTCAGCAAGTTCACCCGGCAGCGCTTCTTGCCTTTGGCATCGCGAAGCTCCCAGGTGCCGAACACGTCGGCAAGTATAGCCGGCTCGACCCCCTTTTCATCCATCGGCTTGAGCGGCGGAAAATCAAAGGCATACGCCGCTGTTCCCGGTAGAAATAGCAAAGTCACAAGGCAAAGAGCGGCGCGCATGGCCTGTCAACATTTCGGCGGATACGGGGTCTCGGGCACCGGCGTCAGCGGCGGTTTGCCGGCCGCCCAGGCCAGAATGTTGTCGACCACCAATTGATCCATCGCCGTGCGGGTCGCTTCGCTGGCCGAACCGACATGCGGGAACAGCACGACATGCTCCATGTCGATCAGTTCCTGCGGCACCTCCGGCTCGTTGACGAACACGTCGAGGCCGGCCGAATAGATGGTTCGATTCTTCAGGGCCTCGATCAGCGCCGGCTCGTCGATAACGCTGCCGCGGGCCATGTTGATGACGACACCCTGCGGGCCCAGCGCCTTGAGCACTTCGGCATTGATCAGGTTCTTGGTCGAGGCGCCGCCCGGCACGATGATCATCAGCGTGTCGACATCGCGCGCCATGTCGACCAGCTTGGGATAATACTTGTACTCGACGCCGGCCTGCGGGTTGCGGCTGTGATAGACGACCTTGGCGTTGAACGCTTCCAAACGCTTGGCGATCGCCTTGCCGATACGGCCCATGCCAACAACGCCGACGGTGCGGCCCTGCAACGTCGCCTTGGTCAACGGATACGGCGCCTTCGGCCATTGGCCGGCGCGTACATAGCGGTCGGCCTGCGGGAATTCGCGCAACGTACAAAGCAGAAGACCGAGGGCGGTGTCCGCGACCTCCTCGTTCAGCACATCCGGTGTGTTCGTGACGACAATGCCGTGCTCGCCGGCCCATTTGGCGTCAACGTGATCGTAGCCGACGCCAAAGCTCGACACCTGCTTCAGATTCGGGAATTGCGACAGGAACGGCCCGTCGACCTTGTCATGCGTGTAGGCGAGCGCGATGGCGCCGATCTTTGGGCCCACTTCCTTGATGAAGGCGCTTTTGTCCTTGGCCTCGAGATAATGATGCAGGTTGACCTTGCTTTCGAGGCCGCCAACCAGCACCGGCTTGCGGGAACCGATCAAAAGAACATCGCGCTTCTCGTTCGCCATTATTTTTCTCCGAATGAATTTCTCTACACCAGCGCGGCGACTGGATTTTCTACCAATGATTTGAACGTCGTCATGAGATCGGCGGCCAAGTCCATGTCGACCGCACGATGGTCACATGACAATGTGACCGTCATCAAGCCAATGAATTTGATGCCGCCATCGTCAGTCTCGATTGGCGCGCGGCGCGGCTGGCCGACGGCAATCACCGAGGTAAAGGGCGGCGTCACGACAGCGGTGAACTCGCGAATGCCAGAGGCGCCTGCCAGGGCAACGGCGCTGCTCGCTCCCGCCAACGCCGCGCCCTGCGGCTCTGCGGCCTCACGGGCAATCGCCGTCAGCGTCTTCGCCGCGGCGTCACGGATTATCTTCGTCACACCGTGGCCATCAGCGCGCGTGATCAGGCCGACACCGCCGCCGGCCGCCGGCATGACGCGCTGGAGTGCCACCGCCCACGCCTTGACGGCAAAATCGCCGAGGGAGAATTCCGCGCCGGCAGATCGGGCCTCGCTCTGCATGATCAGAAGCCGGCCGATCTCAACGTCGGCAACCAAATAGAATTGTGCCGCGGCCTGCGCGGCTGCGGTTGCTGCCGGCGCCTTGTCGATGTCGGCGGCGACAATGCGGCCGTGCGGACCGGAGCCCGACAAGCGCGTCAGATCGATGCCCCGCTCGGATGCCAGGCGCCGCGCCAGCGGCGTGACATAGCTCCCGGTCGCAAGCTTCGCAGGACCGTAATTGCGTTCCGGCGTGCGCACTTCACGCCACGGCGACATGTCGGTGTAAGCGAAGTCTCGATCGGAAGTCCGTTCGTCCCCGCGAAAGCGGGGACCCAGTTCTTTCTGAGTCTGGGACTTCTGGACCCCCGCTTTCGCGGGGGCGAACGGAGGTTGAGGTGCCGCCTTTGGCGCATCAGCCTGCTTCACCTCAACAGGCTTTGCCTGCGCCTCTCCACCTCCGCCCGCAATAATCGCCACCACCGCGCCGACCTTGGCGACTTCGCCGACACCGAAGCGGATATCGGACAGAGTACCAGCGGCAATCGCCGGCACTTCCATGGACGTCTTGTCAGTCTCGATCTCGAAAAGGTTCTCGCCCGGCTTGACGGCGTCGCCGGCCTGCTTGAACCACTTCACGATCTTGCCCTCGGCAACGGTCTCGCCGAGTTGTGGCATCAGGACGTCCATACGCACCCTCTTGTTCCAGACGCGGCGCAGCGTCAAACGATGCACCGCGTCCGGGATTTTTCCATCATCAGAATTCGCAACGCCCGGGAAACGCGTTACCACGCCACCGAGATATACTGCGTCTCAAGGAACTCCTTCATGCCCTCTTGGGCGCCTTCGCGGCCGAGGCCCGACTGCTTGACGCCGCCGAATGGCGCCGCCGGATCGGAGACGAGACCGCGGTTGAGGCCGATCATGCCGAACTCGAGTTTCTCGGAAACGCGCAGGCCGCGCGACAAGTCCTTGGTGAAGAGATAGGCGACGAGACCATACTCGGTGTTGTTGGCCCGCTTGATTGCTTCGTCCTCGGTCTTGAAGGTCTGGATCGACGCAACCGGCCCGAATATTTCCTCGTTCAGCATCATGGCGCCATCCGGCACATTGGTGACGACGGTCGCCGGATAGAAGAAGCCCGGACCATCCGGCACCTTGCCGCCGGTTAGCACCTTGGCGCCCTTCGACACCGCATCGTCCACCAGCTCGATGACCTTGTCGCGGCCTTCCTTGTTGACCAGCGGGCCAACGGCAACGCCATCGTCGAGACCGTTGCCCATCTTGAGCGCGCTCATTTTGGCCGAAAGCTTCTTGGCGAACTCGTCGTGCACCTTCTCATGTACGTAGAAACGGTTCGCCGCCGTGCAGGCCTCGCCCATGTTGCGCATCTTGGCGATCATGGCGCCCTCGATGGCGGCGTCGATATCGGCATCCTCGAACACGAGGAACGGCGCGTTGCCGCCGAGTTCCATCGCCGGCTTGAGGACCTGGTCGGCGGCCTCGTGCAGCAGCTTGCGGCCGACTTCGGTCGAGCCGGTGAAGGACACGACCCGCACGCGCGGATCATGCAGCATCGCCGAAACGACCTTGCCCGACGAACGCGACGGGATGACGTTGACGACGCCGGGCGGCACGCCGGCTTCTTCCAGGGCCGGCATCAGTGCCAGCATGGTCAGCGGCGTATCGGAGGCGGGCTTGAGCACCACCGGGCAGCCGGCGGCGAGCGCCGGACCGATCTTGCGGGTTGCCATCGCCGCCGGGAAATTCCACGGCGTCACCAGAACGGCAATGCCGGCCGGCTTGTGCTGGGCGAGAATGCGAGCGCCGGAGGCCGGCGCCGTCGACAGCTGGCCGAGATTGCGCACGGCTTCCTCGGCGTACCAGCGGAAGAACTCCGCCGAATAGGCGACCTCGCCGCGCGAGTCGGTGAGCGCCTTGCCGTTCTCCAGCGTGATCAGCTTGGCGAAGCGTTCGGCGTCGCGCATGATGATCTCGAAGGCCTTGCGCAGGATTTCGGCGCGCTCGCGTGGCTTCTTCGCAGCCCAGGCCGGGAACGCGGCGTCGGCCGCGTCGATCGCGGCGATGGCATCGTCGACGGTGGCGCTAGCAACCGACGCAATGGTCTTCTCCGTCGCCGGATCGATGACGTCGAAGCGACCGCCATCTGAAGCCTTTTTCCATTTGCCGCCGATCCACAGATCGGTCGGAACACCAGCGAGAAGGTTTTCGTACATAGCCCATCCTTTTTAATCTGCTTCGTTGTTCGCGAGCCGCGAACGCCGATTCTATCGTTCCAAAATCCGGCGTCACCGTCGCCGCAGGAAATAGCAGATTTTCACTCCGCGATATTGCCGGTCAGCTCTGCAAACTGCGCCGCACGGTATCCATGATGCGTTCCGGTGTCGGCAACACGATATCTTCAAGAATGTCGGCGGCCGGCAGCGGAATATGCGGGGTGGTAATGCGCACCGGCGGGCCGTCCAGGTCGTAGAAGGCCTCGTCGGCGACGATGGACACGATTTCCGCGCCCCAGCCGCACAGCCGCGGATTTTCCTCGACCGTGAACAGCCGGTGCGTCTTCGCCACCGAACCGAGAATGGTCTGGGTGTCGAGCGGCACCAGGGAGCGCACATCGACAACCTCGCAGTCGATGCCGTGTTCCGACTGGAGGCGGTTGGCCGCCTCAACCGCGCGCGGCACCATCAGGGCCAGCGCGAGAATGGTCGCGTCGCGGCCCGGGCGCACGATCTTGGCGGTACCGAGCCTGTCCACGATCTCCCCGTCCGGTACCTCGCCCTTGGTCGGGTACAGCGACTTGTGCTCGAGGAAGATCACCGGATCAGGATCGCGCACAGCGGCAGCGAGCAGGCCGATGACATCGATCGGCGACGACGGTGCCACGACCTTGAGGCCGGGGATCATCATGCACCAGTTCTCGACACTTTGAGAGTGCTGGGCCCCGAAGCGCGAGCCGGCGCCGTTACCGGTACGCACCACCAGCGGGCACTTGGTCTGGCCGTTCGACATATAGCGGCTCTTCGGAAACTCATTGGCGATGTAGTCGAAACACACCGCGAAGAAGTCCGAGAACATGATTTCGGCGATCGGCTTCAGGCCCGTCATCGCCGCGCCCATGGCGGCGCCAAGAATAGCCTGCTCCGAGATCGGCGTATCGCGTACGCGCAACGGACCGAACTGCTCGTAGAGTCCGACCGTCGCCTTGAATACGCCGCCGGCCTTGGCCACATCTTCGCCCAGGAAGACGACATCGTTGTCGCGCGCCATTTCCTGCGCAATGCCGCGGATCACCGCGTCACGATAGGTGATTTCCGCCATGTCAGTTTCTCATTCTCAATTGCGCCATGCCCAGCCGCCGTCGGCGTAGACATCGGTGGTGAGGATATCGAGCGGCGGCATTGGTGCGGCCTTGCAGGCTTCGGTCGCGTCGTCGACTTCCTTGCGAACGCTCGCGTCGATATCGGCGATGACCTTGTCGCCGACGCCGAACTGCTTGAGCCGCTCGCGATAGATCTTGATGGGATCGCGCTCCTTCCACTTTTCCAGCTCGCCCTCAGGGCGATACTTGGCCGGGTCGGCGCGCGAATGGCCGCTGTGGCGATAGGTCAGCGCCTCGATCAGCGACGGCCCCTCGCCCGCCCGGGCATTCGCATAGGCTTTCTGCGCGGTGCGATAGACGACGTCTGCGTCGTTGCCGTCGATGATGATGCGCTCGAGGCCGTAGGACGCGGCGCGGTCGGCGGCCGGATGCGGCACCGCCGTGACGTCGCCAATCGGCGTGTATTCCATGTAAAGATTGTTTTCGCAGACGAAGACCACCGGCAGCTTCCACACCGCCGCAAAGTTCAGCGCCTCGTGGAAGGCGCCGATATTGGTGGTGCCGTCGCCGAAGAAGCAGACCGACACGTCCTTGTCGCCTTTGTATTGCGCGCGCCAGGCAGCACCGCAGGCGATCGGAAGATGCGCGCCGATGATCGCGTAGGAGCCCATGACGCCGTGCTCTTCCGACGTCAAATGCATCGAGCCGCCTTTGCCGCGCATCAGGCCATTGTCACGCTGCATCAGCTCGCCGAGCACTTTCTCGACCGAGACCCCGCGCGCCAGCGTGTGGGCGTGCCCACGATACGTGCAGAACGATAGGTCGCCCTTCTGCATCGCCTCGGCAAAGCCGGTGGCGACCGCCTCCTGCCCCAGCGACAAATGGCTGGTGCCCTTGACCAGGTTCTGCAGGAACAGATCGTAAGCGCGCTGCTCGGCCTCGCGGATGCGGAGCTGCGAGCGATAAATCGCCAGCCGCTTGTCCTCGCCGATATCGTCGTTCAGCCCCGCGCCGGGGGGCACGGACGCGCGATCCTGCGCTGTCGCCATGGGATTTCCTCGCATTCCGGAAGGCTTGTTATTTTTTGTCGGGACGAAACTTAGCCTCGATGGCCGCGGACCCGCAACTGCCGTTCCGGCAGGCCGCCTATTGGTTTTCTTCGGCCTGGATCATGGTCTTGCCCACCTTTCGCTCGTAATGCAGCAGGTAGAGGCCCGAGCCAATAACGACAACGCTGCCCACAATGGTCCAGAAGTGGGGCACGTCGCCGAAGACCAGAAAGCCGAGCGACGAGGTCCAGACCATCTGCGTGTAGATGAACGGAGACAGCGTCGAGGCCGGGGCGAGGCGGTGGCCGCGCACCAGAAGATAGTGACCGAAGCCGCCAAAGAAACCGGTCATGCCCATCAGGAAGGCGAGGAAGATGCTCTGCGGCGTTGACCAGACGAAGTAGACCACCGGCGTCAGCACAACCGCGCCGACCATGTTGGTGTAAAACGTCGTCGTCTCGGTTGAGTCCGTTCGCGCCAGAAGCCGCGTCGAAACCGAATACAGCGTGTAACAGATGGCGCCTGCGACCGAGAGCAACGCCGCAGGATGCATGCCGCCGATTCCGGGCCGCGTCACAATAAGGACGCCGACAAAGCCGATGCCGATGGCAATCCAGCGATGCGAGCCGACACGTTCACCGAGGACCTGGCTGCCAAGCACCGCGACCAGGAACGGCGTTGCAAACAAAATCGCCAACGCTTCGTCGAGTTGAAGATAACGCACGGCGAAGAAGTTCAGCGCGGACGAACCGAGCAGCAGTATTGACCGGCCGATCTGCAGCAACGGGCGCTGCGTCACCATCATGCCGGGCCGCTTGAACGGGTTGAGAAAGATCAGCACCAGCACGAACGCGCCGGTGTAGCGCGCCCACGTGATCTGCAATGGGTCCATGGACTGAACGAGGTATTTCGCCGTCGTATCAAGACACGAGAATGTCGCCACGGCACCGCACATGAGTGCGATGCCGGTAAGACGTTGACGGCGAAGGGTTGCCTCGTCGATCAATAGGTCGCCCGCCCACCCGAAATGTCGAACACCGCGCCGGTCGTGAAGGAGCAATCCTGCGAAGCGCAGAACGCCGCCAGCGCCGCAACTTCATCGACGTTGACGAAACGGGCGCGCGGGATCTTGGACAGCATGAAATCGATATGCTGCTGCGTCATCTGATCGAAGATCGCAGTGCGCGCCGCCGCCGGTGTGATGGCGTTGACCGAAATATCCTTGCCGGCCGTTTCCTTGGCCAGCGACTTCGTCAGCGCGATGACGCCGGCCTTCGACGCCGAATAGGCCGAGGCGTTCGGGTTGCCTTCCTTGCCGGCGATCGAGGCTATATTGACGATGCGGCCATAGTTCTGCGCAACCATGCCCGGCACCACCGCCTTGCAGCAATAGAACTGGCTGTCGAGATTGATGGTCATTACCCGCTTCCATTCATCGATCGGGTATTCCGCCACGGTCGTATTCATGCCGGCGATGCCGGCATTGTTGACCAGGACGTCGATGCGACCGAAGGCCTTTGTCGTCGCATCGCGTGCGCGCTCGACGCTGGCAAAATCGGTGACGTCAACGGCAATAACTTCGACGCGGCCCTTGAGCTCGCCCGCCGTCTTCTTCGCCAGCGGCTCGTCGCGATCCCAGATCGCCACCGCCGCGCCCGACGCCAGAAAGCGCTCGACGATGGCCCGGCCGATGCCCTGCGCGCCGCCCGTGACGACCGCGAAGCGGCCCTTGAGATCGATGGTGTTGGACATGATGTGCTTCCCCCGGGACTGATTTGTTTTGACTTGTCAGATGGTATAATCGGTTTGACGGGGGAAATGCAGCCTCCCCGTGAGATAGCTGCCATCCACCCGGGACGGCATCCAAGACTGCACCTTGGCAAGCGCCGTTCAAGACGGCTTGGGCTCGCGACCATGGATGGCCCGATTCTCGCACTTTTCGTCCTCTCGACTTTCGTCGGGGGCATTGTCAGCGGGCTGGCCGGCTTCGCCATGGGACTGGTCGTGTCCGGCGTCTGGCTGCACATCCTGACCCCCGCCCAGACGGCGGCGCTGATCGTCGGTTACGGCATTCTGGTGCAGAGCTACAGCATCTGGAAGCTGCGCGGCGCGCTCAGCCTATCCACGTTGGCGCCATTCATTGGCGGAGGCCTGTTTGGAGTTCCTCTCGGTGCGGCGCTGCTCGGCTATATCAGGCCGGACTTTGTGCGGGATGGCGTCGGCGTGCTGCTGATCGGCTACTCGAGCTATTTCCTGATCCGGCCGCATGTCCACAGCGTCAGGCCATCCTTGCCGGCGGATATCACGGTCGGATTCGTCAACGGCATTCTCGGCGGCATGACCGGACTGGCCGGACCGATCATCACCATCTGGTGCCAGTTGCGCGGCTTTCGCCGGGACGAGCAGCGCGCCGTGTTTCAGCCGGTGATCCTTGCCTCGTTCGTGTTGACGGCGCTTTCGTTGACCGTCAACGGCACGGTCACAAAGGACCTGATGCTCGTCTATCTTTACGGCCTGCCGGCGCTCGGCGCCGGCCTGTGGCTTGGACTGAAATTATACGGTCATCTCGACGAGCATACTTTCCGCAAGGTAATTCTCATCCTGCTGATGCTGTCGGGGCTCGTTCTGGTATTCGGCTGATCCGGCTTGAAGCAACGCAAATTTATGACTACTGTTGTGATGTGGGGCCTGCAGCGGTCGCCCCGCGCTTCAGGCATCACAGCCCAAGCACCGCTTCCTTCGCTATCGGAGGAAGATGATGCTGGCGTCTGATTTTTCGATCCATCCCCAAAAACTCTGGAATTTACTGGCGACGCCGCTTGCGCCGCAGATCGTCGACGTGCGGCGGCGCGACGTTTACGAAAGCGTATCCGGCTTCATACCGGGCTCGGTCTGGCGCGAGCCGACCGCCTATGCCGATTGGATCGGCACGCTTGACCGCATGCGTCCCGTCGTCGTCACCTGCAAGCTCGGCAAGGAACTGAGCCAGGTTATCGTCAGCGAGCTGCGGGGCCAGGGCTATGATGCGGCCATGCTCGCTGGCGGCCAGGGCGCCTGGGCCGACGCTGGCTTGCCCCTGATCAATCGCTCGAGCACCGATCGGCTGATGCCGCGACGACCATCATTGTGGGTGACACGGCGGCATCCCAAGATCGATCGCATCGCCTGCCCTTGGCTGATCCGGCGCTTCATCGATCCCGCGGCGCGATTTGTCTTTGTCGATCCGCCATACGTTGCCGACGCCGCGGCGAACTTCGACGCCATTCCGTTCGACATCGATGGCGTCGAAATATCGCACCGGAACGACCGCTGCAGCTTCGGCACGCTTCTCGACATATTCGGACTCGCCAACGAGCCGTCGCTGGCCCGCCTTGCCCTGATCGTGCGCGGCGCCGACACCGCGCGTCACGATCTCGCGCCGGAAGCGAGCGGATTGCACGCGATTTCGCTCGGACTCTCGACGCTCGCCCGCGACGACGACCATGGGCTTCTGGATATGGGCTTTACGATTTACGATAGCCTGTTCGCATGGCTGCGCTTTGCCGCCGACGAAAAACACAATTGGCCAAGCAAGGTAGCATGACGATGGAAGCGACCGGACAACCTTCGATCAAACCGACCTTCAGTGAAGCACTCAGAATGTGGTTCAAGATCGGCTGCCTGTCATTCGGCGGACCGGCCGGGCAGATTGCGCTGATGCACCGCACCGTCGTCGACGAGAAAAAATGGCTCGATGAGCCGCGCTTCCTGCACGCGCTGAACTTCTGCATGCTGTTGCCTGGGCCGGAGGCGCAACAGCTCGCGACCTATATCGGCTGGCTGATGCACGGCGTACGCGGCGGACTGGTCGCCGGCATTCTGTTCGTATTGCCCGGCGCGCTGGTGATGCTGGGCCTGAGCCTGCTCTACGTATATGGCCGTGGCATCGGCATCGTCGATGGCGCGTTGTACGGCATCAAGGCTGCGGTGCTGGTGATCGTCGTCGAGGCGCTGCTTCGCATCGGCAAACGCGCGCTGAAGTCGGCGTGGCTGGCCGCCGTCGCCGCGGCGGCCTTCATCGGCATCTTCTTTCTGGCGCTGCCGTTTCCCTTGATCGTCGGTGGTGCGGCCATGATCGGCTTTGTCGCCACGCGACAGGTCGAGACGAAGGCGGCCGACAATGACAACGCCGCGCCGCGCCGGCAGGGACGATGGCGGCAGGCCGCATGGGCTGTGGCCATTGGCCTGTCATTATGGTGGCTGCCGGTGCTGTTCGCGGCGCTGGCTTTGGGGCCGCAGCATGTCCTGGTCACGGTCGGCCTGTTCTTCTCGAAGCTCGCTGTCGTCACCTTCGGCGGCGCCTATGCCGTGCTCGCCTACATGGCGCAGCAGGCGGTCGAAGCCCATGGCTGGCTCAGCGCGCCGGAGATGGTCGATGCGCTCGGCCTCGCCGAAACGACGCCAGGGCCGCTGATCCTGGTGACGCAATTCGTCGGCTTTCTCGCGAGCTTCCGCGATGCTGCACCGTTCACGCCGCTGATCGCCGGCATTCTCGGAGCGGCGCTGACACTATGGGTGACTTTCGTGCCATCGATCATGTGGATTCTGGCCGGCGCCCCCTTCATCGAGGAGCTGCGCGCCAACAAGAGGCTCGCCGGCGCGCTCTCCGCCATCACCGCCGCGGTGGTCGGCGTCATCCTCAACCTGTCGGTCTGGTTTGCGCTGCATGTTCTGTTTGGCGACGTGACGGAGATGCACACCGGAATCGTGCGATGGTACGCCTTCGATCCAGCGGCGCTCGATCAGCGCATCGCCCTTCTGGCGGTGACAGCGGCGATCCTCACATTCCGTTTCCACCGCAGTCTGATCGAAGTGATCGGCGTGATGGCGCTCCTCGGCATGATCGCCCGGATGACGTGATCAGCGCTCCTCCTTCACTTCACTCTCGTGCCAGCGCCGCAGCACCAGATGCGACAGAGCCGACAACACGGCAAAGATGGCGACGCCGGCGAGCGACAACAGCAGCAACGCCGCGAACATGCGGGGAATGTTGAGCCGGTAGCCGGACTCGGCAATGCGATAAGCAAGACCCGACCCGGCGCCGGCCGAACCCGCAGCAATTTCGGCGACTACGGCGCCGATCAGGGATAGACCGCCGGCAATGCGCAGGCCAGCAAGAATCTGCGGCAGCGCCGCCGGCAGCATCAGCCGCACCAGAACTTGCCAGCGCGATGCCTTGTACAGCGCGAACAGCGCCACAAGATTGCGATCGACCGAGCGCAGGCCGAGCGTCGTATTGGCCAGCACTGGAAAGAAGGCGACGATCCAGGCACAGGCCAGCACCGCCAGATGCTGCGGCAGATAGATCAGGAGCAGCGGCGCGATCGCGACCACCGGCGTCACCTGCAGCACGACGGCGTAGGGATAGAAAGAATATTCGACGACGCGCCACTGATTGAAGACGACCGCCCAGAAAATGCCGCCGATGGCAGCGAGCGCAAAACCCTCGATTGCAAGCGTGAGGGTCACCACAAGCGAATCGAACAGCAGGCCGCGATCGCCGATCAGCGCACCTGCGACGAGTCCCGGTCCGGGCAGCACGTAAGGCGGAATGGCGAACACGCGCACCGCCATGTCCCATGCCGCGATGGCGCCGGCCAGCAGCAGCACCGGCAGCACCGTCCGGACAAGGCCGCTCTCCTTCATGGCTGCGCCCCCATGGCGGCCGCGAGCACGTCCGCAACCTTGCGACAATAGCCGGCATAGGCCGCCGAGGTTCGGAAGCATTCGTCGCGCGGATAAGGCGCATCGATCGGCACCTCGGCGAAGATGCGGCCCGGCCGCGACGTCATCACGACGATGCGTTGCGACAGAAACACCGATTCGAAGACCGAGTGCGTGACGAAAACCACGGTCCGGCGCAAGGTCTGCCACAGCGACAGCAGTTCGTTGTTGAGCTTGAAGCGCGAGATCTCGTCGAGCGCGGCGAAAGGTTCGTCCATCAGCAACAGCGACGGCTCGGTGACCAGCGCCCGCGCAATCGATACGCGCATTTTCATGCCGCCGGACAGCTCGCGCGGATAGGACGCTGCGAAGTCGGCAAGACCGACATGGTCGAGAATGCTCGACACGGCGCGCCCGGCTGCCTCGGCGTCGGCGTGGGCGAGCGACAATGGCAGTTCGACATTGCCGGCCACCGTCGCCCACGGCATCAAGGTCGGCTCCTGAAACACGAAGCCAATGTCACCCACAGCCGTTTTGGCCGCACGGCCCGCCGGCCATTCGACCGCGCCGCTCGTCGGCTCACTCAGGCCGGCGACGATCCGCAAGGCCGTTGATTTGCCGCAGCCCGAGGGGCCGAGCAGCGACACGAACTCGCCTTCGCGGATGTCGAGATCGAGGCCGGCCAACGCCGCCGTGCCGCTGTCGTAGATCTTGCCGACGTCGCGGAGCGAGACGATTGAGTTTGCCATGATGGCGCGCTTGGTGCGGGCCTACTTCGGTCGCAGATTGAGGCCGACGCCCTTGTTCACGAATTGCAGCGTGAAGGCCTTCTTGTAATCGAGGCCGGCCTTGACGACGCCGGTGCGCACCATCTTGTCGTAGAAAGCATGCATGCGCGCATCTGTCATGGCGCCAATGCCGAACTTCAGCGTGTCGCCGGAATCGACGATGCCATATTCCTTCATCCGGGCGACCGAGTTGGCCAGCAACGCATCGGTCATCTCGGGATTGTGCTGCTTGATCAGGTCGTTCGCCGCTTTGTTGTCGTGATAAAGATAGTTGTACCAGCCGATCGCCGAGGCATCGACGAACTTCTGCACCATGTCCGGCTCCTTCGCGACCAGATCCGTCCGCGTCTCGATCAAGGTCGAGTAGCTGTTGAAGCCGTAATCGGCGAGCAGGAAGATCTTGGGCTTGAATTTGGCCTGCTGCTCAATGGCGTAAGGTTCCGACGTCACGTAGCCCTGCATCGCGCTTTTCTCGTCGGCGAGAAAGGGCTGCGGATTGAAGGTGTAGGGCTTCACGCTGCGCTCGGTGAAACCGTAGTCGGCCTTGAGCCACTGATAATAGCTCGCCATGCCTTCCTTGGAAATGAAAAGCGTCAGGTTCTTGAGATCGTCGAGCGTATTGGCCATGCCCGGGTGCGTGATCAGCACTTGCGGGTCCTTCTGAAACGAGGCCGCGACCGCGATGGTCGGGACCTTCTGCTCGACGGCGTCGAAGCTCTGCAGCGAGTTCGCGCTCATGAAGAAGTCGATCTTGCCGACCGGCAGCAGGATGCGGTTGTTGACGTTGGGCCCGCCCGGCACAATCTCGACGTCGAGGCCGTACTTCTTGTAGGTGCCGTCGGCCACGGCCTGGTAGAAACCGCCGTGTTCGGCCTGCGCGACCCAGTTGGTGCCAAAGCGCACTTTGCGCAGCTCAGGGCCTTCCTTCTTGGCCGGCGCGGCGGGCGACGAGGCCACGGCAGGGGCGATGGCGGCCAACGCGGCAACGGACAACACAGACAATATCGTAAGGGCGCGGCGCATGGCGGGGCTCTCTGCTCGTTCGCGGTAGGCTGATTCGGTGCTTCGGTGTCCGGCGCCACAGGATAGCGTGCGGCTGCAGACAACGTAAGGCCTGACAATAAAGCTATTCTCGCATCTCCTTGGGAGTCTCGGGTGGCTTCAGTTCGACCTTCTCGCCAATTCTGTTCCTGTCCGAGTTCTTCCATGGCACTGTGATTCCAGTGTCGTCATGCGTGCAGGAGGATAAATTTGCCAGCGGGCCTTTCCATGCCCCTGCCGGAGTCCACGCTGAAGATAAAATTCGGCATTCATGAAGCATGTCCGATCGGCTGTAAGACCGATCACGCCCTGAAAAAGGCCCCTATCGCTGCTCGTTTTGCAAACTCATTTCCAGCACGCGCGCCACGTGCAGCGCCTCGCGCCCGGCGCCGTCGTGGATCTGATGTCGGCAGGATGTGCCATCGGCGACGATGATGGCGTCATCGGGCGCCTTGCGCACCGCCGGGAGCAGCGACAGTTCCCCCATCTTCAACGACACATCGATGGTGTCGGCCTTGTAGCCGAACGAACCGGCCATGCCGCAGCAGCTCGACTCGACGGTCTCGACTTTCAGATCCGGCACCGCACGCAGCACGCTTTCAACCGCGCCCATGGCGGCAAAGGCTTTCTGGTGGCAATGGCCGTGCAACAGCGCGGGGCGCGGCAAAGGCTTGAGCGGAAGCGAGATGCCGGCCTTGATCTCGCGCGCCAGAAATTCCTCGAACAGCAGGGCCTGCGCCGCAACCTCGGCGACGCCCTCGCCCGTCATCAGCGCCGGCATTTCGTCGCGGAAGGTCAAGAGGCAGCTCGGCTCCAGCCCGACGATCGGCACGCCGCGTTTGGCGAAAGGCGCCAGCGCCTCCAGCGTGCGCCGCATCTCGCGGCGCGCTTCGTCCACCTTGCCGACCGACAGGAAGGTGCGGCCGCAGCACAGAGGCCGGCCGCCATCCTTTGGCTTGGCGGCATGAATGCGATAGCCGCCCGCCGACAGCACGCGCATCGCCGCATCAAGATTCTCGCGCTCGAAATAACGATTGAAGGTGTCGGCAAACAAAACGACTTCGCGTGGCGGCGTGGAGCCGCCTTCCGCCGGCGCGGCGCGATGCGGCCAGTCGCTGCGGTCGCGATAGATGTCGGCGCGCCATTTCGGCAGGCTGCGCCGCGCCGAGAAATTGGCGAGACTTTCCGAGACGCGTTGCAGCAACGGCCAACGGTCGCGCAGATTGAACAGCCAAGGCAACCGCGCGGCATAAGGCGCATATCGCGGCAGATAGCCGACAAGGCGATCGTGCAGCGACAGGCCGTTCTTCTTGGCGCGCGCTGCCAGAACCTCGATCTTCATCCGCGCCATGTCGATACCGGTCGGACATTCGCGGCGGCAGGCCTTGCACGACACACAGAGGGCCAGCGTCTCCGCCATCTCATCGGATGAGAGCGCATCGGGCCCGAGCTGCCCCGTCACCGCAAGGCGCAGCGTATTGGCGCGGCCGCGGGTAACGTCGCGCTCATCGCGGGTGACGCGATAGGACGGACACATGGCGCCGCCGGCCAGCTTGCGGCAGGCGCCGTTGTTGTTGCACATCTCGACGGCGCCCTGAAAGCCGCCGCCGGCACCGGGAAAAACCGACCAGTCGAGTTCGGTCTTGATATCGAGGCCACTATAATCCGGCTTGTAGCGCAGCAGGGAACGGTCATCGAACTTCGACGGCCGCACTACCTTGCCGGGATTGTAGAGAGCGTTCGGATCGAAGCGGTCTTTCACCTCCTCGAAGGCGCGCGCCAGCTTTGACCCGAACATCGGCTCGTTGAATTCGGAACGAACCAGCCCGTCGCCGTGTTCGCCGGAATGCGAGCCCTTGTATTCGCGCACCATGGCGAAAGCCTCTTCGGCAATCGCGCGCATGGCGTGGACATCCTTCTCCAGCCGCAGATTGAGGACCGGCCGCACATGCAGGCAGCCCGAGCCGGCATGCGCATACCAGGTGCCGCGCGTGCCGTGCCTTTCGAAAATCGCGGTCAGCCGCGACGTGTAATCGGCGAGATGCTCGAGCGGCACTGCGCAATCTTCGACGAAAGACACGGGCTTACCCTGCTCCTTCATCGACATCATGATGTTAAGGCCCGAGGTACGCACCTCGGTAATCGCCGCCTGCAGCTCGGGATTGAGCACCTCGACCACGCCGCCCCATTTGGTGCCGCTGTTGTCCCAATGGAAACCGAGATCGCCGATCAACTCCTTGAGCCTGCGCAGCCGGCGCAGGTTCTCTTCGTGATCGTTCTCGCCGAATTCGACCAGCAGGATGGCTTCCGGCAGATCGCGCACGAAGCGATCCAAGGTCGGCTTGTAGATCGGGATGGCGCCGGCGAGCTCGATCATGGTGCGATCGACCAGTTCGACCGCAATCGGCTTAAGGCCGACGATGTGCTGAGCGCAGTTCATCGCCTCGTAGAAGCTGCCGAAATGCACGGCGCCGACCGCGCGGCGGCCGAGCAGCGGCGAGAGCTTCAGCTCGACGCGCGTCGAGAAGCCGAGCGTGCCTTCCGAACCGACGAGAATATGCGCGAGGTTGATGCCGTTGCCATCTTTGTAGGAGCCCGGCACCAGCGCATCGAGATTGTAGCCGCCAACGCGGCGCTGCACTTTGGGAAAACGCGCGGCGATTTCATCGGCTTCACGCACGCCAATGGTCATGAGGTCCTGCGCCAGCGATTTGAGCGGCGGCGGCGCGTCATCGGGGCTGCCTATCGGACCGAAATGCGCGCGCGTGCCGTCGGCCAGCACCGCGTCGATGCCGATGACGTTGTCGCGCATGGTGCCGTAGCGCAGCGAACGGCCACCGCAGGAATTGTTGCCGGCCATGCCGCCAATGGTGGCGCGCGAGGCGGTCGAAATATCGACCGGAAACCACAGACCGTGGGGTTTGAGCTGACGGTTGAGGTCGTCGAGCACGATGCCCGGCTCGACCGCGCAGCGCTGCCGCGACACATCGAGATCGATGACGCGATTGAGGTATTTCGAGCAGTCGACGACGAGGCTTTCGCCCACCGTCTGCCCGCATTGCGACGTCCCGCCGCCGCGGGCCAGCACGGTAACGCCTTCCGCCCGCGCGATTCCGATCGCCCTTTCGGCTTCGTCGATGGTGCGGGGCACAACGACGCCGATCGGCGTTATCTGATAATGCGAGGCATCGGTGGCGTAACGCCCGCAGGTAAACTGGTCGAAATGGACCTCGCCGGCCAGTTCGGATTTCAAACGCCTTTCCAGGCCAGGGAGGACCACCGCCAAAACGCCCGTCCTTGATGGTTTACGCCAATTATTGAATGAGCCGATTGCGGAAATCCGCTTGACCGGAATGTGACATTCATAGTTCAAGGCCACAAGATCACGCTACAGCATTGGCTGCTTGAGGAGCGAGTTTCCTATGGCTCAGAATTCATCGCGCCAGGTCGGGCGCCATTTCCTTCATATCCCCGGCCCGACGCCGGTTCCGGATCGCATCCTGCGGGCGATGGATACCCCGATGATCGACCATCGCGGCCCGGAATTCGCCAAACTGGCGAAGCGGTGCCTCGACGGTATCAAGACCATCTTCAAGACCACCAATCCGGTGATCATCTACACCGCGACCGGCACCGGCGCCTGGGAAGGCGCGCTGACGAACACGCTGTCGTCCGGCGACAAGGTGCTGATGGTCGAGACCGGCCAATTCGGCGCGCTCTGGAAAAAGATGGCCGACAAGCTCGGGCTCCAGACCGAGCTGCTCGCCACCGACTGGCGCACCGGCGTCGATCCGAAAGTCATCGAGAAGCGCCTGAGCGAAGACAAGAAGCACGAGATCAAGGCCGTGTGCGTGCTGCACAACGAGACCTCGACCGGCGCGCTGTCGCCGATCGCCGAGATCCGCAAGGCCATCGACGCCGCCGGCCATCCGGCTTTGTTCATGGTCGACACCATCTCGTCGCTGGCCTCGACCGATTACCGCCATGACGAATGGGGCGTCGACGTTACCGTCGGCGGCGCGCAGAAGGGCCTGATGCTGCCGCCGGGCATGTCGTTCAACGCCATCAGCAACAAGGCGCTGGAAGCCAACAAGACCTCGAAGCTGCCGAAGTCGTTCTTCGACTGGCAGGATATGCTGAACCTGAACAAATCCGGCTTCTTCCCCTATACGCCGGCCACGCTCATGCTGTTCGGCCTCGATGTCGGCATCACCATGCTGCACGAGGAAGGCCTCGACAATGTGTTCGCCCGCCACGACCGCCTCGCCGAGGCGACGCGCATCGCGGCCAAGCACTGGGGCCTCGAGATTCTGTGCAAGGATTCGAAGTACTACTCGCCGACGGTCACCGCGATCCTGCTGCCGGAAGGCCATAACGCCGACCAGTTCCGCGCTATGGCGCTGGAGACCTTCAACATCTCCTATGGCGCCAGCTTCGGACCCTTCGCCGGCAAGTATTTCCGCATCGGCCATCTCGGCGACGTCAATGACGCGACCATGATGGGATGCCTTGCCACCACCGAGGTCGCCCTGCAGTTGTTCGGCGTGCCGATCAAGAAGGGCGGCGCGCAGGCGGCGATGGACTATTTGCTCTCGCAGCACGGCGCGGCGAAGAAGCAGGCGGCGGAGTAGGTTTCACCGCAGACGATTTGAAACGGCCGGGCCCAAAGCCCGGCCGTTTTGTTTCGGATCTACGCCGCGCGCTCCCATCCGTTGTTTGCCAGCACATGGGCGGTGAAGTCGGCGACCGCGGCGAGCGTCGCCTCCGGCGCCTCGCGCTGCGGCGAATGTTTCGCGCCAGACAGCAACGCCACATCGACCGGGCAGTAGCACTCACGCTCGGCGACTTCGATCTGCGCCACGGTGCCGTACTGATCGCCCTCGCCCTGCACGATCAGGACCGGCACGCGAATATAGGCGAGCTGCTCGGTGATATCCCACTTGCGGAAATCGGGATCGAGCCAGGCGTCGTTCCAGCCGCGGAAGGCGTTGTCGGGGTCCTTGTGCCAGCGCGCCAGCTTCGCGCGCAGATCTCCGGTTTCGTAGGCCTGCCGGGCCTCGGCGATGGCAGCAATGCCGACGTCTTCGGTGAAGAAATGCGGTGCCATCAGGATCAGGCCTCCGAGACGATGATCCTGATGCGAACCGGCATAGAGCGCCGCGATCGAGGCGCCGTCACTGTGACCGAACAGGATGTGCCGCCTGGCGCCGATCATATCGAGCAGCTTCGGCAGCACTTCGCGCGCCTCGATGTGCATGTAGGTCAGTGGTCGGGGCAGCTTCACCGGTGAGGACTGCCCGTAGCCGGCGCGCGAATAGACAAATACGCCGCAGCCCGTGGCCTCACTTACCTTGTCGGGAAAATCGCCCCACAGACCGACGCAGCCGAGGCCCTCATGCAGCATGACAATCGTCGGCGCCGCGTCAGGACGCGGTCCGACCATGCGGTATTCGAGGGAATGGCCGTCAATCGACAGAAAACCAGAATCCGCTAGCTGCATTTCATCAGCCCTGCTGCTCCGCCCGCAACATGAACCTTTGGATCTTCCCCGTCGCCGTCTTCGGCAGATCGACGCGGAATTCGATCCAGCGTGGATATTTGTACGGCGCCAGAACCTGCTTCACATGCTCCTGCAGCAGGACGACCAGCGCATCGCTCGCCTTGTCATGTTGCTTGAGCACGACGAAAGCGCGCGGCTTGACCAGCTTCTCTTCGTCCTGCCAGCCGACCACCGCGGCTTCCAGAACGTCCGGGTGCGAGGCCAGAGCCGCCTCCACCTCGAAGGGCGAGACGTAAATGCCCGACACTTTCAGCATGTCGTCGGCGCGGCCGCAGCAGATGAAATAGCCGTCCTCGTCCTCGATGTATTTGTCGCCGGAGCGCGTCCACTCGCCCTGGAAGGTCGAGCGCGACTTCTCGCGGTTGTTCCAGTACATGACCGCCGAGGTCGGCCCGCGCGAATACATCTCGCCCATCTCGCCCTTCTTGACGGGCTTGCCGTCCTCGCCGAGCAGCTTGATTTCGTAGCCCGGCACCGGCTTGCCGGTCGTGCCGTATTTGGTGGCGCCGGGACGGTTGGACAGGAAGATGTGCAGCATCTCGGTGGTGCCGAGGCCGTCATAGATCGACACGCCGTAGCGCTCTTCCCATTTGCGCGCGATGCCTTCCGGCAAAGCCTCGCCGGCCGAGATGCAATGACGCAGCTTTACCTCGGACTTCTGCGGCGCGCCCGGCGAATTGAGAAAGCTGGCGTAGAAAGTCGGCACCGCGAAGAACACCGTGATCGGATGCTTCTTGAGCAGCGCGGCCACACCGTCCGGCGTCGGCCGCTCGGCGTTGAGCACCACGGTAGCGCCGACGCTGAGCGGGAAGGTCATGGCGTTGCCAAGACCATAGGCGAAGAACAATTTCGCCACCGAATGCACGACGTCGCTTTCTTTCAGCCCGACCACCGGCGTGCCGTAGAGATCGGCCGTGATCTTGAGGCTGCCATGGACATGGACGGCGCCTTTCGGCTTGCCGGTCGAGCCCGAGGTGTAGAGCCAGAACGCCATGTCGTCGGCGACCGTCGCCGCGGTGACGTCTTCCGGCTCATCGGCGCCGATCAGATCCTCGAACAGGCGATAGCCATGAGGATTGGCTCCCGACACAATGACATGCTCGAGGTCGGGGCTTTCCGCGATGATCTTTTCGAACCGCGGAAACAGCGCCTCCGATACCACCAGCGCCTTGGCGCGGCTGTCGGCCAGCATGAAACGGTAGTCATCTTCGGTGAGCAGCGTGTTCACCGGCACGGCGATGATGCCGGCCTTGAGACAGCCGAGAAATGCCGTCGGCCAGTCGACAGTGTCGAGCACGGCCATGAGCACGCGTTCCTCGCGGCGAACGCCGAGACCGCGCAACGCCGCGCCGAAGCGGTTTACGCGATCGGCCAACTGTCCGTAGGTCCAGGTGCCGCGCCCATCGATATAGGCCGGCTTGCCCGCACGGCCCGCATCGAGATTGCGCTTGAGGACATCGGCGGCGAAGTTGTAGGCGCCGGCCCCCAATACGGGGCTCAGGCCCACCGCGCCGGTGTCCGCCGCGATTTTTTCCGCGACCGTCATTTTGTTTTCCTCCCGAAGTATTCGGGTATTATGCAATAGACCGGCGCGGGCTGCCTAGCGCAGCATATTTCCAAAGCAAAAACGCGCCCAAAAAACGTAACCTTGGGAGTGAAGCCGCAATGATCCTCAGCCGCGACCGTATTCTGACCACCCATGTCGGCTCGCTGCCGCGTAACGACAAGCTTTCCGACCTTCTGGTGCGCCAGGAACAGGGCCAGCCTTTCGACGCGACCGAAATGGCATCCGAATTGGACAAGGCCGTCGCCCATGTCGTCGACAAGCAGGCCAAGGCCGGCATCGATATCGGCAATGATGGGGAACAGCAGCGCGTCGGCTTCCAGACCTATGTGCCGCAGCGCATGAGCGGTTTTGCCGGCGTGTCGAACCGGCGGCGCGGCAAGGAATTCGAGGCTTTTCCCGAACTGGTGGCGAGCCTGGTGCGGCGCTTTCCGCACACCTCGAAGCAGCAGAACGCGCCGGAGTGCCAAGGCGAATTAAAGTATCTCGACGTCAAGCCGATTAATGACGAGCTGGCGCGCTTCAACCGCATTGCATCCGGCAAGTTCGCCGAGACCTTCATGACGGCGCCGTCGCCCGGCATCATTTCCTCGACCATGCTGAACGCGCATTACGACACGCACGACGCCTATCTCGCCGCGCTGGCCCGCGAGATGCGGCATGAATACATGGCGATTCACAAAGCCGGGCTTGTGCTGCAGATCGACGCGCCCGATCTCGCCATGGACCGCACCATGCTCTATCGCGATCTCGACGACGCCGCCTTCATCAAGCGCGTCGAGGCGCATGTCGCCGCCATCAATGCCGGCATCGACGGTATTCCGGCCGACCGCGTGCGGCTGCATGTCTGCTACGGCAACTGGGAAGGTCCGCATATCTACGACATCCCGCTCGAGAAGATTCTGCCGGCGCTGTATCAGGCCAAGGTCGGCGCGCTGACCATCGAGTTCGCCAATCCGCGTCATGCCCACGAATATGCCGCGTTCAAGAAGGCGCCGCTGCCCAAGCACATGATCCTGCTGCCGGGCGTGATCGAGACGACGTCGAATTTCGTCGAGCATTCCGAGGTCGTCGCGCGCCGCATCGAGGACGCGGTGGCGGCGGTGGGCGACCGCGAACGTGTCGTCGCCTCGACCGATTGCGGCTTCGGCACCTTCACCAACCGCGAATGGGTGATCGAGCCGGCAGTGTGGCTAAAGCTCCAGGCGCTGCGCGAGGGCGCCGACCTCGCTTCGACGCGGCTGTGGGGCAAGAAGGTAGCGTGAGGCTTCCTTATCCCTCCCCGAAGACGGGGAGGGATAAGAAGCAGACATGCGTCATCGCCCGCATTGTTTGGTCGGCCCCGGGCAGGCCGCAGTCCCAAACCTTCATTCCATCGCCCTTCGATAACGAGGGCGCGCGGAACGCCGGGCCCGAACAGCCCCGCAGCCTCGCGTGATGTGTGAGTTAGATTCACGCGAGCATCGTCACCACGGAATTGCCGGACCTCCGGCGTTCCGCACGCGGTGTTTTGTGGCTTGCTCCGCTCGACCCCCGGTGGACGGACCATTGCTATCCACCGCTGCGGGACTTCCCTGCGCGGGCGGGGTGGCTTCCTCGCCTCCGGTTTGGGCGCGACCTGGTGTCGATCGCCCCGCCGCCGAAGACTTCTGCTCCCTTGGCACGCGCAGTTCCGCCCCAGTGGCGCGCGGCAAGGCGCGCCGGGAGCGAGCGGCTTGGACCGCCGGGCGGGGAATTTGCGCCGCATCTCCGACGCCCCGAACCCGGCCACCGCTCCCCGCCCCAGCATCTGGAGACGCTGATCAGACACCCCTCGTCGAAGGGGCGGGATGCAGGGGAATATAGGCCTAGGCTTAAATACAGTCAAGCGTCATTTTGATTAAATTCCGCCCTCATGGTGAGGAGGGCCGAAGGCCCGTCTCGAACCATGGGGCGGCCTCAATCCTTCGAGACGCCCTCGCTGCGCTCGGGCTCCTCAGGATGAGGCCGATGAGGTGCTGCGGCATCTGGATTCCGGGTTCGCGCGTTGCACGCGCGCCCCGGCATGACGGGACTGGGGCCTTGAGGTCCTTCGCGGCACGGCGGCTGCGGCAAATCGCGCATCGTTCGATTTTTGCATGCCGATGTTCGATTCCTCCAAGCGAGGAGCGATGCGCCCGTCTTTCCATCACGCGGACCGTCAGGCATGATCGTCCGTGAAACGATGCGCCTTTCCGTCGAACGGCGATTCCGAACAAGCATCGAATTGGAGGAGATACCGATGAAGACCATGCTCTATGCCAGCGCGGCCACGATCGCCGTGGCGCTGATGGCGCCGGCTCATGCCCAGGACACCGTCAAGATCGGCGTGATCCTGCCCTATTCCGGCCAGTTCGCCGACGGCGCCAAGCAGATGGATGCCGGCATCAAGCTCTATATGAAGATGAATGGCGACACCGTCGCCGGCAAGAAGATCGAGATCATTCGCAAGGACGTGGCCGGCCCGCAGCCGCCGGTCGCCAAGCGACTGGCGCAAGAACTGATCGTGCGCGACAATGTCGACATCCTCGCCGGCTTCCTGCTGACGCCGAACGCCATGGCGGCGTCCGACGTGTCGGCCGAAGCCAAGAAGTTCATGGTGATCATGAACGCGGCGACATCGATCATCACCACCAAGTCGAACTACTCGGTGCGCACCTCGCACACGCTGCCGCAGGTGTCGGCGACAATGGGCACCTGGGCCGCCAAGAACGGCGTCAAGAAGTCCTACACCATGGTCTCGGACTACGGTCCCGGCCATGACGCCGAAACCAGCTTCCAGGCGGCACTCAAGGCGGCCGGCGGCGAAACGGTCGGCTCCGTGCGCATGGCGGTCGCCAATCCGGACTTCTCGGCTTATGTCCAGCGCGCCAAGGATCTCGGTCCGGAATCGATCTTCGTCTTCATCCCCGGCGGTGCGCAGCCGGCGGCCATCGGCAAGGCTTTCGCCGAACGCGGCATCGACAGCAGCAAGACCAAGATCCTCGGCACCGGCGAACTGACCGACGATTCCGCGCTCGCCAACATGGGCGACACCGCGCTCGGCGTCATCACCGCCTGGACCTACGATCACAATCACAAGTCCGCGCTCAACGAGAAGTTTGTCGCCGAGTACCGCAAGGACAACAACGGCGAGAACCCGAACTTCTTCGTCGCCGGCGGCTATGACGGCATGCACGTCATCTACGAAGCGCTGAAGAAGACCGGCGGCAAGACCGACGGCGAGGCGCTCGTCAACGCCGCCAAGGGCCTCAAGTGGGAAGCCCCGCGCGGCCCGATGATGATCGATCCTGAAACGCGCGACATCGTTCAGACCATCTACATCCGCAAGGTCGAGAAAGTCGGCGGCAAGCTCGTCAATGTCGAGTTCGACAAGGTCGAGAACGTCAAGGACCCGGTCAAGGCGGCCATGAAGTAAAGCCGGCCCCCAGCCGAGGCGAAAAACGGGGCGGCTTAAGCCGCCCCGTTTCACGATGGGATGGGGCGGCCCGGCGGGCCATGTTGGGCAAGCCGGACACATCCTGACGCCGTTGCGCTGCAGCGACAGCACAGATTTCAGTGCCAACGGCAAAGAAGTTTTGCTATGGGCCACTGGTCCCCACGCGATAGGGGCACCGGTACCGGAAAGCCGCAGACGAAGAAACAGTTCAAAGGCGCAGCGCGACACCCATGCTCCCTCCCGTTTTCGGCGTCCTGTTCGACGGCATTGCCTACGGCATGCTTCTGTTCCTGCTGTCGGTCGGCATGTCGGTGACGCTTGGCCTGATGAACTTCGTCAATCTGGCGCATTGCGCCTTCGCCATGCTCGGCGCCTACGTCACCGTCATGCTGATGAAGGACTTCCACTGGAATTTCTTCGCCACGCTGCCGGTCTCCTTCCTGGTCACCGCGCTGGTGAGCGTCGTCATCGAACGCACCTTGTACCGCCGGCTCTATCGCGCCACCGACCTCGATCAGGTGCTGCTGACCATCGGCCTCGCCTTCATTTCGGTCGCCGTCGCCGCCTGGTTCTTCGGCACCACGCAACAGCCGATTTCCGTGCCGGGCTACATGCGCGGCTCGATCAACGTGCTCGGGCTGAATATCGGCATATACCGCCTGTTCCTGGTCGCGGTCGGCATCGTCGTGACCATCCTCCTGGTGATGACGCTCGAGCACACGCGCTTCGGCGCGCAGGTCCGGGCTGCGGTCGATAACCAGCGCATGGCGCGCGGCCTCGGCATCGATGTCGACCGCACCTTCGCCGTCACCTTCGCGCTCGGCTCGGGTCTGGCGGGCCTCGGCGGCGCGCTCGCGATCGAGATCGTCGGCCTCGATCCGCATTTCGCCTTCGTCTATCTCGTCTATGTGCTGATCATCGTCTCGGTCGGCGGCCTCGGCTCCATCGCCGGTTCGTTCGCCGCCGCCTGCCTGATCGGCATCAGCGATATCGCCGGCAAGTATTACGTGCCCGAGCTCGGCGCCTTCCTCATTTATCTGGTGATGGTGGCGGTGCTGATGTGGAAGCCGGCTGGCCTGTTCGGGAAACGGTGAGCGCATGACAACGCTTGATGTGACCCGCGCCATGACCCCGCAAACCTACATGCAGCAATTGAGCCGCTGGCGGGCGATCGAGATCGCCTTCTGGCTGGCGACGCTGCTGCCGTTCTGGCTGTTTCCGACCTATCTGTCGCTGGCCAGCCAGATCGCCATTACGGCGCTGTTCGCGCTGTCGCTCGATTTGATCCTTGGCTATGCCGGCGTCGTCTCGCTCGGCCATGCCGCGTTCTTCGGTCTCGGGGCCTACACCGCCGGCATCTTCAGCAAATTTTTCTGGGGCGAGCCGTTCAGCGGCCTGCTCGTGGCCGCGGTCGTCGCCGGGCTCGTGGGCTATCTGTCGAGCTTCATCGTGTCGCGCTTCCGGCATCTGACGCTGATCATGATCACGCTCGGCCTCGGCCTGCTGCTGCACGAGGCCGCCAACAGCGCCAGCTGGCTCACCGGCGGTTCGGACGGCCTGCAGGGCGTGGCGATCAAGCCGGTGTTCGGCGTTTTCAAGTTCGACCTCTACGGCTACACGGCCTACGGCTATGCGCTTGCCATCCTGTTCGTCTGCTTCCTACTCACGCGCCGGCTGATCAATTCGCCGTTCGGGCTGGCGCTGCGCGGCATCCGCGAAAACATCGTGCGCATGCCGGCGATCGGCGCCGACAGTCGGGCCCACATCCGCAAGGTCTATACGATTTCGGCAATCATCGCTGGGATCGCCGGCGCCATCCTCGCGCAGACGACCGAAACCGTATCGCTCGAAGTGCTGAGTTTCGAACGTTCGGCCGACGTGCTGGTGATGCTGGTGCTGGGCGGCGCGGGACGCCTGTATGGCGGCCTGATCGGCGCCGCGGTGTTCATGATCGCACGCGACCAGTTCTCCGGCATCGCGCCGCAGTACTGGTATTTCTGGATCGGTATTCTTCTCGTGGTGGTGGTGATGCTGTTGCCGAACGGCATTCTCGGCGGCTTGTCGAAACTGTTCTCGCGTTGGAGTCGCAAATGACCGCGCAAACGGGAACCGTCGCGCCGTCCCATAAAGGCGCCATCGCCAAAGGCACGATCGCTCTTTCCACCCGCGGCGTGCAGAAGAGCTTCGGCTCGCTGGTGGTGGCGCGCGACATCGACATCGACCTGCCGGTCGGTGCCCGCTACGCGCTGATCGGCCCGAACGGCGCCGGCAAGACCACGCTCATCAATCTGATGACCGGCATGCTGGTGCCGAATGCCGGTCAGATCACCCTTGGCGGCGAGGACGTCACGGCGATGAAGCCGCAGGACCGCGTCAAGCGCGGGCTCGCGCGCACCTTCCAGATCAACACCTTGTTTGCCGGCTTGAACCCGCTCGAAGCCGTGACGCTCGCGGTCTGCGAGCGCCGCGGCATTGCCGGCCGTTTCTGGCAGAACATCGCCGGCAACAAGGACGCGATCGAGGAGGCCTACGAAATCCTCGCCAAACTCAAGCTCGGCGACGCCTGCTATCAGACGACGCGCGAACTGCCTTATGGCCGCCAGCGACTGCTGGAAATTGCGCTGGCGCTCGCGACCAAGCCGAAGGTGCTGCTGCTCGACGAGCCGGCCGCCGGCGTGCCGCACGAGGAGTCCGGTGAGATCTTCGAGGTCGTCGCCGGTCTGTCGGACGAATTGACCCTGCTGTTTATCGAGCACGACATGCATGTCGTGTTCCGCTTCGCCACCCACATCATCGTGCTGGTCGGCGGCGCCATCTTCACGCAAGGCTCGCCGGCCGAAATCTCGTCCGACCCCGGCGTGCGCGAAGTTTATCTGGGGACGCGCAAACATGGGTGAGCCCCTCCTCCGGCTTCAGAATGTGACGGCGGGCTACGGCGACGCCGTGGTGCTCAACGACGTCTCGCTCGACATTGCCGAAAGCGGCGCGCTGGCCGTGCTCGGCCGCAACGGCGTCGGTAAATCGACGCTGATGCTCACCATCATGGGCTTTACCCAGATGCGCGCCGGGCGCGTGTTCTGGCGCGGTCAGGACATTTCGCGGCAGCCGCCGCATTGGCGCGCCAATAACGGCATCGCCTGGGTGGCGCAGGAGCGCGAGATTTTCCCGTCGCTGTCGGTCGAGGAAAACCTCACGGTCGCAGCGCAACGCGGCGCCTGGACGCTCGAGACGATCTACCAGATGTTTCCGCGCCTGTCCGAGCGCAAGCGCAACATGGGCAACCAGCTTTCCGGCGGCGAGCAGCAAATGCTGGCCATCGCCCGCGCCCTGATGACCAACCCGTCGCTGCTGCTGCTCGACGAGCCGTTCGAGGGCCTCGCCCCCGTCATCGTCGAGGAGCTGATCCGCGCCGTGAAGCAGATGCTGGCCGGGCAGAAGCTCGCCATCGTTCTGGTCGAGCAGCATACCGACGTGGCGCTGGAACTGACCGCCAACGCCATCGTGCTGGAGCGCGGCGCGGTGATGCACCGGGCGCCGTCCGCCGAGCTGCAAAAGGACACCGAAACCCTGGAGCGCTATGTCGGCCTGCGGGTCGCGGCGGAGCATTAGGCGCGCTGCCTTTCTTCTCCCCTCCCCCGCGAGGCGGCGTCCACACTCCTTGTCATGGCCGGGCTTGTCCCGGCCATCCCGCTTAGTTAAGCACTGAGCCAGCCTAAGCGGGATGCCCGGGACAAGCCCGGGCATGACAGGAGAGAGCCCCGCCCCATGACCACAGACGCCCATTTCCTCGACCGCGACACCATCGCCGAACTGACCGCGCGCATGTATCTCGACACCGGCGCGGTGCGGTTCATGGGCGACAAGCCCTTTATCTTCACCTCCGGCTGGGCGAGCCCGGTCTATAACGACTCGCGCTGGCTGATCTCCTTCCCGGACGTGCGTACGGCGATCATGGGTTACATGGTCAACGCCATCGATCGCGACATCGGCCGCGACAAGCTCGACGCCGTGGCCGGCGGCGAGACCGCCGGCATTCCGTTTGCCGCCTGGGTCGCCGACCGCATGCACCTGCCGATGCAATATGTGCGCAAGAAGCCCAAGGGCTTCGGCCGCGGCTCGCAGATCGAGGGCGAACTGAAAGCCGGCCAGCGCGTGCTGCTGGTCGAGGACCTCGCCACCGACGGCCGCAGCAAGGTCAATTTCGTCAAGGCGATCCGCGACGCCGACGGCCACTGCGACCACTGCACGGTGATCTTCTTCTACAACATCTACAAAGAGGGCGAGAAAGTCCTCGGCGATCTCGGCGTCAAGCTGCATTACCTGACGACCTGGCGCGACGTGCTGCGCGTCGCCAAGAAGATGGATCGGTTCGAGCCGAAGATGCTGGCCGAGGTCGAGAACTTCATCAACGATCCGGCCGGCTGGTCGAAGGCCCATGGCGGCGTGAGCACCGCGGCGGCGGAGTGATCTTCCTTCACCTCCCCCTGGAGGGGGGAGGTCGATTGCGCGCAAGCGCAATCGGGTGGGGGTGATCGCGCGCAGCGCGACTACGAAGCTCACCCCCCGCTCGCTATCGCTCGCGACCCTCCCCCTTCAGGGGAGGGTAAAGCAAAGAGGCGCTACACCCCCGCCTTCCTCTTCACCTTCACCACCGCCAGATCCAGCGCCGACAGGAACCGCGACACATCCTGCCGCGACAAAGGCGGCGGGCCGCGCGTCACCGCGCCGGCGCTGCGCAGGTCGGCCATCAGGTTGCGGCTCGCGAGCGCCATGCCGATGGCGTCGTCGTCAAATACCTTGCCCGACGGCGACAGCACGCTCGCGCCGTTCTTGACGCAGCGTGCCGCCAGCGGAATGTCGGCGGTAATGACGATGTCATGAGCGCCCGCGCGTTCGGCGATCCAGCCATCGGCGACGTCCGGGCCTTCGGGCACGATGACGCGCTCGATCAGGTCGCTGCGCGGCACGTTCATGAACGAGTTGGCGACGATAAAGACCTTCAGCCCGTAGCGCTCGGCGACCCGGTAAACCTCGTTCTTGACCGGGCAGGCATCCGCATCGACGAAAATCCGGATAAGGGGCGTTGACGGGTCTTCCATGAAATCAGCGGTCATGATCCAATTGCCGGTGCCGAGGGAGGCATCAATGGCCAAAAAGCGCTCCAAAACAAGGAAAAAGCTGCCGAAGCCCGTTCAGCCGCGCAAACCGGCCAAGCCGAACGCACGCCGCGCCGTCTCGGCGAAAACGCGCGTCAAGAAGCCGACGCAAAAGTTTCACGTCAGCCATCACAACGAAGCCGATTTCGACCAGGGCCTGCGCACTTACGCCAAGTATCGCGACCTGGGCCTCGCCCTCGCCACCTCCGGCATGGTGCAGGCGCATGTCATCCGCTTCATCCCGCCGTTCAAGGCGGAGGATGTCGCCAAGCCGCATTTCCACGACGTCGATCTGCAGATGATCTACGTGCTCAAGGGCTGGTACAAAACCGAGTTCGAAGGCGAAGGCGTTCACACCTTCGAGGCCGGCGCCTGCTGGATTCAGCCGCCGAAGATCAAGCACACCGTGCTCGGCTATTCCGACGACTGCGAACTGTTGGAGATCGTACTGCCGGCGGAGTTCGAAACGGTGATGCTGGGAAAGTGATGCTCGCCTGAACTAGCCTTCGCTTCTGTCTTGGCTGGGCGAGCTTTACCTACTTCTCCACATCATCATCCGACAGAACGCGATAGGCCGCGCCTTCCATGTCGTTGTATTGCCCGCTGCGCAACGCCCAGAGAAAGGCGAACAGCCCGAGCAGACCGAGGCCCAGCGCCAGCGGCAGCAAGTAGACGATGATGTTCATGTCATCCTCGTTTCTGCAGGCAACCCGACATTCTCCGTTCGTCCCCGCGACGGCGCGACGCCGGCAGCTGGATTCTCGCTTGCGAGAGGTGAAACGGCGCTTTGATCGGCGCCCGCGTCTTTAACATTGGCGCGCAGAGCATTCAGCGTTACCAGCAGCGATGAGCCGGACATTGCCGCAGCGGCAATCAGCGGCGTCACCAGGCCGGCAATCGCAACCGGCACGGCGATAAAGTTGTAAATCACCGCGAGCCATAGATTCTCGACCATCAGGCGACGCGCGCGCCGCGAGATGGTCACCGCGTCGAGCACGCCCACCAACCGTTCGCCGAGGAACACGGCATCGGCGTGCGCTTGCGTCACATCGGCGGCCGAGATCGGCGACAGCGAAACATGCGCGGCCGCGAGCGAGGGCGCATCGTTGAGCCCGTCACCCACCATCAGCACGCGCCGGCCCTCGTTCTTGAGCGTGTCGATGACGGCGATTTTCTCCGCCGGATTGACGCCGGCACGCCATTGCTGAATGCCCAGCGTTTCGGCCACCGGCGCCACCGCTTCCCGGCGATCGCCGGACAAAATACGTAGATCGAAACCGAGATCGCGCAGCGCCTGTACGGTCGCCACCGCGTCGGGCCGCAGGCTCTGCGCAATCGCGAAATTGGCGGTGCGCTCGCCGTGGCGGAAATAGATGTGGGACGTGCCCTCTCCGCTCACTCCCGAAGGAACACGACAGAACGCCGCACTACCGAGCCGCATCTCGGCGCCATCGACCACCGCGCGCACGCCCTGCCCCGGCTCTTCCGTCGCACCGTCGAAGGGCGCGGTGCTCACGGCCTCCTTCGCCAGCGCCATCGCCAGCGGATGCCGGCTCGATTGCGCCAGCCGCGACGCGGCTGTCAACAGATCGGCGTCGATCTCCGCGGCGTTGACCACCCGCGGCTCGGGCAGTGTCAGGGTGCCGGTCTTGTCGAATACAATGGTGTCGGCCTCGGCCAGGCGTTCGATGGCGTCGCCGGCATTGAGGATGATACCGCGCTTGAACAGGGCGCCGGAGGCGACCACCTGCACCGCCGGAATGGCGAGCGCGAGCGCGCAAGGACAAGTGATGATCAGCACCGCAATGGCGATGATGATCGAATCGTGCAGCGATAGTCCGGCCAGCCACCAGCCGGCGAAGGTCAGCGCCGCGGTGACATGCACCACCGGCGCATAAATGCGCGCCGCTTCGTCGGCCAGCCGCCGCGTACGCGATTTTGCGCTGGCGGCCTTCTCCAGCAGCTTCTCGATCTCGTCGATCAGGGAGTTGCCGCCTGCGGCGGTGACACGCAGCGTCAGCGTGCCGGAGAAATTCAGGCTGCCGGCATAGACTTTGGCGCCCGCCTTGATGGCGCGACGCGCGGTTTCGCCAGTGATGAGGCTGTCGTCGATCTCCGAGGTGCCGTTGATGACTTCGCCGTCGGCGGGCACGCGCTCGCCGGGCTTCACCAGAATGCGATCGCCGGCCTTGAGCGCAGCCGCCAGGACATTGACAAGTTCGTCGCCTGTAAAGCGGTGCGCCGTATCGGCGCGCAGCGCGGCGAGATTGCCGGCGGTGGCGCGCGTCTTGCGGCGCATGGCATGCTCCAGCGCCCGCCCCACCAGCAGGAAGAACAGCAGCATCAAGGCCGAATCGAAATAGGCGTGTTCGGCGTGGTTGGCGGTCTCGACCACCGACATGCCGAGCGCCAGGATGACGCCGAGCGAGATCGGCACGTTCATGTTGAGCGTGCCGGCGCGCAGCGCAGCCCAGGCGCTGGTGAAGAACGGCTGGCCGGCATAGGCGCCGGCCGGCAACGCAATGAGCGCCGACGCCCAGTGGAAGAAATCGCGCGTCTCCGGCGTGATGTCGGTGACATTGCCGGACCACACCGACACCGAGAGCAGCATCACGTTCATTGCCGCAAAGCCGGCAACCGCGAGGCAGCGCGTCAGCCGGCGCGTCTCGGCGGCTTCTTCTTCCTCGGCGCGCAGCGGCACGAAGGGATGGCCGCGATAGCCATTGGCGCGCAAGGTATCGAAGATACGCGCCGGCTCATCCAGTGCATCGGACCATGCGACATGCAGACGACGGTTGGTGTAGTTGACGCGCGCCTCGGTGACGCCGGGCAGGCTTTTCACCGCATGTTCGATGCGCGCAATGCACGCACCGCATGTGATACCTTCCACGGCTACATCCATGCCGTTGGTGCCGTCGGTTTCAGGCTTGATGTAAGGCGAAACGTCGAGGGTGTCGGTAACGGTCATTGCGCTCTCATATCGTACGGCGGCGAGGGCCTACACGACTCGATTCACTTCAACGTCACCCGACTGCGCGAACGGAACACGCGCTCACCGTCGCGATCGAGATCGATGATCAATTCCCACTGCCCGGCCGGAGCGGTCGCGACACCGTGAAACTGTCCGGCACCGATGAGGCTCAGCGGCACATCGTGATCGCGCCGCGCATCGGCCGGGTGTTCGAGATGCGCCACTGCGACCAGTCCGGTGACAGGCTCGCCTTTGGCATCGCGCACCGCAATGTCGAGAACGGCTTCGCCGGCCTTGTCGTGGACGAGCTTGCCGTCGACCCGCCAATTCAGTGCCGTTTGCTGTTCGGCAGCGGCAATCTCCTGCTTGAACTTCAGGCCGGCCTTGTACGAACTCGAGGTCTGCACGCCGCCAAAGGTCGACGTCGCCGCCTTGACCATCACGGCGTTGACGCCGATGACCAGGGCGAAAAAGCCTACCAGCCAGAACAGGACGGTCCGGCCGGTCACTTCGCGCGGTTTGGTGTGTGGCGTATCGGTCATGCTATTTCCCCTCGGGTCCGAAGAAGTGATCGCGAACCTGCGCCACCTCGCCGGAATTCACATCAATCAGGCTAAACAGAACAGAGGTCGAAGCTGCCGGCGGCGTGTTGCTGTAGTCGGTCACCAGGATGCGCACTTCTTTTGTCTGGTCCGGTCCAACGGCGACCAGTTGCCGGCCATCGGCGCGCGGCGGCAGACCGACGAAATCGATCAGTGTCGACGGCAGCCCGTCCACCGCGATGACGAAGTCACGCGACTTCAATTGCTTGTTGACGATACGGATGGTGTAGCCGTTGCGCAACGAGCCGTCTGACAGCCGCACGAACATCGGATTGCGGTCATGGATGACACTGATGCCCTCGGAGCCTCGCGTCGCCAGCGTGTAGATCATGATGCCGCCGGCGACGGCGATGATCGCGGCGTAAAGCGCCGTGCGCCAGCGGATGGGCTTGTAGGTTGACGGGCGCCCTTCGAGGCGCTCCTTGATGTTCAGATCCGTATCGTAGGCGATAAGGTTACGCGGCCGGCCGAGCTTGGCCATGATGGTGTTACAGGCATCGATGCACAGCCCGCACTGAATGCAGCCGAGCTGCGAGCCCTGGCGGATATCGATACCGGTCGGGCAGACATGAACGCATTGCAGGCAGTCGACGCAGTCACCGACGCGCTCGCCTTGCGCCTTGAGCTGTTCGGCCTTCTTCGCGGACATGCGCGGCTCGCCGCGATCGTAGCGATACGTAACGTTCAGCGCATATTCGTCGGTCAGCGCCGCCTGGATGCGCGGCCACGGGCACATGTACAGGCAAACCTGCTCGCGCATGTGGCCGGCGAGCGTATAGGTCGTGACGGTGAGGATGCCGATCCAGGCATAGGCGACGAACGGCGCATTGCCGGTCGCGAGATCCTTCACCAAAGTCGGCGCGTCGGCGAAATACAGAACCCACGCGCCGCCGGTCCACCACGCGACCATCAGCCAAAGGAAATGCTTGGCGCCTTTGCGCGCGTAGGTCTCAACCGTCCAGGGTTGCGATTCGCGCTTCATGTGCTCGCGGCGATCGCCTTCGGTGAAGCGCTCGATCGCCATATAGAGATCGGTCCACACCGTCTGCGGGCACAGATAGCCGCACCAGACACGGCCGGCGAGCGCGTTCATCAGGAACAGGCCGATGGCGGCAAGGATCAGCAGGCCCGTGAGGTAATAGACCTCCTGCGGCCACAGCTCGATGAAGAAGAAATAGAAGCGGCGGTTGGGGAAGTCGATCAGCACCGCCTGAGACGGCGCATTCGGCCCGCGGTCCCAGCGCACGAAAGGCAGGATGTAATAGATACCGAGGGTAACGAGCAGCACGATCCATTTGATGCGGCGGAAGGTGCCCTGCACGCTCTGCGGATAGATCTTGCGGCGCGCCGCGTAGAGCGGGATTTCGTCGATGTCGTCACCGCCCGGCGGTGCAGGGGGCGGCGCGGCCTTGACCTCGGATTGCCGTACCAGTTCTTCGAGTTGTGTCATCACGTGGCCCGCCGCAAATTGCAGGTCGAAATCTAGGCCCGGGCGTAAACCCGCACCTTGATCTGCCTCAAGCAAAAATCCCGGCCTTTCGACCGGGATTTTCATTATTTACCAATAGCTTAAAGGCTATTGCCGCGGCTATTTCTCGCCGCCGCCGAAACCGTAGACATAGACGGCCAGCGCCTTGATGGCCGGCTCGGACAAACGGCCTTCCCAGACCGGCATGACGCCGCCGCGACCCTGCTGCAGGCCCTGGACGATGGTCGCCTTGTCGGAGCCATAGAGCCAGATCTTGTCGGTCAGATTCGGGGCGCCGACCTCGCGGTTGCCCTTGCCGGCGTCGCCGTGACAGACGGCGCAGTTATCGGCAAAGACCTTTTGCCCGGCCTTGAGATCGACACCCGCCTCGGTCGACAGACCCGACAGCGAGCGGACATAGTCGGCAACCGACGACATTTCTGCGGGCTTCAGCACGTCCTTGAAGGGCGGCATGTTGCCCTGGTGACCCTTGTCGTTGCCGGAGCGCACGCCGTAACGGATGGTCTGCTCGATGTCGGCAAGCTTGCCGCCCCACAACCAGTCATCATCGTTGAGGTTGGGATAACCCTTGGCGCCGCCGCCACCGGCGCCGTGACACGGCGCGCAGTTGTCGGCGAAAGCCACGCGGCCTTGCGCCCGCGCGAAGTCGATCAGTTGCGGGCTGGCGGCGATCTCGGCGGTCGAGGCCGTGGCCAGCTGTTGCATCATCGGCCCGCGCATTGCATGCAGCGCATTGATGTCCTCGACCACCGCGGCGCGCGAGTGGTAACCGAACAGCCCCTGGGTCGCGTTGGTGACCAGCGGCCAGGCCGGATAGACGACCCAGTAGCCGATCGACCAGATGATGGTGAGGTAGAAGGTCCACAGCCACCACCGCGGCAGCGGCGTATTGAGCTCGCGCAGCCCGTCCCATTCATGACCGGTGGTTGCGGTTCCGGTCAGCGCGTCGATCTGTTTGTGTTCCTCAGCCACGGCTCAGTCCTCCCGCAGCGGAATGCGCGCTGCTTCGTCGAATTGCTTCTTTCGCGATGGCCAGAAGGCGTAGGCGACCACGGCGAGAAAGATCGCGGTGAAGTAGATGAGTCCCCAGGTCTGGGCGAACTCGGCGGCAGCTTTGTAGGTCGGATCCATGGCAATCACCGGATGTTGGCTTTGTCGTCGTACATCTTGAAGTCGACCGACGTGCCGAGCATTTGCAGATACGCGATCAGCGCATCGGCCTCGGAAACGCGGCCCGGATTGCCGTCGAAGTCTCGCGCAACCGCCTTGGGATAGCGCTTGACCAGATCACCGGCGTCCGGGTTATCGACGGATGCCTGCACTTCGACATCCTTGACAGCGCCCTCGATCATCTCCGGCGTATAGGGAACGCCGAGCAGTGCCTGCACCTTCATGTCCTCAGCGACGTGCCTGTAGTCGAGATCGGTCTTGGCCAGGAAGCTGTAGGCCGGCATCACCGAGCCCGGCACCACCGCGCGCGGATCGGCCAGATGGTCGCGATGCCAGTCGTCGGAGTACTTGCCGCCGACGCGTGCGAGATCGGGACCGGTGCGCTTCGAACCCCACTGGAACGGGCGGTCGTACATGCTCTCGGCCGCGAGCGAGTAGTGGCCGTAGCGTTCGACCTCGTCACGGAGCGGACGGATCATCTGCGAGTGGCAGAGATAGCAGCCCTCGCGGACATAGATGTTGCGGCCGGCGAGTTCGAGCGGCGTATAGGGCCGCACGCCCTCGACCTTTTCGATGGTGTTCTTGAGATAGAACAGCGGCACGATCTCCACCAAGCCGCCGACTGCGATCACCACGAGAATGCCGAGCAGGAGGACGATGGAGTTCTTCTCGAAGATGGCGTGTTTTTGCCAGAGTGACATTGTCGTCCCCGTTTATTCGGCAGGCTGAAGTCGGATTTCGGCTTCTCCGGCGACGGCTTCCGATTTCACCGTCATCCAGAGGTTGAACACCATGATCAGCGCGCCGCAGAGGAACAGAATTCCGCCGAGTGCACGGATCACATAGAAGGGGTGCATGGCCTCGACCGTTTCGACGAAGGAGTATTCGAGGAAGCCGAGCGAGGTATAGGCGCGCCACATCAGACCCTGCAGGATGCCCGACACCCACATCGCGGTGATGTAGAGCACGATGCCGATGGTCGAGATCCAGAAGTGCCAGTTGACGAGCTTGAGCGAGTAGAGCCTGCGGTTCCACAGCCACGGCACCAGGCAGTAGATGGCGCCGAAGGAGATGTAGGCGACCCAGCCGAGCGCGCCGGAGTGGACGTGACCGATGGTCCAGTCGGTGTAATGCGACAGCGAGTTGACGACCTTCACCGACATCATCGGACCTTCGAAGGTCGACATGCCGTAGAAGGCGACCGACACCACCATCATGCGCAGCACCGGGTCGGTGCGCAGTTTGTCCCAGGCACCCGACAGCGTCATGATGCCGTTGATCATGCCGCCCCAGGAGGGCATCCACAGCATGATCGAGAACGTCATGCCGAGCGTCTGCGCCCAGTCCGGCAGCGCCGTGTAGTGCAGATGGTGCGGACCGGCCCAGATGTAGAGGAAGATCAGCGCCCAGAAGTGGATGATCGACAGCCGGTACGAGTAGACCGGACGGTCAGCCCGCTTCGGGATGAAGTAGTACATGATGGCGAGGAAGCCGGCGGTCAGGAAGAAACCGACCGCGTTGTGCCCGTACCACCACTGCACCATCGCATCCTGCACGCCGGACCAGACGATGTAAGACTTCGGCGAGAACAGCGACACCGGAACGGTGGCGTTGTTACCGAGGTGCAGCACCGCGATGGTGACGATGAAGGCGAGATAGAACCAGTTGGCCACATAGATATGCGGCTCGGAGCGCCGCCAGATCGTGCCCAGGAACACGAGCAGATAGACGACCCAGACAACCGTCAGCCAGAGGTCGGAGTACCATTCGGGTTCGGCGTATTCCTTCGACTGCGTGATGCCGAGCAGATAGCCGGTGCCGGCAATCAGAATGAAGAAATTGTAGCCCAGCACGACGAACCACGGCGCCAGATCGCCGGCGAGCCGCGCGCGGCAGGTGCGTTGCACGACATAGAATGACGTGGCGAGCAGGACGTTTCCGCCGAAGGCAAAGATCACCGCCGACGTATGCAGCGGACGCAGGCGGCCGAAGCTGGTCCACGGCAGATCGAGGTTCAATGCCGGGAATGCAAGTTGCAGGGCGATGATAACGCCGACCAGGAAACCGGCGACGCCCCAGAAGACGGCGGCGATGGTCGCGAATTTCACCGGGCCCATATTGTAGTTCGGGCGCCCGTCGGCGGTCAGCAGCGGGGCCTTGCCGGCGGGGCGGTCGAAGTAGCGGTTAGCGATGGCAAAGACCGCGGCAATGCTCGCGGCGGTGAAGAGATAAGCGTGGAATGCATATTCGGGCGTATAGGCCTTCGCCGCGATTACGAGGGAGACCAACGCCAGGGCCGTAAAGGCCAGCGCCAGGCCGCCTTCACCAATCGTCATGTTTTTCTGGGGAGCGAGCGCGTTCGCCATGATGGAGTTTCCGTTGAATGGCCGGCCGGAGGGAATACTGGCCTTGATGGACTATCAACGGGCGGCGGGGCGGTAGCCTTGATGAATGTCAAACTGCGGGAGTGCGGGTCTCCGTCAGCGGACGGCGACTGCAACGACTCTTGTGATCGTCGATTCCCGGAGCATTCACAGCAGCGCAATGGGAAAGCCGGTCCTCACCAAGCCGCGCGGTATTCCTTGCGCACGCCGAATATCATTGCGCCGGTTTTGACGGTATCGCGCGACAGAATGTGCAACGGCGATGCACAATGAACACAGTTCGGTTTTTTGTTTGATGTGGGTCAATTTTACCGGGATCGGCCCCCTGTTGAATGTTAGCCGATCAGTGTTGATCGCGGCATCGCGCCGCCATTATCGGGGTTAGGGGTCTAACATGATGCTACATAAAATCGCGCCGGCGCTTGTCGCGGCGTTTGTCGGATACACCATTGCGCCGGCTATCGCTGCCGATATGCCAGCGAAGCCGGTCTACAAGGCCGCACCGATGGCCGACGCCTTCAATCCGTGGATGATTCGTCTACGCGCGCTGGGCGTGGTGACGCGCAACTCAGGCGTGGTCGATCAGGTGGCCGGCTCGGGCCTCAGCACCAGCGATACGGTCGTTCCGGAGCTCGATATCACCTACTTCTTCACGAAGAACATCGCGGCCGAACTCATCCTCGGCGTCACCAAGCATCACGTCACCGGCACCGGCGCCGCCGCGACCAACAATCTCGATGTTGGCAAGGCCTGGCTGCTGCCGCCGACTCTGACCCTGCAGTATCACTTCACCAACTTCGGCGCCTTCAAGCCCTATATCGGCGCCGGCGTGAACTACACCATGTTCTTCAGCCAGACGGCCGGCAACACCGCCAACGGCGCCGGCGTCATTATCACCCGCAGCCACCTGCATAACTCGTGGTCGCCGGCGCTGCAGATCGGCTTCGACTACATGATCGACAAGCACTGGGGCATCAACGTCGACGTCAAGAAGCTCTGGCTGCGTCCGAACTGGGACGGCGACAGCAACGTCGGTGCGCTCACCGGCAAGGTCAATCTCGATCCGTGGCTGATCGGCGCCGGCGTGACCTACAAGTTCTAAAGATCCGCCAACGCCAAGAAATCGAGCGGGGCGTCCTCCCCACCCGATGTTGACTGACAAGCCCCGGCCTCGGCCGGGGCTTTTTTCTGTGTTGCGACTGCGATTAGTTGCGCCAGCCGTGCCAGCCCCAACGGCGCGGGCCGGCTGAATTGAGCCGCGCTTTTTGTTCGTCGGACAGGGTGGCGTAGAAGGCGTCAAAGGCCGGACGCACCGTCTTGATCGCGGTGAGCATGACTTCCATCCGCTTCTCCATCAGCTCCAGCCGCGCCTGGGCGCTGGCCGGAAACTCGCGCGGGCAAGCGGCAGAAACGGCTTCGGCGGCCTTGGTCGACGCGACCTGCAGGTCGTCGAGCGCCTTGCGCTGAGCTTCGGTCGGCTTCAGCAACTGCTCAATTCGCTGTTTGCGCCATTCGGCAAGACCCGCCGCCTGCGGGCTACACATCCAGCTCATGCCACGGCCGCCGCCGGGGCCCATCATGCCGGGACCCATCATCATGTTCGGCCCCCAACCGTTACCCGAGCCGGCAGAACCGGCAGGCTGCGCGAGCGCAGATCCGGCCACGAGTCCTCCGATCAGCAAGGCAGTCGAGATTGCGATACCTGCTCTCATGACACTTTCCTCCATGTAGGTGCGGCGCGCTCTGCGCCGCACAACCTGCATCTCGTGACCCTACGGCGCGAATTCCCGCTCGACATCGGCGACGGCGATGTCCGGCTTCTGCGCCGGCGCGATCGAAGCGCGGTCGCCGCGATAGAGCACCCCGAGGCTGAAGCCGTCGTCGGCAAGGACCAGTGCTGTCGCCGCGGCACGATCCTGCTCGATCGACAACGTCGAAGGCCGCACCATCTTCTTCCACTCGCGCTGCTCAGGGCGGAATGTGACGCAGGGGCTCAGCACTTCGATGAAGGCAAAGCCCGGCCAGCGGATGCCGTCCACGATAAGATCAGCGAGTGCGTTCGGGTCGCCGGAGAAGCCGCGCGCCACATAATTGGCGCCGGCGGCAATCGCCACCGCGAGCGGATTAAAGGGCCGCAAACCAATGCCGCCGGGCGCGATGTCGCTGTCCCAGTCGGCCTCCGTGGTCGGCGACGGTTGGCCCTTGGTCATGCCATAGACGCGGTTGTCCATGACGACATAGAGCATGTCGACATTGCGCCGGCAGGCATGAATGAAATGATTGCCGCCGATGGAATAGCCGTCGCCATCGCCGCCGACAACGATGACCTCAAGATCGGGCCGCGCCAGCTTCAACCCGCTGCCGGCGGCGAGGGCGCGGCCATGCACACCGTGAAAACCGTACGTACTCATATAACCCGGCAGCCGCGACGAGCAGCCGATGCCGGAAATAAGCGCCACCTCATGGGGCGGCCGACAATGTTTGGCCAGCGCGCGCTCGAGCGCGGCCAGCACGCCGAAATCGCCGCAACCCGGGCACCACACCGGATGGGCGCCGGACGCAAAATCCTTGGCAGAATAGGCGCAATGCGGTTCCGTCGTGGTTGCGGCAAGCGTGTCGGACATGGTTGGCGTTCCCTCTTTCACGCCACATAGTTGACGATTTCGGATGGCCGGAACGGCAGCGGTCCGGGCCGCGCCACGCTTTCGGTCTCCACCGGCACCGCCTTGTGGCCGAGCAAATGACGGTAGAGCTGGCCGCTGTCGTTCTGCTCGATGACGATAAGGCGTTTGACGCCGTCGAGCGCCTGCGCGAGTGCGTGCATGGGCAATGGCGACAGCATCCGCAGCGCGATGACGCGCACAGGATGCCCCGTTTCGGCCAGACGCCGCGCCGCTTCACGGGCCGCGCCGACCGTCGACCCGAAAGCGAGAATGGCGGTGTCGCCGGCGCCGGTAACCTCGCCCCAATGCGCGCCCGGATCGAACTCGCGGATCTTCCGTGCGCGCTTGTGAATCTGCGCCACATGCATCGCCGCGCCGCTCGCCGGCAAGCCGGCCTCGTTATGCGTCAGGCCTTCGGCGACCCATTCGCGGCCCGGCGTGCCGGGTGACGGCATCGGCGTCACCGCATCGCCTCCGGTCGCATAGCGCTTGAACGGCTGGCCCGGTGCGACACCATTGGTCTTGCGCACCATCGGCGCCGGACGGTCCGATACCGGATCGATCACGGCGGTCGCCTGCCCCAGCATCTGGTCCGAGAGAACGATCGCCGGCACCTGCAGCGACTCCGAGACATAGACCGCGTATTCCGTCGTCGCCGCACAATCGGCGACCGACAGCGGCGCCATGACGATGTGCGGCGCATCGCCATGCGTGCCGTAAATCGCGATGTTGAGATCGCTCTGCTCGGTCTTGGAGGCGATGCCGGTCGACGGCCCGGCGCGCATCACATCGATCAGCACCATCGGGATTTCCGCGGCGATCGCCAGGCCGAGACTCTCGACCATCAACGACAATCCGGGTCCCGACGTCACCGTCATCGCCGGCACGCCGCCGAACGAGGCGCCGAGCACCAGGTTGATCGAGGCCAGTTCGTCCTCGCCGAGCACGAGCCGCCCACCGAGCTTGATCAGATGCGGCGCCAGCCATTCGACAAGATCGGTCGCCGGCGTAATCGGATAGCAACCGACAAACCGCACGCCGCCGCGCAAAGCGCCGAGCGCCGCCGCCTGATTGCCGTTGATGAGCCAGCGCGCCGCTTTGGTCGGCGCCGCCAGCGCAAGATCGAGGCCGAGCCCCTTTGCGGCCTGCGCACCCGCCGCAGCGCGCGCGGCATTGGCAGCCGTCACGTCCTTGCCCTTGTCGCCGAAGATCGCCTCGATCGCGCCGGCGACGTTGTCGGGCGCAATACCGCACAAGGCGGCGAGACAGCCGGTTGCGAACATGTTGACGCGTTTGCCGTGCAGCGCGCGATCGCTCTTGGTTTCAGAGGAATCGGTCATCGGCAGCGCGACGACCTTGCCCTTCGACCGGGCAATGCCCGGCGGCACCGCACCAGCCGCGGGATCAGCCATGATCAGCGTCGTCTCGTCGAGCGGGATTTCGGCGGCGAACTGCTCGACCTTGTCCCAGTCGAGCGCGACGAAGACATCGTAGCGATCCGGCGGCGCATCGACCGGCGCAACGCCGATCTGCACCAATGAGGCCGATTCGCCGCCGCGCACCTGGGCGCCGAACAGTTGCGTCATCATGCCGTAGTAGCCGGCCCTGGCGGCCGCCCGGAGAAAGACGGCCCCGGCGCTCATGGCGCCGGAGCCGCCGCTCCCGGCAAAGACGACCGCAATCGATTGACGGGTCATCGTGCCGCCCCCGCGTCAGGCATAACCAAGCCAGCGCCAGTACGTGGCGCCGAGCAGCATCACCAGAGCGAGCGCAATGACAGTCAGCACCAGGCCCGTGCGTACGAAGTCGCGCGCGCTGAACGTATCGGTGCCGTAGGCCACCATGTTTTGCGGCGCGTTCACCACCAGGATGAAGCCGAACGACACCACGAACTGCAGCAGCATGGTCATGCCGATGACATTGATGCCGGGCGTCGCCACGCTCTTGAGCACGGCGATGATGATCGGGATCATCGCAGATGCAAGCGCCGTGGCGCTGGCAAAGCCGAGATGGATCACGACCAGAAACAGACTCATGGTGCCGAGGATGAAGAGTGCCGTGGCGTTCTTCAGACCGAACTCGAGGACGACAATGTCGGCGAGCCACGTCGCCGCCTTGGTCTGCAGCAGCGCCGTGCCGAGGCTGATGCCGATGCCGAACAGGATCACGGTGCCCCACGGGATTTTCGGCTGCGCCTCCTTCCAGGTCATGATGCCGATGCCCGGCATGAACATCAGCGCCACCGCGGTAATCGTCGTGGTGCTGGTATCGAATTTGTGCAGAACGCCTTCGGTCGCCCAGAAGGCGATCAAGGTGAGCGAGATGGCGAGCAGCTTCTTTTCCGACGCCTTCATGGGCCCCAGTTCGGCGAGCGACTTCTTGATGCCCTCGGCGCCGCCGGGCACCGAGGCGACCTCAGGTTTCATCATGAACGTCATGACGAAATACAGCGCAATCGACATGGCGATGCCGAACGGCGCGGCGGCGATCAGCCATTCGAGCCAGGTAATCGTCTGGTTGAAGGCTTTCTCGATGAAGCCGATGGCGATCATGTTCTGCGCCGCGGCGGTCTTGATGCCGACGTTCCAGATGCTGGCGGTCTGCACCGTCACGATCATCAGCATGGCTGCGAAGGTGCTGGTCCGGCTGACGCCGAAGGCTGCGATCATGCCGAGTGTGATCGGAACGAGACAGGCCACGCGCGCGGTGGTCGACGGCACCATGAAGGCGATCACGATGCCGACGAGAATGGTGCCGATGACGACATTGCGCGTTTCGGTGCCGACCCGCGAAAGAATGTTAAGGGCGATGCGCTTGTCGAGTCCGGTCTGGGTCATCGCTGCCGCGAGGAAGAGCGCTGCCGCGACCAGCACCAGCCCGGTGGAGGTGAAGCCGGAAAACGCCATCGTCAAGGCGCCACTGGTGCCGAGCAGCACTTTCGGATTGGCGACACTGGGCGCCAGGCCGAGCAGAAACGCCATCAGCGCCGCGATGACGATGGCCGACACCGCGTAATCGATCGCTTCTGTCATCCAGACAATGACAGCGAAGAGCAGGATGGCGAGCATGCGATGACCGGCCACCGGCAGCCCCGCCGGCGTCGGCAACAAGAGCACGGCAATCATCGCCAGAACCGCGGCGATCAACCCCCAGTTCGCAATGAACCAATTGCCGCTGGTCTTCACGCCGCTGGCGGCAGGCGCCACCGACACTTGTTGTGCTGACTCGGTCGACATTGGTTTCTCCCCCGGACAATACCGTCACAGAAAGAGATCATGACCAGCTACGTGCGCATGCTATTGAGCCAAGTCAAACGATACCGGATTGTTTCAATGACGCCCTATCGGAGATTACGAAATGCAATGCGGCAAACGCGAACGCAGCCACGCGCATGCCGACTTCGGCGGCACGACGACTGAGCGTTGCCACGTTAACGGACATCAAAGAGCCGCGCCTGCTTTCAATGGCGCGGCGTCTCGGCAATATCGGAGGCTTCAAGCGCAACGCCGGAAGTCGGATCGATCCAGCACAGATGATCCTTCACCGATTGCACCCCGGTGACGTTTTCACAGGCGACTTTGAGGGCGTCGCGCTGACGCTCGTCGGTAATGACGCCAAACAACTCGACCACGCCGTCGCGGACCACGACGTCGACCGACGAGCCGGGGGCCCAGCTCTGCTTTTCCAATTCGGCCAGAATCTGGTCGCGAATGGCGCCGTCATCCTTCGGCGACTGTTGCGCCGGCGTTACGCGGGCGATGCTCACCATGGCCCGCATGAGATTGGAGCGCGTCACGATGCCGACCAGGGTCGCACCGGACATCACCGGCACGCGCTTGATCCGATACTTCTCCATCAATTCGATGATGTCTTCGAGCGCCGCGTTTTCATCGACAACCTGCACATCGCGCGTCATGACCTCGTCGACGCGGCTACCATGCGTACGCGTGTATTCTTCCGCGATCTTGCCCGGCCCCATCAGAAACTCGAGCCAGCGCGACCGGCGCTTTTCGGTCCTGGTCTCGCGCCGACGCAGAAAATCGCCTTCCGAGACGACACCGACCAGATTGCCCTCGCCGTCGACGACCGGCAAACCGCTGATCCGGTGCTGTAACATCAGCCGTGCGGCCTGCAGAACCGTGGCGTCCGGTCCGATCGTGACGACTTCACGAGTCATGACATCGCTGGCGTTCATCGCTGCCTCCTTGAGGTTGCTGCCGCATTCCAACACCGCCGCAGCGGTGCCATGTTGATCGAAGTCAATCGTGGCGCGCAAAGAAAAGCCCCGGCGGAACAGCCGGGGCAGTACGGGGGAGGAAGTTCAAACTTTCGGAAATCAGCCGTTCAGGCGGCTCAGAACCGCCTGGTTGCGCAGCACGATGCGGCGCGAGGTCGGCACTTCGATGGCCGCAGAATTTTCAAGCTGCGTGAGCGTGCGCGACACGGTCTCGATGGTAAGACCGAGATAATCGGCGATGTCCTGACGCGACATCGGCAGCTCCACCGCATTGGCGCGCGGCGTCCGCTTTGCCATTTCCAGCAGGAAGCCGGCGACACGCTCTTGTGCCGTCTTGATCAGGAGCATCGTGTGGTCCTGGGCGCGCTGCAGCTCGGTCGCCGCCATCGTCCAGAGCTGACGGGCGACATCGGCGCTGCGTGACGCAAGCGCGAGCAGGGACGAACGCTTGATCAGCATGACTTTGCTGTCGACGATCGATTCGGCCGAGAAAGTGTGCTGCTCGCCGACCTCAATGCCGAAAACGTCGCCGGGCAGATAGAACGCGCCGATCTGGCGGCGGCCGTCGTTCAGGACCCGGTAGGTCCGCACGGCGCCGCTGACGACCTTGTAGAGATATTCGGCCGGCTCGTTCTCGCCGTAGATTTCCGCGTTGCGGGCGAATGGCATGACCGCGCCCATCAGTTCGACGGTTTCACCCATGGCCTGCGGCGCTGGACGCGCCATCGTGGCAACGACGTGAGCTTGCGAATTGCGCGCGATCATCTGGCTCGGCATGTCACCCATCCTCGCTAAGGCGCCAAATGGCGCTTGATTGGATGCGGTATTGGTAAGCGTGGCGCGCACCGGGCAAAATTCAGATAATCTCCATAGGGGCTTTCCCGGAGGCGCCGGGACCCGAACGGACCGGCCATCGAAATGTCGCAGACCGCCGAGGCCTGATGTCGGAAGTATTTGAAAAGATTGGATCTTTTTCCACGAGGCCGCGGGGCGGAATTTGGCGCTACGGAGTGGCACCAATCGTCGTCGTCCTGGCGCTGGCGGCGCGGGAGTTGCTGACGCCAGACCTCTATAACGACGCCGTTTTCATGTATTTCGTGCCGCCGATCCTGCTGGCAGCGGGATTCGGCGGTTTCGGACCCGGCCTCCTGGCCACCGCACTCAGCCTGTTCTGCGCGGTGCTGCTTCTGGAAACCCAGGGGCCGCCGTCGCAGACGGTCATTGTCAGCAGCGTTGCTTTCGCGCTCATCGGTACCGCGACCGCCTGGGGTGGCGAGTTGCTGCGTTCGAGTCGCGAGCGCGCCAACATTATGACGCGCGATGCGCTGGCGCGCGAAGCCCATTTGCAGTCGATCCTCGATACCGTTCCCGAAGCGATGATCGTGATCGACGAGTTCGGCAACATGCAGTCATTCTCGAGCGCTGCCGAGCGGCTATTCGGCTGCAAGGCGGCCGAAGTCATCGGCAAGAATGTCAAGATCCTGATGCCGGAGCCTTACCGGACGGGGCATGACGGCTACATCAACCGTTACCGGCACACCGGCGAGCGGCGCATCATCGGGATCGGCCGCGTGGTCGTCGGCCAGCGCATGGACGGTTCGACCTTTCCCATGGAACTGGCCGTCGGCGAAATGCGATCGGGAGACCGCCGCTTCTTCACGGGCTTCATCCGCGACCTCACCGAACGGCAGCAGACCGAGCAGCGGCTGCAGGAACTGCAATCCGAACTCGTGCATATCTCCCGTCTCACGGCCATGGGTGAGATGGCCTCGACCCTGGCGCATGAACTCAACCAGCCGCTCGCCGCCATTTCCAATTACCTGAAGGGCTCGCAGCGCATTCTGGAAAGCGACAGCACCGAGCAGCTTCCGCTGCTGCGCGACGCGCTCGGCAAAGCCTCGGAGCAGGCGCTACGCGCGGGGCAGATCATCCGCCGGCTGCGCGATTTTGTCGCCCGCGGCGAAAGCGAGCGGCGTGTCGAAGGCATCACCAAGCTGGTCGAGGAGGCCAGCGCCCTGGCGCTGGTCGGCGTCAAGGATCGCGGCATCCGGGTGCAGTTCAAGTTCGATCCGAAGGTCGACCTGGTGCTCGCCGACCGCGTACAGATCCAGCAGGTTCTGCTCAATCTCATCCGCAACGCCATGGACGCCATGGAAGACTCGCAGGTGCGCGATCTGTCCGTTTCGGTCGCGATGGAGGGCACCGGGCAGGTGCGCGTCAGCGTCGCCGACACCGGGCCCGGCATTGCCCCGGAAGTCGCCGAGCATTTGTTCCAGCCGTTCATCACCACCAAAGCGCAGGGCATGGGTGTCGGCCTTTCGATATCGCGGACCATTATCGAGGCCCATAACGGACGCATATGGGCCGAGCCGAATGCGAATGGCGGCACAACTTTCCATTTCACGATTACGGCGGTAGAGGAGGGCGATGTCGACGATGACTGACCCTGTAATTTACGTAGTTGATGACGACGACGCTGTCCGGCAGTCGCTCGAATTCCTGCTTTCGACCGCGGGGATCAAGTCGCGCGGTTTCGAATCGGGAAAGGCGTTTCTCGATGCGCTGCCGCAGATCAATTCGGGCTGCGTCATCACCGATGTGCGCATGCCGGAGGTCACTGGCATCGAGCTTCTCAAACATGTGCGCCAGCACAAGCCCGAATTGCCGGTGATCGTGATCACCGGCCACGGCGATATAGCCCTCGCAGTCGAGGCGATGAAAATCGGCGCCATCGATTTCCTGGAAAAGCCATTCGAGGACGACACTCTGATCAATGCGGTCAAATCGGCGCTGAACAACGTCGCCGACACCGGCAAACGCAACGCCGAACTCGGCGACATCAAGGAGAAGCTTGCGGCGCTGTCGAACCGCGAGCGTCAGGTGCTTGAGGGTCTGGTTGCCGGGCAGCCCAACAAGACAATCGCATTCGATCTCGGCATCAGCCCCCGCACGGTCGAAATCTACCGGGCCAATCTCATGACCAAGATGGCGGCGAACAGCCTGTCCGATCTCGTGCGCATGGCCATGCTGGCCGGCATTCTGGGCGAGTCTCGCAAGAGCTGACGCACCGTTTGCGCCCTGCTCGCGGTGTAGCCAGGAGCAGAATAGCCTATTTTTTAGGCTAAAACTCACCTATTGTATGCAATGCATACACATCGATCAGGCCCCCTCTGATCGGCCGGCCGAAATTTTAGTTAATTATATCAATCGCTTATCGAATTGTATGCAGTAAGGCGGATTCTGGCACGCCGTTTGCGGAGATAGACCTCGGGTTTCATTCGGGAGGTTTGTCATGAAGCGTCGCGATTTCCTCAAGTCCGCCACTGCCGCAGCAGCAACAACAGCCGTTACCGGCCCCGCGGTTTTTTCGCCGGCCAAGGCGCAGGCGCGCAACGAGACCCTGCTCATCGTTTCCGAGAGCGGGCCGAACAATCTCGACATCCACGGCGTCGGCACCAACGTGCCCGGCTATGAGGTGTCGTGGAACTGCTACGACCGCCTCATCACCCATGAGATGAAGACCGGCCCGAACGGCCAGCCTTACTACGACAAGGACAAGTTCAAGGGCGAACTCGCCGACGACATGAAGATCGACGACATGTCGGTCACCTTTAAGCTGAAGAAGAATGCCGTCTTTCAGGACGGCACGCCGGTCAAGGCCAAGGACGTGAAGTGGTCGCTCGACCGCGCCGTGTCGGTCGGCGGCTTCCCGACCTTCCAGATGGGCGCCGGCTCGCTGACCAAGCCCGAGCAGTTCGTCGTCGTCGACGACACCACGGTGCGCGTTGACTTCCTAAAAAAGGACCGCCTCACCATCCCCGACCTCGCCGTGGTGGTGCCGGCGATTTTCAACTCCGAGCTAGTCAAGAAGAATGCCACCGAGAAGGACCCGTGGGGCCTCGAATACACCAAGCTCAACACCGCCGGCTCCGGTGCTTTCAAGGTGGTCGGCTGGACCGCCGGCTCCGAAGTCATCATGGAGCGCAACGACAAATGGACCGGCGGCCCGCTGCCGAAGATCAAGCGCGTGATCTGGCGCATGGTGCCGTCCGCCGGCAACCGCCGCGCGCTGCTCGAGCGCGGCGACGCCGACATTTCGTATGAACTGCCGAACAAGGACTTCGTCGAGCTGAAGGACTCCGGCAAGCTCAACATCGTGTCGACGCCCTTCTCGAACGGCTGCCAGTATCTCGGCATGAACGTGAAGACCGCGCCCTTCGACAATCCGAAGGTGCGCCAGGCCGTCGCCTACGCGGTGCCCTACCAGAAGATCATGGACGCGGTGCTGTTCGGCCTCGGCACGCCGTTGTTCGGCGCGGCCGCCAATGCACCGACGCAGGTCGCCTGGCCGCAGCCGACCAAATTCAACAGCGACATCGCCAAGGCCAAGGCGCTGCTCGCCGAAGCCGGCTATCCCAACGGCTTCGAGACCACGCTGTCGTTCGACCTCGGCTTTGCTACGGTGAACGAGCCGGTCGCCGTGCTCATCCAGGAAAGCCTCGCCCAGATCGGCATCAAAACGACGATCAACAAGATCCCCGGCGCCAACTTCCGCACCGAGCTGAACAAGAAGATCCTGCCGCTTTATCTCAACGTCTTCTCCGGCTGGCTCGATTACCCGGAGTACTTCTTCATCTGGTGCTATCACGGCAAGAATTCGATCTTCAACACGATGAGCTACCAGTCCAAGGACATGGACGCGTTCATCGACGGCGCCGTCAATGCCGCCGCCATCGGCGACAAGGCGACCTACGAGAAGGACGTGAAGGGCTTCGTCGATCTCGCCTTCACCGACATGCCGCGCATCCCGCTGTTCCAGCCTTATTCGAACGTGGCGATGCAGAAGAACGTCACCGGCTACGCCTATTGGTTCCACCGCCGTCTCGACTACCGCACCTTCGCCAAGAGCTGAGCCTCGTCATTCCGGACGCCGCGATAGCGGCGATCCGGAATCCAGCCCTGGATTCCGGGTTCGCGAGCAAAAGCTCGCGCCCCGGAGGGACCGGAGAAAAACGCCATGCTGAGCATGATTTCCAGGCGCATGTTGCTGGTGATCCCGAACCTGATCGGAGTCATTATCGTCACGTTTCTGCTGACGCGCGCACTGCCCGGCGATCCGGCCGCCTATTTCGCCGGACCGGCCGCAACCAAGGACGCCATCGAGCAGGTCCGCAAGCAGCTCGGCCTCGACAAGCCGCTGGTGCTGCAGTTCGGTGACTATGTCGGCGATCTCGCCAAAGGCAATCTCGGCACCTCGCTCACCACCGGCCAGCCGGTGCTGACAGAACTGCGCAACCGCCTGCCCGCCTCCGCCGAGCTCACCCTGTTCGGCCTGCTGCTGTCGATGGCGATCGCCATCCCGCTTGGCATTCTCGCCGCGGTGAAACAGGGTTCCTGGATCGACCACACCTGCCGCGTCGTCGCCACCGCGGGGGTGTCGCTGCCGGTGTTCTTCACCGGCCTGCTGCTGGTCTATTTTTTCTACTTCAAACTCGGCTGGTCGCCGGCGCCGCTCGGCCGCCTCGACGTCTTCAGCTCGGCGCCGCCTTCCATCACCGGCTTCTATCTGATCGACTCGTTGCTCACCGGCCAGTTCGAGACCTTCCGCGCGGCATTAAGCCAGCTTCTGCTGCCCGGCATGACCTTGTGCATCTTCTCGCTGGCGCCGATCGCGCGCATGACGCGTGCCTCGATGCTCGCCGTGCTCGCCTCCGAATTCGTGCGCACGGCGCGCGCCTCCGGCCTCGACAGCCGCACGGTGATCATCACCTACGCCTTCCGCAACGCCATGCTGCCGGTCGTCACCACGCTCGGCATGGTGTTCTCTTTCCTGTTAGGGGCCAACGTGCTGGTCGAGAAGGTGTTCGCCTGGCCCGGGATCGGCTCCTACGCCATCGAGGCGCTGATCTCGTCTGACTTTGCGCCGGTGCAGGGCTTCGTGCTGACCATGGCCATCCTCTATGTCGCGCTCAACCTGCTCATCGACATTCTCTACGGCGTCATCGATCCCCGTGTGAGGCTTGAAGGATGACCGATACCGCCCTGCCCGCCGCGCCGAAGACGCCGAGCAACTCCCTGTTCAGCCACGCCCGCTATGTGATGACGGAAAATCCGGTCACCGGGCTTTCCTTCATGCTGTTCGCCCTTATTGCGCTGTGCGCACTGATCGGGCCGTACATCGTGCCTTACGATCCGCTGGCGAGCGACACGGCCGCCACTTTGCAAGCACCGTCGTGGAAGCACTGGTTCGGCACCGACCAGCTTGGCCGCGACATCTTCAGCCGCGTCATCGTCGCCACCCGCCTCGACTTCATCATTGCCATCACCTCGGTGGCGCTGGTGTTCGCCCTTGGCGGGCTGGCCGGCATCGCCTCCGGCTTCTTCGGCGGCTGGACGGATCGCATCGTCGGCCGCATCTCCGACACCATCATGGCCTTTCCGTTGTTCGTTCTGGCCATGGGCATCGTCGCCGCGCTCGGCAACACCGTGACCAACATCGTGATCGCCACCGCGATTATCAACTTCCCGCTTTACGTGCGCGTCGCCCGCGCCGAAGCCAACATCCGCCGCGACGCCGGCTTCGTGCAGGCGGCGCGGCTGTCCGGCAATGGCGAATTCCGCATCCTGTTGATGCATATCCTGCCGAACATCATGCCGATCATGATGGTGCAGATCTCGCTGACCATGGGCTACGCCATCCTCAACGCCGCCGGCCTGTCTTTCATCGGCCTTGGCGTGCGGCCGCCGACGCCGGAATGGGGCATCATGGTCGCCGAAGGCGCCGGCAACATCATCTCCGGCGAATGGTGGATCGCCTTCTTCCCCGGCCTAGCGCTGATGATCGCGGTGTTCACCTTCAACCTGCTCGGCGACGGCCTGCGCGACCTCGTCGATCCGCAGCGACGGACGTAACGGGAGGCGACCGATGGACACGCAGACCTATCCGGGCACCAAGCTGACCGTCGAGACCGGCCAGCCGCTGCTCGACGTGCGCGACCTCACCGTCGAATTCCAGACCCGGCGCGGCATCGTGCGCGCCGTCGAGCACATCGATATCTCGGTGGCCAAGGGCGAGACGTTGGCCATCGTCGGCGAATCCGGCTCCGGCAAGTCGGTCACCTCCTATGCGGTGATGCGCATTCTCGACCGCGCCGGCCGCATCGCCGACGGCTCGGTGACGTTCTCGGGCGTCGATTTGCGCACCGCTGGCGAGAGCCAGATGCGCGATCTGCGTGGTCGTGAAATGTCGATGATCTTCCAGAACCCGCGCGCCGCGCTCAACCCGATCCGCAAGGTCGGCCACCAGATCGAGGATGTGTTGCTGGAGCACGCACAGGCCGACAAGGACCGTGTTGCCGAGAAAGCAGTCGAGATTCTCGAGCAGGTGCGTATCGCGCGGCCGCGGGAGCGCTATCACGCCTATCCCTTCGAACTGTCGGGCGGCATGTGCCAGCGCATCGTCATCGCACTGGCGCTGGCCTGCCGTCCGCAACTGTTGATCGCCGACGAACCAACCACCGGCCTCGATGTCACGACACAGAAGGCGGTCATGGACCTGGTGATGGAACTGACGCGCGAGCGCGGCATGTCCACCATCCTGATCACGCACGATCTTGGCCTCGCCGCCGCCTATTGCGACCGGGTCGTCGTGATGGAGAAAGGCCACGTTGTCGAGGCGGCCGCGGCCGAGGCCATCTTCAAGCGCCCGGCGCACGCCTATACCCGCAAGCTGATGCGCGCCACGCCGCGGCCGGGCGGCACCTTGCGTGGGCTGTTGCCCGATGGCGAGGCACTGCCGGAGGCGAAACCGCGCCCGGCCGTCGCCGCCGACGCAACGCCGCTGCTCGTGGTCGAGAATCTGGTGAAAGAATATCCGCGCCAGGATGCCTCGAGCTTCAAACTGTTCAAACCGAACGGGCCGGCGCCGGCGCCGTTTCGCGCCGTCGATAGCATCAGCTTCACCGTGGCGCGTGGCGAAAGCGTCGGCATGGTCGGCGAATCAGGTTGCGGCAAATCGACGACGTCGATGATGCTGATGCGGCTGATCGACAAGACCTCGGGCACCATCACCTTTGACGGCGAGGACATCGGCGCGATCCCGGCAAAGACCTTCGCCACGCTGCCGCAGCGCAAGCGCATCCAGATGGTATTTCAAGACCCGACGGAAAGCCTCAATCCGCGCTATACCGCGGCGCGCGCCATCGCCGATCCGCTGCTGCGGCTCGGCAACATCGCGCGCAAGGACCTGCGCGCGCGTTGCGAGGAACTGGCAACGCAGGTCGGCCTGCCGCTCGACCTGCTCGACCGCTTTCCGCACCAGCTGTCCGGCGGCCAGAAGGCTCGCGTCGGTATCGCCCGCGCCATTGCGCTGAAGCCCGACCTCGTCGTGCTCGACGAGCCGACCGCCGCGCTTGACGTCTCGGTCCAGGCCGTGGTCCTTAATCTGTTGCAGGACCTTAAAGACCGGCTCGGCATGAGCTATCTTTTCGTCTCGCACGACCTGAATGTGGTCCGGCTGCTGTGCGACCGGGTTATCGTGATGAAGACCGGGCAGATCGTCGAACAGGGCCCGACCGAGCGCGTCATGGATAAGCCGCAAGCCGAGTATACGCGCGATCTATTGGCGGCGATCCCGCATCCGCCGCTTTGAAGACGAGACCTTGAGGCCGGATGAGTTTGACAGAAACGGACGCCGAGACGCGCGACGCCGCAAGGAACGCGACGAAAGACGGATCCGGGTCGCGCAAGACGCGCGCCGAGGAATTGCGCCTGCAACTCGCCGACGAAATCGTGCGCGGCGTTTATGCACCCGGCGCGCCGCTTGATGAAACCCGCATCGCCAACCGATTCAACGTGTCGCGTACCCCGGTGCGCGAGGCGATCCGTTTGCTGGCGGCGAGCGGGCTTGTTGAGGTGCGCCCCCACCGCGCCGCCGTGGTGGCGCGGCCCGATGCCAATCAGCTTGCCAATATGTTCGAAGCGATGGCCGGGCTGGAAGCCTTATGCGCCGGCTTTGCCGCCGAGCGCATGACGACGCAGGAGCGACGCGCGCTTGAGGACATTCACGAACGGCTGCGCGTGCTGATCCAGAGCGGCGATCCGCAACAATATCACGAAGTGAACGAGGCGTTTCACAACGCCATCTATGATGGCGCGCATAACGCCTATCTCGCCGATCTGGCGCTATCGACGCGGGCGCGCGTGCAACCGTTCCGCAGAGCCCAGTTCCGCAATCTCGGGCGTCTGGCCAAATCGCATATCGAGCACGACCGCGTCGTCGAAGCGATCATGCGTGGGGAGAAGGCCATTGCCGCTGCGGCAATGAACGAACACATCATCCATGTGCGCGAGGAATACGAGCATTATTCAGAGACGGTGTAGTCCTGTCCCGGGCGCAGCGCAGCGCGCCTTCGCGGTGCGCTGCAGAACCGGGACCGCCTAATATTCGGAAATTGGAACGGCCCCGGATCTGCGTCGCACCACTTCGCTTCGCTCCGTGTTGCGCCGCGTCCGGGGAAAGCTAAAGCGCCTCTTTCCCCTGCGCCAGAAACGCCCTCCAGCCGCCGAACGACGTAATATCCCGCGCGCCAGGCACGGCGGCCGCTTCGACCAGGAAGCCCTTGACGCCGCGGCCATCGGCCAAAGTCACCGTACCGATCGACAAAGGCGCGGCAATGCCGTTCATGAACGCACCGAAGGCGTCTATCGGCAATGCCCACACTTCAACATCGATGGCGGCGCCTTTATTTGCTTCGACGCGCAGCAGACCGGGCTTCGGCGGCACGGTGCCGTTCAACGCATAGAGTTTGTAGTCCGGCGCGGTATGCGTCGCTTCAAGCAGGCAGGCGCCAAGCGTGGTCAGTTCGCCATTGAGCGGCAGGCCGGATAGATGTGCGCCGACCACAGCGACGGCGATTTCGCCGTCGGCAGCGGCGTTGGCAACGGGCTCGAGCGGCGGCTGCGGAGCGTTGAGCGCGCCGAGCGGCAACTGCGTATCGCCATGAAAGACGCGGCCGATTTCGGCAAGCCGTGCGTCCTCGCCGCCGGGCGCGAGCAAAGTAATGCCGAACGACAAGCCTTTGTCCGTGAACGAGGCGGGCAACGCCAGGCCGCAGAGATCGAGCAGGTTGACGAAGTTGGTGTAGGTGCCAAGCCGGCTGTTGAGCGTGATCGGATCGGCCAGGACCTGCGCCACCGTGTAGTGGGTGGGCGCGGTGGGCAGCGCCAGCATGTCGACCTGATGCGCGAAAATGTAATCGGACACGCGGCGCAGGCGCTCGAGCTTGTAGAAGGCGGCGAAGGCGTCCATCGCCGTCGGGCGCAGACCGCCGATGGTGATCTCGCGTGTCACCGGATGAATGGCGCCGGGGTTGGAGGCCAGCAGATCTTTCGCCGTGAGGGCGCGCTCGGCGACCCAGGGCCCCTCATAGAGCAGTCGCGCCGTCTCGTAGAACGGCTCGATATCGATCTCGACAATCTCGCAGCCGAGTTTGGCGAGCCGCGCCAATGCCTCGTCGTAACCGGCCTCGTAATCCTTGTTGCCAAAGAACAATCGCTGGCCAGGAATCGGCACACCGAGCTTCAAATGCGGCGGCATCGCGCCCGAACGGCCGAGTGGTCGAGTTCGCGAAAAGCTGTCGGCCGCGTCGGGACCGGCGGCCACGCTGAGTGCATGCCACGCATCGTCGACGGTGAGCGCGAAGATCGAAATGCAGTCGAGCGTCCGGCAGGCCGGCACCAGGCCGTTGGTCGATATCAGGCCGAGGCTCGGCTTCAGGCCGACAATATTGTTGAAGCCGGCCGGCACGCGGCCAGATCCCGCGGTATCGGTGCCAAGCGAGAACGGCACGATGCCCGCCGCCACGGCCGTCGCCGAACCCGACGAGGATCCGCCCGGTATCAGTTCGGGATCGAGAGCGTTGCGCGGGATTCCATAAGGCGAGCGCACGCCGACGAGCCCGGTGGCGAACTGATCGAGATTGGTTTTCCCAATAACGAGCGCTCCGGCAGCGCGGAGCTTTGCCACCGCAGTCGCGTCATGTGTCGGCCGATAGGCAAAGGCTGGACATGCCGCTGTCGTCGGCAGGCCGGCGACATCGATATTGTCCTTCACCACGAAGGGCACCCCGTAGAGCGGCAGATCGGTCCGGCCGGATGCTTCCAGCGCCTTCGCCTCGACCAGCACGTCAGCTTCGTCGCGCAAGGTGATGAACAGCGCCGGGTCGGCATGCGCACGGATGCGAGCATAGGTGCGCGCGACGGTTTCGGCCGGCGTCGCTGTCCCGGCCCGATGCGCGGCGAGGATGTCGAGGACGGTCTCAGCCATGACGGAGTGAATGACACGGTGACAGGAAGCCGCGAGATAAAATTGAACAATTTTTAGGCATCAATTCGACCTGTGGCTAATTGCGGGCGACTGTATCATAATTGCATACAATATGGCGTTTGCGCACTGCACACAAACGTCCCGTTGCCGAGATTCAGGATTTACGCTCAACTTAGAGCCGCAACAAAAAGCGGTGCGAGGCCGCCCGGAGGTTCTGACGACCTTTCCCGCCCTGCCCCTACCTAACATGCTAGATAGGGAGGGCCTTTCCAGACGACCCAACAAGGCTGCGACGACAAGCCAGCCACCAAGCAATGACGCGCCGCCCGGCGCCAGGGAGTGACATTCATGAAGCAGCGGAAACCCGGCTCGTCCGAAAAGAAGCCCAAAGGCAAGAGCCTGCGCTCGCAGCTCTGGTTCGACAATCCGGACAATCCCGGCATGACTGCGCTTTACCTTGAGCGCTATTTGAACTGGGGCCTCACCCGCGAGGAACTCACCTCCGGCAAACCGATCATCGGCATCGCCCAGACCGGCTCCGACCTGTCGCCGTGCAACCGCCATCACCTCGAACTGGCCTCGCGCGTGCGCGAAGGTATTCGTGCGGCCGGCGGTATCGCCTTTGAATTTCCGGTGCATCCGATTCAGGAAACCGGCAAGCGTCCCGGCGCCGCGCTCGATCGCAACCTCGCTTATCTCGGCCTGGTCGAAATCCTGTACGGCTATCCGCTCGACGGCGTCGTCCTGATGACCGGCTGCGACAAGACCACGCCGGCCTGCATCATGGCGGCCGCGACCGTGAACATTCCCGCGATCGTTCTGTCCGGCGGACCGATGCTCAACGGCTGGGATGGCGAGCGCCGCATCGGCTCCGGCATGGTGGTGTGGCAGGCGCGCGAAGATCACGCCGCCGGCAAGATCAGCTATCAGCAGTTCATCGATCTTGTTGCCAACTCGGCGCCGTCGATCGGACATTGCAACACCATGGGCACCGCCTCCACCATGAACGCGCTGGCCGAAGCGCTCGGCATGTCGCTGCCGGGCTGCGCCGCCATTCCGGCGCCGTACCGCGAGCGCGGGCAGATTGCCTACGACACCGGCGTGCGCGCCGTTGAGATCGTGCATGAGGACCTCAAGCCCTCCGACATTCTTACCCGCAAGGCGTTCGAAAATACGATCATCGCCAATTCGGCGATCGGCGGCTCGACCAACGCGCCGATTCACATCAACGCCATCGCCAAGCATATCGGCGTCAAACTCGACATCACCGATTGGGAAAAGGTCGGCCTCGATATCCCGCTGCTGGTCAACATGCAGCCAGCCGGCTTCTATCTCGCCGAAGAGTATTATCGCGCCGGCGGCCTGCCTGCTGTCATGAACGAACTGCTCAAGGCGAAGAAGATTCACGCCGACGCCATCACCGTGAATGGCAAGACGATGGGCGAGAACGTCAAACGCGCCAAGATCGTCAATGAAGACGTGATCCGCCCTTACAAGAAACCGATGAAGGAAAGGGCCGGCTTCAAGGTGCTGCACGGCAACCTGTTCGATTCCGCCGTCATGAAGCTCAGCGTCATCTCCGACGAATTCCGGGACCGCTATTTGAGCAATCCGAAGGATCCGATGGCCTTTGAAGGCCGCGCCGTTGTCTTCGAGGGTCCGGAGGACTATCACCACCGCATCGACGATCCGAAGCTCAAGATCGACGAGAACACCATGCTGTTCATCCGCGGCACCGGACCGATCGGCTATCCGGGCGCTGCGGAAGTCGTGAATATGCAGCCGCCGGATTACCTCATCAAGAAAGGCATCCTGTCGCTGCCTTGCATCGGCGACGGTCGCCAATCGGGCACGTCGGCGTCGCCCTCGATCCTCAACGCCTCGCCGGAAGCGGCGGCCGGCGGCGGTCTCGCTATCCTCAAGACCGGCGATCGCGTGCGCATCGACCTGAACAAGGGCACGGCCGATATTCTCATATCCAAGGCGGAGTTTGCCGAACGCAAGGCGACGCTGGAGAAGCAAGGTGGTTTCAAATATCCGCCGAGCCAAACGCCGTGGCAGGAAATCCAGCGCGGCATGGTCGATCAGCTCGGCGAAGGCATGGTGCTCAAACCGGCGGTGAAATATCAGCGCGTCGCGCAGAAATACATTCCGCGCGATAATCATTGATCGCAGGCACCAGAACCAACCACGCTTTCGCCTCTCCCCGTCGGAGAGAGGTCGGATTGCAAAGCAATCCCGGACAGCGCCGCGCCTGAAGCCGGCGCGATCTCAAGCAAAACAACGAACTTTATAAGAGGGCAAGCACGTGGCTGGACGTTTGAAGGGCAAGGTCGCGTTCGTGACAGCGGCCGGACAGGGAATCGGCCGGGCGATCGCGCAGGCTTTTGTCAACGAAGGTGCCAAGGTAATCGCCACCGATCTGGACCTGGCCAAACTGAAGGATCTGAAAAAAGCCAAGATATATGCGCTCGACGCGCGCTCGACCGAGGCCGTCAACGCGCTTGCGGCCAAAGTGATCAAAGAGTTCGGCGCACCGGACATCCTGGCCAATTGCGCCGGCTACGTTCACCAGGGCAGCATCCTTGAATGCAGCGAAGATGACTGGGACTTCTCTTTCGACCTCAACGTCAAATCGATGCACCGCACCTTGCGTGCCTTCGTGCCGGCGATGCTCAAGAACGGCGGGGGCTCGGTTATCAACATCGCCTCCGTTGCCGGTTCCCTGCGCGGCCTGCCCAATCGTTATGTGTACGGCACAACGAAGGCGGCCGTGATCGGGCTGACTAAAGCCATGGCGGCCGATTTCGTTCGCCAGGGTCTGCGCGTCAACGCAATCTGCCCCGGCACCATTCAGTCGCCGTCGCTCAACGAGCGCATCGCAACGAACGCCAAGAAACTTGCCAAATCGGCGAAGGACGTGCGGCAGGATTTTATCGATCGTCAGCCGATCGGCCGTCTCGGCACGCCGGAAGAGATAGCGGCCGGTGCGGTGTGGCTCGCTTCCGACGAGTCCAGCTACTACACGGGCCAAACCATGCAAATCGATGGCGGCATGACGACCTGAACTGCGACGAAAGGCTAATCAACACGCCGGCGGCGCGGGCCGCCGGTGGGCAGGGTCGCCCTTGCCGCAGGCGACATCATATGATGATATCACCTGCGAGTTGCGGTTAAACGCTCGATAATAATGGGCCGAAAATGGCCGGCCGTGAAGACGGGAATAATCCTGCACGCGGTGACGCCTATCAAATCAATTGATTGAGCGTCGGTAGGGAGGGAATGAAATGGCTTCTGTCGCGATCCGCGACGTCCGAAAAGCATTCGGCACGACCGCCGTCATTCACGGCGTCGATATTTCCATTCTTGATGGCGAGTTTGTCGTGCTGGTCGGCCCGTCCGGCTGCGGCAAATCCACGCTGCTCCGTATGATCGCGGGCCTGGAAAATATTACCGGCGGTGAGATCGCAATTGGCGACCGCGTCGTCAATAACGTGCCGCCGAAAGAGCGCGACATCGCGATGGTGTTTCAGAACTACGCGCTGTATCCGCACATGACGGTCGCCGACAACATGGCATTCTCCATGAAGCTGCGCGGGGCGCCGCAAGCGGAGATCGACACGCGCGTCAAGCGCGCCGCGGAAATTCTCGGTCTCAATGCGCTGCTCGATCGCTTTCCGCGCCAGCTCTCCGGCGGCCAGCGCCAGCGCGTCGCCATGGGCCGCGCCATTGTGCGCGATCCGCAAGTGTTCTTGTTCGACGAGCCATTGTCGAACCTCGACGCCAAGCTGCGCGTGCAGATGCGCACCGAGATCAAGGAGCTGCATCAGCGCCTCAAGACCACCACGGTCTACGTCACGCATGACCAGATCGAAGCCATGACCATGGCCGACAAGATTGTCGTCATGCACGACGGCATCGTCGAGCAGATCGGCGCGCCGCTCGATCTCTACGACAAGCCGGCCAATGTCTTCGTCGCCGGATTCATCGGCTCGCCGGCGATGAACTTTCTCAAGGGCAAGGTGCGCATGAACGGCACCGGCATGTTCGAGGGCCCGCAGGGCGTCAAGCTGCCGCTGGTCAACGCGCCGGACAGCGCCAACGGAATCGACGTCATCTACGGAATCCGGCCCGAGCACTTCACGCTGGCCGAGGACGGTTCCAGCGACGGCGCCGAAGCCGAGATCATCGTTATCGAGCCGACTGGCTCGGAGACGCAGGTCTTTGCCAACCTCGGCGGCGAGGAAGTCGTCGCGGTGTTCCGCGAACGTCACCAATTTCAACCGGGCGAGAAGATCCGGCTACGACCAGATCCGCAATATGTGCATCTGTTCGACGCGTCGACAGGCAAGCGCCTGAATTCCTGAAGGCTCGACTAACCAGAAACGACTCAAAGGGAGAGAAACGATGACTGACCTGACACGCCGCAGCTTGGTCAAGGGCGGCACCGCGCTTGGCGCGGCGGCTGCATTGACCGGCCCCGCATTGCTCGACTGGGCGAAAGCCTGGGCCCAAGCCTCACCGTGGAAGCCCGAGAAGGGCGCCAAGCTATCCATGCTGCGCTGGAAGTACTTCGTGCAGTCGGAAGACGACGCTTTCGTCAAGATGATCGACGCCTTCACGAAAGCGACTGGCGTGCCGGTCCAGATCGCCCGCGAATCCTACGAAGACGTGCAGCCGAAAGCCTCGGTCGCCGCCAATACGGGTACCGGACCGGATATCTTCTGGGGTCTGTATTCGTTGCCGCATCTGTTCCCGCAGAAGTGCGTCGACATGACCGACGTCGCGGATTACCTCGGCAAGAAGTACGGCGGCTGGGTCGATAGCGCCGTGAAGTACGGCAAGAACGGCAACAAGTGGATCGCGATCCCGATCTGCTATTCGGGCGCGCTGATCAACTGGCGCGTGGAAGCGTCGAAGAAGGCCGGATGGTCCGCATTCCCAACCAAGAACGACGAATTCCTGGAATACGCCAAAGCGATGAAGGCGCAGGGTACGCCCGGCGGCTTTGCCTTTGGCCATGCATCGGGCGACGGCAACACCTGGCTGCACTGGGCCTTGTGGTCCCACGGCGGACAAACCGTCGACGCCAACGACAAGGTCATCATCAATTCGCCGGAAACGATGAAGGCACTGGAGTTCGCCAAGGCGCTCTATGGCAACATGATTCCCGGCACCGCGTCATGGAACGACGGCTCGAACAACAAAGCCTTCCTCGCCAAGGAAATCCATTGGACCAATAACGGCATCTCGATCTACGTCGCGGCGCAGAATAGCGCCAAGGATGTTGCCGCGGACATGAACCACGCCTACTTCCCGATCGGCCCGGTCGGCAAGACCACCGAGCTGCATCTGATGTATCCGGCACTGGCCATGAACTACACCAAGAACCCGCAGGCCTGTAAGGCGCTGATCGCCTTCATGCTCGAAGCGGACAACTTCAATCCGTGGATTCAGTCGGCAAGGGGCTATCTGACGCACTGCCTGAACGCCTATGACAACAACCCGATCTGGACCGCCGATCCGAAGAACACGCCGTATCGTGACGTCGCCAAACGCTCGCTCACGGCCGGCGGCCTCGGCTCGGTCGGCGAAAAGGCGGCGACAGCCATCGCCGACTTCATCGTCGTCGACATGTTCGCGAACTACGCCACCGGCCGCGAAGACGCCAAGGGCGCAATCGCGATCGCGGAGCGGCAGCTCAAGCGCATCTATCGCTAAGGCGTTACGTCCCGGGTCCGCCGCGCGGGCCCGGGACGTCTCTTTTTATTGGCATGGCAAGCGTCCCACGTGACGGGATGCAGGGCTTGAACCTGATGACCGATGTCGCTTTGAAATCACGCCTGGACAAGCGGCCGATCCAGGAGCCCACCTCCTGGGACCGGCTGAAGACCAACAAGAACTGGCTCGGCCTCTGGTTCATGTTGCCGGCCGGCGCGATTCTGATTTTGTTTCTGGCCTATCCGCTGGGCCTGGGCGTCTGGCTGTCGTTTACCGACGCCAAGATTGGCCGCGCTGGTGAATTCGTCGGGCTGGAAAATTATGAATGGCTGCGGGAGGATTCGACGTTCCTCCTGTCGGTATTCAACACCCTGCTCTACACCACCGTCGCCAGCATCATCAAGTTTGCGGTCGGCCTCTATTTGGCGCTGCTGCTTAACGAACGCCTGCCCTTCAAGGCCATTCTGCGCGCGGTCGTGCTGATCCCCTTCATCGTTCCGACGGTGCTGTCGGCTATCGCCTTCTGGTGGATATACGATGCGCAATTCTCGATCATCTCCTGGTCGCTGAAGCAGATGGGGCTGATCACCACGAATATCGACTTCCTCGGCGACGTCTGGAACGCCCGCTGGTCGACGATCTTCGCCAATATCTGGCGCGGCGTGCCCTTCGTCGCGATCACGCTGCTGGCCGGCCTGCAGACGGTGTCGCCGTCGCTGTACGAGGCCGCCACGATCGACGGCGCCACGCCGTGGCAGCGCTTCCGGTTCATCACTTATCCGCTGCTGACGCCGATCATCGCCGTGGTGATGACCTTCTCGGTGCTGTTCACCTTCACCGACTTTCAGCTCATCTGGGTGATGACCCGCGGCGGCCCGGTGAACGCCACGCATCTGATGGCGACCTTGTCCTATCAGCGCGCGATCATCGGCGGCTCGCTCGGTGAAGGCGCGGCGATCTCGACAGCGATGATCCCATTCCTGCTCGCCGCGATCATGGTGTCCTGGTTCGGCTTGCAGCGTCGCAAATGGCAACAGGGTGGCGACAATGACTGACGTACTCGCGGAAAAAGCGGCGCGCCCGCAGCGCGTTCTGACCGCCAGCCCCGCTGCCGACCACAGCGAGGGCATGAGCTATCTCAACAGCCTGCCGCGCCGGCTGGTGACGCTCTATCTGCCGCTGGGCATCATCATGGTCGTGCTGCTGTTCCCGTTCTACTGGATGGCGCTGACATCCGTGAAGCCGGACGAGCAACTGCTCGACTTCGACATCTACAATCCGTTCTGGACCTGGAACCCGACCTTCAAGCATATCCACAAGCTGCTGTTCGACACGCAATATCCGGTGTGGCTGTGGAACACGATGCTGATCGCGACCTGCGCGACGGCATTGTCGATCTTCGCCAGCGTGCTCGCGGCCTACGCCATCGTGCGGCTGCGCTATCGCGGCGCGCAGTGGGTCGGCGGCGCGATCTTCCTCGCCTATCTCGTGCCGCCGTCGATCCTTTTCATCCCGCTGTCGACGGTCGTGTTCCAGTACGGCTTGTTCGACACGCCCTTCGCCCTGATTCTGACCTATCCGACGATCCTTATTCCGTTCTCGACCTGGCTGCTGATGGGCTACTTCAAGACCATCCCGTTCGAGCTCGAGGAATGCGCGCTGATCGACGGCGCCAGCCGCTGGCAGATTCTGGTCAAGATCGTGCTGCCGCTGGCCGTGCCGGGCCTGATCTCGGCCTTCATCTTCTGTTTCACCTTGTGCTGGAACGAGTTCATCTACGCGCTGACCTTCATATCGTCGACGCAATATAAAACCGTACCGGTCGCCATCGTCACGGCGCTGGTCGACGGCGATGTCTATCGCTGGGGCTCGCTGATGGCCGGCGCGATGATCGGCTCGCTACCGCTGGTCATTCTCTATGCCTTCTTCGTCGAACACTATGTGTCCGCGATGACCGGGGCGGTGAAAGAATAGCGCCTAGCGAAAGATCGCCTTCGTCCGCCTCCACGCGGGCGAAATGGCGAATTCGACGATCGGCAATAGCGTGCCGCCCACCAGAACGCCGATAACGCCGGACATCGCCGCGACCGTCACCCATTCCAGGACAGAGCCGAGCGCCGGCGCCATATTCGCCACCGTATGCGACGCGGCTTCGACGCCAAGATGAATCTGCGGCGGTCCGTAGACTTCCAGGCCGTGCAGAATGATGCCGCCGCCGACCCAGATCATGGCGGCGGTGCCGACGACAATGAGAATATTCAGGAAGACCGGCATCCCCAGCACGAGCGCGCGTCCAACGGCCCGGCTGAATTGGCCCGCCATCGACGGCATTTCGTTGCGTGCCAGCGCGACGCCAACATCGTCGGCTTTTACGATCAGCGCAACCGTGCCGTAGACCGCGACCGTAATGCCAGCTCCCACCACCGCCAGCACCAGAGCCTGGGTCACGATGTTGCCGGCCGGAAGGGCGGCCAGCGTGATCGCCATGATTTCCGCCGACAGGATGAAGTCGGTCTTGATCGCGCTAGCGACCTTTTCATCCTCGAATGACTGGGGATTGAGGGCGACCGTCTCGAGCTTCGCCTCATGGGCGTGCGCATGATGCGGTAGCACCGCCTCGACGACTTTCTCCGTACCCTCATAGCAGAGATAGGCGCCGCCGAGCATCAGGATCGGCGTGATGATCCACGGCACGAAATAGCTGAGTAGCAAAGCGGCCGGCAGCAGGATGAGGAGTTTGTTGCGGAGCGATCCGATCGCGATCTTGCCGACGATCGGCAGCTCGCGCTTGGCGGCAAAGCCGATCACATAGCCCGGCGTCACCGCCGTATCGTCGATGACCACGCCGGCGGCCTTGGCGCCGGCCTTCGCGGCCTGCCCCACGACATCATCGAGCGAGGCCGCCGCCACCTTGGCCAGCGCTGCAACGTCGTCCAGCAGCGCAATCAATCCAATACTCACGGCTTGCACTTTCGCTAAGGAAGTACTCGACCAACTTCTACGTGTCGCGCCGATCGCATGATCGGCGTATCACCCCGGTGGCCAGTATAGACCACTCCTCAAGCGATAATCGACAAAGCTTATATGCTAATCGTGTGCGGCCGTTAGCGGTTCCACAACCCGCCCGCTAGGGCACCGCCTGAAGAGGCGGCCGGAAGGCTCACAACGGGCGCCTTCAGCGAAGCGCGGCGCGAACAAGGGCTTCGCCGACATCGACCTGCGAAGCCACGGCAGGTTCGAGGACTCTACCGACAATGACGAGCACCGGACCTGTCAGTTGCGCCTTGACGATATCGTCATGAAGCGCGCCGATGGCCGACATGACGCGCCGCTCCGATGGGCGCGTTGCGTTCGCGATCGCCACCGCGGGCATTCCCGCGTCGAGACCTGCCGCGATGGCGCGGGAAACGAAGGCCGCCAGCGTCTTAACCGGCATGTAGATCGCCGTCGTTGCCGCGCCGTCGGCAATACTCCGCCAGTCGATGTCGTCCGGCAGTTCGCCGTTGGCAGCATGACCGGTGACGAGCTGCAGGCGGCGAACCTGTCCGCGCCCGGTGAGTGATACGCCCAAGCGGCTGGCCGCGCCCTGAACGGCCGAGACGCCGGGGACGATGTCAACGGAGATCCCGGCCTGGTGACAAGCTGCGATCTCTTCACCGGCCCTGCCGAAGATCAAAGGATCGCCGCCCTTGAGGCGCACCACATGGCGGCCCTGGCGGGCGAGCGAAACCATGATGTCGTTGACGTCGCTCTGCTTGCAGGACGGACCGTGGCCCTGTTTGCCGACCAGGATCTTCCGCGCTTCACGACGAGCAAAATCGAGCACCTCGCCGGAGACAAGATCGTCGAACAAAATCACGTCCGCGGTCTGCAGCGCACGCACGGCGCGCAGTGTCAGCAGTTCCGGATCGCCGGGGCCGGCGCCGACCAGCGTCACCGATCCGGCATCCGCCGCCGGACCAAGCCTGCCGACATTGTGGATGAGTGATGTCAGGTCGTCGTCCGTTGGTGTGCGGCCTGGATTGCCAATCGCCAGTCCGGCAAACAACTGCCAGAACTTGCGGCGCCCCGCGAATGACAGACCGCTCTCTTTGACGCGCGCGCGCCATGCGCGCGCCGCGGCGGCCCAAGCCGCAAAGCCATGCGGCAGCGCCGCCTCGATCTTGGCGCGGACAGCCTGCGCGAAAACCGGCGCGGCGCCGTCGGTCGAAATGCCGACCACCAGCGGCGAGCGGTTCACGATTGAGCCGAAGGAGAAATCGCAATAGTCCGGCTTGTCGATGACGTTCACTGGCGTGCCCGTAGCCCGCGCTGCCGCGGCAAAACGTGCGGCATCGTCATCGTTGTTGCAGGCGCCGACGGCCAGCGTAGTCCCGGCAAAGTCGCCGGCCTGCCAGGCACGCGCGTGCCATGCCACCGTATCGGGCGACGCGACGCCGATGACGGCCTGCATCTCCTCGCTCAGCTCCGCGGCATAGACGGCGACATGGGCTCCCGCCGCCAGCAGAAGCTCGACCTTCCAGGCCGCGCCGGCCGTGCCGCCGGCAACCAAAGCGCGCCGTCCGCTCAGCGCGAAGAACACCGGCAGACGCGCCAGTGCGCCCATGCGCTCGCTGCGTTGCTCTACCGGCTGGCGCGGCACGATCGTCATGCGCTGCGCCTTGCCCTGGTGTTGGCGTGGAAGTCGCGGCCGTTCGACGTCTGCGCCACGAAACCCGCGCGCACGGTGTAATCGCCGAAATGCTCGCCCGCCTGCCGTTCGCGCGCATAAGCCGCAAACACCGGATCGAGCGCGGTGACGATACCGTCATGGTCCAGGCTCTCAGCGTACAGCTTCGACAAGCGCGAACCGTCGAAAGCCGCGCCGAGATAAAGATTGTAGCGACCGGGGCCTTTGCCGACGAGACCGATCTCGGCGAGATAGGGCCGCGCGCAGCCGTTCGGGCAACCGGTCATGCGAATGACGATCTCGTCCGCCGACAGGCCGTGACGCGACAGACTCTCGTCGAGGGCATCCATCAACTGCGGCAGATAGCGCTCGCTTTCCGCCAGTGCGAGACCGCAGGTCGGCAGTGCGACGCAGGCCATCGAATTGCGGCGCAGGCCCGACCAAGGCGCCAGAAGACCGTTAGCCTTGGCGATCTCATCGATCTGCGCCTGCTTTTCGACTGGCACATTGGCAATGATGAGGTTCTGGTTCGGCGTAATGCGGATATCGCCAATGCCGAGCCGCGCGATCTGCCGCAAGGCCGACATTTGCTGCGCGCCAGGCCCGGCATCGCGCAGGCGGCCGTTCTGCACAAACAAGGTCAAATGCGCCTTGCCGTCGTCGCCTTGTGTCCAGCCATAGCGATCACCCATCGAGGTGAAGGCAAACGGCTTTGGAGCTTCAAACTTGATCCCGGCGCGGGCCTCAACCTCGGCGCGGAACACGTCGATGCCGCGATCCTCGACGGTGTATTTCAGGCGCGCATGCTTGCGGCTGGTGCGATCGCCCCAGTCGCGCTGCACCGTCACGACCGCTTCGGCGACGCGGAGCGCGTCTTCCGGCTTGCAGTAGCCGAGCAGATCGGCCGTGCGGGGGTAAGTATCGGTTTCGCCATGGGTCATGCCCATGCCGCCACCGATGGTGACGTTCCAGCCGGTCACGTTGGCGGCGGCATCGACGATGGCGATGAAACCAAGATCGTGGGCGTAGACATCGACATCGTTCGAAGGCGGCACGGCGACGACCGTTTTGAATTTCCGCGGCAGATAGGTCTTGCCGTAGATCGGCTCGACATCTTCTTTCGGTTCGCCGCCAGCGATCTTCTCACCTTCTAGCCAGATCTCGCGATAGGCTGCCGTCTTCGGTGTCAGGTGGTCGGAGATGGCCTGCGCCAATTTGAGCGCCACGCCGTGGGCGCGCGACTGATACGGATTGGGATTGCTCATGACGTTGCGGTTGACGTCGCCGCAGGCCGCAATCGTATTGAGCAGTTGCTTGTCGATCTCCTTCAGCGTTGCCCGCAGATTAGACTTGATGACGCCGTGGAGCTGCACCGTCTGCCGCGTCGTCAGGCGCATGGTGCCGTTGGCATAAGTCCGCGCGACATGATCGAGTGCCAGCCATTGTTCCGGCGTGACCACGCCGCCGGAAATGCGCACACGCAGCATGAACGAGAACGCCTTCTCCATACGCTTGCGGCCGCGTTCGGCGCGCAGGTCGCGATCGTCCTGGAGGTACATGCCGTGGAATTTAACGAGTTGCTGGTCATCCTCGACGATCGCGCCGGTGATGGCGTCCTCGAGGCCTTCGGTCAGGGTGCCGCGCAGATATTCGCTGGCTTCCTTGATGTATTCGTTACGAGCCAGTTCTTTGGTCATATCAGGATTTTCCAGCCACATCGGGGCGCGCTTGGCGCCGCGGGCGATCTCAGTAGGTGTCGGTGAGATAGCGTTTGTCGCGCTCGACTTCTGCGACGGCCGCTTCGGCCGCTTCGGCGCTCAGCGATTTGACGTCCTGATAGGCACGCACCAGCGAGGCGCGCACATCCTTGGCCATCGCCTTGGCGTCGCCGCACACATAGAAATTGGCGCCGCCGTCGAGCCATTCGACGATATCACGCCGGCGCTCCCAGATGCGGTCCTGCACGTAAACCTTTTCGGGCTGGTCGCGCGAGAAGGCGACATCCATGCGCGTCAGGCCGCCGTCCTTCAGCGCCTCCTGCCATTCAAGCTGGTACAGGAAGTCGTGCGTGAAGTGGCGATCGCCGAAGAACAGCCAACTGCGGCCTTTGGCGCCGGCCGCGCGGCGTTCCTGCACAAAGGCGCGGAATGGCGCGATGCCGGTGCCGGGCCCGACCATGATGATGTCGCGGCCATCCGCCGGCAGGCGGAAATGCTTGTTGGAGCGCAGCTTGACGCGAACCTTGTCACCGCGCTTGCGCCGCTCGGCAACGTAGGTCGACGCCACGCCCTTGCGGCTGTGGCCATGCGTTTCGTAGCGCACGGCGGAGATCAGGAGATGGGCTTCCTCCTCGTTTTCGCGGCGGGACGACGCGACCGAATAAGCACGGGGCGCAAGCGTCCGCGTCACCGCACGCAGATGTTCCGCCTTCAGCGCGATCGGAAAGTTCGAAACGAGGTCGATAAGCTGACGGCCCGGAATCCAGTCGCGGGCTTCGCCCTGTTCGATCAGGCCCTTGACGTATTGATGGTTCGTCGCCGTGGCGTAGGTCTCAAGGCTCTTGAGCGATAGCGTATGAATGTCACGCTGCGAGATCAATTCGTCGCGCAGCGCCTTGTCGTCCGACAGCCCGGCGGCCTTCAGCAGCGCATCGACCTCGGCCGGATCGTTCTCGACATAGAGATCGAGCGAGTCCCCCGGCTCGTAAGGCAGCACCGCGTCGGTGAAGCGCAGCGCCAGGTGAACCGTCTCCTTGTCCGAGCGCGACGAATTGAGATTGGTCAGTTCGACGATCTCCGCCTCGACAATGTCAGGCTTGACCGCGGCGGCCTTGCCGAACTCGACGGGAATGATCTTGCCGCGGGCGGCCTCCGGCGGTGCCAATGCCTTGACGACCTTGTCGGTCCAGGCTGCTGCCGGCTTTTCGAAATCGAGATCACAGTCGGCGCGATCGACCACGCGCTTGCCGCCCAAGGCGGCGAGGCGCTCGTCGATCTTGCGGCCGATCGCGCAGAATTCGGCATAGGAGGTATCGCCCAGCGCCAGCACCGCATACTCCACGCCGTCGAGCCGCCCGAAATCGGCGGTCATCAATTCATTGTACTTGGCGGCAACGCGCGACGGCGGCTCGCCCTCGCCCCATGTCGCCGCCACGAAGACCAGTCGCCTGACGGATTTCAGGGAAGTCATGTCAAGATCGGCAAGATCGATAACCGACGGCTTGAGACCGCCCTTGCGAGCGGTGCGCGCAATGTCGTTGGCTAGGCGCTCGGAGTTGCCGGATTCGGTCGCGAACACGATGGTCAGCGGCTCGGCGGCAATGGTGACCGGAGACGCTATTTCCGCGACATCGCCGGACACGGATTCGACCCCCGCGAGGAAGCCCGCCAGCCAGGCTCGCTGTGTTGGGGTAGCGCCGCCGACGACCTGATTGAGAAGTGCGATGTCACCATCGTCAAATGGCGCCGTTTTCGGAATCTGCACCACAGCCATCGAACAACTCACTGCGTCTGGGCGAGGCAGCGCGATCGTCCTGCGCCCGCACTTGCTTGAAGTCGTTAGATAGAAGGCTCGCACGGAAACAGGCAATAGAACCGCTGAAATAAGAAGGAAACCATTGTCTCTGCCGGCATCTCGACAGGAATTTTTCATCGCCTCCACAAAAGCGATCAACCTCGCCTACGCCTCTCCGCCCGTTTGCAGAGCGATAACCATATCGGGCACTGCATGCTCTCGATCACTGGCGCTTGTCGCCACGTGTCGTGCAAGGACCGGTGAAAATGAGCGGAATTTTTCGGCTATCCGGCGACGCGCCGAAGCATGACGCTTCTCCGTTCATCACGGGTTCCGGAACATACTTCCAAATATTCAATTATATCAGGCAGTTCATTGACCAATGCGGATTCACGTATAAAACAATCCATATGGAACGCGCGCATTCGCCGCTTCCCACGTTCTTGCTTTCTCCGATGTCACGCCGCGCCCGCCAGAGACGTTTTCCTCGTTTCCAGTTCGCACGACGCCGTTCGGGGTATGGATCGGTGTCCGATGGAACGACTCGATGAACTCGAAGCGCAAAGCATCTTCATTCTGCGTGAGGCCTTTGCACGCCTGAACAAGATCGCGCTGCTCTGGTCGCTCGGCAAGGATTCGAATGTAATGATCTGGCTGGCGCGCAAGGCCTTTTTCGGCCGCGTGCCTTTCCCGGCCATGCATGTCGACACCGGCAAGAAATTTCCCGAGATGTATGCCTTTCGCGATCGCTATGCGAAGGAATGGGGTCTCGACTTCATCGCCGAAGAGTGCCCGCCGATCGACGCCATCGACCCCTCATTGCCGCCCGCGGCGCGGTCCGCAGCGCGCAAGACGGAAGGCCTCAAGCTGGCCTTGGCCAAGCACGGCTTCGACGGCGTGATCGCCGGCATCCGCCGCGACGAAGAGCCGACCCGCGCCAAGGAACGCGTGTTCTCGCCGCGCGGCGCCGAAGGCATCTGGGATGTGCGTGACCAGCCACCGGAATTCTGGAACCACTTCAACGCCTCGCCGCCACCGGGCGCACATCTGCGCATCCACCCGATCCTGCATTGGACCGAGGCCGATATCTGGGCCTATACGCGGCGCGAGAGCATCCCGATCATCCCGCTCTATCTGAGCAAGAACGGCCAGCGCTACCGTTCGCTCGGCGATATGGACATCACCTCGCCTGTCGCATCCGATGCGAGTTCGATCGACGAGATCATCGCTGAACTCGATTCCACCAAAGTGCCCGAACGCTCCGGCCGCGCCATGGATCATGAATCCGAAGACGCGTTCGAACGCCTGCGCACCGCCGGATATCTCTAAGGTCACCCCCTCCATGAACGTTCTGGTCTCCCCGCAATCCGTCGCCAGCCTCAAGACGGATCAGGCAACCCGCATCGTCATCGTCGGCGACGTCGATCATGGCAAGTCGACGCTGATCGGCCGGCTGCTCTACGAAACTGGCAGCCTGCCGGACGGCAAGTTCGAAAGCCTCAAGGCCATGAGCGCACGGCGCGGTATGCCCTTCGAATGGTCGTTTCTGCTCGATGCCCTGCAGACCGAACGCGACCAAGGCATCACCATCGACACCAGCCAGATCCGCTTTCGCACTGCACTGCGCGATTTCGTGCTGATCGACGCGCCCGGCCACATCGAGTTCCTGCGCAACATGATCACCGGCGCGGCCCAGGCCGACGCCGCTCTCCTGCTCATCGATGCTGTCGAAGGCGTTCGCGAGCAGACCCGGCGCCACGGCTATCTCCTGCATCTTTTAGGCATCCGGCAGGCGGCGGTCATCGTCAACAAGATGGATCGCGTCGGTTACAGCGCCGAACGTTTTCGCGAGATTGCTGATGAAATCGGCACCTATCTTGGCGCGCTCGATATTGAGCCGGTCGCCGTCGTGCCGATCTCGGCCCGCGAGGGCGACGGCATTACGGTCAAAACGCCGGCCATCGCCTGGCACGACGGCCCGACCGTCACCGAAGCACTCGACCAACTCACCGTGGCGCCACCGCTTCAGGACCTCGACCTGCGCCTCCCCGTCCAGGCCGTCTACAAATTCGACGACCGGCGCATCATTGCCGGCCGCATCGAAAGCGGCCGCATCGCGGTTGGCGACGAGATCGTCGTTCTTCCGGGCAACAAATCCGCGCGCGTTAAATCCATCGAAGGCTGGCCCGTGGCCAATGACGCGCATACGACATCGAGTCTCGAAGCCGGCCGCTCAGTCGGTGTGACGCTTGATCGTGAACTTTTCATCGAGCGCGGCCACATCCTGGCGCTCGCCAGCGCGCCGGCTCCTGTCGTCAACGGCATTCGTGCGCGGATATTCTGGTTGCATTCGCTACCGCTGGCGGCGGGCACGCCGATTGTGGTGCGGTCGGGCACAGCGGAAATCCGCGGCCGTGTTTCGGCCATCGTCAATTCGCTCGATCCTGCCGACCTGCAATCGGCCGGCATCGACATCATCTCGCAGAACCGCATCGGCGAGGTCGATATCGCCCTCGCGACACCGGCCGCGCTCGACACCTTCACAAATAATCCATTGACCGGTCGCTTTGCCATCGAAATCGATGGCCGCATTGCCGGCGGCGGCATCGCCGTCGATGTGAAGCGCGTCGGGGCAGGCCATCGCAACACAGAAAACCTGCAAAACCGTGTCGCTGCCCTGCTGCCCCGCCTCCAGGCACAAACCGCCGCCGAGCGGCTGGCCAGCTTGCGCGACGCCATCGACGGCCGGATCGTTTTCACGACCAGCTTCGGCATCGAGGATCAGGCCATCCTGCACATGATCGCCAAAGGCAGTCTCGATATCGACATCGTCACCCTCGACACCGGACGCTTGTTCCCGCAGACCCACGATCTCTGGGCCGAAACGGAACGTCACTTCGGCATCCGCATCAAGGCATTTTACCCGCGTCACGATGAGCTCGAAACGCTTGTCGAGCGTCAGGGCATCAACGGCTTTTACGAAAACCGGGAGGCGCGGCAGGCCTGTTGCTTCGCACGCAAGGTCGAACCGCTCGATCGCGCGCTGGCAAATTCAGCGGCGTGGATCGCCGGACTGCGCGCCGATCAGTCGACCAACCGGCAGGACATGGCGCTGATCTCGGCCGACAAGGCGCATGGCCTCATCAAGCTGAGCCCGCTGTTCGACTGGTCGCGCGAGCAGGTCGCCGCCTTCACGTCGGCGAACGGCATCCCGGTGAACGCGCTGCACGACAAGGGCTTTGCCTCGATCGGCTGCGCGCCCTGCACCCGCGCGTTGCGTCCCGGCGAGCCGGAGCGCGCCGGGCGCTGGTGGTGGGAAGACGAGACGAAGAAGGAGTGCGGCCTGCATCTTGGCCGTTAAGGGCATCGATCTCGGCCGGACACGCTAACGCCGCGCGGCGGGCGATTTTATTTCGCCGCAGCGCGCGAAAGATCGAGGGTTCGATATCCCTCTCTAACTGATGTTATCTGAATTGAGCGGGGCTGGCGGAGAGAGAGGGATTCGAACCCTCGATACGGTTTCCCGTATACACGCTTTCCAAGCGAGCGCCTTCAGCCACTCGGCCACCTCTCCGGACCTGCCTCACCTAAAGGTGCCGGCGCCTTTCGTAAAGGCGCCCGGACGAATTCCGCAGTCTTTCCGCAATTGGGACAAACGAACGGCCGCGGCGGGTATAACCTTTGGCTATGAAAATCCGCGTGACTGAAGATTCTTGATTTGATTTTTCTATCAATCCATCGGGAGGAGCCTTTTGTTTCCGCCCCCCTAGGTCCCTATGGTCAGGGCTAAACATCAATAACAACAGGGAGCGGCGGCGTGGCCGGCGACACCTCAGCCTTGACCCTGATTCTGTCCGGCGACCCGGGGCTTTATCGCATTATCGGTCTGTCGCTTATCGTCAGCCTAAGCGCCGTATTCTGCGCCGCGATCATCGGTATCCCGCTCGGCGCCCTGATCGCTCTGACCCGCTTTCGCGGCCGCGACGGCACGATCGTCGTCCTCAACGCCCTGATGGGCCTTCCGCCTGTCGTGGTCGGCCTTGCCGTCTATCTGGCGCTGTCGCGGTCCGGCCCACTCGGCAGCCTCGGCATTCTGTTCACACCGCAGGCAATGGTCATCGCGCAGACGATTCTGGTGACACCGATCATCGCCGCCCTGGCCCGGCAGACGCTCGAGGACCTCTGGGTCGAGTATCGCGAGGAACTGGCGGCAATGGACGTCGGCCCCGCCGCACGCATCGGCACACTGATATGGGACGCGCGCTTCTCGCTGATGACGGCGCTGCTCGCCGGCTTCGGCCGCGCCGCCGCCGAAGTCGGCGCCATCATTGTCGTCGGCGGTAACATCGACGGCTTCACCCGCACCATGACCACGGCCATCGCGCTCGAGACCTCCAAGGGCGACCTGCCGCTCGCGATCGGCCTCGGCCTGGTGCTGATCGCCATCGTCGTCATCGTCAATGCGCTGGCCTGGGCCGCCCGGCGCGCCGGCGAACGTTACGCGGGATGACCATGCGCGCGCCCGACGCCGATCTCCCGATTATTCTATCCGGCATCACGATCAAAGCCGGGCGCGTGACCATTCTCGATCGCGTCACGCAAGTGATTGCCGCCGGTGCGCCGACGGTGCTGATCGGTCCGAACGGCGCCGGCAAGACGACTCTGCTGCGCGTTATCATGGGTCTGGCCCAACCGGACGCCGGCAGCGTGACCTGGGGCAGCCACAATGATGCGTCGCAAGTGCGCCGCGCCATCGTGTTCCAGCGACCGGTGATGCTACGCCGCCAGGCTAACTCCAATCTCGCTTATGCTCTCAACGCGGCCGGCGTGCCACGTTCGCAGCATCCGCAACGCATTGCCGAACTGCTCGCGCTGGTCGGGCTCGCCGATCGCGGTGCGCGTCCGGCGCGCAAATTGTCCGGCGGCGAACAGCAACGCCTCGCTCTGGCGCGTGCGCTGGCGCGCGATCCGGCCGTGCTGCTGCTCGATGAGCCGACCGCCAGTCTCGATCCGGCCGCAACCAAATCCATCGAGGACATTATCCGCGCCGTGGCGCGGCGCGGCGTCAAGGTCATCCTCTCGACGCACGATCTCGGCCAAGCCCGCCGCATCGGCGGCGACGTCATGCTGATGCATCGCGGCGGCATCATCGAACACGAACCAACAGACGCATTCTTTACCCAACCAAAAACCGAACAGGCACGGAAATTCATCGCCGGCGAATTGCTGGTGTGAGGCGCCACGATACCAACGACAACCATCTGGAGAACAAGATGATCAACCTTCGCATAGCGACAACGGCGGCCGCCTTTGCCTTCGCCCTCATCGTCACGCAGCCGAGCCTCGCCCAGGACAGGTCAATCGTGGTGGCGTCCACCACCTCGACACAGGACTCCGGCCTGTTCGAATATCTGCTGCCGAAGTTCAAGGACAAATCCGGCATCACGGTGAAAGTGGTGGCGCAGGGCACCGGGCAGGCGCTCGACACCGGCAAACGCTGCGATGCCGACGTCGTATTGGTCCATGCCAAGGCACAGGAAGAGAAATTCATCGCCGATGGCGCCGGCGTGAAGCGCTTTCCGGTGATGTACAATGACTTCGTCATCGTCGGACCCAAGAGCGATCCGGCCGGCATCAAAGGCGCCAAGGATGTGGCCGCGGCGTTGGTCACCATCAAGAACAAGGACGCGGCGTTCTTCTCGCGCGGAGACCGTTCCGGCACGCATTCTGCCGAACTGGCGCTTTGGAAGTCCTCCGGCGTCGATATCGAAAAGGATAAAGGCACCTGGTACAAATCGCTTGGCCAGGGCATGGGCGCGACGCTCAACACCGCTGCGGCCGGCAACGGCTACACGCTGACCGATCGCGCCACCTGGATCAACTTCAAGAACAAGCAAGACCTTGTCATCGCTGTCGAAGGCGACAAGCGCCTGTTCAACCAGTATGGCGTGATGCTGGTGAACCCGGCCAAGTGCCCGAGCGTGAAGAAAGACCTCGGCCAAGCCTTCATCGACTTTCTGGTGTCGCCACAGGGCCAGAAGGACATCTCCGGCTACAAGATCGACGGTCAGAGCCTGTTCTTCCCGAACGCGGAAGACCAAAATGCCTGATCCGGCAACCTTCCCCCCGGGTCCATCAATGACTAGATTGCGGTCATGAGCCCGAAGCCGGACAGCGCCGACACCTATATCGTTCGCCCGGATCCGCACGATCCGCGGCTGACCGAACGCGTCACCGGCATCGACCAGACCGGCGCGCGCATCGAGACGTCGGTGACCGTGGAGCGGCCGCTGACGATCTTCCTCAACAGCCAGGAGATCGTCACGGCGATGACGATCTCCGACTATCCGGACTATCTGGCGATCGGCTATCTGCTCAACCAGAATATGCTGCTGCCGGACGACATCGTCACCGGCGTCGATTACGACGAGGAACTGTCGATCGTCGTCGTACGCACCAAACGCAAAACGAATTACGAGAAGAAGCTCAAGAAGAAGGTGCAGACCTCGGGCTGCGCCCAAGGCACCGTGTTCGGCGATCTGATGGAAGCGCTCGAGAACGTGACGCTGCCGGCGACGCCGCTGCGCACCTCATGGCTCTATGCGCTGACGCACAAGATCAACACCACGCCATCGCTTTATCTCGAGGCCGGCGCCATTCACGGCTGCGTGCTGGCGCATGAGGACAAGCCACTGGTCTATATGGAAGACGTCGGCCGCCACAACGCCGTCGACAAGATCGCCGGCTGGATGTTCAAGGAAAAGGTCGCGGCGCACGACAAGATCTTCTACACCACCGGCCGTCTCACCTCGGAAATGGTGATCAAGACGGTGCGCATGGGCATCCCGATTCTCATCTCGCGCTCGGGCTTCACGGCCTGGGGCGTCGAGCTTGCGCGCAAGGCCAATCTCACGCTGATCGGCCGCGCCCGTGGCCAGCGCTTCGTCGCTCTCGCCGGCGAAGAGCGCATCGTGTTCGATCAGGATTTGAGCACGGTTCAGGACGAAGGCTCGAAACATCGCCGCAAGGCGGCGGTTGACGACTGACGGTTATGCACGACGTTCCCCCTCCCCCCACCTTCGGTCTTGTTCTCGCCGGCGGGCTCGCCCGCCGCATGGGCGGCGGCGACAAGGCGCATATCAAGATCGGCGGCTCGACCATTCTCGACCGCGTGCTCGCCACCTTGTCGGGCCAGTGCGCCGGCGTCGTCATCAACGCCAATGGCGATCCGGCGCGCTTTGCCGACACCGGCTGCGAGGTGATCGCCGACACGGTGCCGGATCATCCCGGCCCGCTCGCCGGCATTCTTGCTGGACTCGACTGGCTGGCGGCGCAGGGCCGCGGCATCGAATGGCTGCTCAGCGTACCAGGGGACTGCCCCTTCCTGCCCGAAGATCTGGTCGAGCGCCTGCATGATGCACGACGCAAGATGGGGGCCGGTGTGCCGCTCGCCTGCGCGCGCTCGGGCGAATGGCGTCATCCGGTCGTCGGCCTTTGGCCGCTGGCGCTGCGCGAAAATCTGCGCAAAGCGCTGGTCGACGAGGACCTGCGCAAGATCGAGGTATGGACCGCGCGCCACGGCATCGCCATTGCCGAATGGCCTACCGAGCCGGTCGATCCCTTCTTCAACGTCAACACGCCGGAAGATGTCGCGCGCGCCAACGCGCTAGCGGAGCGTTACGGCTAATTTTTTGAGCATGATCTTTTCCGAAAACTGGCACTCTTCCGGATCTCGCTCTAGCCCATCAACGTCGCGAACGAGAGAAAGCCGATGCGATCGCCGGGCGCGATCGACGTTACGGCCTCGGGAAACTCCAGAAGTCCGTCGGTTTCGGTCAGCGACGTGAGAATGCCGGCGCCATCCTGCGGATGCTTCACGGCTTCGATTTCGCCATCGGCGGCGCGGCGCAACGCCACGCGCACATATTCGCGGCGATCCTTCTTCTTTTTATAGGCAAAGGCGACACGCACAGGCAGCGGCAGCAACACTTGCGGCCGCGCGCCGGACAGCCTCAGCAGCAGCGGCTTGACCACCCGCACGAAGGTCACGAACACCGCCACCGGATTGCCGGGCAGTCCGCAGAAGGCGGCGCCGGCATTCGCGGCGTAATCCTTGCGCGGCGCGGCACGGATCACGCCCATCGCCACCGGCCGGCCCGGCTTGATAGCAACGCGCCAGAACACCAGGCTGCCGATCTTCTCCACGGCGGCACGCACGTAGTCGGCATCGCCGGTCGAAACACCGCCCGAGGTGATGATAAGATCGTGCCACGCCGCAGCCTTCGCCAGTGCGCGAGACAGCTCAGCCGGATCGTCGCGCAGGATGCCGAGATCGGTGACCACGGCGCCGAGCTGTTCAAGCAGCGCGCTGATCAGATAGCGATTGGAATCGAAGATCGCGGCGCCGCCGCGATTGGCACCCGGCTCGACGACTTCGTCGCCGGTTGAAAAGATCGCGACCTTGATTCGCCGCCGCACCTCGACATCGACAATGCCGAGCGCCGCCAGCAGCGCGATATGCTGCGCTTCGAGCACCGTACCGGCCGGCAGCACGATGCGACCGGCCGCGACATCCTCGCCGGCGAGCCGCCGGTTGGCGCCCAGCGCCAGACCCTTCGGCACCGTCACCCGGTCGCCATCGACTGTTACATCTTCCTGCATATAAACCGTATCGGCGCCCAACGGCATCGCCGCGCCTGTGAAAATGCGGATCGCCTGTTGCGGCCCCAGCGGGAGATCGGCGCGCGCGCCAGCGGTGAGACGGCCGCTCACAATCAGTGTCGTGTCGCCATCGGCAGCAAGATCGGCGTGACGCACGGCGTAACCATCGACAGCCGAATTATCGAAGGGCGGCAGATCGACCGGCGCCTTGATATCGCTCGCGGTAATGCGGCCACGCGCGCTGCGCAGCGGCACGCGCTCGGTCTCGGACACCGGCGTGACACGTTCCGAAATGAGCCGTTCCATCTCGGCAAGTGGCAGCAGCGCGCCGGAGAATGCGAAGCAGTCGTCGGTCAGTTGCGCCATGTCTTCTCCCGCATGCGCAAGCGGCGCCCCGTGGCGGCTGCCTTGCTAGTCAGCCATCGTCCGCTCGACGTCACCGACCGTGACGGCGTATTTGAGCAGCAGGTCGGCGATCGCTTCGATGTCATTGAGATCGACCACCGGCAGCTTGACCTGCGGCAAGTCCATATCCGCCGCGATGGCGGCAATGTACGAGTCGTTCGGATACAACAACGGCTTTTCGTTGGCGGCGCGGTGGACCTCGATCTTGGGAAAGGCATCGCGCTTGAAGCCTTCGACCAGCACCAGATCGACCGGCGACAGCTTGGCCACCAGATCGAGCATGTCCCATTCTTCTTCCTGGCGCAGCTCGTGCAGCATCGCCCAGCGGTTCGCCGAGGCGATGATCACCTCGGTCGCGCCCGCTTCGCGGTGCATGAAGCTATCTTTGCCCGGTTTGTCGAGATCAAAGCCGTGATGTGCATGCTTGAGCGTCGAGACGCTGATGCCTCGCGCCTTGAACACCGGAATGAGCTTGGTGACGAGCGTGGTCTTGCCCGATCCGCTCCAGCCGGCGAGGCCAATGATCCGCATCGTCGACTTCAAGCGTGCCCCGATGATGGCGTTCTCGCGATCGCGCATGACGTCGATATCGTCCGATCCGTCGGCGGCGGCATAGAGATCCGGGCGCAGGATGGTCCGATCGACGCCGGTTGCCGACTCCACGGAGATGACGCGGCTGACGGGAACGCGCGTCCAGTTTGACACCGATGGCTGCGTAATTCCGATACGGCGCGCCAGTTCCGTGACGCCACCGACGGCGCGAATGGCCTCAAGAAGTCCGCGTTCCGGCATGTTGCGAATTGCGCTCGGGCGCCTGTTGCAAGCGTCGGGCAATCCGACGTTGTCACGATTTCCCGTGAATATACAAAAATACCGTGCGGCTTACCGGAGGGTCAATAGCGCATGTCCGTGGGTACAAACCTGTAACTGCCCTGCGGCCGCGGGTGTTCCGCCACAATTCAGAAAGTGGGACAGGCCGTTCATCCGGCCGGCTCCATGCCAATGGCGCGGATTCGCGCCCGCGTCACTTCATCGCGGAGCGCAGCAAGGAAGGCTTGCACCGCTGGACGGGCCTTTCGGCTCTCCACGACGAGGAAATCATAATATTCCGGCGCAACCGGGATGAAGCCAAGACCATACATCTTCGCCACCGGCTCGATGGCGACACCCCAGTCGGCGCGACCTTGCGCGATCGCCGCCGCGACAGCGTTGTGGGATTTCGGCTGATTGGCATAGCCGGCGGGGCGCGCGCCATTGAGCAGCCGGTCGATGAGAACGCGCGTGCCGGCTCCCGCGTTACGGTTGACCATCAGGATGTCGGATCCGGTCAGCGCCATCTTGATGGCTTCGGCGGCGTTCTTGCCCTCGAAGCGCGCATCACCGGCCCGAAACACAAGGCCCTGCATGCGCTTCCACCCCGGCACCAGCGACAATTCCGATGTCACCAGATGTTTGTTGTAGTCGCCGCTCCGCGGATCAACGAGATGAACCGGCGCGATATCGCATTGGCCGCGCGTTGCGGCCGCGACGCCGCCAAGGCTGCCGACTGCGAGCGTGCGCGCAGCGAAACCACGCTCCGCCAGCGCGCCAACCACGACATCGAGTGCCACGTCATGGCTGCCCATGATGGTCACGTCGGGCGCAGCGGCGCCGGCCCCGATCAGCGTCACCTGCGCGCGCGCATCGGCCTCGAGCGCACTCGCCAGCGCGTCAATTTCAATGAAGCCATCGGCCTGGGAAAAGCTGGTTACCGCGCCGGAGCCCTTGCCGGTCGGGAATGCGACCGGGCCGTCGTCGCCATCGACCAGCGACACCAGCACGAATTCCTTGCGGCCGAGTTCGGACGCAACGCGCACCGGCACACGCGCTTCGATGGTCTGCGCCGCTTCCGGGGGCAGGCCGGCAAGCACCCGGATCACAGGCGCAACAAAAGCATGGAACGTAAAGATCGCCGAGGTCGGAAAACCCGGCAGCACAGCGAATGGAAGCTTGCCCACGGCGCCGAGGCACAAAGGCTTTCCCGGCTTGAGCGCCACACCATGCACCAGGATTCCCGGCGCGCCGAGCCCGGCCACGACAGCATGCGACAGATCGCCCGCACCTTTCGACGTGCCGGCCGACAGCACCACCATGTCACATGACCCGAGCGCCGAGCGCACGGCCTTGTCGAGCGCAGCCCTGTCATCCGGTATGGCCCCGAAGGGCACCGCCTCGCCACCCGCCTCAACCACAGCCGCGCCGATGATAGCGCCGTTGGAGTCATAGATGCCCGCAGGCTTCAGCGCTTCGCCGGGCGGCACCAGTTCGTCACCGGTCGAGATCACCGCGACGCGCGGCCGGCGCACGACATCGACAGCGGCAAGCCCGCTCGCCGCCAGCATACCGATCTCGCGCGAGCCGATGCGCACGCCTTTGCGCAACAACGTCTCGCCGCGCGCGATGTCGGAACCGGCATAGGAGATGAACTGCCCCGGCGTCGCCGCGCGGGTGAGTTCGATGCGTGGCGCGCCCTCACCGATCAGCTCGGTGTGCTCGATCATGACCACGGCATCGGCACCGCGCGGCACCACGCCGCCAGTCGCGATTGTCGTAGCAGTGCCCGGCTTCACCTCGAGCGCCGGGCTGTCGCCGCAGGCAATCACTTCGGCATTCAACGTGAAGAGCTTCGGCGCAGCGTCGCTAGCGCCGACAGTGTCGGCAGCTTGCAGTGCGAAACCATCGACATTGGCCCGATCGAACGGCGGCGCATCGACCGCGGCAACGACGTCGTGCGCCAGAACGCGCGTCAGCGCCTCGGCCAGCGCGACGCGCTCGGCGCTGAGCGGCTTGAGCTCGATATGCGCCTCAAACCGCGCCCGTGCCGCCTCGGCTGAAACGACTTCGAGGAACTGCTCCTGACGCGCCGCCGCGCGCACGCGCGCGATCAAGTCGCTGTCGCCCTGCTTGCGGCTTTCGGCATCGCTCATGGCCACGGCCTCACCTGCACCGTGGTGCCCAGGGCATAGCCCTCACTTTCTGCCGGCACCATGATCCAGCCATCCGATCGCGTCAGTGCCGAGAGCGGCAGATATTTGGAGGCCAGCGGCTCGACCGTGTCCTGCACGCGGCGTACCGGCACGATTTCGGCGAGGCCGACGGTGGACGATACCTTGCGCGACAAGGTGAGAATTTTATACGGCTGGCGTTCGCCGCCCGGCACACCGGCCAGCCGGTCCTGGATGCGCCGCCCGATTGCGAGCCACACGCTTAGCGCCGCGTCGAGGCGGCCCGGCAATAGCAACAGCGGCCGCGGCCCGGCGAAACCAAGTGCGGTCGTCTCGCCCGGCGTGATGGCCATGCCATGCACCGCGAGTTCGCAGTCGCGCGCCATCGTGTGAACGCAGGTGTCGTTGCGGCCCGAACCGGTGCCACCAATGACGATGATGGCATCGGCCGATTCGGATGCGAGCACAGTGCCGAGGTCGCGGCCCGGATCGTCGAGTTTTGCGGCGCCGCCGCGGCGCTCAATGTCGCCCGCCAACAGCCGCGCCGCAGCGATCACAATCGCTGTACCGCGCAATGGCAGCACGCGAATGCGCGGCTCGCGCACGGCGATACGCGACAGCCCTACTGCGGCAAAAGCGGCGAGATCCGTCATGCGCAGACGCTCTCCGGCACGGCGCAGCGGAATATCGGGATCGTTGTCACCGCCGGCCGCCAGCACGCCGTCGCCGGGGTTGACGGTGGCAAGCGCTTCGGCAAATCCATTCCTGATCTTCACCGCATCGAACGGCGCGACGCTGTCCATGTCCGGCGGTAGCACCTGACCGGCCTCGATGCGCTGTGGGGGATGGAGCAGCGGGATCGGCGCATAGGGTCCGGCGCCGAGGGTGGTGTCGGCGGCCAGCGCCCAGCCATCCAGCAACGCCAGAGCCGAAGACGGCCGCGCGGCGCCCGTAACATCGACGGCGAGGGCGCGGCCGGCGGCGGTGGCAACATCGAGGGTGCGCGGCGTTACCGGCTTGACGCGAAGATCGACCATCGCCGTGACCTCGGACAACGGCGTCAGCTTCGAAATCGTCTGCAGGGTCTCGGAAGCCGCCGCCATGTTTTCCTGGCCGTTATCTTGTGCGATGAGGGACTTAAGTCTACCGCAGCGGCGACGGCAACAGGAGCAGAACCTTGGCCGAAAAGATCATGAACCTGCGCGGTCTCAAATGTCCGTTGCCGGCGCTGCGTGTGCGCAAAATGCTGTCAACGCTGCAGTCTGGCGATGTCGTGGTTGCCGAATGCACCGATCCCATGGCGGCCATTGATATTCCCAATCTGATACGCCAGACCGGCGATACGCTGGAAGCCAAGGTCGCCGGCCAGGAAGAGGGCCAGGACCTGCTGACCTTCCGCATCCGCAAGAAGTAAGCGCCTGTCGCGGCGTCAACCGGCGGAATACCCGTCAAGCATCTGTATTATCATCATTATTTTCATTTACGGGCGTTGCCGACTTTGCTTTGACGTTGGCGCGCCCGGCCTGTAGCGAGTGGCCATGGCGCCTCCTCCCCTTCTGCAACTCACCGGCATCAAGCTCACCTTCGGCGGCACGCCGCTTTTAAGCGGCGCCGACCTGTCGGTGTCGACCGGCGAACGCGTGTCGCTGGTCGGCCGCAACGGTTCGGGCAAATCGACCCTGCTCAAGATCGCCGCCGGCTTGGTCGAGCCGGACGGCGGCACCGTGTTCGTGCAGCCCGGCGCGCTGGTGCGCTATCTGTCGCAGGAGCCGGATTTCGGCAGCCACGCTACGGCTTTGTCTTATGTCGAAAGCGGGCTGAAGCCGACCGACGATCACTATATCGCCCGGCAGCTGCTGGAAGAGCTCGGGCTCACCGGCAGCGAAGCCCCCTCGCACCTGTCCGGGGGCGAGGCGCGGCGCGTGTCACTGGCTTATGCGCTGGCGTCCGACCCCGACATCCTGATGCTCGACGAGCCGACCAACCATCTCGATCTGCCGACCATCGAATGGCTGGAGCGCGATCTGGGCGCGCGGCGCACGGCGCTGGTCGTCATCAGCCACGACCGACGCTTTCTATCCAACCTCACGCGTACCACGGTCTGGCTCGACCGCGGTGTCACGCGGCGACTCGACAAGGGTTTTGCCTTCTTCGAGGAGTGGCGCGATCAGGTGCTGGCGGAAGAAGAGCGCGACCAGCACAAGCTCGACCGCAAGATCGCCGCCGAAGAGCACTGGATGCGCTACGGCGTCACCGCGAGGCGCAAGCGCAACATGCGCCGCGTCGGCGAACTCGCGGCCCTGCGCGAACAGCGCCGCAGCTATCGCGGCACGGCAGGCGCCGCGGCGATCACCGCCGGCAGCGCGCAGCAGTCCGGCGCTTTGGTGATCGAAGCCAAAAGCATTTCGAAGAGCTATGGCGACCGCGCCATCGTTACCGATTTCTCGTTGCGCGTGGCACGCGGCGACCGCATCGGCATTGTCGGACCGAACGGCACCGGCAAGACGACGTTGATCAATCTGTTGACCGGCGCCGACACGCCCGATTCAGGCAGCGTCAAGCTCGGCGCCAATCTCGCCATCGCCACGCTCAACCAGCATCGCGACAGCCTCAACCCCGACACCACCGTCGCCGAGGCGCTGACCGGCGGCGCCGGCGAAACCGTAATGGTCAACGGCACGCCGAAGCATGTCATCGGCTATATGAAGGACTTTCTGTTTTCGCCGGAGCAGGCGCGCACGCCGCTCGGCAAACTCTCCGGCGGCGAGCGCGGCCGCCTGATGCTGGCGCAGGCGCTGGCGCAACCATCGAATCTTCTGGTGCTCGACGAGCCGACCAACGATCTCGACATGGAAACGCTCGACGTGCTCGAAGAGACAATCAGCGATTATCCCGGCACCGTGCTGCTGATCAGCCACGACCGCGATTTCCTCGATCGGCTGGTCTCCGGCGTCATCGTGCCGGAAGGCGACGGCCGCTGGACCGAATATGCCGGCGGTTATTCCGATATGCTCAAGCAGCGCGGCGACGATCTTTCGCGCGCGGCGCCGAAGGAAGAGCCGAAAGCGGCCAAAGCCGTTGCCGACAAGCCCGCGCCGGGCAAACCGCAAAAGCAGAAGCTCAGCTTCAAGCACAAACACGCCCTGGAAACGCTGCCGAAGACCATCGAGGGCCTGCAGGCCAAGGCGGATGAACTGCAGGACAAGCTCAACGATCCGCAGCTTTACGTTCGCGACCGCGCCGCATTCGACAAGATCACCAAGGACCTCGGTGAAACGCACCGCAAACTGGCCGCCGCCGAAGAAGAGTGGCTTGAGCTTGAAATGATGCGCGAGGAATTGGCGGGAGAGTGAGCGTCAGCTAAAGCGCGCGACATCAAACGGCGCGACCGGGCACGACGGCGGTTTGCCGTCGATGAGATCGGCCGTCAGCCGCGCGCTGCCGCAGGCGAGTGTCCAGCCGAGCATGCCCTGCCCGGTGTTGAGGAAAAGCCCTTCGAGCGGCGACGGGCCGATCACCGGCCGGCTGTCGGGTGTCATCGGCCGCAGGCCGGCCCAGGGCGCCACATCAGAAGCCGCAACATCGCCCAGCGTATCGATGTCGAACGTATCGGCTGCCGCCGCCTTCAATTGCGCAATGCGCGATGGCACCGGCGTCGTGTCGTAGCCCTGGAAATCGGCAAAACCGGCAATGCGCGTCGCGCCCGGCAGCGGCGCATAGACGATCTTGCGGCTGTAATCGGTGACGCTGTGCGTTAATGGCGGCTTGCCTTCGTCGGGCACCGTGATCGAGTGGCCCTTTACCGGATAGATCGGCAAATTGAAGCCGCAGGATTTCGCGAAAGCACGCGCACCGGAGCCGAGCGACAACACGAACTGATCGGCCTCGATCACGCCCCGATCGGTTTCGATGGCGGTCATGCGGCGGTTCCTCACAACCGGGCGACCGATGGCGGTGTCCATGCGCATGTCGACGCGGTTGCTCTCTTTCAATTTGGCGAAGAGCTGCTCGCAGAACGAGCCGCAATCGCCGACCTGTTCCGACGACGTATAGAGACCGCCGGCGAATTCGCTGACGTCGAGGGCAAGATTCGGCTCCAGCTCAAGACACTGGCGCGGCGTCAGGGCAACGGCGGGATCGTCCGCGTCCGGCGTCGCCGCCACGAAATCCGCCGCCTTGCGGAAGATCACCAGCTTGCCGGCCGTGCGCAGGCCGAAGTCGAGGGGCACCTTGCCGAGCAGGCGCTCAAGCTCCGCGCGGCTCAGTTCCGCCAGCGCCAGTTGCGCCGCGGTGGTGCGCGCCACTTCGGCGCCGGTGCAGGCCTTGAGAAACCGCAGGCCCCAGCCGATCAGCTCGGTGTCGAGCGAGACCTTGATCGCATCCTCGCCCGGTAACAGAAGCCCGGGCAGTTGCCGCAGCATCTTCGGCGAGGCCATGGGCGCGACGTAGCGATAGGAGAGCTGGGCACCATTGGCACCGCTGGCCCCGGCCGCCGGCCGGCCGGCGCCATCGATCAGCACGATCTCGTGCCCCGCCTCGGTGAGCCACCAGGCAGTGGTCAGGCCGACCACGCCGGCACCCAGAACGCTAATTTTCATCGGTTTCGCCGCTGTTTTCTGTTGCGGCGCACCTTACGCCGGCCGGCGAAAGCCTCTTATGCAAAATTTGCATGATAAGATGGGCTGCGGCCGATTATCGTTCGATCGGCGTCCAGGGGTGCGTATGGATTTTCGTTGGCTGCAGGACTTCTTGAGTCTGGCGGAGGTGAGCAATTTCACCGAAGCCGCGGCGACGCGTCACTCCTCGCAGCCGGCGTTCAGCCGCCGCATCCAGCAGCTCGAGTCCTGGCTCGGCGTCGAACTGATCGACCGCTCCTGCTATCCGACCAAGCTGACCCCGGCCGGCGAGCGCTTCCGCCGCACCGCCGCCGACATCATTCAACAAATGGTCGATGCCCGCGCCGGCATCAATGGCGAATCGGAAATCGGCCAGGAGGTCATCACCTTCGCGTTGCCGCACACGCTCGCCATCTCGCGTTTTCCGGCGTGGTGGAGCGTTTGGCAGGAAATCACCGGCGCATCGGGTTGCCGCCTGCTCGCCAGCAATGTGCATGACGCGGTGACCGCGCATGTCGCCGGACTCGCCGACGTGCTGCTCGTTTTCCATCATGCGCAGCAGCCGATCTTCCTCGATCCCGATCATTACGAGCGCGTCGCCATCGCCAGCGAGTGGTTTCGGCCCTATGTCGCGATGAAGAACGGCCAGCCGGCCTACAAGCTGCCCGGCACCGCCAAATCGCCCTTCCCTCTGCTCAACTATTCGACCAGCACCTTCATGGGCCGCATGGCCGATCTCATCATGCAGTCGGCGCCCGCGCCGGTGCATTCCTACAAGGCCTTCGAGTCCGATCTTGCCAGCGCTCTTCATAACATGATCGTCGCCGGCCACGGCATTGGCTGGCTGCCGGAATCCGCCGCCGCCGACGCGGTCGCGGACGGCAAGATCAAGGCGGCCGGCGACAATCGCTGGTCGGCACCCTTCACCATTTATGCGTTCTGCGACCGCGCACGCTCGGGCCCTGCCGTGCAGCGTCTGATGGCGCATTTGCGCAAATCGCCGATCGCTCTCTTTGCCGACAAACCCGCGGCACTCGCTTCAGGAAACCGTTGATGACTCACGTACTGCATCGCCAGATCGGCAAGGATTATCCCTTCGCGGTATGCGGCGAAGGCGTTCACATCTATGATGCAACCGGCAAGCAATATATCGACGCCTCCGGCGGCGCCGCAGTGTCCTGCCTCGGTCACGGCCATCGCGAGGTGATCGACGCCATGAAGGCGCAGCTCGACAAGATTGAGTTCGCGCACACCAGTTTCTTCACCACGCCTGCGCTCGAGGAACTGGCCGACGAACTCGCCGCCCATGCGCCAGCCGGCCTCGATCACACTTTCTTCGTCAGCGGCGGTTCCGAAGCCATCGAAGCGGCAATCAAATTGGCGCGGCAGAGCGCGGTGGAGAGCGGCCAGCCGCAGCGCCGCCATCTGATCGCGCGACGGCAGAGCTATCACGGCATTACCTTCGGTGCGCTGGCGATTGGCGGCCGCCCTTCGGCCAAGCGCGATTTCTCGCCGCTGCTGATCGAGACCCATCATGTTTCGCCGGTCTACGAGTACCGCGACCGCCATGCCGGCGAGACGCCGGAGGCCTATGGCGAACGGCTGGCGCAGGAACTCGAAGCCAAGATCAACGAACTCGGCGGCGACAATGTGCTCGCCTTCATCGCCGAAACCGTGGTCGGCGCCACACTCGGCGCCGCGCCTCCGGTGCCCGGCTATTTCAAGCGCGTGCGGCAGATCTGCGATCAATACGGCGTGCTGCTCATCCTCGACGAAGTGATGTGCGGCATGGGCCGCACCGGCACCTTGCACGCCTGCGAACAGGACGGCGTCGCGCCGGACCTGATGGCGATTGCCAAGGGCCTCGGCGGCGGCTTCATGCCGATCGGCGCGCTGATGCTGTCGGCGAAGATCTTCAACATCATCGCCAAGGGCTCAGGCGCTTTCCAGCACAGCCACACTTATACCGGCCATCCGCTCGCCTGTGCCGCAGCGCTTGCCGTGCAACGCATCATTCGCCGCGACAACCTGCTCGCTAATGTGCGCACGCAGGGCGCGCGGCTGTCCCGCCGTCTGCAGGAGCGCTTTGGCAATCATCCTTTTGTCGGGGATGTGCGCGGCCGCGGATTGTTTCAAGGCGTCGAAATCGTCGCCGATCGCGGCACCAAGGAACCTTTCGATCCGGCGCGCAAATTGCACGCGCGGATCAAACAGGAAGCCATGGCGCGGGGCCTCATGGTTTACCCGATGGGGGGAACCAAGGACGGCAAGAGCGGCGATCATGTGCTGATGGCCCCGCCATTCATCAGCGATAATGATACGATCGATCAAATCGTCGAAAGACTGGGCGAAGCGATCGATACCGCCATCGGTTCATAGGACCGGGCGAAGAAATACGCATTGCGGCGACGTGCCGGAATGCGTGATGATGGACCGCACAACAAGGTCCACGACACCGAACGACGCATAACTCACAACCAGGTTGGAGGGATTTTAAATGAACAAAATGACATTGACCGGCGGCGTTGCCGCAGCCGGCCTGATCGCGGTGCTCACCGGTTCGCCGGCCTTGGCGCAGCAGAAATTCGTCACCGTTGGCACCGGCGGCGTGACCGGCGTTTACTACGCGGTCGGCGGCGCGGTATGCCGTCTGATGAACAAGGATCGCGCCACCACCGGCATTCGCTGCTCGGTGGAATCGACCGGTGGTTCGGTGTTCAACGTCAACGCCATCAAGTCGGGCGAACTCGAATTCGGCCTGACGCAGTCCGACGTCCAGTTCAACGCTGCTAAGGGTCAGGCCCAGTTCAAGGACAAGGCCGACGCCGATCTTCGCGCCGTGTTCTCGGTGCATCCGGAGCCGTTCACGGTTCTGGCGCGCAAGGAATCCGGCGTTTCGAAGTTCGAGGATTTCAAAGGCAAGCGCTTCAATGTCGGCAATCCCGGCTCAGGCACCCGCGCCTCGATGGAAGAACTGCTGACCAAGATGGGCTGGAAGCTGTCTGACTTCTCGCTGGCGGCTGAGTTGAAGGCCGACGAGCAGGGCACCGCGCTCTGCGACAACAAGATCGACGGCTTCTACTACGGTGTCGGCCATCCGTCGGCGGCGATTCAGGACCCGACCACCGCGTGCGGCGCCAAGCTGATCTCGCTCAGCGGCGCGGCCATCGATGCGCTGGTCAAGGAGTATCCGTACTACGCCAAGGCGACCATCCCGGGCGGCATGTATGCCAACAATCCGAACCCGACCGAGACCTACGGCGTGCTGGCGACTGTGGTGACCTCGGCCAAGGTGCCGGAAGCCACCGTCTATGCGATGACCAAGGCCGTGTTCGACAACTTTGAAGAGTTCAAGAAATTGCACCCGGCCTTCGCCAACCTCGATCCGAAGAAGATGATCAAGGATGGCCTGTCGGCCCCGCTGCATCCGGGCGCCGCGAAGTACTATAAGGAAAAGGGCTGGATGTAAGTCCAGGCCGGTCGGAGGCGGCCCCAGGGCCGCCTCCGTTTCTTTGAGATCGTTCCGTCGCGGCGCGCCGCATATCATTCAAAAAAAACTAGATCGCGCCGCCCACCGAAGCCATGACGCTTCGGCATTTTCTGTTTCGCGTCCAGAGGGGAACCGCGATGTCCGACACCACTCAATCCGCGGCCACCCGCGAACAGCTCGAAACCATGGTCGCGGAAGCCGACACCGGCGGCCGCAAGACGACGGGCTTCAACAAGAAGTTCATCTTCGGTGTCGCCCTGGCCTGGGCGCTGTTCCAGCTCTGGTATGCCTCGCCCCTGCCCTACGCCTTCAACTTCGGCATTATCAACGACGGCAAGGCGCGCATCATTCATCTCGCCTTCGCCTTCATGCTGGTATTCGCGACGTTCCCGGCCTTCAAGGCGTCATCGCGCAACACCATTCCGATCGGCGACTGGATTCTGGCGCTGCTGTCCGTCGGCGCGACGCTTTATCTCATGGCGTTCTACGATGCCATTGCACTGCGACCCGGCCTGCCGACGACCATCGATATCGTCGTTTCGATCGTCGGCGTGCTCTGCCTGCTGGAAGCGGCTCGCCGCGCTGTCGGCCCGGCGCTGGCGGCCATCGCAGTGATCATGCTGATCTACATCTTTACCGGACCGTGGCTGCCCGGTCTGCTCGCGCACAAAGGTGCCTCGCTGTCTCGCGCCGCGTCGCAGATGTGGCTGACCTCGGAAGGCATTTTCGGCGTCGCGCTCGGTGTTTCGACCAGCGTCGTGTTCCTGTTCGTGCTGTTCGGCAGCCTTCTGGAACGCGCCGGCGCCGGCAACTACTTCATTCAGCTCGCCTTCGCCATGCTCGGCACTTATCGCGGTGGACCGGCCAAAGCCGGCGTCGTCGCCTCGGGCTTGACCGGCATGATCTCGGGCTCATCGATCGCCAACACCGTGACGACCGGCACCTTCACGATTCCACTGATGAAGCGCGTCGGCTATTCGGCGGTGAAGGCCGGTGCTATCGAAAGCGCGGCGGGCGTCAATGGCCAGATCATGCCGCCGGTGATGGGCGCCGCCGCGTTTCTCATCGCCGAGTATGTCGGCATCACCTATGCCGAAGTGGTGAAGCACGCCTTCCTGCCGGCCATCCTCACCTACGGTGCGCTGTTTTACATCGTCGATATCGAAGCGGCAAAGGCGCATATGCGCGGCCTGCCGCGCGCCTCGACCGCGCCCGTCCATCACGTGCTACTGCGCGCACTGATGACCGTCTGCGGCATCGTCGTGCTCAGCGGACTCATTTATTACGGCATTGGCTGGACCAAGACAGCATTCGGCAACGCCGCGACCTGGGTGCTCGGCATTGCTTTGATCGCGGCCTATGTGGGCCTGATCCGCTACAAGGCAAAACATCCCGACCTGCCGGCCGACGATCTGACCAAGGCCATCGTCAAGGTCCCCGACTTCTACACGACCGCCAACACGGGGCTGCATTATCTGCTGCCGGTCATCGTGCTGATCTGGTGCCTGATGGTGGAAGAGCTTTCGCCCGGCCTGTCGGCGTTCTGGGGCACGGCGCTGCTGATCTTCGTCATGCTGACGCAACGCCCGCTGCTCGCCTTCTTCCGCAACGAGCATAACTATGTTGCGCGCCTGCGCGACGGCGCTGACGATCTCATCGCCGCATTCCAGGGCGCGTCGCGCAACATGACGTCGGTCGGCATCGCCACTGCGGCGGCCGGCATCATCGTCGGCACCGTATCACTTACCGGCATCGGCCTGGTGATGACGGAAATCGTCGAGGCGGTCTCCGGCGGCAATCTTTTCGTCATGCTGGTAATGACGGCGGTGATCTGCCTCATCCTCGGCATGGGTATGCCGACCACCGCGAGCTACGTCGTCGTCGCCACGTTGATGGCGCCGGTGCTGGTCGAACTGGCGTCGCAGAACGATCTCGCGGTGCCGCTCGTCGCCGTGCATATGTTCGTCTTCTACTTCGGCCTGATGGCCGACGTGACGCCGCCGGTCGGGCTCGCCGCCTACGCAGCGGCGGCCATATCCGGCGCCGATCCGGTGAAGACCGGTGTGCAGGCGTTTCGCTATGAGATCCGCACCGCGCTGCTACCCTTCATCTTCATCTTCAACACGCAGCTTCTGCTGATCGACATCGGAAGCTGGTCTGAGCTCGTTCTGGTGGTCCTCTCTGCGACGATTGCCATGGGTTGCTTCGTTGCGGCAACGCAGGGCTGGATGCTGACGAAAAGCCGCTGGTACGAAACGGTGGCGCTGTTCCTGATCTGCTTCACCTTGTTCCGGCCGGGCTTCTGGCTCGACCAGATCATCGACCCTTACGTAACGCGCCCGGCGGCCGATCTCGTCCGCGTCGCGAACGATGCGCCACCTGGCACGACCATCCGCTTCCGCGTCAAGAGCCAGACGCGGGCCGGCGACGAGGTCGACAAGGTCATCCGCCTCACCTTGCGCGAAGGCGCGACGGGACCGGAACGCCTGCGCGCGGCCGGACTCGACGTGATGACGGTCGGTGACCGCACGCAGATCGGCAATGTGCGCTTCGGCAGCCAGGCCACGAAGTATGGCCTCGGCAATGGCGATCAGATTCTGTCGGTGCTGCTGCCGGCGGAGCGGCCGAGCCGCTTCTGGCTCTATATTCCGGCGCTGGTCGTGCTTGCCGGCATCGTGCTGCTGCAACGGCGGCGCCAGGACGCGCTTGAGCCCGCCACGGCGCGCTGACAAGCGGTCAATCGTGACGGATCAGCCCGCGGCGACGCGGGCTGGCGGCGTCAGCGGCGCCGGTTCCTTGGCGACGATCTTCATCGGCTCGGGCTTCGCCGATGGCGGGGTGAGCGTCTTCGCCGGTTCGGCATTCTTCACTTTGCTGCTCGCCGGTTTGGTCTTTGCAGACTTGGTCTTCGCGACCTTGGCTTTTGCAGGCTTGGCCTTTGCGGATTTGGTCTTTGCGGATTTGGTCTTTGCCGGTTTGGCGCTCTTCTTGTCGGCCTTGGCTGGTTTGCCGCCCGTCAGCGCCGCGATTTCGGCCTTGAGCTTCTTCAGCTTTTTCTTCAGCGCTTTGATGGTGTCGTCTTTTTTCGACATGTCGCACTCGCCGTCTGTACTGGGGGCCACGTTTGATTGCGGTCAGCGTAACGGGAACCGCCGGAGGGTCAATGACGCCACCGAACGAACGAGTAACGCGCTGAGATAACTGCGTATTTTTTCGGGTTCCAGGGCACGCAATCCGGCAATTTCCATGACAGATTTATGACAAACGCATTTCAGTCCGCGTTATCCCACAAAATGATGCACGCTATCGTTTACAGCCTTTGCCGCCGCGCTAGCATTGGAATGCCAATGAGAGTGCGGGCGATGACGAAACCGACCCAAGCGCGCGACGACGACAGCGAAGCACTGTACTGGCTCAAGATCGCCAAAGGCGTGCTGTCGGGCGAGATCGATCCGCACAATGCCCGCGCGGTGTTGAGCGCGCGCCGTCAGGCGCGCAGCAAGCCACGCATCAAGCCGCGCGTCGTCCGGCCGTCAGCAAAGCAGCACTGATTGTCCCGGGAGCGTCTCAGACCAGCGTGGCGCGGATGCGCGAGCTGACCATGTCGAGCACCATGACCGTCAGCACGACGATGATGATCTGCGCCGCGGTCTCGCCGTAGTGAAAGCTGCGGATGCTCTCGTACAAGGTCTGGCCGATACCGCCGGCGCCGACAATGCCGAGCGTGGTGGCCGAACGCACATTGGTCTCCAGGCGATACAGCGTCAGCGACGACCACATCGGCATCACCTGTGGAATGACACCGAAAACCACTTCCTGCACCTTGATCGCACCGGTGACGCGGATGCCCTCCACCGGGCGCGGATCGACGGCTTCGACCGCTTCCGAGAACAGCTTGGCGAAGATGCCGAGATTGTGAACGAACAGCGCCATCACGCCGGCGAACGGGCCGAGACCGACGGCGACGACGAACAGCAGCGCGAATACGATTTCGTTGATGGCCCGGCAGGCGTCCATCAAGCGCCGCACCGGCTGAACGATCCATTGCGGCGCGACGTTGGACGAGCAGAGGATCGACACCGGAATGCCGAAGATGACGGCGAGCGCCGTGCCCCAGATCGCGATCTGGATCGTCACCACCATGTCGATAAGGTAGCTTTCCCAATGGTGGAAATTCGGCGTCAGGAAGGCCTTGCCGAACTCGGCCATGTTGCGCCAGTCGGTCACCAGGGACGAGGCGCGGAACATCTCAGCCGGCGACCAGCTCCACACCAGCAAGCCGAATATGATGACCCAGATCGCCCAGCTCTTCAGGCGGTGCGACCATGTGTGCCGAGGCACGACGATCTCCGGCGCGAGTTTGCCGGTCATATGAGCGGTGGCGTCGGTCATGGCGTCCACGGGCTGGCGTTAGACAGGAAAAGGGCGCCGAACCAATCGTGGTCCGGCGCCCGGATGGTAGGTTAGTTCATCGGCGTCGATGTCATGGACGTCGCGAGTTCGGCGATGATCTTCTTCAGCTTGGCCTGATCGCCGGCCTTGTCGGCTTCCTGGAATTCGGCGACCTTCTTGCGGAAGGGGCTGGCATTGGCCTTGTCGGCCGCAGCCTGCCAGGTCTTGACCTCAGCTTCGAGCGACTTGATCTGAGTCGCCTTGTCTTCGGCCGACAGCTTGGCGTCGCCCTTGATCTTCATGATCGTCTTGTTGTTTTCCAGAATACGGATCGGAAGCAACTGATCGTCAGCCGACGGGCTGAACGGCGCCCATTGCAGGCCCGCAAGGATCTTCTTCGCGGCGGCGATCTCATCCGGCGTGCCGATACGGCCATAGCTCAGGATCCAGGTGTAGAGCTTGGTCTTGTCTTCGGTCGACATATCCTTGCGCCAGACGATCGGGTCGCTCGGGATCAGCGGCGAGGTCCAGATCACGCGGATGTTCTTGGCGGCGTCCGGCGCGGTCTTTTCGAGCCGGCGCAGGTTTTCGCTGTTGTTGGTGCCGACGTCGATCTGCTTGTTGGCCACCGCCATCGCGTTCGCCTCATGCGAGGCGTTGCGGACGGTCTTGAAGCAGTCCTTCGGCTCGATGTTCTTGGCGGCGAAGATGTACGAGGTCGGCACCAGGAAACCTGACGTCGAGTTCGGGTCGCCAATGCCGAAGGTGACGGTCTTATCGCACTTGAGCACGTCCTCGAGGGTCTTGATTGGCGAATCCTTCTGCACGATCAGATGCGACCAGTAGCCAGGATTGCCATCGGAATCGACCGACTGCACGAAGATCTGACCGTCGGCACGGTTGACGGCTTCCATCGCCGACTTGTTGCCGTACCAGGCGATCTGCACTTTCTTGAAGCGCATCGCTTCGATCACGCCGGCATAGTCGGAGGCATAGAAGCCGTTGACCTTGAAACCGGTGCCCTTCGCCATATCGGCGAGGAAGGGTTCCCAGATGGTCTTCAGGTTGCTGCTCGCTTCGGTCGCGATGATGCCGAAGTTGATTTCCTTGGTCTGGGCCTGAACCGCGGTCGCCGAAAGGCTGGCGGCGATCGCCAGAGCGGTACCAAGCATGGCTAGCTTGCGCATGATGCTTCTCCTGTTGCAGTCGTTTCTTGTCAATCGGGTCGAGCGATTCCCGCACTCAGGCGGTCAGGCGCCCGGCTTTCGCGTGCGGCCTCGTCATAGCCACAGTGGATGCAGGCGGCATGACAACCGTCGGCGGATCGGACCAATGGCCGTTGCCGTTCACAGCAGCCTGCGGATCCGACCAGTGCAGGCCGCCATCCGGTTCCGGTACGGCCCCGAAGTTCGGCAGGAACAGCTCTTCGGATTCGGCGCCGTAGATGTTGTTGAGAAAGGCCGGCGTCAGCGCGCTCGAAGGGCCGTCATAGGCAACCTTGCCGTCCTTGAGCGCAATGGTGCGCGGGCAGTATTTCATCGCGTATTCGACCTGATGAAGCGACACCAGCACGGTGAGGCCGTCCTGACGGTTCATGTCGGCGACCAGATCCATGACGCGGCGCGACGAGGCCGGATCGAGCGAGGCGATCGGTTCGTCGGCGATCAGCAGTTCGGCGCCCTGCACCAGCGAGCGTGCAATGGCGGCGCGTTGCTGCTGCCCGCCGGACAGATCGTTGGCGCGCCGCAGCGCATGTTCGGCAATGCCGACGCGCGCCAGGGCCTGCATGGCCACGCGCTTGTCGTCATCGCTGAAACGGCCAAGCGTACCGCGCGCCGTCGGCAGGCGACCGAGCAGGCCGAAGCAGACATTGGTGAGCAGCGACAGCCGCGGCACCAGGTTGAACTGCTGGAATATCACGCCGATGCGGGCACGCAGCGTGCGGCTGCAGCTGATGCGACCGCCGCGCTGGATTGCCTGGCCGAGTACGGTGATCTGACCGCTGGCCTTGCCGTCGCGCGCTCCGTCGATCGGGATCAGACCCGCCAGCGAGCGGATCAAAGTCGACTTGCCGGAACCCGAGGCGCCGATCAACGCCACCATCTCGCCGCGCTTGAGCGAAATGGACACGTCGTTCAACACGGGCTTGCCGCGCTGATAGGATTTGGAAATACCGATAGCGTCGATGACAGCTTCCGTTGTCACGCCGCGCCCTCCTGACCTCGTTGTCACAATCGCTAACAACGGCATGTGACAGTCGGATGAATGCGGCCGGGGTTTCTTCCGATGCGCACATGAGGGGGCCGGAGTCGCGGCAAAGACAAGGCGCCGTCATCGCTCGAGCAACAAGCGATCCAGTTAGCGCAACGTCTTCAATGGATTACTGGATGCCTCCGCTGTCGCGGGGCATGACCAGTCAACCTCAGGTGATGCCACCCAGTGCCACTTCATTGAGCACGACGAAGGGCGCACCGGCGGTCGCCTGCCTTGAAATGACCAGGCGATCAACGTTCAGGGCCGCCGCATCCGGCAATTGGTCGAACTGCCGGCCCAGGAAATTGTAGGCAGCCATCCGCTTCTGCACAGGCAGCGCGCCGGTCAGAGTCATGTGAAAGCGGAAATCCTCGAACACGTAAGGATAGCCCCAGCGATAGAGGTGCTCGATGTGGCGTTCGGTGAGGCCCGGCTTCAGCCGCTTCGCCAGTTCCTGCTCCGTCGGCAGAGCACGAAAATCATCGAAGGCACTAACGCAGGCATCGGCGAGGCGGTGGAGCGGCGCACAGGGTTCGGCCGGCACCAGCGCAATGAAGGAGCCGAGCTCCCGGACCACCAGCGTGCCGGCATGAACCGGCGCCTGCTCATTCGCAAAGGTCAGGAATGACACCGTCAGGTCGCGCTCAGTGGCACCGTCCTTGAGCCGCATCGGCGGCTTCATCGTCGCGTGAAAACCGTAGACCCGCGGCTCCCGTGTCAGGGCCGGCCACTTGGCCGCGTCAACACCATCCGGATAAGGCACGTCATTGCCTGTAAAGGCGTCGTAGCCGAGCACCGACGCACCAAAGCGATAGAGGGCGCTTGCAGCGGCCGGCACATAATAGATGGCATAGCGCGCCGACATGGTCCGGCCCCCGGCCTCAGTGCAGACGGCCGGAGTCGGCAAGATGGACGAAACGGCCATTCGCCATCGTCGCCACCGCCTTTGGCCGCGACGGATCGGCGGCATCAACGAGAACGAGATCGGCGCGCTTACCGGCCGCGATGGTGCCGCGATCGGCGAGCCCCGCTGCGCGGGCCGGATGCTCCGACACATAGGCCCAGGCCTGATGCAGCGGAAGCACCTTGTCCTGCTCCAGGCGGAATGCGGCGAGCAGCAGCGCCGGATAGTAATAGTCCGACGCCAGCACGGTGCAGAGACCGCGCGCGATCATATCTGCGGCGGCGACCCAGCCGATATGACTGCCACCGCGTACGACATTGGGCGCGCCCATGACGACATGATCGCCAGCCCTGGTCGCATCTTCGGCGGTTTCGACATTCACCGGAAATTCGGCAACCCGGCAATTGAGGGCGCGGAACCATTGCCGTTGCTGCGGCGACATGTCGTCATGCGATAGCATCGCGACAGCGCCGGCATTCGCGGCTTTGGCGAGACGTTCGATTGAGCCCGGTACTTCGGCCGCGCGACCGCGCAGACGTTCAACCAGCGTGTTGAAATCATCGACGGTAAGACCGGCACGGGCCGCCATCTCGGAAATTTTTCGTGTGCGCGGCGGCGAATCGGCGCTCGGCATGTGATCGTTAAAGCCAAGCATGCCGACGCGGCGCGCGCCGAGCCAGTCGGTCACTTCCTTTTCGGCGTCGAGGTTGAAAGTCTCGTAGCGCAGATGGCAATGCGTGTCCGCGCCGAGCGCGGGCCGCAGAGCTTCGATGGCGCCGAGCACGGCGCGCGCATTCTCGGCGCCGCGCAGGCCCGGCTCCCACGACCAGGTGAGGCCGTGAAACATGGTGGTGATGCCGTTGGCGACCGCCTGACGGTCACTGTCCTGCAAGGCGATATCGATGGGGAAGCCGACGCCAGGCCGCGGCATCAACTGCCGCTCGAAGGCATCACCATGGATATCGACAATGCCAGGCAGCACATAAAGCCCGCGCGCATCGAAGCTGCGGCCATTGCCGCCACCGGCGCCGAGCGCTGCAATGGCGCCATCCTTGTCGTCGATCTGGATATCGGCCTCGACAAAGTCGCCACCGGCCAGAACCTGTCCGCCCTGAATACGCATGAGTGTCCTTAGCCCGCTGCCTGCCGCGCTGGCAGCGCCGCGCCTTCATACTTGTCGAGAAACGCTTCGGCGCTGAGTGCACGGAAATCCGCGAGCGCTTGGCCGACCTGTTCATGCGGCCAGTCCCACCACGCGAGTTTGACCATGCGTTCGGCGACGGTGGCCGAAAAACGCGGCCGCAGCACCCGCGCCGGATTGCCGACGGCGATCATGTAAGGCGGAACATCCTTGGTCACGACCGCGCCGGCGCCAACCACCGCGCCGGTGCCGATGGAGCGGCCCGGCAAGACAATAACGCCATGGCCGATCCAGACGTCATGGCCGATGGTGACGTGGAACGAGCGCCGCCAGTCGAAGAACTCGGCCTCATCGGCCGCGCCATCGAAATAGGCGCTGGCGCGGTAGGTAAAGTGCGACTGCGTGGCGCGATGCATCGGATGATTGCCGGGATTGATCCGGGTCATCGCCGCGATCGAGGTAAACTTGCCGATGGTCGCATAGGCAATATCGCTGTCGTTGACGACATAAGAGTAATCGCCGAGCTCGACTTCGAGGAGCTTGGTGCGGGGGCCGACCTCGGTATAGGTGCCGAGCGTCGAACGCTTCACCTCGGCGGTCGGATCGACGACGGGTGTGGTGGAGAGTTGGCTTGCCATAGTGCTTTAAAACGCCCGATTAGTGACACTTACGTGACGCGCAATGCATCACTCAACTTTCCACGATGAGCGCCACACGGTCGGCGGAGAAACGCGCCCGCGCCAGCATGATCGGGACGTCCTCATCGGTAACATTGAGGCCCTCGGCTATGAGAATGGGCCGATGTACCGACAGCCGCAGCCGGCCGGCATCCACGGCATCGGTGAAACCGGCGCTGATGCGCGTCCATTTGCGCCGGTAGCTCTTGACGCCGAAATGCTCGAGCGTGCGCGTGATTGAACGGGCGCGGCGGAACACTTTGGCGGCGTCACCGAAACGGTCCGCCGGCAGCCACGAGGTTGATACCGAAATCGGCACCCGGTCGGCGGCGCGCAGAATTTCCAGCCGCACCACCTCGTCGCCCGGCTTGATGCCGAGATCGCGGGCAATGTCCTCGCTCGCCGCTTCGTGGCGATGCCCCTGAAGCCGGCCTTCCGCTTCGTGACCGGCGGCGGCCACGATTTCGGAAAACTTCATGCGCTGGCTGATGGGATAATTGAGCTTGTCGGTTTTGACGAATGTTCCGCTGCCGCGCTCGGTGCGCACCAGCCCGCGCGTCGCCAGTTCCGCCATGGCACGGCGCACGGTGTGCCGATTGACGCCGTAACGCGCGGCGACTTCGCTTTCCGCCGGCAGTTTCGAACCGTTGTCGTGCTTGCCGACCAGAATCGCCTGCTCGAAATCGTCGGCAATGCAGCGCCACAGCATGACGCCGCGGGCGAGCAGATCGTCGCGGTCCGAAGACCCTCTGGAAACACCCCGGGGTGTGCGAGTGAGCATGGCGGCCCTGTCATCACAGCGTCACGGCTGCGCATTTATAACTTGTCTACTCGGCTAGACAAGTTATAAATGCGACTTGTCTAGCCCACTAGACAACTTCGGAACCCCGGCCAGCCGAGATATCGCGGATGATTCCCGACACCGACCCCGATTCAGGCAACGCATTGCCCGATCTCGCGAAACGGCGGGAAGCCCTCGCCGTTCTGGCGCGCGCTGATTCGAAAGATATTGCCCGCGGCTTGCATCAGATTCATGACCGAGTGTCATATTCCGAGCCGCGCGCCCCCGAGATCGGCCTCGTCATGCTCCGCGGCCGTATCGGTTCGCGCGGCGCGCCTTTCAATGCCGGCGAAGCCACCGTAACGCGCGCCGCCGTGCAGCTTGCCTCCGGCGAAACCGGTTTCGGTTACGTGTTCGGCCGCGACCGGGAGAAGGCACGGCTGGTCGCGCTGTGCGACGCGCTCTGGCAAGTCGAAGACCGGCGCGAGGCCGTCGAAACTCAGATACTCGCGCCCCTGCGACAGAAGCAGAAAGAACAGCAAGACCTCGCTCGCGCCCGCACGGCGGCGACCCGAGTCGACTTCTTCACGCTGGTACGCGGGGAGGATTGAGATGCTCGACATCACCGCCAATACACCCGAGTTCGATCCGGCCTACGCCAGCCAGGCTGCGTTCCGTGCGCTGATGGAATGCACGGCGCGGCCGGGCGACATCCGAAAGCTCAAGGGCGTCGATGCGCCTGCACCCTTCGCACCCGCTACCGCCGCGCTGATCAAGAGCCTTGCCGATTACGAAACCCCGCTGTGGCTCGATGCCAAATTTGCGGTCGACAGAAACATTACCGACTGGATTCGCTTCCACACCGGCGCGCCGATCGTGCGCGAACCGGGCGATGCAGCTTTCGCCTTGATTGCAGATGCCGATGCGGCGCCGTCGTTCGCGCAATTTGCTCAAGGCACGGCCGAATATCCCGATCGCTCGACCACGCTCATTATGCAGATCACGCGCTTCAGTGGCGGCGGCTTCACGTTGCGCGGCCCCGGCATCAAGACGACGCGCGACTTCGCTGCGTCGCCTCTGCCCGCCGGCTTTGCCGCCCGCATGAAGGAGAACCGCGCGCTGTTTCCGCGCGGCATCGATCTGGTGCTGGTGGCCGGCACCGACATCGCGGCCCTGCCGCGCTCGGTCACGGTGGGGGAGCGCTGAGCCATGTATGTCGCAGTCAAAGGCGGCGAACGCGCCATCGACAATGCCCACAAGCTCCTCGCCGATGCGCGGCGCGGCGACCCCAATGTCCCGGAACTGTCGCTCGATCAGATCGACAACCAGCTTGCTCTGGCAGTCGACCGCGTGATGAGCGAGGGCTCGCTCTACGACCGCGAACTGGCCGCGCTCGCCATCAAGCAGGCGCGCGGCGACCTGATCGAGGCCATCTTCCTGCTGCGTGCCTATCGCACGACGTTGCCGCGCTTCGGTGCATCGGAGCCTCTAGAAACGGGCGAGATGGAAATCCGCCGCCGCATTTCGGCGACGTTCAAGGATTTGCCCGGCGGGCAGGTGCTGGGGCCGACCTTCGATTACACCCATCGCCTGCTCGACCACACGCTTGCCGAACAAAGCCAAGTCGAAGAACCCGCCACCGCGCCGGCCGACGGCGCACATTTCAAGTCAGTTGCCGAGTTACTCGCCGGTGGCGGGTTGATCGAAGGCGACGATCCACCGGCTGATGAGGTCGGCGATCTGACTCGCGAACCGCTATCTTTTCCGGCGAACCGTGACCTTCGCCTGCAGAATTTGGCACGCGGCGACGAAGGCTTCCTGCTTGCGCTCGGCTATTCGACTCAACGCGGCTTCGGCCGGACGCATCCGTTTGCCGGCGAAATCCGCTACGGCGAGGTCGAGGTCGAATTCTTCGCTGAAGATGCCGGCTTCGCCGTGCCACTCGGCATCATTGCCGTCACCGAATGCCAGATGGTCAACCAGTTCACCGGCAACGGCACGCAGGCACCGCGCTTCACGCGCGGCTACGGCCTGGTGTTCGGCCAGAGCGAGCGCAAGGCCATGTCGATGGCACTGGTCGATCGCGCGTTACGCGCCCGCGAACTCGGTGAAGAGACCGGCTCACCCGCACAAGACGAAGAGTTCGTGCTCAGCCACTCCGACAACGTGCAGGCGACCGGCTTTGTCGAGCATCTGAAGCTGCCGCACTATGTCGATTTCCAGTCCGAACTCGGCCTGCTGCGCAAACTGCAAGCCGAATTCCATGCTGCCAATCTGCCGTCCGATGCCCCGATGCAGGATGCCGCCGAATGAGCGCGCCAGTTTACAACTTCGCTTATCTGGATGAGCAGACCAAGCGCATGATCCGCCGCGCGATCCTGAAGGCGATCGCGATTCCTGGCTATCAGGTGCCATTTGCGTCGAGGGAAATGCCGATGCCTTACGGCTGGGGCACAGGCGGCGTGCAGGTCACGGCCTCGATTCTTGGGCCCGACGATACGCTAAAGGTGATCGACCAGGGGTCGGACGACACCACCAACGCCGTTTCGATCCGTAAGTTCTTCGTCAAGACCGCGGGCATCGAAACGACGACGCGGACCGAAGAAGCGACCGTGATTCAAACGCGACACCGTATTCCGGAAACCGCGCTCACCGAAAACCAGGTGCTGGTCTATCAGGTGCCGATCCCCGAACCCTTGCGCTTTCTCGAACCCCGGGAGACCGAGACGCGCCGCATGCATGCGCTGTCCGAGTACGGCCTGATGCACGTAAAACTATACGAGGACATTGCCCGCCACGGCCACATCGCCACGACTTACGCCTATCCGGTCGAGGTCGGCGGCCGCTATGTGATGGACCCATCACCAATTCCGAAGTTCGACAATCCGAAGCTGTCGGACAGCGCGGCGCTGCAACTGTTCGGCGCTGGTCGCGAAAAGCGCATTTATGCCATCCCACCCTACACGCATGTGAAGTCGCTCGACTTCGAAGATCATCCATTCGAACCGTATAGGCACGACGCTTGCTGCGAACTTTGCGGCGCGATGAATTCCTATCTCGACGAAGTGATCACCGACGACAAGGGCAGCCGAATGTTCGTTTGCTCTGACACCGATTTCTGCGAACAGCGGCGAAATGAGGGCCACGGACCGGCCACGATGGCCGGAAAGGAGGCTACCCATGGCTGAGATCGACGCTGTCACCATCCGCGAGGCGGAAAAGCGCGACCTGCCTGGCGTGCTGGCACTCTACGCCCAGCCCGATCTCGATGACGGTAAGGTGCTGTCGACAATCGATGCCGAGCGCATCTTCGATCGCTTCGCCCGCTACCCGGACTACACGCTCTATGTCGCTGAACTGGACGGCCGCATCGTCGGCACCTTCGCGCTACTGATCATGGACAATCTCGGGCATCTCGGCACACCCTCGGCTGTGGTCGAGGATGTCGCGGTCGGACCGGCCGTGCATAGCCGCGGCGTTGGCCGCGCCATGATGGCCTTCGCCATGGAACGCGCCAAGGAGAAGCACTGCTACAAGATTGTGCTATCGTCGAATGCCAAGCGCGAGCGGGCTCACGCCTTCTACGAGAACATCGGCTTCGAACGTCACGGCTACAGCTTCCGCGTCGTGTTCAACGAGGTGACGGCATGACCCCGTTTGACGACGACAAACCGCTGCTGATCGCCGAGGGACTGACAAAATATTACGGCCGTCAGCTTGGCTGCCGCGACGCCTCTTTCGAACTCTACGAGGGCGAGGTCATGGCGGTGGTCGGCGAATCCGGCTCCGGCAAATCGACGTTGCTGCAGATGCTGTCGACGCAAATCGAGCCGACATCCGGACGAATCCTCTATCGCATGCGCGATGGCGGCATGAAGAACCTGTGGGAGATGAGTGAGCCCGAGCGCCGGTTCCTGCTGCGCACCGACTGGGGCTATGTGCACCAGGACCCGCAGCACGGCCTGCGTATGGGCGTCTCCGCCGGCGGCAATGTCGGCGAGCGGCTGATGGCGATCGGCCAGCGCAATTATGCCGGCATCCGCGCCACCGCCGCCGACTGGCTCGGCCGCGTCGAAATCCCGGAGAACCGCATTGACGACACGCCGCGCACCTATTCGGGCGGCATGCGCCAGCGCCTGCAGATCGCGCGCAACCTCGTCACCGCGCCGCGCCTGATCTTTATGGACGAACCGACCGGCGGCCTCGACGTGTCGGTGCAGGCGCGCCTGCTCGATCTCTTGCGCCGTATCGTTTCGGAGATGCGCATTGCCGCCATCATCGTTACCCACGATCTCGCTGTGGCGCGGCTCTTGTCGAACCGCATCATGGTCATGAAAGGCGGCGAAGTGATCGAAGCCGGGCTCACTGATCAGGTGCTCGACGACCCGCACCAGCCCTACACGCAGCTTCTCGTGTCCTCGATCCTGCCGGTGTGAACCATGCCCGCGCTTGAACTCAAAGACGTCACTAAGACCTTCGTCATGCACCTGCAGGGCAGTCTCAAGCTGCCGGTGCTGAACGACGTCAGCTTCAAGGCCGAGGCTGGTCAGTGCGTCGTGCTCACCGGACCGTCCGGCACCGGCAAATCGTCGATCCTGAAGCTGATCTACGGCAATTATCGCTGCGATGAGGGCGCCATCCTGGTGCGCGACGGTGAAACCCAGGTCGACCTCGCCACCGCGGCGCCACGGCGCATCCTCGCGGTACGCCAGCGGGCGCTTGGTTACGTCACTCAGTTTCTGCGCGCGGTCCCGCGCGTTTCAGCGCTCGACATTGTCGCCGAGCCCCTGATCGCCCGTGGCGTCGCCCGAGACGACGCCACGGCGCGCGCCGCCGCCATGCTCAAGCGCTTCAATGTGCCGGAGCGGCTGTGGAGCCTGCCACCGGCCACCTTCTCCGGTGGCGAGCAGCAGCGCATCAATCTCGCGCGCGGGCTCTTGCCTGAGCATCCGATCCTGCTATTGGACGAGCCGACCGCCTCGCTCGATGCCAAAAACCGCGCCGTGGTTGTCGACATTGTGCGCGAGCGTAAAGCGCGCGGCACAGCGATCGTCGCTATCGTTCATGACGAGCAGGTCCGGGACGACATCGCCGACGTCGCTGTCGACGTCACCCGTTTCGCCACTGCCGCCTAGAGAAACATGCCCGACACGACGATCATCGAAAATGCCCGCATTGTCCTCGCCGACAAAGTGATCGAACGCGGCTATGTCGCATTCGACAACGGCCAGATTGCCGAGATCGGCGACGGCAAGGCGCCTGAACGCGGAATTGACGCCGAAGGCGACCTGCTGCTGCCCGGTCTCGTCGAACTGCACACCGACCATCTCGAGGCGCATGTGCAGCCGCGACCGAAGGTGCAATGGAATGCCGTATCGGCCGTCGTCTCCTACGACGCTCAGATCGCAACCAGCGGCATCACCACCGTGCTCGATTCGCTGCGCGTATGGCGCGAGGAAGGCAACGCCGAAGGCGTCGATGGCCAGGCTGCCCTGCTGTCCCGTGCTATCGACACGGCACGCGCAGCCGGGCTGTTGCGCGTCGATCACTATCTGCACCTGCGCTGTGAAGTACCGATGCCGCAGGTCGTCATCGATACCGCCGAACTGATCGGCCGTCCCGATGTGCGACTCATCTCGCTGATGGACCACACGCCGGGCCAGCGCCAGTTTCAGGATCCTCAAAAGCTGCGTGAGTATTATCGCGGCAAAAGCGGCGGCATGAGCGAAGCCGAGCTGGACGAAATGTTCGCCCGCCGCATCGCCCATTCCGAGAAATATGCCCCGGACAACTACAAAGGTCTGGTCGAATTGGCTCACCGTCATGACACGCCGATAGCAAGCCATGACGACACGACGGCCGCGCATGTCGATCAGGCAATCAAGGACCGCGTCGCCATCGCCGAATTCCCGACCAACGTGCCGTCGGCGCAAGGCCTGCATGCCAACGGCATCAAGGTGATGATGGGCGCCCCGAACCTCGTTCGCGGCGGGTCGCATTCCGGCAATGTCGCAACCGCCGAGCTCGCGCGCGCTGGTCTGCTCGATCTGATGTCATCGGACTATGTACCGTCGAGCCTGCTGCTCGCTGCGCTCATGCTGCCGCAGCAGGCGTCGAACTACGACCTGCCCGCCGCCATCCGTACGGTGTCGAAAACACCGGCAGAAGCGGTCGGTCTCGATGACCGCGGCGAGATCGCCACCGGCAAGCGCGCCGACGTCATTCGCGTGCACGTGGCGCCGGAAGGCGCGGCGGTGCGCAGCGTCTGGAGTGCCGGCCGCCGCGTCGCCTAACTGGGCCGCGCGTGCCGCTTGCGCCAAGACATAGATCGTTGCGGCCGGCATGACGATCAGCCGTTGCGATAGGTGTAGCTGTAGCCGTTCAATGCCGGCGCACCACCAAGATGCGCGTAGAGAACTTTTGATCCGTCGGGGAAGAAGCCTTTCTTCACGAGATCGATCATGCCCTGCATCGATTTGCCCTCGTATACCGGATCGGTAATCATCGCTTCAGTACGCGCGGCAAAACGGATTGCCTCGTTCGTCTCATGGCTCGGTACGCCATAGGCGGGATAGGCGTAGTCCTCAAGAATAACGATCTCATCGTCACGCACCGCGCGACCAAGCTCGACCAGTTCCGCGGTGTTATCGACAATCTCGCGTACCTGGGCGCGGGTTTGCTGCAGCGTACCCGAAGCATCGATGCCGACCACACGGCCGGCGCGATTGTCAGCGGCAAAGCCGACAATCATGCCAGCTTGTGTCGAACCGGTCACGACGCAGACGATGACATAGTCGAACTTGATACCCATCTGCGCTTCCTGGGCACGCACTTCCTCGGCGAAACCGACGTAACCGAGCCCGCCATACTTGTGCACCGAGGCGCCGGCCGGAATCCCATAAGGCTTGCCACCAGCATCCTTGACGGACTGGATGGCATCTTCCCAGCTCTTGCGGATACCGATGTCGAAACCGTCTGGCACGATGCGGCTGTCGGCGCCCATCAGACGCGTGAGCAGGATATTGCCGACGCGATCATAGACAGCGTCTTCGTGCGGCACCCAGCTTTCCTGCACCACAACGCATTTCATGCCGATCTTGGCGGCGGTTGCCGCCACCATACGGGTGTGGTTCGACTGTACACCGCCGATCGACACCAACGTATCCGCATTCGAAGCGATCGCGTCCGGCACGATATATTCGAGCTTGCGCAGCTTGTTGCCGCCAAAGGCAAGGCCGGAGTTGCAATCGTCGCGCTTGGCGTAGATCTGCACCTTGCCGCCGAGCGCTTCGGTCATGCGCGGCAGGAACTCGATCGGCGTTGGGCCGAAGGTCAGCGGGTAACGTTCGAACTTGTCGAGTCTGAGCACACCGATCCTCCGGGCGTCTGAATGATGCCGTAAGGTAGCCGGAACTCAGCGAAACGTGCTCTCAAAAATTGGCCAATTATTCGCCTAAAGTACCTAATATTCTAATTATTTCAGTTACTATTTTCATATTTAAGAAATACAATGAAATATTCTTTCAGCGGGGGAGGAGCTAACCAACCGGGAAGATCCAGCGGCCTCACGATGAAGTCGGCCGACTTACTGCGCCGGCTTCGAAACCACACAAAACGAAACACGCTAGCAGTTGAAGTCCGTCAGACTTCTCCCAACGTCCGGATAGCGCAAGCGGATGCGCGCAATGTCACTCTGGAATTCCTGAACCATCCAATCGCAGATGTCTGTCACGACATCCGAATGAGGGCGTTCGGTCAAAATCAGATCACACCGGCGTCCGGTAGCTATGACCTGAGGCAGAGCCGGCACGAGTGCGCCGGATGCAAGCAGACCGGACACCACATTTAACCAGCCAACCGCCATGCCCTGGCCGGCCAACGCCGCCTGTACAACCAATGTGTATTCAGTCAACAGAATCTCATTCTCCCGGCTTCCCGCGGCGTCCGGCGCGAACAGTTGGTGCCATTGAAACTGTGAGCCGCTGAGCGAGATCATCCGTGCCGCTGCGGGCAGCAGATCATCGGCATCGTTGCGCGCACCCGGATAACGGTCCGCACAAACCGGCAAGAGGAGTTCGCGCATCAGAGGATACACGCGTTTATTCGAATCCGCCTGGGGATCGAACCGCATTGCAATGTCGACGCCGTCGACAGGTCCTTCCAACGGACCATTGATAAGCTGGAATTGAATCTCTTCCCCCGGGAAGCGGGCCTGAAAGCGGGCCAGCCTGGGCATAAACCAATGGGTGGCGAAGGCAGCCGAAACCGACAACATGATCGGCCGGCGTACCGGCCTGTTGCGATCGACAAGATCGGCGACGGTTCTCTCGATCTCGCCAAAGCTTCGCGAAATCCCGGAGAACAGGTTGGTACCCTCCTTGGTCAGGACGGCGCCTCTTGGCGTCCTGCGGAACAGAGGGATGCCGAGATGCAACTCCAGCCGGCCGATGGTTCGGCTGACGGCAGGGCCTGTCACGCCAAGTTCACTGGCGGCCTTGGCGAAGGTGCCACACCGCACGGCGGCTTCAAAGGCAACCAGTGCATTGAGAGAAGGAAGCAAACGTCTGATATGGGACATTACAAAATGTAACCTCCTCGGTGATTATTTGTCGGCTTGCCGAAAACGCACCGATGCTTGACATTCTTCAGATAGCGCCGTGTCGATGGCGCGCCCGGTATAAAGATTGAAAGGCCCGAGCTATGTCGTTCGCTGACTTCAAGGTGCTGACTTTCGACATCGTCGGAACATGCATCGATTTCGAGAAGGGTATTCTCGACGGGTTTCGCGCGGCGGGAGGCGCAGCAGCGGCCCAACTGACGGAGGATCAGATCTTCGCGGGGTATCTCGCGGCGCGTGAGAAATTCCCGGGTCCGGCGAGCACCGTCATGCGCGATGTCTACCTCACGGCCGCCAAGCAAATGGGGCTGCCCGCCGACGATGCTGCCGGCGATCTGTACTTCCGGATGTTCTTCAGCGCGCCCGCATTTGTCGACTCCGCCGATGCGCTCAGGCGCCTGCGGCGCCGGTTCCGCCTCGTCGCCATGACGAATTATGATCGGGTCGCCTTTACCAATTGCGCCAACAAGCTGGGCCGCCCCTTCCACGACAGCGTCACGCTCGACGAGGTCGGCCATGCGAAGCCCGACCCACGCTTCTTCTTCTATAATCTTGGCCGGCAATCCGCTCACGGCTTCAAGCAGGAAGAAATCCTCCATGTCGCGCAGAGCCAGTATCATGACATCGGCGTCGCGCGAGAACTCGGATACAAGGTCTGCTGGATCGAGCGCCGCCACGGTTTGAAGGGATTTGGAGGCACGCCCGTTCCGAAGGTGGTCACCAAGCCCGACTTCCATTTCACATCGCTCGGCGAACTCGCCGACGCAGTAGAGCGCGGGTGATTTTGGGGCTTTTTCACCCGCGGGAATGCCGGCAATGTCCGACCTTACGCCTCCATCGTCGCTTTGGCGCGACACCGCGACAGCGGTGCCCGTGCCGACACGTCTCTCGGGCGTGACTACAGCGAATGTCGCCATCATCGGAGGCGGATACACAGGCCTCTCCGCGGCGTTGCGAGCCATCGAGAGAGGCCTCAAACCGGTAGTAATCGAGGCGAGCGAAGTCGGCTTCGGCGCCTCCGGACGCAACGGCGGGGTCGTCTCGACCAAGTATCGTGTATCCCTAAGCGACATGGCCAAGCACCACGGGGTGGACGTCGCAAAGCGCATGAACCGGCTCGCGCACGACGCCATGGATTGCGTCGAGCAATATGTCGACCGCTACGAGATCCGCAGCGCCGGCTTTGCAAAGACCGGCAATCTGCGTTGCGCCCACAATGCGAATGCCCTCGCCAGCCTTCGCGAGGAGGCCAGAATCGTCACGGAGACATTCGGCGACACAAGTCTGCAGATCCTCGACCGCGAAGAAACACAATACGAGACCGGGAGCGCGGCCTTTGTCGGCGGAGTTCTGAACAAGCATGCGGGCGTCATCCACCCACTCAACTACGCCCGTGGGCTGGCTCGCGCCGTTCGCGACAGAGGCGGGCACATCTTCGAACATTCGATTGCGCAGCGGATAGACAACACGCCTGACGGCATTGAAGTTTTCACCGAGCTCGGCTCGGTGCGCGCCGAACGGTTGGTCATAGCAACCAACGGCTACTCCGACCTCGCCCCGGCGACCGCCATCGTCAGAAAATCCGTAATCCCGTTCCGAAGCGCGATGGTCGCGACGGAGCCGCTTTCGGCCCAGGTTCTCCAGACGCTCGTGCGCAACGGCCGCAGTTACAGCGAGACCCGCCGGATGATGCGGTGGTTTCGCCGGATCGACGACCGTCTGCTTTTCGGCGGGCGAGGGGCGTTCGGGAAAGCTGATTCCGGTCCGGCGTTTGCGGCTCTTGAATCGGCAATGAAAGATCTCTTCCCGCAACTCGCGGGCGTCACGGTGACCCATCGCTGGTCGGGACTCGTTGCGATGACGATGGACAGCCTGCCGCAGATCGGCCTCGCGGATAGCCGAACCGCCTTTGCGGTGGGCTACAACGGCACAGGCATCGCCATGGCGAGCCTCCTTGGCCGATGCGCGATCGATCTCGCCTTCGGCGATCAGATTGATCTCGCTCTGATGCGTCGGGCACGGCCGGAAGCGATCCCGTTCTATTCCCTGCGCGAGCCAGCCGTCCGCACGGTGGCGGGCTGGTATCAGTTCCTCGACCATATAGGCCGCTAACGATATCTGTCGACAAGGCATCATAGCGCGCTGCAGATCCGTACTGCGTCCAACATCGCCGCGTTAATGTTGCGGCTGGCGACGGCGTCGCCGATGCGATGCAACTCGAAGCCCTGCGACGGCCCCCGCGGCTGGGGCCTTGCCGCCACGATAGCGCCGAGATCCGTGACACCCTCATTGCTGGCGCGGATACGCAGTCGCTCGAAAACTTCCGCCATCGGAATGCTGCCCTGCTCGACGACGACGTGGTCGACGAGGACCGTTGTAATCTGACGCGTGAGATCACTGACCAACGCTGCCTCAAGACGATTGTCGCAGCGCTTAACCGACACGAGACGCGTTTCCGTGATCGGCTGGATGGCATACTTCAAGAACAGTTGCTTCCAGCGGACGCGCTCGGCATAGGTCAACTCCTCTGCCAGCATCGCGTCGATCGACACGTAATTGACCCGGGCGCCCATCTCGACCGCCCGTTCTGCCGCCAGGGGTGCAGGATGGCGACCGGTTCCGTCGAAGATCAGTACCTCTCCCGAGAGCGCAAACTGACCGGTCAGTACATCCCAGGTGTTGACGCACAGTTCGGCGCCCACGCCGATGTCGATCATCGGCAATCCGCCAGTCGCCATGATGACGACGTCAGGCTCCAGCGCGGCGATGTCGTCCTCTTCCATATAAGTGTTGGCATGCAGGCTCGCTCCCAGACGCTCGAGTTCGGACACCCGCCATTCGACAATGCCTTTCAGGTCGCGCCGCCAGGATCCGGTCGCCCCCACCAGGATCTGCCCGCCGAACTCCGCTGCGGCCTCGTACAGCGAAACGGCATGACCGCGCTCTGCGCTGACCCTCGCTGCTTCCAGCCCCGCCGGGCCGCCGCCAATCACCACAACCTTCTTGGACGGTCCGTCCGCCCTGGGGATCTGATGTTTCAGCGTCAGTTCGCGACCCGTCACGGGATTGTGCAGACAAGACGGACGATGGGGAGACTGGCAGTGCGTGGCGCCGACGCATGGCCGGATTTCGCGCTCGCGCCCGCTCGCCAGCTTCGCAACGATGTAGGGATCGGCGATTTGGGCGCGCGTCATCCCCGCCATATCGACCTTTCGTTCACGCACCGCGTATCGCGCGGAGGCCAGGTCCGCGATGCGGGCCGCGTGGAAAACCGGCAGGCCGATCTCGTGCCGAAATGTGCCGACCGGCTCAACCCATGGCGCCAGCGGCGTTCCCATGCCGGGCATGTTGTATTCGGTCAGGGCCGGAACGGTGTCCATTGCTCCATAGATCGCGTTGAAGAAGTCGACAGCGCCGGCCTCCTTCAGAATTTGCGCGATGCGAATACACTCGTCGAAGCGCAGTGCGGCGTCAGGGCCCTCGTCAATTGTGAAGCGCATCCCGACGAGAAACCTGTCTCCACAAGCCTTGCGGATCGCCTCATGCACCATCAAGGCAAACCGGCAGCGGTTCTCCACCGAACCGCCGAACCGGTCGGTGCGCCGGTTGGTATCGGGCGAGAAGAACTGCCCGATCAGATGGCCGCCCGACATGGTCTCGATGCCGTCGAGGCCGCCTTCCTTGCAGCGGACCGCAGCCATGGCATAGGCCTTCACGACACGATCAATGTCGTGCTCGTCCATTTCCTTGGGAATGCTGCGATGCGCAGTCTCCCGCACTGGCGAAGGCGCGATCGTAGGCAGCCGATCGCCACCATAGGGATCGCCCCGGCGCCCCAGGTGCGAAATCTGGCACATCAAGGCCGCACCATGGGCATGCATGCGGTCGGTGAAACGTTGCAAATACGGGATAATGGCGTCAGTGCCGACGTTCAACTGACGGAAGATGTTGGGCGAATCGATATCGACATTGGACGATCCGCCGAACATCGAAAGGCCGATGCCACCCTTTGCCTTCTCTTCGTGATAACTTTGATAGGCGTCGTCCGGCATGCCGTTCTGCTCCAGCCCGCAGGCATGGCTGGTGCTCATGATCCGGTTGCGGATCGTCAGATGCTTGATCGTCAGCGGCTGCAGGAGCGGGTCCTTGGCGACGATCACGGGGTCAGGCTGATACATTGGCGTCTCCGGACTCCGAGCCGAGTCGGTACGTTCGCGCACACGAAGGCATTTGCGCGGCACATCGTTACAAACTTGGCTCAGGACAGGACTTGGCTCAAAAACTGCCGCGTCCGTGGATCCTTTGCTTGGTTGAAGAACTCCTGGGGCGGCCCGTGCTCGACGATGACGCCCTTGTCGGTGAAGTAGATGTGGTCGGCGACCTCCCGCGCGAATCCCATTTCGTGCGTGACGAGAATGCAGGTCATACCGTCAGCCGCGAGTTCCTTGATTGTCACCAAAACTTCCTTGACTGTCTCCGGATCGAGCGCTGCTGTAACCTCATCGAACAGCATCACATCCGGCCGCATGGCGAGACTTCGTGCGATCGCCACGCGCTGTTGCTGACCGCCGGACAATTGCCCCGGATAGGCGTCCTCTTTTCCGGTGAGGCGCACCTTAGCGATCAGGGCTCGGGCACGCGCTTCCACCTCCGCCTTCGGCTCCCGCAGAACCTTCAGCGGCGCCATCATGACGTTCTCAAGCGCGGTTTTGTGCGGGAATAGATTGTATTGCTGGAAGACGATGCCGACCTTCTTGCGTAGGGCGAGCTTGTCCAGCTTCGGGTCGTTGACTTCTTGACCTTGGACCGTAATCGAGCCGCGCTGGATCGGGCTCAACCCGTTGATGCAACGGATCAGAGTCGACTTGCCCGAACCCGACGGCCCGATAATGCAAACGACCTCGCCTTTGCTGACGTCGAAGCTAATGCCCTTGATCACCTCGAAGGCGCCGAATGCCTTGTGGACGTCCTTCAAGGAGACAATTGGCGCACCCCGTAACGGCGGGGCAGAACTGTCGGGTTTCTGCTGATCAGACGGCATACTGGCGCTCAAGCTTTCGCGTCCAAAGGGCAATGGGATAGATGTAGGCGAAGAAGAGGCACAGCAGGAACAGGTAGAACGGAAAGAGGAGGTCGGGCCTGGCCCCCGCCGCCTCCATGCCAGCCTGCGCGTTCGCAACGGCCTCATGAACACTGAAGATCGAGGCCATCGGCGTCGAAAGCGTAAGCAGCGCGTACCAATTCATCCAAGGCGGGATGGCGCGACGAATACATTGCGGCAGGATAATCCAACGCAGCGTCTGCGACCGGGTGAAGGCAAGCCCTTCGGCCGACTCCCACTGGCCCGTCGGAATGGACAGCACGGCCCCACGAACGATCTCACTGATGTTGCCCATCACCGGCAGCGCAAAAGCGACCGTCGCCTTGGCCCAGTCAGGAAGCAGTATCTTGACGCCTCCCGGCAACCTCACTTCCGCGGGAAGCAGATACATGATGGCAAACAGGATAACGAGCCAGGGCGAGTTGCGCAGGAGATGCGTGATAAAGCGAGACGGCGCTCGGATCGGCCGCAACAGGCTGATCTGCATCAGTCCCAGCCCAATCCCGAGTACAGTCGCCAGCGCCATCGCCGCAAAGCTCATTAACAGATTGAGAACGAAACCCCGAAGAATGAAGGGCAACCAGATGCCCAGCGTCTCGATTGCGGAGGGGCGTCCAGCGACGGTTGTTTGCGCCCAGGCCGACACCAGCGAAAGAGCAAGGGCTCCGACCAGACACACACCGTATCGCCAGCTGATATAGGACAGCGGCCTCGTGGGCGTCAGGCGGCTCGGGTCAAGGGAAAATGCGCGTGGTTTCATTGACCATACCCCGGCAGGGCGGCTCTGCGCTCAATGAAGTGCAGAACACTGGCCAACGCTGTCACCACAACGATATAAAACAGGAACAGCAAAAGCATCATTTCCGGGACGTTGACATTGTCCGACCAGACCTGATTGAGGACGTAAGTCATCTCCGGAACGGCGATCACGTAAGCCAGCGAAGTTGTCTTGGCTAGACTCACGAGGTTGTTGGTCAGGGCCGGCAAGCTGATCCTGACCGCCAAAGGCAATGTCACGTAGAGATAAGTCTGCCAGCGCGAGAAGCAGAGGCTTTCAGCGGCGTCCAAGGTGGATTCAGGCACAGCCTCGAGACCCGATCGGAATATCTCAACGTTGAATGCGCCGCCAAATATCCCCAGCGAGATGATTGCCCAGGCATAAGACGAGATCAGTGGCTGCGAATAACCACCCATATCGACAGTCGGCGTAAGCGTTCCCAATCCGAAGAAGAAGAACAGCAGCTGGATCATGGGCGGGGTATTGCGAAAAGCCTGGATATAGGCGCCCATCACCACACGCACGACCCGGCTTCTGGCGTTCTGGGCCCAAGCGCCAAGTACACCGATCACGAGAGAGAGCAGCAGCGTCCAGAAGATAAGCTGCAGCGAATTGGACGCTCCCGTCAGAAAGCGATCGTATTCGTAGCGATCGTAGAAAACGTTGAAGTTCAGACCCGTCGTCTCATGAAGCCGCCGGAAGAATGGTCCGATGATATCAAGCACGGCTGGCCATCATGAATGCGACGGGTCTGAACACTGTCGGGTCAGTTCTTCGGCGTCAGGTAGGCGCGATCCCAGCTATGCTTCTTCTCCTGTTCTGCGAACCAGGCGCTCGGCTTGACGTTCCACTTCTTGGCAAGCTCGATGAGCTTGCCTTCAGCCTGCCAGCGATAGGCCATGCCGGCCATGAACACGCCCCATCCCTTGTTCACTTCCTCAATCGGGACGGCCGCAGCCCAGGGGTTGTTGTAGAGCGTCGAAACCGGCATCTCGTAATCTTTCCATTCCGGCACCTCGAGATCGGCCATGATACTGACGTCATCGTAGGCCCAGGCAATGCATTTGCCGCTACGCAGTGCTTCCTTGCCTTCGGTGTTGCCGGCGAATGCGGTCAGCTTCGCCTTCAGATCGGTCTCGATCATCTTGTTGTAAGCGTTGCCCTGCTTGCCGCAGACCGGCTTATCCGCGATGTCCTTCCAGTCCTTGATGACGCCCTTCTTGGCGAGCAGGGTTGGCCCGGAGGTCCAATAGGACGGCTCAATGATGCCGACGATCTTGCGGCGCTCGGCAGTGTCGTACATGCCGCCGATGATCAGATCGATCTTGCTCTGCTGCAGCATCTGCATGCGGTTGGCGGAGGTGATAACGACCGGTTCGAATTTCACGCCAAGCGCTTCTGCAACGCTCTTGGCGAGATCGACTTCGATGCCCTGCAGCGTGCCGTCCGGCGCCGGAAACGACCAGGGCTTAAACGCGCCCTGAACGCCGACCCTCACCGTACCCCGATCGAGGATCTCCTTGAGGCGGTCGGCCTGCGCGGGTCCGGCGGACAGGACCGCGATCGAACCCAAGAACGCGGCGGTCAGTGCGACAAGATGCTTCTTCCTGCTTGATGATATCATAACTTTCTCCCCTTCGTTTTCACTTTCGCTATTGAACCTTTCAGGCCGCATGTCCCTTCGGGAAATGTCGACTCTGGTGTCGAAGGAAGTCATCGACTTCCTTCGACGTCTGTTCCGGGGACCACCCCAAGAGGTTGGCCACGGACTGTGCCGCGTGGTCGACAACATCGCGATCGACATGCCGTCCCCAGGCGTGACCCGTGCGCGTGCGAAGAATGCCGCATAGATCGCGCGCGTGTTCGTGGAGGACCGCGGTTTTGTATGTTTCGGCCAACGCCGCACGACAGTCGCCCGGCGCGGCGACGCGGCGCGAAGGGGCCTGGCTTACGACAACTCGCCGACCCGACGCTGGCAGCAGCCGCGCGACCGCATTGTGCAACTCCCGCCCTGCGCTCATGTGGCTCTGCACCGGCCCGGCCGTCATGGCGAGCACGTGGGGCATTCCTCTTGCGGTCAGATCGTGGATCTCGCGCGTGCGCCGACCCATCGGCTGGTCGGGATCAAACGTCAGTGGGCGCACGCCAGCCCAGGTGAATTCCACATCCTTGCGCTGCAGCGACAGCCCGGGAAGCAAGTGATTGGCCTCGCCGAGGAGGAAATCGACATCTTCAACGGTCGGCCGTGCCTTGTCCGCATCATCGTCGAACAACGTCTCGGTCGGTCCGAAATAGAAGCGGTCGCCTTCGAGCGGGAGGCAATAGAAGGGCATGCCGCCGCGGTGGAGGGTCGCGACGCCGTAGCCTTGGTATCGATCGGGAAGCCGCACGACGATGTGGGCCCCCTTCGTACCCTGCACGAGTGGGCGGTTCGCCATCTGTCCGACCGGCCGCACGTTGTCGATCCAGCTGCCCGCCAGATTGAGGATGACCTTGGCGCGGACGATTTCACTAGCTCCCGACCGGGCCGAGAGATCGACGATCCAATCTCCGTCACTTGTCCGCTCGCGAAGGGCCGCACGCGTGAACAGGCGCAAGATGGCGCCGTTCCGCTCCGCTTCGAGCGCATTGTCGACGCAGATACGATCCGGCCAGTCGATCATGTATTCGCGATACGTCGCGACCGATGTCAGCCGGCTGCGATCGCGCAGATCGGCCACGAAAGGAATGTCCCGTTCGAGATCGACCACACGGCGATAGTCGAGCGGCGGGCTCGGCGGCCCCAGACGTCCGAGCAGGGCAAAGCCGATGTCGAGATGCCAACTGCGGATGTCATCGCCGCGCCAGAGTGGGAAGCACATGGTGAACGGCTTGCACCGCTCGGGCTGAAGACGGACAAGCTCTTCCCGAGATTCCATGGCCGCCTTCGCCATCCGGACCGCTGCGAGAAAACGCGTGGGCGAGCGCGCAAAAGTCCGCACCGGATGTTGCGTTTCGAAATAGCGCAGGCCGCAATGCAGGATACGCGACGAGCGACTTGACGCGCCGTTGGCCAAGTCGGCCTGCTCAGCAAGCAGGACACTATAGCCTGCAGCCGTCAGTTCCCGCGCTGCGCTCGTTCCGTTGATGCCGCCGCCGATGACGACGACGTCAAAGCCTTTCACATCGTCGGTGTGGGTCGTCATGACCTGTACAACACGGCGGTTCGAGAAATCGGCCCTGAAACGTAAGCGTCAAATCCGAAATACTCAAAATAGAATGATTGGCGATCGTTATGTTAGAAATGCATACTGACGGCGAGACTGGCCGAGCCTGAAGCCAGCACCAGTCTTGTGTCGCTGAAAGTTGGAAAGTTCCGATATGGCGAGCAGTTGGAAGGTTTGGCCTCGATCGCCCGATACGTCACCGACTGCGCCAGCCCCGGGACGACACTACCGCGGCAAACTGTACAAGGCGGCGTCGCGCTGGCTTGCGAGCAGATCGAGCAGCGCATCGACGGCACGGCTGGCGGGCCTAGACTCGGGGCGCAGCAGTGCGACGTTGAAAGGAATCGTCGGCGTGAACGGTATGATGCGGACGCGCGCGTCGCTTTCGCTGATGGCCGTATAAGGATCGATCAGCCCGACCCCCGCACCATTTCGGACCATTTGATGAACCACGAAGGAGACAGTGGTCTCAAAGGCCGGTTCGTACTTCACGCCACAGGTGCGGAATGCCTGGGCCACCAATTGTCCGCCCGAAGTTACGGATGCCCAGGAAATGAACGGCACACCGACAAGGTCGGCCGGCTCGATCCGCGATTTGTCGGCGAGCGGGTGATCAGACGGAACAGCAGCGACATATGGCGTGTCACTGAAATGCTCGATGCGGAAGCCGGAACGCCGGAAAGGTGTCTCGGCCAAACCAAAATCGATCTGCTGCGAAGCCGCCCATTCCTCGATGCGCGCCGATACAGTGACGTGCATGAGGATCTTGGTCTTTGGCCAGTCCTTCTGGAATTCCGCCAGCAATCGCGGCAGGAAACCCAGAGCAAGAGCCGGCATGATCGCCGTATCGATACGGCTGCTTTCGCCCTCGGCAACGCGGGCGGCGAAGCTCTTCAATGAATCGAGCGAGACATAGGCTCGCTCGATCTCGTCGAGGAGAAGCCGCGCGACCGAGGTCGGCGTCACTAAACCGCGCCGACGCTCAAAAAGCGGGACGCCGAGTTCGGCCTCCAGCTTATCCAACAACCGGCTTACGGCGGGTTGGCTGCGGCCCAGCAGTTCCGCCGCTGCACTCACCGTACCTGTCAGCATCACAGCTCGGAAGGCCGCGAAGTAGAGTAGATTCATTGATGATCATCCGCTGCATTCAACGTGATAGCCCTGCAGCTCTTTGAGGCAGCGTACGATCGATTTTACAACGCATGGGGCAGTTCAGGTACCAAAAACTGATTGCCCCGACCGGAGCACACACCTCAGGACCAGACGTGCAACACAAGACCCTGGGTCTCGGAATCTTACGGAATCTTGCCATTTGTACTCGAAGCAGCGCGCTTGCATCTTCCGCTAGTTCGCCTTGATGCCCGCCGCTTTGAAGAATCGGCGCCGCAGGTCCGATTGTTCTTTGGCGCTCTCTCCGCGCCCCGTGCCCCCGATCATCGTGAGGTCCTCGTTCTCAACCAAGCTTCCGAATATCGACGACTTGATCGACTTATCGATCCGCACAGCCATCGCGCTGCGCACGGCAGTCTCCGGGTAAAAAAACGCCCATCAAGCCAACCCCCGCGAGTCTACGCATTTAAGATGAGTCATCCGACCCACAAAGCTTTTGACGATGTCGTAAAACGATGCGTCAGTTCTTTATGGCAGCTCCGGAAGGACATTGAGAGCGCTATCCTACAATGTCACGCAGAGCGACCTTGGCATTGCCGAGACCGTTACGACACGGTCCAAAGGTCGCAGTTTTCTGGACCGGCAAAGCAACGAGCCTTGGGTCTACGGACTGGCCGGCTACGCTCTGAGTTGAATGCCGCAGGCCAACGCCCCAAACAGCGGACAGAAGACCGAGTCGATCAGTGCCCGCCTCAATCAATCCGCATAATGCGGTTGCTGGCCCAGTCGGAACACCTGCCGCCGGTTCACAAGGTCGGTTGGGGCCGCGAGCCCGCGGCCGAATAGATGATGGGCTACATCGCGTGTTGCACGCTTCGCCATGACTCGATCGCGAAAGCCGGCGTCGTGATTTCTCAAAGGGTTAGCTCAACTGCCAAAAAAGGCGGAGCAAAGAAAAAATTGGCGGAGAGGGAGGGATTGCCCGTCTTTCGCTATATCGTCTGTAAAATCAATGCCTTACCGACCGCCTTACGACATGGTGTGTACCACTATTTTGGCCCCATCTCAACAGCGCAGTGCTAGATTTCATTGAGGTCACGCTTCTCCCTGCACCCGCTGGGCGCCGATGAGATCGGATGATGCCGTCAGGTGTCGCAATATTTAGGGTCTAAGACCTACCCCGCGGACTTTCCGCCGTCGCTGAAAGTCATCTCCTGCTCATCTTCGTCTTGTGATGGCTTACGGGCAAAACAACTGCGCTCGAAGCGATATAAGCGACCTTGCCTGGCAGCGATTCAGCGAATCGCCGATAGTCATCGTCGCGTCGACCAAGTCTTTTACATTCGCCCGCGGTGTTTCCGCGGGTCCGCGGCGAAATGTGACCGGGGCTGTCCGTTGGTCCCAGGGATGCCCGGCAACCGCGCTCGTGGCGTCGCTTTTATCTGTCGCAGGGATCAATTTGAATGACCTGACGGCCCAGTTTGGGCGTAACCAGTGTCTAGCCCATAGTCACGTGCCGCGCCGGCAGGAGAAATGTAGCCCTGATAAAGGTCGTTTTTGACACGCTCGCGATCTCGCTTGAGCGGATCGCCAAAGCCGCCGCCGCCGCCTGAACGGACAATATAGGCTTCATTTACATCCAATCGCATCGTGACTTTGCCGTTCGGGAAGATGCTCTGTTTTCCGTCTTTGCCGCGTTTGCCTACCTGATTACCCGCACCGGGCAAGCCACCTTGCAGACCCGCGGGCGGGTTCTTCACATGATCGCACCGCGTGTTCACATTGATGGGCGCCAGCGCGACGACAATCTGTTCCGTCCCAAGGCCGCCACGCTGCTTGCCGGCGCCTCCGGAGTCCTGGCGCAAGGCGTAACGCTCGACAAGCACCGGATACTTATTCTCGACCTGCTCGGTCGGGCCATTATGAGTGTCGCCGTCGTTGATGCAGACGGTTCCCGACATACCGTCTTCATCGTGCTTGGCGCCCCAGCCTCCGCCGATAAGACCACCGAGATACAGGAACATCTGGTTGTCTTTTGGATGGATTCCGTTGACATTTGCCGTCATCAGGTCCGCGTGATGCGCAGCAATGATCTTTGACGGAATCGCGTCCGAAAGCGCCTTGAAGATGGTGTCGATGACGGTCATCGGATAACACATCCACACCCGCATGGGCGCGGGCCGCGTCGCGCTGATGACGGTGCCCGGCGGCATGATCACCTTGAGAGGCCGATAGGCGCCGTCATTGATGGGAAAGTCCTGCGACAGCGTCAGGCATTTAAAGGCCACCTGGGCGCTCGCCTCGCCAGCACCGGAATTGTAAAAGCCCTTGACCTGCGGACTGACGCCGCTGAGATCGATCGTCATCTCTTCGCCACGCACTTCGACTTTGACGCGGATCGGAACGGGGCGATCGAGGTCTATACCATCGTCGTCCATGAACGACTCCGCCTCGTAAACGCCATCCGGGATCTCGCGGATCGCAGCGCGCGCCAGTGCCTCGCTGTGGCCCTTGATCTTTTCGATGCTCTTGAGAAGCAGATCTCTGCCGTACCTTTGAAGCATCGCCTGGAAATGACGCGCACCGGCGCGAACGGCCGACAATTGTGCCTCAAGATCTCCAATCGCCCGTTCCGGCCTACGCACATTGAGGCGGATGAACTGATAGACATCGTCGTTCAGGACGCCGCGCTTGTGGTACTTCACGATCGGGATTTGCAATCCTTCGGAATAGATGTCCGTCGTTATGCCGTTGAGGACGCCGCCGATGTCCAGCCAGTGCGCCATACAGGTCGCGAAGGCCACAATCGTATCGCCATCGAAGATGGGCATCGAAAAGGTGGGATGGTTAAGGTGAGAGCCCGTGATGTAGGCATCATTGGTCACCAGAATGTCACCCGGCTCGATTCCATCGTGGCCGAAATGCGCGAGCTGCGCTTTAACGGTGTCACTCATGCCGCGCATGAACATCGGCAGACCGAGGCCGATCGAGATCGTCTCGCCGTCGGCATCGAACAGCCCGACCGTGAAGTCGAGTGCTTCATAGATGATCATGTTGTAGGCGGTCCGCATCAAGACCGTCTTCATTTCTTCGGTGGCCGCAATCAAACCGTTGCGGACCAACTCGACGGTCACTGCGTCTGGTTCAGTACCGGCCACGCCTGACGCCTTGTGGAAGGCTTCCGCCTTAGGTTTGTGGATGTTCATCATTATCTCCCGATCTCGATGACGAGATTGCCGAGCTGGTCGACGGTCAGGGTGTCGCCGGGTTGCAGAACGGTGGTTGATGCATGCTCTTCGATGAGCGCCGGCCCCGCGACGACATTGCCCGCCAGCATGAGATCGCGGTCATAGACTGGGCAACGGTTGACCCAGCCTGTGCTCGCAAAATAAACGGGCCGCGGCGGTCTTGTGGCGCCGGATGGGGGCGTCTTGTCGCCCGCGCTGAGGCCTTGCAGCGATGGCTTCGCAACCGCGCCGGTTACCGTGCAACGCAGGCTGATGATTTCCGCCTTTTCGTCGACCGCGCCGCGGCCATAACGTTGCTCGTGTTGCCGATCGAAATGCTCTTTCAGGCCTTTCGTATCCTTGGCGGCAAAAATCGCGTCCGGAATGTCCACAGTGACGGCGTGTTCCTGGCCGACATAGCGCATGTCCATGGCGCGTGACGTGACGATGCGCTGCGCGGCGACGCCCGAGCGGGCGATCAGGGCCTCGCCCTGCTGCTCCATCTCCGCGTAGCTTGCTTCGAGTTCATCGAAGGTGACGTGCTCAAGCTCGACGAAGGTGGTGCGCACGAAGTCGTAGCGCAAGTCGCTGAGCAACATGCCGAAGGCGGAGAAATGGCCCGGTGAACGCGGTACGATCACCTTCGGAATGCGCAGTTCGCGCGCCACCATCACGGCATGAAGAGGCCCTGCCCCGCCATAAGCAACGAGAGCCGGAAACGAAGCAGGATCGAGCCCGCGCTCCGTGGTGACGCCCCGCACCGCATGCGACATGTTGGCCGTGGCGATTTCGATAATGCCCATCGAGGCCTGAACGGCATCTATTCCGAGCGGCTTGGCGACGTTGTCGTTCATCACGGCCTCGGCGCGCTGCTGATCAAGCGGCATGGTGCCGCCGAGGAAGCGCTCAGCCGACAGACGTCCCAACAGAAGATTGGCGTCGGTCACTGTCGGCTGCGTTCCGCCGCGCCCGTAACAAGCGGGTCCCGGAACCGCGCCGGCGCTTTGGGGGCCAAGTCGGAGAGCCCCGCCGGCGACGACGCGGGCAATGCTGCCACCACCCGTCCCGACCTCGTGAATGTCCACCATCTCGGTCAGCAGCGGCAGACCTTGCGCATAGCCGCCGATCATCGCTCCGCCCGACGTCAACACCCGGCCGTCGCGAACGACACCGGACTTGGCCGTCGTGCCGCCCATATCGAAAGAGATCGCGTGGGAGAGGCCAATCTGTTCACAAAGCGCCTGGGTGCCGACAATGCCGGCGGCAGGGCCCGATTCCATCATGCGTACGCAGTCACGCCGTGCGTCGGCGGCGGTGTAGAGACCGCCGGTGGACTGCACCACCATAAAGCGCCCCGAAAACGACTGCTCCTTGAGAACGTCGTCGATCTTACCAAGGTAATTGCGTACGCGCGGGCCGACATAGGCATTGGCGGCCACGGTCGATGTTCGCTCGAACTCCCGATACTCCTGCGACAGTTCGTGCGACGCGGAAATGAACATGTTCGGGAAGCGCGCGGCGAGATAATCGCGCACCTTGATCTCGTGATCCGGATTTCGATACGAATGCAGGAACAGAATGGCGATCGCTTCGACGCCCAATTCCTCGCAACGGTCCGCGAGAGCAGCGACGGCGGACATGTCAAGCGGCTTATGGACGGATCCATCTGCCATCAGCCGCTCGGGAACCTCAAAGCGCAGCGCCCGTTCGATTAGCGGCACGTGTTTCCGGAAGAAGAGATTAAATGAATCCGGCCGATTGATCCGGCCGATCTCATAGATGTCGCGGAAACCCTCTGTCGTGAACAGGGCCACGCGAGCCCCTGTCCGTTCGAGCATTGTATTGATGGCAACGGTCGAACCATGCAGGAACAGATTTGCGGATTTCCATTCGCCCTGCGCTTCATCAACGCCCGTCTGAATGCCATCGATCAGACGGTCGGGCGTCGATAGACACTTGCCTAGCTTTATTTGCCCTGTTTGCTCGTCGAACACAGCGACGTCAGTGAAGGTTCCGCCAATGTCGGCGGCGATACGAGTAGCCAGTTTCATGATTTCCAACGCTTCATTGCTCCGCGACGAAGCCGCGGTACTGTTTCATTACCAAAGTCAACGGCCACCGCTTCAGTGGCGGGCAAAGCCTCCGCCCTGAAGGACACCTCGACTGAGGAATATTTCGGTAATCGTTCGCGTCGCCGCCTCGAAAACAGGGTTCGCGCGCGCCCCCAGTCCGCGAGGCCGCTCCATATCCACATTGATGATCTGCTCTACCCGCCCGGGCCGCGGTGACATCACCACCACACGATCCGATAACAGGACAGCCTCGTCCAAACTGTGCGTCACGAAAACCACCGTCATCGGCCGGCTCATCCAGAGATTCTCGAGGTCAATGCGCATCTGCTCGCGTGTAAGCGCGTCGAGTGCGCCAAATGGCTCATCCATCAGCAGGAGCGGAGGATCGTGAATCAGGGCGCGCACGATCGAAGCACGCTGGCGCATACCGCCCGACAATTCGTGCGGATACTGATCCTTGAAGTCGCGCAGTCCCACCGCGGTGAGCAGTTCTACCGCCCGATCGTGATATGCGCTCTTGGGATAGCCGCGCAGTTCGACCTGCATCAAGACGTTTTGCAGAACCGTCCGCCACTCCAGCAGCACGGGAGACTGAAACACGATGCCAAGATCGGTCACGGGGGCTTGGACAACCTTCTGATCGACCGTAATCGTGCCAGAGGTCGGCCGCAGCAGCCCCGACACCATCTTGAGCAAGGTGCTCTTGCCGCAACCAGACGGGCCGACAATCGAGACAAACTCCCCCTTCCGGATCGTCAGGGACGTTTCCTGCAGGGCCTGCGTGCTTTTGGCGCCGCGGTTGTAGGTCATGGCAACGCGGTCAAGGGCCACATGTGGCTGATCCTCGTTCGCCGGCCGAGCATCGCCCGGAAGCGTTATCGCTTGAGCTTCCCCCGTCATGGCTGAACAAAGTCTGCGACAAAATAGCTGTCGAACGGCCGGTCGCTGCTCAGCACTCCGGTCTTCTTCATGACCTCGACGGTGCTCTGCCACTTGGCCCGGTCAATCCGCCCCGACGCTGCCGCGCTGTAGTAAGCCTTGATCAGTTCGGCCTGCCCCCCAACGACCTTGCGGTCGATATCGGGCCTGGCGCGCACCGCAGCGTCCAGCGCAGCCTGCGGGTCTTCATAGAAGGCTTTGTACGATTTGACGGACGCCGCAACGAAGCGTTTAACAAGATCGGGGTTGTTTTTAATCAGGTTTTCATTCGTTAGCAGACTGACACCAACGGTCGGCACCCCGTAGTCGGCGAAGCGCTGGCATTGAACGGGAAAGCCTTTGCTTTCAAGAAGCACCACATGGTCAATGCAGGCACCAAGGATGGCATCGACCTGGCCGTTCAACAGCGACACGGGCTTCGCGGCACCGTCCATATAGGCGAGGTTGACGCTGTCCTTCGTCAAGCCGTTGCTTTCCGCGACGACAGGCCATTGCTGGGTCAGCGCATCGCCCGCCGTGACCCCCATCCGCTTGCCCTTCAGATCCTTCATCGCCTTGATGTCGGAAGTCTTCGACCACAGAACACCAAGCGCGCCGACATCCTGAATGGTCATGATGGCCTTGATCGGCATTCCCTTGGCTTCGGACTGGATGATCGAGACCGCGTCAGCCGTTCCGAACTGTTCCGATCCGGAACCCACGACTTGCGCGGCGATCATCGACCCCTTGCCTTCATTGATCGTGAGGTTGATGCCGGCGTCTTTGAAATAGCCGCGCTCGAGGCCGAGGTAGAACGCGACGGTCGAGCCGTTCACAAGCCAATGGAGTCGCAACGACACGTTGTCCGCGGCCTGCGCCGCGTGCGATCCGGCTGATAGCAAGACAAGCGCCATCGCGAGCGCAAATATCTTGCTTATTCTTCCTCTTCTACTGGTCATTTCTTCCCTCATTTTTTTGATTAGTTTTTTAGATTTTTATGTGCCGGTAGCGCTTCCCGATGCTGTACCTCGGCTGGGCACAATTAGGCGCTCCGCAAGCTCGATGATGAAGTACAAGGAGACCCCCATGATCGCGAGCGTAATGATGGTCGCGAAACTCATGGCGGTGTTCAGGTCGCCGTTGTATCGGAGCAGCAAATATCCAAGCCCCTTATCGGACGCCACGAACTCGGCAACGACCGCTGCGGTCGGTGCAACCGTTGCCGCGATGCGCAAGCCGACGAAAACGTGAGGCAAGGCGGCCGGGAGCCGCACCTTCCGGAAAATCCGAAAAGCACTCGCCCCCGTCGTCCGTGCGAAATCGACGATCTCGAGATTGATAGAGCTGAAGCCAGCAATGCTGCTGACCACGATTGGGAAGAAGGCGAGCAGGAAGACCACCAGGAGCTTCGGCAGCAGTCCGAAGCCAAACCAGATGATGAACAGTGGCGCGATCGCAATTTTGGGGACGTTCTGCAGCATCACGATGCCCGGATAGATCGTCCGCGCGACAACCGGGAAGAAGGCGATCGACAGCGCCAGGGGAATTGCAACGGCGATGGCTGCGCAATAACCGAGAAAGATGACAGAGGCTGTCGCCGAGCCGTTGGCTATCAGCGTCGGCAGGTTCGCCGCCCACTGTTCCAGGACCAATCGCGGCCCCGGCAGGATATACTCTGGAATCGAGAGCAGCGTGACCGCAGCTTGCCAAATGACGAGGATCGCGCAAATCGCGACAACGAACCCACCGATGCGCTGCCAGGCGCTGGACAGCCAATTTGGCACGCGCCACGTCCCGCTCGTTACCGCGAACTCGCTCATCGCAAACCTTCGATTTTGCCCATTCGCGTTGCTTCCAGAACGCGAGAGCGGATGTGACCTGTCGGGCGAAGAGGCCAGATCTCGCTGAGCGTTTGAGCCGCATCCTTCAGCAGTGGATAAAGCTTCTGAAGACGTTCGACCGGGAGCCGGAAGGCGGGACCGGCAATGCTCAGCGTCCCCACGCCACACGCGCCTTCGGCACGGGCAGGAATACTGACGGCGATGACATGAAGGCCCGGCTCGCCGGATTCGAGCGCGAGCGCGTAGCCCTGCTCATGCACCTCCGCGATGCGCTCCAGCATCTCGGAGACGGAGCGCGCGGCATTCTTTCCATAATTCTCAGGGACGGTCGGTTGCTCGAACCCGTGCCTGACCATGATCTCAACGGCTTCGTTTTCCGGCAGGGTCGCAAGCCATGCCAAACCCGATGCCGTATTGTTGAGCCTCACGACCGGACCGAGGAACGGTTCGAAGCGCAGCGCGGCTCGGGCGCCGCGGGCATTCGCCACCCAAATCAGGTTGGAATTCTCAGCCACCGCGAGAGCAACATACTCGCCGGACTTCGCGGCAAGCTCGTCCAGAATTGGCTGCCAAACCTCGCTGATGCCGCGCGCCGCCAGGTATTTGAAGCCAAGCATCGGTAGCCAAAGCGACAGCTTGTATCGGGCCGTGTCGGGATCCTGGTGGACGTAGTTTCTCTCGACGAGCCGTGCGAGCAGCCGATGCGCGACGCTCTTGGGCAGGCCATGCACATCGCTGACCTCTGCAACGGACAGGCCTGCAGGGGATTCCGCAAGCTGTTCAAGGACTTCGAGAGTTTTGGATACGGAGGCGCGATCAGACAAAATCATATTCCTGTGCGGAACGTTGTTCCGATTAGGTTTGCAAGGCGGCTGCTGACTGTCAAGCTCTTCCGAAGTGACAGCCGCGCCGCGGCAGCTCATTGTCGAATAAAGCGGGTCGGCAGCGTCCCACTCCCTGCGCTTCGATAGAACGCTACGCGTCGACCGGGCTTTGCGTTCGATGCCGACAGCGCAAGACCTCATCCCAGCCCGCCGACCGCGTTCCGGACGTCGTAACTGTAGAGCCACTCGCCGTTGTGTAAGGTGGAATGCGGATTGATGAACTTCCGCAGCTTGAACTTCAAATTCCGCTTCAGCCGCGCGAGCGGCGAACGCAGATGATTTTCCGCCGCACGGCCGCGCGAGCCGAGCTGGGCGCGCGATGTCCGAGGCAGCCGAAGCCTTTCATATAAATGGAGACTTTCGGCGACCGGGCGTCCCTGCGACAACAAAAGCCCGAGGGCCAAGCCGTCTTCCAGCGCCATCGCGGCGCCCTGTCCCAAAAAGGGCAGCATGGGATGCGCCGCATCGCCTAGAAGCGTAATGCGTCCGACAGACCACGCCCCAAGCGGCGGCCGATCAAAGAGACCCCATTTATAATAGCTTCCGGCGCGTTTAAACAGGGTGATGAGTTTCGGATTCCAGCGATCGAAAATGCCGAGCAACTCATCTCGGTCGCCAGACTGCGTCCAGGACTCGGCTGTCCACTGCTGTGTTTCATAGACAGCGATCACATTCACCAATCGTCCGCTGCGGACATAATAGTGAACAACATGACCTCCCGGTCCGAGCCAGTTGGTCACGGCAGGCTCGATGGGTTCCACCAGACTCTCTTCCGGAACGGTGAAACGCCAGGCCACGTTTCCCGTGAATTCGGGCTCATCCTCGCCGAAAAGGCTTCCGCGCACGGCAGACTTGATACCATCTGCGCCGACGACCACGTCGGCCTCGACTTCCTCGCCACTTTCGAGGATCGCGACGGCAGAATTCTCGCTTTGTGCTACGGCGATACACCGCACACCAAAGCGTAAGCTGGCGTCGGGCAGCCCGGTTGAAAGGATGTTGTGCAGATCAGCGCGGTGAACGCTGAGATGAGGCGCGTTGAAGCGCTTCTCGTACTCGCCTTTGATGTCGGCGCGGAACAAACAACGCCCCGACTTCCAGTCGCGGAAGACATGAAAGGCGGGCTCGAAGGCACTTTGCCGGAGCCGGCTTTCGAGGCCGAATTCTCGTAACACCTTGACGCAGTTCGGCGAGACGTTGATGCCGGCGCCGACTTCTCCGAACTGCGCGCTCTGCTCGATAATGACGACCTCGGCCTTGCCGCGAAGCGCTTGCGCAACCGCGAGACCGCCCAGTCCACCTCCGACAATGGCTACACGAAGTTTCCTGGCCACGTTCCGCTCCCGATACCGGCTGTCAGGCTCCTCCGAGCGATCGGGCTTCCGCGGGAGGATCGACCAGACCGCGGATCGCCCAAACCTTGTTGCCGGCCAGACCCAGCAAGTCCTGCGCGCAATCCCGTGCGAATGAATTGGAAACCAGACGGTGCTGGGACGCCGAGAACATGTCCCGGAAGCAACGCTGCAATGCCGTGCTTCGCAGCGAGACACCGCCTGCGGTCTTGTACGCAAACGAACAGATATCCGCGGCGACATTGGTGACGTGGATAAGAGCCAGCCGCATCAGCGTATATTGTCGGGTCTGCACCGGCTGGCCATCGTCAAGCGTCTTCGCAACATCCCGCCATGTCTCGTAGCAGAATGCGCGCGCCGATCTCAGTTGGGCTTCGGCAAGACCAAAACTCTCCTGAAATTGCGAGTCGCCGCCCTGAATCGCCAACCGAGATGGACGCCCGCCGGAAGAGTCGGCAAGCTCAGCAAGCTCCGATAAAGCTCTTCGCGCAATGCCGAGCGCAGCGCCGGTATGGCCGAGCGGCGACATACCGACGACACCGAGACGGAAAAGATTTCCGCCGCGGAGTGCAATGTTAGCATCTGGGGAATGGGTGAATTCTTGCGGAACCGCGACATTGTCCAATTCATAGTCGACGCTTCCCGTCGCGCGCAGCCCAAGCACATCCCAATTTCCCAACAACCTGGCTTGCTGGGTCGGAAGAATAAAGGTCCGCACCTCCGGCTGGCCCGTCGCCGGATTGATGCGCGGTTTTCCATTTTCAAACACACGCGCACCGGTATGAATCCATGTCGAGTGCAGCACGCCGCTGCCGTAGCTCCACCGTCCCGACACCCGATACCCCTTGCCGTCCACATCGGCGCGCCCAAAAGGCCCGCCATTTCCGGCGATGATTGGAATGCCTGCGCCGAACACCTTTTCAGCACCTGCATCCGGCAAGTATCCGGACGCGGAACCGGTGGCGACGTTACACGCCATCACCACCCAACCGGCGGCGGCGTCGGCCTCGCAGAGAGTTTCGTAAACCTCGAGCGCCTCATCAGGCTTGGCCTCGGCCCCGCCCAGCGGACGGGCCGCGAGCAAGCCGAAGAAGCCGCACTCGCGTAACAGGTCCAGGCTCGGAGGCGTCAGCTGGCCGGACGCTTCATTTTCTGCGGCAAAATTGCGCAAGCGCGGCGCAACCTCGCGGGCCAGATCGACCCAGTTTGTCCGCGCTTTGCCGATCGACTTTTCGGCGCTTGCTTTCAGCATATCGCTCTCCTCGGTCAGCAATCTTCGGGGATGTTCACGGCAAAGAGAGTGTTCCGCAAAAGACGGCTCGAACCTGCGCCATCCTTTGGCTTAAGAAGGCTTACGTTGCCGTCCATCCGCCATCCTGAACCAGCAATTGACCTGTCATGTATCCCGATGCCGGACTGGCAAGGTAAAGCGCAACACCGAGAATCTCGGAGGCATCGCCTCTCCGCTTCATGGGAATTCGGCTATGGATCGCCGCGTAGAAACGTTCCTCTTCGGCAGCCGCTGCCTGCTTCCGGCGCGCTTGCCCCAGTCTGGTGCCGCCATGCCATCCAGGAGCAATGGTATTGGCGCGAATGTTGTATTCGGCATATTCAACGGCGACTTGCTTTGTGAAGCCGACGATCGCCGACTTGGACGCCGCATAATCCACGCCGGACGATGTAAAGCCGGGATAATATCCACCCAGGCCCATGATCGACGACAGATTGATAATTGAGCCGCCCTCGTCGAACATTTTTGGAAGCGCGGCCCGCGTGACGAAGAAAGTCCCGGTCAGATTGATATCGATGACGCGACGCCAGTCCTCGGTCCGCGTCTCATGCGTGCGGGCTGGAACGGCGGCCACGCCCGCGCTGTTCACGAGCACATGCAGATGGGGATGATTGAGACCGGCAAAGGCCGCCTCAACTGACGCCTCACTGGCGACATCGATCTTGCAAGGTTCAGCCGCACCGCCATTCGACACGATCGCCTGCACGACCTCCGCGATGCGGTCCTCGAATATATCCGCGCAGATAACCCGGGCGCCGGCTTGGGCATAGCCTTCGGCAATCACGCGACCCAGTCCGCTGCCCGCGCCGGTGACGAAGGCGCTCTTGCCCTTGAGGCTGAACATGTCGTTCAACGGCAGAACGCCATGGATGGGCTGTTGGCTATGGTCGGACGCCGTCATGCTTATGCTCACTTCGCGCCTCACGACGTAGAGACGCCATGCGGCCACCCTGTCCGAAATTCAAAACTCAGCCAGAACGCACTTGACCGCCATCGACGTAGAGCGTCTGGGCCGTAAAGAACGCCGCATCATCACTTGCCAGGAACGACAGCGCGCCTGCGAGGTCGTCCGGCTTCGACGGGCGCGGAATCGCTTGGCGACTCGCCTGGACCTCGAACAATTGCTCGGAAGTCAGTCCGCTGAAATTGGGCTTTCGCGCCAATGTCCCTGGCGTTCTGGTGAAGCCGGGCGCGATCGCATTGACGGTCACGCCGTCCGCCCCCACTTCACTGGCCAAAGCGCGCGTGAAGCCGATAACGCCCGCCTTGCTGGCGATGTAGTGCGTCAGCCCCGGCGCCACCTGCGCGTAAGAGTTCGAGGTCAGATTAATCACCCGTCCCCACTTACGCAGCCGCATGCCAGGGACGAATTGCTTCGACATCAGGAAGACGGAGTCGAGGTTGACGGCGATCATTTCGCGCCACTGCTCGAAGGTCAGATCTTCAAAGGGGCAACTCGGAAAAATCCCGGCATTGTTGACGAGCACGTCGCAGCGGCCGAAGGCACTGAGGATGTTCGCAGCGAGGCTTTTCACATCCGCCGGATTGCTGACATCGCACTGGTATGACGCGGCATGCCCATGCGCCGCCTTGATCTCGCTCACCACATCATCGCCGGGAGCCCGATCCACGATGAGAACGGTAGCGCCCTCCGCGGCAAGACGCAGCGCGAAGGCGCGTCCAATCCCAGCCGCACCACCGGTGATAATCGCTACTTTGTCGTGATGCTTCTGATTCATCCCACGCCCGGTGCGGCCATAGTGCCAACCCGGGTCTTATATTCTAGTCTTTCAGTTGTCAATGTTCTGTCCGGAGGTCCGTGCGGCCGGCGCGTAACGCACTCGGTTCCACTGGCATGGCGGTGAAGCCTCACCCATCGACGACCAGCCCGTTGACAGGCTCCGTGATAAATACTAGTATTTAAGATAGCTTCAAACAGACGGTCATTGATGTCCGCTCCCGAAACCAACCCTGTTTCCTCTGACGGGATCGAGCCCTTCGGGACGCGCGAACTCAGGGACTGCTTCGGGGCTTTTTATACCGGCGTCGCCGTGGTCACGACGGTCGGCACTGATGGCCGGCTTTTCGGAGCCACCATCAATTCGTTCAGTTCGCTTTCGCTCTCTCCCCCTTTGATCCTGTGGAGCCAGCGGCGCCAGTCGTCGACTTTTCCTATCTTCAGCGCCGCACGATATTTTGCGATCAATATTCTGGCCGAGGATCAGGTCGAAACGTCGCGCGTCTTCGCCAGCAGCCACCCCGACAAATTCGCGGGCTTTGACGTAAAGAAAGGCCTCGGGGACGTGCCCATACTCCCTGGCTGCTCGGCCTACCTGCAGTGCTCCCATGAGACGAGTTACCCCGGGGGCGACCATGTCATCTTCGTGGGGCGCGTCGAGCGCATCGAGACAACAGGACGCCCGCCGCTGATTTTTGGCGGGGGACGGTATTTGTCGTCACAGCCTCTGCGAACCCATGCCGATGCGTGACCGGCGTTCGCTATAGCAATCCCGACCCTGACGGCGCGGTAGGCGGCGCCCCGGCACCCCGCTATGTGAATATGTTCTCACGAGCGGTTTTATGCTATGAATTGATCGGGACAATTTCGGTATGGCGAAAACGCCGAGCGCGAATTGCTACGCCAACCTCACCCGCTTTATGCTAGTGTTTTAGAGACGAGATTCTAAGGGAAATCATGCTTCTGCGCCAAAAGACTGGCCTTGGTGTCCAGGTATACCAACACGTGCGGCAACTCCTGCTCGATGGCGCACTGCATGTGGACGCCGCGATGCCGATTGATGCCATCGCGGAGGATCTGGGGGTCAGCCGGCAACCGGTCATGGATGCGGTTCGTCGGCTCGCGCTGGAAGGCTTTGTAACTATTACGCCGCAGGTTGGCAGCTTTCCGCGCCGCTATAGCGTTCAAGAAATGGTGGATTTCTACAAGCTGTTTGCCGAAGCGGAATGCGTATGCGTCCAGCTCGCTTGCGAACGCGCCGATGCGGGCCACATTCGGCAGCTCAAAGCGATATCCGCGGAAATCGGACAGCTCGCGACCAGCCGGCTCGGCAAGGTCGAACTCGCTCGAGAATACCGGCGCCTGAACCAGAGATTTCACTCTGAAATTCACAGTCTTATCCAATCGGCCGCTCTTGCTGAGGCCACCGAAGTCATGGGCGACCTCAGTGACTTTATGGTCGCGACGGCTGAAGCGCCGATCTTCCTTGAGCGCCTCAAGGTCGCGCACAAGGAGCACCAGGCACTGATCGCCGCCATCGAAACGCGGGACGCCACCACCGCGGTTTCCGTCATGAGACAGCACGTTCGCGCCATCTCCGAGCGTATTGCGAAAGTGGGAAAGCTACGCGTCACGGCCGACGATGCGGAAGGGACTGGACGGAAGGTCTCCCGTCGCGGTTAGTAAAATCTACGACGGAGGCTGAATTCAGCCGGCGCGATCCATTGCATCGCGGCGTATGGTTCACGGCTTAGCCAGATCCATGGCCTTTTCAACGAGGCCCATGCAGGCGCGCCAGTCATATTCCCCGTATGTCATGGCATGGGCGCGCACGGGATCGCCTGCATAATAGCGTTCGTATTGAACCTGGCGCGAACCGAAGGCGTCGCCGGCGAGATCCCAGGCGACCTTGAGAAGACGCGTGCGATCAAAGCCGGATGCTCCGTCAGCGCCACCATTGAACCTGACCACGTCGGCACCGATCGGGCTCGCGAAGTCGGCCATAGACGGCGTCATCATGATCCCGCCCGCGCCGACGATCTGAAGGATTTCGATAACGCGCGGATAGGCCCTGGACATCAGCAATCTCGTTGTCTGAAGGGGCGCCAGCGCCGGCATCAGCACACCGGAAGGCGCCCTCTTCGCCTCTGCCTCGGCGGCGTGAATGCAGGCCCGGATCGTCTCCAGATAAACGACGCACTCCCCGAGCATCTCCTGGACATGGAGGAAGCTGTCGGACTTTGAACTCCGCGCCACCGCAACGGCGAGCCCGATGGCGAACTGCATCTTGATCAAGCCACGCACGGACGTCTGATGCGCGGTGTGATTACGGATCTGAGTCTCGCTGTAGAGACGGTTAGAAAGTCCAACGTCCCCCAGGAGAAACACGCGCTCCCAGGGCACCAGGACATCCTTGAATACCAACAGCGAGTCCGCCTCCTCGAAATTGGAGGCGAGCGGATGATCCGGCCCGTATCTTTTTCCGGTGTCATACGGCTCACGCATGATCTGGGTAATGCCGGGCGTATCGATGGGCAGCGCAAATGCGAGCGCATGCTTTTCGTCGCCCGGTCGCAAACCCGGAATGTTGTAAATCAGAACTTCGTCAGCCAGAGGAGCAAGCGTCGTGAGTGTCCTCGCGCCACTGACGATAATTCCAGCGGACGTCTCGCGCACCACGCCTAGATGGAAGAAAGCGTCGCTCTGTTGCGATGATGTCTTGGAGCGATCCCCCTGTGGGGTCGTCAGGGCGTGTGTGAGAAACAGGTCCTTGTCCCGGACCTCCTCATAGAAGCGAACGATATTGTCACCGAACTCACGCCGCCCCTGGGCAAAGAAATCGGCTGCTTCCGCCAGCGCCATGACCGAGCAGTTGAGAAAATCCGGGGACCTGCCCATCAAGCCGAAGGTTGAGCGGGCATACGCCGCGAAAGCCTCGCGCCGCTTGGCCAGATCAAAGGAAGACGCAGGCCGAATGAAAGCTGTACCGGCACGACCGCGTGGACCTTCGAAGCTCAGTTCCGGAGTGGCGGGATCGCATTGCAGATCGTACAGCTTTGCGATCTGCGCCGCCGGGTGGACCAGAGCGGGATGAGTCGTAACGTCCTCAACCCTTTCCCCCAAAACCCAGATTTCGCGTGGCTTGGCCGCCAGATGATCCAGAAACTGCTTTCCGTTTCGCATGCTGAGGCCGCTTCGCCGGATTACGGCTCAGACGCGAAAGGAACGCCCCCGGCCCTGTAGTCCGGCCCCTCTAGAGGCCCCCAGAGATTTCGGACTTTGCTTTCCGGCCCAAGTGACCACGTGCGAGGCACATACAGCGTGTCGCAGTCGATGCGCTCCATCTCGATGGAGTTTTCGACAACGCAGCCGTTCGGATCCGAATAGTAGCTGAAGATGTTGTCGCCCGCGCCGTGCCGTCCCGGTCCCCACAGCATCTTGCGATTCTTGAGAACAAGCATGTCAGCGATACTGGCAATATCCTCGAAACAGTTCGCATCGAAGCCGTAGTGATGCAGTTTTGCTTCCCCCGTGCCGACCGCAAGCGTGTGATGAAAGCCATCGGCCGCCCTGTACCAAAGCAATTCATCGTTGGTCGTGCGGTCCGACAGCTTCATGCCCAGCACGGTTTCGCAAAAGGCGCCGAAGCTCTTCGTATCCTCGACACGGACATTGACGTGTTCGAGGCGAACAGGGTGCGCACAGTGTCCACTGTACCGCGCACTCTGATCCCGCGGCACGGGCGTGTGCACCTCAAAGATGATGCCGTGCGGCGTCCGAAAACGCACGACGCTTTCGATATTCGGAAAGTACGAACGGTCCGACAGAATATCGCATCCATGGGCCGACGCGCGCCGGCGCACTTCATCAACCGCGTCCTTATTCAACGCTTCAAGACCGACCGCGAGGACGGCTTTCCTGCTGCTCTTGAAATAACCAACCTCATGGCGGCGGCTGTTGCACGACAGCGTCACCATATGACCGGCGCGGTCGATGATACGCGGGCCCGAAATCTCGGCAAGATCCTGCGCGGATCCTTCAGGATCGGGCGTTGCCAATGCAATGTGGCCCATCTGACGAATGAGATAGCTCATGGAATTCCCCCGATTCACGGCACAGAAGTGAGCTAGATGGCGAAGTCTGCCGCCTCTTTGACGATTCCGTTCCGCAAGATGCCGATGCCGGAAATCTCGACCTCGACCTGGTCGCCAGCCTTCATCCACAACGGCGGCTTGTGGAAGGCACCGACCCCGCCGGTCGTGCCGGTGATGATGACATCGCCCGGCTCGAGGGTGATGAAGGACGAGCAGTAGGACACCAGTTCCGGCACATCGAAGATCAGATCATCGAGGGTCGCGCTCTGAACCTCTCGTCCATTCAGCCGCGTTTTCAAGCTCTGCTTCGACAGCTCCGGCATCGCGTCGGTCGTCACCAGCCATGGACCGAAGGCGCCCGTTTTCGGGAAATTCTTGCCAGGCGCGAATTGCTGGGAGTGGCGCTGCCAGTCCCGGAGACTTCCGTCGTTATAGCAGGAAAAGCCGGCGACCCGTTCCATTGCACGCTCGCGGGACACATAACGACTGCGCTTGCCGATGACGACAGCCAGTTCGCCTTCGTAATCGAACTGCTCGGAGACCTTCGGGCAAACCATATCCTCATTGGCGCCCACCTGCGTCTCGGCAAATCGCGTAAAGATCATGGGCTTCGGCGGCATTTCCCGCCCGGTCTCCTTCACGTGGCTCGCGTAATTAACGCCCACGCAGAGGATCTTGTCGGGATTCGTAATCACGGGCAGCAATCGGACGCTTCCCCACGCGATCGTCGGCTTATCCGCCTGGCGACTGCGGGCATAGCCAACTCCCTGCTCGTCAGCGAGCAATTGCCGCAAGCTTGAATACCGATCGCCAAGATCGACAATACCTTCGGGTTTCGCGGCGTCCCCGAGCACGATACCGCAGCTTTCACGGCCATCCTGGGTGACAAAGCTAGTTAGTTTCATGAGAGCTTCCGATCCTGTCTAACGATTGCGTCTTCGATCATTTGCCGCCGAGAATAGTGACCGCTGTCGCGGCTTCTTCGAAGCCGAGGAAGCCACCGCCGTTCTCGGCGATCGCCCAGCGCGCATTGGGCACCTGCCGGGCGCCAGCTTCGCCGCGCAGCTGAGTGACGAGCTCATGGACCTGCATGATGCCGGTGGCGCCAATCGGATGACCTTTGGACAAAAGACCGCCAGACGGGTTGACCGGGATGCGCCCGCCAAGACGGGTTTGGCCGGACTCGGTCAAAACCCCACCGTCGCCGCGCGCGCAGAATCCCAAATTTTCGACCTGGAGGATTTCCGCAAAAGCAGTCGCGTCATGCACTTCGGCCAATGACATGTCTTGCGGCCCGACTGAGGCTTGCTCGTAAGCCTTCAGGGCCGACCGGCGACCAAGGTGGTTATCCAGATCATCCGCCTGGCGCGTGGTCGACGACGTCAGCGCACACGCCGCCACCGGCACCGCCCGCTTGGTGTTGAAACGTTGAAGCGCGCTGCCCGTACACAGGACTAGCGCGCCAGCACCGTCGCTGATCGGCGCGCACATCGCACGAGTGAAAGGCCATGACACAGGTTTGTCTGCGAGAACCTCGTCGATCGTCATATCGAAACGATACTGAGCGTCTGGGTTCAGGGCTGAATGGTGATGGTTCTTCGATGCCACCGCCGCAATCTGACGCTGGGTCGTGCCAAACCGCGCCATGTGATAGCGCGCGAAGGCCGCGTAGATGTCCATGAACACACTGCGCTCGGCTGCAGGCTGCACGCCAGCCGGAATAGGCATTCCGTTCGCCAAGGCCAGAATCTGTTCGAGCTGCTCGTCGAAATGAACGATGTCGGTGCTGCCTTTGAAGGCGGCGAACATCCCTTGGCGGTTCTCCGGAAAGAACATTTTCTCCGCGCCGACAACCAGCGCCACCTCGCCAAAGCCGCCTTTGAGATAGGCCATGGCATTCAACAGTGCCGTGCTACCGCTGGCGCAGGCATTCTCGACGTTGGTTACCGGCACGCCGGCAATGCCGATGCCGCGCAACGCAACTTCGCCCCGAATGCCATTCTGGCCTTCCAGCAATGCCTGTCGCGTGTTGGAGAACCAGGCCGCCTCAATCGCTGTCGCATCGGCGAGCCCTGCATCGGCAAGCGCCTTTGAAACAGCGATGGCTGCCAATTCGCGTACCGATTTTTCTGGTTGTTTGCCGAGCCCGGTCATACCCGAACCGACAATGAAAACCTGCGTGGCAGACGACATCAAACGCACCCCTTCTCAAGGGATTCGACGACCGAAAGAACATCCCGACGGGTGATTTTACCCACCGGATTCGTCGGCATCTCTTTCAAGAAATGAATGGCCTTTGGAGCACGAACCGGTCCAACTTGGGATCTGGCAAAGGCAATGAGCTCGTCCGAGGTCACGGCGGCCTTTTCGGAACTGACGATGGCCGCTTCAACACGTTCGCCCCAGTAATCGTCGGCGCGCGCAATCACCACAACATTCCGCACCGCGGGGTGCTTTGATAAAGCCGCCTCTACATCCGTCGGGTAGACATTAAAGCCGCCGGAGATAATGACGTCACGGAGCCGCCCCTTCAGCGTCAGGTAACCGCGCTCATCGAAGGCGCCAAGATCTCCAGTGTGCAGCCATCCATCGACGATCGTGGATTCGGTCAGGTCGTCACGATTGAGATAACCCCGCATGACAAGATCGCCGCGCACCACCACTTCGCCCGTTTCACCCGTCGGCAGAAGTGCGCCATCCGGGCCCATAATCTGGACCTCGTTGTAGGGGCATGGCCGGCCAACGGATCCGATGTTCTTCTCGTCCGATAGCTCGCGCGCCGTCATCGCAGCAATCATGGTTGGCGCTTCGGTCTGGCCATAAATCGTGGCGAGGCATGGCCCCAGCACTTTCTGAGCTTGCATGATCCTGGCTGCCGACATGGGCGCCGCCCCGTAGATTAGATGACGCAACTCCGGATAGCGGATGCCATTCGCGCTCGCATAATCCAACAGAGCGTAGATCAGGGTTGGAGGCATGAAACTCGCCGTAATGCCCTCCTGAAGCATCACGTCCGAGATCTTCGGCGCCTTGGCTCCGTCCAGGAGGACGGTGCAGCCGCCCACCGCCAGAACCGGTAGAAGAAATGTGCCAGCGCCATGGGTCAGCGGCGCAATACCAAGCATTCGCTCACTTTCGGTGAAGCCGAAGACCGTGAGCATGCTCGCAATGCAGCTCATGAAGGCGCGATAAGGCTGCATAACTCCCTTCGGGCTGCCTGTCGTTCCACCGGTAAACTTGATGGCCATGATTCCATCGTGCGGATCGGTGATATCGGCTGGTTGACAGCCCGCATGGCGCTCACAAATGGCAACGACCGTGTCATTGCCTGTTGCCCCCCCTGCGGCTACGACGAGGGGGCATTTCAGGTCCGCGAAGAGCGACAGGAAGTCAGCATCTGTCACGATCAGCGACAGCTCTGCAGCGGCAGCAATGCCGGCGAGTTCGTCGCGCGAATTTCGCGGGTTCAGCGGCACCCAAATGTGCCCTGAGGCAAAGACGCCCAACATCGCAACGACGTGCTGCCAGTTGTTGTGCGCACAAATCCCCACGCGCGATTGTTTCCGAGAGAGATTCTTCTGCAGGAAGACCGCAAAAGCCTCCATTCGCTCGACCAGCTGGCTATATGCCAAACGATGGGCGCCGTCCGCGATCGCTACGCCTTGCGGATTGAGCCTCAGTCCACGATAGAGCATCTTGATGGGTGTCATTGTATGCCTATCACCGACACCAAAAGTTTCGCGGTTTGGAGCGCCCCCACAATGCGCATGCCTACCGTGCGAAGCTTGCTAATATTCTAGCATCTTTGTAGTGTCAATTGCGTTTGTCGCAGCCGTCGCCTGCTCTGGCGCTAGCCTGCGGCAAAGGGCTACTGACGCTCGATCTTCTTTTCATCAATCACACGGTTCCACCGTGCAATCTCACCGGCAATTCGATCGCGCATTTGGTCGGGCGTGGTCCAACTTGGTACGCCACCCAGTTGAGACAAGCGTTGCTTCATGTCGGGCTCATCCAGAATCGCCTTCAACTCCTTGCTCAGACGATCGATGATTGGCGATGGAGCTCCTGCCGGCATGGCGAGACCGAGCCACGACATGGTTTCCACGCCGGGCAACACCTCAGCCACGGTCGGCACGTCCGGGAGCAATGGAAAACGTTGTGGCGAGGCAACCGCGAGCCCTCTCACCTGGCCGCTGCGAATGGGCTCGATTGCCGTAGTCGCAGTGTCCACCATGAAGTCGACGCGGCCACCCAGGAGATCAACAAGAGCCTGCGCGGCTCCCCTATAAGGCACCGGCACCATCGTCGTGTGGGCCTCGATGTTAATCCACTCCCCCAGCAAATGGTGGGCGCTGCCCGGCGCATTGGACGCATATTTGATCGTATCGGGCGCCGCCTTCGCGCGCGCCAGCAAATCGGGAAACGACTTGATTGGCGAATCGGGCGCCACCATGAGAACCAATGGATAAGCCGTCACCATCGATATCATGGAGAACGCATTAATCGCGTCGTAGGGTAGTTTCTTGCGCATCGCTGCGGTGCCCGAATGCGCTCCGGTCAGCATGATCATGGTGTAGCCATCCGGAGCGGACCGCGACACGCGTTCGCTTGCCGTTACGCCAGCCGCTCCAACGGCGTTTTCAACGATGACCGGCTGTCCGAGCCGCTGCGAGAGCTTTTCGCCGACAATGCGCCCCACCACATCTGGACTACCGCCAGGCGGGAAGCCGACGATCATCCGGATTGGGCGATCCGGCCAATCCTGCGCATTCGCAACGTTGCTTTGTTGCACAATGGCGAGAGCGATCAGCGCGAAGGCCGCGAAGAAATTCCGCATTTTCAATAGTTGCCCTTCCTCAAAACCGGCGACAGCAGCCTCTCTTTCGAGACGCGTTCTCGGCGGCCTCCTTTATTCTTCGTTATTTGGTGCTAGTCCGGCTTCCCCGCGCCGGCTTTCTCGGTCGCGGGGCGCGGGAGCGAACTTCGTTAGCGCGGGCCGACGTCGAATGTAAAATAGTTCAACGCCGAGAGGCACTGGCTCGCCGCGAACACGTCGATGTTGGAAATCTTGTCCAGCCAACGAGAGTTGATTTCCTTCTCGCAATCGGCAACCACGGCATCCACGACAACGCGGGCGACTGGATAGCCGTTGTCGCGACCATACTTTGCGATGGCCTGCCCGACCAAAGCCTTTCGGTCGACAGCATTGACCCGTTTCACGGTTTCGTAGACGTCGGTGACGAAGCCCTTCATAACAGCGACATCGTCACGTGTGGCCGGATTGCTGCGGTGCCCCGAGACTAGAACGTCGAAGTCGTAAGCGAGCATCTGATCGAAAACTTTCATGTAAGCATCCATGTTTTCGGTCAGGTTGTAGTTCATATAAACGGTCTGCCCGGCGGTCATTGTATCGATCGCCATTAAGACCTTCTGCTCCTTAAAATAGACCATCAGGTCACCCGGGGCAGAATGCCAGTAACCAACCTTAATTTCCGCGGTGCTGGTGCCGAGATTGAGCGTTGTATGGTCCTTGAAGACCTTGGTCGGAACCGGACGATTGGGATCTTTTTGGCCGCCGAGAAAACGGGCCACGCCTTCCTCAGCGACGATTTCGAGCTGCGGATTTTGCTTCATTATCAGACCAGCGCCGCCGATATGATCGACGTGCGCGTGCGAATAGACGATCGACACGATGGGCTGCTTGGTCACTTCCGTGACGGCCGGCAGGATATATCGCGCCAAGGACGGCGGTGCGTCAAAGAGGACGACGCCACGATCGCTGGTCGCAAAGAGCGACTGATAGCGCCCATCGGTGATCATGAAGATCGAGGGCTTCAGTTCACGGACGACATATCCCTTATTGGGGTCGATCGGCCAGAAACGCGCCTTCGTTGCAGGCAGCACTGGCGAATAATCCGGGAGAGCACTGTCCTGAGCGAGCGCCACCACAGGCGTGACAGTCAGCGCAAGCCAAGCCAGGAGCAAACGAAAGCCCTTCATACGTCACCTCCCATTTTTTGTATCTGTTACATACTAGTGTTTTAGCATGCGCGCAAGAGGCGGTCGTGACCGCGGCAAAGCGGTTCCATCCTCCGACGCGGGATTTCGCAACTGCGAGATGTCGGTTTCAGCGCCGACCAGAAAGCGACGGCCGGCGCCGGAGACGGCTGCGCTATGGCGGCCACGTACCGCCGAGCTTCGCGGTCAAGCGCGAAGCCACCGACACCAGCGTGTCACGGCAATGTTTTCCTGCGCGGTCGCTGGAGAACTCGCCCGCCGTCGCAAGCATCGACAACACCATTGGTACGTGCCCGCTGCTGTCAAAGACAGGCGCGCTCAAAGCATCGAAGCCCGAGAAAAAATCGCCATAGACTTCGGCCGTTTTCCGGGTCCGCACTTCATCCAGAACTTTCTCAAAACGCGCCATTGTGATGGGCTTGCCACGGGACGTTGGCCGCATCCGATTTTTTAGCTCCCGCTCGATCACGGGCCGAGTCACCGCTTCTGGTAGAAAAGCCGCAAAGACCCTGCCTGACGCTGAATTCAACACTGGGATAGCGCTGCCGATCCGTGAGGAAACGGTGACGGGTTCAAAGGGCTCGATGCGCCGCACGACTGTCGGACCGAGATCTCCCCATGCAACAATCGCCGAGTTTTTCCCCGTTTTTTCATGGAGTTCGCGAAGAGCCTGCTCGCCGAGCCTGAATTCGTCGAGCCTGTTCTGCGCCGCGAGACCGAGTGAAATCGCCCCGCCACCGAGGCGATATTTGCCATCGATCGAATCCTGCTCAACGATGTCGGAGCGGCAGAGGCTGACCAGAAAACGGTGCGCCTTACTCGGGGCGAGGTTGGCGGCTTTTGCTATATCGCCCAAATGCATGGCATCCGGCCCATTGGCCAGGATGAAAGCGATCTTCAGGCCGATCTCAACTTTGTCGACTCCCTGCTGGCGCCTTGCCCTGTTCGTACCGGCAGACTCGGCTTTTCTAGCCGATTGAAAGCCATTCCTACGTCGAAATGATGAACCGCTCATTATTCAATCGTTGCAAGAGTTTCGGATCGTTGCACCTTACGATGTTCACCAATAGCCGCCTAGTGCCGATAAGGCCGTTGCACCCGTCAGCGCGCAACCGCGGCTGAGCCGGCGACCCGCATTGGACTTCATCGCCTGAAAGCGCGTTCAAGTCTGTCGGCTGCCCTGGCCGCAATCGCTTCTGCCCGGGCTGCTACGAAGCTATTGAGGACATGAAAAAAATAGAATACGTTCCATTTTGTGGGATTGCGAGGCCGCGCAAGGTTTCTGCGGGCGTTTCGAAAATAACAACCACATCAAGGGAGGTCGTTGATGAGGAAGCATACGAGGCTTGTTTTTGCTGCCTGTTTGAGTGTAATCGCGACTGCTGCGGCAGCGTTTGAAGCCCGCGCCGAGATCGTGGTCGGCGGAACTTTTTCGCTCACTGGTCCTGCGGCCGCGCTAGGAACGTCATTCCAGCGCACGATGCCTCTTCTTCCCAAAGAGATCGCGGGCGAACCGGTGCGCTACGTCATCGTTGACGATGGCTCTGATCCGTCCAACGCAGTCCGGAATGTCCGTAAGCTGATCAATGAAGACCGCGTCGATGTACTCATCGGTCCCACCAATGCGGCGACAGGTTACGCGGTTGCTCCGTTGCTGGCCGAGTTCAAGGTGCCGCTCATTTCCGGCACGGCCATCGATCTGTTCGGCGAGAAAAGCTACTGGTTCATCAATGTCTCAACTCCGATCAGCATGTGGGTGGACCGTATCGCCAAGCGGATGAAAGAGACCGGGATGAAGAGGGTCGCCTATGTCGGCTATAACGATGTCTACGGTGACACGGCCTTCGCGAACTTCAAGAAATCGTGCGACCAGCTTGGCATCGAGATCATCTCCAACGAACGCTTTGCGCGTGCCGACACCAGCTTTGTCGGCCAGGCGCTGCGCATCGTCGCCGCGCAGCCGGATGCCGTTTTTATCGCCGCCTCGGGGAGCCCCGCCGTGCTGCCGAACGTCGCGTTGCGCGATCGTGGGTACACAAAACCGCTGTACAATGCTCCCGTGGCTGTCGGGCAGGACTTCCTTCGCCTCGGCGGCGCCAAGGTGGAAGGCATTATCGCGGCGTCCAACCTCATTCCGGTGCCCTACCAGATCCCCGACTCTAACCCATCGAAAAAGGCTGTGGTTGAACTCGCAGACCAGTTCGCGAAGCTGTACCCGACGACGGCGCCGGATACACAGAACCCGACCGCCTATGACTCAGGCATCGTCCTGAAAATGGTTGCGGCCGAGGCTCTCAAGGTGGCCAAACCCGGAACCGAGGGCTTTCGTCTGGCTATTCGCGATCGGCTCCATACAATCCGTGGGCTCGTGGGCAGCATCGGCGTCTATAACTTCGAGCCAAACGAGCCTTACGGCGTCGGGAGCAACAGTGTTGTGTTTGTGACCGTCCAGGACGGCAAATGGAAATATATTGGTGATTGAGCACGGCAAAGCCGCCGTGGACTGACGCCTGTTTCACCGACATCTCGGCAAGATCGTGCCGTGGGAGTTGCCGCCTGCAACTCCCACGGCGCTTTTCTTTTTGCGAGTGGCGATGGCTGAAAGAAACGCCCAGCCGGCAAGCGTCCGCCAAAAGCGAAGCGGCCAGCCAGTCGGTTAGCAAGCGAAAGTGCGGTCGGCCTAGGCCCCGCCCAGATAAGCCTGCGTCACGCGGGGATCATTCAGGAGGTCGGCAGCCGCGCTGTGAAGCGTGATCTCGCCGGTCTCCATGAGATACCCATAGTCGGCGCATTCCAGCGCCGCGCGCGCATTCTGTTCGACAAGCAAGATCGACACGCCCGCGGCTTTCAAATTCTGGATAATTCGGAATATCTCCTGAACGATCAGAGGAGCGAGGCCGAGGCTGGGTTCGTCAAGCAACAGCAGCTTGGGTCGTCCCATTAGCGCCCGTCCGAGCGCGAGCATCTGACGCTCGCCGCCCGAGAGAGTCACCGCCTGCTGATGCCGTCGCTCTGCCAGCTTCGGAAAATAATCGAAGACGTCGGCCAGGCGGCCGCGCAATCCACTGCGTTCGCGACGATGGACATAATATCCAAGCAGCAGATTGTCTTCGACCGACATGGAGCCGAAAAGCTCGCGCCGCTCCGGCACGATGCAAAGGCCGAGTTCTGCACGATCCTCAACGTCAAGAACATCGAGCGGATATCCGTCGAACTCGAAATATCCAAGCGCGGGAATGAGGCCGACCGTCGCATTAAGTAATGTGGTCTTGCCCGCACCATTCGCACCAATGATGGTCGCCATAGTGCCGGGCCAGACATCCAGATTGGCGCTTTGGACCGCGGCGATCCGGCCGTAACTCACCTGGGCGTCGCGGACCTTGAGGATCGGGTTCACTGGGCCGCTCCCAGATAAGCTTCCCGCACGACGGGATTGGATCGAATTTCGGCCGGCGTACCCATGGCGCGCTGGCGCCCGAAATCGAGCATGATAATGCGGTCGACGAGCCCCATGACGAACTCCATGTCATGCTCGACAAGAAGCAGGGTCACGCCCGCGGCCGAGACGTCCTTGAGGAGCTGGCTCAGTTGATCCTTTTCCAAACGCCGCAAGCCTGCGGCGGGTTCGTCCAGCAACAGAATGATCGGATCGGATGCAAGCGCTCTCGCAATCTCCACCGCGCGCTGCTGACCGAGCGGCAAGCTGCTAACGAGATCTTCCGCCCGCCCGCTGAGCCCGATCCGTTGAAGCTGACGGAACGCCTCCGCCCGAACTTTGCTTTCGTCCGCCTGATCGTAGCGAAAAGCGCCAGCGAGGAAGCCTGTGTTGGTTCGCGCATAAGCGCCGAGCATTACATTCTCAAGCAGCGACATGTTCGGACGTAACTTGACGTGTTGAAATGTCCGCGCAACCCCAAGATTGACGAGGTTGACGGACCGCTCCTTCGTGAGATTGTGCCCTGCAAAGGTAACGGCTCCCTGCGAGGGATGCAGCGCGCCTGAAATCAGATTGAACGTCGTGCTCTTTCCTGCGCCGTTCGGGCCAATCATGCCCACGATCTCTCCGGCTCGGACATCGAAGCTGACCTTATCGACGGCCGTCAGACCGCCAAATCGTTTGGTCAGGTCCGTCACCTGAAGTAGCGGCTCGCCGCGCGCCGGAAGAACGCGCCGTGGCAGCGTATCGGTGGCCGACCTAGCGGGTTGGGTTTTGTGCAGCTTGATGCGCGGGAACATGCCGACAATTCCGGAGCGTGCATACTGCAACACCAGAATGAACAAGCAGCCGTAAACAATTTTTTCAATGTTCCCGGCGCGTGAGGTGAAGAGGGGCAGGATATCCTGCAGCACGGCATGAAGCGACGTGAACAACGTGGCCCCGATAAGCGCACCGGCGATATGGCCGGCGCCTCCGATGGCCGCCATGAGCAGGAATTCAATGCTGGTTTGAATACTGAAGGGATCGGGCCCCACATATCGCTGTGAGTGAGCATAAAGCCAGCCGGAAAGCCCGGCCAGCAGCGCCGCTACGATGAAGATTCCGAGGCGAATCCGGAACTCATTGATGCCAAGGCTGGTGACAAGCGTCTTGCCGCCCCGCAGCGCGCGAATCGCACGCCCCTGTCTCGATCGCAGTAGGAATGTCATCGTCACGACGACGAAGGCCAAGCAGATGGCAACGAGATAGAAGAACCGTTCTTGGGGAGCGAGCGAGATCCCCGCAAAGAACAATGGCGGGATGTCATTGATACCGGTGTGAGCGCCTAGCGCTTCGATGTTGCCGAACAGAAGGGTAATCACCATCCCCCAAGCGAGCGTAACGAGCGCCAGATAGTGTCCCGACAGATGTAACGTCACCAGGCCCAAAATCAGGGCAACGAGCGCGGAAAGCAAAAGTGCAACCGGCAAACCAATCCAAGGCGAGAAGCCCATTTTCGCGCTCAGCACGGCGGTCGCATAGGCTCCAAGGCCAACAAAGGCCGATTGTCCGAAAGACGTCAGCCCGCCTGAGCCAGTCAAAATGACAAGTCCGATGGCGACGATGGCGTAGATTCCGATGAAATTCAGCAGTGCAATGTAGAAGCTGCCCAGAACAAATGGCGCGCCGCCGACGGCGATCACAAGCGCCATGACCAAAAACACCGTTCGGTTCGGCATCAAAGGTCCTCCTCTTCCTCAACCTCGGACCGTATCCAAAATCCGCGGAACAGAACAATCGGGATGAGCAGCGCAAAAACGGCGATGTCCTTCAACGCGCTGGAGTAGAAAGAGGCAAAGGAATCCATAATGCCAACCAGAAGCGCGCCGAAAAGTGCGAGCGGATAGCTGGCAATGCCTCCGATCGCGGCGCCAACGAAGCCTTTCAGACCGATCAAAAAACCCGTATCGGAATAGACGGTGAGGCTCGGCCCAATCAGAACTCCGGTCACCGCCGCCAGTCCAGCAGCGATCAAGAAGGCCGTCGTACCTGCCGAAGCAACGCGAATGCCGACAATCCGCGCGCCGATGGCATTGACGGCAGTTGCCCGGAGCGCCTTGCCCCAGAGGGTTCTCTCGAAGAAGCCGTATAGGGCAACGCTAATGAATACGAGCGCCGTCACGACCACGATGCTCTCGGCGGAAATATCTATGACGCCGAGATTGATGTTGCCTGAGATATATTCCTTCGTCTTGTATCCCTCGGCACCAAAGAACAAGAGTGCAAGACCGGCCATCGGGAAATGAACGACAGCCGCCGCCATCAGCAAGGTCAGCACCGAAGCGTTGCGCATTGGCTGGAACACCACGCGATACAGGAGCGGACCGAGCGGCAGGATCAAAGCGATCGTAAGAACGATCTGAAACGCCATCGGCACATCATAGCTTGGCAGCAGAAGGGCAACGACAACAGGCGCCGATGGAAGCACGCCATACCTAAAGAGGGATCTCCACGACGCCCTCAATCGCTTGCGACGATAAAGATCGATGCCTTCCAGCAGCAACGCGAGCCCCGCCAGGATCAGGACTAGCCAGACCGTCCCGGGGAGTTTGTTCGACTGGATCGACGCCAGGGTGAGCGCCGAGTATGCGATGAGATCGCCATAAGAGACGAGCGCAATTCGAGTGATATTGAAGACCAACACCGTCCCCAGCGCCAGCAGCGCATAAATCGCGCCCCCTGCGATTCCCTCGCGCACGAGGAGCAGGGCAATATCGAGGTTCATATCTGAGATCCGCTCCTAGGTGCCGGCCCACTAGGATCGCAACAATGAAAGCCGAGTGTGCGATTTGGCGGCCGCAGATTCCAAAGCAACGACTTCAACATCACCGGATAGATCCATAAAGTGGGAGCGCGCCGGTTCTTCCACGGGACCGCAACCGGCCCGCCGCGAGAGAGCCATTCCATCCCGCTGAAGAGCCCCGCGCTGTAGTTACTACGGCAACTCGATAATCATCCTCAGATACTTGCGGCCGGTTCACTCCACCTTATATTCTAGACTACTAGATAAACTGCTGCGCTAAGTCAATCCGGGAGTACGGCGCGCGAAATTCCGTACGGTTCAAAGCAATGACCCACTGGACTTCAAAAACGCTTACAGGCCGTTAGCCGAGCCTTCAATTTCATCCTACTGAGTGAGGATGACGCGAGAGGCATCGTCATGCTTTAGGTATGCTGTCAGTCGGTCAACGTCGCGCTTCCAGGAATATTTGGTCCTCGTGGCCGATGCTTTTTCAGCAGCCCAGCCATCATAGAGGGCCTGGAATTTGACAGGCTTGGCGCCAGCGCTCTTCATACCCTGATTGCCTGAGCGGCCGTGGTCGTGCAGGGAGACGCCGGTAAAAGACAAATTTCCGGCAGCGAGATTTGCAAGCTCAATACTGGCCTACTGAAGAGCATGCGCCACAGCTCTCGCCAGCTTATCGCGGTTGTCATCCACGCTAAGGCCGCGATTGAGAAGAGCTTGTTCGGCAAGATTGAAGCAGAAGTTCTGCATCTCGCGCTTTTTGTGGATTGTGTCGCGCTGCAGGAGGAGCCCAAGCACCCTCGCGTCGCGATCAGTTGGAAGATCCGGCTCAGGATCGACCTCCCGGAGCTTTGCACCAATCTGGACGTCCCAGAACTTTTGATCAGACGGGTTATCGCGAAATTGAGCCACAGCCTGATCGGACATCGGCGCAGCAATTTCATGCGCCACCATCTCGGTCAGCTTTTTTGGGCCAGCTCGGAGATTGCGCTACCTAGCATCGACTTCCGTCATGGCTTGCGCGAGACGGACTTTGGCCTCGGCAAAATCGCGCGTGCCTAGACTGCGCTTTTCCTCGCGCTTGCCTATCAGGAGACGCAGATCGTCCGGCACGCGCTTGCGTAGCCAGCACATTCCGGTCTTGGGATGCTTCCAGGGACGCGTCATCGGCAAAGCCATGTATACCACCCGTGTGTACCACTAGGCGGCCGGAAAACATTTGATAACAAAGGCTTATACAGGAACAATGACTTAGCGAGTAGTTGGCGGAGAGGGAGGGATTCGAACCCCCGATACGGTTGCCCGTATGCCGCATTTCGAGTGCGGTGCTTTCAACCGCTCAGCCACCTCTCCGGAACCCTGACCCTCGGTCATGAATCGTCTGAACCGGCGCCCGGGACGGGGGCTATCTACCCAACATGGCCGGGACAAACAAGGGTCAGGGGCGTATATAGGCGGCGGGGGCCCAAAAGCCGTCCGTACCCTGACCGCCATGCCGTTCACCATATCGCTGCACCGTCTACGCCAGGAAATGCGCGGCCTGCTGCTGACGCTGTGCCTGGTCGGCATTGTGACGGCCGGGATTTTCACCTTCGTCTGGTCTGTCGGCCTGACCCGCGGAACCGTGGTCTACCTGGTCCCGGTCCTGATCGCGGCGATGCGCTGGGGCCTCATCGCCGCGCTGTTTGCATCGGCCTGCGGCGTTCTGGCCTCCGCGTTCTTCTTCTTCCCGCCACTCTATTCGCTCGAAATCCGCGACCCGCAGGAAGTCATCAATCTCCTGCTCTATATCGTTGTGGCGGTCGTCGTCAGCCAACTGGCGAGCCGGCTCAAGAACGAGCTTGAGAAGTCGCACAAACGGGAAATCGACCTGCGCGATCTCTACGCCTTCTCGCGGCGTATCGCCGTCGCCTTCGACGTATCCGATATTCAGTCCGCGATCGAAGACCATCTCACCGCGGTCATCCAGCGCAAGGTCGTGCTGTTCGCGACCGCGCGCGATGCCGCCGGCAATGCGCGCCGGCGCGCCGACGCCGCGGTGCCGCCGCAGGTGCTGGCCGAGATCGAGAAGCTCGAAAAAGCCGATGACCGACGGCCCTCGACCGGCGATCCTGTTGTCGCCGATGATGGCGAAGCCTGGCTGGTGCGCGCCGTCTCGCCGAAAAACCCCGAATTCGGCTTCGTCGCCGTCAATCTGGGCCGGCCGTCGCACGGCCACTCCGACGCCGACGATCTGCGCGTCCGCGTTGATGCCGTATTGGCCGACGCAACCGCCACCCTCGACCGGCTGGGAATCGCCCAGGCGATCAACGAAGCCCGCATGCGCGCCGAAACCGATCAGTTGCGCGAAGCGCTGATCGGCTCGGTCAGCCACGAATTGCGCACCCCGCTCGCCTCGATCATGGGCGCCGCCACGGTGCTCAGCACCGCGCCGGCGCTGGCGGGCGAGCCCAAGTTGCAGGCGCTGGTGCAGGACGTTCGCTCCGAGGCCGAGCGCCTGAACAACGACATTGAGAACCTCATCGATGCCACGCGCATTTCCAGCGACGGCGTGAAGCCGCGCATGGAATGGGCCGATCCCAGCGACATTCTCGATTCGGCGCTGGACCGTTGCCGCAAGAAGCTGTCGCGGCACACCTTGAGCCTCAACCTGCCCAAGGACCTGCCGCTGGTCCATGTCGATCCGGTCCTGGTCAAGCAGGCGCTGGTCCAGGTCTTCGACAATGCCGCCAAATATTCGCCACCGGGTTCTACGATCATGGTGGCGGCGCGCGCCCGTGACGGCCGCATCGTGCTGAATGTCAGCGACCAGGGGGCCGGACTGAGCGAATCCGAGCTGCCGCACATCTGGGACCGCTTCGCGCGCGGCGAACGCACGGCCTCGCTCACCAGCGGTTCGGGCCTCGGCCTTTGGATCGCGAATGCTTTTATCGCCGCCAATGGCGGCAAAATGGACGCCATCAGCGACGGTCCCGGCCGGGGCACGACGATCGCCATCGAATTGCCCGTGGCACAAGCAACTGTTCACCCCATGGAAAGCGACCAAGATGAGTGAGCCCTCTCCCATCGTGCTGATCGTCGACGACGAGATTCAGATCCGCCGCTTCCTGCGGACCGGCTTCGAGCTCAACGGCTTTGTTGTGCATGAAGCCGGCACCGGCACCGAAGGAATCCGCGCCGCAACCTTGCGGCCCATCGACATCGTCATTGTCGATCTCGGATTGCCGGACATGGATGGCTCCGATGTGGTCGAACGCATCCGGTCGTGGTCTACCGTGCCGATCATCGTGCTGTCGGTCCGCTCGGCGGAAGCGCAGAAGGTGCGGCTGCTCGAAATGGGGGCCGACGATTATGTCGTGAAGCCGTTCGGCATCGCCGAACTGCTCGCCCGCGTGCGCGTGGCGTTGCGCCGACAGTCGCGCGCTGCCTCGGGCGAGCCGTCGGTGACGGTCGGCCCGCTGACCATCGACCTGGCCTCGCGCACCGTGACGCTCAATGGCCAGCGCCTGACGCTGACGCCGAAGGAATATCGCCTGTTGCAGGTGCTGGCGCAGCACGCCGGCAATGTCGTCACGCATCAGCACCTCCTGAAGGAGGTGTGGGGCTCGATCCACATGCAGGACACCCACTACCTGCGTATCTTCGTGCGCAAGCTGCGGCAGAAGATCGAGCCGGCGCCGGATTCGCCGAAAATCCTGGTGACCGAACTGGGCGTCGGCTACCGGCTGGCCCATACCGCCGACGCGGAGAACGGCGCCGCGGTGACGGCGACGGTGGGGTGACGACGCCATCCGCCTACGCCCGGCATTTTACCGTGCCGGCAGCAAGCCGACCGGGCCCCCAAACCCGCTTGTTTCCTTGACATTTGCCGGTTTTCCCCGGCATAAAGCCGCCGGAATGCGGGCCTTTGGGCTCGCATCTTTGTTCGAGGGCACAAGCCCTTGATTACAAACAACAAACCGACTGACAAGAAGCCGGTCCAGGGCCTCCGGGCGCTGAGACGCGGATTTGAACACGAAGGAAAAAAACGATGTTCGCAGTCATCAAAGCCGGCGGTAAGCAGTACCGCGTTGTGGCTGAAGATGTGATCCGGATCGACCGCCAGGCGGGCGAACCGGGCGATGTGATTGAATTTGGTGAAGTTTTGCTGGTCGGCGGTGATAATCCGCAGGTCGGCGCGCCGACCGTGTCGGGCGCCACCGTGGCCGGCGTGGTGCTGAACCACGAGCGCGGCGACAAGGTCATCGCGTTCAAGAAGCGCCGCCGCAAGAATTCGCGCCGCAAGCGCGGCTTCCGTCACGAATTCTCGGTGATCCGCATCACCGAAATCCTGACCGACGGCAAGAAGCCGTCGAAGACGCCGCCGGAAAAGCCGAAGCGCGTCGCCAAGCCGAAGCCCGCAGCGGCCGAAGGCGCTGAAGGCGAAAAGAAAGCGGCCAAAAAGCCGGCCGCTCGCAAGAAGGCCGCCAAATCCGCCGCGTAAGCGGCGGACTGACGCCTTAGGTAAGAAATAGTGACGTGATTCCGACAAGGAATCGGTGTAGCAAGTAACGGAATTCGAGAGAGCCCAGCTATGGCGCACAAAAAAGCAGGCGGTTCATCCCGCAACGGCCGCGACTCTGATGGTCGCCGCCTTGGTCTGAAGAAGTCCGGTGGTCAGCTCGCGATCGCCGGCAACATCATTGCACGTCAGCGCGGTACCGTGTGGCATGCCGGCCGTAATGTAGGCATGGGCAAGGATCATACGTTGTTCGCACTCGTCGATGGAAAAGTTCAGTTCGCTACCAAAGCCAAAGGCCGCACGTACATCTCCGTCGTCCCGACGATGGCAGCTGCGGCCGAATAAACGGTAGACCAAATATCGAGGTCTGCCGGTCATCAAGTCGAACCGGCAGGGCTCATCAAGGCTCTGAGAGGGGGAGACGGGTGACCGGCTCCCCCTCATCGCATTTCAGAGCCCGGGGCTGGCCTGGGTTCGAAACTGGAGCCTGAGCCATGACCCTGCTGGAAGAAATACCAAGCGACAGCTTTCGCGAAGCGAGTATCCCCGTCCTCGAGACCGAGCGGCTTGTTATGCGCGCGCCGCGTCTCGCGGACGCTAAAGCAGTATCGATGCTCGCAGCCGACCGTCGTATTGCCGAAAATACAGCGCGTATTCCCCATCCGTACCGTTTGACGGATGCAGAGAATTTCATTGCCACCGCCAACAAGCCGGGCGGCGAATGTGTCTATCTCATCACGCGCGACAAGTCGGTGGTCGGCGCCTGCAGCATTGCGCAGCAGGATGGCGCCGCGGAGATCGGCTATTGGCTCGGCATCGAGCACTGGGGCAAGGGCTACGCCACCGAGGCGGTGCATGCGCTGGTCGATTACGCCTTCACCGATCTTGGCTATGACGCGCTGCATGCCGGCGCGCGCGTGACCAACCCGGCGTCGCGGCGGGTGCTGGAGAAGTGCGGCTTTCAGTGGACCGGCGTCGGCCTGTACCGCATCCACTCGATCAAGTCGTCGGCGCCGATCGACCGCTTCCGGCTCGATCACGGCATCTGGTCCGCGCTCAAGGGCTGGGCGCCGATCAAGCGCGTCTCGTGAGGGTGGGACAGGTGATGCCATGTATCAACCTCCCCACTTTCGTGAAGACCGGATCGACGTTCAGCATGCGCTGATCGCGGCGCATCCGCTCGGCCTCCTGATCACATCGGGACCGGGCGGATTGCAGGCGAATCCGGCGCCGTTCCTGATCGACGCCGGCGCGTCGGAGCGCGGCACGTTGCGCGCGCATCTGGCGCGCGCCAATCCGCAGCTCGCCGAACTGGCCGCGGTTTCCGAATGTCTGGTCGTGTTTCAGGGGCCGCAGCATTACATCAGCCCGTCGCTCTATCCGACCAAACAGGAGACGGGCAAAGTCGTGCCGACATGGAATTACATCACAGTCCACGCGTGGGGCACGCCGCGCGTCATGGACAATGCGGCTTGGCTGCGGCAACAAATCGACGACCTGACGCGGCATAACGAGCGCGGCCAGCGTGCGCCGTGGAATGTGTCGGATGCGCCGGACACTTTCATTGCCGCGCAGATCAAGGGCATTGTCGGCGTCGAAATTCCGATCGCGCGCATCGAAGGCAAATGGAAGGTCAGCCAGAACCGCACGGCCGCCGATCAGCAAGGAGTCGCGGCGGGGCTGCGCGGCCTCGGTAGTGAGGCGGACATGCTGGCCAACGAAGTGGCCGCGCGCGGGAAGGCGCACTAATTTCCGTCGTCATTCCGGGGCGCGGCCTTTAGGCCGCGAGCCCGGAATCCATAATCCCGCTGCGGCGTATGGATTCGAGTTCGTTGGACAGAAATTAAGCAGGAGTCTTCCATGCAACGCACACTCGTTTCATCCGGCGCCATTTTCGAGGAGAAGATCGGCTTCTCCCGCGCCGTGCGCGTCGGCCCGCATATCGCGGTGTCCGGCACGGCGCCGATTGCGCCGGGCGGCGGTGTCGCCTGCCCCGGCGATCTCTACGGCCAGACCTTGCGCTGTCTCGCGATCATCGAGAAAGCCATCAATGACGCCGGCGGCAAGCGCGAGCACGTCATCCGCACCCGCATCTTTCTCAAGGAGATGTCGAACTGGGAAGACGCCGGCCGCGCCCATGGCGAGTTCTTCCGCGGCATCCGCCCGGCTTCGACCATGATCCAGATCGTGCAGGCGATCGATCCCGGCTGGCTGGTCGAGATCGAGGCCGACGCGATTGTTACCTGACGGGCGTTACGCCGGCGGCGGTTCGGTGAAGGCAGCCGGCTTGGCCAGCCGCTGCTCGCGGATGAAGATGTAAATGCCGGCGGCGATGATGATGCCGGCGCCGATCAGCATCTGCGTCGAGGGAATGTCGCCGAAGAAGATGAAGCCGAGGATCACGGCCCAGACGATGGTGGTGTACTGATAAGGCACCACCACCGAGGCCGGCGCGATGCTGATCGAGCGGTTGATGCAGAGAAACGCGATCATCGCCACGACGCCGAGCAGCGCCAGCATCGCGCCGTCGAACAACGTGACCGCGACCCAGGTGAACGGCGCCGTCACCGCGCCGAACACCAGCGCGGCCACCACCTGCGTCGTCACCAGCACCACGTCGGAGGTGCCGCGCACCAAACGGGTGCAGACCATGAAGATCGAGAACATCAGGCTGCCGGCGATCGCCACCAGAGCATGCGGCGAGAACGCGCCGCCGCTGGGGCCGAGCGCGACCATGACGCCGACGAAGCCGGCCAGCACCGCCAGCCAGCGCCGCCAGCCGACATGCTCACCGAGCAGGAAGGGCGACATCGCCGTCACGTAGATGGGGCCGGCGAGATAGAAGGTCATGGTGTCGGCCAGCGACATGCCGGTCAGCGCCCAGTAGAAGCAGCCGACCTCGAACGTGGCGAACACGGCGCGCAAGACCTGCAGCCACGGCCGCGGCGCATTCGTGAAAGCGGAGAGGCCCTCGCGGCGGATGAACGGCGTCAGGAACACCAGCGCGGCGGCGCTGCGCATCAGCAGGATCTGGCCGACCGCATACGTGCCGACCAGATATTTGCCCATGGTGTCGTTGACGGCGAAGAAGAAGATGCCGACCAGCATCAGGGCGATGCCGGCGAGGGTGTGGTCTTTGGCGAGCTGGGTTGGACGCGCGGGCGCGTCCGAGGTCGGGGCGGTCATTTCACAAGGTCTCCGGCCCGCCCGGTATATACGGGAGCGGCCGGTTTTGCGAAGCCCTCGGCGGAATTCCTCGATTTCACTACCGTAACAGGTGCTTTCGCGCCCGCCATGACCTATATCGGGGGCATGAAATTCCTCGACGAAGCCAAGGTCTATGTCGCGTCCGGCGCCGGCGGCAACGGCTGCATCTCGTTCCGGCGCGAGAAGTTCATCGAATTCGGCGGCCCCAATGGCGGCGACGGCGGCAAGGGCGGCGACGTGATCGTCGAAGCCGTTGACGGCCTCAACACGCTGATCGACTACCGCTTCCAGCAGCACTTCAAGGCCGAGCGCGGCGTCAACGGCATGGGCAAGGATCGCCACGGCGCCAACGGCAATGATATCGTGCTCAAGGTGCCGGCTGGTACGCAGATCTATGAGGAGGATGGCGAGACGCTGATCGCCGACCTGCTCGCGGTCGGCGACCGCATCACCTTGGCCAAAGGCGGCAATGGCGGCTTCGGCAACGCCTATTTCAAATCCTCGACGAACCAGGCGCCGCGCCATGCCAACCCCGGCCAGCCCGGCATCGAACTCACCATCCGCCTGCGTCTCAAACTCATCGCCGATGCCGGCCTCGTCGGCCTGCCGAATGCCGGCAAGTCCACCTTCCTCGCCCGCGTCACCGCGGCCAAGCCGAAGATCGCCGATTATCCGTTCACCACGCTGCACCCGCAGCTCGGCGTCGTGCGCGTCGACGACCGCGAATTCGTGCTCGCCGACCTGCCCGGCTTGATCGAAGGCGCGCATGAGGGTGTCGGCTTGGGCGATCGCTTCCTCGGCCACACCGAGCGCTGCCGCGTGCTGCTGCATCTCGTCGATGGCACGCAGGACGACGCCGCCGCCGCCTACAAGACCGTGCGCGGCGAACTGGAAGCTTATGGCAACGGCCTTGAAGACAAACCCGAGATCGTCGCGTTGTCGAAAACCGATTCCATGACGCCGGAGCAGATCAAGAAACAGCTCGCCAAGCTGAAGAAGGCCTGCGGCAAGACACCATTCACGTTGTCATCCGCGACCGGCGCCGGCGTCACCGACGTGTTGCGAGAGCTGTTCAAGATCGTCGGCAAGGCCACCAAGACGGAAACGGCGAAGACCAAGCAGCCGGCGACCTGGCAGCCGTGATCGTCATTCCGCGGCGCGGCTGAAAGCCGCGAACGCGAAATCCATAACAACAAGCCGGGATTCCGGGTGCGGCCTTGCGGGCCGCCCCGGAATGGCACCCACTTTTACACCAGCCCGCCATTGGCCCGGATCACCTGCGCGTTCACCCAGCCGCCTTCCGGCCCGGCGAGGAACGAGACGAGGCCCGCGATATCGTCCGGCTGCCCCAGCCGCTCCAGCGGCGCAGCCTTGGCAAACAAAGCGAGCGTTTCCGGAGTCAGACCCGCCAGCAATTCGGTGGCCACCGGCCCCGGCGCGACGGCATTCACCGTGATGTTTCGGCCGCGCAGTTCCTTGGCGAGAATACCGGTGAGCGCTTCCACCGCCGCCTTGGTCGCGGTGTAGAGGCCATAGGTCTCCAGCTTGGTGCCGACCACGCTGGTCGAGAAGTTGATGATGCGGCCGCCGCTGCGCAGGCGCTTTGCCGCTTCGCGCAGGCCGTTGAACGTGCCTTTCAGATTGACCGCCATAATACGGTCGAAGGCCTCATCGGTGGCCTCGCCCAGCGGCGCCTTCGTCATGATGCCGGCATTATTGACCAGCACGTCGACACCGCCGAAGGCTTTCTCCGCCGCGTCGAACAGCGCGCGTATCGCCGCCGGTTCGCTGACGTCGCCCTGCACCGCAATGGCGCGGCCGCCGGCTTTTTCGATCGTGCGGACGGCCTCGTCGGCCGCTTTGACATTGCCGGCATAGTTGATCGTGACCGCGAAGCCATCGGCCGCAAGCCGATGCGCTATCGCCGCACCGATGCCGCGCGAACCGCCGGTGACGATGGCGGATTGGATGTTGTTTTCACTCATGGCTGTCTCCTGTGAAAGGCGCCTCGCGCCGATGCCGCTGGAGATAGCTCTTCCGATTATCCGGATAATCCGTCTTGTACCGGCATGACTATCCGGAATATACGGATAATCATGGACCGACTGGATGCCATGCGGCTTTACACGCGCATCGTCGAACGGCGCAGTTTCACGCGCGCCGCGCAGGACACCGGCCTACCGCGCTCCACCGTCACCGACGCGATCAAGGAGATCGAGGCCCGGCTCGGCGTCCGCCTGCTCGCCCGTACCACGCGCCATGTGAGCCCAACGCCCGAAGGCGAAGCCTATTACCGGCGCTGCCTGTCGATCATCGCCGAGGTCGAGGATGCCGAAAGCGCCTTTGGCGGGATCACGCCGCGTGGCGAACTGCGCATCGACGTTCACGGCTCCATGCTGCGCCGGGTCGTGGTGCCGGAGCTGCCGCACTTCCTCAAGGCCTATCCAGACCTGCGCCTGCACATCGGCGAAGGCGACCGCCTGGTGGATCTTGTCCGCGAAGGCGTCGACTGCGTGATCCGCGCCGGCACCTTGCGCGATTCGACCATGGTGGCGCGGCAGATCGCGATGATGGAAGAAGTCACGATCGCCAGCCCGGCCTATCTGCGCCAATACGGCACGCCGCGTAATCTGGCCGAGCTTGAGGGCCACCGCATGATCGGCTTTGCCTCTTCGGCCACGGGCAATATTCTGCCGCTCGAATTCATGGTCAAGGGACAGCGTGAACTGATCAACCTGCCATCGACGATCGACGTCACCGGCGGCGAAACGAGCATCGCACTCTGCCGGCTCGGCCTCGGCCTCATCCAGACGCCGCGCTATCACGTCACCCACGATCTGAAAGCCGGCCGCCTGGTCGAAGTGCTGCCGAAATATCCACCGTCACCAACGCCGCTGTCTGTGCTCTATCCGCAATCGCGCGGCCTGTCGCCGCGCGTGCGCGTCTTCATCGACTGGGTTGCCGGGCTGTTTCCCCGTGGCAAGGTGCACTCCCGCATCGACCACTGACAATGCGGACGCGAGTTGCGTATGCCAACCACGTCCTTATAGATGGCACATCAAATTGTGGACGAAGCCGGAGAACACCCCATGAAAACCCGCGCCGCAGTTGCCTGGAAAGCAGGTGCGCCTCTCACCATCGAGACCATCGACATCGAAGGCCCGAAGGCCGGCGAAGTGTTGGTCGAAGTGAAGGCAACCGGTGTTTGCCACACCGATTATTACACGCTGTCGGGTGCGGACCCGGAAGGCATTTTCCCCGCCATTCTCGGCCATGAAGGCGCGGGCATCGTGCGCGAGGTCGGCGCCGGCGTGACCTCGCTGAAGCCGGGCGATCACGTCATCCCGCTTTACACGCCGGAATGCCGGCAGTGCAAAACCTGCCTGTCGCAGCGCTCGAATCTGTGCACCGCGATCCGCGCCACGCAGGGCAAGGGCCTGATGCCGGACGGCACCTCGCGCTTCCACTGCGACGCCGATCCGGTGTTTCACTATATGGGCTGCTCGACCTTCGCCAACTTCACCGTGCTGCCGGAAATCGCGCTCGCGAAAGTCCGTGAGGACGCGCCCTTCGACAAGATCTGCTACATCGGCTGCGGCGTCACCACCGGTATTGGCGCCGTCATCAACACCGCGAAAGTCTGGCCCGGCGCCAATGTCGCGGTGTTCGGCCTCGGCGGTATCGGCCTGAATGTCTTGCAGGGCGCGCGCATGGTCGGCGCCGACAAGATCATCGGCATCGACCTCAACCCCGAGCGCGTCGCCATGGCGAAGAAATTCGGCATGACGCATTTCATCAATCCCGATGAGGTCGGCCGCGACAAGGTGGTGCAGGCCATCGTCGATCTGACCGGCGGCGGCGCCGACTTCTCCTTCGAATGCATCGGCAATACGCAGGTGATGCGGCAGGCTCTCGAGTGCTGCCATCGCGGCTGGGGCGAGTCGATCATCATCGGCGTCGCCGGCGCCGGCCAGGAAATTTCGACGCGGCCATTCCAGCTCGTCACCGGCCGCGTCTGGAAAGGCACGGCCTTCGGCGGCGCCCGCGGCCGCACCGATGTCCCCAAAATCGTCGACTGGTACATGGAAGGTAAAATCAATATCGACGATTTGATCACCCACACCATGCCGCTCGACAAGATCAACGACGCCTTCGACCTGATGCACGAAGGCAAGTCGATCAGAAGCGTCGTTGTTTATTGACGTTTTGAGACCTGACGACACGCGCGGCCCTGGTGTGGCCGCGCGTTAACGTCCAAACCTTTACAGCGCTAAACCCTTTCGATGGAACTGCGGCAAAGCCGCGGCAGCCGTCGCCATATTTCAAACTTGCGCGCATCCAACTATCGTCGCGATCGCCACGCATGAACGACGTGAAGAGGGGCAAACCCGTTCCTTCACTTCGACAGCTGGCGTCGCGCAAGCCGCGCGTCATGAAGTCTGGAGACGTGCCGACATGCGGCAGCTGTTCCTGCCCGTCTGCCTTTGCCTGGTGACCTGGTCGAGCGCGACCGGTTCCAATCCGGGCCTGACACTGGACGAATATTCGCGCGCTTCGCGCGCGTCATCGGCTGGCGAAGCCATCCGACACCATGAAACAGCCAGCGCCGTCATCGCCATTCCGACAGATGCCGTCGCCGCCGAGAGCGAAACGCATATACCTGGCGTCGCTGAAGTTGCCACGCTGGTTCCCGATCTCGCCGCCGAGTATCCGGTGCCGTCCGGCGTCGTCATCAACAACGGCGAACCGGCCGGCATTCCGCTGCCGCCGCGCCCGAAGCCGGTTGTCGAGCGCAGTGAAGATGAAATCTGCCATGCGTTGACCGCGGCCGCGCAGCAGAACGACGTGCCGGCGCCGTTCTTCATCCGGCTGCTGTTTCAGGAAAGCCGCTTCAGGCCCGAGGTCGTCAGTTCCGCCGGCGCGCAAGGCATTGCGCAGTTCATGCCGGATACCGCGAGCCTGATGGGTCTCGATAATCCCTACGATCCGGTGCAGGCGATTCCGGCGTCGGCGCGTCTGCTTGGCAAGCTGGTGCGGCAGTTCGGCAATCTCGGCCTCGCCGCCGCGGCCTACAATGCGGGACCGAAGCGAGTCGCCGACTGGCTGGCCGCCAAAGGCAAATCGAAGCTGCCGGACGAGACGCAAGGCTACGTCAAGACCATCACCGGCAAACCGGTCGAGCACTGGAGCACGGCCAGCGTGCGTCATCCCGGGCAGAAACTGCAGGAAGACGCACCCTGCCAGCAAGCCGCCGGCCTTCTGGCATGGAATGGACCTGACGAATTGCCATTGCCTGTCGCCTCGCCGCTGCGTGCGAACGCACAAGTTGCCGAGAAGAAGGCCGCCGACAAGAGAGCCGCCGATAAAGACAGCGGCGAGATGAAGTCTGTGGAGAAGAAGGCTGCGGACAAGAAGGCAACCGAGAAAACGGCCGCTGACAAAGCGGAAGCGGAGGCCAAGCCCGCCGTGAAGAAAGAGCCGGTCAAACGCGAGCGCGTCGCGCAGCGTTAGAATCTTTCCGTCTGGCGATCACTTCTCGCAGTAACGCCGCGGACCGTCGCTCGGCTGATAGGTGCAATCGGCGGCGTTGAAGGAAATATAGGCCGCCGTACACGCCGCAATGTTGCAGGTCGCCTGGGCGCGGATGTCCGGCTTCGGCGTACTGAGCGCCGCGGGCGGCGTACCCCTGGTACAGAGCCGCCGCGGGCCATCGCTCGGCTGATAGGTACAATCGGACGCAGTGAACGAACGATAGGCGCGCTCGCAGGCTTGCACATCGCAGACCGGCGGCGGCGCAGCGGCAACAATGGCAGGCGGCGGCTCGGGCACCACCAGCGGCGCAGGCTCAGCCAGAGGCGCGGCGGCAACAGGCGCAACTTGCGCCGTCGCGGCTGCGACTGGCGGAACCGCATCGGCCTTGCCGGCTGTTTCGGCCGGCGCGGACTTCGTTGCGGCCTGCTGCACAGCCGGCGGCGCCGGCAGTTTGGCGGCGCGCAGCTCATAGGGCGAGGCCGGCATTGGCGACATGGGCGCCTGCATCCACTCGACGCCGAACAGCACGCTGCCCGCCGAGATCACCAGGACAATCAAGTAGACCAGATACGGCATTACGCGGTCCGGATGGATGCTTGTTGGCGAAATATAGGCGCGGCTCCGACCCGGCGAAAGGCCGGATTTCATAGAAAACAAGATGACTTAAGGGTGTTTCCCGCCCGAAATGGCCGCTCGATACCATCCCAGGCCGCTGCGCGACACGGGCTCGGCGTGACAACCGCATCACACGAGCCCGCTCAGATGAACGCGGCCACGTCGCGCGCCAAGCCATAACCTAAGGTGATGCATGTGACGAACCGGACATCAGCGATGAGGGTTCGGTAGAAACATACGACCAAGGTCGATGACTGAAGTGTCATGTCGGCATCGTCGATAACGATCATGCAACGCATTCTGTCGTCGCGCGTTCGCTCATGCAGATATGAACAAAACTATTCAATTCGGTGAAGAAGGCGAGATGGCAGCCATGCATCATCGCGAATTGACGCGTTGCAGTTGGCGCTCCTATCAACGGCGCATCCTTCATTTGAATGTGTGTAATGAAAATGTCGCATGACAAGGTCTTCAAAGCGACTCGCCGTTACTTCCTCTCCTCCGTCGCCGCCTTGTCCTTCACGACATATGCCTCGCACGTTTACGCGCAATCGATATCCGGCAAATTGCCCTGGCATCCCTTCGCCGGCGAGCCGCCGCAGCCATCGATTTCGGGCTGGTACTTCTTCAAGCCCGAAGAAGCGCGCGCCATTGAAGCCATCGTCGATCGATTGATTCCGGCCGACGATCTCAGCATGGGCGGCAAGGATGCCGGCTGCGCCGCCTTCATCGATCGTCAACTCGCCGGCTCATATGGCGATTCGAGTCGCCTCTATACGCAAGGCCCGTTCCTACCGGGCCTGCCGACACAGGGCTATCAGGGCGAAGCCACACCGGCGATGCGCTATCGCACGGGCCTTGCGGCGATCGACGCTTTCCTGCGCAAGACTCAAAACAACCGCGGCTTTGCCGAACTCTCCGCGCAGGAGCAGGACGAGTTTCTCAAGAACCTCGAAGGCGGCAAGGTCGATCTCGGCAAGATCAATGGCGCCGGCCTGTTCAATCTGCTCCTGCAGAACACCATGGAAGGCTTCTTCGCCGATCCTATCTATGGCGGCAATCGCGACATGGTGTCGTGGAAGATGATCGGCTTCCCGGGCGCGCGGTACGATTATCGCGACCATGTCAGCAAGCACAACCTGCCCTATCCGCACGGCCCGGTGTCGATCACCGGCGCGCCGACGTGGTCGCGCAAGAGTTAAGGCCCAAAGGTATCGACAATGGCACGCAAACTCCCCGCCAAGGATGTGGTGATCGTCGGCCTCGGATGGACCGGCGCCATCCTCGCCCATGAACTGACCGAGCAAGGTCTCGACGTCGTCGCCATCGAGCGCGGCCCGTGGCGCGACACCGCCACCGACTTCAACATCGGCTATACGCCGGACGAACTGCGCTATGCCGTGCGCCGCGATCTGTTCCTGCAGCCGGCGCAGGAAACCATGACCATGCGCAACACCACAGCGCAGACGGCACTGCCGATGCGCGATTATGGCTCGTTCCTGCCGGGCACCGGCGTCGGCGGCGCCGGCGTGCACTGGAACGGTCACACCTGGCGCTTTCATCCGAGCGACTTCACGCTCAAGAGCCACCTGACCGAACGCTACGGCGCCGCCCGCATCGCCGATCTCCAGATCGAAGACTGGGGCGTCACCTATGACGAGCTGGAAAGCGCCTACGACCGCTTCGAATATCTCTGCGGCATTTCCGGCAAGGCCGGCAATATCAACGGCAGCATCCAGGCCGGCGGCAATCCGTTCGAAGGCCCGCGCAAGCGCGACTATCCGCTGCCGCCGATGCAGATGACCTATGCGCCGACCTTGTTTGCTGAAGGCGCGAAGTCGCTCGGCTATCATCCATTCCCGACGCCATCGGCCAACCTGTCACAGGGTTATGTCAACCCGCTCGGCATCGCCATGGGTCAGTGCACCATGTGCGGCTTCTGCGAACGTTTCGGCTGCGCCAACTATTCGAAATCGAGCGCGCAGACCACGGTGCTGCCGGTCCTGATGCGCAAGCCGAATTTCGAGGCGCGCTGCAACAGCGAAGTGCTGCACGTCAATCTCGATGCTTCCGGCACGATGGCCAAGGGCGTCACCTATGTCGATTCATCCGGCGTCGAGTGGGAACAGCCCGCCGATCTCGTGCTGCTGTGCGCCTATGGCCTGCACAATGCGCGACTGATGATGCTGTCGAAGATCGGCAAGATCTACGATCCGCAAACCGGCGAAGGCACGGTCGGCCGCAATTACTGCTACCAGACCAATGCCGGCGTACAAATGTTCTTCGAAGACAAGACCTTCAATCCGTTCATCGCCGCCGGCGCGCTCGGCCAGACCATGGACGATTTCAATGGCGATGTCTTCGATCATGGGGCGCTCAATTTCGTCGGCGGCGCCGGCATCAACTGCATCCCCACCAACGGCCGCCCGATCGGCTTCCGCCCGACGCCGCCCGGCACCCCGCGCTGGGGCAGCGCCTGGAAGAAAGCAACCAAGGACAACTACCAGCGCGCCTTCGGCTTCTCCTCGCAAGGCTCGAGCTACGCCATGCGCGGCAACTACCTCGACCTCGACCCGACCTACAAGGATCGCTTCGGCCGTCCGCTGATGCGCATGACGTTCGATTTCCCCGACAACGACATCCGCATGTCGAACTGGGTTTCCGACCGCATGGAAGAAATCGCCAAGGCACTAAAGCCGAAGCAATACGTCCAGGCGCGGCGCACCAAGTCGTGGAATTCGGTACCCTATCAGAGCACGCACAACACCGGCGGCGCGACGATGGGCGCCAATCCGAAGACCAGCGCGGTCAATAAGTATCTGCAGAGCTGGGATGTGCCGAACGTCTTCGTCATCGGCGCCTCCGCCTTCCAGCAGAATGCCGGCAAGAACCCGACCGGCACCGTTGGCGCACTGGCCTATTGGGCCGCCGATGCCATCCGCGACAAATATCTGCGCAATCCCGGCGCGCTGGTGCAGGCATGAGCACGCACATGAAACGGTCACTGGTCGTTGCGCTCGCCGCGCTTGCCGTCGCCGCCGGCGCCGCACACGCCGTCGAACAACCTTACGATCAGATCGAAGCCGGCCGTTATCAGGCGGTGCTGGGCGATTGCACCGGCTGCCACACCGCGCCCGGTGGCAAGCCTTTCGCCGGCGGCGTCGCGCTCGATACGCCGTTCGGCCGGCTGGTGTCACCGAACATCACACCCGATCGCGCCACCGGGATCGGCACGTGGAACGAAGATGATTTCCGCAACGCCATGAAGCGCGGCATCGGCCATAACGGCAAGCGGCTTTATCCGGCGATGCCTTATCCCGCCTACGCCAAGATGAGCGATCGCGACATCGCCGATCTTTGGGCCTATTTGCGCACACTGCAGCCGGCGACGAACCTCGTTGAGTCGAACCAGCTGCCGTTTCCGTTCAACATCCGCCTGCTGCTCGCCGGCTGGAACTGGCTCAATTTCAAGCCGGGCGAATTCAAGCCCGATCCGACGAAATCCGCGGAGTGGAATCGCGGCGCCTATATCGTCGCAGGCGCAGGCCATTGCGGGGTCTGTCACGCGCCGAAGACGCTGCTCGGCGCCGACAAAGGCGGCATGAGCGGTACTGTCCTGCAGGGCTGGCTGGCGCCGAACATTACCGGCAACGCACATGAAGGCGTCGGCTCCTGGAGCGCCGCCGACATCGCGACCTACCTGAAGACAGGCGCGGGTCACGGCACCATCGCTTCGGGCCCGATGGCCGAAGTGATCGAGGCCTCCACCTCGAAGATGACCGACGCGGATCTGCGCGCCATTGCCACCTATCTCAAGGACCTGTCCTCCCCGGGCCAGGCACCGGCGCCGATTGCCGCCGATGCCCCCGGCATGCGGGCCGGCGCCACGATTTACGCCGACACCTGCTCGGCCTGCCACGGCGGCAACGGTGCAGGTCAGGCACAGCTCTTCCCTCGCCTCGCCGGAAACGCGGTGGTGCAGCAAGGCGATCCGACCTCGCTGATCCGTGTCGTGCTGGCCGGGAGCCAGGGCGCCTTTACGCACGCGGCGCCGACGACGCCGGCCATGCCGTCGCTCGGCTGGCGTCTTACCGACCAGCAGGTCGCCGACGTCCTGACCTATGTGCGCAATGTGTGGGGCAACGCCGCGCCGCCGGTGGCGGCCGGCACGGTCGGCACGCTGCGCAAGGCCCTGAAAGAAGGCGGTTCTTAGGGGTCGATCGGGCAATTGGGTCGTATGACGAAAGGCGGCGGGCCGTGCTAGACAGCCGGTCCAACCGGCGCTTGACGCTCCCCTTCCCCTTCGTCCTACAGACCCATGCCGAAAACGCCTTCACTTCATTCCTTCCGCCGCATCGTGATCAAGGTCGGCTCGTCGCTGCTGGTCGATTCCGCAGCCGGCGAGCTCAAGCGCGCATGGCTGGCATCGCTGGTCGACGACATCGCGAAACTGCACGGCGAGAAGCGTGACGTGCTGGTGGTGTCGTCCGGCGCCATTGCCTCGGCGCGCGCGACGCTGAAACTGCCGCGCGGCCCGCTGCGGCTTGAGGAGGCGCAGGCCGCCGCCGCGGTCGGCCAGATCGCGCTGGCGCGATCATGGTCGGAGACTCTCAGCGCCCATGGCATCACCGCGGGGCAAATCCTGCTGACGCTCACCGACACGGAAGAGCGCCGCCGCTATCTCAATGCCCGCGAGACCATCGACAAGCTGCTCGAATGGCGCGCGGTGCCGGTGATCAACGAGAACGACACCGTCGCCACCAGCGAAATCCGCTATGGCGACAACGATCGCCTTGCCGCACGCGTCGCCACCATGGTGAGCGCCGACTTGCTGGTGCTGCTGTCGGATATTGACGGCCTTTATGACAAGCCACCGCAGCCGGGCAACGACGCCAAACTCATCCCGGTGGTGCCGCGCATCACCGCCGAGATCGAAAACGTGGCCGGTGGATCGGGCTCCGAACTGTCGCGCGGCGGCATGGTGACCAAGATCGAGGCCGGCAAGATTGCCACGACCGCCGGCGTCCACATGGTCATCGCCTCGGGCCGCGTCATGAACCCGCTGAAAGCCATTGCCGAAGGCGGGCCGTGCACCTGGTTTCTGACGCCGGCCAATCCGGTGACGTCGCGCAAGAAATGGATCGCCGGCTCGCTGGAGCCGCGCGGCGCGCTGCATATCGACGATGGTGCGGTCAAAGCGCTGCGCAGCGGCAAGAGCCTGCTGCCGGCGGGCGTAAAGAGGATCGAAGGCGATTTCGGCCGCGGCGACGCCGTGGTGCTGCGCGGGCCCGATGGCGCCGAAGTCGGGCGCGGGCTGGTGGCCTACGACTTCACCGACGCCGACAAGATCATCGGCCGCTCATCGGCCGACGTGCAATCGATCCTCGGATTCACCGGCCGCACCGTGATGGTCCACCGCGACGACCTCGTCATGGGCGGCGGAATTTAGCGCAGCCCCTTCCCGCATATGGCACGCGCTCAGTGGCCGCGCTTGCCCTTGATGCGGGTGCGGCGGCCGGCCGGAGCCGACTTCTGCGGCGCCGGACGTTTCGGCAGCTTGAGCCTGGTGCCGTCCGGGAATTCGATGAAGCGCGTCGGCACCTGGCCGGGACGGCCCTCGATCACGTATTTGGTGCCGACCGGAAAGCGCTCCGGCAGGCGTTGGGATTGGGTCGGCATCGCATCCTCCATGCGGCGGGCCTGAGAAACGCAATGCAGGCCTGCGCTGTTGGTCAGGAACGTTGCCGGAACAATATGTAGGCCCCTTGATGGGTTTCCGCGGGCGGGCAGTTATCCTCGCTATCCCCGGCATCCCCAGGGCTAACCGCGATTCCAGGCCATCTCGCCGTATCGGACTTGACGTGGTAGGAATGCCTCCCGCGCCCGGCCCCCGGGTATCGAGATCGTTTTAGAATTTTGCCGGGTTTTGCTGCCGATGACCGCGCCTGCGAGAGCCTTTGAAGGCATGAAAGCCATTGACGGGACTGGCGATTCGGCCGTCCTGACGGAGCTGATGGCCGCTGTCGGCCGGAACGCCCGGGCGGCCGCCCGTGCGCTCGCGCGCGCCCCGGCCGAGCAGAAAAACCGCGCGCTTTCTGCCATGGCCAAAGCCATCCGCGCCTCGAAAGCCGCGATCCTGGCCGCCAATGCCGAGGATATCGCGCAGGCGCGTAACAGCGGCATGACGGGCGCGATGCTCGACCGCCTGGCCCTTACCGAGAAGAACATCGAGGGCATCGCCGCCGGCATCGAGGTGGTGCGCGATCTCACCGACCCGGTCGGCGCCGTGATGGATTCATGGACCCGGCCGAACGGCCTGACCATCGAGCGCGTGCGCGAGCCGCTCGGCGTCGTCGGCATCATTTACGAGAGCCGCCCCAACGTCACCGCGGATGCCGGCGCGCTGTGCCTCAAGGCCGGCAATGCCGCGATCCTGCGCGGCGGCTCCGACTCGACGCATTCCAGCCGCGCCATCCATGCCTGTCTGGTGCAGGGCCTGCGCGACGCCAATCTGCCCGAAGCCGCCATTCAACTCGTGCCGACGCGCGACCGCGACGCGGTCGGACTGATGCTCACCGGCCTTGACGGCAATATCGACGTGATCGTGCCGCGCGGCGGCAAAGGCCTCGTCGCCCGCGTGCAGCTTGAAGCGCGCGTGCCCGTGTTCGCACATCTGGAAGGCGTCAATCACGTCTATGTCGACAAGGCCGCCGATCTCGCGATGGCCAAGGCAATCGTGCTCAATGCCAAGATGCGGCGCACCGGCGTCTGCGGCGCAGCCGAAACGCTGCTCGTCGATCGCGCCGCGGCTTCGACGCATCTCAAGCCGCTCATCGACATGCTGATCGATGCCGGCTGCGAAATCCGCGGCGACGATGCCGTGCAGGCGGCGGACAAGCGCGTCAAGGCCGCGAGCGACGACGACTGGAAGACGGAATATCTCGACGCCATCATTACCGCAGGCGTGGTCAACGGCGTCGACGACGCCATCGATCACATCGAGCGTTACGGCTCGCATCACACCGACGCCATCGTCACCGCCGATCAGGCGGCGGCCGAGAAATTCCTGGCGCAGGTCGATTCCGCCATTGTGCTGCACAACGCTTCGACGCAATTCGCCGATGGCGGCGAATTCGGCTTCGGCGCCGAAATCGGCATCGCCACCGGACGCCTGCATGCGCGCGGGCCGGTCGGCGCCGAGCAGCTCACCACGTTCAAGTACCGCATCCGCGGCACCGGCCAGACGCGTCCGTGACATCGTGAATTTGCCGCCGCCCGCGTTGCAGCGCCTGCCCTCCATCGAGCGCATCATTCCGCCACATGCCCCCGGCATGCGCATCGGCCTGTTCGGCGGCACGTTCGATCCGCCGCACCGCGCCCATCTCGACGCCTGCCTGCTGGCGATGAAGCGGCTGCAGCTTGACCGCGTCTGGTGGCTGGTGACGCCCGGCAACCCGCTGAAAAACACGTCGGGGCTATCGCCGCTCGCCGACCGCATGAATGCCGCGCGCAAGCTGGCGAACCATCCGCGCATCGACGTCACCGGCATCGAAGCGGTGATCAATACGCGCTATACCTTCGACACCATCGGGTGGCTGATCGCGCGCTGCCCGCGCGTGCGCTTCGTCTGGATCATGGGCGCCGACAACCTGCGCCATTTTCACCGCTGGCAGAAATGGCGCGCCATCGCCCAGCTCATTCCCATCGTCGTGGTCGATCGTCCCGGGCCAAGTCTTTATGCCTCGAACAGCACCGCCGCTCAGGCGCTGTCGCGCTTCCGCATTCCCGAAGCCGCGGCAAATTCGCTGCCCGAGCGCATGCCGCCGGTCTGGACCTATCTGCACGGCCTGAAATCGACCTTGTCCTCGACCGCCTTGCGCGCAATCCGCGACAAGCCGGCTGCGGTGGAACCGGCCAAAAATGAACCGGCGGGCGATACCAAGGCAGCACCGAAAACCTCCACCCGGAAAGCCGCCGGCAAGAAGAAATCGCGTGCCCAGAGCACAACTGTCGCCGGCAAGAACAAGAAAAAAGCCGCAGCGAGCAAGAATACCGCCGCCAAGGCCGGCGCTCCCGCCCGTGCCAAGGCACGCAAGAGCACGCGCAAGGTGGCTCGCAAAGGAACACTCAAGACGGCCGCAGCGGCGAAGCGCGGCAAGCCGGCCGCTTCGCGCCGCAAGACCTCCCGCAACCGCGCCAGATAAGCTAATCTAGCGACACGCAAACCCCTCAACGCGCGCCTTTCAGCACGGCAAAAGGACCAATCTCCCCTGGCAAAGTCGAAGACCACCCGAACGTCATCGCGTTCATCCGCCGCCAAGCGCACAGGCGCCAAGGCCGGCGGGGCTAAGAAGAGCGCCGGCGCAAAGAGTTCGAAGTCGGCAAAAGCCGGCAACAAGCAAAGCCCGCGCGCGCTGGCCAAGGCGACCGTCAAAGCCAAGGCCCCGGCGAGCAAGGCGTCTGCCGCCAAGTCGAAGCCGACTGCAGCGAAGCCGAAAGCGGCCGAAAGCAAATGGCTCAAGACCATCCTTCACAGCCTCAATGAGATGAAGGCCGAGGACACGGTGGTGATCGACCTGTCCGACAAGTCCTCGATCGGCGAGACGATGGTGGTGACCACGGGTCGCTCCAACGTTCATCTCGCTTCGATCGCCGATCGCGTGGTGAAGGATCTCAAGGCTTCGGGCATGACCGGCATCGCCGTCGAAGGTCTGCGCCAGGGCGACTGGGTCGTTATCGACACCGGCAGCGTGCTGGTTCACGTCTTCCGGCCCGAGGTGCGCTCCTTCTACGGCATCGAGAGCATGTGGAGCGCGTAGAGGATCCGTCATCCTGAGGTCTGCTGATGCGCATCATCGTCGCCGCCATCGGTCGTCTTAAAGGCCCGGAATCCGAACTCGCCGAACGGTATGCCAAGCGCGCGACGCAAAGCGGCCGCTCGCTGGGCTGGAAGTCGGTCGAGGTCGTCGAAATTCGTGAGAGCCGCGCCGACGAAGCGATGAAGCGCATGATGGAAGAATCCATCGCGCTCGCCAATGTCATCCCCCAGGGCGCTGCCGTGGTGCTGCTCGACGAGAAAGGCGATGCGCTGGGCAGCCAGGCCTTTGCCACCGAGCTTGCGACCTGGCGCGAGAACAACAAGCCGGCCGTCGTGTTCATGATCGGCGGCGCCGATGGGCTGGCCGCCAGCCTGCGCGACAAGGCAGACCTGCGCCTGTCATTCGGCAAGGCGACCTGGCCGCATCAGCTTGTGCGGGCGATGGTGCTGGAACAGCTTTATCGCGCGACGACGATTCTCTCGGGGCATCCCTATCACCGGGTGTGATCGGCCTCATGGTGACGAGCTGCGCGTAGCGCAGCGTCTCGAACCATGTAGCCGCCCCATCCTTCGAGACGCGGCCTCCGGCCGCTCCTCAGGATGAGGCGGGTCGAGACAAAATGAACTTGCCGGTAAACCTTCGCGGCGTAACGTGGTTGCGATGATCGCTTTTTGCAGCGCCCCTGATTCGCGCCGTTTTCGACGGGCGGCACTCGGCTGCGCGCTCTCGCTGATGCTGCCGAACGCCGTGCTGGCGCAGACTGCGGTGCCGGCCATCGACAAGTCGCAGGCGCTCGATCAGCTCAAGGCGCGCGACCAGGAACTTGAGGCGGCGCGCGAAAAGCAACGCCAGTCGGCGGAAGCCGAAGCCTCGCTCAAACGCGAGATCGAGGAACTCAGCGCCGACCGCCGCAAGCTGGCCCAGGATCTGATCGACACCGCGGCACGCACGCGCGCCAACGAAGCCAAGATCGAAGCGACGCAGCAGCGGCTGGAACCGCTGGCGGCCCGCGAGGCCATCGTGCGCAAATCGATCGACGACCGCCGCGCCGTGATTGGCGAGGTGCTGGCGGCTCTGCAACGCATCGGCCGGCGGCCGCCGCCGGCGCTGATCGCCAGCCCCGAAGACGCCCTGCAGGCGGTCCGCACCGCGATGGTGCTGGGGGCGGTATTGCCGGACATGCGCGGCAAGGTCGATGCGCTGGCCGCCGACCTCTCCGAGCTGCTGAACCTGCGCAAGTCGATCACCGCCGAGGGTGAAAAGCTCAAGGCCGAGATCGCCTCCCTCGACAAGGACCGCGTCCGAATCGCGGCGCTCACCGAGGAGCGCCAGAAACAGCAGGGCGAGCGCGAGCAGGCGCTGGCCGCCGAACGCGCCAAGGCCGCCGAACTGGCCCGCCAGACCGGCGATCTCAAGGAATTGATCGCGAAGCTGGAGGCCAGCCTCGACCCGGCTGTCCGCGAGGCCCGAGAGGCCGCGCGCAGCGATAGCAGACCTGCGCTGTCCGCCTACCGCGATCCGGGCCGTCTGGCGCCGGCGATTGCCTTTGCGTCGCTGCGCGGCCAGGTTCCAATGCCGGTTAATGGCGTCAAATTGCGCAATTTCGGTGCTCCCGACGGTAACGGGGGAACGGAAAGAGGCTTAACCGTGGCAACCCGCGCCGGAGCGCAGGTGACGGCCCCCGCCGACGGCTGGGTGGTCTATGCCGGGCCGTTCCGGTCCTACGGACAACTCTTGATACTGAATGCCGGCGGCGGATATCATATATTGCTTGCCGGGATGGATCGGATATCAGTCGACTTAGGGCAGTTCGTGCTGGCCGGAGAACCTGTCGCGGTCATGGGATCTGGCTCTCATATCGCCGCAATTCTGGCGTCAGGCTCCAGCCAACCTGTGCTCTACATCGAGTTTCGTAAGAACGGGACCCCCGTTGATCCAGGCCCATGGTGGGCGGCTGGCGAAGGCGAAAAGGTTCGCGGATGATGCGCAAGACTTCCTTGATTCTGGTTGGTGCCGCAGTTGGCGCCGCGCTGACGCTGGTCGCGGTGCAGCCGCGAACGATTCTGTTCGGGTCCAGCGCCCGGGCGGCGGTGGCCGACACGTACAAGCAGCTCAATCTGTTTGGCGACGTGTTCGAACGCGTCCGCGCCGACTATGTCGAGAAGCCGGACGATACCAAGCTGATCGAGAATGCCATCAATGGCATGCTCACCAATCTCGATCCGCATTCCAGCTACATGGATCCCAAGAGCTTCCGCGACATGCAGGTGCAGACGCGCGGCGAGTTCGGCGGCCTCGGCATCGAAGTCACGATGGAAGACGGCCTCATCAAGGTGGTGTCGCCGATCGACGACACGCCCGCTTCCAAGGCCGGCGTCCTCGCCAACGATCTCATCACCAAGCTCGACGATGATCAGGTGCAGGGTCTCACCCTCAACCAGGCGGTCGAGAAGATGCGCGGGCCGGTGAATACCAAGATCCGCCTCACCATCATGCGCAAGGGCGCCGACAAGCCGCTCGAATTGACGCTGACCCGCGACATCATCCGCGTGCGTCCGGTCAAGACCGAGGTCAAGGGCGACGACATCGGCTACATCCGCATGACACAGTTCAACGAGCAGACCACGGAAGGCCTGAAGAAGGGCATTGCCGAGATCAAGTCGAAGCTCGCGGGCGACAAGCTCAAGGGCTACGTGCTCGATCTGCGCAACAATCCGGGCGGCCTGCTCGATCAGGCCATCTCGGTGTCGGCGGCGTTCCTCGACAAGGGCGAGATCGTTTCGACCCGCGGCCGCAATGCCGAAGAGACCCAGCGCTTCAATGCGCGCGGCGGCGATCTCACCGGCCACAAGCCGGTCATCGTGCTGATCAATGGCGGTTCGGCCTCGGCGTCGGAAATCGTCGCCGGCGCGCTGCAGGATCACAAGCGCGCCACCGTGCTCGGCTCGCGTTCCTTCGGCAAGGGTTCGGTGCAGACCATCATCCCGCTCGGCTCCGGCAACGGCGCGCTGCGGCTGACCACGGCGCGCTACTACACGCCGTCGGGCCGCTCGATCCAGGCCAAGGGCATCACGCCGGACGTCGAAGTGCTGCAGGACGTGCCGGAAGATCAGAAGAGCCGCACCGACACCAAGGGCGAAGCCTCGCTGCGCGGCCACCTCACCGGCGACCCGGGCAAGGAACAGACCGGCTCGCAGTCCTACATCCCGAAGGATGAGAAGGACGACAAGGCGCTGCACATGGCAATGGATCTGCTGCGCGGCGTTCAGGTCAACTCGGCGTTCCCGCCGAGCGCCAAGGCCAGCATCCCGAACTAAAGGTCCGGCAACCGGATCGCGGAAAGGGCGGCCCCGACGGGCCGCCCTTTTTCGTTGGCCCGCCGGACCGGGGTGGCGCGGACCGTTAAGAATTGCCGTTTTGCCCGCGTGATAGACTGCGCCGATGATTCGCGAAGGCCACCACTGGCGAGGATACGGGCCGTGGAATCGGATGATCTGAACGCCCCGCTCGGCCAGGACAAACCCAAAAGCCGCCTGCCGAAGCTGCCCGCACGGATGCCGCAAATGCTGGCTGCCGTTCTGGCGCTGGGCGGCGTCATCGTCGCCGGCTGGGCCATGGTCGCCAACGACCCGCTCGGCGGCGAGCCGATGGCGGTGGTGTCAACCCGGCTGGAAGGCTCCGGCGACACCGCTGGCAACCCGGGCGACGGCCGTGAGAAGGCCCACCGCGACGGCCCCGGCAGTGGCGCGGTCGCCAAAATCCCCGACGCCGGTAAAACCCCGGACGGCGCCAAGACCGTCACCATCATCGACGGCTCCAGCGGCAAGCGCCAGGAAGTCGTCATTCCCGGCACCGGCACACCCGACAGCGCCGACAAGGCGATGGCCAAGGCCATCGCCGTCAAAGGTCCGGACGGCAAGCCGGCGGCAACGCCTGCCAAGCCGGACGCCAGGCCCGATGCGAAACCCGACATCAAGGCCGACTTCGACCCCGCCAAGCTGTCCGAGAAGATCCGTTACGGCGCGATCCCGAAGATCGGGCCCGATGGCGCCAAGCCTTTCGCCGCTTTTGCGCAGGCGCGCACGCTGCCGCCCGCGCTCAAGGACCGGCCGCGCATCGCCATCATCCTCACCGGCATGGGCATCAGCGCCTCGGGCACTGCCGACGCTTTCTCGCTGCCGGCCTCCGCGACTTTCGCGCTGGCGCCTTACGCCGTCGATGTTGCGCGGCTGGCCGAGCGCGCCCGCGACGAAGGCCATGAACTGCTGCTGCAAACGCCGATGGAGCCGTTCGAGTATCCTGACAACGATCCCGGCCCGCAGACGCTGCTGACATCGCTGACGCCGGATCAGAACATCGACCGCCTGCACTGGCTGATGAGCCGCATGCAAGGTTATGTCGGTGTCGTGAGTTTCATGGGTGCACGCTTCCTCACCGCCGAATCCGCGCTGGCTCCGGTGCTGAGCGAAACCGCCAAGCGCGGACTGATCTTCGTTGATGGCGGCGCCTCGCAGCGCAGTGTCGCCGGACAGCTCGCCGCAGCGCGCAACATGGCTTTTGCCAAGGCCGACATCGTCATCGACGCGGTGCCGACGCCGGTCGAGATCGAGCGCGCGCTGGCGCGGCTGGAAATCGTCGCCCGCGAAGGCGGCACCGCTGTCGGCATTGCCAACGCGCAACCGGGCACCATCACCCGCGTCGCGGAATGGATGGCGAAGGTCGAGAGCCGCGGCTTCGTGCTGGTGCCGATCTCGATGATTGTGGCGAAGTCCAAATCGACTTGATCAAGTCGCCTTGAACCGTCGCGCCATCGGCGGCATATAGCCCGGCATGACAGACATCTCGCAGACGATCTACGACACCCTGCCCTACCGACCCTGCGCCGGCATCATGGTGCTCAACCGCAACGGGCTCGTGTTTGTCGGCCGCCGTAAAGGCGGGCCCGAACATGTCGACGCCACGCATGTCTGGCAGATGCCCCAAGGCGGCATCGACGAGGGCGAGGATCCATACGCCGGCGCGCTGCGCGAACTCTACGAAGAGACCAGTATCAGGTCCGTCGAGAAGCTCGACGAGATCGCCGACTGGCTTGCCTACGACATCCCGCGCGACATCGTCGGCGAAGCCTGGAAAGGCCAGTATCGCGGCCAGAAGCAGAAATGGTACGCGCTGCGCTTCACCGGCAATGACAGCGAAATCAACATCACCGCGCCCGGCGGCGGCCATCATAAGCCGGAATTTATCGACTGGCGCTGGGTGGAAATGAAATCGCTGCCCGACCTCGTCGTCCCGTTCAAGCGGCCGATCTACGAGCAGGTGGTGGCATCGTTTTCGCGGCTCGCCTGAAGGTTTCATGGCCACTGCGGGGCATTACGCCGCATGGCACCGTCCTTTGAATGCCTCGATCGGTTCCTAACTCCCCCTCTGATTTCAATGAGGGAGATCCGATGTTCGACGCGAAAAGCCTGCTCGACCAGTTTATGGGCGGCCAGAATCAGGGCGGACCCAATCAGCAAGGTTTCGGCGGCGGCCGCGGCCCGTTTGGTCAAAGTGGCGGCGGCGATCTGCTGCAACAGGCCGGCAACATGCTGGGCGGCTTTGGCGGCGGCGCGCTGACCGGCGGCCTCGCCGGTCTGCTGCTCGGCTCCAAGGGCGGCCGCAAGCTCGCCGGCAACGCGTTGACCTATGGCGGCATGGCGGTCGCCGGCGCGCTCGCCTATCGCGCCTATCAGAACTACAAGGCCGGCAAACAGGCCTCGCCCACGGCCGCGGCGGAGACGCCTTTGCTGCCACCGCCGGCCAATACGCCCTTCAATCCGGTACAAGAGGCCGACCAGCAATCGCTGGCGCGCAACCTGCTGCGCGCCATGATCGCGGCCGCCAAGGCCGACGGCCATATCGACGCCGCCGAGCAGGCCAACATCTTCGCGCAAATGGACAAGATGAATGTCGGCGCCGAAGACAAGGTCTTCGTCATGGACGAATTGCGTGCCCCGCTCGATGTCGATGCAGTAGCGCGCTGCGCGCGTACGCCGGAAGAAGCCGCGGAGCTTTACACCGTGTCGCTGCTCGCCATCGACGTCGATAATCCATCGGAGCGCGCCTATCTCGCGCTGCTGGCGGCGCGCCTGCGGCTCGATGACAAACTGGTCGCGCATCTGCATGCGACCGTCGAAGGCGCGATGGAGCCGGTGAAACAGACAGTGGCGTAAGCCCTCGCCGCATCCTGACGAAAAACGCCGCCGGAATTCTCCGGCGGCGTTTTGAATTCAGGCGATGCGCGCGTCTTAGTGCGCGGCGGTGCCGGTCAGATGGCGATCGACTTCCTTGAAGTGGTCGAGCCGCGTGATGATCTTGTCGAGCTCGTTGCCCGATTCCATCTTGGTGGCCTGCTGCTCGAGCTCGGCGATGCGCGCGGCGATGACGGCGCGATCGAAGTCCTTCACCGCGTCGGCGGTGTCGGCGAGCACGGTAAGGCCTTTGTCGGACACTTCGGCAAAGCCGCCAAGCACGACGATCGTCTGCGCGCTGCCGCCGGCATACACGGTCATGATGCCGGGACGCAGCGTGGTCACTAGGGGCGCGTGCCCTTCCATCACGCCGAAGTCGCCTTCAGCGCCGGGAAGGTCAACCTGCGTCACCTCGCCCGAGAAGACGAGTTTTTCAGGCGAGACCAATTCAAAGTGCAAAGCCATTTGCAAACCTCAATCCGTCATCCTCGCTGCGCCTGCACCTCAGGGTGACGGCGCAACATCCAGAGCCAGACTTAGGCGGCCTCGGCCGCGAGTTTCTTGCCCTTTTCGACCGCCTCTTCGATGTTGCCCACCATGTAGAAGGCGGCTTCCGGCAGGTGGTCGTACTTGCCTTCCACCAGGCCCTTGAAGCCCTTGATGGTGTCGGCGAGGTCGACCAGCTTGCCCGGCGCGCCGGTGAACACTTCGGCGACGTGGAACGGCTGCGACAGGAAGCGCTCGATCTTGCGGGCGCGGGCCACCGTCAGCTTGTCCTCTTCCGACAGTTCGTCCATGCCGAGAATGGCGATGATGTCCTGCAGCGCCTTGTAGCGCTGCAGCACCTGCTGCACCGAACGGGCGACCGCATAGTGCTCTTCGCCGACGACGAGCGGCGACAGCATGCGCGAGGTCGAGTCGAGCGGGTCCACCGCCGGATAGATGCCCTTGGCGGCGATGTCGCGCGACAGCACCGTGGTGGCGTCAAGATGCGCGAACGAGGTCGCCGGCGCCGGGTCGGTCAAGTCGTCGGCCGGGACGTAAATCGCCTGCACCGAGGTGATCGAACCCTTGGTGGTGGTGGTGATGCGCTCCTGCAGCGCGCCCATGTCGGTCGCGAGCGTCGGCTGATAACCCACCGCCGAAGGAATACGGCCGAGCAGCGCCGACACTTCCGAACCCGCCTGCGTGAAGCGAAAGATGTTGTCGACGAAGAACAGCACGTCCTGGCCCTGATCGCGGAAGTACTCCGAGAGCGTGAGACCGGTGAGGCCGACGCGGGCGCGGGCGCCCGGCGGCTCGTTCATCTGGCCGAACACGAGGGCGCACTTGGAGCCTTCGCCGCCGCCCTTCTTGTTGACGCCCGATTCGATGAACTCGTGATAGAGGTCGTTGCCTTCGCGGGTACGCTCGCCGACGCCGGCGAACACCGAGTAACCGCCGTGGGCCTTGGCGACGTTGTTGATCAGTTCCTGAATGAGCACGGTCTTGCCGACGCCGGCGCCGCCGAACAGGCCGATCTTGCCGCCCTTGGCGTAAGGCGCGAGCAGATCGACGACCTTGATGCCGGTGACGAGAATCTGCGCTTCGGTCGACTGGTCGGTGTACTTCGGCGCTTCGGCGTGAATCGGACGGCGGTCGTCCGACTTCACCGGACCGGCTTCGTCGATCGGCTCGCCGATGACGTTGATGATGCGGCCGAGCAGGCCCGGGCCGACCGGCACGGCGATCGGCAGGCCGGTGTCGGTGACTTCCTGACCGCGGACCAGACCTTCGGTCACGTCCATCGCGATGGTGCGCACCGTCGATTCACCGAGATGCTGCGCCACTTCGAGCACCAGGCGGTTGCCGCCGTTGTTGGTTTCGAGCGAGTTCAGAATCGCGGGCAGATGGCCCTCGAACTGCACGTCGACGACCGCGCCGATGACCTGCGTGATCTTGCCCGACTTGTTGGAACCAGCCTGTGTCGCCATGTTCGGTCCTCTTACTCTCTATTCGTGTGCGCTTAGAGCGCTTCGGCGCCGGAGATGATCTCGATGAGTTCTTTCGTGATCATGGCCTGACGCGTACGGTTGTAGGTAATGGTCTGCTTGCGGATCATGTCGCCGGCGTTGCGGGTCGCGTTGTCCATCGCCGACATCTGCGCGCCGTAGAACGAAGCGTTGTTCTCGAGCAGCGCGCGGAAAATCTGGGTCGCCACGTAGCGCGGCAACAGGTCGCCGAGGATTTCTTCTTCCTCGGGCTCGTATTCGTAAGGCGCCAGCGCCGTCGCCGGCTTCGACGTATCGAATTTCGGCGGAATGATCTGCTGCGCGGTCGGGACCTGCGAGATCACCGACTTGAACTGGGCGTAGAACAAGGTCGCGATGTCGAACTCGCCCTTCTCGAACATCGCCAGAACCTTGTCGGCGATCTGCGAGGCATTGACGTAACCGAGCGTGCGCACGCCGCGCAGCTCCATGCGATCGACGATCAGCTTCTCGTAGTTGCGGCGGAGCTGCTCGTTGCCCTTCTTGCCGACGGTGAGGATCTTGACTTCCTTGCCTTCGGACTGGAGCCGGTTGATGTGCTCGCGGGCCAGACGCACGATCGACGAGTTGAACGCGCCGGCCAGACCGCGCTCGCCGGTGGCGACGATCAGCAGGTGAACCTTGTCGGAGCCGGTGCCGGCCAGAAGCTTCGGCGCACCTTCGGCACCGGCCATGCCGGAGGCGATGTTACCGAGCGCCAGGTCCATACGCTCGGCGTAGGGACGCGCGGCTTCGGCCGCCGCCTGCGCACGGCGCAGCTTTGACGCTGCGACCATCTGCATGGCCTTGGTGATCTTCTGCGTCGCCTTCGTCGCGGCGATGCGAACGCGCATGTCCTTGAGTGACGCCATTTCTCTTCGGCTCTCTCGGCTCTCTTATTTCTACCGGCTTAAGCGCGAAGACGCGCTTCGCGCTGTGGCCCGGCCTTATGCCGGGCCCCGACGATCCAACTTAGGCGAACGAGGCGGCGAACTTGTCGACCTGCTCCTTGAGCTTCTTTTCGGTGTCCGAAGACAAATCGTTGGTCTTGCGGATGTCGTCCAGAATGGTCTTCTCGTTACGCAGCAGCGACAGCAACCCGTTCTCGAACTTGCGGATCGACGCGACCGGGAACTTGTCGAGATAGCCGTTGACGCCGGCGTAAATCACCACGACCTGCTCTTCCATCTTCAGCGGCGAGAACTGCGCCTGCTTGAGGAGCTCGGTGAGGCGCGAACCGCGGGCGAGCAAGCGCTGCGTGGTGGCGTCGAGATCGGAGCCGAACTGCGCGAAGGCCGCCATTTCGCGGTACTGCGCCAGCTCACCCTTGATCTTGCCGGCGACCTTCTTCATCGCCTTGGTCTGCGCGGCCGAACCGACGCGCGACACCGACAGACCGACGTTCACGGCCGGACGGATGCCCTGATAGAACAGGTCGGTTTCGAGGAAGATCTGGCCGTCGGTGATCGAAATCACGTTGGTCGGGATGTAGGCCGACACGTCGTTGGCCTGGGTTTCGATGACCGGCAGAGCGGTCAGCGAACCGGCGCCCTTTTCGTCGTTCATCTTGGCGGCGCGCTCAAGCAGGCGCGAGTGGAGATAGAACACGTCGCCCGGATAGGCTTCGCGGCCCGGCGGGCGGCGCAGCAGCAGCGACATCTGGCGGTAGGCGACGGCCTGCTTCGACAGATCGTCATAGATGATGACGGCGTGCATGCCGTTGTCGCGGAAGTACTCGCCCATGGCGCAACCGGCGAACGGCGCCAGGAACTGCATCGGGGCCGGGTCGGACGCGGTGGCGGCGACGACGATCGAATATTCCAGCGCGCCCTGCTCTTCGAGCACCTTCACGAACTGGGCGACGGTGGAGCGCTTCTGGCCGACCGCGACATAGACGCAGTACAGCTTGATCTTCTCGTCCGGCTGCGCGTTGAGCGGCTTCTGGTTGAGAATGGTGTCGAGCGCGATCGCGGTCTTGCCGGTCTGACGGTCGCCGATGATCAGCTCGCGCTGGCCGCGGCCGATCGGGATCAGCGCGTCGATGGCCTTGAGGCCGGTCGCCATCGGTTCATGCACCGACTTGCGCGGGATGATGCCCGGCGCCTTGACGTCCACCTGCTTGCGGACATCGGCCTTGATCGGGCCCTTGCCGTCGATCGGATTGCCGAGCGCGTCGACGACGCGGCCGAGCAGACCCTTGCCGACCGGCACGTCCACGATGGCGCCGGTGCGCTTGACGGTTTGGCCTTCCTTGATCTCGCGGTCGGCGCCGAAAATAACGATACCGACGTTGTCGCTTTCGAGGTTCAGCGCCATGCCGCGCGTACCGTTCTCGAACTCGACCATTTCGCCCGCCTGGACGTTGTCGAGGCCGTAGACGCGGGCAATACCGTCACCGACGGACAGCACCTGGCCGACTTCGGAGACTTCGGCTTCCTGGCCGAAGTTCTTGATCTGCTCTTTGAGAATGTTGGAGATTTCTGCGGCGCGGATATCCATCAGCGTGCCTCTTTCATCGCAATTTTGATCGAATTGAGTTTGGTGCGGAGAGACGTGTCGACCATACGGCTGCCGACCTTGACGATCAGCCCGCCGATGATCGCCGGGTCAATCGTGACGTCCATGTCGATGTCCTTGCCGCCCGTGACCGACTTGAGAGCGCCCTTGAGCGCTTCCTTGTTCTGGTCGTTGAGCGGCTCGGCAACGGTGACCTTCGCGACCACGTCGCCCCTGTTCTTCGCGACCAGCGCGCGATAGGCGCGGATCATGTCGCGGACAGCGAACAGGCGGCGGTTCGTGGTGATGACGCGGAGGAAATTCGCGGTGATGCCGGAGATGCCGGCCTTGGCGAGGATGGCGCTGAGCGCCCGGAGCTGCTCGTCGGCGCCGAACACCGGGCTGCGGACGAGGCGATTGAGGTCGGCGGATTCGGCGATCAGAGCATCGAACTGGTCGAGCTCTTTCCTGACCGCATCGGTCGCCTTTTCCTCGAGCGCCAACTCGAACAGGGCCCCGGCATAGCGGCCCGCCATTCCTGAAACTGGGTGATCTTCGCCCGCCACTGTCACGCTCTTTCTTAGGACTTTAAACAAGCCCGACACCGTCGCCTGAAGGGGCGGCGCAAGCTTTTGGAATTCAAGAGGGAATTCCGATCTTTCGGCCGCCCGGCAAACCCCCGCGGGCGGGCCTCTAAAATCGAGGGGTAGCTAACACAGCGACGGGGGGCGGTGCAACAAGGGGCCGTCACGGAGGTGGCCAGAAAAGCTGCGGCAAAGCGCGTGTGCCGCCGGCCACGGGCGGAACGGCAATCCCGTCGCAGGGCAGACCTTCGGATTTGCCGGCAGCACCAAAGTCCGAATCCGTATATGGCGGGACAGACACTGAACCCGTGCATTTTGGCGCGGCGCAAGAAACCCGGACGAAACCGGGTTTTGGGGAAGGAATCATGTCCGACGGATCGCCGCGAGGCCCGGATTCCGGCACCGCCCGCCTGTCCGTCGTCCTGCTCGCCTTTTGTTGGGGTCTGGTGTGGATCGCCACGGCAGTCGCGCTCCGCGAGGTCGAGCCCTGGACCTTGCGCATGGTCGGGGTCGGCGGGGGCGCGGCGACGCTGTTCCTGGCCGCCCGAGTCGCCGGTTTCGATCTTTATGTGCCGCCGCGCGACCGCATCCACGTCCTGATCGCCGGTTTCTTCAATGTCGGGACGTTTCACATCCTCTCGGCCTTCGCGCAGCTCAATGGCGCGACCTCACGCACGATTATCGTCATCTATACGATGCCAATCTGGGCCGCCGTCCTGAGCATGCTGCTGCTGCACGACAAACTCGGCCGCCTGCGGCTGATTGCTCTGACGCTCGGCGTGGCCGGCATCGGCATCCTGATCTGGCCGCTGCTCGCGCACGGCATTCCTGTCTTTATCGTCTATTCGCTCACCGCAGCGATCGGCTGGGCCTTCGGCACCGTCTACATGAAATGGCGGCGGTCTTCGGTGCCGGCACTCGCCAATGCGGCCTGGCAATTGCTGTTCGGCTTCTTCTTCCTGCTCGCAGGCGCCCTCGCCTTCGAAGGCCTGCCGCGGCTGTGGCCGATCAGCACCAACGCGGTCATCGCCATTGTCTATCTCGGCGTCATTGGTGTCGGCCTTGCCCATTTCCTGTGGTGGTCGATCATTGGCCGGTTGTCGCCACTGACAGCCTCGATCGGCGTGCTTTTGGTGCCGGTGGTTGGCGTCACTGCCTCGATCGTCATTCTCGGCGAACGGCCGACCGGGGCCGATATCGTGGGTTTCGTTCTGATTTTCGCCGCTGCTGCCTGCGTGCTGCTGCCGGCGGGCGATGCCGCCGACAAAGCCGCGGCATAAAGCAACGCTGACGCCTTAATTCCTATCTGGCGTTAAGGGGTATTTCGGAGTTGCGCAGCAGCCGCCTCGGGAGCGATGCTGATGGAACTTTCCCAAAAAAGGTTCGCCATGTCCGGCCATTCGCCTGTCGCTCCGCCGCCGACCTTCGCGCAGCTCTTCATGCCCAAGCTGATCACGGTTTTCCGTGAAGGCTATGGCGTACGCGACCTGCGCGCCGACGCCATAGCCGGACTCACGGTCGCCGTCGTAGCGCTGCCATTGTCGATGGCAATCGCGATTGCCTCCGGCGTGTCGCCCGAGCGCGGCCTCTACACCGCCATTGCCGGCGGCTTCTTCGTGTCGCTGATCGGCGGCAGCCGCTTCCAGATCGGTGGCCCCGCGGGCGCCTTCATCGGCCTGGTCGCCTCCATCGTCGAGCGTCACGGTTATGACGGGCTGGCGCTGGCGACGATCCTGGCCGGGCTGATCCTGCTGGCGGTCGCTCTTCTCCGCCTCGGCACCTACGTCAAATACATTCCCATGCCGGTGACGGTCGGCTTCACCGCGGGCATCGCTGTCATCATTGCCGCGAGCCAGTTCCGCGACGTGCTCGGCCTCAACATTGCGCATGAGCCGTCCGCTTTGCTGCCCAAGCTCGAAGCGATTGCCGCTGCGATCTCGACGATCAGCTGGCAGACCGTCGGCATTGCGGCGCTGGCGCTGGCGATCATTATCGTCCTGCGCCGCTTCCGGCCGGCCTGGCCGGGCTTCCTGATCGCGATCGCGGTGACGGCGCTGATCTGCTTTGCCCTCCATCTCGATGTCGCGACCGTAACGTCGCGCTTCGGCGAAGTGCCGCGCACGCTGCCGGCGCCGTCGCTGCCGACCTTCAGCATGGCCAAGCTGCAGGCCGTGCTGCCGGATGCTTTCGCCATCGCGCTGTTAGGGGCCATCGAATCATTGCTGTCGGCGGTGGTCGCCGACGGCATGAGCGGACGCCGCCATCGCTCCAATGCGGAGCTCGGCGCGCAGGGCGTCGCCAATATCGCCTCGGTCGTGTTCGGCGGCATGTGCGTCACCGGCACCATCGCCCGCACCGCGACCAATATTCGCTCCGGCGCGCGCGGACCGCTCTCCGGCATTTTCCACTGCGGCTATCTGCTGTTGTTCCTGGCCGTGGCGGCGCCGCTGGTCGGCTACATCCCGCTGGCCGCACTCGGCGCCGTGCTGCTCATCGTGTCGTGGAACATGGCGGAGAAGGAAGAATTCTGGTCGTTGATGCGCACCTCGCGCGGCGATGCGGTGGTGCTGCTCGCCACGTTCCTGCTCACCATTTTCGTCGATCTCCTCACCGGCATCGCGGTCGGCGTGGTGCTGGCCTCGTTCATGTTCCTGCATCGCATGGCGGAGTCGGTCGATATCCAGGCCGGCGGCATCGAGGACGTCGCCGATACGGCGGACAGCACCAAATACGATGCCGATGCCGCCAGCGAGCGCGACGTGGTGGTCTACCGCATCAGCGGCGCCTTCTTCTTCGGCGCCACCGCGCATGTGCTGACCGCGCTGGAGCGCATCGGCCACACGCCGCGGCTGCTCATTCTCGACTTCACCGACGTGCCGCTGATCGACACCACGGCGGCGCGCTCGCTGCATGCCTTCGTCAAGAAGCTCGCCAGAGGCGGCACCGAGGTCTATTTCGCCGCCGCCCGGCCGAATGTGCGGCATGAACTCGTCGCCACCGGCCTCAAGCCGCCGCTCATGCGCTACGCCGCCAGCGTCGCCAGCGCACGCAAGCTGCACGAGACGTAGAAAGCCACGTCGTCATTCCGGATCCCCGGTGCTGCGGAGTATGGATTCCGGGCTCCCTGGCTTAGCCCGGTCCCCGGAATGACGATGGCGGCTGCGTCCGCCCTTAGTCGAACCGGCGAAAACAACGGGCTGCCCTGCGCCAGACGCGAGGCCCGCGGCTTTCACCGAGCGCCGGCCCGCCTTATCTCCGGGATCTGTCATCAAGCCGCGTCCGCGGCCGCATAATCATCTCAAAAGGAAACATCCGCTCGCCCGCGCCGCTTGGCTCAGGCCGCGGTGTATTTTCGACCGATGCTTTCAGCCCTGAACCCCAAGTTGTCCGCCGCCCTCGCCGCTGCCATCTGGGGCACGACCTATATTTTCGTCAGCATGGTCTTGCCGCACAATCCGATCTTCACGGGCGCCATTCGCGCGCTCGGTGGCGGCCTGCCACTGCTTCTGTTCTACAACGAACTGCCGCCGCGCGAATGGTGGGGCAAGGTCGTGCTGCTTGGCACGCTCAATTGCGGGATCGTGTTCGCGTTCCTGTTCATCGCCGCCGAGCGGCTGCCGGGCGGCGTCGCCGGCACGTTGCAATCGCTCGGGCCCATCATCACCGTCCTGATCGCCTGGCCACTGCTCGGCGAGCGGCCGACCTGGCTGCGGCTGACCAGCGTCGTGCTCGGCGCCATCGGCGTGATGATCCTGCTCACCGGCGGCAAGATCGTGCTCGACTTCGTCGGCGCGGTCGCGGGCTTGATCGCCGCGATGTCGCTGGCACTGGGCGGCGTTCTGCTCAACCGCTGGGGCCGCCCCATTCCGTTGCTCGAATTCACCGCCTGGCAGCTCGTGATCGGCGGCGTCGAACTGGCGGCGCTGGCGGCGTTCATCGGCGACGTGCCGGCCTCGCTCGATATCGCGAGCATTGCCGCCTACGCCTATGTGGCGCTGATCGGCACCTCGATTGCTTACGCACTCTGGTTTCACGGCGTCGAAGAAGCCGGCGCGCCGGCCGTGGCGCCGTTCTTCCTGCTGATCCCGATGGTCGCTTTCGCGCTCGATGCCGTTATCCGCGGCTTCGTGCCGACCTTGGTGCAATCGCTCGGTGCTGCGATCGTGCTCGGCAGCCTGATCATCAATCAGTGGGCCGGCAAGCGCACGGCGCGCGCGGCAGCATGACGGATCAGTAAAAGCTCATCGGATCGACATCGACGTCCATCTTGATGCCGCCGCGCGTCTTCGGCGCAACGGCCAGCCAGTCGCGCAAATAGGCCGACAGGTTGAACTCGCGCGGCGCCTTGATCAGCAGCCGGTAACGATGGCGGCCGCGCACCACGGCAACCGGCGCTTCGGCGGGGCCAAGCACGCGCACCGTTTCGTTATAGGGCGCGGCTTTTGCGACAGCCTTGGCGTAGCCTTCGGCGTCGTGCTTGTTGTCGGCGGAGACGACAATGCCGGCAAGCCGTCCGAACGGCGGATAGCCCGACGCCTCGCGCAGCGCGATTTCGGTTTCGTAGAATTTCTCGCGGTCGCCGAGGATGAGCGCCTTCATCACCGGATGCTCCGGCTGGTGCGTCTGCAGAAAGCCGACCCCGCGATTGTCCTCGCGGCCGGCGCGGCCGACCACCTGATGCAGCAACTGGAATGTCCGCTCCGACGCGCGCGGATCGCCATTGCCGAGGCCGAGATCCGCATCGACGATACCGACCAGATTGAGCTTCGGGAAATGATGCCCCTTCGCCACCAGCTGCGTGCCGACGATGATGTCGAACTTGCCGTCGGCGACATCGTCAAGCTCTTGACGAAGTCGCTCCATCGATTCGACGACGTCGCTCGAAAGAATGAGAATGCGTTTGTCGGGAAACAGGTCGGCCGCCTCCTGCTCCAGCCGTTCGACGCCGGGGCCGACCGCCGTGAAGCTTTCGGTGGCGTGGCAGTTCGGACAGGCATCCGGCGGCGGCATGTTGTAGCCGCAGTGATGGCAGATCAGTCTCTTGCGGAAGCGATGATCGACCAGCCAGGCATCGCAGTTCGGGCACTGCAGGCGGAAGCCGCAGGCGCGGCATAATGTAAGCGGCGCAAAACCGCGGCGATTGAGAAACAGCAGCGCCTGGTCGCCGCGCTCCAGCGTGTTGTGGACGGCTTCGGCCAGGCGAGGCGCGATGAAGCGGCCGCGCGGCGGACCTTCGCGCGTCAGATCAATGGCCTCGACATGCGGCAGGCTGGCGCCGCCGAAACGCTCCGGCAGATGCAAGCGGCGATAGCGGCCCTTGCGCGCATTGACTTCGGATTCGACCGAGGGCGTCGCCGAGGCGAGCACCACGGGAATCTTCGCGATGGAGCCGCGCACCACCGCCATGTCGCGGGCATTGTAGCGCGCGCCGTCTTCCTGCTTGTAGGCCTGCTCGTGTTCTTCATCGACAACGATGAGGCCGAGATCGGCATAGGGAAGAAACAGCGCCGAGCGCGCGCCGACCACGACCGACACGTCGCCTTCCGCCACCGCGGCCCAGGTGCGCGCGCGCAAGCGCGGCGCCAGTTGCGAATGCCACTCCGCCGGCTTGGTGCCGAAGCGCGCGGTGAAGCGATCGAGCGATTGGCCGGTGAGCGCGATTTCCGGCATCAGGATCAGCGTCTGCCGGCCCTTGCGGATGTTCTCCGCCACCGCCTCGAAATAGACTTCGGTCTTGCCCGAGCCGGTGACGCCATCGACCAGCGACACGGTGTAGCCGCCTTGATCGACGGTGGTGCGCAGCGCATCCGCGGCGGCGAGCTGGCCAAGCGCGAAGTCGGGCTTGCGGAAATCCGGGTCGGGCGGGCGCGCCACCTTCTCCGGCGGCAGCACAACCGTTTCCAGCGTGCCTTCATCGACCAGGCCATCGATGACGCCGGTCGAAACACCAGCCTCGCGCGCGGCATCGCCCTTGGCGCGCACCATGCCATCCTCGAGCGCGCGCAGCACGCGCTGGCGCGCTACGGTCATGCGCTGCGGCGGCGGGCCGACAAGACGCACGCCGACGCGCTCGCGCGCTGGCCCGAGATTGTCGCCCATGCGCAAGGCCATGCGCAGCACCATGCCGCGCGACGCTAAAGTGTAGCCGGCGACCCAGTCGATAAAGGTGCGCAGTTCTTGCCTGAGCGACGGCACGTCGATCTTCGCCGCGATGTCTTTGAGACGATTGTGCAGGCCGGGCGCCGGATTGGGGTTTTCGGCCCAGACCACGCCCGCGGTCTCGCCACGCGCGCCGAGCGGCACGGCCACGACGTCGCCGACACCGACCTCCATTCCTGCCGGAACCCGGTAGGAATAGGCCTGGTCGAGCGCCACCGGCACCAGGACATCGACAACGCGTGTAGCCATGGGAAGGGTCTGGCCGATTCCGGGTCTTTAAGGAAGGGTAAGGAAGGGCTCCTAGTCTGCCCTATATGGGACTGCCGCTTGCCATCGCCCCCGACACGGCCGCCGAAATCGGCCGTTGGCGCGCCTATCTCGGCGCGGAACGGCGCATGTCGCCAAAAACGCTGGAAGCCTATGAGCGCGATGTCGGCCAGTTTCTCGGCTTTCTCGCCGAACACCTTGGCGGGCCGCCGTCACTCAAAGTGCTCGCCAAAATCACCCCGGCCGATGTGCGCGCCTTCATGGCAGCGCGGCGGGCCGGCGGCGCCGGCAACCGTACCTTGATGCGCTCTCTGGCCGGCGCGCGCTCCTTCGCCCGCTTCCTCGAGCGCAATGGCAAGGGCAAAGTCGGCGCGCTCGCCGCCATCCGCGCACCGAAGCTTGCCCGCAGTTTGCCGAAGCCGCTGGCGGCGACCGCGGCGAAGCAGATGACCGACATCGACCTGCGCGGTGGCGAGGACCGTGAGACCTGGGTGCTGGCGCGCGACGCGGCCGTGCTGGCGCTGCTCTATGGCTGCGGCCTGCGCATCTCCGAGGCGCTCGGCCTCAAGCGCAGCGACGCCAATGGCAAGGATGCGCTGACGGTCCTCGGCAAAGGCAACAAGACCCGCATGGTGCCGGTGTTGCCGCAGGTGACCAAAACGATCGCCGACTACATTGCGCTGTGTCCCTACGACCTGCCGCCGGATGGCCCGCTGTTTCTCGGCGCCCGCGGCGGCCCGCTCTCGCCACGCATTGTGCAACTGGCGATGGCGACCTTGCGCGGCGCGCTGGGGCTGCCGGAGACGGCGACACCGCATGCGCTGCGCCATTCCTTCGCTACACATTTGCTGGCGCGCGGCGGCGACCTGCGTTCGATCCAGGAACTGCTCGGTCACGCCTCACTGTCGACGACGCAGATCTATACGGCGGTCGACACCGCGCGTTTACTCGAAGTTTATGCCAGCGCCCATCCGCGGGCGTCATCATAATATCATCGTCGACAACGCCGCCGCGCCCTTGCGCGCCCGGCGGACTGCGATCATGGTCCCGGCCAAACAGGGGACGACCATGGCGGGACCGCACGAAAACCTCGAACATGCCGAACACGCCGAACACGCGTCTCACGGCGGCAACAAAAAGATCGCGCTGCTGATTTCGGTGCTGGCGCTGTTTCTCGCCTTCTCCGAAACGCTCGGCAAGAGCGCGCAGACCGAAAGCATCAGTCTCAACATCAAGGCGTCCGACACCTGGAATTTCTTTCAGGCCAAGACCATTCGCCAGACCAATATCCGCACCGCCGCCGACAATCTTTCGGCGATCGCGACGTCGATCGACAAGCCGGAGATCAGGGCCGCGATGGAGAAGCAGGTCGAGACCTGGCGGGCAACGGCGGCCCGTTACGAGTCCGATCCCAAGGAGAAGGATGGCCGCAAGGAGCTGCGCGAGCAGGCCGAGAAGTACGAACATACGCGCGATTATCAGCTCGCGCGCTATCACCAGTTCGAATTTGGCTCGGCCGCCTTCCAGATCGGCATCGTGCTGGCTTCGGCCGAGGTCATCACCGGCATGGTGGTGCTCGGCTGGCTGTCAGGCCTTGCGGGCTTGATCGGCTTCGCCTTTACGTGCTTCGGCATCTGGGCACCGCACGCGCTCGATTTCCTGCTGCACGCCAGCGCGGCGCACTGAGCCTCGTCAGGCGGCGCGCCGGAACGCCGCGCGCCGCAGCCGCGACAGCCAACGCAGGAAGCGGCCGCCACGCGCGCTGCGGATCATCGCGGCAATGTCCCTCATGCGGACACGCACCGGCTCGGTAACGGCGTGCGCCCAGGCGCGCACGCGCAGCATCCATTCATAGAGCGCGCGAAACCACGCCATCTGCAGCAGCTTGTCGCGCGTTGCATCAAAGATGAATGCGGTGACGCCGACGCCGACAAGCTTGGCCACGACGATGACGGCGATGGCGCCGAGCCACTGACCAGTGGCCAGAAAATAAACTTCGATAAACTTCAGCGGCAGCAGCAGCACGACAAGCGGCAGGACGAAGACAATCAGCGTCGCCCAGGGCGACAGCCGCTCGATCGCCTGCGCCAGCCGTTGTTTGAGCGCCGCCCACGGAATGAAGCCGACGATCCGGGCGACCACCGGCGACAGATGATCCCACAGCCATGCTTCCAACAGGAACAGCAGAGCGAGGAAGACCCAGAGCGGGCGGAGCCAGCGGCGCATCCAAGCGATATAGGCCGCCGAGTGGCCGGATATAAGGCGTCTATTCCGCGTCATCCTGAGGAGCGCCGCAAAGCGGCGCGTCTCGAAGGATGGGCGGCGGCATGGTTCGAGACGCCGGTATGCGCCCGGCTCCTCACCATGAGGCCGATCACCTCACATATGAATCGCGCGCTTGGCGACCGCCATGGCCGCTTCCTTCACCGCCTCGGGCAGCGTCGGATGGGCGTGGCAGGTGCGGGCGATATCTTCCGCGGCGCCGCCGAATTCCATGACGATGGCGGCTTCAGCGATCATGTTGCCGGCGTCCGAACCGACAATGTGCACGCCGAGCACGCGGTCGGTCTTGGCGTCGGCGATGACTTTAACGAAGCCGTCGGTCTGCTGGTTCGCCTTGGCGCGGCCGTTCGCGGTGAACGGAAACTTGCCGACATTGTAGGCAACGCCGGCGGCCTTGAGGTCTTCCTCGCTTTTGCCGACCGAGGCGATCTCCGGCATCGTGTACACCACCGCCGGAATGACGTCGTAGTTCACATGGCCAGCCTGGCCGACCAGCATTTCGGCAACCGCGACGCCTTCGTCTTCGGCCTTGTGCGCCAGCATCGGACCCGTGATCACGTCGCCAATGGCCCAGATACCCGGCACGCTGGTCGCATAATAATGATCGGTGACGATGCGGCCGCGCTCATCCATTTTCACGCCAAGTTCTTTCAGGCCGAGGCCGTCGGTGTAAGGCACGCGGCCGGTCGACACGAGCACGATATCGGCTTCGATGATCTCCGCCTTGCCCTCGCCCTTCGCCGGCTCGATGGTCGCCTTCAGCGTCTTGCCGGATGAATCGACGCCGGTGACCTTGGACGACAGCTTGAAAGTGATGCCCTGCTTTTCAAGCAGGCGTTGCGACTGCTTGCGCACTTCGCCGTCCATGCCCGGCAAAATGCCGTCGAGGAACTCCACCACCGTGACCTTGGCGCCGAGGCGGCGCCACACCGAGCCAAGTTCAAGGCCGATGACGCCGGCGCCAATGACCAGAAGATGCTTCGGCACTTCCGGCAGCGACAGCGCGCCGGTCGAGGACACAATGCGTTTCTCATCGATGTCGATGCCGCGCAGCCTGGCGACGTCCGAACCGGTGGCAATCACGATCGACTTGCTCTCCAGCATCGTCGTCTTGCCGTCAGCCGCCTTCACCTCAACCTTGCCCGGCGCGGCGATGCGGCCGAAGCCGTAATGCGTCTCGATCTTGTTCTTCTTGAACAGGAAGTCCACGCCCTTGACGTTGCCGTCGATGGCGTCCTGCTTGAACTGGAGCATGGTCTTGAGATCGAGCTTCGGCGCGGAGACGCCGATGCCCATCTTGGCGAAGGAATGCCCGGCTTCCTCGAACAGTTCGGAGGCATGGAGCAACGCCTTCGACGGGATGCAGCCGATGTTCAGGCAAGTGCCGCCGAGTGCGGTCTTTTCGACCACCGCGGTCTTGAGGCCGAGCTGCGCCGCGCGAATGGCGCAGACATAGCCGCCGGGTCCGGAACCGATGACGATGAGATCGTAGGACATGAATGAATGCTCCAAACCTATTTATCGCGCCGCCAAATCGGCCTCATGGTGAGGAGCCGCGCGAAGCGTGGCGTCTCGAACCATGTGGCCGCCCATCCTTCGAGACGCGCCGCGTTGCGGCGCTCCTCCGGATGAGGCGGATCAGAGATCCAGCACCAGCCTTGCCGGATCCTCGAGGTTCTCCTTGACGCGCACGAGGAACGTGACCGCCTCGCGACCGTCGACGATGCGGTGATCGTAGGACAGCGCCAGATACATCATCGGCCGCACTTCGATCTTGCCGCCGATCGCCATCGGCCGCTCCTGGATCTTGTGCATGCCAAGAATGCCGGACTGCGGCGCGTTGAGGATCGGCGTCGACATCAGCGATCCGTAAATGCCGCCATTGGTGATGGTGAAGGTGCCGCCTTGCATTTCGTCGATCTTGAGCTGGCCGTCGCGGGCGCGCTTGCCGAAATCGTTGATCTTCTTCTCGACGCCGGCGAGCGACAGCATGTCGGCGTCGCGCACCACCGGCACGACAAGGCCCTTGTCGGTGCCGACGGCAATGCCGATGTGATAATAGTTCTTGTAGACGAGATCGGTGCCGTCGATTTCGGCGTTGACCGCCGGGATGTCCTTGAGCGCGGCGATGCAGGCCTTCACGAAGAAGCCCATGAAGCCGAGCTTCACACCGTGCTTCTTCTCGAACAGCTCCTTGTACTGATTGCGCATCGCCATCACCGTGGTCATGTCGACCTCGTTGAAGGTCGTGAGCATGGCGGCGGTGTTCTGCGCGTCCTTGAGACGGCGCGCGATGGTCTGACGCAGCTTTGTCATGCGCACGCGCTCTTCGCGCGAGGCATCGTCCGGCGCGGACGGCGCCCGCATCTGCACCGGGGCGGCGACCGGGGTCGGCGCCGACGCAGCCTTTTCGATGGCGGCGAGCATGTCGCCCTTGGTCACCTGGTTCTTGAGGCCGGTGCCGGCCACGTTCGACGGATCGACGCCCGATTCGGCGGCGAGTTTGCGCACCGAGGGAGCCTGCGCGGTATTGGTCGCGCCGGAAGCCGGAGCGGGCGTGGCGGCCGGAGCAGCTGGAGCAGGGGCTGCGGCAGGTTTGGCCGGAGCGGCGGCCGGGGCCGCCTTGGCGCCAGCCGCGCCGTCCTTGATGGTGCCGAGGATCGCGCCGACGCCGACAGTGTCGCCGTCCTTGGCCGCAATGTCGCCAAGCACGCCCGCGGCCGGCGCCGGCACTTCCAGCGTCACCTTGTCGGTTTCGAGTTCGACGAGCGGTTCATCGACTGCAACGGCGTCGCCGGGCTTCTTGAACCATTTGCCGACGGTGGCCTCGGTCACCGATTCACCGAGCGTAGGCACCTTGATGTCAGTCATGTGTCTTTGTCCGTTAGCGTTCAAACTGGTTGCCGTCCTCATCCGCGTCAGCGAATGATCCAGTAATCACGGTCGGTGCCGTCAGGCGCAGCCGGTGACTACTGGGTCCCCCGCTTTCGTGGGAGACGACAGATGATGATCAGCCCAGCGCCTCATCGAGGAACTGCTTGAGCTGCGCGAGATGCTTCGACATCTGGCCGACCGCGGTCGACGCCGAAGCCGGACGGCCCGCATAACGGGCGCGGCGATGCTTGGCGTTGATCTGGTTGAGCACCCATTCGAGATAGACGTCGACGAAGAACCAGGGGCCCTGGTTGCGCGGCTCTTCCTGGCACCAGATGATCTCGGCCTGCTTGAAGCGCGACAGCTCCGTGATCAGCGCCTTGGTCGGGAACGGATAGAGCTGCTCGACGCGCAGCAGATAGATGTCGTCGATGCCGCGCTTTTCGCGTTCCTCGTAAAGATCGTAATAGACCTTGCCCGAGCACAGCACGACGCGCCGGATCTTGTCGTCGGTGACGAGCTTGATCTTCTCGCCGGACAGGAACTGCGCATCGTCCCACAGCAGGCGATGGAACGAGGTGCCGGCGTCCATTTCGGCGAGGCTCGAGATCGCGCGCTTGTGGCGCAGCAGGCTCTTCGGCGTCATCAGGATCAGCGGCTTGCGGATCTCGCGCTTGAGCTGGCGGCGCAGGATGTGGAAGTAATTGGCCGGCGTGGTGCAGTTGGCGACCTGCATGTTGTCTTCGGCGCACATCTGCAGGAAGCGCTCAAGGCGCGCCGACGAGTGCTCAGGCCCCTGGCCTTCGTAGCCATGCGGCAGAAGACAGACGAGACCCGACATGCGCAGCCACTTGCGTTCGGCCGAGGAGATGAACTGGTCGAACACCACCTGCGCGCCGTTGGCGAAGTCGCCGAACTGCGCTTCCCACAAGGTCAGCGTATTCGGCTCGGCGGTCGAATAGCCGTACTCGAAGCCGAGCACCGCCTCCTCCGACAGCATCGAGTTCATCACATCGTACTTGGCCGGGCTGGTGCCGAGCGTGTTGAACGGCACGTAGCGCTTTTCGGTTTCCTGATCGAACAGCACCGAATGACGCTGCGAGAAGGTGCCGCGCTCGGAGTCCTGACCGGACAGGCGAACCGAATGGCCGTCCTTGAGCAGCGTACAGAAGGCGAGCGCTTCGGCGGTCGCCCAGTCGATGCCTTCGCCGGTCTCGATCGCCTTGCCGCGGTTGTCGAGGAAGCGCTGCACCGTCTTGTGGACGTTGAAGTCCTTCGGCACCGTCGTGATCGCCTTGCCGATGGCGCGCAGATCGGCGAGCGGGACGCCGGTATTGCCGCGGCGCGGATCGTCGGCATCCTGCGCCGGCTTGAGGCCCGACCAGCGGCCGTCGAGCCAGTCCGCCTTGTTCGGCTTGTAGGCCTGGCCCGCTTCGAACTCGGCGTCGAGGCGCGAGCGCCAGTCGGCGCGCATCTTGTCGATCTCGCCTTCGGTGACAACGCCTTCGGCGATCAGCTTCTCGGAGTAGATCTCCAGCGTCGAGCGGCGCGAGCGGATGTTCTTGTACATCACCGGCTGGGTGAAGGCCGGCTCGTCGCCTTCGTTATGACCGAAGCGGCGATAGCACCACATGTCGATGACGACCGGGTGCTGAAACTGCATCCTGTACTCGGTCGCGACCTTGGCGGCGAACACCACCGCTTCCGGGTCGTCGCCGTTCACATGCAGGATCAGCGCGTCGATCATCTTGGCGACGTCGGACGGATAAGGCGACGAACGCGAGTAGCGCGGATAGGTCGTGAAGCCGATCTGGTTGTTGACGATGAAATGGATGCTGCCGCCGGTGCGGTAGCCCTTCAGGCCCGACAGGCCGAAACATTCCGCCACCACGCCCTGGCCGGCGAAGGCCGCGTCACCGTGGATCAGCAGCGGCATGACCATGGTGCGGTCGGCCGGCGTCGCGCCGTGCTGCTCCTGCTTGGCGCGCACCTTGCCGAGCGTCACCGGATCGACGATTTCCAGATGCGACGGGTTCGGCGTCAGCGACAGATGCACCTTGTTGCCGTCGAACTCGCGGTCCGACGAAGCGCCGAGGTGGTACTTCACATCGCCGGAGCCTTCGATGTCGTCCGGCGTCGCCGAGCCGCCCTTGAATTCGTGGAACAGCACGCGGTGCGGCTTGCTCATCACCTGCGTGAGAACGTTGAGGCGGCCGCGATGCGGCATGCCCAGCACGATTTCCTTCACGCCGAGATTGCCGCCGCGCTTGATGATCTGCTCCAGCGCCGGGATCAGCGACTCGCCGCCATCCAGACCGAAGCGCTTGGTGCCGGTGAACTTGACGTCGAGAAACTTCTCGAAGCCTTCGGCCTCGACAAGCTTGTTGAGGATGGCGCGCTTGCCCTCGCGGGTGAACTGGATTTCCTTGTCGCGACCTTCGATGCGCTCCTGAATCCACGCCTTCTGCGCGGCGTTCGAGATGTGCATGAACTCGACGCCGAGCGTCTGGCAGTAGGTGCGGCGCAGAATGGCGATGATCTCGCGCATCGACGCGAATTCCAGACCAAGCACCTTGTCGAGGAAGATCTTGCGGTCCAGGTCGGCTTCGGAAAAGCCGTAGGACGCCGGCATCAGTTCTTCTTCGTTCGGCTCCGCCTGGATGCCGAGCGGATCGAGGTTGGCGTGGAAGTGGCCGCGCATGCGGTAGGCGCGGATCAACATCAGCGCATGGATCGAATCGCGCGTCGCCTGCATGACGTCGGCATTCGACAGATTGACGCCCGTGGCCTGAGCCTTCGCCGCGATCTTCTCGCCGAGCTTCTTTTCGGTCTCGGCCCATTGTCCGTCGAGCGCGGCGACCAGATCGCCGCTCGGCCGCGCCGGCCAGTTCGGCTTCTTCCAGGACGCACCTTGCGCCTGCTTGACGACATCGGTGCCGTTATCCTTCAGCGCCTCGAAGAAGGTCCGCCACTCGGCATCGACGGAGCTCGGATCTTTTTCGAAACGGGCCTGCAGGTCTTCGATGTAGGCGGCGTTGCCGCCGTAGAGGAACGAAGTGTGGGCAAAGGCGGCGTTGGCGTCTTGGCGAGACATGTCGGTTGATCCTGGCGCGGCGCAATTGCCGCGCAATATGCGTTTCCTGCGTGGGACAATCCGGTAAACGGCCCCGCGATCCCCCTGCCGGACCGGAAGCTGCTCTGTCGGACGGGCCGCTCCGGGGCTTTACGCCCCTGCGTCGGCGATCCTCACTCTTAAACCTATTTATGACGTAGTTAAGTCCAAAAAAGCATAAGACTGAATATCAGTTCATTTGATTACCAGGACCTCCGCCTGACTCTTTGCCAGCCTGTTCGCCGGCCAATCGCCGCGTGTCAAAGATCCAACCCTTAATCTTGCGGTTGTGTTCCGGCGAAGGGCTCGAGAGCCCGGATCACCCACCGGTTTACGTCCCCGTCATGTTTTGTGAGGGCGCCCCTAAGGGCTCGCGGCCAAGCCGACGGGCGTGTGGCTCCAAACGACAAGCGCCGCCGGCATCAGCCTGGCGGCGCTCGCTTCGTGTGATCTGACCGGTTGAAGAGCCGCTTTAGCCCTTGAGCACTTCCACCAGCGTCTTGCCGATGCGCGCCGGCGACGGCGACACGCGAATGCCGGCCGCTTCCATCGCCGCGGTCTTGGACTTCGCATCGCCCTTGCCGCCGGAAATGATCGCGCCGGCATGACCCATGCGGCGGCCCGGAGGCGCGGTGACACCGGCGATGAAGCCGACCATCGGCTTCTTGCGGCCGCGCTTCGCCTCGTCGATGAGGAACTGCGCGGCGTCTTCTTCGGCCGAACCGCCGATTTCGCCGATCATGACGATCGAGGTGGTCTTCGGATCGGCTAGGAACATCTCGAGCACATCGATGAACTCGGTGCCTTTGACCGGATCGCCGCCGATGCCGACCGCCGTGGTCTGACCAAGGCCTTCGCGCGACGTCTGGAATACGGCTTCATAGGTCAGCGTGCCGGAGCGCGACACGATGCCGACCGAACCCGACTTGAAGATGTTGCCCGGCATGATGCCGATCTTGCATTCGCCCGCGGTCATCACGCCCGGGCAGTTCGGCCCGATGAGACGCGACTTCGAGCCCGACAGCGCGCGCTTCACCTTCACCATGTCCAGCACCGGAATGCCTTCGGTGATGCAGACGATCAGCGGGATCTCGGCCTGGATGGCTTCGCAGATCGCGTCGGCCGCGCCCGGCGGCGGCACGTAGATGACGGAAGCGTCGGCTCCCGTTTTGTCCTTGGCTTCGGCGACGGTGTCGAAGATCGGCAGATCGAGATGCGTACCGCCGCCTTTGCCGGGCGAGGTGCCGCCGACCATCTTGGTGCCGTAGGCGATCGCCTGCTGCGAGTGGAAGGTGCCGTTCTTGCCGGTGAAGCCCTGGCAGATGACCTTGGTATTCTTGTCGATGAGGACGGACATTACGCAGCCTCCTTCACGGCCTTGACGATCTTCTGCGCGGCATCGTCCAGGTCGTCACCGGAGGTGACGTTGAGGCCCGATTCCTTGATGATTTTCTTGCCCAGTTCGACGTTCGTGCCTTCGAGACGCACGACCAGCGGAACCTTCAGGCCCACTTCCTTCACCGCGGCGACGACGCCTTCCGCGATGACGTCGCACTTCATGATGCCGCCGAAAATGTTGACCAGGATGCCTTTCACGTTCGGATCGGAGGTGATGATCTTGAACGCGGCAGTCACCTTTTCCTTGGTGGCCGAGCCGCCGACATCGAGGAAGTTTGCCGGCTCCATGCCGTAGAGCTTGATGATGTCCATCGACGCCATCGCGAGGCCGGCGCCGTTGACCATGCAGCCGATCTGGCCGTCGAGTGCGATGTAGTTGAGGTCGAACTTCGAGGCTTCGACTTCCTTCTCGTCTTCCTCGGTGATGTCGCGCAGCGCCATCACATCGGCGTGGCGATACAGCGAGTTGGTGTCGAAGCCGACCTTGGCGTCGAGGCAGATGATCTTGGCGTCCTTGGTGACCACCAGCGGGTTGATCTCGAGCAGCGCCATGTCCTTGGAAACGAACGCATTGTAGAGCTTCGGCAGGATGTCGCCGAGCTGCTTGGCGAGATCGCCGGTAAGGTTCAAGGCCTGCGCGGCGCGGCGCGCGTGGTGCGGCATGAAGCCGGTCGCCGGATCGACCGAGAAGGAAATGATCTTCTCAGGCGTGTCATGCGCGACGGCCTCGATATCCATGCCGCCTTCGGTCGAGACGACGAAAGCGACACGCGAGGTCTCGCGGTCGACCAGCGCGGAGAGATAGAACTCCTTGTCGATCAGCGAGCCTTCTTCGATGTAGAGGCGGTTGACGACCTTGCCCTTCGGGCCGGTCTGGTGCGTGACCAGGGTCGAGCCAAGGATACGGGTCGATTCCTTCTTCACGTCGTCGATCGACTTGACGACCTTGACGCCGCCGGCCTTGCCGCGGCCGCCGGCGTGGATCTGGGCTTTCACCACCCAGACCGGGCCGCCGAGTTCATTGGCGGCCTTGACGGCTTCGTCGACAGTAAAGGCGGGGATGCCGCGCGGCACCGGAACGCCGAATTCCTTCAAAACTGCTTTAGCTTGATACTCGTGGATATTCATCCGGCTCTCCCCAACTCCCTAGGCTGTGATGCCCCGCGAAAGCGGGGCATCCAGTATTCCCGGTTCTCGCATCTCTATCGACGCAGGCGGTGACTGAATCGCCCGCTTGCGCGGGCGACAACGGCGATCATTTACGCCAGCGTCGGCGCGATCTTCTTGCAGGCCTCGATGAGACCCTGCACGGAGGCAGCCGACTTCTCGAACGCCGTCTTTTCGCCGCCGTTGAGATCGACTTCGACGATACGCTCGACACCCTTGGCACCGATCACCACCGGCACGCCGACATAGATGTCCTTCATACCGTACTCGCCGTTGAGATAGGCGGCGCAGGGCAGAACGCGCTTCTTGTCGAGCAGGTAGCTCTCCGCCATCGCGATGGCGGACGCCGCCGGTGCGTAGAAGGCCGAGCCGGTCTTGAGCAGGTTGACGATTTCGGCGCCGCCATTGGCGGTGCGCTTGACGATCTCATCGACGCGGGCCTGCGTGGTCCAGCCCATCTTGACGAGATCCGGCACCGGAATGCCGGCGACCGTCGAGTAGCGGGTGAGCGGCACCATGGTATCGCCGTGGCCGCCGAGCACGAAGGCGGTGACATCCTCGACCGAGACATTGAATTCGTCGGCCAGGAAGTAGCGGAAGCGCGCCGAGTCGAGCACGCCGGCCATGCCCACGACCTTCTGCTGCGGCAGGCCGCAGGACTTCTGCAGCGCCCAAACCATCGCGTCGAGCGGGTTGGTGATGCAGATGACGAAGGCGTTTGGCGCGTATTTCGCAATGCCGGCGCCGACCTGGCTCATGACCTTGAGATTGATGTCGAGCAGGTCGTCGCGGCTCATGCCCGGCTTGCGCGGCACGCCGGCGGTGACGATGCAGACATCGGCGCCTTCGATGGCTTCGTAGGAGTTGGCGCCGGTGAATTTGGCGTCGAATTTGTTGACCGGGGAGGACTGGGCGATGTCGAGGGCCTTGCCCTGCGGAATGCCTTCCATGACGTCGAACATAACGACGTCGCCCAACTGCTTCAGGCCGACCAGATGGGCCAGCGTGCCGCCGATCTGGCCAGCGCCGATCAATGCGATTTTATTACGCGCCATGATGGGAAAACTCTTTGCTGCTGCCGCGGAGCGCGGCCGCCGATGGCTTAGCCATTTTGCTGTAATGCAGCAACATTCCCGCCCTGTTTTCTTATCGTGTATACATTATACCAGCAAAGCTTTCGACCAAAGTCCAGTCCGTTTTTGATCCAGTGCCCCTGGCGCCGTAAGGCCGTGCCATAAGCTGGCGAGAGGGGTCGGGAAGGACCTGTTCCGATGTCGCTGATCCGATTTTCGACCAGAACCGTCTGGCGGGCGCTCGGGCCTGGTCTCGTCACCGGCGCGGCCGACGACGATCCCAGCGGCATCGCCACCTATTCCCAGGCCGGCGCCCAGTTCGGCTTCGGGCTGCTGTGGACGCTTTTCCTGACGCTGCCATTCATGACCGCGATTCAGGTTGTGAGCGCCATGATCGGTTGGCAAACCCGCCGCGGCCTCGCGACGAACATCGCGCGCGTTCTGCCACGCGCCGTACTTTATCCGCTGATCGGCGCGCTGGTCGTCGCCAACACGCTCAACATCGCCGCCGATCTCGCCGCCATGGGAGAAGCCCTGCGACTGGTGACCGGCGGCTCCGCGCTGATCTTTGCCGTGATGTTCGGCGTGATCTGTCTCGTCGCCGAAGTCCTCATTCCTTACCACCGCTACGCCGGCATCCTGAAGCTCATGACCATGGTGCTGCTGTTCTACGTCGCGGCGGCCTTCAGCGTGAAGGTGCCGTGGGGCGAGGTCGTCCGCGCAACATTTGTCCCGGCAATTTCGTTCGATCGCGACACGATGCTGATGATCGTCGCAGTGTTCGGCACGACGATCAGCCCCTATCTTTTTTTCTGGCAGGCGTCGCAGGAAGCCGAAGAGTCGCGCCTCAGTCATCGCCGCAGTCTGTCCGAACGACGCGTTGAAACGAACGCGTTCCGCGCGATTTCGATCGATACCTGGGTCGGCATGTTCTTTTCGAACTTGATTGCCTTTTTCATCATCGTAACCACGGCGGCGACGCTGCATGCCAACGGCATCACCCATATCAATACCGCGGCACAGGCGGCGGAGGCCTTGCGCCCGGTCGGCGGCTCGTTTGCCTTTGCGTTGTTCGCGCTTGGCATTATCGGCACCGGACTGCTGGCGGTGCCGGTGCTCGCCGGCTCGGCCGCTTATGCCGTCGCAGATATCTTCAGGATTCACGGCAGCCTCGAACTGCCCGTCAACCGCGCCATCGGCTTTTATGCGATCGTCGCCGCTGCGACATTGGGCGGCGCCGCGCTCGCCGTCACCAATATCGATCCGATTGCGATGCTTTTCTGGACCGCCGTCGTCAACGGCATCGTCGCGGTGCCCATCATGGTGGCGACGATGATCGTTGTATCGAGCAAGCGCGAAACCGGCCTGGCGCTGCCGCGCTGGTTGGTCGCATTAGGCTGGTGCGCCGCAGCGCTGATGGCTGTCGTCGTCGCCCTGCTGATCTGGACGAGCCTTTAGGTATCGACGATTTTCGCCAGATCGACATTCTCCGCCGTGCGCGGACCGTGCGGCAGTCCCAGATAGGACTGCGAGCGCATTTCGAAGAGGCGCGACGCCGTGCGCTTGAATTCGTTGGCCTCATAGCCATCCGTGCCGGTGTAGAGATTTTCCGGCGAAGCTTCGGCCGACGCCAGCAGCTTCACGGCGTGATCGTACAGCGTATCGACCAGAATGATAAAACGCTTGGCCTCGTTGCGCCGCGACTCATTCATGATCGGGATGCGGTCGATGATGAGGGTGTGGAATTCCAGCGCGATCTTGTGGAAGTCCGAGGCTGCGAGCGGCTTCGAGCATAGATCGGCGAAATCGAAACGGGCGACGCCCATCGCCGCCTTCGGCACATTAACGATGTGACCCTTCACCACCAGTTCATGCGCCGCGCCTTCGGCATGGCCGACCAGATCGCGCCAGGCCTTGTCGAGAGCCGCTTCCGCTTTGGCATCCGCCGGCACGTACCAGGCATTGACGCCGGTGAGCTTCTCAAGCCTGAAGTCGGTGCGGGCATCGAGCCTCACCACTTCGCATTGCTGCTCCAGCAACTTGAGGAAGGGCACGAACAGCGCGCGGTTGAGCCCGTCCTTATAGAGATCGCGCGGCGCCAGATTCGACGTCGCAACCATGACCACGCCGCGCTCGAACAGTTTGGTGAACAGCCGGCCCAGGATCATGGCGTCGGCGATATCGGTCACATGAAACTCGTCAAAGCAGATGAGCTGCGTTTCGTCGGCAATGTCGTTGGCCGCATGCAGGATCGGATCCTGATCCGGCACCTTGCCGTCCTTGATGGCCTGACGGAAACGATGCACGCGCTCATGCACGTCCGCCATGAATTCGTGGAAGTGCGCGCGGCGCTTCTTCTCGACCGGCGTGGATTCGTAAAACAGGTCCATCAGCATGGTCTTGCCGCGGCCGACTTCGCCATGGACGTAAAGGCCCTTCACCACGGCGGCCTTGGCCTTCTTGGCGAACAGCCAGCCGAGCGACGACGACTTGCGCGCCAGAAGCCGCTCGGTCAGCCGCTGGTCGAGCGCGACATAGTGCCGGGCGAGTTCGGCCTGCGCCGGGTCGGCCTCGATCTTTCCGGAGGCGACCAACGCGGCATAGCGGCTGGCAAAGGACTGATTCATGACCGAGGGGCAGGTTTCGGGGCGGCGGGACGATGCCGCAACTGCTAAGGCGTACCGCCGCGGCTGTAAATCGCCTCACCCATTGAGGCTGGCTGCTCGCACAGCAAAAGCCCGCATGTTGCGCGGCAAAGCCGCAGCATTCCGTCCTGAGCACTGTGAATACCGGCCGGTTAACCTTTATTAACACGTTGTAAGCCATGCATTTTTCGCAATGGAGGCCGTCTACGCCCTAAGCAGGGATCGTATTTTTGCTGCAATGCACCATATACATGCGTGCAAACAAAAATTGAGTCGGGGGGCAAAGCCGACACTTTGACCTGAGGAATACCGACATGAGCGAGCCCCTGCCCCTCGATGGCGTTGTCCGCAAGCTGTGGCCAACCGAGGCCGCCGCCTATCGCGACCACCTGCTGCGCCTCGACCGCGAGAGCCGCAACACCCGCTTCTCCGGCGCGGTCTCCGACGAATTCATCGACAAGCACGCCCACAGCATCCGCGACTTCGGCGTGATCGTGTTCGGCTTCTTCGTCGACGGCACCTTGCGCGGCGCCGGCGAACTGCGCCCGGTCGGCCCGCTGTTCAGCCACGAGGCCGAAGCCGCCTTCTCGATCGAAAAGGACTGGCAGAGCCACGGCGTCGGCACCGCGCTGCTCGAACGCATCCTGTTGTCGTCGCGCAACCGCGGCATTCGTTTACTGCGCATGGATTGTCTCGCCGGCAACCGCCGCATGCAGCAACTCGCCCGCAAGTTCGAAGCCGACTTCACCTTCGATTTCGGCAGCATTGTCGGCGAGGTGAAGGCCGCGCGCTACACGCCCATGTCGATCGCGCTCGAAGCCATGGAAGATGCCCACGGCATCGCCAGTTCGATGCTCGAAGCCCAGATGCGGCTGTTCAAGGTGGCGTAGACCGGGTGGCCGCCCATCCTTCGAGGCGCGGTCTGCCGCCGCTCCTCAGGATGAGACAGGGCCAAGCGAATAACTCTCTTCCACCACATAGGGCCCGCCACCGGTTGAGGCGCGTGACGAGAACAGCACGAAGCGCGTGACCGGAAACGGCGCAGTGCGGAAAAACCCGCGCGCCGACAGATAATCCGCGACATCGAGGCTCGACGTGCCGCGCAGGCGCGCCAGCGTCACATGCGGTGTGAATTTGCGCGTTTCCGGCACAAGGCCGATGCGGCGCATCAGCCGCTCATGCTCATCCTGCAAGTCCACCAGCGGCGGCGCCGCCGCGACCTGGGCATAGACCGATCGCGGCTTGCGGCCGCCGAACGACGCAAGCCCGTCGAAATGCAGGTCGAATGCCGGTTTTTTGATATCGGCGAGGATCGATGCCGCATCGTTCGCCATGCGATCGTCGATATCGCCGAGGAACCGCAAGGTGATGTGATAATTCTCGCGATCGATCCATCGCGCACCCGGAAGTCCGCCGCGCAACATGTTCAACGCTTCGGCAATGCCCGATGGAATTTCGATGCCGGTGAATAAACGAGGCATGATGGGCGTTAGCTGGCCTTCGCCTTCGCAATCAATTCTTCGACCTTGGGCAGAATATTCTTCACGATCACGTCCACGCCGTCCGAGTTTGGATGCATGCCATCGCGCTGGTTGAGCTTTTCGTCGGCGGCGACGCCCTCGAGGAAGAACGGATAGAGCAGCGCATTATGTGTTCTGGCGAGTTCGGGAAAGATGGCGTCGAACTTTGCCACATAATCGGCGCCCATATTGGGCGGCGACTTCATGCCGGCGATCAGCACCGGAATCTTTCGTTCGGCGGCCTTGCTCAGAATCTTGTCGAGCGCCGCGCGCGTGACATCCGGACTGACTCCACGCAGCGCATCGTTGGCGCCGAGTTCAAGGATCAGCGCGTCGGCGTCCGCCGGCACCGACCAGTCAAAGCGGTCCAGCCCGCCGGTCGCGGTGTCGCCCGAGACACCAGCATTGATCAATTCGATGGCATGACCCTTGGCCTTCAGCGCCACCCCAAGCTTGGTCGGGAAGGCATCCTGGACATTGAGGCCATAGCCGGCGGTCAGGGAATCGCCGAGGACCACGATCTTCACGGGTTTGTCAGCCGCGGCGGCCCAATTCGGCCCTAAAACGCAAACTATCGTGAGTAATAGCGCCGCAGCCCGCTGGACGGGGCCTAGAACTTCCCCATATGTCGGCCACCGCATCGGAATGAGATTCATGAAAGCACCTTCTGAGCCGGCACCGGCCATTGCCCTCTCCGGCCTCAATCTTTCGCTCGGCAGCGATGCCGCCCGCGTTCATATCCTCAAGGACATCAACCTGAATATAGGCAGGGGCGAGGCAATTGGCCTCGTCGGCCCTTCAGGCTCGGGCAAATCGACCCTGCTCATGGTGATGGCCGGGCTGGAACGTGCCGACACCGGCACCGTGAAGGTCGCCGACGAGAACCTGCGCGAGCTCAGCGAAGATGAACTTGCCCGCTTCCGCGGCCGCAACATCGGTATCGTCTTCCAGTCTTTCCACCTCATTCCGACTATGACGGCGCTCGAGAATGTCGCGGTGCCGCTCGAGCTCGCCGGCATCGACGATGCGCTGGACCGCGCCCGCGCCGAACTCGATCTCGTCGGCCTGAGTCATCGCCTGCATCACTATCCGGCGCAGATGTCGGGCGGCGAGCAGCAACGCGTCGCGGTCGCCCGCGCGCTGGCGCCGAACCCGTCGATCCTGGTCGCCGATGAGCCGACCGGCAATCTCGACGAGGATACCGGCAGGCAGATCGTCGAGCTGTTATTTGCTGGCTACGAGAAGCACGGCGCCACGCTCGTGCTGGTGACGCACGATCCGGCGCTGGCGCAGAAATGCGGCCGCGTCGTGCGGCTGCGCTCGGGGCATATCGTGGACGGCCACGCATGAGCCGCCTGGCGCGATGGCTGCCGCTTCGTTACGCGCTGCGCGAGATGCGCGGCGGCCTGTCGGGCTTCTATGTGTTCATCGCCTGCATCGCACTGGGCGCGATGTCGATCGCCGGCGTCGGTTCGCTGGCGGCCAGCCTGAATGACGGGCTGGCGCGCGAGGGCCGCGTCATTCTCGGCGGCGATTTGTCGTTCAGCCTGATCCAGCGCGAAGCCAAACCCGAAGAGCTGGCTTTCCTGAAAAGCCACGGCGCGGTCTCGACCACCGCCAGCCTGCGCGCGATGTCGCGCGTCGCCAGCGGCGATGCCACGCTGGTCGAACTCAAAGCCGTCGACAAAGCTTATCCGCTGTTCGGCAAGGTCACGCTCACGCCCGACATGTCGCTCGATGAAGCGATGGCGCGACGCGACGGCGCCTATGGCGCGGTCGCCGACCAAACACTGCTGGCGCGGCTTGCCATCGAGCCGGGTGCGCGCATCACCGTCGGCAATATCGACTTCATCATCCGCGCCGCGCTCACCAGCGAACCGGATAAACTTTCAGTCGGCATCGGCTTCGGCCCGCGCCTGATGGTCAACGAAGAGGCGCTGCGGGCCACCGGCCTGCTGCAGCCCGGAAGCCTCGTGCGCTGGAAATATCAGGTGAAGCTGCCCGGCGCCGGCACCGAAACCGAGGTCAAGACCGTCACCGATGACGCTCGCGCCAAACAGCCCAATGCTGGCTGGGAAATCCGCAACCGCACCAATGCCTCGCCGCAATTGGAGCGCAACGTCAACCGCTTCACGCAATTCCTGACCATTGTCGGCCTCACCGCGCTGCTGGTCGGCGGTGTCGGTGTCGGCAATGCAGTGAAGAGCCATCTCGACCGCAAGCGCGCCACCATCGCCACGCTGAAAGCCCTGGGCGCCAGCGGTCGCCGCGTTTTCGCGATCTACCTCACACAGGTAATCCTGCTGGCGCTGATCGGCGGCGCCATTGGCGCGGCTTTGGGCGCAGCGCTGCCCTTCATCGTTGTCGGCGTTTTTGGCTCCATCATCCCACTGCCGATCGTGCCGGCGATTCAAGCGCCGGAGCTGGTGCTGTCGCTGGTCTACGGCCTGCTTACCGCGCTCGCTTTCGCAATGTGGCCGCTCGGCCGGGCCCATGACGTGCCGGTCGGTGCGCTGTTTCGCGACGTCGTCGCCGCGCAGCCGTCCTGGCCGCGTCGCAGCTATATGGCGCTAACGGCGCTGGCGATTGCCGCGCTCGGCACGCTCGCGGTGCTGCTGGCCTATGACCGGCGCGTGGCGCTGATCTATGTCGGCGTTGCCGCCGCGGTTTTCGTGCTATTGCAGCTTGTCGGCATGCTGGTGATGGCGGTTGCCCGCCGCGCGCCGCGCGCGCGCTCGACCAGCCTGCGCATGGCCATCGCCAATATTCATCGTCCCGGCGCACTGACGCCGACCATCGTATTGTCGCTCGGTCTCGGCATCGCGTTGCTCGTCACCGTCATCGAAATCGATGGCAATCTGCGCAGCCAGTTCGCCAAGGAACTGCCGGCGCGGGCGCCGGCGTTCTATTTCCTCGACATCCCCTCGGAGCGCGCGCCGGACTTCGACGCCTTCGTCGCCAAACAAGCCCCCGGCGCCGACCTCGACGAAGTGCCGATGCTGCGCGGCCGCATCGTGGCGGCCAAGGGCATCGACGCGCAGGATCTCCAGCCGTCGGAAGAAGCCGCGTGGGTGCTGCAGAGCGACCGCGGCATCACCTATTCGGCGACGGTACCGAACGGCTCGCGCCTGACCGACGGCCAGTGGTGGACCGCCGATTATCGCGGCGAACCCCTGGTGTCGTTCGAGAAGAAGATCGCCGACGGCCTCGGCCTCAAGGTCGGCGACAGCGTCACCGTCAATGTGCTCGGCCGCAATATCACGGCGAAGATCGCCAATCTGCGCACGGTCGACTGGCAGAGCCTGAGCATCAACTTCGTGCTGGTGTTCTCACCGCATGTCTTCGACGGCGCGCCGCATACGCGGCTGGCGACACTGACCTATCCGAATGGCGGTTCGACCGCGGAGCAGGAAAACAAGATTATCCGCGCCGTGGCGCAGGATTTCCCGATGATCACCACCGTGCGCGTCAAGGACGCCCTCGACGCCATCGGCGCGCTGATCGGCAATCTGGTGCTGGCGATCCGCGGCGCCTCGGCATTGACGCTGCTGGTTGCCGCGCTGGTGCTGGGCGGCGCGCTTGCCGCCGGCCACCGTCACCGCGTCTACGACGCCGTCATCCTCAAGACTTTGGGGGCGACCCGGCTGCGGCTGATCGGCGCCTACACCATCGAATATCTGCTGATCGCCGCCGCCACCGCGCTGTTCGGCGTGCTCAGCGGCACCGCCGCCAGCTGGCTGATTGTGACCGAGCTGATGCGCCTGCCGTTTTCATGGCAGCTGGGGACGGCGCTCGCCGCCACCTTCGCCGCGGTGCTGGTCACGGTCGTGCTGGGGCTGGCCGGCACGTTCTCGGCGCTTGGCCAGAAACCGGCCCCGGTGCTGCGCAATCTTTGACCCAATCGCGCTTAACGCCTTGGATTGCCAGCGACATTCAGCCGCGCCGGGTCAAACGGGGCCCTCGGGCCTTGTTTTGTCGAGGGAATTCACCCCGGCGGCAAAGGTTAATATTCCGCAAGGTGAGGCCGACATCACCCCGCCATATCTGGCGTAGAACCTCACCAACCATTACATTCGACAACACGAGCGCGAGTTCAAACCCGCGCCTGACGCGAGCCGGCACCGTCACCTGACAAACGCCGGCACTGAGAAGAGGAAACTTTCGATGTCGGACTTCGACCGTAACGTAGCTGCCCGCGGCTTTGGCACTGCCGCGCGCTCCGTGGAGATCGATGCGGGCCTGCGCGCCTACATGCTCCGCGTTTACAACTACATGGCCGCCGGCGTCGCTCTGACCGGCGTCGTCGCCTTTTTTGCCTTCCAGCTCGCGGGTGGCGATGCGATCCGCATCACCCCGGCGGGTATCGTCGGCGCGACCGCGTTCGGCCAGATGATCCTCGGCGGCTTCACGCCCATCGTGCTCATGCTGGCAACACTTGGCTTGGTGTTCTTCCTGAGCTTCCGCGTGCATACGCTGCAGCCCAGCACCGCCTTCGGCCTGTTCATGCTGTACGCCGGCCTGCTCGGCCTGGCGCTGATGTCGATCCTGGTGGTCTACACCGGCTCGTCGATCGCCCGCACCTTCTTCATCTCCGCGGCATCGTTCGGCGCGCTGAGCCTGTACGGCTACACGACGCAGCGTGATCTGTCGCCGATCGGCTCGTTCCTGATCATGGGCTTGTTCGGTCTGATCCTGGCGTCGATCGTCAACATCTTCCTCGGCTCTTCGGGCCTGGGCTTCGTCATCTCGATCGTCGGCGTCCTGATCTTCGCCGGCCTGACCGCCTGGGATACCCAGAAGATCAAGGAGATGTACGACGTCAACGACGACGGCACCATCGCGGGCCGCAAGGCGGTGATGGGCGCGCTGACGCTCTACCTCGACTTCATCAACCTGTTCCTGTTCATGCTGCGCTTCCTCGGCGATCGCCGCTAACGAACGGACAGAGCCAGTTGCGAGATGGAACGCCCCGGTCTAAAGCCGGGGCGTTTTCTTTTGTGGTGCCTCCATGAACATCCGCCCCACCAGCCCCGCCGATATCCCGTCGATTACGGCCATCTACGCCCACGCCGTGCGCACTGGCACTGCCACCTTCGAGCTAGAACCGCCGGACGAAACGGAGATGATGCGCCGCTACGAGAAACTGCGCGCCGGGAAATTCCCCTACATCGTCGCCGAAATCGACGGGCAGGTTGCCGGTTACGCCTATGCCGGACCGTTCCGGGAACGGCCGGCCTATCGCTTCACCGTCGAGGATTCCATCTACATCGCGCCGGAGATGCAGAAGCGCGGCATCGGCAAGGCGCTGATGGCGGAGCTGATCAAGCTCTCCACCGATGCCGGCTTCCGGCAGATGCTGGCGGTAATCGGCGACTCGAACCAGGCCGGTTCAATCGCTCTGCATAAGGCATGCGGTTTCCAGCCCGCCGGCGTGTTCAAGTCGGTCGGCTTCAAGTTCGGCCGCTGGCTGGACACCGTGCAGATGCAGCTGCCGCTCGGCAAAGGCGACCGCGAACCGGCGTAATGTCTAGTTCGCCAGCGCCAGCAGCGGCTTCTCCAGCACACGCAGCACGCGGTCGAGTTCGGGGCCGCGGCGCAGGATCAAACCCGTTGCCGAGATGACGCTGTAGGCGCCCTGCCGCTGCGCCAGCTTCGGATTTTTCTCGATGCGATAGAGCGGCACTTCCGACGTGCGGCGAAACACCGAGAACACCGCGCGATCTTTCAGGAAGTCGATGGCGTAATCGCGCCATTCGCCGGCGGCGACCATGCGGCCGTAGAGATCGAGGATGCGATTGAGTTCGCGGCGGTTGAAGGTGACCTGACCCAGCAGGTTGGGGGCGGAGGGGCCGCGTGCCGCGGCACCGCCGCCCGAAAACTGGCTGGGCTCGCTATCGCCGGACCCGATCGTCATGCGGTCTCCCTTCATATGACAGTCCAATGATCGCGCCACCGCCCCTGCGCCGCAAGCCCCTGATTTCAATGGCAGCATCGCACCTTTCAGTTTTCGGCCAAGCGCGCCAATCGGAAAAAGCCTGCCAAAAACAGCCCAAAAAGCCCGCTCGCGCCATCACGAACTCGTCAGGACCTCCCACAATAACGCCCAATTTCGGTCAATCGCCGGACATGACCGCTTGGGATAAATGCATCGTTGCCTCAAGGCCCGGTCCGGTTCGACCTCCGGATTCCTCAGCCCCCCAGCCCCCCGGGGGTCTTCGGACCGGGCCGATTGAGTTCAAGTTGAGTAGCGTTCGATTCAATCCCCTATGCCTCAGGGCCGGCTTAACCGCCGGTCCTATTTTTTTGTCGCGTAGAGTTGAAATGTGCGCGCCACGAAAAAAGGCGCGCCTCTCGGGACGCGCCTGACCAACCAACATTGACGCTGTGGAATTACTTCATCGCCACGGTCGCGGCGCCCACCATCAGCGCCGGCTTGCCGTTGGTGCTATTCTGCACCAGCACGACGAAGTGATTGATGTCCGACAGCGTGAAATTCGCATTCGGAATGTCGGCCATCGGAATGGTGAAGGTTTCGGCCTTGCCGCTCCAGGTGCCGAGCTTCACCCAGCGCCGCACCACGTTGTAATAGTTGAGCGACTGCCCGCGATTTTCGCCGCGCTGGATCGTGACCTCGATCTTGTCGGTCACCGGGCACAGCCAGACATCGGCGATCAGCGGCTCGCCATCCATGCCCGGCACATTCACGACGATCTTGCCGTCCTCGATCGAAGCTTTGACTGCCAGTGTCAGCGCCTGCTTGCCGGCGCGCGATTTGATAACGGCGTCCTCGATCGCTGCCTTGTCGCTGCCAAGTGCGTGGGCGACGCCGTTCACCACGGCTTGCGGCGTATAGACAGCGCCATCGCCGCGCGCGATCGAATAGGCGCGCTGGCGCTTGCCGTGGCCCTTCAGCGCCAGCGTGTCCTGCCAGCCGAGGTAATCCCAGTAATCGACCGGCAGGCTAAGCGCGATCACGGCAGGATCATGCGCCAGATTGCCAAGCAGCCGGTCGGCCGGCGGACAGGAGGAGCAGCCCTGGCTGGTAAACAGCTCGACCACGGCTTTCGGCTCCCCACCGGCGGCGGGGTTCACGACAGCCAGCGCCGCAGCAAAGGCGGCAGCAAAGGTCAGGCGGTTCAATCTCATTTCGGCGGCATTCCCCGGTCGACGCGACGCGCATCATATAGGGACAAAAGTAAATCACCCGCCACTCACTTCGCAGTGAGGGCGGGTGAGACTCCGGTCCGGAACCGGCGAAGCGTCAGGCGGCGAGCTGACGCAGCACGTATTGCAGAATGCCGCCGCTGCGGAAGTATTCCAGTTCGTCGAGGGTATCGATGCGGCAGATCAGCGGCACCTTCTTCACGGTGCCGTCGGCCATCGTGATCTCGGCGGTGAGCTTCTGCCGGGGCTTGAGGTCGCCCTCGAGGCCGCGGATCGTGACCAGTTCGTCGCCCTTGAGACCGAGCGACTGCCACGAGGTGCCTTCCTCGAAGTTGAGCGGCATCACGCCCATGCCGACGAGGTTCGAGCGATGGATGCGCTCAAACGATTGCGTGATCACGGCGCGGATGCCGAGCAGCACCGAACCCTTGGCAGCCCAGTCGCGCGACGAGCCGGTGCCGTATTCCTTGCCGGCGAAGACGACGAGCGGAACCTTCTCGGCCTTGTACTTCATGGCCGCGTCGTAAATCGTCATCTTTTCCTTGTCGGGATAGTGAACCGTCACGCCGCCTTCGACGCCCGGCACCATCTGGTTCTTGATGCGAATGTTGCCGAAAGTGCCGCGCATCATCACCTGATGATTGCCGCGCCGCGTGCCGTACTGATTGAAGTCGATCGGGCGCACCTGATGATCGCGCAGATAGGTGCCCGCCGGGCTCGACTCCTTGATCGAACCGGCCGGCGAAATGTGGTCGGTAGTGATGGAGTCGAGGAACAGGCCAAGCACACGCGCACCGACGATGTCGTCGATCGGCACTTCCTTGCGCTGCATACCTTCGAAGTAAGGCGGGTTCTGCACATAGGTCGAGCGATCGTCCCAGCCATACGTGAGACCGCCCTTGACCGCGATCTTGCGCCAGTTGGCATCGCCCTTGAACACGTCGGCGTATTTCGCCGAGAAGATCTTCTTCGTCACGTACTTGGAGACGAACTTGGCGATCTCCTTGTTGGTCGGCCAGATGTCCTTGAGATAGATCGGCTTGCCCTTCTTGTCCGTGCCGAGCGGATCCTTGGTGAGATCGACATACATCGAGCCCGCCAGCGCATAGGCAACGACCAGCGGCGGCGACGCCAGATAGTTGGCGCGCACATCCGGATTAACGCGGCCTTCGAAGTTACGGTTACCCGAGAGCACCGCGGCCGAGACCAGATCGTTCTTGTTGATCGACTCGGAAATTTCTTCCGGCAGCGGGCCCGAATTGCCGATGCAGGTGGTGCAGCCGAAGCCGACAAGGTTGAAGCCGACCTTGTCGAGATCCTTCTGCAGCCCCGATTTGGCGAGATATTCGGCGACGACCTGCGAGCCCGGCGCCAGCGACGTCTTCACCCAGGGCTTGGACTTGAGGCCCAAAGCCGCCGCCTTGCGGGCGAGCAGACCGGCGCCGATCATGACGCTCGGGTTCGAGGTGTTGGTGCAGGAGGTGATGGCGGCGATGACGACGTCACCATGACCGAGATCATGCTTGCGGCCTTCGACCGGCGCGCGCTTCTTCAGCTCGGCGGCCTTGTTGTATTCCTTCTCCATTGCCGTGGTGAAACCGGCGACGACGTCAGGCAGCGCAATGCGATCCTGCGGGCGCTTCGGGCCCGACAGCGACGGCTGCACGGTGGCAAGGTCGAGCGTGAGGATGTCGGTGAACACCGGATCCGGCGTGCGCGCGGTGCGATACATGCCCTGCGCCTTGGCGTAAGCGGCGGCGAGCTTGACCACGTCGGCCGGACGGCCGGTGTCCTTGAGGAACTGGATGGCGTCGTCATCGACCGGCGAGTAGCCGCAGGTCGCGCCATATTCCGGCGCCATGTTGGCGAGCGTCGCGCGATCGGCGACCGGCAGATGCTGCAGGCCCGGGCCGAAGAACTCGACGAACTTGCCGACGACGCCGCGCTTGCGCAGCATCTGCGTCACGGTGAGCACGAGGTCGGTAGCGGTGAGGCCCTCTTTCAGCTTGCCGACCAGCTTGAAGCCGATCACTTCCGGCAGCGTCATCGACAAGGGCTGGCCGAGCATCGCTGCTTCCGCCTCGATGCCGCCAACGCCCCAGCCGAGCACGGCAACGCCGTTGACCATGGTGGTATGCGAGTCGGTGCCGACCAACGTGTCCGGATAGGCGACGTTCATCTCGGCGGTCTTCTTGCCGATCGTAACCTTGTCTTTCTTGGTCCAGACGACACGCGACAGATATTCGAGATTGACCTGGTGGCAGATGCCGGTGCCGGGCGGCACGACGCGGAAATTGTCGAACGAACGCTGCGCCCACTTCAGGAAGGTGTAGCGCTCCTGATTCTGGCGATACTCTTCATCGACGTTCTTCTTGAAGGCCTTGCTGTCGCCGAAGAAGTTGACGTTGACCGAGTGGTCGATGACGAGATCGACGGGGATCAGCGGGTTGATCTTCTTCGGGTCGCCGCCGAAGTTCACCATGGCGTCGCGCATGGCGGCGAGATCGACCACCGCGGGGACGCCGGTGAAGTCCTGCATCAGCACGCGCGCCGGGCGGAAGGCGAATTCATGCGTGGATGTCTTGGTCTTCATCCACTCGGCGACGGCCTTGATGTCTTCCTTGGTGACGGTCGTGCCGTCCTCGTTGCGCAGCAGATTCTCGAGCAGCACCTTCATTGAGAAGGGCAGCCGCGAGATGCCTTTCAGGCCGTTCTTCTCCGCCACCGGGAGGCTGTAATAGGCGTAAGTCTTGCTGCCGACCTTGAGGGTCTTGGCGCATTTGAAGCTGTCGAGAGAGGTCATGATTGTGTTTCCATTCCCGGCGAGGGGACGACGATCCGGACGGGGCGCCCTTGGCACTAAGCCATTGGCCTGAAAGAAGTATTCACCCAGCTTGAACTCGGCTACGCACTTTTACGATAGCGCAGCGCCGTATCGGCTGGCTTATAAGGTCTTTTCACGCCAGATGCCATAATGGCTGGGATCATTCCAGAGTAAGAAGGTAGCAATTTTGCTGAGGCTGTTGTTCCGGACCGTCACAAGCAACCGCACGCGCGAGGTTCGATGAACAGCGACCGGATGCAGCTCCTCTGCGAGAGCCTGGCCTGTGAGCGCGGCGGACGGCGGGTTTTCGCCGACATGAATTTCACGGTATCGGCCGGCGAGGCCCTGGTCGTGACCGGGCGCAACGGCGCTGGCAAATCGTCTCTGCTGCGGGTGATCGCCGGCTTACTGCGCGCGGCGGAGGGCAAGATCGAGCTGACCGGCGGCATAGAGGAATCCAGCCTGCCCGAGCAGGCGCATTACCTGGGTCATCTCGACGCGGCCAAGCCTTCGCTGACGGTCCGCGAGAACCTGACATTCTGGACGAACTTCCTCGGCGCGCCGGACGAGGCTGCGACCGACGCCGCGCTCGATGCCGTCGAGCTCGGCAGCCTCGCCGACCTGCCGGCCGCCTATCTGTCCGCCGGGCAGAAGCGGCGGCTATCGATCGCGCGTCTGCTCGCCGTAAAGCGGCCGCTGTGGCTGCTCGACGAGCCGACCTCGGCCCTTGATGCGCCGTCACAGGGCCGCCTCGCCCAGTTCATGCGCGAGCATCTGGCCGGCGGCGGCATGATCGTCGCCGCGACCCATGGCCCGATCGGGTTAGACGCCCCGCGCGAACTGAAGATGGGGGTGACGGCATGACCGCCTTCACCGCCATCATCCTCCGCGACATGCGGCTGTCCGTACGCGTGGGCGGCGGCGCGCTGATGGGCGCCCTGTTCTACTTTGTCGTCGTCTCGATGATCCCCTTCGCCATCGGCCCCGACCTCAATCTGCTGGCGCGGATCGGCCCGGCGGTGCTGTGGATCGGCGCGTTGCTCTCGACCCTGCTGGCGCTCGACCGGTTGTTTGCCGCCGATCACGACGACGGCTCGCTCGATCTTCTGACCATGAGCGGCTTGCCGCTGGAGCTGACTGTCGCCGCCAAGGCCATCGCGCACTGGCTGACCACCGCCTTGCCGCTGGTCGTCATCACGCCGGTGCTCGGCCTGATGCTCAATGTCGAATTCACCGCAATGGGCTATGTGGCGCTGACCTTGCTCGCCGGCACGCCGTCGCTCACCTTCATCGGCCTCATTGGCGCGGCATTGTCCGTGACCTTGCGGCGCGGCGGCCTGCTGATGGCGATCCTGGTGCTGCCACTCACGGTGCCGGTGCTGATTTTCGGCGTCGCCGCCGCCAATGCTGCCATCGTCGGGCCGGCCCCCTTCGGGCCTCCTTTCACCATTTTGTGCGCGCTGTCTTTGGCCACGCTGGTGCTCGGCCCGCTGGCGGCCGCTGCGGCGCTGCGACAGGGGCAGGAGTGACGATGAGTAACGAAGACCTGACCGCAGCGTTGACCCACCTCATTGCCCGCCCGTCCCGCGCTGGCTAGATATCCGCCCATGGCCCTGATCGACCTCGCCAATCCGACCCGCTTCCTCGCCCTGGCAAACCGCGTGCTGCCGTGGCTGGCGCTCGTGACCGTGGCCGTGTTCGCCTACGGGCTCTACCGCGTCGCCTATGCGCCGGACGACTACCAACAAGGCGCGACCGTCAAGATCATGTTCCTGCATGTGCCGTCGGCCTGGCTCGCCATGATGGGCTGGGGCCTGATGACGGTTGCCGCGCTGGGCACGCTGGTGTGGCGGCATCCGCTCGCCGATGTCGCCGTGAAAGCGGCGGCGCCGGTCGGCGCGGCCTTCACCTTCATCTGCCTGGTGACCGGTTCGCTGTGGGGCCGGCCGATGTGGGGCACCTACTGGGTTTGGGACGCGCGGCTGACCTCGGTGCTGGTGCTGTTCCTTCTGTATCTCGGCATGCTGGCCTTGTACTGGACAGCCGACGATCCGAACCGCGCCTCACGCGCGGCTGCCATTCTCGCGCTGGTCGGCGCCGTGAATATTCCGATCATCAAATTCTCGGTCGACTGGTGGAACACACTGCATCAGCCGGCCTCGGTCGTGCGCATGGACGGCCCGGCCATCGATCCGTCGATCCTGGTGCCGCTGCTGACGATGGCGCTGGCCTTCACGCTGCTGTTCTTCACGCTGCATATAGCCGCGATGCGCAACGAGATCCTGCGCCGCCGCGTCCGCAGCATGCGCATGATGCAGGCGGCAAGCGCATGACCCGGGAAAGTGTGAAGCGATTGTCCGACAAGGTCATGCGCAAAGGAAAAAGCGCGTGATGGCGACTCTCGGACCTCATGCCGGTTTCATCCTCGTCGCTTACATCGCGACGGCGATCGTGATCGTCGGGCTGATCGGGTGGATCGCGCGCGACTACGCCGTGCAACGGCGCATTCTCGGCGATCTGGAAAGCCGCGGCATCAAGCGTCGCTCGCAACGCGAGGATCAGGCATGAGCCCCGCCGAACACACGACTGAGACCACGCCGCGCCGGCGCAGCCTGGTGCTGGCGCTGCCGCTGATCATTTTCGCCGCCATCGCGGCCCTGTTCTATTTCGGGCTGATCGCCGGCGATCCGTCGAAGCTGCCATCGGCGCTGATCGGCAAACAAGTGCCGCCGACCGACCTGCCGCCGCTCGAGGCGCTGGCCATCAACGGCAAGCCGGTGCCGGGTCTCAAAGACGACATGCTCAAGGGCCACGTGACTTTGGTGAATGTCTGGGCGTCGTGGTGCGTGCCGTGCCACGACGAGGCGCCGCTGCTCGACGCGCTCGCCAAGGACAAGCGCTTCAACATTGTCGGCATCAACTACAAGGACGTCGCCGACAATGCGCGGCGCTTCCTCAACCGCTACGGCAATCCCTTCACCGCGGTCGGCGTGGACGAGAAGGGCCGCGCCTCGATCGACTGGGGCGTCTATGGCGTGCCGGAAACCTTCCTGATCGGCCGCGACGGCCGCATCGCCTACAAGCTGGTCGGACCGATCACGCCGCAGAATATCGAGGCCGTGCTGAAACCGCAGATCGAGAAAGCGCTGCAGCAGCCGTAACCGCAGCGCCATTCACGCTGCGCCGTAACCAAACGTTAGAGCCGGCGGTGATACCCCTGCGCCACGCCAGTCCCGTGGGCAGGAAGGATTAACCTTTTGCGCTCGACCAGCGGCCAGCACTTCTCCCGGCTCGACCACTTGCGCGCCCTCGCCGCCTATCTGGTCTTCGTCTGGCATTTCCTGCACATGACGCCGGAATTTCCGGTGCCCTATGCCAGTCAGCCGATCTTCCCGCTGGCGCTGTTCGACGAGGGCCACACCGGCGTCGCCTTGTTCATGACGTTGTCCGGCTATCTGTTCGCCAAGCTGGTCGGCCCGCACGACATCGACTTTCCGCGCTTCCTGTGGAACCGCGCGATGCGGCTGGCGCCACTGCTGATCGTGTGCCTCACCGCCTGGACCGTCATCGGCCAGCTGACCGGCAAGCCGATCCCGACAAGCGATCTCGTCTACGGCTTCCTGCTGCCGACCTGGCCCTATGGCGCCTGGTCGGTCGCGATCGAGCTGCACTTCTACCTCATGTTTCCACTGCTGCTGTTGCTGACGCGCCGCCAGGGCCCCGGCGCGCTGATGCTGGTGGTCGCCGGCGCACTGGCGCTGTGCATCAACTGGTGGATCACCTTCGGCGAAGCGCAGCACATCGCGTACTGGACCATCTTCGGCCGTATCGACCAGTTCGTGTTCGGCATGATCTTCGCGTTTGCGACCCTATCCGGCACCTTGCGCCGGCCGGCGCTCAACGCCATCGCCGCGATCTCGATGCTGTCGTTCCTGATCATCTGGACGCAATTCGACGCCATGGGCGGCTTCCATAACCGCACCGGCGCGCCCTCACCGCATCCGATCTGGATTGTCATCCCGACGATCGAGGCCATCACCTTCGGCGCCTTGATCGCCTGGTATGACGGCGCGACCTTCCGCATTCCCGCCGCCCTCGATCGCGTACTGACGCGAATCGGCGAGTGGTCGTACTCGATCTATTTGCTGCACTTCTTCCCGATTGTCGCCCTGCGCCACACATTCTGGGGCCGCAGCGGCAGCGCCGACGACTTCTATGTCGCCTGGCTCATCGCGACACTGGCCTTCATCGCCTTCCTGCCGGTGGCGGCGATGTCCTACACCTTGCTCGAGAAGCGCTTTCTTGCCTTCCGCAAACCCTATTTGCGCGACCGCGCCGCCGTGACCGCCTGAGCCGGCGTTACGGCTTGCGTTCCGGCGCGGCGTATTTGTTCAGCAGCGGCACCTGCGCAATGCCGAACAGCAGCGTCAGCGGCACGAAGCCGAACAGCTTGAAATTGACCCAGAAGTCCGTCGTCTGCGTGCGCCACACCGCCTCGTTGAGCACAGCAAGAAAGACGAAGAACAGCATCCAGCGCCAGGTCAGCTTGCGCCAGCCTTCGTCGGTAATGTGGAACACCGAGTCGAAGACCATGTTGAGCAACGGCTTGTTGAAAACGATGCCGAACAGCAAGGCGCCGGCGAACAGCAGATAGATGATGGTCGGCTTGAGCTTGATGAACACATCGTCGTGCAGCACCAAGGTCAGCCCGCCGAACACCAATACCACCACGGCCGTGACGACCGGCATCACCGCGATATGCCTGGTCAGCACATAGGACACGACAAGCGCGATCAGCACCGCGACCATGAAGCTGCCGGTGGCATAGTAAATGCCAAGCCGCGAGTTCATGAAGAAGAACAGGATCAGCGGCCCGATATCGAGCGCCAGCTTGAGCATGGGGTTGAGTTGTTTCTTGTCGGCCATCTTTTCGTTCCAAGCGCTTGTCGTTAAACCCTCATCCCGAGGAGCGCTCCAAAGGAGCGATTCTCGAAGAATGAGCCTCATGGTTCGCGAGCCCATCGCAGCCAAGTTTACGCAGGCTGCGCCTGCCAATGGGCGCTCCTCACCATGAGGATTCTGTCAATCCTCGATCCCCACCACCGCACGGGCAAAATCGCGCGCAGTGAATTCACTTAGATCATCGACACCTTCGCCGACACCGATGAAATGCACGGGCAGCTTGAACTTCTCGGCGATCGCCACAAGGATGCCGCCGCGCGCAGTGCCGTCGAGCTTGGTCATCACAAGGCCGGTGACGCCCGCGGTCTTGCCGAAGATTTCGACCTGACTCAATGCGTTTTGCCCGACGGTGGCGTCGAGCACCAGCAGCACGGCATGCGGTGCGGCGGGCTCGACCTTGCGGATCACGCGCACGATCTTTTCCAGTTCGCTCATCAGCTCGGCGCGATTCTGCAGACGCCCCGCGGTGTCGATGAGCACGACGTCGGTGCCGTCGGCCTTCGCGGCCGTCACGGCTTCGAAGGCGAGGCTCGCCGGATCGGAGCCGGGCGTGCGGGCCATCACGCTGGCGCCGGTGCGCTCGGCCCAGATCTTCAATTGATCGATGGCGGCGGCGCGGAACGTGTCGGCCGCGACCAGCATCACCTTCTTGCCCTGGGCGCGGAAGCGCGCGGACATCTTGCCGATGGTGGTGGTCTTGCCGGAGCCGTTGACCCCGGAGACGAGGATCACGAAAGGCTGCACCGTGACCTCGATCGGCTTCGCCACCGGCGCCATGACCTTTTCGATCTCGCCGGCGAGCAGCGCACGCAGTTCCTCCGGAGCAATGCCTTTCTCATAGCGACCGCCGCCGAGCGTCTCGGTAATGCGCGCCGCAAAGCCGATGCCGAGATCGGCACGGATCAGCTCATTCTCCAGATCGTCGAGCGTGGCGGCATCGAGCTTGCGCTTGGTGACGAGATCGCCGATCGCGGTTCCCAGCGACGCCGACGTGCGCTTGAGCCCGCCGCTCAGGCGCTTCCACCAGCTCTGCTTTTCCGTCGTCTCGTTCATTGCCAGTTCCCAGGGAGCCGCGCCCCTGATACCCGTTTCGGCGGCCATTGGTAAGAAATTATGTCCCCTGACGAGATGCTCGCCCGCCTGCTCTACCGCGACGGCATGATGCTGGTTGTCGACAAACCGGCCGGCCTGTCCGTGCATCGTGGGCCGAAGGGCGGCAACAGCCTCGAAGACTATTTCGGCGTGCTGCGTTTCGGCCTGCCGCGCGATCCGGCGCTGGCGCACCGCCTCGATAAGGATACCTCGGGCTGCCTGGTGCTGGGGCGCCATCGCAAGGCGCTCGCCCTGCTCGGCAAGCTGTTCAAACAGGGCAAGGTCGGCAAGACCTACTGGGCCGTGGTCGAAGGCGGCCCGGCCGAAGACGAAGGCCGTATCGACATGGCGCTGTCCGAAATCGACAAAGGCCGGGGCTGGTGGATGAAGCCCGACGCGGCCGGCAAGCCGGCGTCATCGACGTGGAAGGTGATGGGGCGCGGCCAAGGCAAGGACGGTGTCGCGATGACCTGGCTGGCGCTGGAGCCGCTGACCGGCCGCACGCATCAACTGCGCGTGCATTCCGCCGAGATGGGCTTTCCGATTGTCGGCGACCCCATATACGGCACAGCGCCGCGCACCGGCGGCACGCCGCTGCATCTGCATTCGCGCGCCATCACCGTACCGATCTCGAAGAACAAGCCGGCGGTCACCGTCGAAGCGCCGGTGCCGGAGCATATGCGCGAGCTGCTGGCGGCGTGCGGCTGGAGCGGCGAAACCGCGGCCAAATTCGTTCCTTCCCGCGAAGGCGGAACGCCAGAGGCACCGGCCGCGCAAGCGGAATAGTTCAAAGGTGTTTTTGCTCAGTACAGAGACGCCTTGACGCGCGCGGGCAGCGCGAGGTCATAGGCTTCGCCGCCGTGTTGTCCGGCGCTCACTTCTGCAATCATGCTGCCGGTTGACGGCAGGCTCTTGCGATCCACCTTGCTCGCCTCATCCCACAGTTTCGAGCGCACGATGGCGCGCGAGCAATGGAAGAAAACCGTATCGACATGAACGACCATGACGCTGCGCGGCAGCTTGCCGTCGACGGCGAAGCCCTGCATCAAGTCCGGCTCAATCGAAATTGAAGCCCGTCCATTGACGCGCAAGGTCTCGCCGACCCCTGGGATCATGAAAAGCAACGCGACATGCGAATTACGGATGATGTTGCGGTACCCGTCGATCCGGTTGTTGCCGGGACGGTCGGGGATCGCCAAGGTCTTGTCGTCAAGAATGCGGACAAAGCCCGGCGCGTCGCCTTTGGGCGAACAATCGAACCCCAGTTCGCCGCCAGTGGCGATGGCCACGAAAGGCGAGACTTCAATCATCCTGCGATAGGCTGGAGCGATCCTGTCGATTTCCTTGACGACGGAAGCGCCGTGGGGCTTTCCGTAAATGGCCTCGAGTTGTTCGATGGTCGTGATGAGATGTTCAGTCGCGCTCATTGTTCTTCGCTCCGAAAGCCGTCGGCAAATTGCCGGCCCGTACACCCGGCGGACACGATCAGCCGGCGCAGCGCTGATAGCTCAAAGTTTCCCAGCTCGCCGCGTCGATATGCATCAGCAAATCCGGCCGCTGTTCAGTCTTGTCGAGCACGATCAGAATGCCCTCGCCCTCGCAAGTCAGCTTGAGCCGATGCGCAGCATTGCCGGAGCGGGATAGCCGGCGTGACGACACCACGCGACAGGTGCTGGCGTAATACTCCAATTGCCTGGTGCTGAAGCTGGCCTTGAGATCGTCATTGCTGCCGTCGCGACAGGCGTCCGGGCCTTCGACTGCCCATTGCCCGACATAAGGCGGCGCGGCCTGCCCCATCGCGCCGCCTGCGGCAGCGGCCACCATCCATGCAGCGACCGCCACCCGTTTCATCATCACGCCGCCAGCAATTGCCGGCCGTCATGGCCGGCGACGGTGAGATCGAGGAACAGCCCCGGCGCGAGCGGCGCATTGAGGCGCATAGCGGTGAACTGCTCGGTGCGGCCGATGCCGCCACGCTCGGTCAGTACGCGATGCGTGGCACCGACCTGCGCATCGAGATGCGTGCGCAAGGCCGCTTCGCCTTTGTTGCGCAGACGCTGCGCGCGTTCCTTGATCAGCGTGCGGTCGAGTTGAGGCATGCGCGCTGCCGGCGTGCCGGGCCGCGGCGAGAACGGAAATACATGAAGCTGCGTCAGGCCGCACTCCTCGACCAGATCGAGCGAACGCTGAAACATCTCTTCGCTCTCGGTCGGGAAACCGGCGATGACGTCGGCGCCGAACACGACATCGGGCCGCAGCCGGCGCACCTCGTTACAGAACGCGATGGCATCGGCGCGCAAGTGCCGGCGCTTCATGCGCTTGAGGATCATGTCGTCGCCGGCCTGCAGCGACAGATGCAGATGCGGCATCAGCCGCCGTTCATTGGCGAGCGCATCGAGCAGATCGGCGTCGGCCTCAACCGAATCAATCGAAGAGAGGCGCAACCGGGCAATCTCCGGCACGTCGCGCAGCAGCCGCTTTACCAGCGCGCCGAGCTTGAGTTCACCATCGCGATAGCTGGTGATGTCGACGCCGGTCAGCACGATCTCGCGATAGCCGTTGGCGACGAGCCGCCGCGCCTGGGCGATCGCATCATTGATGGACAGCGAGCGCGAATTGCCGCGCCCGAACGGGATGATGCAGAAAGTGCAGCGATGATCGCAGCCATTCTGCACCTGCACGAAAGCACGGGTGTGGCCGTCGATGTGATCGACACCATGCGCCTTGATGCCTTGCGCCACCATGATATCGCCGACCGCCACACGCGAATTGCCGCGCCAGGCATCGGCACTCAACTTTTCCTCGTTGCCAAGCACACGATAGACTTCGGGCATGGCAGCAAACGGCGCGGCATCAGCTTGCGCCGCGCAACCGGTGACGATGATCTTTGCGTCGGGCTTCTCGCGTCTGACGCGGCGGATGCTCTGCCGCGCCTGACGTACCGCTTCCGATGTCACGGCGCAGGTGTTGAATACAACGGCGTCGGTGACACCGGCGGCTGCGGCCTCGCGCCTGATGACTTCGGATTCGGCGATGTTCAGCCGGCAACCGAAGGTAAGGACGTCGACGCTCACGACGCCTTCTCGAACAGCTTCGGATCGAATCTGCCCTCGAATTCGAATGCCACCGGCCCGGTCATCAGCACATGATCGTCGCTGGTGCGCCATTCGATGACAAGCTCGCCGCCCGGCAAGGTCATATGCACCTTGCGCTCGGTGCGCTTGAGACGCGCCGCCGCCACCGCGGTGGCGCAGGCGGCCGAGCCGCAGGCGCGTGTCAGGCCGGCGCCGCGCTCCCAGGTACGCATGACGATGTGCTCGCGATCGACGATATGCGCCAGCGTGATATTGGCGCGGTCGGGAAAGATCGGATGGTTCTCCAGCAGCGGCCCAAACTTCCCAAGATCGTAGGCGTAGGGATCGTCGACCCAGAAGATCGCGTGCGGATTACCCATGTTGACGACCGACGGCGAATGCAGGATCGGCGCATCAATCGGACCGATCTGCAGTTCGATGATCCGCGTGTCGCGGAATTCCTCGGCCAGCGGAATCTCGTTCCAGGCAAAGCGCGGCTTGCCCATGTCGATGGTGAACTGGCCGTTGTCGTTCTTCCAGGCATTGAGAATGCCGGCACCGGTTTCGAAGACCAGCTTGGACTTGCCATTCGCATCCGAGACAAGCGTGGCGACACAGCGCATGCCATTGCCGCAGGCACCGGCTTCGGAGCCGTCATTGTTGTAGATGCGGATGAAGGCGTCGGTACCGGGCGTGCGCGGCGGATAGAGCGCCATTAATTGGTCATAAGGTGCACCCGCAGGCGACGCGGCAGCACGCGCCTCATCCGCGGCGATGGGCGCGGCACGCGGCGTGTCGGCGCGCAGATCGACAACGACGATCTCGTTGCCGATGCCGTTCATCTTCACGAAGGCCTTGTTGGAAAGTGCGCCCATGATCCGCCAGCGGTTTTGGAAAACCCGGGGCCCTGCCCGGGTTTCGCCCGGTTTATATGGCCAAAGATCGCCCCATTGGCTAGGGGCCGTGATAGGATCGCTTTGTCAAAGCGAATCGCCGACAAGGACGGAGACCGCACGATGTCTGGAGCGCGGAGCCTGCGCCTTGCCCTGGTAGCGGCAGTCTGGCTAGCAACGGGCCCACTTGCGCTGGCGCAAGGCACCTCCGCGCCCAAGTCCGGACCGACCCCGGCGGCGCCGATGCCGGATATCAAGCCGCACGCGCCGCTGCCGGCCCAGCCGGGCGACGCCTTCGGCGAGGAGGTGCAGCTTCCAGACCGCAACTTTGTTTACATCAAGGGCCACACCAACTGGGACACGGCCTTCGACACGCTGATCGACGCCTTCAAATCGCTGAACGATTACCTCACCAAGCAGAACATCAAGCCGGCCGGGCCGTATCTCACGATCTATACCGAGACCGACGACACCGGCTTCTCGTTCCAGGCCGGCGTCATCATCGCGCAGCCGCTCGCCAATCCGCCGAAGGGCGATATCGCCTCGGGCAAGGCGCCGGCCGGCAAGGCGCTGAAATTCGTCCATCGCGGCTCCTACGATTCGATGGACACGACCTATGAGGCGATCACCAACTACCTCGATGACCGTAACCTCGAAGCGCAGGATCTGTTCATCGAGGAATTCACATCGGATCCGGCCAAGAGCGATCCGAATTCTCTGATCATCAATGTCTACGTGCCGGTGAAATAATGAAACCGCTGTTCCGCCTTCCCCTGAGCCTCGCGATCGCCGCTGGCGCCATGATGGTGCCGCTGCTGGCGCCGATGGCGGCCCGCGCCGCCGATCGCACGATCACTGTCACCGGCGAGGCCACCGTCGCCGTCGCGCCCGACAACGCCAATATCCGCCTCGGCGTCACCAGCCAGGGCAAGAATGCGCGGGAAGCGAGCGAGGCCAATGCCCGGCAGATGACCAATGTGCTGGCGGCCATCAAGGAGGCCGGCGTCGCCGACCGCGACGTGCAGACCTCGCGCCTGTCGTTGCAGCCGCAATACGAACAGGGCAAGGCCGGCCCGGCCCGGCTGCTCGGCTTCCAGGTCACCAACCAGATCGCCATCCGCATCCGCGAGATCGACAAATTCCCCGGCATTCTCGACCGCGCCATCGCCGCCGGCGCCAACGAGATGTCCGGCATCGAATTCGTCGTGTCCGAACAGTCGAAATTGCTCGATCAGGCGCGCGACGACGCCGTCGCCGATGCGCGCCGCAAGGCCGAGCTTTACGCCAAGGCCGCGGGCGTCAAACTCGGCGCCGTCACGTCGATCGCCGAGGAAGGCTCCAACCCGCCGCGGCCGGTGGTGCAGGCCATGCGCGCCTCCGCCGTGCCGGTGGCGCCCGGCGAGCAGATGCTGCGCGCCGCCATTTCCGTGACCTTTGAACTGGCGCCTTAATTTTTATTAATTGAAACAACGACTTAAAGAGGAGTCGCGGCCTGCCTTCGGGACCCCGCAGGCCCCAGACTTGCCTTGACTTGCCCCCCTCCGGTCCCTAGTTTCCGGCCGTTCTCGCTAAGAGACTGACTTTTCGACCCGCCGCCCGGTCCCGTGAGGCCGGAGGCCACCGCCCGACAGCGCGATGCGCCCTCGGGCGTCGTTTTGTTTTTTCGGCCTCATCCTGAGGAGCCCGCCGAAGGCGGGCGTCTCGAAGGATGAGCCACAACGGAGGGACCTCGCCCTTCGAGACGCGTCGCTCGCGCGACGCTCCTCCGGACGAGGTTGAGCAATGTTCGACTCACTGTCGGAAAAACTTGGCGGCATTCTCGACCGCCTCACCCGCCGTGGCGCGCTGTCGGAAGCCGACGTCGACGCCGCGATGCGTGAGGTGCGCCGGGCGCTGCTCGAGGCCGACGTGGCGCTCGATGTCGCGCGCGAGTTCGTCGACAATGTGCGCAAGCAGGCGATCGGCGCCACGGTCGTAAAATCCGTCACGCCCGGCCAGATGGTCGTCAAGATCGTCCACGACCAACTGGTCGCCACGCTGGGCGGCGACGCGCAAAATTCTGGTAATGCCATCGATCTGCACGCCGCGCCGCCGGTCGCGATCATGATGGTCGGCCTGCAGGGCTCGGGCAAAACCACGACCACCGCCAAGCTGGCGAAGCGCCTCACCGAGCGTCAGAAGAAAAAAGTTCTGATGGCCTCGCTCGACGTGCGCCGTCCGGCCGCGATGGAGCAATTGGCCGTACTCGGCCGCGAAACCGGCATCGACACGTTGCCCGTGGTCGCCGGCCAGCAGCCGCCACAGATTGCCCGGCGCGCGCTCGATGCCGGCCGTCTCGGCGGCTACGACGTCGTGCTGCTCGATACCGCCGGCCGCACCACGCTCGACGACGAGATGATGAACGAGGCGGCCGAGGTGAAGCGCTCGGCCAATCCGCATGAAGTACTGCTCGTTGCCGACTCGCTGACCGGCCAGGACGCCGTCAATCTCGCGCGGTCGTTCAACGAGCGCGTCGGCCTCACCGGCATCGTGCTGACCCGCGTCGACGGCGACGGCCGCGGCGGCGCCGCACTCTCCATGCGCGCGGTGACGCAGAAGCCGATCAAGCTGATCGGCACCGGCGAAAAGATGGATGCGCTGGAGGAGTTCGATCCCGCGCGCATCGCCGGCCGCATTCTCGGCATGGGCGACATCGTCTCGCTCGTTGAAAAAGCCGCGGCGAATATCGACGCCGAAAAGGCGGCGCGCACCGCCGAGAAAATGCGCAAGGGTCAGTTCGACCTCAACGACATGCGCGACCAGCTTCAGCAGATGATGTCGATGGGCGGCCTCGGCGGCCTGATGGGCATGATGCCCGGCATCGCCAAGATGAAGAGCCAGATCGCCGCCGCCGGCATGGACGACAAGTTGCTCAAGCGCCAGGTCGCGATCATCGAATCGATGACGCCGCAGGAGCGGCGCAATCCGGATTTGCTCAAGAACAGCCGCAAGAAGCGCATCGCCGCGGGCTCGGGCACCTCGCCGGAGCAGATCAACAAGCTGCTGAAAATGCACCGCGGCATGGCCGACATGATGAAGGCCATGGGCAAAGGCAACAAGCGCGGCCCGATGGCCGGCCTCGGCCAGATGCTCGGCCTTGGCGGCGGCGCCGCGCCGTCGCCGGAGCAACTTGCCGAGATCGCCAAGAACATGCCGGGCGGCCAGTTGCCCCCGGGCTTGCCAGGTGGCGGAGGTTTGCCACCGACAATGCCGAAATTGCCGCCGAACATGCCGGGCCTTCCCGGTCTCGGCGGGAAATTCCCCGGCCCCGGCGGATTGCCGGGCTTCGGGAAAAAGAAATAACCGACTTCAACACATCAACGATCGAGATACCTGAAAGGAAAACCGAAAATGCTCGTTATCCGCATGGCCCGCGCCGGCACCAAGAAGCGCCCGTTCTATCACATCGTCCTCGCCGACTCGCGTTCGCCGCGCGACGGCCGCTTCATCGAACGTCTTGGCTATTTCAATCCGCTGCTGCCGAAGGACAAGGAAGAGCGCCTCAAGCTCGACCTCGACAAGGTCAAGGAGTGGATGAAGAAGGGCGCGCAGCCGTCCGACCGCGTAATGCGCTTCCTCGACAAGGCCGGTGTCGCCAAGCGCGCGCCGCGCAACAATCCGGAAAAGGCCGTGCCGCGCAAGGAACGCAAGGCCAAGGCCGAAGAAGCCGCCAAGGCCCCGGCGGCCTGAGGTCAATCGCTCGCCATTGTGTTACCCTCGTCCTGAGGAGGCCGGCGTTAGCCGGCCGTCTCGAAGGACGAGGCCCAATGGGTGCGTGGCTCTACATTCTTCGGTGCAGCGACGGCAGCTACTACACCGGCACGACGCGAGCGGATCTCGAACGCCGCGTGGCAGAACAGCAAGCCGGGCATTTCGCGGGCTACACCCAAACGCGAACACCCGTTGTATTGGCCTATAGCGAATACTTCGATCGGATTACTAACGCGATAGCAGCCGAACGACAGATCAAAGGCTGGTCGCGGGCGAAGAAAGAAGCGTTGATGGCCGGCGATTTCGCAAGGCTTGGGCTTCTGGCGCGGACCCGCCGAAGTTCCTCCGCTCATGGTTCGAGACGCGGCGCTGCGCGCCGCTCCTCACCATGAGGTCCGAGAAAAGCGACAAGTCCGGACGCGTATGCGTCGCGCGCATTGGCGCGGCGCATGGCGTGCGCGGCGAGGTGAAGCTGTGGTCCTTCACCGAGGACCCGGCGGCGATCGCCGATTACGGCCCGTTCGAGACGCTGGACGGCAAGCGCACCTTCGACATCGAGACGATGCGCGCGGCGAAGGATCACTTCGTCGCCCGTCTCTCGGGCGTGCCTGACCGCACCGCAGCCGAAAAGCTCACCAACACCGATCTCTATGTGCCGCGCGAGCGCCTGCCCGCGATCGACGAAGACGGCACTTATTATCACGCCGATCTCATCGGCCTTGCCGCCGTGTCGCCCGAAGGCGTCGCGCTCGGCAAGGTGACGGCGCTCTACAATTTCGGCGCCGGCGACCTGATCGAAATCGCGACGACACAAGGTGGCGAGCCGCTGCTCCTGCCGTTCAGCAATGCGGTGGTCCCCGAAGTAGACATCAAGGGCGGCAAGGTCGTGATCGTGCTGCCGACGATCATTGAGTGATGACCATGTGGCGCGCCACTGTCCTTACGCTCTATCCGGAGATGTTTCCCGGGCCGCTCGGCATCAGCCTCGCCGGCAAGGGCCTGGCGAATGGCCTGTGGTCGCTGGAAGCCAGACAAATCCGCGACCACGCCACCGACAAGCACGGCACCGTCGATGACACACCGGCTGGCGGCGGCCCCGGCATGGTGATGAAGGCAGATGTGCTGGCCCGCGCTTTGGACGCCGTTTCGGCCGACAATGAAGGTTCTTTGCGCCCGCGCCTGCTCATGAGCGCGCGCGGCAAGCCCCTGACCCAAGCCCGTGTCCGCGAACTGGCGGCCGGCCCTGGCGCGGTGATCCTGTGCGGCCGCTTCGAGGGGGTCGATGAGCGCCTGATCGAGGCCCGCGGCCTGGAGGAGGTCTGCCTCGGCGATTTCGTGCTGTCCGGCGGCGAGATGGCCGCCCTGACCCTGCTGGACGCCTGCGTACGGCTGATCCCGGGCGTCATGGGCAAGGAAGCCTCCGGGGTGGAGGAAAGCTTCTCCGACGGCCTCCTGGAGTACCCCCAGTACACCCGGCCGGCAGTGTTCGAGGGCCGGCCGATCCCGGACATCCTGACCTCCGGCGACCACGCCAAGGTCGCCGCCTGGCGCCGTGCCGAGGCCGAGCGGCTGACCCGGGAGCGCCGCCCGGACCTCTGGGCGGCCTTTCTGGCGCGCAAGAAGCCCTAATTGGTGTCATTCCGGGACGGCCCCAAGGGGCAGGCCCGGAATCCGTAGTCCGCAGCGCCGGGGGTATGGATTCCGGGTTCACGGCCTTCCGGCCGCGCCCCGGAATGACGGATAGGGTGATGACAACGCCATTTCTTTCGTCTAAAAGCCCGGCAACCCATTCAGTTTGAGCCTTGAACCGCGCGCCGGTTGCTGGCGCTGCCGACGGAGATTTGAGCCATGAACATCATCCAGGAACTCGAGAAAGAGCAGCTCGAGAAGCTTTCCGCCAACAAGACCATTCCGGAATTCGCCCCGGGCGACACCCTGCAGGTCAACGTCAAGGTGACCGAAGGCGACAAGACCCGCGTGCAGGCCTACGAAGGCGTCTGCATCGCGCGTTCGGGCCGCGGCCTGCACGAGAGCTTCACCGTGCGCAAGATTTCGTACGGCGAAGGTGTCGAGCGCGTGTTCCCGCTTTACGCGCCGGCGATCGACTCGCTCAAGGTTGTGCGCCGCGGCAAAGTACGCCGCGCCAAGCTCTATTACCTGCGCGCGCTGCGCGGCAAGAAGGCCCGCATCGTCGAAGCGACCGGCAACACTGGCTCGGAAGCTGCGGCCTCGTAAGATTGACGGCTGTTCGGGGATAGCCGGAAAAGGGTCGCCTTGTGCGGCCCTTTTTCTTTTGGCGGCCCGCCGCCGGCGTCGGGACCGGGAGAAACGCGCATGGCTCTCAGCCTGCCGAGGCGCGTTGTCGCCGCCCCGCCGAGCCGCTATATAACCTGTCATGGTTCTAAAGGCTCAGCGCATCATTCTCGCCGACCACACCCGCCTGCCCTGGCGGTTCTTCGGTCGGCTGACCGCTGCCGTCCAAGCCGGCCTTTGATCGGCGCGGCGCGCTTTGGCGCGCATCTGCTGCCATCGAAAGCCCGAGAACCGCTCCTTTCAGAAAAGGTACACCGCCATGCAACCGCGCACCCTGTATGACAAGATCTGGGACGACCACGTCGTCGATGTCCAGGAAGACGGCACCGCGCTGCTCTATATCGACCGTCATCTGGTTCACGAAGTGACCAGCCCGCAGGCCTTCGAAGGTCTGCGCACCGCCGGCCGCCCGGTCCACGCGCCGGAGAAGACGCTCGCCGTGGTCGATCACAACGTGCCGACCTCGGACCGCTCCAAGCCCAATCCCGATCCGGAAAGCGCCGAGCAGATCGCCGCGCTGGCGCAGAACGCCAAGGACTTCGGCATCACCTACTTCAATGAATTCGACAAGCGTCAGGGCGTCGTTCACATCATCGGCCCCGAGCAGGGCTTCACGCTGCCCGGCACGACCATTGTGTGCGGCGACAGCCACACCGCGACGCACGGCGCTTTCGGCGCGCTCGCTTACGGCATCGGCACGTCGGAAGTCGAGCATGTGCTGGCGACGCAGACGCTGCTGCAGCGCAAGTCGAAGAACATGCGCGCCATCGTCGACGGCAAGCTGCCGCCGGGCGTGACGGCGAAAGACATCATCCTCGCCATCATCGGCGAGATCGGCACCGCCGGCGGCACCGGCTATGCGCTGGAATATGCCGGCGAAGCGATCGACGACATCTCGATCGAAGGCCGCATGACCATCTGCAACATGTCGGTCGAAGGCGGCGCCAAGGCCGGCTTCATCGCGCCGGACCAGAAGGTGTTCGACTATCTGAAAGGCCGGCCCATGGCGCCGAAGGGCGAAGCCTGGGATCAGGCCATGCGCTACTGGGAAACCTTGCGCTCGGACGACAACGCGCATTTCGACTGGGAGATCAGGCTCGACGCCGCCAAGCTGCCACCGATCGTGACCTGGGGCACCAGCCCCGAGCAGGTCGTCTCGATCGCCGGCACGGTGCCGGTACCGTCGGAAATCGCCGACGAGAAGAAGCGCGTCGCGGCCGAACGTTCGCTTGGCTACATGGGCCTCAAGGGCGGCGAGAAAATCACCGACATCAAGCTCGACCGCGTTTTCATCGGCTCCTGCACCAATGGCCGCATCGAGGATTTGCGCGATGTCGCGCGCATCGCGCAGGGCAAGAAGGTCAACGCCAATGTCTCGGCCATGATCGTGCCGGGCTCGGGTCTGGTGAAGCTGCAGGCGGAAGCCGAAGGCCTCGACAAGATCTTCAAGGAAGCGGGCTTCGACTGGCGCGAGCCGGGCTGCTCGATGTGCCTCGCCATGAACCCGGACAAGCTGGCGCCGGGCGAGCGCTGCGCCTCGACCTCGAACCGCAACTTCGAAGGCCGTCAGGGCTACAAGGGCCGCACGCACCTTGTCTCGCCGGCGATGGCCGCGGCCGCTGCTATCGCGGGCCACTTCGTCGACGTGCGCGAGTGGCGCTGAGCGCAATCAAACACTGAAACTGAAAACGCCGCCCTCATCGGGCGGCGTTTTTGTTTTTCTCGTAGGCCGTAGCCCACCTGGAGCGAAGCGCAACCGCTCGGCCGATACTGCCCGACCAGCCGCGCCTGGCATTCACGGGTCGAATTGCGCCGGGCTTGACCCGGCCATCCACGACTGAAAGTCAAAGGCCCTCAAATTTTGCAGACCTTTTTGTTATCCTCGCGATCGATGAAGAAGTCAGCAACACCCATCACCGTCAGCAACACCCTCGCCCGCCGCGTCTGGCTGCGGGCGCAGCGGCTGGATGTGCGCGCACCATTTGGCGGAGGACCCGCCGCCGTCGCCGAAGCGGTTGCGCAGCTCGGCTATGTGCAGATCGACACCATCAACGTCATCGAGCGCAGCCATCACCACATTCTGTTTTCGCGCATCCCCGCCTACCGGCGTGATGACCTGCGCACCGCGCAAAGCATCGACAAGAGCGTGTTCGAGTACTGGACGCATGCCCTGGCCTATGTGCCAACGCGCGATATCGGCTTCTTCGTACCGGATATGAAACGTCATCGGCGCGAGCGCGGCGCCTGGTTCGAATCCGTGAAGCCGGAAGACACCCGCAAAGTCATGCGGCTGATCAGAAAGGGGCCGCTGTCGATCCGCGACATCGACGACGATGTGTTGCGCGAGAAGGATCACGAATGGGCGAGCCGCAAGCCGTCCAAGCGGGCGCTGCAACTCGGCTTCTATGAAGGCCGGCTGACGGTGTCCGCGCGCACCGGCATGCTCAAGACCTATGATCTGCTGCTGCGGCATTTTGGCTGGGACAAATTGCCGAAGGCGGCGACAGCAACCGAGACTATGGCCTACCTGCTCGACCGCGCCCTACGCTCGCAGGGCATCGTCAGTCTCGATTCAATTTGCCATCTCTATGCGTCCGCCAAGCCTGCCATGCGCAAGCTGATCGAAGCGCACATGCGGCGCGGCAAACTGGTGCCGGTGGCGCTCGACGGTGCCGGAAAGCAGGAGCATTGGGCGGCGCCTGCGACGCTTGAAGGCAAGCGTGAAGGCGAGTCTGGGCTGGTGCACATCCTGTCGCCGTTCGATCCGCTAATCATCCAGCGCAAGCGAACCAATCTGTTCTTCGGCTACGACCACCGCTTCGAGGCCTATGTGCCGAAGGAGAAACGCAAGCTCGGCTATTTCGCGCTGCCGGTGCTGGTCGACGACAAGATCGTTGCCGCACTCGATCTCAAGACCGACCGCAAGCAGCGCAAATTGCTGATGCAGAAATGGACCTGGCTCGGGCCGAAGACTGCACCGCGCAAGGAGTTGAAGCGGCGGATCGAGGAAGAGCTCGACCGCTTCGCGCTCTTTCAGTTGGCGGAGTGAGATTTAGGCGGCATTTTTGTTTTTCTCGTAGCCTGGATGGAGCGGAGCGCAATCCGGGATCTGCTTTCCGTATTTCGCTTCGCTACATGCGGACTATAGAAGCACTCGTTACTGCCACCAGCAATGCATGACGGGCACGATCACCGTGCCGCTCGGGCGATACTGTTCGACGAGGCGGGCGCGGCATTCGCGTTTGGCGTTCGGGCCGGGCGTGGTGCGTCCCGGCGTGACGATGATGCGCTGGCGCGACGCCTGCGCGACTTCGGTGCCGCGCTGCGTCTGGGCGGACGCAGGCAGCGCCGCGACGGCGGCCGTTCCGACGACCAAAGCGAGAGCGAGAACGCGGCGCATTGATAATTACCAGCGCTGATTGCGGGCGCTATAGGGTGCGAACAGCCCGGCGCTGCGTTCGCGGCGCGGGGCGCTGTCGTAAGTCACCCGGCTCGAATGATGCGAGCGATTGTAGGCCTCGAAGGCGTGCCGGTCGGCGGACGAGGAATAGCTGACCTTGCTGCGCGGCTCCTTGCAGCCGAAGAACTCGGCCGCGGCCGGCGTCGCGGCGGCGCCGATGAGCGCAGCGGCCAAGATGGCGGTTCCGATCGACTTCAGAGCCATGATGTGTCCTTTCCCGAAGCCGCCATAATAGTTAACGGCAGGCTATTCCGCAACCCGGTCAATGGCTTGGAATGAGACACTTGGTTCCCCCCGCCGCGTCGCCTAGATAGGGTTGATGGCACGCGAAATCGACGATCCGGAAGGCTGGTACGGCGCGGGAGCCCCGTCACTCGACGATATCGAAACGCTGGCCCAGGCAGCCTATGCACGCCTGCCGGAGACCTTCCGGGCGCTGTGCGAGGGGCTGGTGATCCAGGTCGACGATTTCCCGACCGAGGAAGTGCTCGAGCACATGGGCGCCGAGAGCGAATTCGACCTGCTCGGCCTGTTCCAGGGCATCGGCCTGCCATTCATGACCGCGGGTCAGGTGTCCGGTCAGATGCCTAATATGGTTTGGTTGTACCGGAGGCCGATTCTCGACTATTGGGCCGAGCACGAGGAGACTCTGGGCGCCATCGTCACCCATGTCCTGGTCCACGAGATCGGCCACCATTTCGGCCTGTCGGACGAGGACATGGAAGCGATCGAGGCCAGCGTCGAGTAGCGCGGCGGCTACAGCCGGCCCTTGATGCCGAACGACACCACCATCGAGTAGTGCGACATGCCCGCGGCATCGCCGGGCGACACCGTCACTGTGCCGGCACCATAGTCATTGGCCGTGCTCGCGCCGCGCGCCTCGTAGTATTTCTGATACTCGTAGCGGCCGAACACCGAAATGCGATCGTTCACAGCATAGTTCAGCGCGGTGTCGATGCCGATCATCTTCACCTTGGAGAACTCATCGGTGAACAGGGTGCTGCGCAGAACATGATCGTCGCGGTCGCGGCCCTCGCCCCACAGGCTGCCGATGAACGAGCCGTCGAGCGACCAGCGGCCGAAACCGACTGAGCCGCCGATGCCGAGAAACGGCGTGTACATCCACTGCTCGTATTTGATGACCGTCTGCCCGGGCGCGAAATTGCCCGTGTCGTTGCGGAAGCCACCACCGCTCGAATAGATGAAGCTGCCGCCCTTTGCCGTCCAGGCGATGTTGAAGCGCCTGAATCCGGCAATGGCCTCGATGCCACCCCGATCGGCAAGCGCCATCGGCGGCAGCGACAGCACCCGCACACCGACGCGCGCGTCGATCATCCAGGCATGATCGAGGCTGGTGTCGTCGTGATGCGACAAGTCGGTCCAAGCGTTGCTCGGTGCCGCCAGATAATCGTAATCGTCCATAGTGTTGACGGCGCTGGCCGGCACCCAGCCGCTGACCTTGAACGTCATCCAGGGCCGCGGACTGTAGGTGAAGGCACCGCCGATCACCGACGCCTTGTTGATTTTCCAGAACAGTTCGCTGTTGACGAAGCCAGTGCCGGCATCGATGACCAGTTCACGGGACTCGCCGGACATATAACCGGCGTAGACCTCCAGCGAAGCCGTGTCCCCGATGGTCCGGCTGGCCGAATTCTTTCTGGAAACGGATTGGGCATCTGCCCCGCTAACCCCGAACGCCACCACAAGAAACGCAACCGCACAGCCCTGTGCGCGCGATTTCATGCCTGCCCCACCTGATCTTGAGCCCCGAATCGGCGGTTTCCGTCGCCAACGGTGGTATGGAACCGCGATGGTTAATGATTTCTAGCGTCGGCGGCAGGCCCTCGCCAGCCGCATGCCGCCGGCGCGCCAGTTGCGGTTGACCGGCCCGTTGAAGGCCTTAAAACTGGTCAAACAGCCCTGAAATGGGGGCCGGGAGCCGATTCAATGGAAAAATTCAATCACCTCGAAGGCGTTGCCGCGCCGCTGCGGATCATCAATGTCGATACCGACATGATCATTCCGAAGCAGTACCTGAAGACGATCAAGCGCACCGGCCTGGGCAAAGGCCTGTTCTCGGAGCAGCGCTATCTCGACGACGGCGCCGAGAACCCCGACTTCGTGCTCAACAAGCCAGCCTATCGCAACGCCAAGATTCTGGTCGCCGGCGACAATTTTGGCTGCGGCTCGTCGCGCGAGCACGCGCCCTGGGCACTGATGGATTTCGGCATCCGTTGCGTGATCTCGACCTCGTTCGGCGACATTTTTTATAACAACTGCTTCAAGAACGGCATTCTGCCGATCCGTGTCTCGCCGGAAGATCTCGAAAAGCTGTTCGACGACGCCGACCGCGGCGCCAATGCGACGCTCTCCGTCGATCTGGAGAAGCAGGAAATCCGTGGACCGGATGGCGGCGTCATCAAGTTCGACGTCGATGCCTTCCGCAAGCACTGCCTGCTCAATGGTCTCGATGACATCGGCCTGACCAAGCAGAAGGCCGACAAGATTTCGAGCTTCGAGCAAAAGGCAGCCACGGCGCGTCCGTGGGCGTAAATCGCCACTGACTGGTTACAAACAAAAGCCGCGCCGAAGGGCGCGGCTTTTTCGTTGCAGACTACCAACCCGTCATTTCGAGGCGGCCCGAAGAGCCGAATCGCGCTAAAGCTCGACCTTGCCGTACAGCGTGACGTTGAGGCCGATCTTCTCGCAGGTCAGTTGAACCGCAGTGTCGATAGTGCCGCCGCGCAAGTCGCCACGATCCATCGCCTCGCGAATGACCTTCGTCAGCTCGGCCTGCGCCTGCGGGCGAACCAATTTGATGTAACGGTCGATCGCGACCTGCATGGCTTTGTCGCCGATCATGTTTCTTCGCCGGATCATTGTCTGGCGCGCGCAGTCAACAGCATGCGCCGGCGCGGGTTACGCTACGCCTATATTAGCCATGATCATTGCGGCGAGACAGCCACCGCGGTCGCTATTTTAGGCCGCTAGTTAACGCCGGTATGACAGTCACGGCGCCGCCGTTAGCGATAGATTCATCTTGTCCTGTACGGCCCGGCCTATCTGGTTAATATTGTCCTGCCGCACCACCGAGGCAAATGCCGGTGCGCCGGACCTATTCGTTTCGCAAAGAACACCATCCCCATCGACGCTGCCACCTGACAAGACGACAGGAGAGTGAGTTGAGTTATTTTTCCCCGACCAAAGGCGACCGCCCTGTGAAGGCGGCAGAGGCCGTCGCGCCCGACGTCAAGCCAGCCGCTCCCGTGCGCACGGCTGAGCGTGAAATCGTATCCACGCTGGGCGCCGGGCTGCTGATCACCGGCAACATCGTGTCCACCGGTGGCGTGCAAGTGTTCGGCCGCGTCGTCGGCGATATCCATGCCGCACATCTGGTGGTCGGCAAGGGCGCCAATATTGAAGGCAATGTCCGCGCTCAGGACGTCGTCATCGACGGCACCTTCAAGGGCACCATTCACGGCAATGTCGTGAAGCTGCAATCGACTGCCATGGTCGATGGCGAGATTTATAACCGCTCACTGGCGATCGACCAGAACGCCAATTTCGAAGGCGTCGCTCGCCGCCTGACCCAGCCGGTTGAAGCGCCGCTGGAAGACCAGATCGTGGTGAAGCCGGCGACGCCGGCTCTGGTGCCGGAGCAGCCGGCGGCCAGCGCTTATGCCTACGCCAGCGGCAGCTACGCCAATGGTAATGGTTATGCGAACCGAGAGGCCGGCAACGCCAATAGCGAACTGCCGACCGGTCAGACGCCGAGCTACTAAATTCGGCCTTTTCGGCGCTGTTGAGTTCAAAAGGCGCGGGAGCGATCCCGCGCCTTCCTTATTTCAGAGGCCGAATGCTTACCCCCGCGCGGCAATGGCTTCGGCGATCGCCACCGTGCGCCGTGCCATTTCAGCGTGCAGCCGCTCCACCATGCGGCCGTCAATCGACACAACGCCCTTGGACTTGTTTTCGGGCAGGTCGAAAGCCGCAATCATCTTGCGCGCCCACTCGACTTCGGCCGCAGTCGGCGAGAACGCCGTGTTGCATGGCTCGATCTGGTTCGGGTGAATGAGCGTCTTGCCGTCCATGCCGAGTTCGACGCCCTGCTGGCATTCCGCGGCGAAACCTTCGGCATTGCCCAGATCATTATAAACGCCATCCAGCACCTCAATGCCGTGGATGCGCGCGGCGGCGATGACCGTGGTGAGCCACGGCAGCATGGGCGCCCGGCCCGGCACCAGGCGCGCGCGCGTGTCCTTGGCCAGATCATTGGTGCCGAGCACGAAACAAGACAGTCGCGCTTCGGAGTCTCTCGCTTCAGCGGCGATCGAGAGGATGTTGAAAATGGCAAGCGGCGATTCGATCATGGCCCAGACGCGCGTTTTAACCGGCGTATGCATATCGAGCAGCCGGCGGCCGATCATCTCCAGCGTCTCGGCCGATTGCACCTTGGGAATGAGAATGGCGTCCGCCCCCGCCTGCGCCGCTGCAGTGAGATCGTCGGCGTGCCACGGCGTGTCGACGGCGTTGACGCGGATGATGACTTCGCGGGCGCCAAAGCCGCCGGCCTTCACCGTCTCGACAACCTGCTTGCGCGCGCCTTCCTTGGCGTCGGGTGCCACCGAGTCCTCGAGGTCGAGGATCACGCCGTCGGCCGGCAGGGTTTTCGCCTTTTCCAGCGCGCGAGCATTGGAGCCTGGCATATAGAGCACGCTGCGGCGCGGACGGATGGTCATGGTTGCTCCCCGATTGGCATTGACTGTCGGGAGCAATCTTAGCCGAATTTCCGCAAGCGTCAGTCTGAGTTTGATCAATGCGAAGCAGCGGCTAGGCTGCAGGCGGCATGACAGTGACCACGAAGACAAGCGACGATATCTGGCTTGCCGGCGTCGATGGCTGCCCGGGCGCATGGTTGGCGGTTTTCGCCCGGCCGGATGGCGCGATCCTGCCGCCGCGCGTGGTGAAGCGTTTTGCCGATATTGCCTTGGGCGACCAGCGGCCGGCGATCATCGCTGTGGATATGCCGATCGGCCTGCCGGAACGAAGCCCGGCCGGCGGGCGTCTCGCCGAACGCGAGGCGCGGGCGCTACTCGGCGATCGCAGGTCGAGCGTATTCCGCATTCCGTCGCGCCCTGCCGTCGAGGCCAGCGTGGCCCCGGAACCGGCCGACGCGCGTGAGCGCTTCTTTGCCGCCTGCGCCATCGCCCGCGAAACGTCCGACGACCGCAAGGGCTTCGCCAAGCAAGGCTTCTACATTCTCGACAAGGTCGCCGAGGTCGATACCTTCCTGCGCGGGCACAAGGAGCACGCGGGCCGCATCTTCGAGACGCATCCCGAACTTGCATTCGTGATGATGAACGGCGGGAGGGCACTCGATCAGCCCAAAAAAGTTAAGAGCCGCGTCTATCCGCCGGGCCTCGATCTGCGCCGCAATCTACTGGTTGGGGCCGGTATCGACGCCGGCATCGCCACGATGAAAGCGCCGAAGGGCGCCGGCGATGACGACCTGATCGACGCACTCGCCTGCCTCGTCACCGCGCAGCGCCTGTTTCGCGGCGAGGCGCGGTCTTATCCGCAAGACCCACCGCAGGACACGTTCGGATTGCCGATGGCGATCTGGGCGTGAGCGCAAAAGACGCGCGTCAAACTCGGCGCGCGCCCTCTTCGCTTTGGGGTGAGATATCTACCGCTGTCCCACCGTATAGCGGCCAGGATATTGCGGTTGGCGATCCGTCGTCTCGCCCGGCTTGATGATCTTGTAAAGCTGGAAGCGATCGCCGTCGGCGACGAGCTTGAGGTGCGACGGATAGGGATTGGGCGCGTCGTCCTCCGTGAAGAGCACATAGAGGTAATCGAACTTGGTCCAGTTCAGCCAGAATGCGGGCGTGCCCGGTTGCGGCTGTTCGGCAGCGACGATGAGTTGCGCCACCGAAGGCGGCGTGCCGTCATGAATATCGGCAAAGTCCTCGTAGGCCGGCTTGACGTGAACGATCTGCTTGCCCGGCACCGTGAATAAAGTCGTCACCAAGGCCGAACGTTCGATCGTGGCCATGCAGGCGGCATGAACGAGGCCGAGATCGCGGACATCGTCGCCCATCGACCGATCGGAGTAAGCAACAAACACCTTGGAGCCCGGCGCGATGCGCTTCACCGACGCGCGGAGCTGGCTCGTCGTATCGGACAGCTGCGTCCAGTTATAATCGATCTCGATCAGGCGCGCGGCCATCAACACGATCAGCACAACCATGAAGCCGCGGCGCACCAGGCGCCGGCGCAATTCGAGATCGCCACAGGCGAAGATCATGAAGGCGATGCCGACCGGCACGCGCTGATCGGTCATGTAGGTGTCGAACATCACACGCGGCAGCGCGAGGTAAATGATGCCGCCCACCAGCAGCAGCACATAGACCAGCGGATGGAAGCGCAGCACGCGGTGGCGCACCGCCCAGACGATGGAGGCGCCGAGCACGCTGACGATCAGGAAGGCCGTAATGTCCGAATAATCGGCGATGACATACATCAGGCCGTCGATCTTGCCGCGCTGCTCCCAGTAGAGATTGCCGGCCAGGCCCAAAGTCGGGCTCGCCCAAAGCAGTGGCGCCGCGGCGAGGAACGGCAAACCGCCGCAGACAAATTCGGCGATGCGCGCCGGCCACGGCTCGCCACGCCGTTCCCACAACCTGAGCGCTTCGTAAGACAGAATTCCGACGCCATAAACGCCGAGCGCCGACAGATGACAGAAGAACAGCAGCGGCACGCTCGCCGCCGACAACAGATAGCGCCACGGCCAGACGCGATCGCGTAGCGCCACCCAGCCGGCCATCGCCCACAGCGCGATGCCGATGCCGAACAAATAGTTCATCAGTCCGACGAGAAAGACGTAGTTGTACAGGATCGGGAAGGCGAACAGTGGCGTCGTTGACCAGCGACCGATCAGTGTGCGGTTCAGCGCAAGCGCGCCCGACATGATCAGCGCGAACATCGCCACCATGTAGATCTGACCGGCGACGTAGATGTTCAGACCCGCGCGCGCCAGCCACGGCACAATGAAATCCATGGTCAGGTTCGGAATGACCTGCCAGTTGATCATGTAGAACTCGGCCAGCCGCGGATTCTTGTCGAGGGTCGCCAGCACCTGCATGCGCGCCAGATGATTGACGTAATCCGACAGCGGCGGCAGCGGATGGGTCCAGATCGGAATCGAGATCAGCAGCGTGAAGGCCGCGAACAGCACGGCGATCTGCCCGCCGGAAAATCCGTGCGAGCGGGGACGCGCAATAGTCGGCTCGGCGTGATCCGGCCTGGTCGGTGACAGCATAAAAAATGAGCCTGATGGAAGCCTATCAGTCGTCCATTCGACCTGAACACGCGATGAATGGCGAAGCTTGCCTGAAACTGGTTACAAAGGTCTGACGGAACTCGCAAAAAAGCACCGGCCAATGCCGGTTGAAGCCACAACCGCCGGATAATTAGCGCCGCTTGCCTCGCCCGCCTCGATATGGGAGGCAACGCCGGTTTCAGGAGTGATACCCATGAGCTTCCCGCAGCGCCTGATCGAGGGTTACAGCGCCTTTGCCGGCGGCCGGCTAAAATCCGAGCAGGACCGCTTCCGCCAGCTCGCCGAGAGCGGTCAAAGCCCGGAAATCATGGTCATCGGCTGCTGCGATTCGCGGGTTGCGCCGGAGGCCATCTTCGACGCCGGGCCGGGCGAACTGTTCGTCGCCCGTAACATCGCCAACCTGGTGCCGCCCTATACGCCGGACGGGGCGCAGCGCGCCGTTTCGGCGGCACTCGAATTCGCCGTGCAGGCGCTGCGCGTCAAGCACATCGTGGTGCTCGCCCACGCCCAGTGCGGCGGAATCCGCGCCTATGCCGAGGAAGCGGCGCCACTGTCGCCCGGCGATTTCATCGGCCGATGGATCGAGCTGATTGCCCCGGCCGCCAAGGCCGTCGGCCCGCGCGGCGACCGCAGTTTCACCGAGTATCTCACGGCGCTGGAGCAGCAGACTGCAGTGTCGACCCTGAACAACCTGATGACGTTCCCCTGCATCAACATCCTGGTCGAGCGCGGCAAGCTGCAGCTCCACGCCGCCTATTTCGGCGTCGCCACCGGCGACCTGTCCATCTACGACCCGGCGCAGAAGAAGTTCGTGCGGATCAATCCCAGCGACGCGCCGTTCAAGAACCCGGCGTTCTGATCCGGGAACCCGCAAAAGAAAATGGCCGGCGCAATGCCGGCCATTTGCCTTTCGTAAAGGGCGAGAAGATTACGCCGCCTTTTTCTTCGCCTGCAACAGCTTGCGGTTGATCAGGCTCTCGGCGATCTGGATCGTGTTGAGCGCCGCGCCCTTGCGCAGATTATCGGACACCACCCACATCTCGATGCCGTGCTCGACCGTGGGGTCGGTGCGGATGCGGCTGATATAGGTCGCGTCTTCGCCCGCCGCTTCATACGGCGTCGCGTAGCCGCCCGGCTCGCGCTTGTCGATGACAAGACAACCCGGCGCGCTGCGCAGGATCTCGCGTGCTTCCTCATCCGAGATCGGATTCTCGAACTCGATGTTCACGGCTTCCGAGTGGCCGACGAACACCGGCACGCGCACGCAGGTAGCGGTCAGCTTGATTTTGGGATCAAGAATCTTCTTGGTCTCCATCATCATCTTCCACTCTTCCTTGGTGTAGCCGTCTTCCATGAAGACATCGATCTGCGGAATGACGTTGAAGGCGATGCGCTTCGGGAATTTCTTGGTCGTCACTTCGTCGAGCGTGAACACTGACTTGGTTTGCGAGAACAATTCATCCATCGCCTCCTTGCCGGCGCCGGACACCGACTGATAGGTCGCGACGACCACGCGCTTGATCTTCGCCTTGTCGTGCAGCGGCTTCAGCGCGACGACGAGTTGCGCCGTCGAGCAGTTCGGGTTGGCGATGATGTTCTTCTTCGCAAAGCCCTCGAGCGCATGCGCGTTCACTTCCGGAACGATCAGCGGCACGTCCGGATCCATGCGCCAGGCCGACGAATTGTCGATCACCACCGCGCCCTGTGCGGCGATCTTCGGCGACCATTCCTTCGATACGGTGCCGCCAGCCGACATCAAACAAATATCGACGTCGGAGAAATCGTAGTGATCGAGCGCTTTCACTTTCAGGGTCTTGTCGCCATAGGAACATTCCTGCCCCACGCTCTTGCGCGAGGCGAGCGCGACGACTTCGTCGGCGGGAAATTTGCGCTCATCCAGAATGTTGAGCATTTCGCGCCCCACATTGCCGGTGGCGCCGACCACGGCGACCTTGTAACCCATTGTTTACTCTCCGAAAAAATTCCCCGGTCTGGCTTGAATTGAAACAACCGGATGGCAGCGCTTCTAGGCGAGAATAGCGTTTCTGACAACGGTTACAGAGGCGAAAGCGCTATTTCCGAGGCCCGCGAGGCGAGGCTCGACCATGCACCCGGCCCTGCATTCCTGGCGCGACGAACTGCCCGGCCATGCCGTCAGGCTCATGGCTTATGTGGGTGGTCTGGTGCTGTTGTCCATCGTTGCTGCCGAATTCTATCAATCGACGCCGGTGAAGACTGCCATCGCTCCCGTTGATCGATCGGACTGGATCGAGATCGACAAACCCTTCCCGGCCTTCACCCTGTCCATTCCGGAGGCTGCCGGTCAGCCCGAGCGCTATGCCATTCGCCGCCACGCCGCCGGCGACGGCCGCAAGGACATTCTCGGCTTGGGGGACCCGGACGGCCTCACGCCCTACTTCGAGGTCGCCATCTATCGCGCCGGCAGCGAGATCGCCCGCTTCGCACCGCCAATCGAGGCCATCGTCAGCGACGCGGCGGCGCTCGGCCCGGTCAACATCAAGCCGGCAACCGAGCCACTGGCGACGAAATTCGGCCCGTTGGCCATGGCCCGCTTTGAGACATCGCAAGGCGCCAAGCGTTTCTGCCTCGGCTTCGTGCGCAGCTATGACGATCCGATGCTCCAGATCTCGGGCCGCTTCTGCCAGGGCGACAGTTTCGTCCAGGACAGCACCCTGTCCTGCGCTTTGGACCGGCTGACTCTGCTCTACGCCGGCAGCGAACCAAAGATCGGCGCGCTGTTCGCGCATGCCGAGCTCAACCGGAGCTATTGTGGCCAGCGCGACCCGCTCATGACGCCGACGCCCAAATACCGGGCGCTCTGGAAGGCGCTGGAAATGGGCCCGCCGCCGGTGCACCGCACCGATCGCTAGACTTCGATCAGCGGTTGAGAAAGGGGTTCTGCCAGCCGCCGCGCTCCTGCTCGCGCTGCGGATAAGCGGCTTCGAGATAGCTCAGCACGATCTCGCGATCCTTCGCGTCGAGTTCCGGCATGCCGTGCCTGTCGCGCATGACGACGAGGATGTCCTCCCACTGCCGCCGGTTCATGCCCTGTTGCGCAACCAGTTTGAAGTTATGACAGGCCGTGCAGGCGTAGAAGGTCTCGTCGCGCCCAGGCGCCGCGACGAACTCCTCCGGACTTTCATCGCGTGGCGTAAACGTTTTGGGCTGCGCCACGACGGAGACAGCAAGGGCCACCAGCAGGGCGCCGGCGGATAAAAGAGAAACGATCGCACGCATATTGATGTCGGCCTTTCGGTCATCTCAGGAAAGCACGCGCCGGTCGGCCTTGCCGTCCCGGCGCATGTGGGTGCGTTCGCCAGACCGTTCAGGCGATCAGCACCGCCACTCGATGCATCGGATTGCCGCCATAGCCGCTCGGATTCCAGTTCGGCGCCACATGCGGCTGCATGAGGCCGCGGCTATCCATCGCGCGCGCCCAGATTTCATAATAGCCGTCGCGCGGCAGTTTCACCGCCGTGGTCCAGCGCTGCCAGTCGAAACGGTTCTTGCCCTTCTCCAGCTTGGTAGGTTGCCAGGTCACGCCGTAGTCGGTCGAGACATCGACACGCTTTACGGTGAAGTCGCCGGCCCATGAGGCGCCGCGCAGCTTCACCTCGCGCGTGCCAGCCGGCAGCTTGGTGCCGTTGGCGGGACTGGTGATGATGGATCGCACCGGCATCGATTCGAGAATCTTGAAGTTCTTCGGATCGGCCTTGTCGCCCGGCACCATCGGATTGATGGTGAGGCGATAGGACGTGCCGGTCATGCCGGGACCGTCATGCTCCTTGTCACGGATGACGATCTTGGTCAGCCACTTCTGCGATGCCGATCCAGGCCAGCCGGGAATCAGCAAACGAACCGGACCGCCGTGGATGTTCGGCAGTGGCTTGCCGTTCATAGCCCACACGATCATCGAGTCCGGATCCATCGCCTTGGCGAGGCGCACGCCGCGCGACAAGGTTGGCTTCGTGGCATCACCTGACAGATGCAGATCCGCTGAGTAGTGCGCCGTGTAGATGCCCGACGGCTTCACGCCCGCCGCCTTCAGCACATCGCCGAGACGCACGCCGGTCCACTCGGCGCAACCGGCGCCGCCATTGGTCCACTGGTTGCCGCTTGCTTTCGGCGAGTAGAACGAGCGACCATTGCCGCCGCATTCCAGCACCATGCGGCGAGTCTGAGCCTTGTACTTCGACTTGAGCTCACCGAGCGTGAGTTCGAGCTTGTTGTTCACCTCGCCTTCGACGGTGAACTTCCACTTGTCCGGCTCCTTGGCTTCGTCCGGAATTTGGCCGTTGTTGCGAATGAAGAACTTTTCGTAGGGCGTGGTGTCGTCGTCGAGCAGATGCTCCGGCGTCTCGGCGACCAGAGGCCGCTCGCCGATCACGACAAGTTTGTCGTTCTTGCCTGGAAAATTGAGATAGATCGGACCTTTCGGCGGCGCCGGCGGGGCGGCCCCCTGGGCCATGGCCGCCGGGATCAGGCCGCCCGGCATGTTGGCGGCAAAGGGGATGGCTCCGCCGACCGCGGCACTCATGGCGGCCAGCCCCGCGCCTCCCAGAAAGCCGCGGCGGTTTGGCCCGCTCTTGCGCCCGAAGGCCAGCGCATCGGCACGCTCCGGATCGTCGCGGTAGAGTTCCTCAATTGAACGCTCGATTTTCTCCGACATTTGTTTCTCTCCCTCACCGCTCGCGGCGGCTTTTGTCGCGCCATGGCCCTCGCCACGACACGTTGAAGAAGAAACGAATGAGGCTGGAAATTTATTCCATGCCGGCCAACATCTTTGTGCCGGTCTCGCGCGATGGCGGGCGAAGCGGTCAGCCGAGGCAGGGCGGGGCTTTCAGGCTCGCTTCGCGCAAACGCGTACTGGCGTCACGCGGAACCTGTCCCGCGCGCGTAGCCGCTTGCGCCGCAACAACGACGGCCGCGAAGCGGCTATCCGGCATGCCGAAGGCTACCAGTTCGTAGGCCAGCTCGCCCGCGGTCCAGGCGGCGCGGATCGTGCCGGCGGTCGGCGGCAGGACAATCGCCGCCGGATGGACGCGCAATTCAAGCCGGCAGCCCCGCGGGCCACGATAGGCCGCGACCATCACCGGCGTTGCGCCGATTCGCTCGATTTCGCCACCAACCAGGCTCAACCCGGCATTGGCGAGATCAGGAATGACCGGCATCGCCGGCAACGAGGCAAGGGTGACGAGCGACGCGATATCGGCTGCCGGCGCCGCCGTTTTCTCGCGTGCCGGCATCGCCAGGAAGATCGCGATCGACAACGCCGTTGCGGCCGCGGCTGCGGCGCCGATCGGTAGCAGCCGCGACGGTTTGCGCGGCACATCGATGCCGGACACGTCGGCTTCGGTAGCGGATTGAATAACGCAGGCCTTCAGCCGCGCCAGCGTCGCATAGGCCTGAGCGAGGTCGGGCGCGGCGGCAATGCAATCGGCCAAGGCAGCCTGCTCGTCGGCCGGCAATTCGCCGTCGATCAAGGCATTCAGACGCTCGGTCGCGTCAGGTGTGGATCCGTTAGTGGCCATGTTTCGACTTCAGCGGCCTCAGCGAACTCGCCTCGATGGCGGCCAGCAATGCAGAGCGGGCGCGCGCGATACGGCTCATCACTGTCCCGGTTGGAATCTCCAGTATTCCGGCCGCTTCGGCGTAGCTGAAACCGGCAATATCAATCAAGGCGATAATTTCCCGATGCTCTGGATTGAGCGTCAGCAGCCCCCGCTCGACGGTAATCTTCGCAATACTGGCATTGTCGTAGCGCCAGAGATCGACGCCGGGCTCATACTCGATTTTTGAGGCTCGCCGGCGGCGCAGTTCGTCGATTGCGGCGTTGCGCACGATGGCAAACATCCAGGCGCGGAAGGCCAGCCTATCGGACGGCGCCCGGCCGGCCGCCAGCGCGCGCACCACCGCCTCTTGGACCAGATCGCGGGCCACGTCGGAATCGCCGACAATGGTGCGCGCGAAAGCGACCAGCCGGGGTAGCAGTTCAGGCAGTGCGGAACGGATATCGAAGGCCATGGGGCTTCCGATGGGCTCGCCGGTTACACGGTATCGGGCAAACTATCGAGACGGACAGCGGACTTGGCAACCGCCGCATTTTGGCAACGGCCGGCGCCAAAGCCGCGCGCCGCCGTTTGGCCCCCTATCAAGCCGAACCGAACACGGCTACAGTGTGCCACCTAGGAATCGGTTGAGGAACGTCGAAAATGCACCTGAAGTTCGTTGCCGTGAGCTGCGCCGCCGCAATTGGCGCTTTGGCGCTTCTCTCAGCGCCAGCCGACGCGCAGACCACGCAGAAGCGGACCTATTCGAACCGCAATAATACGGTCGTCGTGACGCGCGGCGAGGACGGCAAGACCCGCACCCGCATCATCATCGAGAAGCGCTCTTATCTCGATCCGGGCACCGAAGTGCTGCCGGGCAGCCGCCACGACCTCGATTACGCGCAGAACCCGAACCATCGGGCCACCGGCATCCTCGACAATACCTCGGCCGGCACGAGCCAGCTCCCGCTGCCGGGTCCGTGGGATTCAGGCCGCAACGGCCCCTGGCTGAAGTTCTGATCCAGCTCCCATTTCGGCATTGAAAAACGCGGCCCACCGGGCCGCGTTTTTTGTTGTCAGGACCGTCCTTGTCCGGCGCTGTCGAATTGCGACCAAACGCCTTCATCGCCATCCCAGCTGCCGCGGCTCGCCCCCTTCGAATATTCCGTGGCGCGTTGCTCGAAGAAGTTGGCGTGCTCGACACCGTTGAGGATTTCGACGAGCCACGGCAAAGGATGTGGCTTGAGCTGGTTGTAGCCGCCCTCGGTCTGCTCAAAATAACCGAACGTCGTCGGCAGCCTGAGCTGAGTGAGCCGCCAGTCGGCGACGTAACGCACGTAGGCGTGAATGTCCTGCGGCGTCATGCCTTCGATGCCACCCAGCCCGAAAGCCAGATCGACGAAACGCTCCTCAAGCCCGACCATGGTCTTGGCGACATCGACAATGTCATCGCCCACCGATTTGGTCAGCGCGCCGGTCTCGTGATTCCATTCATGGAACAGCCTGATAATGCCTTCGCAATGCAGACTCTCGTCGCGCACCGACCAAGTGACGATCTGTCCCATGCCACTCATCTTGTTGTGGCGCGGGAAGTTGAGCAGCATGGCGAAGCTGGCGAACAGCGCCATGCCCTCGGTGAAGGCGCCGAACATGGCGAGCGTGCGCGACACGTCGGCCACGGTTTCGACGCCGAACTCGTGCATGTAATCGGCCTTGGCCCGCATCTCAGCATAATCGCGGAACGCCTCGAATTCGGTCTTCGGCATGCCGAGCGTTTTCAACAGCAACGCATAGGCGTCGATGTGGACCGTCTCCATATTGGTGAAGGCGGCCATCATCATCTGCACTGCGAGCGGCTGGAAGATCGGTATGTAGCGCTTGAGATAATTGTCGCCGACCTCGATGTCCGACTGGGTGAAGAAGCGGAAGATCTGCGTCAGCAGCGCCCGCTCGTTTGGCGTTACGCGATCCGACGCCCAATCCTTGAGGTCGCCGCCGAGCGGCACCTCCTCGCCCATCCAGTGCGTCTGCTGCTGGCGCTTCCAGCATTCATAGGCCCAGGCATAACGATCGACATCGTAGGTGCCGGTCGTTTCCAGAAGCCCTATTTTGCCGGTGCCGATCAGAGTGCGGGGGTTGAATTTGCCCAATCCTTCGCCGCTTACTGACATGCGAGGCACTCCTCGTAATCGGCGCGGACGGGAGTAGTGAGCGCTTCAGCCGGCGATGCCTTCTCGCCCTGCTGGCCGACGAAGGCCGCGCGCGAGATTGACTTGGAGCGGCAGTAATAGAGGCTCTTCAGCCCCTTCTTCCACGCCGTCCAGTGCAGCATGTGCAGATCCCATTTATCGATGTCGGCCGGCAAATAGACGTTGATCGACTGGCTCTGGCAGATGAACGGGGTGCGATCGGCGGCGAGCTCGATGACCCAGCGCTGGTCGATTTCGAAAGCGGTGCGGAACACCAGCTTGTCCTGCTCGCTCAGCATGTCGAGATGCGCCACCGAGCCTTCGTGCTCGATGATCGACTGCCACACCTCCGGCGTGTCGGCGTCCTTGGCGCGCAGCAGCTTGGCCAGGTGCGGATTGCGCACCGAGATCGCGCCCGACAAGGTCTTGTGCGTGTAGATGTTGGCCGGGATCGGCTCAACGCAGGCGCTCGTGCCGCCGCAAATGATGCTGATCGAGGCAGTCGGCGCAATGGCCAGCTTGTGCGAGAAGCGCGCCATCACGCCGCGCTCCATAGCGTCGGGGCAAGGCCCCCGCTCTTTCGCCAGCGCCACCGACGCGGCATCAGCGTCGCGGCGAATTTTACGAAACATCTTGAAATTCCACGACTTTGCCATCGCGCTTTCAAACGGCACGCCTTTCGATTGCAGGAAGGAGTGGAAGCCCATGATGCCGAGTCCAACCGACCGTTCGCGCAGCGCCGCGTAGCGCGCCCGTTTCATGCCGTCCGGCGCGACATTGATGAAATGCGTCAGCACGTTGTCGAGGAAGCGCAACACGTCGTCGATGAAATACGGCTCATCGCACCACTGATCCCAGGTCTCGACATTGAGCGACGACAGGCAGCACACCGCGGTGCGTTCCTCATCGCGATGATCGACGCCGGTCGGCAGCGTGATTTCGCTGCACAGGTTGGACGTCGAGACTTTCAGCCCCAGTTCGCGCTGATGCTTAGGCAAGGCGCGGTTCACCGCATCGATGAACAGCAGATACGGCTCGCCGGTCTGCAGCCGCGTTTCCAGAATGCGCTGCCAGAGCTGGCGGGCATTAACCTCGCGCACCGTCTCGCCCGATTTCGGGCTGCGCAGCGCGAACAGGGCATTGTCCTTCACCGCCTGCATGAAGGCGTCGGTGACATTGATGCCGTGATGCAGGTTCAGGCCCTTGCGGTTGAAGTCGCCCGAAGCCTTGCGAATTTCGAGGAATTCCTCGATCTCGGGATGATGGATGTCGAGATAGACCGCGGCCGAGCCGCGGCGCAGCGAACCCTGGCTGATCGCCAGCGTCAGGCCGTCCATGACATGGATGAACGGGATGATGCCGGATGTGACGCCGCCTTTGACCTTCTCGCCGATCGAGCGGACCTTGCCCCAATAGGTGCCGATGCCCCCGCCATTGGAGGCGAGCCAGACATTCTCGTTCCAGGTGGTAACGATGCCGTCGAGCGAATCCGGCACGGCATTGAGGAAGCACGAGATCGGCAGGCCGCGCGTCGTGCCGCCGTTCGACAGCACCGGCGTCGCCGGCATGAACCAGAGCCGCGACATCGCATCGTAGAGCCGCTGCGCATGCGCGATGTCGTCGGCAAAGGCGCAGGACACCCGCGCGAACATGTCCTGATAGCTCTCGCCGGCGAGCAGATAGCGATCATTGAGCGTGAGTTTGCCGAAGGTCGTCAGCAGATCGTCGCGCGAGCGGTCGAGCTCAAGATCGGACGGCTTCGGCGCCGGGGCGAGTGGCTGCGGCAATGGCGCAGGATGCGGCTTTTGCACCAGCGCAAGTTCAGGCGCGCGTTCGGCGCTGCGAACCGGCACCGGCCTGGGAGCATTGATCGTGGGCGGAACAAGCTGACCGTTTTGGTCGAAGTCAAAGGCGAAGGCCATCAGCAACCCCGTGATGTTGGGGCAGGAGACCGAGGGATGCCTGAGAGCCTCGTCCCCTCAAGCGGACGAGCACAAGCGACCCGCCGGGGCACCCCGCCCGTGGACGTTTTCAGCGGTCACGGCAGGTCTCCTGGCTTGCGGGTCGCTGTTGTCATCAGCCTTCCCGATACCGACTGGCATCAGTGGCGTTGCTACGGTGCGGCGGCGTGAACGCCGGATCGCACCGTGGTCTTCAAGATGACAACTCGCCGCTTACAGTTGCGGGGGCAGCTCCGGCTTGGCCGCGGACGGCGCACCGGATTCCCTCTTAGCTTCCCGTTCCTACAATATGTAGAAACGAAAAGACCGTGACGCCCATATATGGCGTCACGGTCCCACGATTCGTCAAGCTGCAATTCGGCATGCCGAGCCCCCACCGCGAACTGCGGGACAACTCTTCGTCGTCATTCCGGGGCGCGCCGCAGGCGCGAACCCGGAATCCAGACACATAGATGTCCGTTGCTGCTCTGGATTCCGGATCGCCGCTTACGCGGCGTCCGGAATGACAAACGGGCTTAAGCCGACAGGGCTTCCATCTCGGCGAGAATGGCCGAGCCCATTTCAGTGGTGCTCACCGTCTTCTCGCCCGCGGTGGCGATATCCGCGGTGCGGATGCCCTTGTCGAGCGTGGCCGCGATCGCCTTGTCGATCAGGTCAGCTTCCGCGCCCATGTCGAACGAGTAGCGCAGGGCCATACCGAAGGACGCGATCATCGCGATCGGGTTGGCGAGTCCCTTGCCGGCGATATCCGGCGCCGAACCGTGCACCGGCTCGTACATCGCCTTGCGACGCTTGGTCTTGGGATCCACTTCGCCGAGCGACGCCGAGGCCAGCATGCCGAGCGAGCCGGTGAGCATGGCCGCGATATCCGACAGCATATCGCCGAACAGATTGTCGCAGACGATGACGTCGAACTGCTTGGGGTTCTTGACGAGCTGCATGCCGCCGGAATCGGCAAGCTGGTGCTCGAGCTTCACGTCCTTGAATTCGCGGTCGTGCGTCTGCTGCACAACTTCCTTCCAGAGCACGCCGCTCTTCATGACGTTGTGCTTTTCCATCGACGTCACCTTGTTGTTGCGCTTGCGCGCCAGTTCGAAGGCGACGCGCGAAATGCGCTCGATCTCGTAGGTGTCGTAAACCTGCGTATCGACCGCGCGCTTCTGGCCGTTGCCGAGATCGGTGATGGTCTTCGGCTCGCCGAAGTACACGCCGCCGGTGAGTTCGCGCAGGATCATGATGTCGAGGCCTTCGACCAGCTCGCGCTTGAGCGAGGAGGCATCGGCCAGCGCCGGATAGGTCACGGCAGGGCGCAAATTGGCGTAGAGGTCGAGGTCCTTGCGCAGGCGGAGCAGGCCGGCTTCGGGCCGCGCCTCGTAGGGCACGTCGGCCCATTTCGGACCGCCCACGGAGCCGAAGATGATGGCGTCCGCGGCTTTGGCCTTTTCCATGGTGACGTCGCTGATCGAAGTCTTGTCGGCGTCATATGAGGCGCCGCCCACCAGGCCTTCCTCGTAGACGAAGCGATTCGGGCCCTTTTTGTTGAAGAACTCGATCAGCCGCTTCACCTCGGCCATAACTTCGGGACCGATGCCGTCGCCCGGCAGCAGGAGCAGATTGTGGGTCGCCATTGTTCGCCTTTCTTTGGACGCCGCTTTTTGCGTTTCGCGCGTTTCCTTGCAGCCAAGCGGGCCCGCCCGCGCTGCCAAAACTGGCGGATTGCTAATGCCTCCCCCGCCCCTTGGCAACCGCGAGGGAGCGGTTCAGCCTCTCCGCGGGCGCAGAACGGAGATCGTGATGAGCGTGAAAATCCCCCGGGTCATCGTTGTCGGTGCCGGCTTCGGCGGGCTGGAAACCGTCCGGGCGTTGCGCCACGCAGCCGCGGACGTCACGGTCGTCGACCGGCAGAACCACCACTGCTTCCAGCCGCTGCTCTATCAGGTTGCGACCGCGGCTTTGTCGCCGGCCGAGATCGCCTGGCCGATCCGGCATATCCTGCGGGCGCAGAAAAACGCCACCGTCCTGATGGAGGAGGTGCTCGGGGTCGATCCCGCGCGCAAGGTGCTGATCACCAATTTCGGCGAGATGCCGTTTGATTATCTCGTGCTGGCGACCGGCGCGATGCACTCCTACTTCGGCCATGACGACTGGGCGCCGTTCGCCCCTGGTCTCAAGCGCATTGACGATGCCACCCGCATCCGCCGCCAGATTCTCATAGCCTTCGAGAAGGCCGAGATCGCGCAGGACCCTGAGGTGCAGCGCCGCCTGCTCACTTTCGTGATCGTCGGCGGCGGCGCCACCGGCGTCGAGATGGCGGGCGCTATCGCCGAAATCGCCCGCCAAACGCTGGCGATGGACTTCCGCCGCATCGACCCGCGCAATGCCCGCATTGTGCTAGTGGAGGCCGGCTCGCGCCTCCTGCCGGCCTTTCCGCCGGAGCAATCGGACTATGTGCGCGTCACGCTGTCAAAAGCCGGCGTGACGGTGATGACCGATACCATGGTGACGACGTGCGATGCCGGCGGCGTCGAGCTCGGTCCGCAGCGCTTGCAAGCCGCGACCGTCATCTGGGCTGCCGGTGTTATGGCCTCACCCGCCGCCAAATGGCTTGGCGCCGAGGCCGACCGCGCCGGCCGCACCCGGGTCAATGCCGACCTGTCGGTACCCGGCCATCCCGACATCTTCGTTATCGGCGACGCCGCCGCTGTGACCAACAACAACACGGGCCGGCCGGTGCCTGGCATCGCGCCGGCCGCCAAGCAGATGGGACAATATGTCGGCGCAGTGATCGCCGCGCGTATCGCCGGCCGCGATACCGGCAAACCGTTTCGCTATCGGCATCTCGGCGATCTTGCCACCATCGGCCGCCGCGCGGCGGTGGTGCAGCTCGGCCGTTTTCGGCTGCGCGGCTACTTCGGCTGGTGGTTCTGGGGCATCGCCCACGTCTATTTTCTGATCGGCACCCGCAACCGCTTCATCGTCGCTTTCAGCTGGCTGTGGAGCTACCTCACTTTTCAACGCGGCGCGCGACTGATCACTCGCGCGCCTGATGAGCCGACGTGACGCCTGCCGGTGGCCATAGCCCTTGGTCTTTGCAACAATGGGCGCGCCGGAAGATTGTTGGTACTGTCCCGACGCGACGGGACCAGAGGAGTCACTTGTGAGCGGCAAGACAAATTCCGGCAACTTCTTCGAAGACTTCAAGCTCGGCCAGAAAATCCAGCACGCGACACCCCGTACAGTGACGCTCGGTGACGTCGCGCTGTACAATGGCCTGTTCGGCTCGCGCTTTGCGGTGCAGTCGGCCGACACCTTCGCGCAGCGCATCGGCTATCCGCGTTCGCCGATCGACGACCTGCTCGTCTTCCATATGGTCTTCGGCAAGACAGTGCCGGACATTTCGCTGAACGCCGTGGCCAATCTCGGCTATGCCGATTTCCGCTTTCTCAAGGCCGTCTATCCCGGCGATACGCTCAACGCCGCCTCGGAAGTGATCGGGTTGAAGGAGAATTCCAACGGCAAGACCGGCATCGTCTATGTGCGCTCGCGCGGCTTCGATCAGACCGGCGCCACGGTGCTGGACTATGCGCGCTGGGTCATGGTGCGCAAACGCGACGAGAAGGCGCCTGCGCCGGGCGAACACGTTCCAGAACTGCCGAAGGTTGTCGATCCGGCACAGCTCGGCGCCGCCTGCCCGTCGCTGGACGCCAAGACCTACGACACCGAACTTGCCGGCAGTCCGCATCGTTTTGGCAATTACGCCAAGGGCGACAAGATCGATCACGTCGTCGGCATGACCGTGGAAGACGCCGAGCACATGATTGCGACGCGGCTCTATCAAAACACCGCGCGCGTCCACTTCGATCATTTCACCGAGAGCAAAGGCCGGTTCGGCGGTCGCCTGATCTATGGCGGCCACGCCATCTCGCTGGCACGCGCGCTGTCGTTCAACGGCCTCGGTAATGCCTTTCATATCGCCGCAATCAATGGTGGCCGCCATGTCGCGCCACTGACGGCGGGCCTCACGGTGTTTGCCTGGAGCGAGGTGCTGGACGCAGCCGATGTACCGGGCCGCAGCGACGTCGGCGCATTGCGCTTGCGCACCGTCGCCACCAAGGACAAGCCGTGCGACGACTTCCCCTACAAGATCGGCAACGAGTACGATCCTGCGGTGATCTTGGATTTGGATTACTGGGTGCTGATGCCGCGATAGTCGGCCGGCCTCACGTACTCTCCCGCCGCGCTTCTCTTAGATGATCGACGAGTTGCCGCGCGTAAGGCGGCAGTGCCTTGTAATCGCGCAGGCAGATCGAGAGGTTGCGCAGCGCCCATGGATCGGTGAGTTCGACCACCTGAATCGCCATGGTCTTGGCCGCCCAGCGCGCCGTGGTGAGAGGCACCACACCGACGCCGACGTGATTTTCCACCATGCGGCACACCGCATCGAAGGAACGCAGCTGCACGCGCAGCCGCAAAGTGCGGCCGGACTGGCTTGCCTTGTTGGCGAGGAAGCGCTGGATGGCGCTGGCACGATCGATGCCGACGAAATTGTAGTCCAGTGTTTCGGCGAAACTGATCTTGCTGCGCTTGGCCAGATCGTGGCCGCGCGCCACCACCAGGACGAAGCGGTCGCTGCGGAACGGGAAGGTCGTCAGCCCCCCGGCGTCCACGGTGCCGGCGACAATGCCGATGTCGCCGACACCTTCGGCGATCAGCCCGACGATCTCGTCCGAAAGCCGCTCCTCGATGTCGACGCTGATATTGGGATGGGCGGCGAGAAAGCTGCCGAGCGCCTCGGGCAGGAACTCGGTGAGCGAATTGGTGTTCGACAGCACCCTGATCTGACCGGCATGGCCGCCGGCATAGACGCCAAGGTCTTCCTGCAGCCGCTCGGACTGCTCGAGGATGGTACGGGCATGCTGCAGCAGGGTCCGCCCCGCCTGGGTCGGCGCCACGCCCTGCCGGCCGCGGGTGAGAAGTTCGGCGCCGAAAGCTTCTTCGAGCTTGCGGATGCGCGTCGAGGCCGCCGCCAGCGCCAGATTCATGCGTTCGGCGCCGTGCGTGATGCTGCCGGCCTCGACAATGTGCCGAAAAAGGCTCAAGTCGGTAAAGTCGTAGCGCATAGGCTAGGCCCGCCGATCCTTCTTATTATGCGAAGGCTAACTACGTAAAACACGGATTGATCCGGGCAATTTAGCCGGTTTAGTTTCGCGATTGAAGAAGTTTAACTTGGTCCAGCTCCAATCTGCGGGGACCGCGCGCCCGAGTGCGTTGCGGTAAATCTGTAGTTTGGGTAACCAACCGTCCGCGACCGCCGACAGGGCTACGGCGGGGCGAGGAGACAAGACAATGGCCGATCTCAAGGCTGGCGCTGCAACGGCGCCGCGACGTTCCCGACCGCTTTCCCCACACCTGCAGATCTACCGGCCGATGCTGACTATGACGATGTCCATCGTCCATCGCATCACCGGCGGCGCGCTGTATTTCGGCACGCTGCTGCTGGCCTGGTGGCTGATTTCCGCCGCCGCCGGCCCGAACGCCTACGCCACGTTTGAAGCCTTCATCGGCTCGTTCATCGGCCGGGTCATCCTGTTCGGCTACACATGGGCGCTGCTGCACCACATGCTGGGCGGCATTCGCCACCTGATCTGGGACACGCTGCACGGCTTCGAGCCGGCCGAGCGCGAATGGCTCACCGTCGCGACCCTCGTCGGCTCGATCGTTCTGACGCTGGTGGTCTGGGTCATCGGCTATCTCGCCGTTGGAGGCCCGCGATGAACGCTCCCCACGACATGCGCACGCCGGCCCGCCGCGTGCGCGGCCTCGGCCCCGCCCGCTCCGGCACTGCCGATTTCTGGCATCAACGCCTGACCGGCTTTGCCGGCATCTTCCTGTCGATCGCGCTGATCGTCATTGTGATTTCGCTGCTCGGCCGCAGTCACGCCGCCGCAGTGCAGATCCTTGGCTCGCCGGTCGTCGCCATTGTGATGCTGCTGTTCATCCTGACCGGCGTCTATCACATGTGGATCGGGATGCAGGAGATCATCCTCGATTACGTCCACGACGATAAATACAAATTCTTGAGTTTGATGCTGAATACCTTCTTCTGCGTGGCCATCGGCCTCGCCTCGGCGTTCGCCATCCTCAAATTGTCCTTCGGAGTCTGATGATGGCCGACAGCAACGGTAAGATGAACGGCGGTCCCGCCATCAATGGCCGCGCCTATCCGATCGAAGATCATCGCTACGACGTGGTCGTCGTCGGCGCCGGCGGCGCCGGTCTGCGCGCCGTCGTCGGCTGCTCGGAAGCCGGCCTGCGCACCGCCTGTATCTCCAAGGTGTTCCCGACGCGCTCACACACCGTCGCGGCGCAGGGCGGTATCGCCGCCTCGCTCGGCAACATGAGCGAAGACGACTGGCGCTGGCACATGTACGACACGGTGAAGGGCGCCGACTGGCTCGGCGACCAGGACACCATCGAATACATGTGCAAGAACGCGCCCGCCGCGGTCTACGAACTCGAGCACTGGGGCATGCCGTTCTCGCGCCGCGAGGAAGATGGCAAGATCTATCAGCGCCCGTTTGGCGGCATGACCACGCATTTCGGCAAGGGCACCGCGCAACGCACCTGCGCCGCCGCCGACCGCACCGGCCATGCCATGCTGCACACGATGTACGGCCAGTCGCTCAAGCACGCGGCCGAGTTCTACATCGAGTATTTCGCCCTCGACCTGATCATGGACGACGAAGGCCGCTGCCGCGGCGTCATTGCCCTGAACATGGACGACGGCACGCTGCACCGATTCATCGCCAACCAGACCATTCTGGCGACAGGCGGCTATGGCCGCGCCTACTTCTCCTGCACCTCTGCGCATATCTGCACCGGTGACGGCAATGCCATGGTGCTGCGCGCCGGCTTGCCGCTGCAGGACATGGAGTTCGTGCAGTTCCATCCGACCGGCATCTATCCAGCGGGCTGCCTCATCACCGAAGGTTCGCGCGGCGAAGGCGGTTATCTCGTCAACTCCGAAGGCGAGCGCTTCATGGAGCGCTATGCGCCGTCGGCGAAGGATCTGGCTTCGCGCGACGTCGTCTCGCGCGCCATGACCATCGAAATCCGCGAAGGCCGCGGCGTCGGCAAGGAGAAGGACCACATCTACCTTCACCTCGACCATCTCGATCCGGCCGTGCTCGCCGAGCGCCTGCCCGGCATCTCCGAGACTGCGCGCATCTTCGCCGGTGTCGATGTAACCCGTGAGCCGATCCCGGTTCTGCCGACCGTTCACTACAACATGGGCGGCATTGCCACGAACTATCACGGCGAGGCGCTGACCAAGAAGGACGGCAACAACGACTTCGTTATTCCCGGCCTGATGGCGATCGGCGAAGCCGCCTGCGTGTCGGTGCATGGCGCCAACCGCCTCGGTTCCAACTCGCTGATCGACCTCGTCGTGTTCGGCCGCGCCGCCGCACAGCGCTGCGCCGAAACGCTGACGCCGGGCGAGAAGCAGCCGGACCTGCCGAAGGATTCGGCCGACAAGGCGCTCGCCCGCCTCGATCACTTCCGATACGCCTCGGGCGGCACGCCGACTGCGGAGCTTCGCCTCAAGATGCAGAAGGTCATGCAGACCAACTGCGCCGTGTTCCGCACCGGCGAAGTGCTCGAAGAAGGTCATAACCTGATCCACCAAGTCTATGGCGGCATGACCGACATCGGCGTAACGGACCGCTCGCTGGTCTGGAACTCGGACCTCGTCGAGACGCTAGAACTCGACAACCTGATCTCGCAGGCCTGCGTCACCATGGACTCGGCCAAGAACCGCACCGAAAGCCGCGGCGCCCATGCGCGCGAGGATTTCCCGGATCGCGACGACCAGAACTGGATGAAGCACACGCTCGCGTGGATCGACGCGAAGGGCAGTGTCTCTATCGACTACCGCCCGGTGCACACTTACACGCTGACGAACGAAATCGCGTACATCGAACCAAAGGCGCGAGTTTACTGACATGGTCGAAATCACACTGCCGAAGAACTCCAAGGTCGAAGAAGGCAAGTCCTGGCCGCGCACCGCGCACGCCACGCACCTGACCGAGTTCAAGATCTATCGCTGGAACCCGGATGACGGCGCCAATCCGCACGTCGACACCTATTACGTTGATCGCGATAATTGCGGCCCGATGGTTCTCGACGCCCTCATCTGGATCAAGAACAACATCGACCCGACGCTGACCTTTCGCCGCTCGTGCCGCGAAGGCGTCTGCGGTTCCTGCGCGATGAACATTGACGGTACCAACACCTTGGCCTGCACCAAGGCGATGGACGACGCCAAGGCGCCGATCAAGATTTATCCGCTGCCGCATCAGCCGGTGGTCAAGGACCTGGTGCCGGACCTCAAGAACTTCTACGCCCAGTACGCTTCGATCGAGCCCTGGCTGCACACCGTAACGCCGGCGCCGGAGAAGGAATGGAAGCAGAGCCACGAAGAGCGCAACAAGCTCGACGGCATGTATGAGTGCATTCTGTGCGCCTGCTGCTCGACCTCGTGCCCGAGCTACTGGTGGAATTCGGATCGCTATCTCGGTCCTGCCGCGCTGCTGCAGGCCAACCGCTGGGTGCAGGATTCGCGCGACGAGGCGACCGGCGAACGTCTCGACAATCTCGAGGACCCGTTCCGCCTTTATCGCTGCCACACCATCCTGAACTGCTCGAAAGCCTGCCCGAAAGGCCTGAATCCGGCCAAGCAGATCGCGCAGCTCAAGAAGGCGCTGGTCGATCGGCAGGTCTGACCCTGGTTGCAGCCACATCTACAAAAGGGCGCCGAGACGGCGCCCTTTTTGTTGTTCTCGGAACGGACGCGGCGCTTCCCCGTTGATCCTGCAAAGGAGAACTATTCATGGCGGAAAACGAATTGGAACGCGTGTGGGATATGATGGAGAAAATCTCCATCTGCATGCTCACAACCTGGGACGGCAATAACCTGCATAGCCGGCCGATGGATGCGAGATCGCGTCGGGCTGAAAATATGGTCTACTTCCTGACCGATGTGCGACATCACAAGGACGACGAGATCGAACGCTATCCTAAGCTCGCGCTCGCCTTCGCCGATACCGGAAGTCAGAAATACGCATCGGTGTCGGGCACGGCGACAGTTTCGAACGACCGTGCGCTGATTAAGGAATTGTGGGAGCCGACCGCGAAGGCTTGGTGGGATTCGGCAGATAACCCCGACATCCGCGTTCTCAAAGTTACTCCGACCGAAGCAGAATACTGGGATGGACCGGGCACTATTGTCAGCATGGTCAAAATGATGGTGGCGGCAGCCACAGGCACCCGTCCGGACCTTGGCGATAATCGCAAGGTTTCAATGACTTCGGCGTAGCGCCACAACCAAATACAACCTTATTACAACTTATACTTGATTCAAGAAAATGGGCGACGCTACCCTTGGCCACAAAGTCAGGGGTAGCGTTTTGCGTCAGGCTCGTCCGGTCAGCGTGGCGGTGATGACGGTGTGGGCGTCTGGTTTTCTGACGTCCTGCGCCGCACCGGTCGCGCAATTGCCGGACATGGCCAAGGACGTCGTTGCGGCCGAGCAGCGCGCGCAGCAGATCGCACAACTGCGCAGGTATTACAGCGAGCGGCATCGTATGGACGCGGTCGCTTTCCGCATCCGCACCGCCAATGTCGCCGCCTGCAAGGATCGTATCGCCGCGCAGATCGGGCTGACCGCCGCGACACCGCGCAGCCTGCCGCGCCGGTATCAGTCCTACGCCAGCGAAGCGCTGAGCATCGGCTGGAGCCGGCCGACCGCGATTTCCGTGGTCGAGGGTTCGCCTGCGGCGCAGGCCGGACTTGTTGCCGGCGATGAACTCACCGCGCTGAACGGCGACCTCATTCCGCTATGGGGAACCGCCAACTGGATGTGGCGCAAGATCGCCGAGAACGGCACCGACCCGGTTCGACTCGATGTCCGCCGCGACGGCGTCGATCGCACCGTCACGGTGACGCCCGTCATGGGCTGCTCGATTCCGGTCGAGTACCACATTGATGAAACGGTCAATGCATCGGCATCCGATCTCAAGATCCTCATCACCTCCGGCATTCTGGCACTGACCCAATCCGACGCCGAACTGGCCCTGGTCATCGGTCATGAATTGGCGCACTCCACACTCGGCCATCTCGATAAGCAGCGCTGGAACACAATTGTCGGCGCGGCGGCCGGCGCGGCGATCGACGTCGGCATTCTCGCCGGCGGCGTCTCGACAGGTGGCGCCTTTCGCAAACAATTTGGCGGGCTGGGAGCAATGGCCTACAGCGTCGGCTTCGAGCGCGAGGCCGATTATGTTGGCGCCTACTATGCGGCGCGCGCCGGCTACGACACCAAAGGCACCGAGGAAATCTGGCGGCGCATGGCCTTCGTCCAACCGCAAAGCATCCTCAGCGGCAGGACGCACCCGATCATGGCCGTGCGTTTCGTGCAAATTCAGAAGACCACGGCCGAGATCGAGGACAAGAAGCGCCGCGGCCGGCCGCTCGAGCCCGAACTCAAGTCCGCCGACGCCGATCCGGCGCCGGCCGTCGAAGCCGCCGCGCGGCACTGAAGGCGCTTACTTGCAGGCCTTGTCGCTTAAGCAGATGGTCTGCAATTCCGGCCACGGCTTGTAGGCCGCCTTGCCGCATTGCTCCGGCGTCGCCTCGATCAACTGGTTGAGGTGACCGCCGTAGAAATAGCCGATGCGGTCCTTGATACCGGTATATTCGCGATTCATATTACGCGAGTTGCTGCGTACGCAAACGGCGTAGCGTTGTTCGCGGCTGCCTTGCGTGAGGAACGGCTCGGTGATGAAAGCATCGCGAATATTGGTGGGATCGTCGAGGTCGCGCTGCAGCGTGTAGAGGACCTCGGTCTTGTAGTCCTTGGGAAAGATGTTCGGATCGGGCTCGGCATTCTTCTTACCATCGCCCGAACAGGCAGCGAGCGCCGCCGCAATCAGCCCGATCGATGCGAGTTTAGAAACCGCGCCTTTCATCGTCAGTCCTTGAGCGTGCGCTTGCGCTGGCCGAGCGTACGCAGCCGCAGCGCATTGAGCTTGATGAAGCCTTCAGCGTCCTTCTGGTCGTAGGCGCCCTTGTCGTCCTCGAAAGTGACGAGCGTCGAGGAATACAGCGAGGCCGGGCTCTCGCGCCCGGTCACGATGACATTGCCCTTGTAGAGCTTGAGCCGCACGGTGCCTTCGACCATCTCCTGCGACTTGTCGATCAGGGCCTGCAGCATCTCGCGCTCCGGCGAGAACCAGAAGCCGTTGTAGATCAGTTCGGCATAACGCGGCATCAACTCATCCTTGAGATGCGCGGCACCGCGATCGAGCGTGATCGATTCAATGGCGCGATGCGCCTGCAACAGAATGGTGCCGCCGGGCGTCTCATAAACGCCGCGCGACTTCATGCCGACGAAACGGTTCTCGACCAGATCGAGCCGGCCGATGCCATTGTCATGGCCGTATTTGTTGAGCTCGGCGAGCAAGGTGGCCGGCGACATCGCCTTGCCGTTAAGGCTCACGGCATCGCCGCGCTTGAAGCCGATCGAGATTTCGGTTGGCTTGTCGGGGGCTTCCATCGGCGAAATGGTGCGCTGATAGACGATCGGCGGCGCTTCCTTGGCCGGATCTTCCAGCACCTTGCCTTCGGACGACGAGTGCAGAAGGTTGGCATCGACCGAGAACGGCGCCTCGCCTTCCTTGTCCTTGGTGATGGTGATCTGGTTGTCGCGGGCGAAATTCAGGAGTTCGTCGCGGCCCTTGAAGGTCCATTCCCGCCACGGCGCGATGATCTTGATCGAGGGATCGAGCGCGTAATAGCCGAGTTCGAAACGGACCTGGTCGTTGCCCTTGCCGGTCGCACCATGGCAGACGGCGTCGGCGCCGACCTGGTGCGCGATCTCGATCTGGCGCTTGGCGATCAGCGGCCGTGCGATCGACGTGCCGAGCAGATATTGCCCTTCATAGACGGTGTTGGCGCGGAACATCGGATAGACGAAGTCGCGGACGAATTCCTCGCGCAGATCGTCGATGAAGATGTTCTCGGGCTTGATACCGGCGCGTAGCGCCTTCTCGCGGGCGGGACCAAGCTCCTCGCCTTGGCCGAGATCGGCGGTGAAGGTCACGACCTCGGCGCCGTAGGTGGTCTGCAGCCACTTGAGGATGATCGAGGTGTCGAGACCGCCGGAATAGGCCAGAACGACCTTCTTGATGTCCCGCTTCTTGCCGTCCGTCGCCATACGCGTTGCCTGCTGTTCTGGGAGAAAGATTGGCGCGGACTATAGGGCGCTTGTGGCACGGCGCAAGCGATCAGCGTGCGCCACAGGGCTGCGCGACAGGTCCCGCAAAGCCTCTATAACGCTTTGATATACAACATATTTTTTTAGTCGGTGACGTCCTGAAAGACGTCCATTTCGGCCGAGCCGGCCAGCAACGTTCTCCAGCCCTGCAGGAAGCTGCGCAGCATCGGGTCGCTCGAAATCTTCTGCCGGTTAAGTTCGATTGCGGCGTTGGCTTCGTACTCGACCTCGATCACGAACTGCGCCGGGTCATCGACATTCTGCAGGAAGCGGACCTGGGTGCCGCCGAGCGCCCGGTAGAACGGGGCGGTGCTCTTCACCAGCGACAGCACCTGCGCTGGATCGCCGAGCGCCCTGATCTTCATTTGCAGAACGCGATGCAGGGTCTCCTGCTCGTCAGCCATCAGCGCCTCCGACGATCAGCGGCCCGTCTTGCCGCTACTGGCACTGTAGTCCAATCGGGACGCAATACCAGTGCGCGCGGCGCAACCTACCACCAGCCGGATCGGCGCTTGATCTTGGGATCGTCGCCGGCCTCACCCGGTGGTCCCGCGATCTCCGTGGCGACCCGATGACTGAGCCAACCGGTCATGCGCCGGCAGCGCGCAGAGAAGCGTTCAAGGCGTCGTTCGGACTCGTCTTCGCTGAGCCGCGTCGACGGCCAGCGAAAGATCAACGCATAGACAAGCCAGATGACCAGAAACGTGAAGACCGCGGCGAAGAGCACATCGCTGGTGAAGTGACCGCCGGCCATGACGCGCACAACCGCCATGCCGGTGCCGAGCGCCAGCGCCGCGCCGACCGCAATGATGCGATAAGGCGGCGGCACCAGCACAGCCGGCGCAATGGTCCACACCGCGCCGGACACATCGCCCGACACGAAGGCGCAATTGCTGTCGCAGCCGCCGCGCGGGTCCCACCACGGCGTGAAAATCTCGGTGCCGCCAAGCTGCGGAACGTCGATCGGCCGCGAGCGATGCCAGTTGTCCTTGAGGATGACATTGACGAGAAGGCCAGGGCCGAGCGCCATGGTCGCGCACAGGAACAAAACGGAGCGGCCGGATATGAGCGAGCGGCGTTGCGGAAACACCAGCTTGAATGCCAGCGCGGCCAGCACGCCGAAAATAATGACGGTGCCAACCCAAAGCCCGGCATCGCGCGCCGTCATCAGCGGCGGATAGATGCGCCAGCCGAAATGATTGCCACCGATCACATGCTCGTAGAACACGCGGGAGATGGCGATATCGAGCTCGGGGAACAGGCCAAACACCAGCCCCGTCACGACACCGATCCCAAGCGCGATATATAGTCCGGTGCGGCCCATGAAGTCCTCTCGCGCATGATCCCGAAAAAGCGGGGACCGGTTTTCGGACCGGACCATGCGCAAACCAGAAAGTCCGCGGCCCGTCTAGCCGAGGCCATCGGAAATGGAAAGTCGCCAGCGGCCGGGCTACAATGAGCCATCATGACGCAGCAGCCATTGGTCGATTTCTGGTTCGAATTCGCCTCGACCTATTCCTATCCCGCCGCAGCGCGGATCGGCCGCCTGGCGCAAGCGCGCGGCGTGGCCCTGCGCTGGCGACCTTTCCTGCTCGGCCCGGTGTTCAAGCAGAACGGCTGGACCACCTCACCCTTCAACCTTTATCCGGTCAAAGGCCGCTACATGTGGCGCGACCTCGAGCGCATCTGCGGGGCGCTCGACCTGCCCTTCGCCGAGCCGCCACAATTTCCGCAGAACACCATCCTGCCGGCGCGCGTTGCGCTCATCGCTTTCGACGAAGGCTGGGGCGAGACGTTCACCAACGCAATCTATCGCGCGCAGTTCGGCGACAAAAAGAACATCGGCGATCAAGAGACCGTCGCCTCAGTCATCCGCGCGCTCGGCCGTGATGCAGACGACGTCATGGGCCGCGCGCAGGCGGATGACAATAAACTTCGACTGCGGCAGCAAACGGACGAAGCCATCGCCCACGGCATTTTCGGCGCGCCCAGTTTCGTCACCGCGGACGGCGAACTGTTCTGGGGCAATGACCGCCTGGACGACGCGCTCGATTGGGCGCGCGCGCGTTAGAGGCGCTCGCGCCAGCGGCCCGCATTGCGTCCGGCCAGCAGCCAGTAAACCAAGCCGAACACCGCGCCGGCCGCGGCGGCGATTTCCAGATCGTGCGACACGACCGGCGGCGGACGGTCGATCGATTCCTCGTAGGACGGCGGCGCAAAGCCGGCGCCGTAATATCCGAGCAGCAGCATCGCCGCGCCGCCGAGCATGTTGAGTGCGAGCGAGCGGATGTTGAATGTCTCGGCGAGTGCGATCAGGATCAGCATTGGTAGGAAGCTCACCGCGCCGGTGCCGGTCGCACCAATGAAGGCCGTACCCCAGAAGAACACGCGCTCGACCGGATCGCCAGACACGCTATGCCACTGCGTGCCGAGAATGCCGAAGGCGATCGCAATACCCGCAGCCATGCTGGCGAGAAGCACGGCGAAGAAGATGATGAAGATGCGGCCGATGAGGGACATGGACACTCTTACTTGTCCCGGGCGCGGCACGAAGTAATGCACCCGCCCGGGGAAGGAATCACTCATCCGTCATGGCCATGGCGCGCAGGGCCATGCGTTCGCGGGCGGAGAGCTTTTCGGTCGCACTCTTGAGCTGGCCGCAGGCGGCGAGAATGTCGCGGCCGCGCGGCGTACGCACCGGCGACGCGTAACCGGCGTCGAACACGACCTGCGAGAACTTCTCGATCTGCTCCCAATCCGAGCACTCGTATTTCGTGCCGGGCCAGGGATTGAACGGGATGAGATTGATCTTGGCCGGAATGCCCTTGAGCAGCTTGATCAGCGCCTTGGCGTCAGCGATCGAATCGTTGACGCCCTTGAGCATCACGTATTCGAACGTGATGCGCTTGGCGTTCGAGGCGCCGGGATAATTGCGGCACGCTTCCATCAATTCGGCGATCGGATACTTGCGATTGAGCGGCACGAGTTCGTTGCGCAAATCGTCGCGCACGGCATGCAGCGAGATCGCAAGCATGCAACCAATCTCGGCGCCGGTCTTGACGATGTTCGGCACCACGCCGGAGGTCGATAGCGTAATGCGGCGCTTGGAAATGCCGATGCCGTCGCCGTCCGACATGATGAGCAGCGCGTCGCGCACGGCATCGAAATTATAGAGCGGCTCGCCCATGCCCATCATGACGATGTTTGTGACGCAGCGCTCGCCCGAAGGAATGACGCCATCGGTGGGGCGGGTGCCGCCCGGCCAATCGCCGAGACGATCGCGGGCGGCGAGCACCTGGCCGGCGATTTCGCCAGCGGTGAGATTGCGCACCAGCCGCTGGGTGCCGGTGTGGCAGAAGGCGCAGGTCAGCGTGCAGCCGACCTGGCTCGAAACGCAGAGCGTGCCGCGCTCGGTGTCGGGTATGTAGACGCACTCGACATCGTGCGGCAACTTGGAATCCTTGTCGCCCGGCAGCCGCAACAGCCATTTGCGCGTGCCATCGACCGAGACCTGCTCGGCGATCACCTCGGGGCGATCGACCGTGTAGCGCTCCGCGAGTTGCGCCCGCAGCTCCTTCGACATCGAGGTCATGTCGTCGAAGGAGGTGACGCCGCGGAAATAGGTCCAGTGCCAGAACTGCTGAGCGCGCATCTTGCGCTGCGCCGGAGGCACGCCGAGCTCGCCGAATACGTCGGCGAGCTGCGCGCGCGACAGGCCGACCAGCGACGGCTTTTCCGGCGCGACGTAGGCCTCGAGCGGCGCCTTTTCGACGAAGCCGGCGGGGGCCTTCTGCTGTTCGGCGGCGAGTGTCATGGCATCAATCTAACATATGGAACCGGCAAAAACTTGACCCTCTTCTTGGGGAAGAGGGTCAGGGATCAGCCGCCTATATAGGGAGCGCGGCGCTTATTTACACTCCGCCGCGACCTTGTCGAGCGCTTCGGCGACGCCGCGCAGCGAATAGGTGTCGGTGGTCTTGGTGCCGCGCCCGGATTCGCTCTTCACCACCAGGCTCGAACCCTTGCGCATGGCATCGACCATTTGCGCTTCTTCGCCGGCATTCTTGACCCAGGCGCCGTCGTTCTGCGTGTACAGCACATAGGATTTGGCATCGACCGTGGCGCTGGCATCGTGATTGGGCTTCTGCGGATAGCCGACGATGAGCGACACTTCGTTCTTCACATTCTCGGCCGGGCGGGTCGAAACGAAGGCATAGGAGGCGTCGCGGTTGCGGCCGGCAGGTTCGGTGGTGGCCGAGGAGGGCTTCGACAGGACGAAGCAAACCTTCTTGCCGCCGGGGGTCGCCGTATAGGCGCCCCAGTCACCGAACTGGCCAAGCAGCACGGCCTGTTCCGTCGGGTCCTTCTTCTGAGCGAATGCGGGGTTGAGGGAGATTGCCACAAGCACCGCGGTAGCGGTGGTCAGAACAATCGCGGGGCTGGGGTGTTTCATTCTCTTCGGGCCCTACCGTTTGAATGAACGACGCGAGGCACGCCGCCTTTGGGTTTGGGGAGATACCGACCGCCTACGGGCCAATATCGGCATAGTGAAGGCACCAAATCGCCTTCTTTGGCCACCTTACCGGCCAAAGGTTAATGGGGCCATGCCTCCTCGGTTACCTGCCGGCGTGGCATCGGCGCGGCCTGTGCTACATAGGCCCGATCTCTCCTGGCCATGCGGATATCCATGAAAGCTCTGCTCTGCACCCACTATGGAACTCCCGACGAACTTCAGCTCGCCGACCTGCCCGATCCGGCACCGCAGCCCGGCGAAGCCGTGGTCCGCATCGAAGCGGCGGCGCTGAATTTCTTCGATACGCTGATCATCCAGGGCAAGTACCAGACGAAGCCGGCCTTCCCGTTCTCGCCATCGGCGGAGTTCGCCGGCACGGTCGAAAGCGTTGGCGCAGACGTCACCGACTTCAAGCCGGGCGACCGCGTCCTGGGGTTCACCGGCTACGGTGCGGCGCGCGAAAAAATCGCCGTACCCGCCAAACTGCTGACGCCGATCCCCGATGAGCTCGATTTCGACCGCGCCGCCGGCCTGTGCGTCACCTATGGCACGACGCTCTATGCCTTGAAGAACCGCGCGCATATCGAGCCCGGCGAAACGCTGGCCGTGCTCGGCGCTTCGGGCGGCGTTGGCCTTGCCGCGATCGAGATCGGCAAGCTGATGGGCGCGCGGGTGATTGCCTGCGCCTCGTCGCCCGACAAGCTCGCCTTCGCGCGCCAGCACGGCGCTGACGAAGGCATCGACTACGCGGCGGAAGATCTGAAAGAAGGACTGCGCCGCATAACGGGTGGCAAAGGCGTTGACGTGATTTACGATCCCGTCGGCGGCGCTTATGCCGAAGCGGCGTTGCGCGCGATCGCGTGGGAGGGCCGTTTTCTCGTCATCGGCTTTGCCTCCGGCGAGATTCCCAAAGTGCCGCTCAATCTGTACCTGTTGAAAAGCGCCAATGTGCTCGGCGTGTTCTGGGGCGCGTGGACCGAGCGCGATCCCGACGGCCATCGCGCCAACACCGCGCAGTTGCTCACATGGGCCGCAGAAGGCCGATTGTCGTCGCATGTGCATGCGGTCTACCCGCTGAGCGAGGCTGCCGTGGCGCTCAAGGCAATCGCCGAGCGCAAGGTGATGGGCAAGGTCATCTTGCGGCCTTGAGTGAGGTCGCGTGTGCGGGACGCGCGCCCGGAATGACGCGTGATTTATCGCCCCTGTTGTTTGAGGCCCGGGGTGGGCCGCCTTCCTCTTTCTCTCCCTCGGACATGCCGAGGGGATGGAGCGCCGCGAGGCGCCCATTTGATTTCGCACCTTGCGGTGCGTCGCGCCCTTGATCGCAAGGACGCTGCGCCCCGCGGCGCTCCATCGCGGTGTCGTTACGGCGCATCGGGCCGCGCTTTCGGCGGCTGATCCGCCTTTGTGGGCGGGTAGCACACACCGTCAGCGAGCTCCTCGCGGGGGGTCCTAGTGCCCCCGGGCGGAACCCCGGCGCCGCCCGAGCGCCTGGGATGCGTTGTCCCAGGCCCGCGGGCACCGCGTCCTCTTCCCACTGCAACGACGCCTCATGACAGCGCCCCCGGCCGGAACAGGACGATGGTGTATATAGTCCTATATAGGAATGATGTCAAGAGCGACTTGCGATACGAATTGCTGCGACAATCCGCGCGGTATCCGGTTGACGGACATCAAGGGAGGAGTACGGCTGGCTCGCCACTATGCTTCTTCCCGCCTGCCGGTTGCTGCGGAAAGGACGAGCCTCATGGCCGCATCGCTGCGACCGCTTGCCATCGACAACCCGCACGCGCGGACGGCCCGCGACGTGCTCGCCGGCCTGGGCGCGGTCGTCGAGCACGGCCTAGGCGAAGACGAGGTAACGCGGCGGCGTGCCATGGCCGGCGCCAACACCATCGAGGCGACGCGCGAGGCCAGCGCACTCCTGTTGCTGCTGCACCAGTTCACCAGCCCCGTGGTCTATCTGCTCGGCGGCGCGGCGCTTCTCGCTTTCTGGTTCCAGGAAATCGAGGAGGGCCTGGCCATTTTCGCCGTGCTCGCCGTCAATGCGCTGATCGGCTTCGTCACCGAACTGAAAGCCGCGCGCTCGATCGAAGCGCTGCGCAAACTGGGCAGCCATGCGGCGCGCGTCCGGCGCGATGGTCATGTCCGCACCATCGCCGCCGAGGATCTGGTGCCCGGCGACATCGTGCTGATCGAGGCCGGCGACGCCGTGGCCGCCGACATGCGGCTGGTCGACACCTCCAGCCTGGCCGCGGATGAATCGACCGTGACCGGCGAGTCGGTGGCCGTCGAGAAATCGATCAAGGCCGTTGCCGCCGACGCGCGTGTGCCGGAGCGGCATTCGATGCTGTTCAAGGGCACCGCCGTGACGCGCGGCAGCGGCGTCGCGGTGGTGACGGCGACCGGGCTCGCCACCGAACTCGGCCGAGTGTCGCGGCTGGTCGAGGAATCCGAACCCGGCGCCTCGCCGCTGGAGCGCAAGCTGGCGCGACTGACGTTGCAACTGGTCTGGGGCACGCTGGCGCTGGCCGCCGTTCTGATCGGCATCGGGCTATGGAACGGCAAGGAGCCGTTCCTCATCATCGAGATGTCGATTGCGCTGGCGGTCGCCGCCATTCCCGAAGGCCTGCCGATTATCGCAACCCTGGCACTGGCGCGCGGCATGTGGCGTATGGCGCAACATAATGCGCTGATCGAGCGTCTCGCCGCGGTCGAAACATTGGGCGCAACCACCGTCATTCTCACCGACAAGACCGGCACGCTGACCGAAAACCGCATGACGGTGCGCCGGCTCTGGGTGCCGGACGGCGAGATCGATCTCAATGAACCGAAGAAAGAACTCGCCGACGACGAGGAAGCGACACTGCTGCTGCGGCTCGCCGTGCTGTGCAACGACGCGGTGCTTGAGGGCGAGAATGACAAAGGCAGCGGCGATCCCATGGAATTGGCGCTGCTGCGCGCCGGCCTGCGGGGCGGCCTCTCCCGTGAACGCCTGACGCACCGGACCCCGCAACTTCGCAAAGAGGCCTTCGACACCGCGACCAAGAAGATGGCCACCGTTCACAAGAGTGGCGACGGCTATCTGTTCGCCATCAAGGGCGCGCCGGAAGCCGTGCTCAACTCATGCGACACGGCCTATGACGAAGGCCGCATCGTGCCGCTCACCGATGCCGCGCGCCGCGGCTGGACCGAGCACATCGATCATCTCGGTCACCACGGCCTGCGCGTCATCGCTTGCGCCATGAAGATGGCGACCGGCGCCGATGAAGCGCCTTATCAGGCGCTCACTTTTGCCGGGCTGATCGCATTGGAAGACCCGGCGCGCGCCAATGTGCCGGACGCGATCGAAGACTGCCGGCGGGCCGGCATCCGCGTCGTCATGGTGACCGGCGACCACGCCGTGACGGCCCGCAGCATCGGCCGCGCGGTGGGTTTGGGCGATGCCGCACAACATGTGATCGAAGGCCGGCATGTGGCGCGGCTGATCGAGAGCGGCGACCCGGCGCTCTACGAAGCCGGCATTTTCGCGCGGGTCAGCCCGGGCGAAAAGCTGAGTCTGGTGCGCGCATTCCAGAAACGCGGCGAGGTCGTCGCCATGACCGGCGATGGCGTCAACGACGCGCCGGCCTTGCGGCAGGCCGATATCGGCGTCGCCATGGGCCTGCGCGGCACCGATGTGGCGCGCGAGGCCGCCGCCATGATCCTGCTCGACGACGCGTTTCCGAGTATCGTCCGCGCCATCCGTGAAGGCCGCATCATCTTCGGCAATATCCGCCGTTTCGTCGCTTACCTGATGTCGTGCAATCTGAGCGAGGTGCTGGTGGTCGGCCTTGCGGTCCTGTTCGCTTTGCCACTGCCGATCCTGCCGCTGCAGATTCTTTACCTGAACCTGATCACAGACGTGTTTCCCGCATTTGCGCTGGCGCTCGGCGAAGGCGACCGCGACATTCTCAAGCGGCCGCCGCGCGACCCGAAGCAGCCCCTGTTATCGCGCGCGCACTGGATGGCGCTCGGCCTGCAAAGCGTCGGGCTCGCCGCCGCAACATTCGCCGCGCTCGCCACAGCCCGGTTCTGGCTCGGCCTCGACAACGAGGCGGTCGTGACCGTGACTTTCATGACGCTCGCCTTCGCCCAGCTCTGGCATGTCTTTGATATGCGCCATCCATCGTCGCGGCTCTTGTCGAACGACATCCTGCGCAACCCGTGGATCTGGGGCGCGCTGGCGCTGTGCATCGGATTGCTGCTGGTGCCGGTCTATACGCCCGTGCCCGCCGGCATTCTCGGCCTCACCCCGCCGACAATGGCCATGTGGACCGTAGTCATGACGTGCAGCCTCGCGCCGATGGGCGCGACGCAAATCGTGCTGATGGCGCTGGGACGGCGGACGCGAAAGCCCGCCTGAGCGTCAGCCGCCGTTCTCGACCGAACCGCCGGCTTCGCGCAGCGCTGCCGGCTGCGGCATGGCGATGACATTGTAGCCGCTGTCGACGAAATGGATTTCGCCGGTCACACCGGTCGACAAATCCGAGCACAGATACAGACCCGAACCGCCGAGATCTTCCAGCGTCACGCCGCGGCCGAGCGGCGAATATTTCTGCTGGAAGGCGAACATGTAACGCGCATCGCCAATGCCGGCACCGGCGAGCGTGCGGATCGGACCCGCCGAGATGGCGTTGACGCGGATTTTCTGATGACCGAAGTCAACGGCGAGATAGCGTACCGAGGACTCGAGCGCCGCCTTGGCGAGACCCATGACATTGTAATTCGGCATGGCGCGATCGCCGCCGTTATAGGTCAGCGTCACCATCGAGCCGCCATTGGGCATCAACTCCGCCGCACGCTTGGCGCTCTCGGCGAAGGAGAAACACGAGATCACCATGGTGCGCACGAAATTCTCGCGCGTGTTGTCGGCGAAGCGGCCCTTCAGTTCGTTCTTGTCCGAGAAGCCGACGGCATGGACAAAGAAGTCGATGGTGCCCCACTTCTCCTTGAGCGTCGCCCACACCTTGTCGACCGAGGCGATGTCCTCGACGTCGCAGGGCAGGATAATGTCGGAGTTGGTTTGCTCGGCGAGCGGCTTGATGCGCTTCAGGAGCGCGTCGCCCTGATAGGTGTAGGCGATCTGCGCACCGTGCTGATGCAGCGTTTTTGCAATACCCCAGGCGATCGAGTGGTCGTTCGCCACCCCCATGATCAACCCGCGCTTACCTTCCATCAAACCCGGCATCGTCTTCAGCCTCTAACCGTTGACGTCACTCCGGGGTGCGAGCAAAGCGAGCGAACCCGGAATCCAGACACAGGCGATTGCCTCTGGATTCCGGGTCCGGCGCTTCGCGCCGTCCCGGAATGACAAGGAGTGTTTGTTACGCATCCACGTGCTTGAACACCAAGGTGCCGTTGGTGCCGCCGAAGCCGAACGAGTTCGACATCGCAGCGCCGATTTGGACATTGTCCTTGCGCTCGCGCAGGATCGGCATGTCGGCGAAATCGGGATCAAGATCCTTGATATTGGCGCTCTCGCACATGAAGCCGTTCTGCATCATCAGCAACGTGTAGATCGCCTCCTGCACACCGGCGGCGCCGAGCGAGTGGCCCGACAGCGACTTGGTCGCCGAGATCGGCGGACACTTGTCGCCGAACACGGCGCGGATGCCTTCGATCTCCTTGGCGTCGCCGACCGGCGTCGCGGTGGCGTGCGGGTTGATGTAGTCGATCGGCACCTTGCAGGTCTCGAGCGCGAGCCGCATGCAGCGCTGCGCGCCTTCGCCCGACGGCGCCACCATGTCGTAGCCGTCCGAGGTCGCGCCATAACCGGCGAGCTCGGCGTAAATTTTCGCACCTCGCGCGCGGGCGTGCTCCAGCTCCTCGAGCACCAGAACGCCGGCGCCGCCGGCGATGACGAAACCGTCGCGGCTCACATCGTAGGCGCGCGAGGCGGTCTGCGGCGTCTCGTTGTACTTCGAGGACATCGCGCCCATGGCGTCGAACAGGTTCGACATGGTCCAGCTCAGATCCTCCGAGCCGCCGGCAAACATCATGTCCTGCTTGCCCCACTGGATCATCTCGGCGGCATTGCCGATGCAATGCGTGGAGGTCGCGCAAGCCGACGAGATCGAATAGTTCACGCCCTTGATCTTGAACCAGGTGGCGAGCGTCGCCGACGGGCTCGACGACATCGCCTTCGGCACCGCGAAGGGGCCGATGCGCTTGGGCGAGCCGTTCTTGCGCGTGATGTCGGCGGCCTCGACGATCGTTTCGGTCGACGGTCCGCCCGCGCCCATGATGATGCCGGTGCGTGGATTGACGATGTCTTTTTCTTCGACGCCGCTATCGCGGATCGCCTGATCCATGGCGACGTGGTTCCAGGCCGACGCCTGGCTCAGGAAGCGCATGGCGCGACGATCGACCATGCCCGACGGATCGAGCGTCGGTTTGCCGTAGACCTGGCACTTGAAACCATGCTCGGCGAATTCGGTGGCGAATGTGATGCCGGATTTGGCTTCACGCAGGCTGGCGAGAACTTCCTGCGTATTGTTGCCAATGGACGAGACGATCCCCATCCCAGTGACGACTACACGTCGCATCGTCATTTCCCTTCACGAAATATCGGCGATTGGCACACAGATTGGCCGCTGGAGGCAAAACCGCAAGAGCGGATGTGCCCGGCCGCCGCAGTCCCAGCAATGGACCGGCTCAGGCGCCGCTCGGCTGCAAGGCACCGTCCTGCTGGAACAGTCCGACCTTCAGATCGCTCGCCTTGTAGATCACCTTGCCGTCGGCCGCCAACCAGCCATCAGCAATGCCCAGCACCAGCTTGGAGCGCATCACGCGCTTGAAATCGACGCCGTAGACGACTTTTTTCACGGTTGGCAGAACCTGGTCGCTGAACTTGATTTCGCCGGTGCCCAGCGCGCGACCGCGACCCGGGGAGCCGAGCCAGCCGAGGAAGAAGCCGACCATCTGCCACAGCGCATCGAGGCCAAGGCAGCCCGGCATCACGGGATCGCCTTTGAAATGACAGAGGAAAAACCAGAGGTCCGGCTTCACGTCGAGTTCCGCCCGCACCAGGCCCTTGCCGAATTCGCCACCGGTTTCCGAGATTTCGGTGATGCGGTCGAACATCAGCATTGGCGGCAGAGGCAGCTGGGCGTTGCCGGGACCAAACAGTTCGCCGCGGCCACAGGCCAGCAAATCCTCATAGGCAAAACTGCTACGGCGCTCGGTCATCGTCCAAAAATCCCGCTCTGGCGGCCGTCAGAGGCCTCCCGTCGAGGCGCAGCGATGAGGACCGCAAATTCAATGGCGAATGGGTAACACACCGGACCTGAGGGGGCAAAGGCGGCCTTAAGGACGAAACTATCGCCTAAACCCTTAATGGGCGCGGCAAAATGGCGTTCTCCGGTATCTTCCGGAGTTGCGCCCCGCCACCCCCTCCGGTATGTTGCAAGTGCAACGGGTTTTACCGCTCGCCAGACGAGAGTATTCCTGTTTCCCGCAGCGTGGCGCCAGGCCTTCGGATCATTATATTCCGGCCAAGCATCCCCCTCGCCTGCGAATGATTGTCAGAAGCGTAATCAGTGGAAGAGCTTGGCAGACGATGACCGAAACCCGGACCATGATGTTGCCCATCACAAAGGCAGATACCGCCGAGCCGCACGACCGCGCCTCGCTCACGGGCTGCCCATGGCACGACGTCAAATCGATGCTGCGTGACGTCGGCCTGCGCCCGACCCGCCAGCGCATGGCGCTCGGCTGGATCCTGTTCGGCAAGGGTGACCGCCACCTGACTGCCGAAGCGCTGTACGAGGAAGCGACCCGCGCCAAGGTGCCGGTGTCGCTCGCCACCGTCTACAACACGCTGCACCAGTTCACCGAAGTCGGCCTGCTGCGTCAGGTGCCGGTGGACGGCACCAAGGCTTATTTCGACACCAACGCTTCCGCGCATCATCACTTCTTCGTCGAAGGCGAGGACGAGCTCCTCGACATCCCGGCGAGCGACGTCATCGTCGGCAAAACGCCGGACGCGCCGGCGGGCTACGAGATCGCCCGCGTCGACGTCGTCGTGCGGCTGCGGCGCAAGGTCTAAGCGCGATCGTTCATCGCGAGATTGCAGACGGGCGCGCGCAAGCAGCGCCCGTTTTCTTTTGGCGCCTCGTTCCCGTCGGAACGCCCTGCCAGAACCACCGGGCGCATTCGCGAGCGCGCGCCGCATCGTCAATGCCGATGTCGCGCAACAGATGGTCCGGTAAATCGCGCAAGTGCCCGCGCGTGCGGGTGCGCCGGTTCCAGAGTTTCAGGCGTGTCAGGATCGATGGCCGTGTCATGGCGCCGACCATGCGCGCCGCGCGTAACCCGAAGTTACGGCCGCGGCCGAAGTATCGCGCGCGCAAAGCGGCTAGAGTATCGGCCATCGCATCGCGACGGAGACAGCCAATGGCGAGCCAGGGCGCGTTCACGGAAATAGCCAGTCTGGCGGGCGATCCGGCGCGCGCCGGCATGCTGCATGCGCTGATGGACGGCCGCGCGCTGACCGCCGGCGAACTGGCGCAGGTCGCGCATGTCACGCCGCAAACCGCGTCAGGTCATCTGACCAAACTCGCCGCCGGCGGATTGATCGCCGTCGAGAAGCAGGGCCGCCATCGCTATCACCGGCTGGCTTCGCCGGCGGTGGCGCGCATGCTGGAAAGCATCATGCAGGTCGCGGCCGGCGCGGCGCGACGCAAGCCCGTGGTCACCGGGCCGCGCGACCAGGCGCTGCGCGCCGCGCGCACTTGTTACGACCATCTCGCCGGACATCTCGGCGTCGCCCTTGCCGATTCGATGATCGCCAACCGTCAGATCGAACTGACCGCCGATGCCGGAATCGTCACGGCCGACGGCGCGACCTTGTTCGAACGACTCGGCATCACCCTCGAGACGCGTAGCCCGTCCAGCAGCAAGCCCTTGAAGAGCAGTCGCATCTTGTGCCGGCCGTGTCTCGACTGGAGCGAAAGACGGCCGCATATCGGCGGCGCGCTGGGCGCGGCGCTGTGCGCCCATTGCCTGACGTCCGGCTGGATCAGGCGCGTCGACGGCTCGCGCGCCGTCAGCGTGACAACGAAAGGCCGCCAGGCGTTCCGCAAGCATTTCGACGTCGAGGTCTAATCGATCTTCTCGTGCGGATAGGCGCCCCAGAGGCGCTCCTGCACGATGTAGCCGGAGAAGCTCTTGCCGACGATCTGGCACCAGTTGCCGTCGCAGGACTTGATCTGGGCCAGCACGCCGGGCTGCAGGCGGGCCATGACGCCCGACTTGGCATCCGGCTCCTGATAAAGCGGCACCAGTTCCTCGTTCTTCGACGGCACGATGACGCCGCTGCGGCGGCCGGACAGCAGCGAGTGGTAGACCCAGCCTTCGGAGCCTTCCCAGTCGCGGATACGCCGCCAGTTCTCGAATTCGGCCGTGACCTCGACCGGCATACCGGCACGGGTATAGACCCACCGCACGTCCTGGTCCTTGTTGGGGCCGGCGCGGACATTGGTCCTGTCAGACTTTAGGCTGACGAAGCGCGGCACCGGCAGGCCGCTGACCGGGCCGGCCGGCAGGTCGGTCGCCGCCCCCGCATTACCGCCAACGAGGCACAGGGCTGCCAGAAGGGCGCCCGCCAGGCCGCGGCCAACCTTCAAGGCCACGCGCCTTCGGACACTTTGTGTTGTCTCGGCCATCTGATAGGAAACGGAAGGAATTTGAAGCCTCGCGGTCACGGAGCGGCAGTCTGTGACAGTGCGGTTAATGAGCCCTGAACGCCGAGCTTTTCGACCCAATCCATCGAAGTTCCGAAGCCAATGGTGAAACAGAAGAAGCCCGTCGTCGTCGTCACCCGCAAGCTGCCCGAAGCCATCGAGCTCAGGATGCGGGAGCTGTTCGACGTCCGCCTTAACGCCGACGACAAGCCGATGACGGCAGGGGAACTCGGCGAGGCCGTGAAGACCGCCGACGTGCTGGTCCCGACCGTCACCGACAAGATCGATGCGGCACTGCTGTCCAAGGCCGGCGAGCAATTGCGGCTGATCGCGAACTTCGGCAACGGCGTCGACAATATCGACGTCGCGACCGCGGTTCAGCGTGGCATCACCGTGACCAACACGCCGGGCGTGCTGACCGAAGATACGGCCGACATGACCATGGCGCTCATCCTCGCCGTGCCGCGGCGCCTCGCCGAAGGCGCGCAGGTGCTCACGTCGGACAAGGACTGGAACGGCTGGTCGCCGACCTGGATGCTCGGCCACCGCATCTGGGGCAAGCGTCTCGGTATCATCGGCATGGGCCGCATCGGCCAGGCGGTGGCGCGCCGCGCCCGCGCCTTCGGCCTGCAGGTCCATTATCACAACCGCCGCAAGGTGGCGCCGAAGATCGAGGAAGAACTCGACGCGACCTATTGGGAAAGCCTCGACCAGATGCTGGCCCGCATGGACATCGTCTCGGTGAACTGCCCGCACACACCGGCAACGTTTCATCTGCTCTCGGCGCGACGCCTGAAGATGCTGCGGCCCGAATCCTACATCGTCAACACCGCGCGCGGCGAAGTCATCGACGAAAACGCGCTGGCGCGGATGCTTGAAGCCGACGAGATCGCCGGCGCAGGCCTCGACGTGTTCGAGCACGAGCCGGCGGTCAACCCGAAGCTGGTGAAGCTGGCCAAGGCCGGCAAAGTCGTGCTGTTGCCGCACATGGGATCGGCCACGGTCGAAGGCCGTGTCGACATGGGCGAGAAGGTCATCATCAACATCAAGACCTTCATGGACGGCCACCGGCCGCCGGATCGCGTCCTGCCGAGCATGTTGTAAGTGAGGAAGCGCGGCTTGTAGCCCGGATGTAGCGCAGCGAAATCCGGGAGCGGCCGCCCCGCATTGCGCTTCGCTCCATGCGGGCGACGCGCGGGCCGCATCTTCACTCCCGCGGCGTGCGGCGACGCTCGGGCTGTTCGTTTTCCCCACGCATCATGCGCTTGAAATACATGCCGCGATGGCCGCATTTCGGACAGGGCACGGAAAATTCGATCGCGACGCTGCCGGGCTTGTCGACGTAAATCGGCGAATGGCACTTGGCGCAATCGACAACACCACGATCGCGCGGCTGGCTCTGACTGAACTGCAGTTGAGACATGACACCGAACTCTATCTCACCGGTTCCCGATACCTAAAAGCTCGACCGGATTTGAGTTCAGTTTGACCGAAAAATGCTGGGCCGCCGTTAAGCGGATGGCAACGGACGCGTTAATGGATGTTATCTATAAAATTGACTCAGCCGGCACCCGCCAGCCGGGTTAATGCCATTCACCATTCGCTGGTCGAGTTTGCTGCCGCCGTATCATGACCGCTGAGCGGATTGTCCTTGTCCCAGGCGTAATCGAGCGTTTCGAAACGCATCGAGCGCGCGTCGATCATCAGCAACCGGCCGACGAGGCCTTCGCCGAAGCCGACGATTTCGCGGATGACTTCGAGCGCCATCATCGAACCGAGAATGCCGGGCAGCGCGCCGAGAATGCCGGCTTCCGAGCATGTTGGAATTGTGCCGGCCGGCGGCGGCTCCGGAAACAGACAGCGATAGGTCGGATTGGGGATACCGTCGCCACGCCGCTCGTGCGCGCGGATGGTGGTGAGCGAACCGTCGAATACACCGAGCGCGGCGGTGACGAGCGGCTTCTTCGCGGCGAAACAGGTGTCGGAGACGAGATAGCGCGTTTCGAAATTGTCCGAACCGTCTGCGACGATGTCGTAGCTGGCGATCAGCGGCAGCGCATTGCCGGCGTTGAGACGTTCGTTATGCACTTCGATCGCCACATGCGGATTGAGGCGGGCGACGGCGTCACGCGCGCGCTCGGCCTTGGACGTACCGACATCGGCGGTCGTGAAAATGACCTGTCGCTGCAAATTGGACAGCGCCACCTCGTCGTCGTCGACAATGCCGATTGTGCCGACGCCGGCGGCGGCGAGATACAGCAGCAGCGGCGCGCCGAGCCCGCCGGCGCCGACCACCAGCACGCGGGCGGCTTTTAGCCGGGCCTGACCGGGCCCGCCCACCTCGCGCATCACGATGTGGCGGGCATAGCGTTCGAGTTCGTCGCGACTGAGCGGGGGAAGGTTTGCCATTTGCCGTCAATTTAACACTCAAACGCGCCAAAACGAGCCGGTTAATGCAATTTACCGGCTCAGGTTGCACCCCTTCGCTGTTCGGCTAAGGTGACCCGAATGGTTAGCGTTGGGTAAATGGCGATGCGTTTCGGACCTCTTTTTGCGGCAACGGCGCTGGCCCTGAGTGCCGGCGTGGCGCTGGCGCAGTCCGGTGGGCCCGACGCCGCGCCCTACCCGATCGAAGACGCAGCGCCTGCGCACCGTCCGGAGACGGCGCCCGCCAAGCCGAAAGTCGCTGCCGACAAGCCGGCCAAACCCGCCGAAACCAAGCCAACCGAAACCAAGACGACTGAAACCAAACCCGCTCCGGCCGTCGTGCTGCCGCCGGCGAAGCCCGATGCGCTCAAGGCGCTCGCAGCGTCCCCGCCGGCCTCACCCAAGGATGTAGTGAAAGAGCAGGCCACGGAGCCGGCGAAAGAGCCAGTCAAGCAAGCATCCGTCCAGGCGACACCCAAAGAGCCGGATAAAGACGGCACGACGCTGAAGGACGCCCTCAAGAATGAGGTCAAGGAAGGCGACACGCTGTATGGCAACGCCGCCGATGAGCGCCTGCTGATTCAGGCGGCGCTGCTCTGGGCCGGCGACTTCACCGGCACCGCCGAAAACGGCGACGATCCGCTCGCCGTCGCCATCAAGAATTTCCAGAAGCGCAAGAACTACAAGGTCACCGGCACGCTGAGCGATCGCGAACGCAGCGAGCTCATCGGCGCGGCGAAGACCTATCAGGACGAGTTCGGCTGGAATGTCGTGGTCGATCCGGCAACCGGCATTCGCATCGGACTGCCGACCAAGATGGTACCGCTGGCGAAGGAGGCGGCGCGCGGCACGCACTGGTCGTCGCGCTATGGCGACGTTCAGGTCGAGACTTTCCGCGTCGCCGATCCCGCGCTCAAGCTATCGGTGCTGTTCGAACGCGAGAAGCAGGAGCCCGCGACGCGCAAGGTCGAATACAGCATCCTGCGTGACGACAGTTTCTTCATCAGCGGGCTGCAGGGCCTCAAGAAATTTTCGGTGCGCGCGCAAATCCGCAATGGCGAGGTGCGCGGCTTCACCATGCTTTACGACCAGGCCATGGAAGGCATCGTCGCTCCGGTGATGGTGGCGATGGCGGCGGCGTTCTCGCCGTTCCCGGCGCGCAGCGCACCTTTCGCCACGCTGGCCAAGTCGGTCGATTACGGCAACGGCCTTGTCGTCAGTGCGCAGGGCCACATCGTTACCGATGCAAGGCTGACGCAAGGCTGTCGGGTGCTGGTCGCCGGCGGCTTCGGCGATGCCGAGCGTATTGCCGAAGACAAGGACAAAGGGCTGGCGCTGCTGCGCATCTATGGCGCGCGCGACGTCACGCCGCTGGCGCTGCCGCGTCAGGGGGCTGCGGCCAAAGGCGATGTGACCATCGCCGGCATTCCCGATCCGAAGGAGAATGGCGGCCACACCAGGCTCACCGAAATCAAGGCGAAGCTGGCCGGCGGCAACGCGCTTGAGCTGCGCGACTCCGTGCCGATGGCCGGCTTTTCAGGCGCCGCGGCGATCGATGCGGGTGGGCGCTTCATCGGCCTCACCGAAATGCGCAACGCCGTGCTCGCCAGCATTCAGCCGGCGGTGCCGCCGGTGCGCCTCGTCCGTGCCGACCAGATCCGCAGCTTCCTCGATGCCCACAAGGTGGCGCAGCCTTCGGCTTCCGCCTCCAACCCGCGCGATGCCGTGGTGCGGATTATTTGTGTCCGCAAATGAACGGACACTAACCAGCTCGTCCCCGCAAAACCTTAGACCGGCCCTCATGGTGAGGAGCGCTGCGCAGCAGCGCGTCTCGAACCATGGGCCGCCCATCCTTCGAGACGCATCGCTTACGCGATGCTCCTCAGGATGAGGCGGATCTACTTGTTCTTCCACTGCGGCTTGCGCTTCTCGACGAAGGCTTTCATGCCTTCCTTCTGATCTTCGGTGGCGAACAGCGCGTGGAAGATACGGCGCTCGAAGCGCACGCCTTCGGCCAGCGACGATTCGAACGCAGCATCGACCGCTTCCTTGGCCGCCAGCACCGACGGCAGCGACATGTTGGCGATGGTGTCGGCAACTTTCATCGCCTCGTCCATCAACTGCGCCGCCGGCACGACGCGGGCGACGAGGTTCGAACGTTCGGCCTCCGCCGCATCCATCATGCGGCCGGTGAGGACGAGATCCATCGCCTTGGCCTTGCCGACCGCGCGCGTGAGGCGCTGCGTGCCGCCAATGCCGGGAATGACGCCGAGCTTGATCTCGGGCTGGCCGAATTTGGCCGTGTCGGCAGCGATGATGAGATCGCACATCATCGCCAGCTCGCAGCCGCCGCCGAGCGCGAAGCCGGCCACCGCGGCGACCACCGGCTTGCGCGTCTTGGTCGGCGCGTGCCAGTCGGCGGCGAAGTTGCCGAGATAGGCGTCGATGAACGACTTGTCGGCCATCTCCTTGATGTCGGCGCCGGCGGCAAAAGCCTTGTCGCTGCCGGTGATGAGCAGACAGCCGACGGCGTCGTTATTCTGCAATTCGACAACGGCCTGGCTGAGTTCGCCGATCAGCGCGCGGTTGAGCGCATTGAGCGCGTTGGGGCGGTTCAGCGTGACGACGCCGACGCGGCCTTTGATCTCGACGATGATATTCTCGTAAGCCATTGCACTCTCCCGGCGGTTTATTGCTCTATTCAAGTTACTTCTGGCACGTCGGGCAATAGAACGTCGAGCGGCCGTTCTGCACGATGCGCTTGACCGTGCCCTTGCCATCCGGGCACTTCTGCCCTTCGCGGTCATAGACCAGAAAATTGTGCTGGAAATCGCCGAGCGAGCCGTCGGCCCGGCGGTGATCGCGCAGGGACGAACCGCCGGCCTTGATGGCGTCATTCAATACCGCCTTTATGGCGACGACCAGCGCCACCGCGCGGTCGTTCGGCTTGCCGTTACGGTCGGCAATCGTTGAGGCCATTCGCTTCGGCGACAAATGCGCACGATACAGCGCCTCGCAGACATAGATATTGCCGAGCCCGGCGACGACGCGCTGATCGAGCAGCGCGGCTTTCAGCGACGTCTTCTTGGCCTGACAGGCCGCGGCCAGCATGGCCGCATCGAATTCATTGCCGAGCGGCTCGGGGCCGATGTCTTTCAGCAACGGCTCCTGATCGAACTTGGCCCGCGCCACCAGCTTCATGGAGCCGAAGCGGCGCGGATCGTTGAAGGTCACGATCTCGCCATTCGACAGGTGAAACACAACATGGTCGTGCGCGGCGCTCTTGGACTTCTCGTGATAATAGACGCCCGGCCGGGACTCGTGGCCAACGCGGAACGAGCCCGACATCCCCAGATGCATGACCAGCACGTCGCCTGAGGACAGATCGGCGGTAAGATATTTGGCGCGCCGGCCGAGGCCCTCGACGGTCTGGCCCTCGATGCGCTTCTCGAAATCCTTGGCGATCGGCCAGCGCAGGCCGCGGTGCCGCACCTCGACCTTGTCGATGCGCGCGCCTTCCATGGCGGGGGCGAGCCCGCGGCGTACCGTCTCGACTTCAGGCAATTCGGGCATGGTTTACCGCTCCGGGCGTGATAGATAGCGTGCCGCGCGCCGGCGCGCTATGGTCCTGCCCGCAAAGGATTATTGGCTGATGACCAAGGCTGAAGAGACCCATTTCGGTTACCGCGACGTGCCCCTGAACGAAAAACAGGGGCTGGTCGACGACGTGTTCCATTCGGTAGCCAAACGCTACGACCTGATGAACGATCTGATGTCCGGCGGCCTGCACCGGCCGTGGAAGGACGCACTGGTCACGGCGGTCAATCCGCCGAAAGGCGACCGCGATTTTGCCCTCCTCGATCTGGCCGGCGGCACCGGCGACGTTGCCTTCCGCGTGGCCGAGGCCGGCGGCTCCAGCACCCGCGTCACGGTTTGCGACATCAACGCCGAAATGCTGGCGGTGGGTCGCGAGCGCGCCGAAAAGCGCGGCCTCGACGGCCAGGTCACGTTCGAGCAGGGCAATGCCGAGGAGCTGCCCTATGCGGACAAGAGCTTCGACTGCGTCACCATCGCCTTCGGCATCCGCAATGTGCCGCGCATCGACAAGGCGTTGCGCGAAGCGCATCGCGTCCTGAAATTCGGCGGCCGCTTCCTGTGCCTGGAATTCTCATCGGTCGACGTGCCGGGCCTCGACAAGCTCTATGAGCTGTACTCGTTCAAGGTCATTCCGCGCGTCGGCGAGCGCGTCACCGGCGACCGCGAGGCCTATCAGTATCTCGTCGAATCGATTCGCAAATTCCCCAAGCCCAAGGTCTTCGCGCAGATGATCACCGATGCCGGCTTCCGCCGCGTGTCGTTCACGCCGATGACCGGCGGCGTCGTGGCGATGCATTCGGGCTGGAAGTTGTGATCTCGGGCATTCCCCACCTCTTCCGCCTCACACGCGCGGGCTATGTGTTCGCGCGCGAAGGCGTGTTCGGCCTGGTCGATACAAGGCAGCTGCCGATGCCGGCGCGCACCGGCATCGCGCTGGCGCGGCTGATCGAACGGCGATCCTCGCGCAATGGCCAGAGCCGGCTTGCCGCCGCGCTGCGCCGCCTCGGCCCCACTTACGTCAAACTCGGCCAGTTCCTGGCAACGCGCCCGGATGTCGTCGGCACCGTGATCGCGCGCGATCTGGAATCGCTGCAGGACAAGATGCCGGCGTTTCCGCAGGCCGAAGCGGAGGCCGTGGTCGCCGCGGCGCTGGAGCGGCCCGTCTCCAGTGCTTACGCCAGCTTCGGTCCGTCGGTGGCGGCGGCCTCGATCGCGCAAGTGCATCGCGCCGAGATCGACGACAACGGCGAGCGCAAAGCGGTCGCGGTGAAAATCCTGCGCCCCGGCGTCGAGCGGCGTTTCCGCGTCGATCTCGACGCCTTCTACTTCGCCGCGCGCAACGCCGAAGCGTTGTCTCCCGAAGCGCAGCGCCTGCGTTTCGTCGAAGTGGTCAACACGCTCGACCGCTCGGTGCGGCTGGAAATGGATTTCCGTCTCGAGGCGGCTGCGCTGTCGGAGATGGCGGAGAACACCAAGGACGATCCCGACTTCCGCGTGCCGTCGATCGACTGGAACCGGACGGCACGCGAAGTGCTGACCATGGAATGGATCGGCGGCACCAAGCTCAACGACCGCGCCACGCTGGAGGCCAAGGGCTTCGACCTGCCGGCGCTCGGCCGCATTGTCATTCAGAGTTTCCTGCGCCATGCGCTGCGTGATGGCTTCTTCCATGCCGACATGCATCCGGGCAATCTGTTCGTCGATGACGACGGCCGGCTGGTTGCGGTCGATTTCGGCATCATGGGCCGCCTCGGACCAAAGGAACGCCGCTTCCTCGCCGAGATCCTGTTCGGCTTCATCACCCGCGATTACATGCGCGTCGCGCAGGTGCATTTCGATGCCGGCTATGTGCCGCGGCATCATTCGGTCGAAGCTTTCGCGCAGGCGATCCGCGCCATTGGCGAACCGATCCATAACCGCACCGCCGAAGACATTTCGATGGCGAAGCTGCTGACGCTGCTGTTCGAGGTCACCGGCATTTTCGACATGCGCACGCGGCCGGAACTGATCCTGCTGCAGAAGACCATGGTGGTGGTCGAGGGCGTGGCGCGGACATTCGATCCGAAGCTCGATATGTGGAAGACCGCCGACCCGGTGGTGCGCGAATGGATCACGCGCAATCTCGGTCCCATCGGCAAGCTGGAAGACGCGGTGGCCGGCGCCGGCAAGCTCGGCAGCTTCGCCGCGCAGGTGCCATCGCTGCTGCTACGCGCGGGGACGCTGCTCGATCAGGTCGACGACATCACGCGCAACGGCCTGGTACTGGCGCCGGAAACGGTCGAAGCCATCGGCAAGGCTGAAGCCCGCCGCAACCGCGCGAGCGCTGCGGCGCTGTGGGCCATCGTTGCGCTGCTCGGGATAATTTTGTGGATGCTGGTGCGATAGCGGCCAACTCCGTTCATTCCCGCGCCAGCGGGAATCCAGTTCCAGCTTCAACGCCAGATTCTGAGTCCCCGCTCGCGCGGGGACGAACGGCGTAAAGCAGCGCTCCGCATTTCGTCGGCGCTACTTCTCCACAATCGACTTGAAGCCGCCGAAGATCATGCGCTTGCCGTCGAACGGCATCGCCGACATGTCCATCTTCAATCGCTTGTCGGACATCACCTTCTTCATGACGGCGTCGCGCGATTTGCGCGACTTGTAGGTGATGTACGAGAAAATGACGACTTCGTCTTTCTTGAGCTTTACGCTCTGCGGAAACGACGTCCATTTGCCGGGCTTGACGTCGTCGGCAACGGCCTCGACGTAGGACAGCGCGCCGTGCTCCATCCAGATCTTGCCTGCGAGCGCGGCGATCTTCTTGTAGGCCGCCACCTTCTTCTTCGGCACCGGAACGATAAATCCGTCTACATAAGTCACTGTGTTTCTCCCTTATTGACCTTTGAACGCTTTTTGAACCGCTGCGATATCGAACTTCTTCATTTTCATGAGGGCGTCCATAGTGCGCTTTGCCGCAGCACGATCCGGCCCGGCCAGAATGTCGCCCATGAAATCGGGGAACACCTGCCAGGACAGGCCGAACTTGTCCTTGAGCCAGCCGCACTGGCTTTCCTGACCGCCATCGGCGGTGAGTGCGTCCCAATAATAGTCAATCTCCTCCTGCGTCTTGCAGGGAATCTGGAGCGAGATCGCTTCGTTGAACTTGAATGTCGGCCCGGCATTGAGCGCCATGAACGGCATGCCTTCGAGTTCGAACTCGACGGTCAATACCGAGTTCGCCGGCTTGCCGTGAATGTCCTGACCCGTGTCCGGATAATAGGCGGTACGGCCGATCTTCGAGTTCTTGAACACCGAGCAGTAGAACGTCGCCGCCTCTTCGGCCTGCTTGTCGAACCAGAGACAGGTCGAGAGCTTTTGTTTGGCGAGAGCCATCTATTTTCTCCTTGTTCGTTTCTTCCGGGACGCGCGCTCAGCGCCCGTAGTCGAGCTTCGGATACCAGTCCGGCCTGCGGCCTTCCGGTGTGCAATCGAGCACCGTCCAGAGCGGCATCAGGTCCGGCGCGCCGCGCGGGTCCTGGCCCGGATCGGCCGTGGTGCCGTCCATCTCGCCGCTCCAGAAATGGCGCAGCGTGCCGTCGCGGCGTGTGAAGACATGGAGGCCGGCGTTATCGCCGCCATTTTCATCGACAGCGTGGAAGTCGCGGCTGAATTCGCCGGACGGGTCGCTGTACAGAGGAAGATCGCGCCAGCCGCGCTCTTTCTTGAAGAGCACCAGCCGGTCGATCGGCGAGCGTGCCGTGACGGCAAGCGCCACGTTCTGCATGATATCCAGCGCCTCGCCGTCCCATGACGACAGCAGCGAGGTACACATCGGGCACGGCCGCGCGCGCTGCGGGCCGTACATGTAGGTGTAGACAACGAGCGTCTGCTTGTCGCCGAACATGCCGTCGAGATCGGTCGGGCCGCCTTCGCCGACAAAGCGATAGTTCTTCACCTCGGCGCCGGGCGGCAGCGCGCGGCGCATTGCGGCGACGCGCTCGATATGACGGCGCAGCTCGATTTCCTCGACGAGCAACGCCGTACGCGCCGCGCGATAATCGGCGCTCTCGCCCTCGATGCGGACCTCGCAGTTCTCGGCCAGGGTGCGGGCCGACGGCAGCGTCTTATTGATGTCAAGCATCAGAGTTTGCTCCTGTTGTGCCCCACCCCGTTTGCTGTCGTTATTCGGCAATGATCATCCAGCAGACGCCGAACTTGTCGGCGACCATGCCGAACTTCTTGGCGAAAAAGGTCTTCGCCATCGGCATCTGCACTTGACCGCCTTCGCTGAGCGCCGCGAACAACTTGTCGGCATGCGCCTCATTGTCGGCATTGAGCGACAGCGAGATGCCTTTGAAATCCGCCTTGCCGCTCGCCATGCCATCGGTCGCCATGACAACGCTGGCGCCGACCCTGAAGCTTGAATGCATGACCTTGTCGGCCGGCGGCATCGGGCCGGCGCAGCCTTCGGGCGGCTCACCCGCGTCGGCCGGCGCATCCTTGAAGTGCATCAGCATCTCGACCCGGGCGCCGATGGCCTTCTTGTAGAACTCCAGCGCCTCCTCGCAGCGGCCTTCAAAACTCAGATAGGGCAGAACTTGCATGTCATCTCCTTCCCGGTGCGACGACCTGTTTGTCGCTGTGTATTGGCGGCTCCAACGACGGAACTTGCCTTGACAAATACGTTGATATCAACATAATGTCCGGTATGTCAATACGACAAGGCAAAAAGCCGGACATTGCGCTGGCGCGCGAGGTCGACGCACGGCCGGCTTTGCCGTTCGACAAGACGATCGAGGTCCGCGACGCCTGTTTGTGCCTGCATGTGCAGCGCACCGCGCGCGCCCTGGCCCGGCGCTTCGACGACGTGCTGCGCCCGCTCGACCTGACCAGCGGCCAGTTCTCGCTGCTGATGTCGCTCAACCGCCCCGAGCCGCCGACCATCGGCAGCGTCGCCGAACTTCTGGCGATGGACCGCACAACCCTGACCGCAAACCTCAAGCCGCTGGAGCGGCGCGGACTGGTGACGATCGCGGTCGACAAGCAGGACAAGCGCAGCCGCCGGCTCGGCATCACGCCGGCCGGCCGCGCGCTGCTGGCGCAGGCCTATCCGATCTGGCGCGAGACCCACACCGCGCTTGAATTCAAGATCGCGCATGGCAGCGCCGACAGCTTGCGCAAAGCGCTGATGTCGCTGCTTTAACCCACCGGCAGACGCGGCTTCACATCCATCGGCACCCAGTGGAAGAACGGTTCGGCTTCCTTGAGGGCGCGAAAATATGACGGGCGCCGTACCAGCCGCTGGTAATAGGCCTCCAGCTTCGGTGTCGTTTTGCCGATCGGCACGGCGCAGTTGGCATAGAACAGCGCCGGCGATGCGGCGCAATCGACGATCGAGTAGTCGTCGCCCAAAGCCCAGCTAGTGTTGCCGAGCTTCGCCTCGAAGATCGCGTAGGATTTTGCGATCGCTTCTTTTGCCTTTGCGACTCCGTAGGGATCACGGGCCTCGACGGGCCGCAGATTGTCTTCGACGATCTTGCCCTGTTTCTCCATGACGTAGAGATCGAAAAAGCGATCCCACATCCGGGCTTGCCATGCTGCATCGGCATCCGCGGGGATCATCCGCCTCCGCGCATAGTGGATGTCGAGATAGTCAATGATCACGCTCGATTCGGCGATGACGTGTCCTCGCTGTTCGTCCCTGAGCACCGGAAATTTTCCGACCGGCCACAAGGCGCGCATCGGCGCAGCCGATGCCTCGTTGCCAAGATCGACCACAATGGGCTCGAACGGCACCTCGTTTTCGTACAACGCGATCAGCGCCTTGTGGCAGTAGGACTATAGCGGGTGATAATAGAGCTTCAGCGTCACGACGTTAGCTCCGCGCCATGGCGGCGACATAGCCCGCCAACCGCGCCGTGGTTTCCTGCAACCCCTTGTCGGCGCCGTATTCCTTGATGACGAAGTCGCGCATCTGCGCGTTCGGGAACACGCCGTGCCAGACGATACGCGTGCGGCCGCCTCCAATGTCTTCGAACGTCACCGTCTGCGCGAAGGTGACCGGCTCGACATCGTCACCGCCGCCATGGCGATAGGCAATGCGCTTGTTCACCTCGATCTCGTCGAAGGTGACGCGGTTCTCATAATCGCGGCCGTCCGGCCCGTGCATAACGAAGCGCCAGGTGCCGCCGGGCCGGAAATCGAAATGCGAGGTCGTGGTGGTGAAGCCGTTCGGGCCCCACCATTGCGACAGATGTTTCGCATCGGTGAAAGCGGCGAACACCAGCGCGACCGGCGCGTCGAACTCGCGCGTGCCCTTGATGGATACGGGATCGCTGAGATCGAGATCAGTCTTTGCGGCCATGGCCTTCTCCTTGACGCTTTACCGAACGGGATTTCCTGGTCGGCGCCGGGCTCGTCGCCTGCTGCGCCTTCATGACCTCGAGATAACTCTCGAGCTTGTCCATGCTCTGGCTCCAGAGCTTGCGGTATTCCTCGAGCCAGTGATCGACGCCGATGAAGCCGGCCGTGTCGATCTTGCACGGGCGCATTTGCGCATCGCGGCCACGGCTGATGAGGCCGGCATGCTCGAGCACCTTGAGATGCCGCGAGATGGCGGGAAGGCTGATATCGAACGGCTCGGCCAGTTTCTGCACCGACGTTTCGCCGAGGGCGAGACGCGCGAGAATGGCGCGGCGCGTCGGATCGGCCAGCGCAGCGAAAGTGGCATTGAGGCGGTCGGTCTCGGGCATCGAATTTAGCCGATCAGTTAAATAACCTAGCTGTTAAATACAGGATGGATGGCGGTTGTCAACGCGCCGGATTATGATGGCGAAGTGATTGCATTGGCATCAATGCTATCACTTTTCTTTATTCCTTTGATTTGTTGGAGTTATTCGATGGCATCGCTCACCGTCCGGCAACTCGACGAGGCCCTCAAGCAGCAGCTCCGCCTGCGCGCCGCCCGCAACGGCCGTTCGGTCGAGGACGAGGTGCGCAGCATTTTGCGCGAGGCGGCGGGCGAGACCGAGACGCCGGCGCAACCGGCAGCGCCTCCGGCCAGCGCCGCCGCGACTGCAACCACCCCGTTGCGCGTGCTGCTGATCATCGGCGGCGGCATCGCCGCCTACAAATCGCTCGACCTCATCCGCCGGCTCAAGGAGCGCGGCTATGCGGTGCGCTGCATTCTCACCGAAGCGGCGACCCAGTTCGTCACGCCGCTCGCGGCCGGCGCGCTGGTCGGTTCGCGTGTCCACACCGATCTGTTCAATGCCGAGCATGAATTCGACGTCGGTCATATTCGCCTGGCGCGCGAGGCCGATCTTATCGTCGTCGCGCCGGCGACCGCCGACCTGATGGCGAAGATGGCGCAGGGCCTCGCCTCCGACCTCGCCACCGCCGTGCTGCTGGCAACGCGCGCGAAGATCCTGCTGGCGCCGGCGATGAACCCGGCCATGTGGTCGCACAAGGCGACGCAGCGCAATCTGGCGCAACTGAAAGCCGACGGCGTCGCGCTGATCGGCCCCAATGCCGGCGAGATGGCCGAGCGCGGCGAGCGCGGGTTCGGCCGCATGGCCGAGCCGCTGGAGATTGCCGGTGCGGTCGACCGGCTGCTCAAAACGGATGCGGCGGCGCAGCCGCTCAAGGGCAAACACGTCCTCATCACCGCCGGTCCGACGCATGAGCCGATCGATCCGGTGCGCTACATCGCCAACCGCTCCTCCGGCAAACAGGGCTACGCCATCGCCGCAGCCGCGGCCGAAGCCGGCGCCGCCGTGACGCTCATCAGCGGCCCGGTCACCCTGCGCAAGCCGGACCATGTCGATGTCATCGACGTCGAAAGCGCCCGCGATATGCTGGCTGCCGTCGAAAAGGCCCTTCCTGCCGATGTCGCCATCTTCGCCGCCGCGGTCGCCGACTGGCGCGTCGCCAATGCCGGCGAGCAGAAAATCAAGAAGCAGGCCGGCGCGGCAGTGCCGCAACTGGCGCTCACCGAAAATCCCGACATCCTCTCGACCATCGCGCATCGCACGCAAGGTCGCCCGCCACTGGTGATCGGCTTTGCCGCCGAGACTGAAAACGTCATCGCCAATGCCAAGGCCAAGCTCGCCAAGAAAGGCTGCGACTGGATCCTCGCCAACGACGTGTCGCCCGCGACCGGCATCATGGGCGGCGACAGCAACACCATTCATCTGGTCAGCGCCGACGGCATTGACGACTGGCCGTCGCAAAGCAAGGAAGACGCCGCCGCGATGCTGATCGCGAAGATCGCGGCTGCCATCGGAAAGGACAGACCTTGAACGTCGAACTCCGCATCATGCAGTTGCCACACGGCGAAGGACTGCCGCTGCCCGCCTATCAGAGCGCGCTCGCCGCCGGCTTCGATCTCACCGCCGCCGTGCCGGAAGACCAACCGATCACCATTGCGCCGGGCGCGCGCGCCCTGGTGCCGACCGGACTCGCCTTCGCGCTGCCCGAAGGCTTCGAAGCCCAGGTGCGGCCGCGCTCGGGCCTGGCGATGAAACAGGGACTCACCGTACTCAACTCGCCCGGCACCATCGACGCCGATTACCGCGGCGAGGTGCAGGTGCTGCTCATCAATCTCGGGACTGATTCGGTGACGATCATCCGTGGCATGCGCATCGCCCAGTGCGTGGTTGCAACCGTGACGCGCGCAACCTTCGCTGCCGTGATGTCACTTGATCATACGGCTCGCGGTTCCGGCGGATTCGGCTCGACCGGGAGTTGAAGATAAAAATTGTAGCTTTGTGCTGGACGAATTACTGACTGTAATCTATTACCGCGGGTATTAGTTTCAGTTGGTGCCTATAATGCCGCTCGTGTCCCGCAAAGGCGTTCTTGCCATTGCCGCCGTTATCGACGTGGCTATGAACGCCCAGGACAGGCCGGTTTCGGCCAAGGCGCTCGCCGCACGCCACAAACTGCCGCCCCGCCATCTTGAGCCGGTCCTGCAGGCACTGGTGCGGGACGGTATCCTCCGCGGAATTCGCGGGCCTCATGGCGGTTACGAACTGGCCCGCGAACACAAGCACATCACCGCCGAGGACATTCTCCGCGCCGCCTCCAGCACCGACGAAGGCGACGATATGCCGGTGCCGCCCTCGGGTCTGGTGAACGATATCGTCCAACCGGCGCTGGCCGAAGCCGAGCGCAGCTTCTCGCTGGCGCTCGCCCGCATCAATGTCGACGACATGACCCGGCGGGCGCGTCACAAGGCCTGACCGCGCCGCGCTGCTAAATCGTCGCCCTCCCCGACACGTTCCCCTTATGGACTCTTTCGGCGTGACTCGCCTGAGGGGTAAAGTCCAATGATTCGCGAGCGATAGCGTCGATCGCATCCGCATTCTCCGGCATGCGCGGTTAGATGCGTCGTTCGATACGTCGCTCGATAGGTTTCTTGGGGCAAATCGGAATGCCGGCAGCACACCGGACGACGAACGGGGCGTTACGCTCTCGTCCGAAGCGAAGCGGATTCCTGGCATCCGTGTCGCGCGCGGCGCTCATTGTCGCCGCCTGGGCTGCATTCGGTAAGGTCGCCGTCGCCCAACCGGTCATCGAACAGGCCGGCGGTTCGTTCGCCCGCCATGACTTCGCGACATTGACCATCATCGGCGGCCTCGTCGGCTTCTCGGTGCTCGCCACTATCGCACTCGCGCGCAGCCGTTACGGCCATCGCCGCAACACCGTGTCGCGCGACGAAGCGATGACGATGCAGGCCGAGATCGACCGGCTCAGGCAAATGCTGCTGTCGGAGCCGCAAGTGCTCGTCACCTGGCCGGCGGCATCCGACGAACCGGAAATCATCGGCGACGTCTCTATCGTCGGATCGAGCACGCCGCGCGTACTGGCATTCGGAACCTGGCTGGAGCCTGCGGCGGCACAGCGTCTTGACGATGCCGTCACGCGCTTGCGCGGCGATGGTCGCGGTTTCACCATGACGCTGACGACGCATGCGGGCCGTCCGCTCGAGGCCGAAGGGCGCGCCTTGGGCGGCCGTGCCATTCTCCGGCTGCGCGATGTCAGCGGCATCGAAAGCGAATTGGTGCAGGTCTCCACCCGCCACGATCGCCTCTCCGGGGATTTGCAGACCTTGCACGCGATGCTCGAAGCGCTGCCCGCGCCGGTCTGGGCACGCGACGCCACCGGCCGACTGACCTTTGCCAACAGTGCCTACGCTCGCGCCGTCGAGGCGCGTAGCGCCGCCGAGGCCGTCGAGCGCGAACTGGAATTACTGGAGCGCACCGCGCGCGGTGAAATCGCGCGCATGCGCGCCGACGGTGCGGCCTTCTCAAAGCGTATGCCAGCCGTCGTCGCCGGCGAGCGGCGCATCTTCGACGTCATCGATGCGCCCACAGCCTCCGGTTCGGCCGGCATCGCGATTGACCGCACCGAAGCCGAAACCATGCGCACCGAGCTTACGCGCATGACGGACGCCCATCGCCGTGTGCTCGACCAGCTCGCCACCGGCGTCGCTATCTTCAACGCCGACCGCAAGCTTGCCTTTTATAATGCCGCATTTCGTGTCCTGTTCGACCTCGATCCGGCGATGCTGGAGCAGGCGCCGACCGACACCGCGGTGCTCGATACCTTGCGCAGTGCCCGCAAGCTGCCCGAAGAACAGGACTTCAAGCAGTGGAAGCAGCAGCTCTACGAGGCCTATCGCGCCGTCGAGCCGAAGGAGCATATGTGGCATCTGCCCGACAACCGCACCTTGCGCGTTGTCACGACGCCCAATCCGGAAGGCGGCGTCACTTATCTCTATGACGACGTCACCGAACGCCTGGACATGCGCCGGCGCTATGAGGCGCTCATCAAGGTGCAGAGCGAGACTCTCGACCACCTCGGCGAAGCCGTCGCCGTGTTCGGTTCCGACGGCCGCGTGCGCCTGCACAATCCGGCGTTCCAGAGCATGTGGAAGCTGACGCCGGAGGCGCTCGATACCCATCCGCATGTCGAATCCGTCACCGCATGGACGCAGGCGCTGCATGACGACGGCGCCGTATGGCGCGCCTTGCGCAACGCCGTCACGGGCATCGACAATCGCGAGGCGGTCGCCGCCACCATCGAGCGCCGCGACGGCATGATGATCGACATGGCGACCATGCCGCTGCCGGACGGCGCCACGCTCGTTACCTTCCAGGACGTCACCGACACGGTGAATGTCGAACGCGCGCTACGCGAGCGCAACGAAGCGCTGGTAGCCGCGGACTCGATCAAGATCGAGTTCGTCCACCACGTCTCCTACGAGCTGCGCTCACCGCTGACCAACATCATCGGCTTCGCCAACCTGCTCGGCGACGCGGCATTCGGGCCGCTGACGGTGAAGCAACGCGAATATCTCGGTTACATTACCACCTCGACCAACGCGCTGCTGGCGATCATCAACAATATTCTGGATCTCGCCACCATCGACGCCGGCGCCATGACGCTCAATCTGGCGCAGGTCGATATCCGCGCCAGCATGTTCGAAGCCGCCGAAGGCATTCAGGATCGCCTGATCCAGGACAATATCGTCCTCGACATCAAGGCCGCCACCGGCATCGGCAGCTTCACCGCCGACGCCAAGAGGCTCAAGCAGATCCTGTTCAATCTGCTGTCGAACGCGGTCGGCTTCTCGCCGCCGAACACCACCGTGACGCTGACCGCAAGCCGGAGCGGCGACACCGTAACCTTTGCCGTGAGCGATCACGGGCCGGGCATTGAGCCGGAGCGTCAGGACAAGGTGTTCGACTTGTTCGAAACCGACTCCAACGGCTCCGAGCATCGCGGCACCGGTTTGGGGCTGTCGCTGGTGCGCTCCTTCGTCGAGCTGCACGGCGGCACGGTCACGATCGAATCCACTGTTGGTGAGGGCACCACAGTCACCTGTGTCTTCCCTGCCGAGCAGCAGAGCCGCCCCATAGAGCGGCCGGCCGCCAGGGTCGCGGCAGCAAAACGCAGCGCGGCGTAAAAAGAAAAACCCCTGTGGCAAGCCACAGGGGTCTTCCTACGCATTCACGCTACGCGAACGCGACGCTTACCCGGGAGGGTAATTAGCGAACGTAACGGGCGGGACGCGGCTGATAGCCGACATACTCACCATTGACGCAGGCATCCTTGTTCGCGCCGAACAGCGCGTGGAAGCCGCGGCACGGCTGCAACACACCGTCGATCAGCGCCACAGCACCGATGCCGGCGACGCCGCCCATCGTGGCCGCACCGGCCGCGGTGGTGGGGAGCGCGCTGCCGGCGATCGCCGGGGCGGCACCGAACCAGCCGTTATAAAGGCCGAAGCCGACAACCGCGCCGGTCGCGACGCCGACGGCGGGAACGGCCAGCGGGTAATTTGCGGTGCCGGGGCTAGCCTCCGCGTTGGCCCCCGTCGGCAACGCGACAGCGGCAGCAGCCATGAGCGCGGCGACAGAAAGACCAGTGATGAATTTACGCATGCGAATTCTCCAATTGTTCGTTCGAAACCCCTCGTGCATCGATAACGTGTTATTTAGGCACGCGTTCCTGTCACGCACGCCCCTTCGCAGGAATACCGCAACGATTCCTTATGCGTGGCGGCATCAAGACGAAGCGCGGTCAAATCGAGGCGTGAGGGTGGCGGACACTGCTGCCTAGCGGCCGGCGCCGCGCTACGCTTATAAAGACCACGACTTTTGGATGATTCGATGGCCCCTTCGCCCGCCGCGTACAGCTTTTCCGTAGCGCTTCATGACGAGCAGGCAACGCGGCGCCTCGCCGCCGACATCGCCAATCTCGTCGAGCCCGGCGACGTCCTCACGCTGCTTGGCGATCTCGGTGCCGGCAAATCGGCTTTCGCGCGCGCCTTCATCCGGCATCTGGCCGGCGACGAAAATGCCGAGGTGCCGAGCCCGACCTTCACGCTGATGCAGAGCTACGACCTGCCGCGCTTTGCGCTGGTGCATGCCGATCTCTACCGGCTGTCCGGGCCGGACGAATTGACCGAACTCGGCTTCGACGATGAAGCCGACAACACGGTGATGCTGATCGAATGGCCGGAGCGCGCGCGCGGCCATTTGCCGGAGGATCGCATCAATGTCGCGCTGATGCTCGATGCGAGCCAGGGCGATACGTTCCGTCATTGCAAGGTGACCGGCCTCGGCAGGCTGGCCGCGCGCGTCGAGCGTATCGACACGATCCGCCGCTTTCTCGACGCCCATGGCTTCGCCGACGCGGCACGCACGCGCATGCAGGGCGATGCCTCGAGCCGCATGTATGAGCGGCTGACGCGCGGCGACGAGACCTTCATCCTGATGAATTCGCCACGCCGCCCGGACGGTCCGCCGGTCGAGAACGGCAAACCCTACAGCGCCATTGCTCATCTTGCGGAAGACGTAACGCCGTTCATCGCCATAGCACGCGCGCTCAGCGACGATGGCCTGTCGGCGCCGACGATTATCGCCGCCGACCGCGCCGCCGGCCTCATCGTTCTCGAAGACCTCGGTCTGGAAACCGTGGTCGAAGGCGAGCCGCCGGCGCCGATTGCCGAACGCTACGGCATCGCCACCGACCTGCTCGCCGAACTGCACCGCAAACCGCGACCGAATGACCTGCCGGTCGAACCCGGCGTCAGCCATCGCGTGCCGCGCTTCGATCTTCCCGCCATGCTGATCGAAGTGTCGCTGCTGATCGACTGGTATCTGCCGCACCGAGGCATCGAGCCCGGCCCGGATTTGCGCGCCGCCTATCGCACGCTGTGGACCGAGGCACTTGAGCCCGCGCTCATCGAACCGCCGACCTGGGTGCTGCGCGATTATCATTCGCCCAACCTGATCTGGCTGCCGCAGCGCGACGGCATCCAGCGCATCGGCCTGCTCGATTTCCAGGACGCGGTGATGGGCCCGGCGGCTTACGACGTCGCCTCGCTGCTGCAGGACGCGCGCGTCGATGTACCGGAAGAACTCGAAGTGCAGTTGCTGGTGCGCTACCTGCGCGGCCGCGAGGCCGAGGACGACTTTGTGCGCGACCGCTTCGTTCATCTCTATGCGCTGATGGCGGCGCAGCGCGCCTCCAAGATCCTCGGCATCTTCGCCCGCCTCGACAAACGCGACGGCAAGCCGCAATATTTGCGTCATCTGCCGCGCGTATGGACCTATCTGCAGCGCGCGCTGGCGCATCCGGCGCTGGCGCCGCTCGCCGATTGGTACGGCGCCCACATTCCCGCACCGGACATGAAAGACTCATGAGCATCGACACGCCGCACAGCGCCATGGTGCTCGCCGCCGGCTTCGGCCAGCGCATGCGGCCGCTGACCGCGACCATGCCGAAGCCGCTGGTCAAGGTCGCCGGCAAGGCGCTGCTCGATCACGTGCTCGACCGGCTCGCGGCCGCCGGCGTCACGCGGGCGATCGTCAATGTCCATTATCTCGGCGACCAGATTGTGAGCCATGTCGCCTCCCGCGCCGCGCCGAAGGTTGTCATCTCCGACGAGCGCGATGCTTTGCTCGACACCGGCGGCGGCGTGGTCAAGGCGCTGCCTCTGCTCGGCGACGAGCCATTCTTCCACATCAATTCCGACACCATCTGGATCGACGGCGTACAGCCGAACCTGACGCGGCTCGCCGAACACTTCGACGCCGCGGCGATGGACGCGCTGCTGTTGCTTGCCCCCACCGCCGGCAGCATCGGCTATGACGGCCGCGGCGATTTCACGATGGCGCCGGACGGCCAACTCGCCTGGCCGGAAGAACGCGCGGTCGCGCCCTTCGTCTTTGCCGGCGCCGCTATTCTGTCGCCGCGGCTGTTCGACGGCGCGCCGCAGGGCGCTTTCTCGCTGACCCGCCTGTTTGACAAGGCTATCGACGCCGGCCGGCTCTATGGCCTGCGCCTCGAAGGCCTGTGGATGCATGTCGGCACGCCCGACGCCATCGCGCTGGCCGAGCAGGCGATCGCGGAGAGTACGGGGTAGGGATTTCGGCCTGTCATTCCGGGACGCGCGTGCAACGCGCGGACCCGGAATCCAAGCACGTTTTCCGAATCTGTCTCTGGATTCCGGGTTCGCGACTTCGTCGCGCCCCGGAATGACGTACGGTCCGGCCGTTGCTTTCGTGTAAACTGCATCGCATGAAGCCCAACCTCTTCACCATCTCCGCGTCGGCGCCGTTCCTCGAGGTGCTGGTCGACGCGCTGCTCGACGGGCGGCTGGTGAAGGGTTATCCGGCCTCGCGCGAGCCCCTGGAAATCGCACGCGCCACGCTCTATCTGCCGACCCAGCGCGCCTGCCGCGTCGCCCGCGATGTTTTTCTCAAGCAACTCGGCACCGACGCCGCGATCCTGCCGCGCATCGTGCCGCTCGGCGGTATCGACGAAGACGACATCGCTTTCGCCGAAGCCGCCAAGGCGGAACTCCCCGAACAGGCGCTCACCATTCCCGAAGCCATGAGCGGTCTGTCGCGGCTGATGCCGCTGTCGGCGCTGATCCTGAAATGGGCGACCACCATCGCGCCGAAGCAGCGCGGGCATGTGCCGCTGGTCGCCAGCAATCCGGTCACGGCGTTTCGTCTGGCGCAGGATCTGGCGCGGCTGATGGACGACATGACGACGCGACAGGTGCCGTGGGGTGCCCTCGACGATCTGGTGCCGGACGAGCATGACCGCTACTGGGACCTCACGCTCGGCTTCCTCAAATTCATCCGCGAACAATGGCCGGCGATCCTGGCCGGTGGCAACCGCATCGAACCGGCAGAGCGCCGCGATCTCCTCATCAAGGCCGAGACCGAACGGCTCGCCAAAGCCAGCGATCCGATCATCGCCGCCGGCTCTACCGGCTCGATTCCGGCGACCGCGACCTTGCTCGACACGATCGCGAAACTGCCGCATGGCGCGGTGGTGCTGCCGGGCCTCGACACCGATCTCGATGACACGAGCTGGGACGCGATCCTCAGCGAGACCGATGCCTCCCATGGTCACCCGCAATTTGCGCTGGCCTCGCTGATCAAGCGCATCGGCATCATGCGCGCCGATATCGTTACGCTGGCAAAACCGGCACCGCATGGCCGCGAGCGCGTCACGTCGGAAGCCTTGCGTCCGGCGCTGGCCAGCCAGCTCTGGCAGGCGCTGCCGAACGATACGGCTTTCGGCACGCGCGCCGATGCCGCGATCAAGGATATCGCCGTCATCGAAGCCGCCAATGCCGAGGAAGAAGCGCTCGCCATTGCCGTGACGTTGCGCGAGGCGGTCGAGACCCCGGGCAAGACCGCCGCCTTGGTGACGCCGGACGTCGCGCTGGGCCGCCGTGTCGCGGCCCTGCTGGCGCGCTGGAATGTGGCGGTCGATGACTCGCGCGGCCAGTCGCTCGCCGATCTGCCCGAAGGCGTGTTCGCGCGCCTGGTGGCGGATGTCGCGCGCCACAAATTCGCGCCGATCCCGCTGCTGTCGCTGCTCAAGCATCCGGCAAATAAATCAGAAAGTCCGTTCGATCCCCATGCGGTTAGCGTGCTGGAGCGCGCCGTCCTGCGCGGCACCCGTCCGACGGAAGGCAGCAAGGGGCTCATCGGCGCGCTCGACGATATCCGCGCCCAGATCGAACTTGGCCGCGCCGGCAAGGCGTGCGGCCTGCATCGCTCCGATCCACGTCTTGCGCTGAGCGATGCCGATCTCGATGCCGCCAGCGCATTGATGGTGGCGCTCCAGCATCATATGGCGCCGCTTGAACAGTTGACCGATGCGCAGCCGATCGGGGTTTTCGCCGCCAAACATGCCGAAGCGCTGACCGCGCTCGGCGGCATGACCCGCGAACTGCAAACCACATTCGACGAGCTGACCACGGCCGAAGCGCTCGATGTCACTGCCTCCGACTACGCCGAGCTGTTTCATCTCGCCATCGCCGACCGCACCATCCATCGCGCCCCGGCCGACGCGCGCGTCCGCATCTTCGGCTTGCTCGAAGCCCGCTTGCAGCATGTCGACCGGCTGGTGCTCGGCGGCCTGGTCGAAGCCGTCTGGCCGCCGGAAGCGCAGGCCGATGCGTGGCTGTCGCGGCCGATGCGGCGGCAGCTCGGTCTCGATCTGCCCGAGCGGCGCATCGGTCTGTCGGCGCACGATTTCGCGCAGGCGCTTGGCGCGCGCGAGGTCATCCTGTCGCGGCCCGCCAAACTCGGCGGCGAGCCGACCGTCGCCTCGCGCTTCGTGCAGCGCCTCGCCGCCGTGCTGGGCGACGTCCGCTGGAAAGCCGCGCAGCAGACCGGCGCGCATTATGTCGCGCTGGCGCGCCGGCTCGATGAGGCGGAAACCGTCACGCCGGCGCAGCGCCCGGCGCCGAAGCCGCCCTTCGAAGCGCGGCCGCGCCGCCTCAGCGTCACCGAAGTCGAGGATCTGCTGCGCGACCCCTATACCATCTATGCGCGGCATGTTCTGAAGCTGCAGCCGCTCGACGATATCGACGCGCCGATCGATGCCGCCGCGCGCGGCACCTTCATTCACGACTCACTCGCCGAACTGGACCAAACCTATAAAGACAAGCTGCCGGACAATGCGCTGGCTTCCTTGCTCGACATTGGTCAACGGCACTTCAAGCCGCTGGAGAATTTTCCGGAAGCGAAGGCTTTCTGGTGGCCGCGCTTCGAGCGCATCGCGGCATGGTTCGTGATGTTCGACGCCAAACGTCGCTCAGGTGCGCAAGCGCTCTCGATTGAAGTTGGCGGCAGCATCCCGATCCCGTTCGGCAACGAGACCTTCACGCTGACCGTGCGCGCCGACCGCATCGAATGCCTCGCCGATGGCCGCTACGCTATCATCGACTACAAGACTGGCGCGCCGCCGTCCGACAATCAGGTAAGCGCCGGCCTGTCGCCGCAACTCACGCTCGAAGCCGCGATCCTGAGAGACGGCGGCTTCAAGGATATCCCGGCCGGCGGCTCGGTGAGTGAACTGCTGTATGTGCGATTGAGCGGCGGCGTCGAAGCCGGCGAAGAACGATCCGTGAAATTCAAGGACAGCGCGCCGGACGTGAAGGCCGATGAGGCGCTGGCCGAGCTGACCAAGGTGCTGGCGCAGTTCGCCGACCCGAACAACCCCTATCTGTCGCTGCGCCATCCGATGTGGAAGAACCACTACGGCACCTACGATCACCTCGCGCGTATCAAGGAATGGTCGCTCACCGGCGGTCTCGATGAGGAGGCCGGCGAATGAGCAAGCCGCTTGCCATTCCGTCCGACGTCATCGCGCTGCAGACGTCTGCGTCCGATCCCGCGCAATCGGCCTGGGTGTCGGCCAATGCCGGCTCCGGCAAGACCCATGTGCTGGCGCAACGCGTCATTCGTCTGCTGCTGAACGGCACGGATCCGGCGCGCATTCTCTGCATCACCTTCACCAAGGCCGCCGCGGCCAACATGGCGAATCGCGTGTTCGACGTGCTGCGCGGCTGGACCGTGCTCGACGACACGGCGCTGGACGCTGCGATCTCCAGGACCGGCGTCAGGACAATCACGCCGGCCTTGCGCCTGCGCGCGCGGCAGCTGTTCGCGCTGGCGCTCGATACGCCGGGCGGCCTGAAGGTGCAAACCATCCACGCCTTCTGCACCCAGTTGCTGCACCTGTTTCCGTTCGAAGCCAACGTGCCGGCGCGCTTCGAAGTGCTGGACGAGGCGACCGAGCATCAGCTGCTGCACAAGCTGACGATGGATGTGCTGCTGGAGGCGGCGCAGAAGCCGGACACGCCGCTCGGCCGCGCGCTCAGGAAGGCCGTGCTCGCCGCCGCCGACCAGACCTTTCAGGACATGGTGCGCAACGCCATCCGGGCGCGCGACGGCCTCACGCGCTGGATCGAAGCCGCAGGCGGCATAGACGGCGCGACAGCGCAGTTGTCGCAGGCTTTGGGCCTCAAGCCGGACGACACCGCCGAGGCCGTGGACGCAGCGCTGTTCGCGGAAAGCCTGTTCATCCAGTCCGAATGGCCCTCCGTTGCCGCCGTGCTGGAGACCGGCACCAAGACCGACAAGGACCAGGGTGGCCGCTTCCGTTCGCTGGCCACGCTCGACGCCGTTGCCCGCATCGAGACCTATCTCGACATCTTCTGCACCGGCACGCGGGAGAAGACCCGCGAACGCATCGCCACCAGCGGCGTGCAGAAAACACATCCCGACATTTGCGAGCGCCTGACGCGCGAGCGCGACCGGGTCTGGGCCCTGCTGACGAGGAAGCGCGCCGTCGAGGCGCGCGACCGCAGCATGGCGCTGTTTGCCATCGCCTATGCCGTCATCGGCAGTTTCCAGAAAGAAAAAAGCCGGCGCGGCCTGCTGGACTACGACGACCTGATCGACAAGACGCTGGAACTGCTGACCGAAGAAAGCGCCGCCTGGGTGCATTACAAGCTCGACAGCGGCATTCATCACGTCCTGATCGACGAGGCGCAGGACACCAGCCCCAAGCAATGGGCCATCGTGAAGGCGCTCGTGTCCGAATTCTTCGCCGGCAAAGGCGCGCATGATCGCATGCGCACCATCTTTGCCGTCGGCGACGAGAAGCAGTCGATTTTCTCGTTTCAAGGCGCCGCGCCGCGCGAGTTCGCCGCCAACCGCCGGCAATTCGCACAAATGCACGAGCGCGCCGAACTGGCTTTTACCGGTATCGAGTTCAAGCGCTCGTTCCGCTCCGGCGCCAATGTGCTGGGCGCGGTTGATACGGTGTTCGCCAGCGCCGCGGCCTTTGCCGGCCTGAGCGATGACAATGTCGCGCCCATCCACGAAGCCTTGCCCGACAAGGCGCCCGGCCTGGTCGAATTGTGGAATCTCACCGAAGCCGACCTCATTGAGAAGAAGCCGGCCTGGCAGGCACCGTTCGATCTGCAAACCGCGCGCAGCGCGCCGGCCAAGCTTGCCGAGCGCATTGCCAACACCATTGCGGCGTGGCGCCGGCACGGCGTGGCGCCGAAGGACGTGCTCATCCTGGTGCGCCAGCGCGGGCCGTTGTTCGAGGCGGTCATTCGCGCGCTGAAGCAGGCGAACATCCCGGTCGCCGGCGCCGACCGCCTCGTCCTCGCCCAGCACATCGCGGTGATGGACCTGATGGTGCTGGCAGATGCGCTGCTGTTGCCGGACGACGATCTCGCGCTCGCCACCATTCTCAAGAGTCCGTTGTTCGGTTTGACCGACGCCGTGCTGGAACAGCTTGCCTGGGATCGCAAGGGCAAGAGTCTTTATGCTTCGTTGCACGCGCAGCGGCCCGAGCTCGCGGCGCGTTTCGATGTCCTGCGCGGCAAGGCGCGCGAACTCTCGCCTTTTGCCTTCTACGCCTGGCTGCTCGGCGCCCATGATGGCCGCAAACAATTCCTGTCGCGACTCGGGCACGAGGCTTCCGACGCGCTCGACGAATTCCTCAATCTTGCGCTCGATTACGAATCGCGCGAGACGCCGACCTTGCAGGGCTTCGTCGCCTGGCTGCGCGCCGCCGAAGCGGAAGTGAAGCGCGATATGGAAATGGAGCGCGACGAAGTGCGCGTCATGACCGTGCATGGCGCCAAGGGCCTCGAAGCCCGCTTCGTCATCCTCGCCGATACGACGACGAAGCCGGAAGGCGCCATCCCGCCAAAGCTGCTGACCCTGACACCGGACAAGGCGGTGCCGGATGCGGCATCGCCGATGGTGTGGTCGGGTCGCAAGGCCAATGACAGCGCCGCCATGGCGGCAGCGCGCGAAGCGAAATTGCGCGAAGCGACCGACGAATATCGCCGCCTCCTTTATGTGGCGATGACGCGCGCCGCCGAACGCCTCGTGGTCTGCGGCATCAAGGGCGACCGCAAGATTCCCGACGGCTGCTGGTATCAGCTCGTCGAAAACGCCTTGGGCGAGATTGCTGTGCGCGAGACGGCCGACGACAAGATCGGCGATGGCGAAGGCACCGTGCGGCGCTATCGCAAGGCCGACCTCTTGGCGTCGTCGGCGTCGCAAGAGGAAAAGCTCACCACGCCCGGCCAGCCACCATCACCTGCCATCGTCTTGCCGGACTGGCTCCAGCGCGAGGCGCCGCGCGACACAATAACCCGCATCATCACGCCGTCGGGCTTCGACGAAAGCGCGCCACGACCGCTGCCGACGAACGGACAGAACAAGGCGCAGAACATGGCCATGCTGCGCGGCTCGCTCACGCATCGGCTGTTGCAGTCGCTGCCGGGCATTCCGGCGGATCGGCGGCTCAAGGCGGCGCAGGATTACGTCGCCCGCGAGGGGGACAAGCTTGCCGAGGCGGATCGTGCCGCGCTGATCGCCGATGTCCTGCGGGTGCTCGACGATGCCCGCTTCGGCGCCCTGTTCGGGCCCGGCAGCCGCGCCGAAGTCCCGATTGTCGGCCTGGTCGACATCGACGGCGAGACCCGGCGGGTCAACGGCCAGGTCGATCGCCTCATCGTCACCGCCGACTGGGTGCTGATCGCCGACTACAAGACGAATCGCCCCGCGCCGCGCGCCCTGGCCGAGGTGCCGCCCCAATATGTCCGGCAACTGGCGCTGTACCGCGCCGTGCTGACGAAATTGTACCCAGGAAAAGCCGTCCGCTGCGCCCTGATCTGGACCGAAGTCGCTGATTTGATGGAGCTTTCGGAGGACGCGCTGACCCATGCCCTGACGGCGGTCACGTCCGCGCGATAGCGCCTTGACGCTCCGGGAGCCCGTCCATACGTTCCGGGCCTCGCAATATTTCCGGCGCGATTTCGGTCGACGCCTGCAACAGTAAAAGGGGCTCGTCATGGCCGTCGGCAAGACTACGGATGCAAGCTTCGACGCGGACGTTCTGAAGTCGTCCGAGCCGGTGGTCGTGGATTTCTGGGCTGAATGGTGCGGCCCGTGCCGCATGATCGCGCCCGCGCTCGAGGAGATTTCCGGCGCACTCGGCGACAAGGTGAAGATCGTCAAGCTGAACGTCGACGAGAACCCGAACGTCGCCGCCAAATACGGCATCATGTCGATCCCGACGCTGCTCCTGTTCAAGGATGGCGAGATCAAGGATCGTCAGGTCGGCGCCGCGCCGAAGCAGAAGCTGCAGCAGTGGATCAACGGCGCGGTCTGATTTCCGCGCGATGCGATTGATGTTGCAAACGGCCGGGCTCGCCCGGCCGTTTTATTTTGCCTAGACCGGCTCGGTGCCGTTCTCGCGCAACACCTCGCCGGCAAGATACAGCGAGCCGGTAATGAGAATGCGCGGCGGCGCGTCGAAATCCAGCTTGCGCACCGTCTCCAGCGCTTCCCCGACACTGCCGCGTGCCAGCGCCGGCAGGCCGACGCTCTTGGCCGCTTCGGCGACATCCGCCGCACTCAAGCCTTTATCGGCGCCCGGCACCGGCACCGTGATCATGTGGCGCGCGAGCCCGGTGAAATTGCGCAGGAAGCCGGCCGCATCCTTGGTCGCCAGCATGCCGACGATCATCACCAGCGGCCGCGACACGCGCTCTTCGATATCGGCGAGCGCCGCGGCGACCGTGCGGCCGCCATCGGGATTATGCCCGCCGTCGAGCCACAGTTCGGCGCCCGGCGGGATAAGATCGACCAGATGTCCGGCGCTCAGGCGCTGCAGCCGCGCCGGCCAGTCGGCCTTGGCAATGCCGGTTTCGAAGGCCGCAGGCGCCAACTTGAGTGTCGGCACAGCGCGCAGCGCCGCAATCGCCAGCCCCGCATTCTCGAACTGATGACGGCCGAACAGTTTCGGCGCCGGCAGATCGAGCAAGCCATTGTCGTCCTGATAGACCAGACGGCCGCGTTCTTCAGTCGCGGTCCAGTTTTCGCCGGCGATGCGGATCGGCGCTTTCATGCGCGCGGCTTGGCGCTCTATCACATCGAGCGCTTCGCGCGGCTGCGCCGCCACCACCACCGGCACGCCCTGCTTGATGATGCCAGCCTTTTCGAAGGCAATCTTGGCCAGCGTGTCGCCGAGGAAATCAAGATGATCCAGCGACACCGGCGTGACGATGCTGACCAGCGGCTTGTCGATGACGTTGGTGGCGTCGAGACGTCCGCCGAGACCGACCTCGAGCAGGAGCACATCGGCGGGCTTGCGCGAGAACAGCAACATGCCGGCCGCGGTCGTCATTTCAAACACGGTGATCGGCGCACCGCCGTTCGCCTGCTCGCATTCCTCCAGCGCCGCCGACAGTTCGACATCGGAAACGAGAACGCCCTCGCCGCCACGTCGTCCGAGGCGGAAACGCTCGTTGAAATGCACCAGATGCGGCGATGTATAGACGTGAACAGACAGGCCCGCAGCCTCGAGAATGGCGCGCAGAAAGGCGATGGTCGAACCCTTGCCGTTGGTCCCGGCGACATGAATGACCGGCGGCAGCTTGCGCTCCGGATGACCCAGCGCCGCAAGCAAGCGTTCCAGCCGCTCGAGCGACAGGTCAATACGCTTGGGATGCAGCGCGGTCAGCCGCGCGAGGATGGAGTCGACGGGGTTCATGTTTCTATCTGTCATGCCCGCGAAAGCAGGCATCCAGTAAACACCAGCTTTCGAAGGAAAGCACCGAGTTTACAGGATCGTCCGCTTTCGCGGACGATGACAGTCCAAATTGAGTTAGCAGCTTACGCCGCCGGCAATTGCTTGCCCGGAACGAGCGCCGGCTGCTTCATCAGCAGGCGGCAGAGCTGGCCGAGCGTCGCACGCAACTGGTGACGATGCACGACCATATCGACCATGCCGTGTTCGGCCAGATATTCCGAGCGCTGGAACCCCGCCGGCAGTTTCTCACGAATGGTCTGCTCGATGACGCGCGGGCCGGCAAAACCGATCAACGCGCCCGGTTCAGCGATGTGAACATCGCCCAGCATCGCATAAGACGCCGTGACGCCGCCGGTGGTCGGATTGGTCAGCACGACGATGTAGGGCTTCTTGGCCTCGCGCAGCAACTGCACCGCTACCGTGGTGCGGGGCAATTGCATCAGCGACAGGATGCCTTCCTGCATGCGCGCGCCACCGGACGCCGCGAACATGATGAAGGGCGTCTCGCGGCGCAGCGCGGTCTCCAAGCCGGCGATGATCGCCTCACCGGCGGCCATGCCGAGCGAACCGCCCATGAAATCGAAGTCCTGCACGCCGATCGTCACCATCTGGCCTTCGAGCCGGCCGATGCCGAGCTTTACGGCGTCCTGATAACCCGTCTTGGTGCGGGCATCCTTGAGGCGGTCGGCATAGCGGCGCTCATCGCGGAATTTCAGCGGATCAATCTGAACTTCCGGCAGCGCGATGTCTTCAAATTCGCCGCCATCGAACATCGTCGCCAGTCGCTTCGGCGCCGAGATCCGCATGTGATAGCCGGACGAAGGGATGACGAACTGGTTCTGCTCGACGTCCTTGTAGAACACGAGCTGGCCGGTCTCGGGGCACTTGATCCAGAGGTTTTCCGGCGTGTCGCGACGCAGGATGCTGCGGATCTTCGGCCGTACAACGTTGTTGATCCAGTTCATCGAAAAGCTCGCGTTTTGCTCGGGCGTCATCATCAACGGATGATCCGTATCCGCCGGATGTAAGCCGTCTTTGTCTACTGCGCCACTGTGAACGAATTGTGGTTACCGGGTCCTCGCTTTCGCGAAGACGATTGCCCAATCATTCCGCCGCCACTGTCCCCGCCGCGCGCACGCCCCTGGCGATGTCGGCAACGAGGTCGGTCACCGCCTTGACCGTGGCCGGCCCGCCTTTTCCGTCGGCCTCAAGCGTCTTGCGCAGCGCGTCGATCAATGCCGAGCCGACCACGACGCCGTCGGCACCAGCCGCAATAGCGCGCGCGCTTTCGGCATTCTTGACCCCAAAGCCGACCGCCACCGGCAGCTTGGTGTGCTTCTTGATGCGTTGAACCGCCGCCGACACCTTGGTGGCGTCCGGCGCCGCCGAACCGGTGATGCCGGTGATCGAAACGTAATAGACAAAGCCCGAGGTGTTGTTCAGCACCGCCGGCAGGCGCTTGTCGTCGGTGGTCGGCGTCGCCAGGCGAATGAAATTGAGACCCGCCTTCAGCGCAGGCAGGCACAGTTCTTCGTCCTCTTCCGGCGGCAGGTCCACCACGATGAGGCCATCGACGCCGGCTTCTTTCGCATCGACGAGAAACTTGTCGACGCCATAGATGTAAATCGGATTGTAGTAACCCATCAACACGATGGGCGTCGCGGCCTCGTCCTTGCGGAAGTCGCGCACCATCTGCAGCGTCTTCTTCAGCGTCTGGCCGGCTTTCAGCGCGCGCACGCCGGCGGCCTGGATCGACGGACCATCGGCCATCGGATCGGTGAACGGCATGCCGAGCTCGATCACGTCGGCGCCGGCCTTCGGCAACGCCTTGATGATGGCCATCGAGGTTTCGTAATCCGGATCGCCGGACATGACGAAGGTCACGAGCGCGGCGCGGCCTTCGCTCTTGAGATCGGCAAAACGCTTTTCGATACGGGTGGTCATTTCTTATGGGTCTCCAGCCAGGCCTGCACGCTGGCGAGATCCTTGTCGCCGCGGCCGGACATGTTGACCACCATCAGGTGATCCTTCGGCAGCTTCGGCGCGAGGTCGAACACCCGGGCCAGCGCGTGCGCCGGCTCCAGCGCGGGAATGATGCCCTCGAGCTGGCTGCACAACTGGAAGGCAGCGACCGCTTCATCGTCGGTCGCCGACAAGAACTTCACGCGGCCCATGTCGTTGAGCCAGGAATGCTCGGGGCCGATGCCGGGATAATCGAGGCCGGCGGAAATCGAATGCGCCTCGGTGATCTGGCCGTCGTCATCCATCAGCAGATAAGTGCGGTTGCCATGCAGCACGCCGGGGCGGCCACCGGTGACGGAAGCTGCATGCTGGCCCGACGGGATGCCGTGACCGGCCGCTTCAACGCCATAAATCTCGACCGAGCGATCGTCCAGGAAGGGATGAAAAAGCCCCATGGCATTGGAGCCGCCGCCGATGCAGGCGATGAGCGAATCCGGCAGGCGGCCCTCAAGCTGCTGCATCTGCGCGCGCGTTTCATTGCCAATGATGCACTGGAAGTCGCGCACCATCGCCGGATAAGGATGCGGCCCCGCCACCGTGCCGATGCAATAGAATGTGTCGCTGACATTCGTCACCCAGTCGCGCAGCGCCTCGTTCATCGCGTCCTTGAGGGTGCTTGAACCGGAAGTGACAGCGCGCACTTCAGCGCCCAGCATCTTCATGCGCAGCACGTTGGGCTGCTGCCGCTCGACGTCCACGGCGCCCATATAGACGATGCAGGGCAGGCCGAATTTGGCGCACAAAGTGGCGGTGGCGACACCGTGCATGCCGGCGCCGGTCTCGGCGATGATGCGCTTCTTGCCCATGCGCTGCGCCAGCATGATCTGGCCGGTGACGTTGTTCACCTTGTGTGCGCCGGTATGGTTGAGATCTTCGCGCTTGAAATAGATTTTCGCGCCGCCGAATTTTTTCGTCAGGCGTTCGGCGAAATACAAAGGCGACGGACGGCCGACATAGTGCGACAGATAGGAGTCCATCTCCTTCTGGAACGCCGGATCCGCCTTGGCCTGGTTATAGGCCTTCTCGAGATCGAGGATCAGCGGCATCAAGGTTTCGGCGACGAAGCGGCCGCCATAGATGCCGAAGTGGCCGCGCTCATCGGGCCCGGTGCGGAAGGAGTTGGGCTGCTGCTGTACGGTCATGGGCCTACTTTTGCACTCACCTTTTCATCGAGCGCGGCATCGGCCGCGCGCGCCGCACGAATGAAGGCGCGAATCCTGTCGGGGTCTTTCTCGCCGGGCGCGCGCTCGACGCCGGACGACACATCGACGCCCGGCGCGCGCGTAATGCGCAACGCCTCGGCGACGTTGCCGGCATCGAGACCACCGGACAACATATAAGGAACGCCGGTCTTGAGCCCGGCCAGCAAGGTCCAGTCGAAGGTCTTGCCCAGGCCGCCGGGCCGCGTCGCATCCTGCGGCGCGCGGGCGTCGAACAGCAAGCGGTCGGCAACCTTGTCGAATTCACGGATCGGCGACAGGTCGGCGCGCGTCGCGATCGGCAGCGCCTTCATCACCGGCAGGCCGAAGCGCGAGCGCACCACGGCGACGCGTTCCGGCGTTTCGTTACCGTGAAGCTGCAGCATGTCGGGTTTGAGCGCGGCGACGATCGCGGCGATGGCGTCGTTCGAGGCGTCGACGGTCAGGGCCACCTTCTGGGCACGGCCTTGCGCGCGGGCGCCGAGCAGGCGCGCCGCCTCGAGGCCGAGCGAGCGCGGGCTCGGCGGAAAAAACACGAAGCCAACCTGATCGGCGCCGGATTCGATCGCCACATCAAGGGTTTCGGGGGTGCGCAGGCCGCAGATTTTGATCGTCAGTGCCATGGGTGCCAGCGGGTTCTACGTTTTATCCCCGCCGTCGCCAAGGGCTTAGCGAGGGTTCATGCGCGCCCCGGCGGGGCGAGGGCCGGGGCCTCGGTACGCCGGTTTTCCAGACCTTTGGCGACCTCGCGGGCGGCGCTCTCGGCGGCCGCCGCGCGCTGCGTCTCGGTGACCAGCTGCTCGCGAGCGACGGAGAGTTCGTGCAGCAAGCGGCGATTCTCGCCATCGAGCCGGCGCGCCACCCGCCGCCATTGCGACTGGCGCAGCCAGGCGGCGGCACCGCCGACGACGACGCCGAGAATGACCAGAATGAAGATCAGGACGAACAGCGGCACGGTGGCCGCGTAGGCCGGACTGGCGGCCGAGAAGGGATCGAATGAAACGGTCACCGCATGGCGATTCGCCACGGCGAAGGCGATGATCACCGCCGCCAGCGGTACAACGACAATGAGGGTGACAATCTTGCGGAGCATGCACGCTTATAGCGCGGACACACCCGCAATGTCATATCCCGCGACAGCGCGGTATCCGGCTTTTGCAATGCAGGCTTGAGAAGCGACAGACGCTGGATCACCCGCTTTTACGGGCGATGAGGCCGATGCTCAGTCCACGTCGTCGTCAGGAATGGCAACGCCGTCGAGCTTGTTGAGACGTTCGCGCATTTCCTTGCCGGTCTTGAAGAACGGAACCGACTTCTGCTCGACCGACACATGCGCGCCCGTGCGCGGGTTGCGTCCGGTACGAGCCGGCCTGTGCTTGACCGAGAAAGCGCCGAAACCCCGCAGTTCAACGCGATCGCCCTGCGCCATGGCGCCGGTGATCTCGTTGAGGATGGCGTTGACGATGTTCTCGACGTCACGCTGGTAGAGATGGGGATTCTGGGCCGCGATGCGTTGCACCAGCTCAGATTTGATCATGGACGCCGCCTCTACCTTTGGCTCGGTCAATTGGAGGCCGAAGGGTGCCAAAGCGCTAAGAGCCCGTCAAGATTGAGTCTTTCGACCGCGGCCACGCCGCTCCAGGTCCCGACCCGCTGAGCGAGCGCGGACAGGCCGGCAGCCTCGAAGCCGAGGGCGGCGACGTGCAGGAAAGACAGCTCGCGGAAGCGCGGCTCCAGCGAGAAATCCTTCACCGGAGTCGAGGCCGGAATCTTCTTTTCCTTCTCCAGCCAGGCCAATGCCGTCTTTTCGTTGCCAAGCTGGTCGACCAGCTTGAGCGGCACGCCCTGCCGGCCCGTGAAGACGCGGCCGTCGGCGACCTTGGTCAGTTGGGCATCGTCGAGCTTGCGGCGGTCCTTCACCAGCCCTTTGAACCAGGCATAGGAGTCGAGCACGATGGCCTCGATGGCGGCACGCGCCTCCGGGCTGGTCGGTTCGAAGCCGTTAGGCGCAGCCTTGAGGGGCGACGATTTTACCTCCTCAACCTTGATGCCGATCGTCTTCAGCACCTCGGTAAAATTCGGATACTGGAACAAAACACCGATGGAGCCGACCAATGAGGTGTCGTGGGCGATGATGTGGTCCGCGGCGAGCGCCGCGATATAGGCGCCGGAAGCCGCCAGCCCATCGACCACCACGACCATCGGCTTCTTCGACTGCAAGGTGCGCAGCGCGTCGTAAAGCTGTTCGGAGCCGGCCGTGGTGCCGCCGGGGCTGTCGAGGTGAACGATGACCGCCTTGGCGTTCGACTTGCCGAGCCGCTCCAGCGCATCGACGCGGTCCTGGTTGCCGCGGATCAGGCCCTGAATCTTGATACGGGCGATCGAGTCATCACCCGGCTTGATGCCGCTGCCGGGAATCATCATGGCCGTGCCGATACCGACCGCGACCAGCACGATCAGCAGCGCAGCAACGCGCCAGAAGGTCAGTTTGCGCCGCAGCCGGCGGCGATCGACGATGGCATCGGCATCGAGCGACATATCGGCAATCTCCTGTGTGACCCGGTACTAGCAATTGCGCGCATTCTTGGCACGACAATGTCGAAAAGAAAAACCCCGGAGCTTTCGCTCCGGGGTTCGTTGCATGCCGGTAACGGCTCGGAAACCGTAATCAGGCCTTTTCTTCTTCGCCGGCAGCGCGCTGCTTGAGCGCGGCGCCGAGAATGTCGCCGAGCGAGGCACCCGAGTCGGCCGAGCCATACTGCGCCATGGCTTCCTTCTCCTCGGCGACTTCCAGCGCCTTGATGGAGATACCCAGCTTGTGGGTCTTGCGGTCGAACTGGGTGACGCGGGCGTCAACCTTCTGACCGACCGAGAAGCGCTCCGGACGCTGATCGCCGCGCTCGCGCGCGAGATCGGCACGACGGATGAAGGCGGTGAGATCGGTATCGACGATCTTCACCTCGATGCCGCCCTCGTTGATCGCGGTGACTTCGCAGGTCACGACCGAGCCCTTCTTGAGCTCGCCCGCGGTGCCCGAAGCCATCGGATCGCCGGCCAGTTGCTTGATACCGAGCGAGATACGCTCCTTCTCGACATCGACGTCGAGAACCTGCGCCTTGACCATGTCGCCCTTGTTGTACTCGTCGATCACCTGCTCGCCCGGACGCTTCCAGTCCAGATCCGAGAGATGGACCATGCCGTCGACATCGCCGTCGAGGCCGAGGAACAGACCGAACTCGGTCTTGTTCTTGACTTCGCCTTCGACGATCGAGCCCGGCGGGTGCGTTTCGACGAACACTTCCCACGGATTGCGCATGGTCTGCTTGAGACCGAGCGAAATGCGGCGCTTGACCGGATCGACTTCGAGAATCTGAACTTCGACTTCCTGCGAGGTCGAGACGATCTTGCCGGGGTGAACGTTCTTCTTCGTCCAGGACATTTCCGAGACGTGGATCAGGCCTTCGATGCCCGGCTCCAGTTCGACGAACGCGCCGTAGTCGGTGATGTTGGTGACGCGGCCCTTGAACTTGGCCTGGATCGGGTACTTGGCCTCGATGCCCTGCCACGGATCGTCCAGCAGCTGCTTCATGCCGAGCGAGATGCGGTGCGTCTCGTGGTTGATCTTGATGATCTTGACCTTCACCTGCTGGCCGATGTTGAGCACTTCGGTCGGGTGATTGACGCGGCGCCACGCGATATCGGTGACGTGCAGCAGGCCGTCGATGCCGCCGAGATCAACGAACGCACCGTAATCGGTGATGTTCTTGACCACGCCGTCGATGACCTGACCCTCTTCGAGGTTCTGCACCAGTTCCTGACGCTGTTCGGCGCGGGTCTCTTCGAGAACGGTACGGCGCGACACGACGATGTTGCCGCGGCGGCGATCCATCTTGAGGATCTGGAACTGCTGCGCGTTGTTCATCAGCGGGGTGACGTCGCGGATCGGACGGATGTCCACCTGGCTGCGCGGCAGGAAGGCCACAGCGCCGTCGAGGTCGACGGTGAAGCCGCCCTTGACCTGATTGAAGATGACGCCCGACACCTTCTCGTTGTTGTTGAAGCTCTTCTCGAGCTTGCCCCAGCTTTCCTCGCGGCGCGCTTTGTCGCGCGACAGCACGGCTTCACCCAGCGCATTTTCCACGCGCTCAAGATAAACCTCGACCTCGTCGCCGACCTTCAGTTCGGCCTGGCGGCCCGGCGCGGCGAACTCGCGCAGCGCAACGCGGCCTTCGGTCTTGGCGCCGACGTCGATGACGGCCATGTCCTTTTCGATACCGACGATCTTGCCGGTAACGACGGTCCCTTCCTGGGGGCTGCCCTGGTTGAAGGACTCTTCGAGCATCGCGGCGAAATCTTCACGCGTGGGTGCAGCAGCTGTAGCCATGTAGTCTCCTGTTTGCCTGCGCCGGTGTTTGAAAATGGCGTTCCGCCCGCACGGGCCGAATGTCTGTGCACGACGTTCGGCGACTATCCGCGCGAAGACGGACAGCCGGCGCTCATGCCGTACGGTCGGAACGATGGATCGATGTTCGGGGCACGCTTAACGCCGAAACACGAGCGGGGCTTTTGTCCTCCAACAGCGAGGGGCGGTTTGGTGTCGCTCCTCGGCCCGCTCGGGTTGCTTCAACGCCTGAATTGAAGCGGCCCGGATGCGCGCGGATATAGCGAAGGCAGGCCGGGCCGGCAAGTCATAAGTGTTTCTAAAGCTTGAGAAATCGACTCGGCGGCGCCGCGCCGGGCGGACCGGATTCCAGGATAGCATCGCGATTTCAGCAGCTTAGCCGCGCCGGCGCGCTTCCACGATCCGAATCGCCGCGGCCACCGCCTCCTCGACGCCCATCGCCGTGGTGTCGAGCAGCACGGCATCGTCGGCCTGGCGCAGCGGCGATGCGGCCCGCGAGGAGTCGCGCTCGTCGCGCTTGCGGATGTCGGCAAGCACCGTGGCGTCGTCGACCGCCTTGCCGGCGGCGCGATATTCATTGCCGCGCCTCGTCGCGCGCACTTCCGGCGCCGCGGTGACAAAGATCTTCACGTCAGCATCGGGACAGATCACGGTGCCGATGTCGCGACCATCGAGCACGGCGCCGGGCTTTTCCGCAGCAAACGCGCGCTGATAATTGACCAGCGCCGCGCGCACTTCTGGAATTGCCGAAACATGCGAAGCGGCTTCGCCGGCTTCCGCACCTTTCAGCGTCGCTTCATCGAAACGCGTGAGGTCGAGCGATTGCGCGGCGGCGATGGCCGCTTTTCTGTCGTCCGGCGTCTTGCCGGCATCGAGCACGGACTTGCCGACGGCGCGATAGAGCAGACCGGTGTCGAGATGACGCAGGCCGTAATGCGCGGCAAGGCGCTTGCCGATCGTGCCCTTGCCGGACGCGGCCGGCCCGTCGATGGCGATGATCACGACAACTCCGCTCCCAGGCCCTTCATCAGATCGACGAAGCCCGGGAAGCTGGTGGCGATAAAGGCCGAATCGTCAATACGGACGGGCTCTTTTGACGCCAGGCCCATCATCAGCGCCGACATGGCGATGCGGTGGTCCATATGCGTCTTCACCTCGCCGCCGCCCGGCACACCGTTCGTGCCCATGCCATGCACGATCAGATCGTCGTCCTCGATCTCGATCTTGACGCCATTGACGCGCAGCATGTCGGCGGTCGCTTCCAGGCGATCGCTTTCCTTGACGCGCAATTCCTTGAGCCCGCGCATGCGCGTTACGCCCTCGGCGAAAGCCGCGGCCACCGCGAGAATGAGATATTCGTCGATCATCGACGGCGCGCGGGCCGCCGGCACATCGACGCCCTTGAGCGCGGAAAAGCTCACGCGCAGATCGGCGACATCCTCGCCGCCGTCGTCGCGCTTGTTCTCTTCGGCGATCTTGGCGCCCATTTCGCGCAACGTGGTAAACAGTCCGGTGCGCAACGGGTTGAGCATCACACCGTCGAGGATGATCTCCGAGTCCGGCACGATCAGCGCCCCGACCAGCGGAAACGCCGCCGAGGACGGATCGGCCGGCACCGCGACATTTGCGGGCTCAAGCTCGGGCTGACCCTGCAGCACGATGCGGCGGCCGTGGTCGCCATGCGGCTTGCTGACGATCTTCGCGCCGAAATGCTTGAGCATCTTTTCGGTATGGTCGCGCGAGGCCTCCTGCTCGATGACGATCGTTTCGCCCGGCGCCGCCAGCCCGGCGAGCAGCACGGCCGACTTGATCTGCGCCGAGGCCACCGGGGTCTCGTATTCGATCGGCAGCGGGTCGGTCGCGCCGCGAAGTGTCATCGGCAGACGGCCGCCTTCGGCCTGATCCAGGACGCGAGCACCCATTTTCTCAAGCGGATCGAGGATTCGCCGCATCGGCCGTTTTCGCAAGGAGGCATCGCCGTCGAAGATCGCCGTAACCGGGCAGCCGGCCACCGCGCCCATCACCAGCCGGCAGCCGGTGCCGGAATTGCCGAAATCGAGCGGCGCGGCTGGTGCCGCAAAACCGCCGACGCCGACGCCGTGGATACGCCAGGTACCACCGCCGAGGTTCTCGACCTTGGCGCCCAGCGCCCGCATGGCACCGGCGGTGTTCAGGACGTCCTCGCCCTCCAGAAGCCCGGAAATGGTGGTTTCGCCGACCGTCATCGCGCCGAGAATCAATGCCCGGTGGGAAATCGACTTGTCGCCTGGCACCCGGAGGCGGCCGGTCAGGGGCCCACCGGAACGGGCGGAAAGGGGGGTGAGGGAGGCCTCGCTCAAGGCTGGGTATCCTTTAACGCGCGTCGAAAAGGGCAATCGTGGCGCCGTCTACCATGCAGGCGAACCTGGCGTCACCCTGCAGGGGCATCCGCCCAATTCCGGCCCGTTTCCCGCTATTGACAGTGGCCTCGCAACTAGCCAAGTGAAGCGCCAATCCGACCCATGATTTTCAACGGCATTTCTTAGGACGCTCGAACGTGGCCAAAACCGAACTCGGCACCAAGCGCATCTGCCCGGATACCGGTCGTAAATTTTACGACATGGGCAAGTCGCCGGTGATTTCGCCCTACACGGGCAAGATCGTTCCCATCGTCGCGCCGCCGCAGTCGCGCGGACGCCCCGAGGCCGCTCGCCCCGCTCAGGCGCAGGAGGTCGAGTCGATCGTTCCGGAGACCGCAGACGCCGAATTCGTCTCGCTCGAGGACGCCGACAACGAGCAGAAGGGTAAGCCCAAGAAGAAGGGCGAAATCGTCGCCGAGGAAGACGAAATCGAGGCCGACGACGAGGGTCTTGACGACGATGCCTTCATCCAGGAAGAGGAAGAAGGCGATGACGACGTCACCGATATCATCGGCGACGGCATCGAGAAGGAAGAGGAACAATAAGACCGGCAAGACCGGTCTGTTGCCTGGACTAATCGGACCCTTTGCTTTTTCTCCCGTTTCCGACTAGTCATCTCCTCCCGTTACGGGGCCATAGCTCAGCTGGGAGAGCGCCTGCATGGCATGCAGGAGGTCGGCGGTTCGATCCCGCCTGGCTCCACCAATTTCCCCTTATCCAGTAGATGTTTCACGCGCGGGCCGGCTCGGCCGCCGGCGCGTTGTCGCGGTTCAGCCATTGCGATAGGTGTAATTGCAGCGGCTGAGGGCCGGTGCGCCGCCGAGACGAGCGTCAAGCACGCGCGAGACCCTGGATATGGCGATGAAGGACCCTGCCACCACGACCGACGATCTCGACCGCGTCGATCGCCGCATCCTCAAGCTGCTGCAGACCGACGGTCGCATCTCCAATGCCGAACTGGCCGCGCGCACCCATACCAGCGCGGCCACCTGCCACCGCCGGGTGCAACGGCTGATCGCCGACGGCTATCTGCTGAACTTCCGGGGTCAGGTCGCGCCGTCCAAGGTGGAGCGCGGAACCCTTGTCATTGTCGGCGTGGTGCTTGATCGCTCGACGCCGGAAAGCTTCGGCGCCTTCGAGGCGGCGGCGCGGAAGATGCCGTTCATCCTCGACTGTCACCTCGTTGCCGGTGATTTCGATTATTTTCTGAAAATTCGCATCCGTGACATCGCCGACTTCAACAAGCTGCATGGCGAAAGACTGATCGCCATGCCGGGCGTCCGGCAGACCCGGACCTTTTTCGTGATGAAAGAAGTCGTCGACAACGCGCCGCTGGACTTCTGAACCCCGCCGGGCGCACCCCGCCGCCACAGGCGATCCGGGAACCAATCGCTTCAAGGTATTCCGCGGCCGCAGGCTATTGGCCAATAGGCCAAGGTTGTTTTCTACGCCTTAACGTGACGGCACTGAAACCTTGGGCTAGCATTTCCCTTCAGTGGGCTGGGATTAGAGACGCAGAGGGGCGCCTCCCCGGCCCTTGAGAGGGATCCATGCCACACATTCGCACACTGTCTGCGCTTGCTATCACAGCGACGCTGTTTGCTACGCCGCTGTCAGCCAAGACGCTCGTCTTCTGCTCGGAGGGCAGCCCGGAGAATTTCTATCCCGGCATCAACACCACCGGCACATCGTTCGATGCCAACAGCCAGATCTACAGCCGCGTGGTCGATTTCGAGCGCGGCACCACCAAGGTCATCCCGGGCCTCGCCGAAAAGTGGGATATCTCCGCTGACGGCACCGTCTACACCTTCCATCTGCGCAAGGGTGTGAAGTGGCACTCCAACGCCAATTACAAACCGACGCGCGACATGAACGCCGACGATATCCTGTTCATGTTCGAACGGCAGTGGAAGGAGTCGAACCCGTATTTCAAGGTGACCAGCTCCAACCACTCCTACTTCAACGACATGGGCATGCCGAAGCTGCTCAAGTCCGTGGAGAAGGTCGACGACTACACCGTCAAGGTGACGCTGAATGCGCCGGAAGCACCGTTCCTGTCCGACCTCGCCATGGAATATGCCGGCGTGCAGTCGAAGGAATATGCCGATGCGATGCTGAAGGCCGGCACGCCGGAGAAGGTTGACCAGGAGCCGATCGGCTCGGGTCCTTTCTATCTGGTGCAGTACCAGAAGGACGCCATCATCCGTTACAAGGCGTTCCCGCAGTTTTGGGGCGGCAAGGCCAAGATCGACGATCTGATCTTCTCGATCACGCCGGATGCGTCGGTGCGCTGGGCCAAGCTGCAGAAGGGCGAATGCCATGTCATGCCCTATCCGAATCCGGCCGACCTCGACGCCATTCGCAAGGATGCGAACGTCACCATCCTCGAGCAGCCTGGTCTGAACATCGGCTATCTCGCCTACAACACCACCAAGAAGCCGTTCGACGACGTGCGCGTGCGCAAAGCCCTGAACATGGCGATGAACAAGAAGGCCATCGTCGACGCGGTGTTCCTGTCGAGCGGCGTGCCGGCCATCAACCCGATCCCGCCGACGATGTGGTCCTACAACACGTCGATCAAGGACGATCCCTACGATCCGGAAGCCGCCAAGAAGCTGCTCGCGGAGGCCGGCTTCCCGAACGGGTTCGAGACCGATCTGTGGGCGATGCCGGTGCAGCGTCCGTATAACCCGAACGCCAAGCGTATCGCCGAGCTGATGCAGGCCGACCTCGCCAAGATCGGCGTCAAGGCCGAGATCAAGAGCTTCGAATGGGGCGAGTACCGCAAGCGCGCGCAGGCGGGCGAGCACCAGATGGCGCAGCTCGGCTGGACCGGCGACAACGGCGATCCGGACAACTTCCTCAACACCTTGCTCGGCTGCTCGTCGGCCAAGGGCAACGGCTCGAACATCGCCAAGTTCTGCTACCAGCCCTTCGAAGACCTCGTGATCAAGGCGAAGTCGGTCAGCGATCAGGGCGAACGCACCAAGCTCTACGAGCAGGCGCAGGTGATCTTCAAGCAGCAGGCGCCGTGGTTCACCATTGCGCACTCGGTGCAGCTCAAGCCGGTGCGCAAAGAGGTGGTGGACTTCAAGCTGTCGCCCTTCGGGCGTCACACCTTCTACGGCGTTGATCTGAAGTAAACGGCTCAAGGGCGGAGCGGCCCGACCGGCCGCTCCGCCTTCCCGCCATGCTCCGTTTTTTATTCACGCGCGTCAGTCTGGTGATCCCGACCTTCATCGGCATCACCTTGCTGGTCTTTGTCCTCGTCCGCCTGATTCCCGGCGACCCCATTGAGACGATGGCCGGCGAACGCGGCATCGACGCCGCAGAGCACGCCCGCCTTCGTCATGAATACGGCCTCGACCGGCCGGTCATCGTGCAATACGGCTATTATCTCCTGCGCCTGGCGCAGGGCGATCTCGGCCGCTCCATCGTCTCGCACAAGCCGGTGATCGAGGAATTCCTCGCTTTGTTTCCGGCGACGGTCGAATTGTCGTTGTGCGCCATCGCCTTCGCCCTGCTGATCGGAATTCCCGCCGGTATCCTTGCTGCCGTGAAGCGCAATTCGATCTTCGATCAGGGCATCATGGGCCTGTCATTGACCGGCTATTCGATGCCGATCTTCTGGTGGGGTCTGCTGCTGATCCTGTTGTTCTCGGTGCAACTCGGCTGGACGCCGGTGTCGGGCCGCATCGCAGTGCTCTATTTCGTCGAGACCAGAACCGGCTTTCTGCTCATCGACACGTTGCTGGCCGGCGATGTCGACGCCTTCCGCTCGGCGGTGTCGCATTTGATCCTGCCGGCCATCGTGCTCGGCACCGTGCCGCTCGCCGTCATCGCGCGCATGACGCGCTCGGCCATGCTCGAAGTGCTGGGTGAAGACTACATCCGCACCGCCCGCGCCAAGGGCCTGTCGAACTTCCGTGTCGTCACGGTCCATGCCTTTCGCAACGCGCTGATTCCGATCGTCACCGTGATCGGTCTGCAGGTCGGCGTGCTGTTCACCGGCGCGATCCTCACCGAGACCATCTTCTCCTGGCCCGGCGTCGGCTCGTGGCTGATCAACGGCATTGCCCGGCGCGACTATCCGGTGCTGCAGGGCGGCACGCTGCTCATCGGCTCGATCATCATGTCGATCAACCTTCTGGTCGACATGACCTATGGCCTGATCAACCCGCGCATCAGGCACCAGCGATGACGAACGCCACCACCGCGCCGAAGACGCACACCGCCCATGCCGGCCCGCCGCACCCCTTTGTGGAGTTCGTCTCCTATTTCAGCGCCAATCGCGGCGCGGTGATTGGACTCGGCGTTATCGTCGTGCTGGCGATACTCGGACTGTTCGCCGAGTTCATCGCGCCGTTCTCGCCGATCCAGACCAATACCCAGGTCTTCCTCAAGCCGCCGGTGTGGCAGGCCGGCGGTGTGCCGGGCTACTGGCTCGGCACCGACGCCATCGGCCGCGATATGCTCTCGCGGCTCATCTATGGCGCGCGTCTGTCGCTATTGATCGGCTTCGCCGTGGTGGCGCTGTCGGTGACTGTCGGCACCATTCTCGGTCTGATCGCCGGCTTTTTCCGCGGCATCGTCGAGATCGTCATCATGCGTGCGATGGACATCCTGCTGACGTTGCCGACTTTGCTGCTCGCCATCATCATCGTCGCCATTCTGGGTCCGGGTATCGTCAACGCGTTGATCGCGGTCGCCATTGTGCTGCTGCCGCACTACGTGCGCATTGTGCGCGCCACCGTGATCTCGGAAACTGCCAAAGACTATGTCACGGCCGCACGGCTGACCGGCGCCAGCAACCTGCGGATCATCGTCAAGGAAATCCTGCCGAACTGCGCCGCGCCTTTGATCGTGCAGGCGACGCTCGGTATCTCCACCGCCATTCTCGACGCCGCCGCGCTTGGCTTCATCGGCCTCGGCGCGCAGCCGCCGACGCCGGAATGGGGCACCATGCTTGCCGACGCCCGCGAATTCGTGCTGCGCGCCTGGTGGGTGGTCACCTTCCCCGGCATCATGATCCTGATCACCGTGCTCGCCTTCAACCTGCTCGGCGACGGCCTGCGCGATGCCCTCGATCCCAAGCTGAAGCGGTGACGTGATGGCCGCAATCGAGATCGAAAATCTGGTGGTCGAATTTCCCTCGTCGCAGGGTCTGCTGCGCGCAGTCGACGGCGTCTCGTTCAAGGTCGAGCAGGGTGAAGTGCTGGGCATTGTCGGCGAATCCGGCTCCGGCAAGAGCGTCGCCATGCTGGCCGCGATGGGGCTGGTGCCCTACCCCGGCATCGTGCGCGCCGACAGGTTGGACGTCGAAGGCCGGAATATTCTCACCTTGAGCGATGCGCAGCGCCGCAAGATCGTCGGCAAAGACATGGCGATGATCTTCCAGGAACCAGCGACCAGCCTGAACCCCTGCTACACCGTTGGCTTCCAGATCATGGAGGCCTTGCGGCTGCATGAAAAAATGGACCGCAAGGCGGCGCGCAAACGTTCCGTCGAACTGCTCGAGCAGGTCGGCATTCCGGCGCCAGAAACGCGGCTCGAGGCTTACCCGCATCAGCTTTCCGGCGGCATGAACCAGCGCGTCATGATCGCCATGGCGATTGCCTGCAATCCGAAGCTACTGATCGCCGACGAGCCGACCACGGCGCTCGATGTCACCATCCAGGCGCAGATTCTCGATCTGCTGATGAGCCTGCAGCGCGAGCGCGGCATGGCGCTCATCCTGATCACCCACAATATGGGCGTGGTGTCGGAGACGGCACAACGCGTCGCCGTGATGTATTCCGGCCAGGTGATGGAGCAGAACGCGACCGATCGGCTGTTCGCCGATCCGCAGCACCCCTACACCGCGGCGCTCATGGCCGCGCGCCCGGAAAACCGCATCGGCGACAAGCTTGCGACCATTCCCGGCACGGTGCCGAGCCTGTATGAGCGACCGTCCGGCTGTCTCTTCGCACCACGCTGCCAATATGCCACGCCGCATTGCTTTGCCGACCGGCCCGACCTGCGGGCCTGGAGCGGCGGCGCCGTGCGCTGCCACTATCCGCTGGGCGATGCCGAGCGTGACGCCAAGATCGCCGCCGACCGCGCCAGCATTTCAAAACCGGCGGGAGCAGCGGCATGAGCGCGCTGGTCGTCGCCAGAGACCTGGTGCAGGTCTACAAGAATCGGACCGGCTATTTCGAGCCGCCGCAGGAGCTGCGCGCCGTCGGCGGCATTTCGTTTGAAATCCAGTCCGGCAGGACGCTGGCGGTGGTCGGCGAGTCCGGCTGCGGAAAATCGACGCTGGCACGCATGGTGACAATGATCGAGAAGCCGACATCCGGCGATCTCACCATCGACGGCAGCAACGCGCTGAATGCCCCGACCGAGGAGCGGCATCATTTACGCCGCGCCGTCCAGTTCGTGTTTCAGAACCCCTACGGCTCGCTCAATCCGCGCCGCAAGATCGGCACCATTCTCGAAGACCCGCTGATCATCAATACCAAGCTGAGCGCGAAAGATCGCAGCGACAAGGTCATCGACATGCTGCGGCGCGTCGGCCTCGGGCCCGATCATGCGCGGCGCTATCCGCACATGTTCTCCGGCGGCCAGCGCCAGCGCATCGCCATTGCCCGCGCGCTGATGCTCAACCCGAAGATCGTGGTCGCCGACGAGCCGGTGTCGGCGCTCGACGTGTCGGTGCAGGCGCAAGTGCTCAACCTGATGACCGACCTGCAGAATCAGTTCGGCCTCGCTTACATGTTCATCTCGCACGACCTCGCGGTGGTGCAGTTCATCGCCCATGATGTGCTGGTGATGTATCTCGGCATCGCCGTCGAGCACGGACCCAAGGATGCGATCTTCGACAAGCCCTTGCATCCCTATACGCGGGCGCTGATCGCGGCGACGCCGTCACTGGGCGGCAAAAGGCCGGAGCGTCATGTCGTCAAGGGCGAAGTGCCCTCGCCGCTCGATACGCCCAAAGGCTGCGTATTCGCCGCGCGCTGTCCGCACGTCACCGATCTGTGCCGCGCCGAGCGCCCGCCGCTGCGACCGGTGGCGCAGCGGCTTGTGGCCTGTCACTATGCCGAGCAATTTCTGAACGGCTGACGGACGGACATGCACGGCAAGATCGCACTCGAAGAACATTTCGCCATTGATGAGACGCTGGGAGAGCCGCACGCCTTTGCGCCGGTCTGGCCCGAACTGTCGCGCCGCCTGCTCAATGCCGACAGTTGTCTGGCCGACATGGACGCCAACGGCATCGACATGATGGTGATGTCGCTCAATGCGCCGGCGGTGCAAGGCATCCCGGACGCTGCAACGGCGATCGCCGTCGCCCGCAAGGCCAATGATCGGCTCGCCGAGGTCATCGTCAGACATCCCGGGCGCTTTGCCGGCTTCGCCGCGCTGCCGATGCAAAGCCCGGAAGCCGCCGCGGCCGAGTTGACGCGCTGCGTCAAGGAACTCGGTTTCGTCGGCGCGCTCGTCAATGGCTTCTCGCAAATTGGCAGCGCCGACAACGCCACTTATTACGACGGTCCTGAATACCGTTCGTTCTGGGAGACGGTCGAAGCGCTCGATGTGCCCTTCTACCTGCACCCCCGCAATCCGCTGCCGGCCCACGCGCCGCAATATCAGGGCCACCCCTGGATGCTGGGGCCGAACTGGGCTTTCGGCGCCGAGACCGCGATCCATGCCTTGCGGCTGATCGGCTCCGGTCTGTTCGATGCACATCCCGGGCTGAAGATCATTCTCGGCCATCTCGGCGAGGGCATCCCGGCGCTGCTGTGGCGCATCGACAACCGCAATGGCTGGATGAAACTGCCGCACCGCTACGCCGCGAAACAGGGCGTCGGCGATTATTTCCGCAGGCACTTCTACATTACGACCGCCGGCAACTTCCATACACCGGCGCTGCAGAATGTCATGGCCGAGGTCGGCCTCGACCATGTGCTGTTCTCGGTGGACTGGCCGTTCGAGGATATCCGCCAGGGCAGCCAATGGCTCGACAGCGCACCACTCTCCGAGACGCAGCGCGCGCAGATCGGCCGCGACAATGCGGTCAGGCTGTTGAAGCTGAAGATTTAGCAGGCTGTTGCGAAGCCTTCGGAGTCATTCCGGCCGAGCGAAGCGAGAGCCGGACTCCATATCCCCGCCTGCAATTCTGACCCTACTTCTTCTTGCCGGTCTCGTGCCTGGCCATCGCGGTCTTGATCAACGAAGGCTTGCCCCAGGTCGGCATGTCCTCGCCCGTGCCCCAGGCATAGGGCCGGTAGAACGAGTGCAGACCGAACTTCACGAGCTTCTTCATCTCGCGGTTCCAGATCGGGTTCACATAAGAAGCGTGGTAGTGCGTCGACTTGGCGACCTCGGGCACATAGATCTGGCCGTCAAGCGTTTGCTTGGCGATGCGGTTGGCCCGCGCCCAGTGGCCGCGTTCGGTGATGGTCTTGCGCTTGCCGTCGCAGGCGAAGGTGAACTGGCACGACAGATGGCGGTGGGCGTTCTGATAGACCACGCCGCAGACATCGTTGGGATAGAACGGTGAGAACACGCGGTTCATCACCACCTGCGCGACGGCCATCTGGCCGCGCACCGGCTCGCTGCGCGCTTCCCAATAGATGGCGTTGGCGAGGCAGCGCTGCGCCTTGGCGTATTCCTTGTCGTCCAGGTTGAGGCGCTGCGCCGGCGACGGCGGCGGCACACCCGGCGCCGGAACCGGCAGCGGCACCATGCTGAGCGGCGGCAGCGAAATCGGCATTGCCTCCGGCGTCATAGAGTTCACCGGCAGCGCGCCGGCATTGAGGCTGGCAAGGCGCACCGGCGGCGCGTCGTCATAGTCGGCAGCCGGCAGCATGGCCTGGGTCTGCGACGCGGGGACATGGCTGTAGTCCGGCTTGATCGCGACAGCGGGTGTCGGGGCAGCCGGGCTCGCCGACGTCAGCGAGGCCAGCGTGACCATGCCGGGGCGCATGTCGCCGGCCGGCTGCAGCATGGCGAGTTCGACGGCGTCGGCGTGCTTCACGTCGGCCAGCGCGGCGACGGCCGCATTGTCGGCCGTCGGCGCGGCGGTGCGCGGCGTGCGCGTTGGCGCCGCCTTGGCGGCTTCCGTTTTCACCGGCTCCGGTTTGTTGAGCGCGAGGCGCTGCCGCTCGGCGGCAACGGGCGTGAGCTTCACCGGATCGTTGAGCGTCGGTGCGGGACGCAGCTGCGCGACCGGCTTCGGCGTCGGCACATCGCGCGGAATGGCGACGACCACCGACGAGCGATCGTTGTAGATCGAGATCTGACGAATGCCGGCGAGCACGCGATCCGGCAGTTCGTCGTAATGCAGACGACTGTCGCGAATGAGCGCCGCGACATTCGTCAGCGCATTCGCATTCATGAGGTCGAGAGCGGCGATGCCGATCGCGGCGACGGCCAGAACGATACTGAGGGTCTTGCCCCGGCTGAACAGCCGTTCTTCGAAGGTGGGGCCCAGGGCATCGTCATCAATGCTGCGCGCTAACACGGTTACGCTCCGCTGACTGGCCGAACGAAAACATCCGGCGACGAAGCGATCTTATCGAGACAAAAACGAACTGGCGCGGTTGTTAGGAAAATTTTAGCCAAATACGGCAAACAGGCGTGATTAATTTAACCACGATACGGCGGGCGATTTAACCGAAATTCGTTAAATCGAAATCCGTTTGTTATTGCGCTGTCATCGAACGACGCCTTGCGCGACGGTTTATAAATCACATCGCATCGCCGGCGATTATTAAACATGTCGATCGCGCAAGCGCACTGTGTGCGGACGACAATGTCGCGCGCGCGAGCGATGAGAAGCGGTCGCCAGCCTCGTGGCGCGGGATGAGTTACGGGCGGAGGCCCTTGGCTGGCCGGTCAGGCCGAACGGGCTAATCCGGGGGAAAACCGGCGGTTGCGGCCGCAAAAATCCCCGTTGCCGGCGGATTTTCCTTGTTCTTGAACCTTTAACCGGGTCTGCCCATATTAGCTGCATTCAGGGCGGCGGTTGCCGCCCCGACGGAAATGCCGAATCCGGGCGGATCCCGGGTCCGGACCCGGGGTGCCCGTAAGGGGCCTCACCGCAAAGTCGCTTCAAAGCGAGGACTTTGGATACCATGTCTCGAGTGCCGTCACTCTCCAGCCCGTTCCTGCTTGGCTTCGATGAAATCGAGCGTGTGCTCGACCGCGTCGCCAAAGGGGCCGATGGCTACCCGCCCTACAACATCGAGCGTCTGCCGCGCGAGGACAACAATCCAGAGCGCCTGCGCATCACGCTGGCCGTTGCAGGCTTCACCCGCGACCAGCTCGACGTCTCCGTCGAGGAAAGCCAACTGGTCATCCGCGGGCGGCAGCAGGACGACAAGACCCGTCAGTATCTCCACCGCGGCATCGCCGCGCGTCAGTTCCAGCGCACCTTCGTGCTGGCCGACGGCATGGAGGTGATGGGTGCCGACCTGAAGCACGGGTTGCTGTCGGTCGATCTGGTCCGGCCGCAGCCGGAGCGGGTCGTCCGATCGATCGCGATCAACGACTTGGAGTGATGTCGCCCTGGAACAGGGCGATTGTGAATGACGGAACCTTGAAGCAACGAAAAAGGACTCGACCGCGTTAAGCGTTCATTGGAAAGGATCGAGGGCCATGACTGAGTACAAGCTGGCTGACACTGACACGACCAACGAGGCGGCAATCACCCAGGATGCGCTGGCGCATCTGGGCGACGGGCGGCTGGCTTATGTGAGGCCGATCCGCTCGGAAGACGTCGCCAATATGTTCCCGCAGGCGCCGCAGATCGCGCCCGGCCTGACGCTGTTCGCGCTGCATGCCGCGGACGGCACGCCGATCATGCTGACCGACACGCGCGAATCCGCTCTCGCCAGCGCCTGGAGCAACGAGCTCGAAGCCGTCAGCGTGCATTGATCTTGCGCGGCAGGCTTTGGTGATCTGTCGTCCCCGCCCATCGCGGGGACGATGCCGTTCAGGCCGCGCTGCTCTGCGGCATTGCCAGAACAGCGTATAGCGCATCCGTATCGCTGGATTCACGCAGCTTGCGGGCGATTTCGGGATCGCGCAGCAGACGCGCCACACGCGCCAGCGCCTTGAGGTGATCGGCGCCCGCCGCTTCCGGCGCCAGCAGCAGGAAAATCAGGTCGACCGGCTGCGAATCGAGCGCTTCGAAATCGATCGGCCGCTCCAGCCGCGCGAACAACCCGAACAGCCGCCCGAGCTTCGGCAGCTTGCCGTGAGGAATGGCAATGCCGTTGCCGACCGCGGTCGAGCCGAGCTTCTCACGCTGCAGCAGAATCTCGAGGATCGCGCGCTCGCTCTGCCCGGTCAGCTCGGCCGCGCGCGCAGCAAGCTCCTGCAGCGCCTGCTTCTTGCCATTGACCTTGAGCGCCGGAATGATGGCGGCCGGCGCTACGATGTCGGTAAGCGTCATGGACATGTCCGGATAACGGAAATGGCGGCGAGCGATGGGTCGCGTTGTTTGAGGGATGAAGGCCGCGGACCATAAGAGCGACATCGGGCGTCGTCAATGGGGCGCAAGCGATTGGAATCGCTGCAAATTACCGAATTGTATGACACGTCATCCGCCGCGGCGGGCCTGATTGTCCTTCCGGCGCCGCTTATAACGGCGCAGTCTTTTCTCGATATTGGTGGCAGCTTCATCGGCACTTCCATAGGCATCGACGGCAATGCCCTGCGCTTCGAGCAGGGCGCCGGAGTCCAGATGCAAGACGCATTCCGTTCGGAAACCGAAACCGTCGCGGCCGACGGTGGCGTGCCCGGAATAGCCGCCGCGGAAATATTTGGCCGTCGCTTCCTCGACCCTGTCGGTGATGCGCTGCTGCAGCGACGAGCCGATGCTGATGTTCTTTCCCGAGACGCGTAAAGGCATAGGCTTGGCCTCCTTGTCGTTATCTCAGACCGGCGCCGGGCGGTGCCGGTCGTAACTCCCAGCAGCCTCAATCATATCATCTTGGAATCGTTCCCCAGGTCAATGGCCCTGACGGACAACCTTTTGCAGCAGCGCGGACTTGACGGCGTCACCCGCGACACGACGGCGCGCGACAAACGGTGCATCTCACGCATTGGCTGCCTGCTTCTCGCGGCGGCGTTGCACCGATGACGGAATGCGCATCGCTTCTCGGTACTTGGCAACCGTGCGACGCGCGATGTCAATGCCGGCGCCACGCAACTTCTCGACAATCGTGTCATCAGACAAAACGTCGCTGGGACACTCTGCGTCAATCAATGTGCGGATGCGATGACGCACCGCTTCTGCCGAATGCGCTTCGCCGCCATCGGCGGATGCAATCGACGACGTGAAGAAATATTTCAGTTCGAAAATGCCGCGGCTTGTCGCCATGTATTTGTTGGCGGTGACGCGCGACACCGTGGATTCATGCATGCCAATCGCATCGGCGACGGTCTTGAGATTGAGCGGCCGCAGATGCTGCACGCCCTTGACGAAGAAGCCGTCCTGTTGCCGCACGATCTCGCTCGACACTTTCAGGATCGTCTTGGCGCGCTGATCGAGCGCGCGCACCAGCCATGTCGCGGTCTGCAGACAATCGGCAAGATAGGCCTTGTCCTTGTCATTGCGCGCGGTCTTCGACACCTGCGTGTGATATTTCTGGCTGATGAGAACTTTCGGCAGCGTGTCCGAATTGAGTTCCACCTGCCATGTTCCATCGGACGCCGCACGCACGAAGACGTCCGGCACGATCGGCTGTACCAGCGTTGTACCGAAGGCGAGGCCCGGTTTGGGATTGAGGCTTCGTATCTCGGCGATCATGTCGGCGAGATCTTCGTCGTCGACGCCGCAGAGCCGGCGCAAAGCCGCAAGGTCACGCTTGGCCAGCAGCGGAAGGTTTTCGACCAGCTTCTGCATCGCCGGATCGAAACGGTCGCGCTCTTTCAGTTGCAGCGACAGACATTCGGTGAGACTGCGGGCGCAAATGCCGGGCGGGTCGAGCGTTTGCAACACCGACAGCACCGCTTCAACCTCGGCAACCGAGCAGCCCAGTTTCTCGGCCACGGATTCCAGATCGCCGGTGAGATAACCGGTCTCGTCCACCATATCGATCAGGTACTGGCCGATCATGCGCTGACGATAGTCGCCAATGGCCAGCGCCATCTGCGCTGCCAGATGATCGCCGAGCGTCACCTCGGCCGAGACGAAGGCTTCCAGATTGTAGTCGCTGTCGTCGGCGCCCCCGCCACCCGAGCCGGACCATTCGGAATAAGCCGGCGGCGGCGCCTCCACGGGCGCCGACTTTTCGCCGCCATCGTCGGGAAACACATTCTCGAGTTCGGTGCCGAGACCTTGTTCCATCGAGGAGCGGCTGGTTTCCAGATCGGCTCCGATCCAGTCCTGAGCGCCCTCTAGTCCGGATTCCTGAGCGCCGTCATCGCGCCCGCCCTCGCCTGTGGTGTCGCTGAAGCTGTCAGCGTCGCCGCCATGCTCAGGCGCCTCGGCTGGGCCGTCCTCAGCGTTGCCACGTTCGAGCAGCGGGTTCTTTTCGAGCTCGTTGTCGACATAGGCCTGGAGATCGAGACTCGAAAGCTGCAGCAGCTTGATGGCCTGCATCAGCTGCGGCGTCATCACCAGCGCTTGCGACTGGCGAAACTCGAGTCGTTGCGACAACGCCATTCAGGGTTTCCCGGCGGAAACTGGTCCGATTCTTGCTTCTGAATCGTCAGCGAACGCTATACCAGTTTGCTCCGGCAGGGAAGCTGGGATTCCGCAGTGCGGTATTGCCCGTTTTCTGGGCGGTACCCGGCCGAGGCCGGCCGGCCCGCTACATTCTGAACTCTTCGCCGAGATAGAGCCGGCGGACGTCGGGGTTGTTCACGATATCCTCAGGCCGGCCCTCCATCAGCACTTCGCCCGAATAGATGATGTAGGTGCGGTCGGTGAGGCCGAGGGTCTCGCGAACATTGTGGTCGGTAATCAGCACGCCAATCCCGCGATTGGTCAGGTGGCGGACCAGCTGCTGAATGTCGCCCACGGCGATCGGATCGATACCGGCGAACGGTTCGTCAAGCAGCATGTAGCTTGGCCTTGTGGCCAGCGCCCGCGCGATCTCGACGCGGCGGCGCTCACCGCCCGACAGCGCGATGGTCGGCGTCTTGCGAAGCCGGGTGATGTTGAACTCTTCGAGCAGCGCCTTGAGATCGGCATCGCGGCGGCGGCGGTCCGGCTCGACCACCTCGAGCACGGCGCGAATGTTCTCTTCGACATTGAGGCCGCGGAAAATCGAGGCTTCCTGCGGCAGATAACCGACGCCGAGGCGGGCGCGCTGATACATCGGCAGCGGCGTCACATCGTAGCCGTCGAGTTCGATGCGGCCGCGATCCGCCTTGATCAGGCCGGTGATCATATAAAACACAGTGGTCTTGCCGGCGCCGTTGGGGCCGAGCAGGCCGACGGCTTCACCGCGGCGGACATAGAGCGTGACGCCCTTGACCACCATGCGGCTACCGAAACTTTTCTCGACGCTGTGCGCGGCGAGGTAATGGCGTGCAGCCTGGCGCGCACCGCTGCGCTGCGCCTGCTGCTGAGGCTGCTGAGGCTGCTGTTGCTGCGGTTGTTGCCGGGCCTGCTGGGGCGCCTGCTGGCCGGGCTGCTGCGGCTGCCGCACCATGGGCGCGTTCGCGGGCGGCGCAACACGGCGCGCCGGCTGCCGGCGGCGAAACAGCGAAATGATGTTCACCCGGTGACCCCGCGGTGCGTGACAAGGCCGGAGCAGGAAGCCGCGGCCGATAACAAAGACTGTCGGCAGAATCCTAGCTGATTCCCGGCCTCGAAAGGCTCGGATCGTCCTGCCGGACTCATGACTGGCGGTCTACCGGTTGCGGAAAGCGGGGGCAAATGCGGCCGGCTCAATTAGGCGGCCGCAGCTGCAGCGGTCCTTGGGACGGTTTGGGCGCTTGCGGCGCCTCACGAGGGCCCGCCGGCGAAGGCGCGGCCTCGCCGCCGCTCGGCAGAAACAGGCCCTGCACCCGCCCGCGGCTGTTCTTGCCGGATTCGACACGCGAGACACCGCTGGTCAGATCGACCACCAGCCTGTCGCCGCGCAGCACGTTCTTGCCCTGGGTCATGATGACATTGCCCGTGAGCGTCACGGTGTTGGTCTTCATGTCGAAGATTCCGGTCTCGCCAGTCGCGGTTTGCTCCTTCTGCGTAACGACAACGTCGCCACGCGCTTCGAGCCGCTTGATCTTCTGATTGCCACCGGGACCGGCCGTCGCGGCCTGCATAGGTTTGCCGCCGGATTGAGCGCCGCCCTCCTGATCGTAAAACACGACCAGCGACTGGCTGCGCATCGCGGTGTCGCCCTGCTTTACGCGCACATCGCCCGAGAAGGTCGCGACCTTGTCTTTGTCACGGACTTCGAGCGTGGCGGATTCGATATGCACCGGCTCGTCGCGATTCTGCGAGAAGCCCTGCAACGCGTTGGGCGGCCCCTTGTTCTGTTGCGCCTGCGTCTGCGCATGCGCCGTGCCGGCCGCAAAGGCCAGAACAGGCAGCATGACAACAGCGATACTGAAACTGCGAAGCAACATCATCGCGCGGGGATCTTTTCTTTGGGCAAAGGCTGGCCGTTGAGCATCACGGTCAGGTTGACGCCGTTCTCGAAGCGGATGATGTCACCCGAATTGGTGATTTCCAGTCGCTTGGCGTTGAGGATGCCCTGCAACATTTCCAGCTCGACCGGCTTCTCCGACACGACATTGCCGGTGCGCACATCGACGAGAGCTTCGGTCAGACGGCCTTTGTAGCCTGAGTCCGACGACAAGAAGATCTGCTGCTCAAGTTTGAGCGTTTCCTTCTTGGTGTCGTAAAGGCCGGTGGCCGCCGTCATCTTCATCGTCGTGTTGTCTTCCATCTGCACCTTGGCGTCGATGTTGCGCAGCTCGACGAAGTCCGGCTTGGTCAGATCCTGCGCCGCCGCCTCGGCAACGAATTCATAGGCGCGCTGATCCTTGGTGAAACCGGACAGCCGCGGCTTTTCCATCGTGACCTTGGTGCCCGACACGACCAGATTGTCGAGATTGACCGGCAGCGCCTTCAACATGCGCGCCGGGTTGAAATAAGAGACAAGAAACGCGCCGACAAGCATGACGACGATCGCAACCGGAATGGTGACGCGCAGCAGCCGCACCAGCCGGCTGTGACCCCGCGCAGCACGGAACGCACGATCGCTTTGCGCGCGGCTCATGACCCAGTGCGCACGCGCCGTCTCGTTATCGACTTTGGCTGCGATGACCCGGTTCATGCTGGGAAGCCGTCCGCGCTCCTTGTTTCATCCCGTAGAGGGATATTGTCCGATCGCGCCGCACGCTGCCGGGAGAATATGGCCCCTGCGCGGCGGAAAAAAGCAAATCCGGGCGCGCCATGCTTCAAAAGCCGGCGTTCAGCCCGGCTTGACCGAATGCGAGAAGATATCTTCGTCTTCCCAACCGGCGAGATCGAGCTTCACTCGCTCGGGCAGGAAGCCGAAGCAGGCCTGCGCCAGAGCGGTGCGTCCCTCACGCGCCAGCATGACGTCGAGCTTGTCGCGCAGCGCATGCAGATACAGCACGTCGCTTGCCGCGTAGGTCACCTGGGCATCGGAGAGTTCCGACGCACCCCAGTCGGAGGATTGCTGCTGCTTCGACAGATCGACGCCGAGCAGTTCGCGCGTCAGATCCTTCAAACCGTGCCGGTCGGTGTAGGTCCGCACCAGCCGCGACGCGATCTTGGTGCAATAGACCGGCTCCGCCATGACGCCGAAGGCGTTGAACATCACGCCGACGTCGAAGCGGCCATAGTGGAAGATCTTGAGGATCGCCGGATCGGCGAGCAGCTTCTGAATGTTCGGTGCGTTCTTCTGTCCGGCCGCGATCTGCACCACGTCGGCCGAGCCGTCGCCGGGCGACAACTGCACGACGCAGAGCCGGTCGCGGTTGACATCGAGCCCGAGCGTCTCGGTATCGATGGCCACGGCACCTTTGTAGGCGTCGAGGTTGGGCAGGTCGCCGCGATGCAGTCGGACGGTCATTCGCAAATCCGGTTGTTCAGGCGCGGCGCGCGCAAGGGGCCGCCCGCCGAATCGCTATCCTACGCCGGAGAAACGACGAAAGGGCCGCATTTTCAAGCGCCAAATCCGGCGCCGAACGATCAAAAAACGCTGCGGCGTGGTGCCCAGGAAAGGACTCGAACCTTCACGACCTTTCGGTCACTGGCACCTGAAGCCAGCGCGTCTACCAATTCCGCCACCTGGGCAGGGGCCGGGGTCTAGTAAGGACCATGATCCGGCTTGTCAATTGAGGGTTTCGGTGGCGCCTGCCGCGCTCGCGCAGCTCCTCTGCCAAGGCGCGCTCAAGCCAGGCTTGAAGCGGCCCCCAACCAGCCTATAAAGGCTCAAAGCAAGGCCGATTTCCTCTTAATACCGACGCGAGCGCGGACATGACCGTCAGAAGCAACAACGACACCCTTGTCACGGTTTACGGCGGCTCGGGATTTCTCGGGCGGCATCTGGTGCGGGCGCTGGCCAAGCGCGATTACCGAATCCGGGTTGCGGTGCGCCGCCCCGAACTCGCTTTCCATCTTCAGCCGCTCGGCAAGGTCGGCCAGATCCACGCCGTCCAGGCCAATATTCGCGACGCCGGCTCGATCGAGGCCGCCGCGCGCGACGCGTCGGTGCTGATCAATCTGGTCGGCATCCTGCAGGAAGGCAGCCGCCAGCGCTTCGATGCGGTTCACGCCCGGGGCGCCGAGCAGGTGGCGCGCACCGCCACGGCCAATGGCGCGCGCATGATCCATGTTTCGGCGATCGGCGCCGATGAAAATTCAGCCGTGGGCTATGCCCGCTCCAAGGGTGCGGCGGAGCGCCTGGTGCTCGCGGCACAGCCCGACGCCGTCATCATGCGGCCGTCGATCCTGTTCGGGCCGGAGGACGATTTCTTCAACCGCTTTGCCGCGCTGGCGCGCATGTCGCCGGTGCTGCCGCTGATCGGCGGCGGCAAGACGCGGTTCCAGCCGGTGTTCGTCGGCGACGTTGCCACCGCGATCGCCGATGCCGTCGATGGCCGGCTCGCCGCGGGCGCGACCTATGAACTCGGCGGACCGAACGTCAAGACCTTCAAGGAACTGATGCAGTACATCCTCGCCACCATCGAGCGCCGTCGTCTGCTGGTGCCGCTGCCGTTCTTCGCGGCGAAGATCAACGCGCAGCTCCTGCAGTTCGCGCCGTCGCCGCTGACGCTGACGCCGGGGCAGGTCGACATGCTGCGTACCGACAACGTCGTGTCCGATGCCGCGATCGCGGAGAAGCGCACGCTGCCCGGCATCGGCATCACGCCGGAGCCGATCGAGGCGATCGTGCCGTCTTATCTGTGGCGCTTCCGCAAGACCGGCCAGTTCAAGAATCGCGCGACAGCCTGAACGACGCGCCCCGTTCAAAAGCCGGCCGCAGAGCCGGCGGGGCCGCGACGACGATAAACGGGGAGTGAAATGCCGGTCATTACGAACGTTGAAGACTTGCGCCAGCTTGCCAGGCGCAAGGTGCCGAAGGCGATCTTCGAATATATCGACCACGGCTCCTACGACCAGCTCTCGCTCGCCAACAACCGCAACGATCTCAACGCCATTCGCTTTCGCCAGCGCGTGATGATCGACGCCGAGACGCGCGATCTCACGACCAAGATGCTGGGCGAGGATGTGGCGATGCCGATCGCCATCGCCCCGACCGGCCTCACCGGGTTGATGCATCGTGATGGCGAGATGCTGGCCGCGCGCGCGGCCGAAGCCGCCGGCATCCGCATGACGCTGTCCACCATGTCGATCTGCTCGATCGAGGACGTCCGCTCGGCGATCAAGGGCCCGTTCTGGTTCCAGCTTTATGTCTTCAAGGATCCCGGCTTCAACGAGCAGGTCATCGAGCGCGCCAGAGATGCGGGCTGCACGGCGCTGTTCGTCACCGTCGATTTGCCGATGCGGGGACAGCGCCATTGCGACATCAAGAACGGTCTTACCGTGCCGCCGCGACTTACGCCGCGCAACGCGTTTGACATGATGACCAAACCGGCCTGGCTTGCCGGCGTCCTGCTGGGCAAGCGCAAGTCGTTCGGCAATGTCGATTACTATCTCGGCCAGAAAGGCAACATCTGGGCCGCCGGTCGCTGGGGCGGCGACAATTTCGACCGCTCGCTGTCGTGGAAGGATCTGGTGTGGATCCGCAAGCGCTGGCCCGGCAAGCTCGTCATCAAGGGCATTCTCGACCCCGAGGACGCCAAGATCGCGGCGAGTGAAGGCGCCGACGGCATCGTTGTGTCGAACCACGGCGGCCGGCAACTCGATGGCACGCCGGGCACGGTGACGGTGCTACCGCGCATCGCCGAGGCCGTCGGCGATCGCCTTGAGGTGTTGATGGATGGCGGCATTCGTTCGGGCCAGGACGTGCTGAAGGCGCTGGCGCTCGGCGCCAAAGGCTGCCTGATCGGCCGTGCCTATCTCTACGGACTCGCCGCGATGGGCGAAGCCGGCGTCGCCAAGACGCTGAGCCTGATGGGTGAGGAACTTCGTGTCGCCATGTCGCTTACCGGCGTGAAGAACATCGGCGAGATCAGCCGCGATATTCTGTACGATGATTACGGCGACAAGCGGCGGAATGTTTGAGCCGATCTTTCCGGAACGCGCCTGAAAGGCGCGGACCCGGAATGACGACCCTTTAAACCAGATACATCGCGAAGATGCCGGCGGTGCCGAGCAGAATGCGCCACCACGCGAACAGCGCGAAGGTGTGACGCTGCACATAGCGCAGCAAAGCCTTCACCGCGATTATGCCGAAGATGAACGCGAAGATGAAGCCGACGGCGATGGCGGTGACGTGATCGGTGGTGAGATCGGCGCGGCTCTTGTAGGCTTCGTAGGCGAAAGCGCCGACCATGGTCGGCATTGCCAGCCAGAACGAGAATTCGGCGGCGGCGCGGCGATCGGCGCCGAACAGCATGGCGGCGACGATGGTCGAGCCCGAGCGCGACACGCCGGGGATCATGGCGAGGCACTGGCAGACGCCGATGCCGAAATACATCGGCAGCGAGAACTCGGTCGCCTCGTGATGGCGCGGCTTGAGGTTCATGCGGTCGACGATCAGCAGCACGAAGCCGCCGAGGATCAGCGTGATACAGACGACACGCACATCGAACAGATAGGCCTTGATATAGCTGCCGGCCAGCGCGCCGATCACCGCCGCCGGCAGAAAGGCAAGCAGGATGCCGATGACGAAGCGCGTCGCCTCCCAGCGCGTGAACATGTTGGTTGCCAGCGACCAGATGCGGCCGAAATAGATCGTCAGCAGCGCCAGAATGGCGCCGAGCTGGATGAGGATGACGAAAGACTTGCCGAAGGCGTCATCGTCCCAGCCGATGAATTTTTCCATCAGGAGCAGATGGCCGGTCGACGACACGGGCAGGAATTCGGTGAAGCCCTCGACAATGCCAAGGATGGCGGCCTTGATCAGATCGACAGTGGGGCCCGACAACAAGCCGCTCGCGGCGTCGAGAGACATGAGGCATAACTCCGAAGGATGGGCAGTTCGGGGAGAGGTCGGCGAACGAACGCCCGCGCTTTTGGCTTAGAAGCCGGCGCAATGGCAATTGGAAAAAGATGGCAGGCGCCATTCTTTACGCCCAATTTGCGCGGAGGAGTTTCGTTATATAGAGCAGAGGTCCGATTTGTCGGGCCACGCTGACCCTGCCTCACCCGATTTGCCCGCCCCGGTCTCTTTCATGCTGACCCTGCTGCAACAACCGCTCTGCCCGCTATCCCGTTTTGTCCGCCTGATCCTCGCCGAATATGACATCGACGCGCGCCTGGTGGAGGAGCGGTTCTGGGAGCGGCGCGAGGAGTTCCTCATCCTCAATCCGGCCGGCACGATTCCGGTGCTGATCGCCGATGGCATCCCGCCGGTGCCAGGCGCCGCGATCATCGCCGAATTCATCGAGGAAACGCGCCCCGTGGACGAGGGCGTTAACGGTTTGTTACCCATGGAATCCGGCGGACGGGTCGAGGTCCGGCGGCTGGCATCCTGGTTCAACGACAAATTCCATGCCGAGGTGTCCGGTCCGCTGGTGACCGAACGCGTCTTCAAGCGCCACATGACGCTGGAGCAAGGCGGCGGTCCGCCGGACACCGCGAGCTTGCGCGCCGCGCGGCACAATATCCGCTATCATCTGGCCTATATCGGCTGGCTGGCGCGGTCGCGGAATTGGCTGGCCGGCGACCGCTTGAGCCTCGCCGATCTGGCGGCGGCGGCGCATCTGTCATCCGTCGATTATCTGGGCGACGTACCGTGGAACGAAGACGAGGCAGCGAGGGTCTGGTACGCGCGGGTGAAATCGCGCCCGTCCTTCCGTCCGCTGCTGAACGAGACGCTGGCCGGAATTCCACCGGCCAAGCATTACGCCGACCTGGACTTCTGACACGCCCTGCCGAGATCAAGGCCGCGCTGATCGCGCGCGCGAAAGAACGCGGCTTCGACATCGCCGGCATCACGCGGCCCGATGCCGTGCCTGAGGCCAAGGCGCGACTCGAACGCTTCCTCGCCGACGGCGCTCATGGCGATATGGTGTGGCTGGAGACAACCGCCGAGCGCCGCGGCTCGCCGCTCGCGCTGTGGCCGGACGTACGCTCGGTCATCATGCTGGGCATGAACTACGGCCCCGACGAAAACCCGCTCGGGATTTTGCAGCAGCGCGACCGCGCCGGCATCTCGGTCTATGCCAAAGGCGACGACTATCACGAACTGATCAAGGCGCGATTGAAAGAGATCGCGCGCTGGCTGGTGGCGAATGCCGGCGGCGATGTGAAAGTGTTCGTCGACACCGCGGCGGTAATGGAAAAACCGCTCGCCGCCAAAGCCGGCCTCGGCTGGCAGGGCAAGCACACCAATCTGGTGTCGCGCGATTATGGCTCGTGGCTGTTTCTTGGCGCGATCTTCACTACGCTTGAATTGCCGGCCGACGATGCCGTGAACGACAGTTGCGGCTCGTGCCGCGCCTGTCTCGACGCCTGCCCGACCGCGGCATTTCCCGAGCCTTATCGACTCGATGCGCGGCGCTGCGTGTCCTATCTCACCATCGAGCACAAAGGCCCGATCCCGCGCGACCTGCGCGCGCTGATGGGCAACCGCATTTATGGCTGCGACGATTGTCTGGCCGTGTGCCCGTGGAACAAGTTTGCGCAGGCCGGCCGCGAGGCCAAGCTTGCCGCGCGCGAGACATTACGCGCGCCGAAACTTGCCGACCTCGCCCGCCTCGACGACGCGCAATTCCGCGTGCTGTTCTCAAAGACCTCAATCAAACGCACCGGCCGCGACCGCTTCGTGCGCAATGTGCTCTATGCGATCGGCAATTCCGGCGACGCAACGTTGGCGATCGAGGCCGAATGTCTGCTCGGCGATGCCTCGCCGCTGGTGCGCGGCGCGGCGGTGTGGGCGCTGAGCCGGTTGAAGGGACGCGAGGAATTGAAGGCGTTGAAGCGCGATGATGAGGATGCGGGCGTTCAGGAAGAGTGGAGCGCCGCGCTTTCTTAATGCTTGCAAGCACCGTGTTTTTTGGCGACCCCGGATCTGCGTCGCATCACTTCGTGCGGCGCCGCATCCGGGGCAAGATTTCTAGAACTCCGCCACCGCATTCATCAGCCGCTCCAGATCTTCCGGCCGCGACAGGCGATGGTCGCCGTCCTTGATCAATGTCAGCACCACGTCCTCGCGCGCGATGCGCGACACCAGCTCGACGGCGTGACGCCACGGCACGTCCGGGTCCTGTACGCCCTGCAGGATGTGAACCGGACAACCGGGTTCGATCATGCCGCCCATCATCAGATGCTTGCGACCGTCCTCGATCAGCGCCCTGGTAATCGGATAGCCGACCGGGTCGTATTCCGACGGCCGCGTCCAGAAACCTTTGGTCTCGATCTCGCGTTTGATGTCGTCGCTGAAGGCCTGCCACATCAGCGCTTCGGTGAAGTCCACCGCCGGCGCGATCAACACCATGCCGGCAAGCTGCGGCGCGTCGGCTAACTTGCGCAGCTTCGCCGCCAACAAAAGCGCGATCCAGCCGCCCATCGACGAGCCGATCAGCACCTGCGGGCCCTTGGCGTAACGGGTCACCACCGCAAGGCTCTCCTCGAGCCACTGGCCGATGGTGCCGTCCTCGAACCGGCCGCCCGATTCGCCATGGCCCGAATAGTCGAAGCGCAGGCAGGCGCGGCCCTCGGCCTCCGCCCAGGCGTCCAGCGCGACCGCCTTGGTGCCTTTCATGTCCGATTTGAAACCGCCGAGCCAGACCAGGCCCGGCCTCTCATGGCCTTGCCCCTTGCTCTCGCGCGCGCGCACGGCAATGGTCCTGTGAGGCGATTCGACCGCCAGATTCGTGACTGGGATTTCGCTCATGATTCTCTTTGAGGGCGAACAGACCGGTTGAGGGTGAGAGACCGCTTGGCCATTCAGTTTTCGCCGCAACTGGCCCCGCAACGCAAGGGGCCGCAGCCCGTTCCGCAGCCGCGGCAGGATCGCCCGCGCTCGCTTGCTGGCGCCACCATCCTGCAAATGGTCCCGTCGCTCGGCGACGACGCCGTTGGCCAGGCCGCCGTCGAGATTGCACTGACGCTGCTCAAGGCCGGCGCCCGCGCCATCGTGGCCGGCGGCGATGGCCCGCTGGTCGGTGAATTGCGCGCCTTCGGCGGCGAATGGCTGCCGATGACCACCGATACGATCAATCCGCTGCGCGTAACCAGCAATACGCGCCATCTGCAGCACCTCATCGCCGGCGAACGCATCGACATCATGCACGCGCATTGCGCCGCCGCCGCGCGCAGCGCGCTGGCCGCCACCGCGCGGCAGCCGGTTTATACCGTGACGTCCTTTCCCGACCGGCTGCCCGCCAACTCCTCGCTGCAAACTTTCCTGCAGCGGCCGCTGGCGCTGGGCGATCGCGTCATCGCGCCGTCCAGCTACGTGTCGCGTGCGATGATCGAGCGCTACCGTATTCCAGCCGACCGCATCACCGTCATCCCGCGCGCGGTCGACACCGAGGCTTTGTCGCCGACTCTCGTCAATAGCGATCGCATTGCCGCGATGCGCCGCACCTGGGGTTTGCTGCCGCACATGCGGGTCGTGCTGGTGTCCGGTCGCGTCGCGCCGTGGAACGGCCAGATGGTGATGATCGACGCGGCGCGGCTGATGGTGGCGAACGGCAGCCGCAACGTCGGCTTCGTCTTCGTCGGCGACGACCGCAGCAATCCCGCCTATCGCCACGCGCTGGCCACGCGCGCGCGCGAGCACGGCATCGATACGCTGGTGCGCATCGTCGGTCACTGCATGGACATGCGCACGGCACTGGCCGCCGCTGATGTCGTTGTGGTGCCGTCACTGGAGGCGCCGCTCACCGGCCGCGCCGCTGCCGAAGCGCAGGCCATGGGCCGCCCCGTCGTCACCACCACCGTGGGAGCGCTGCCGGAAAACGTGCTGGCGCCGCCGCGCATGCGCGAGGACTTGCGCACCGGCTGGATCGTGCGGCCCGGCAATGCCAACGAATTGGCGCGCGCGACGATCGCGGCGCTGGCGCTGGATGCCACCACCGCCGAGGCGCTCGGCGCCCGCGCGCGGCAGTTCGCCGAATTCATGTTCTCTCCCTCCAGCGTCGCCGAGGCCATACGCGGTGTCTACACATCGCTGCTGGCGCGCGACCGCTGACGATCCATTCCCTCTCGCTTCGGCAAAGGCTTCATGGCTTCCACCGGACCATCGAGAATTCCAGCGTCCCCTGCGCCGCAGTTGCCGGACGCGCTCGATCCGCCGGCGCCGGCCAATTCAAACCAGACTGCCGCCAAGCCGATCACCGTCCTGATCGTGGTGCCAACCCTCGACGAAGGCTCCGCCGAATACGGCGCGGTCGAGCTGGTGCGTATTCTTAAATCCGCCGGCCATCATGCCATCGTCGCGGCGCGTTCGGGTCGCTTGATCGGCGACGTCATCAAACTCGGCGGTGAGTTCGTCGCCCTCGATGTCGCCAGCAAGAATCCATTCGTGATGCTGCGCAACGCGGTGACGCTGATGCGCATCGCGCGCCGCCGCGACTGCGACGTCATTCATGCGCTGGGCCGTGCCGGGGCGTGGAGCGCGGCGCTGGCCGCCCGGCGCCGCGGCATTGCCTTCGTCACCGGCTGGACCAAGGGCTTCAGCGAAAACAATCCGCTCAAGCGTTTCTATAACGGCGTGATGGCGCGCGGCGACCGCGTCATCGCCACTTGCGACGACATCGCCGAGCTGGTGCACGAGCGTTACGGCACGCCATGGCAGCGCCTCGCCGTGGTGCCGATCAGCATCGACTTTGCGGCGTTCGATCCCGCCGCGGTGACGTGGGAGCGCGTGAGCGCGATCCGCCGTGCCTTCGGGGTTGAACCGGAGACGAAGGTATTCATGGTGACAGGCCGCCTCGTCCGCCGCAAAGGCCATCACGTTGTGGTCGAGGCGATCAAGGCGCTGAAGGACCGCGGCCTCACCGATTTCGTCTGCGTCTTCGTCGGCGAGGATCGCGGCAATACCGCCTACACCGGCGAACTCTGGGATCTGGTCGTGGCCCACGGCCTGATGGATTTCGTCCGCATGGCGGCGCCGGTGCGCGACATGCCGGCCGCCTATGCTGCCGCGTCGGTGGTCATCTCGGCGGCAGTCCAGCTCGAGGGCGTGCAGCGCGCCCTGCTCGAGGCCCAGGCCATGGCCCGCCCGGTGATCGTATCCGATCTCGCCGCCGGCCCCGATGTCGTCCTGACCGCGCCGGCGGTGCCGGACAACCGGGCGACCGGTATCCGCTGCCCCGCTGGCGACCCCGAGGCACTGGCCGCCGCCGTGTTCCGGCTGATGTCCACGCCGGAGCAGGCCCGTGCAGCCATGGGCCGGCGCGGCCGCGCCTGGGTAATCGACCATTTCGATGCGTCGATGGCCGCCGGGCGCATGCTCGCGCTCTACCGGGGACTGGCCGGCGGGCAGCCAAAAAGCCGGCGGGAACCGCGTTGACTTATCGCGACTTTATACCGATCTTCAAATAGCGGCGGCTCGGCCTTTTGGACTCGAAAAGCGCCCGATGCTATAGTCGCCTACCGTTTCAACAACAGAGGAGAGAAGTGCCATTCGTCGTCCGATGAAAGCCGCGATGCCCGCCCCAAAGGATGGTCCGCGCGTCAACGAAGAGATCCGCTCCCGCGAGGTTCAGTTGATCGATGCCACTGGCGACAACAAGGGTGTCGTCGCCACTGAAACCGCCATCGGGCTCGCCCAGGCGGCCGGTCTTGACCTCGTCGAGATCGCCCCGAATTCCACGCCTCCCGTCGCCAAGATCCTGGATTACGGCAAGTACAAATTCCAGGCGCAGAAAAAGGCCGCGGAAGCCCGCAAGAAGCAGAAGGTCGTCGAGATCAAGGAGATCAAGCTCCGCCCGATGATCGACGATCACGATTACCAGGTGAAGATGCGCTCGATGCAGCGGTTCTTCGAGGAAGGCGACAAGGTCAAGATCACCTTGCGTTTCCGCGGCCGCGAAATGGCGCACCAGGAACTCGGCTACAAGCTGCTGCAGCGGGTGAAGGAAGACACCGACAAGATTTCCAAGGTCGAGTCGGAACCGCGCTTCGAAGGCCGCCAGATGGTCATGCTGCTGGCGCCGCGCTGATTTTGGTTCTCGACCTCAAATGACAAACGCGCCGGGAAACCGGCGCGTTTTGCGTTTCAGGCCGTCTGCGGACTAGCGACGTTCGGCTTCCCAGCGGCCGGCGCAACTGCCGCTGTTGCCGGTGCCTTGCCAGGTGCCGGCGCCATTGCTGCCGGACAATTTGCCGGAGCCGGTCGCGCCCTGCTCGCCTAGACGGATATTCACTTTGACCGCACCGCCGGCCCCGACGGTGCCGGAAAAATTCACCTGCTCACGACCGACATATTCCACCTTGCCGTCATTGACAGCGACCTCATAGCGATACGCCTGGTCGCAACTGCCCTTCTCGGTGATCACGACCACGCTCCAGCGCCCGTCATGCGGCGCAGCGTGGGCCGGCGCCGCCAGCAACCAGCCGCAGACGAGTGCCGCGGCAGCCGGGAAACCGGCCGGGCCGAACGAAGCCGCCATTTTTGAGTGGGTCACGCCATATCTCCCAAAAAGGGGCCTTTCGCCCACCGAAACTGACAATGGCACGGAGCTTTCGCGCCCCGGCGGTAACGCGCCGGGGTGCCAGCGGTTGCCGAGGCCAGCTGGGCTCCATAAGCTTCTGATTTACTTGTATTTTTGGCACTTTTGTCGCATTTAACCGCTCGGAACCGCGTCGTGGCGGCGGCTGTTGATAATTCTTCCCGGCTCTGGCATACACCGCGCTCTCGCCGACCGGCCGACAAGGGCTGCCGTGGCGGCGATACCCGCTCAATTCCGAGCACCGGCCAGAGGCTTTTCGCCTTCGGCTGAATTTTGGCCGTGACCCAGTCACAGGCCTTCAGGAGAGCAAAATGCCCAAGCTGAAGACCAAATCGGGCGCTAAAAAGCGCTTCAAAATCACCGCGACCGGCAAGGTGAAATTCCAGCAGTCCGGCAAACGTCACGGCATGATCAAGCGCACCACCAAGCAGATCCGCGAGCATCGCGGCACCGCTGTGCTGTTCAAGACCGACGGCGACAACATCAAGAAATACTTTCTGCCCAACGGCTGAACCGTATTTCCCGATCGCCTGACCCAACCGTTTGCCAGATTAGCTGAAGGAGTTTCCCCATGGCCCGCGTTAAACGTGGCGTCACCGCTCACGCCAAGCACAAGAAAGTCTACAAGGCCGCGAAAGGCTTTTACGGCCGCCGCAAGAACACCATCCGCATCGCCAAGCAGGCGGTGGAGAAGGCCGGCCAGTACGCGTTCCGCGATCGCAAGCGCAAGAAGCGTACGTTCCGCGCGCTCTGGATCCAGCGCCTCAACGCCGCTGTGCGTCCGTTCGGCCTGAACTATTCGCGCTTCATCGACGGTCTCACCAAGTCCGGCCTCAATCTCGACCGCAAGGTTCTGTCTGATCTCGCGATCAACGAGCCGGCGGCCTTTGCGGCCATCGTCGAGAAGGTGAAGGCCGCGCTGCCGGCGCAGGCCGAAGCGGCGACCGCTTAAATAGCCACAAGGTGTCGTCCCCCGCGACAGCGGGGGACTCAGTAACCACCGGCTTTCAATCAATCGCGTGCGCGGGGGTTACTGGATCGTCCGCTTTCGCGGATGATGACGGTGCATGGGGTTTTCATGTCCGACATCGCCAAGCTTGAATCCGAACTTCTCACCGCCATCGGCGCTGCCAAGGATGAAGCGGCGCTCGAAGCCGTCCGCGTCGCCGCGCTCGGCAAAAGCGGCTCGGTGTCGGCGCTCCTGAAAACGCTCGGCGCCATGACGCCGGACGAGCGTAAGGAGAAGGGCCCGGCTATCAACGGGCTCAAGGACAAGGTCGGCGCCGCGATCGCAGCCGCCAGGGAAAGCCTCGCCGCCGCCGCGCTCGACGCGCGTCTCGCCTCCGAGACCGTCGACGTCACGCTGCCGGTCCGCGAAGCGCAGGCCGAAGCCGGCCGCGTGCATCCGATCAGCCAGGTGATCGACGAACTCACCGCGATTTTCGCCGATATGGGGTTCGCCGTCGCCGAAGGTCCGGATATCGAGACCGACGACTACAACTTCACCAAACTGAATTTTCCCGAAGGCCACCCGGCCCGGGAAATGCACGACACGTTCTATTTCCCGCCGAAGCCCGACGGTTCGCGGCTGCTGCTGCGCACGCATACGTCGCCGGTGCAGGTGCGTACAATGCTGGCCAACAAGCCGCCGATCCGCGTCATCTGCCCGGGGCGCACCTATCGCTCCGATTCGGACCAGACGCATACGCCGATGTTCCACCAGGTCGAGGGCCTCGTCATCGACAAGGGCTCGCATCTCGGTCACCTCAAGTGGATTCTCGAGGAATTTTGCAAGGCGTTCTTCGAAGTCGACAACGTCAAGATGCGCTTCCGGCCGTCATTCTTTCCATTCACCGAACCGTCGATGGAAGTCGATATCCAGTGCCGCCGCGACAAAGGCGAAATTCGCTTCGGCGAAGGCAATGACTGGCTGGAGATTCTCGGCTGCGGCATGGTGCACCCGAATGTGCTGCGCAATTGCGGCCTCGATCCCGACGAGTACCAGGGCTTCGCCTGGGGCATGGGCATCGATCGCATCGCCATGCTGAAATACGGCATCAATGATCTGCGCGCCTTCTTCGAGGCCGACGTGCGCTGGCTCAATCACTACGGCTTTCGCCCGCTCGACTTCCCGACGCTCGCGGGAGGGCTTTCGTCGTGAAATTCACCCTCTCCTGGCTGAAGGATCACTTCACCACCACGGCCTCGCTCGACGAGATCGTCGACAAGCTCACCATGATCGGGCTCGAGGTCGAGCATGTCGAAGACAAGACCAAGGAATACGAGCCGTTCAAGGTCGTACAGATCCTCGAAGCCGTGCAACATCCGAACGCCGACCGCTTGCGCGTCTGCAAGGTCGATAACGGCAGCGGCACGCCGCTGCAGATCGTCTGCGGCGCGCCGAATGCGCGCGCGGGTCTCAAGACCGTACTCGGCCTGCCCGGCACCTACATCCCGGCGAAGGACATTACGCTTTCCGTTGGCAAAATTCGCGGCGTTGAATCGCAAGGCATGATGATCTCCGGCGCGGAAATCGGCTTCAACGCCGACAGCGACGGCATCATCGAAATGCCGGCCGACGCACCGATCGGCAAGCCGTTTGCCGAGGTGCTCGGCCTCACCGAGCCGGTGATCGAAATCAACCTGACACCGAACCGCTCCGACTGCACCTCGGTCAACGGCATCGCGCGCGATCTCGGCGCCACCTTGATCGGCGAGTACATCGAGAACACGCCGGCACGCGTCGAAGGCAAGTTTCCCTGCCCAGTGAAGGTGACCATCGAAGACCCGATCCTGTGCCCGGGCTTCGGTCTGCGTCTGGTGCGCGGCGTCAAGAACGGACCGTCACCGGAATGGCTGCAGAAGCGGCTCACCGCAATCGGCCTGCGTCCGATCAATGCGCTCGTCGACATCACCAACTACATCACGTTCGACCGCGGCCGCCCGCTGCATGTGTTCGACGCCAGGAAGGTGACGGGCAATCTTACGGTTCGCCGCGCGAAGAATGGCGAGACCCTGCTGGCGCTCGACGGCCGCACCTATGAACTCGACGCCGCCATGTGCGTGATTGCCGACGAACGTGCCGTCGAATCTCTCGCCGGCATCATGGGTGGCGAGGAATCGGGCTGCGACGAGTCGACCACAGACGTGCTGATCGAATCGGCGCTGTGGGACGAACTCAACATCGCGCAGACAGGCCGCAAGCTCGGCATCAACACCGACGCGCGGTATCGCTTCGAGCGCGGCGTCGATCCGAATTTCATGGTGCCCGGTCTCGAACTGGCGACCAAGATGGTCATGGATCTGTGCGGCGGTGAGCCGTCCGAGATCGTCGTTGCCGGCAATCCGAAGCCCAAGGAAGTCGTCATCGATTACCCGGTAAGCGAACTGGAGCGCCTGGTCGGCATCAAGCTGCCGGTGGTCGAAGCCAGGCGCACGCTGGAGCGTCTCGGCTTCTTCGTGGCCGGACCAAGCGACCGCTTCAAGGTCGCAGTGCCGTCATGGCGACCGGATGTGCATGACCGTGCCGATATTGTTGAGGAGTTGCTACGCATCACCGGCGTTGATGCCGTACCCTCGACGCCGTTCCCGCGTGACGATAATGCGCGCAAGCCCGTTCTCACGCCGATCCAGTTGCGCACCCGCAAGGCCAAGCGCGCCCTGGCGGCGCGTGGTCTCGTCGAAGCTGTGACGTGGTCCTTCGTGCCCAAGCGCGAAGCCGAGTTGTTCGGCGGCGGTCAGCCCGAACTGGCGCTCGCCAACCCCATTGCGGCCGAACTCTCCGATATGCGGCCGAGCCTGCTGCCGGGCCTGATCGCCTCGGCCCAGAAGAACGCTGACCGCGGCTATCCCGATGTCGCGCTGTTCGAGGTCGGACAGATCTTCAAGGGCGACAAGCCGGAAAACCAGTTCATCGCCGCGAGCGGCGTGCGCCGTGCGCTGGCGAAACCCGCGGGCGCCGGCCGTCATTGGTCGGGCAAGACCGAGCCGATCGATGTGTTCGACGCCAAGGCCGACGCCTTCGCCGCGCTGGCCGCGGCCGGCGCGCCGATGCAGGCGCTGCAGATCGCGCCCGGCGGACCGGCGTGGTTTCATCCGGGTCGCTCTGGCACCATCCAGATAGGCCCGCAAAATGTCATCGGTCACTTCGGCGAAATTCATCCGCGGATTCTCACCGCGCTGAAGATCGACGGCCCGCTGGTCGGCTACGAGGTCATCCTCGACAACATTCCGCCGACCAAGGCCAAGCCGACGCGCGCCAAGCCGCTGCTCGAACTATCGCCGTTCCAGCCGGTCGAGCGCGATTTTGCGTTTGTCGTTGATGCCCAGGTCAAGGCCGGCGACATCGTGCGCGCCGCGCAGAATGCCGACAAGAAGCTGATCGCTGGCGTCGCCGTGTTCGACGTCTATGAAGGCAAGGGGATCGAGCCGGGCAAGAAGTCGGTGGCGATCGCCGTCACCATTCAGCCCAGCGACAAAACCATGACGGACGCCGAGATCGACGCGCTCGGCCAGAAGATCGTCGCGGACGTGTCCAAGCGCACCGGCGGCGTGCTGCGCGGCTAAGCAGCCGGCAGCAGATCCGCAAAAGCGAAGCCGTCCCGCTCCACCGTCTCGCCTTTGCTCACGGCGATACGCCGCCTGAGCATCGGCCCGGCGGCAACGAAAGAGTGAAACTCGCCGTTCTCACCACACGGATCGATGTCGGGAGGCAAGGCGGCGAGCAGCGCATCGTCGAAGCGACGGCCCGCGAACGACGCATCGAGCTTGCTCACATCGACCACCGCGAGATGTGCTTCGACGCCACCGGCGATCATGGCACGCGCCAGAGCGTGGGTCGGCCGCTGCCACAGCGGAAACACGCATGCCATGCCGACGGACTTCATCTTCTCCTCGCGATAGGCGCGCAGGTCGGCGAGAAACAGATCGCCGAAAATGACATGGGTCACGCCATCGGCCCGCGCACGCTCCAGCGCTTTGGCCATCTCGCGCTCATAAATGTCATTCGGGCAGGGATAGGGGATGCGTACCGTGACCGACGGCAGTTCGGCGGCCGCAAGCTGCGCCGCCAACAATTCTTCGCGCACGCCGTGCATGGACACGCGCCGGAAGCTGTCCGTCACCGTCGTCAGCGCGCCGACAATGTCATAGTCGCCGCTCTGGCGCGCCTCATGCAGCGCCCAGGCACAGTCCTTGCCGCTCGACCAGGCGATGAGAGCTTTTGGTTTGTTCATGACGAAGAGCTAGCACGGTGGCGGCCGCCACGCAGCAACATGGTGTGTGAAAGCTTACCGGCTAACGTCCAGAAAGTACAAAAATTCCGATAAAACGGGCATTTTTGTGCCTAACGAATCCTTGCCCCGATCGGCAGACCAGGAACTGTTTCGCAATCTGTCTTGCCTAGGCTCATGCAACAACCAGACGCGAAAAGCGCGATCGTCGAATTGGGAACGTGTCAGCGAGGGCGCGGGGACGCGCACAGACGTCATGGGGTGGGTTAGCAACGGCATCGGGCATCTGATTGCCCGCTATCTCGGCAAGCCCGAAGCGGGCTATCACGAGTTTACGCCCGGCCGCGCCGACGCCCTGGCCGCGACGCTTCGGCCCGGTGACGTGCTGCTGATCGAAGGCAACAGCCACATCGCCGGCGTCATCAAGTATCTTACGCAATCGACCTGGTCACACGCCGCGCTCTATACCGGACCGATCGGAGATCGCGTCTCCCCGTCGGGTGAGGCCCTCAGCTTGGTCGAAGCCGAGCTTGGCAAGGGCGTCGTCGCCGTGCCGCTGTCGAAATACGGCAACGCGCATACGCGCATCTGCCGGCCGGTGGGCCTGTCCGACGACGACCGCATCCGTGTCTGCAACTTTGCCTGCGAGCGCATCGGCTTCGATTACGACGTCAAGAACATCCTCGATCTGGCGCGCTATCTATTTCCGCTGCCGGTGCCGCGCCGTTTCCGCCGTCACATGCTGGCACTCGGCTCCGGCCATCCGACGCGCATCATCTGCTCGGCGCTGATCGCGCAGGCCTTCGAATATGTGCGCTATCCGATCCTGCCGAAAGTCACATGTGCCGAATCTGACGCCGAACGCGCGGAAATCCTCGAAATCCGCCACTCCTCCCTCTACGCCCCGCGCGACTTCGATATCTCGCCTTACTTCCAGGTGGTGAAGCCGACCATCGAGCGCGGCTTCGACTACAAAGCGGTGGCCTGGGCTGATCTGCCGGTCGCCGACGCCGTGGCGCTGGCGCCGGCGGATGAGCTGCCCGAGAAATCGGCGGCCTGACGGGCAAGGACTTGCCACGCGGCCTGCTTGTTCCTAACTGTTTCCCCATGCTCGACGCCGCCAGCAAAGCCTTCGCCCAGATGTTCACGCCGCCGCTGCGCGGGGTGCTGATCAAAGCTGTGGGGCTTGCCCTGCTGATCATCGTGATCATCGGCATTGCCCTACAACGCCTGCTGGCGGGCCTGGCCGATTCAGGCGCCACCTGGGCCGAGCAGACCTCCGGTTGGGCGTCGCATTCGGTATGGGCGGCGCTGGCCTGGATTTTGTCGATCATGGCGAGTCTCGGCATCATCACCGGCGCGGTCTTCCTGATGCCGCCGGTATCGGCGCTGGTCGGCAGCTTCTTCGTCGATGAGGTGGCGGACGCCGTCGAGCGCGAGCACTACCCGGTCGATCCAGTCGGCACCGCGCTGCCGCTGATGACGGGCATCATCGAAGGCATCAAGATCGCGCTGCTGTCGCTACTCGTTTATTTTATCGCGCTGCCCTTTATGCTGTTTGCCGGCTTCGGCTTCCTTATTCTGTTCTTCGCCAACGCCTATCTGCTCAGCCGCGAATATTTCGATCTCGCCGCCATGCGCTTCCGGCCGCCCGCCGAGGCGACGGCCATGCGCAAGGCCAATTCCGGTTATGTCTTCATGGCCGGCATGGTGATCGCCGCCTTCGTGTCGATCCCGCTGCTGAATTTCGCGACGCCGATTTTCGCCATGGCCTTCATGGTCCACATTCAAAAGAAGCTGGCCGGGCGACGTGTCGAACTGATCGAGCCAGTACGGTAGCCTACATCACCGTCTTCCCTGGCCACTGGCACAGGTCGGCGATCACGCAGCGCTCGCATAAGGGTTTGCGCGCGATGCAGGTGTAGCGGCCATGCAGGATCAGCCAGTGATGCGCATGGCGCTTGTACTCGGGCGGGATCACCTGCTCGAGCTTCATTTCGACATCATTCACCGTCTTGCCCGGTGCCATGCCGGTGCGGTTGCCGACGCGAAAGATGTGCGTATCGACGGCGATGGTGTGTTCGCCGAACGCGGTGTTGAGCACGACATTCGCCGTCTTGCGGCCGACGCCCGGTAACGCTTCCAGCGCCTCACGCGTTCTCGGCACCTGCCCGCCATGCTGCGACACGAGGATGTGCGCCAGCATCGCCACGTTCTTCGCCTTGGTGCGGAACAGGCCGATGGTCTTGATCAGATCGCGGATGCGGTCTTCGCCCAGCGCCGCCATCTTCGCCGGCGTATCGGCGAGCGCAAACAGAGCCGGCGTCGCCTTGTTGACCCCGGCATCGGTCGCCTGCGCCGACAGCACCACCGCGACCAGCAGCGTGAACGGGTTGGTATAGGTCAATTCCGTGGTCGGCTCGGGATTGGCGGCCTCCCAGCGGCGGAAGGCCTCTTGGATCTGCGCCGCCGTCATCGGCTTCGAGACGCCGTGCGACGCCTTGAGGTCGGCCTGCTGACGCTTCGGCGCCGGTTTTACCTTGGCCGCGCTGCCTTTTTTTGCCTTTGCCAGCGCCTTCTGCACCGAGGGCTTAGCCGAGCCTGAAACCTTTTTGCGGGCCGATTTTTTCGCCATGATTTCCGGTATAATCGCCCCCATGACGGCGGACAATCGCGACACGCTCGAACCAACCCTGTTTTATGCGGTGATCACACCGCACCGGTCGCTGGGCAATCTCGGCTTCCTGGTGCTGATGATGGCGTTCGGGGTGGCGAGCTTCCTTGCCGGCGTTGCCTTCCTGGCCATGGGTGCCTGGCCGGTGTTCGGCTTCTTCGGCCTCGACGTGCTGCTGCTGTTCATCGCCTTCCGCATCAACTATCGCCGCGCCGCCGCCTTCGAGGAAGTCACCGTGACGCCGTCGGCGCTGACGGTGCGCAAAGTCAGTCACAACGGGCGGGCACGCGAATGGTCGCTCAACCCGCTGTGGGCGCGGCTCGAAAAAGACGAGTACGAAGAATACGGCATCGCCCGGCTGTTTCTGGTCAGCCATGGCAAGCAACTCACCATCGCCAGTTTCCTCGGCCCCGACGAAAAGGCCGGTTTTGCCGAGGCCCTCACGCGCGCGCTGGGCGACGCCAAACGCGGCCCGGTGCGCACGGCCCTACCCTGACGTCAGAAACCGGGTGGCCCGCCTCCGGTCACCGCCTTAGATAACCAGTATGAACACAGGCACCGCCACTGCATCTACAAAGCCGGCCATCAGGAGCCGCTTCGGCGATTTCGCCGAACTCACCACCGCGGCGGCTGATTACAACATCGTGCGCCGCGCCATCGCCCATATCCGCGGCAACTGGCGCGCGCAGCCCGAAGTCGAAGCGATTGCCGACGCCGCCGGCGTTACGCCGACCGAACTGCATCATTTATTCCGCCGCTGGTGCGGCCTGCCGCCCAAGGCTTTTCTGCAGGCGCTGACGCTCGACAGCGCCCGCGCGCTGCTGCGCGCCTCGGTGAGCGTACTCGACACCGCTTACGAAGTTGGCCTGTCCGGCCCCGGACGGTTGCATGATTTATTCGTCACCCACGAGTCGATGTCGCCCGGCGAATGGAAGGCCGGCGGCGATGGCCTGACAATGACTTATGGCTATCATCCCTCGCCTTTCGGCATGGCGCTGGTCATGCTGGCGCCGCGCGGACTTGCCGGGCTTGCATTCGCCGATCCCGGCGAAGAGCGCGCCGCGCTCGACGACATGAAACGGCGCTGGCCGCGCGCGACCTATGTCGAGGACTATGCCGCCACTGCGCCGACCGCGCGACGGATCTTCGATTCGGCGCAATGGAAGGAAGACCAGCCGCTGCGCGTCGTATTGATCGGCACCGATTTCGAAGTGCGCGTCTGGGAAAAGCTGCTCACCATCCCGCTCGGCAAGCTCACCACTTATTCCGATCTTGCCACGCGCGCCGGCGTGCCGAAAGCGCCACGCGCGGTCGGCGCCGCCGTCGGCAAGAATCCAATTTCATTCGTGGTGCCGTGCCACCGCGTCATCGGCAAGAGCGGCGAACTGACCGGCTATCACTGGGGCATCACGCGCAAGCGCGCTATGCTCGGCTGGGAAGCCGGCATGGCCGGCAGCGGCTGAGGCTTACGGCCAGGCTGGCGGGTGCGTGCCGAGCGGCACCGACGGTCGCGACCAATACGGCGGCGTTTCGCTCATCAGTGCCGGATGACGCACCGCCGACAGCCGGCCGAAACCCGAATCGCTTTCTTCCAGACAATCGAGCACGTCGCCTCGCGCCGGATCATGCGCGTTGACGCCATCGACACGGCCGAGCGATCGCAGCCAGCGGCCGGTCTGCGCAAGCGACAGGCGCACATGCCATGACCCGCCTTCGGCGCGCTGGCGGCGCAGCGCGGTCATCGCGGCGAAGGCCAGCAGATAGCCGGAGGCATGATCGAGAATCTGCGCGGGCAGCGGCTTCGGCCCTTCGATGCCGGCGGCCTTCGCCTCGGCATCGTTGAAGCCGCTTGCCGTCTGCACCAGCGAGTCGAAGCCCCGCCGCCCGGCCCACGGGCCTTCATGCGAATAGGCGCATAGCGACACATAGACGATGCCGGGATTGACGCGTGCGGCAGCATCAGGAGCAAAACCGAGCGCTGCAAGCCCGCCCGGACGATAGCCCTGCACCACGATGTCGGCCTCGCGCAGCAAGGCCGCGAAGGCGTCGCGGCCCTGGGCGTCGTGCAGGTCGATATGCGTCGAGAGCTTGCCGCGACCAGTGTCGATGACCAGCGGCGCCACCGATGGCAGGTTAGGTGACGTCACCAGCATGACATTGGCGCCATGCGCGGCGAGGGTCAACGTGCCGACCGGGCCAGCAATGATACGGGTGAGATCGAGCACCTTGATGCCGGCAAGCGGACGGGCACCTTCCGGCCATCCGCGCGGCGCGGCTTCACCAATGCGTTCGACCGACATCAACGGCAGCCGCGCGATCGCCTGGCCTTGCGGATGCGCGTCCCATTCATCGAAGCTGCGCATCGCGGCGACAACCAGATTCGCGTCGGCGGCAGCCTGCTCGAAGTCGAATGCCTTCCAGCCCTTCAGCGCCTCGGTCACGGCAGCCTTTTCATAGGCGCAGCCGAGTAGCTTCAGCACGCCGTCGCGATGATGCGGAAAGTTCGTGTGTAGCCGCACGTAACGGCCATCGCTGCATTGATAGGCGCCGGCGATCTTGTCCCACAGCTCCGGCGCAGGCTGGCCTTCAATCTGCAGATAACGTTCGCTGCGCGCCGCGATCGCCGCCGCGCGCATGTCGACCCCGACACGCTGCGCCTTGCCCATGCGCGCTTTCCACACTTCGGCGGCGGCCAGCGCCGAGGCGGCGACGCTCGCCTGCATCGCCGTGCCGACCGCGAAGGATGACGGCAATACCGGCTCGGCGCCGGTAAGATCGACACGATCCAGCGCCGTCGGGTCGTGACCGAGCCCGGTCCAGACCGTTCTGAGCACATTGCGCGGATCGATCATTGCGAAGGCCTTTAAGTGGGGCGGTACTCTTGCGCCAGCTTATTCCGGGTTTAGTTGACGATAGAACCGCGATCCTTCAAAAACCCCGAAATTGACTAAAACCGGGATTTTCCAATGCAGAAGCGCCGTCCTGTCATGCTTGTTGTGCTCGACGGCTGGGGCTGGCGCGAGGACGCCACCGCCAATGCCGTTCGCGAGGCGAAGACCCCGACCTTCGACCGGCTCTGGGCGACTTGTCCGCACGGTTTCCTGCGCACGTCCGGCAATGACGTCGGCCTGCCAACCGGGCAGATGGGCAATTCCGAAGTCGGGCACCTCAACATCGGCGCCGGCCGTGTGGTGATGCAGGACCTGCCGCGCATCGACGACGCGATCACCTCGGGCGAGATCGCCAGGGCGCCGGCTGTCACCGCTCTGATTGCTAAGCTGAAGGCCAGCGGCGGCACCTGCCATCTTGTCGGCCTCGTCTCGCCCGGCGGCGTGCATTCGCACCAGAACCACGCTGTTGCGCTCGCAAAAATTCTGACGGACGCCGGCATCCCCGTGGCCGTGCATGCGCTTACCGACGGCCGCGATACGCCGCCGCAAGCGGCCGCCGGTTATCTCAAGACCTTCACCGCCGCGCTGCCGGCGACGGCAAAGATCGCGACGGTGATCGGTCGCTATTACGCCATGGACCGCGACAAAAGGTGGGAGCGCGTGTCGAAGGCCTATGACGCCATCGTGTCGGGCGAAGGCGCACGCTTTGCCGATGCGCAGGCTGCCATCGCCGACGCCTACGCTAACAAGATCACCGACGAATTCATCCTCCCGGCCGCCATCGGCGACTACAGCGGCATGAAGGACGGCGACGGCGTCCTTTGCTTCAACTTCCGCGCCGACCGTGTGCGCGAGATCCTCGACGCGATCCTCGATCCAGCCTTCGACGGCTTCGCGCGCAACCGCACGATGAAGGTCGCCGCCGCTGTCGGCATGGCGCAGTACAGCGAAGGCCTCGACAAACTGATGGCGACGATCTTTCCGCCGCAGAGCTTTCCCAACATCCTCGGCGAGGTCGTCGCCGCCGCGCACCGCACACAGTTGCGCATGGCGGAAACCGAAAAGTATCCGCATGTCACGTATTTCCTCAACGGGGGGCGCGAAGAGCCCTTTAACGGCGAAGACCGCATCATGGTGCCTTCGCCGAAAGTCGCGACCTACGACCTGCAACCGGAAATGTCGGCGCCCGAACTGACCGACAAGGCGGTGGAAGCAATCACGTCAGGCAAATACGACCTGATCGTGCTGAACTTCGCCAATGCCGACATGGTTGGTCATACCGGCAGCATTCCGGCGGCGGTCAAGGCTGTGGAGACGGTCGATACCGGATTAGGAAAAATCGCCAAGGCTATCGAACAGATGGGCGGGGCACTGCTCGTCACGGCCGATCACGGCAACGCCGAGATGATGGTCGATCCGGACACCGGCGGCCCGCATACGGCGCACACGCTCAATCCGGTGCCGCTGATTCTGATGGGCGCCGGCAACCGCATCGTCGTCAAAGAAGGCCGCCTCGCCGACATCGCGCCGACTTTGCTCGAATTGATGGGATTGCCCAAGCCGGCCGAGATGACGGGCACGTCATTGATGCAGGGTTAAGGTCGTCTTTCCTCAAAAATCCTTTAGCCCAAGTACATCCATCATCGAATAAAGACCGGGCTTCTGCTTCTTCGCCCACAGCGCCGCGTGCAGCGCGCCGCGGGCGAAGATCATCCGGTCCTCGGCCTTGTGCGTGAGCTCGATGCGCTCGGCGGGACCGGCGAACATCACCGTGTGCTCACCGACAACGCTGCCGCCGCGCAAAGTGGCAAAGCCGATGTCGCCCGGCTCGCGCGCGCCGGTGTGGCCGTCGCGCGAACGTACCGAACGTTGGTTGAGATCGATCTGCCGGCCTTCCGCCGCGGCACGGCCGAGCAGCAACGCGGTCCCCGACGGCGCATCGACCTTCTGATTGTGATGCATTTCGAGAATTTCGATGTCGTAGATCTGGTCGAGCGTCTTGGCCACACGCTTGGTCAGCGCCGCCAGGAGATTGACACCGAGACTCATGTTGCCCGACTTGACGATAACCGCGCCCTTGGCCGCCTCGGCGACCTTGCCATCATCGCCGGCGCTCATGCCGGTGGTGCCGATGACGTGAACCTTGCCGGTGGCAGCGGCCCGCGCCGCATACTCCAGCGATGCAGCCGGTGCGGTGAAATCGACAATGCCATCAGCGTTGGCCAGAAGCGGGGCAATGTCGCCCGACAGCTTGACCCCGTTTTCGCCGATACCGGCAAGGTGACCGGCGTCCCAGCCGATCAGCGGCGAACGCGCGTCTTCCAGCGCGCCGGCAAGCGTGAAATCCTTGCTCTCGGCAATGGCCTTGACCAGCGTACGGCCCATGCGGCCGCCGGCTCCCGTCACGATCAAACGCATTTCAGCCATCGGTTACGCTCCCGGACCTGACGGCAGGGGTATAGCGGGGCAGGATGGCCCCTGTCACGTCTCAGGGCTGCGGGCCGTCATAGCCCTCGACGATCACCAGTTCTCCGGTGGAGTGCGCCAGCCGGATTTTCAGGTTGGCCTGGTATTCCGGCGAGTTGTAGCAGGCCTTGGCGGTGGCCAGGTCGGCGAACTCGATCACAACATTGCGGTTGCGGGCCTGGCCTTCGACCGCCTCGAACGGGCCGCCGCGCACAATGAAACGCCCGCCGTATTTCTTGAAAATCGCGGCGTTGGCCAGCGAATACGGTTTGTAGCCGTCCTCATCGTGAACATCGACGCGCGCGATCCAATAGGCCTTGGCCATGTCGTTTCCTCGTTCCGCCGCTATTGCTGTTGCTGTTGCTGTTGTGCCTTTGCCTGCGCAATTTCATCGACGATCGCTGCCGCGGCCGCCTTCGGATCGGCAGCCTCAACGATCGGCCGGCCGACAACCAGATAATCGGCGCCAGCGGCAATCGCGCGCGCGGGCGTCATGATGCGCTTCTGGTCGCCGGCAGCGCTGCCAGCCGGACGAATGCCCGGCGTCACCAGCGACATGTCATTGCCGACAATGCCGCGCAGATTGGCCGCTTCTTCCGGCGAGCACACGAGACCATCGATGCCGATCGCGCGTGCCTGCGCCGCACGTTTGGCAACCAACGGCCCGACGCTGAGCGCATAGCCGGCCTCGACGAGATCCTTGTCGTCATAGGAGGTGAGCACGGTAACCGCGAGAATTTTCAGTTTCGAGCCGCGCGCGCCTTCGGCCGCCGCCTTCATGGTTTGCGGATACGCATGCACGGTGAGGAAGGTCGCACCCATATTGGCGACGCTGGCGACGCCATGCGTGATGGTGTTACCGATATCGTGCAGCTTGAAATCGAGAAACACCTGCTTGCCCGCCGCGATGAGGCCGGCGGCAAAGGGCAAGCCGCCGGCAAGGCCGAGCTGATAGCCGATCTTGTAGAACGTCGCCGCCGGGCCAATGCGCGACACCATCGCCTCGGCATCACTCACCGTCGGCACATCGAGCGCGACAATCAGGCGGTCTTTCGGGTCGATCGGCAACGGATTCTCCATGTCGCGCGCTAGCCCGCCAGCCGCGCCATCTCCACGAGGCGCGACAACTGGGCATGAAACTTGTTGGCGAGGTGGGTATCGGCGATGTTGCCCATCTCGTCAAAGGCCTCGTCGGCTGACGGAATGGCGAGCTGTTCGGGGATCACCAGCGCGCCGCAGCCGATCTCGAGAATCTGCCGCAGCGCCTGCAGCGAATGCAGGCCGCCGGACGGCTCGGGCGATACCGAAGCAATGGCAAAAACGCGGTTCCTGAACGCGGCATAGAGTGGATCGCCGCGCTCACGCACGTGCGAGACCCAGTCGATGGCGTTCTTGAGAAGCGGCGTCACCGAGGCGGAATAATCGGGGCTGGCGATGAACACGCCCTGATGCGCCATGATCATGTGCTTGAGCTTGTAAGCGGCATCCGGCTGGCCGCTGCGCGCATCGAGATCGGCGTCGTAGAGCGGCAGCACGTAATCCTGCAGCGAGATACGCGTCACCTCAATATCGAGCAGCGTCAATTCCTTCGCCGCCAAAGCCGCAAGCTTGGCGTTGTGCGAGCCGATGCGGGTCGATCCCGCGAAGGTGAGAATTTTCGGCGCAGGCATAGCGGGTAATTTACCCATCGTGGCCGCGCTTGTCTTGGTCGTCACAGGAACGACGACGCGGCGATCTCAAACGCCGCGATAGGTCCAGACGCGCGCCGGCGGGACGTTGAGCCAGATCAGCTCGGACGGTTTGCCGGAGACGCCGTGCAGGTCCTTCGGAATTGGCGAGCCAACCGCATAAGTGAACTGGACGAAGGGCGCGTTGGGCTTGAGCAGCGCCAGGGCGTCGGAGATGAGGCGCAGGCGGGTGCGCAGCGGCTTGGTCATGAGCGGCAGGCCCGACACGACCGCGGCCGCCGGTTCGCGGACGATGCCTTCGAGCAGACGGCGCAGACGGTAGGCATCGCCCTGCACCACGGTCGCTTCCGGATAGCGCGTCCGCAACAGGCGGCAGAAATCGGGATCGAACTCGACCAAGATCAGTCGCTTTGGTTCGATGCCGCGCTGTACAAGAGCCTCGGTCACCGGACCAGTGCCGGGTCCAAGCTCGATTACCGGACCACTCGATTCCGGATCGACGCACTGGGCCATGCGGCGCGCGAGCGGCTTGCCTGACGGCATCACCGCGCCGGTGCGTAGCGGCTTTTCAAACCAGGTCCGAAGGAATTGCACCTCGTCATCGAGACGAAGCGGCTTCTTCACGACACGGGCGACTGGATGGGGTTGCATTTGCGACTGGGCACCCGGGCCGGGCGAGGAACTGCCCGATAATGTCACGTAACAGTCACGGGGTATAGGGCACCCGTGGTCAGGCCTCAAGCCGGTCAGGCCGAATAGCTGCCCCGATTTCCGAGCCCGTCCAGAAAAGTTCGTACCCGGCTGAGAAAGCCGGACGATTCAGGCTGGGTATGCTCGGAAGACAGCTTTTCGAACTCCGCCAGCAGTTCCTTCTGCCGCTTGGTCAGCTTCTGGGGCGTTTCCACCGCGACTTGAACGTATAAGTCGCCAGTTTGTTTCGACCTCAATACCGGCATGCCCTTGCCGGTCACGCGGAAGCGCGATCCGGACTGGGTCCCGGCCGGAATTTTGACCTTGGCTTCGCTGCCGTCGATGGCGGGAACATCGATCTCGCTACCGAGCGCGGCCGTCACCATCGAGATCGGCACCCGGCAATGCAGGTCGGCGCCGTCGCGCTGGTAGAGCTCATGGGGCTCGAGCGAGAGGAAGATATAGAGGTCGCCGGCCGGGCCGCCGCGCGTGCCGGCCTCGCCCTCGCCGGACAGGCGGATGCGGGTGCCGTCCTCGACGCCGGCCGGAATGTTCACCGACAGCGTGCGCTCGCGCATCACGCGGCCGGCGCCGGAGCAGGCCGAGCACGGATCGTCGATCACCTGACCGCGGCCGTGGCATGTTGGGCACGTACGCTCCAGGGTGAAGAAGCCCTGGGCATGGCGCACCTTGCCGGCGCCGCCGCAGGTGTAACAGGTCTTCGGCTTGGTGCCGGCCTTGGCGCCGGTGCCGGAGCAGACCTCGCAAGTGACCGAGGTCGGAATCCTGATCTGCGCGTTCTTGCCGGCGAAGGCTTCCTCGAGCGTGATCTCCATGTTGTAGCGCAGGTCGGAGCCGCGCTCACGGCCCGAACCGCCGCCGCCCCGCCGGCCGGCCATGCCGAACAGATCTTCGAAGATATCGGAGAAGGTCGAGGCGAAATCGGCGCCGAAGCCGTGCTGCCCGCCACCACCGCCCTGCTCGAAAGCGGCATGGCCGAAGCGATCATAGGCGGCGCGCTTGTCGCCGTCCTTGAGCACGTCATAGGCCTCGTTGAGTTCCTTGAACTTGTGCTCGCAGTCCTTGTCGCCCGGATTGCGATCCGGGTGATGCTGCATGGCGAGCTTGCGGAATGCGGCCTTCAGCTCGACTTCCGTGCAGGTGCGCGTAACGCCGAGCACCTCGTAATAGTCGCGCTTGGACACTTCAGATCATCCCCACCGGACAGTGAAAACCTCGTTCTTCGATTCGCGTGATGCGTTTCTCGGAACGAGGTTTCTTGTTGCGTCTCAGCTGCTGCGTCAGGCCGACTTCTTGCCGCCCTTGTCGTCGTCGACTTCCGTAAACTCGGCGTCGACCACGTCGTCCTTCGGACCGGCTTCGCCGCCAGGCGCGTTGCCGGCCTGCGCCTGCTGGTAGATGGCTTCGCCGAGCTTCATCGAGGCCTGCGCCAGCGCATTGGTCTTCTGCTGGATCGCGTCGGAGTCGTCGCCCTTCAAGGCTTCCTTGAGGTCGGCGATCGCGTTCTCGATGGCGCCGCGTTCGGCATCGGCGAGCTTGGTGCCGTGCTCGGAAAGCGCCTTCTCGGTCGAGTGGACCAGCGCCTCGCCGTGGTTTTTGGCTTCAACCGCGGCCTTGCGCTTCTTGTCTTCCTCGGCGTGGCTTTCCGCGTCCTTGACCATCTTCTCGATGTCGGCCTCGGACAGACCGCCCGAAGCCTGGATGCGGATCTGCTGCTCCTTGTTCGTCGCCTTGTCCTTGGCGGACACGTTGACGATGCCGTTGGCGTCGATGTCGAAGGTCACTTCGATCTGCGGCATGCCGCGCGGCGACGGCGGAATGCCGACGAGATCGAACTGGCCGAGCATCTTGTTGTCGGCCGCCATCTCCCGCTCGCCCTGGAAGACGCGGATGGTCACCGCGTTCTGATTGTCCTCGGCGGTCGAGAAGGTCTGCGACTTCTTGGTCGGGATCGTGGTGTTGCGGTCAATGATGCGGGTGAACACACCGCCCAGCGTTTCGATGCCGAGCGAGAGCGGGGTCACGTCGAGCAGCAGCACGTCCTTGACGTCGCCCTGGAGAACGCCGGCCTGGATGGCGGCGCCAATGGCGACGACTTCATCCGGGTTGACGCCCTTGTGCGGCTCTTTGCCGAAGAACTGCTTCACGACTTCCTGCACCTTCGGCATGCGTGTCATGCCGCCGACCAGGACCACTTCATTGATTTCGCCGGCGGTAACGCCCGCATCCTTGAGCGCCTTGCGGCACGGCTCGATCGTACGCTGGATGAGGTCGTCGACCAGCGCTTCGAGCTTGGCACGCGTCAGCTTAATCGTCAGATGCTTCGGACCGGAAGCATCCGCCGTGATGAACGGCAGGTTGACTTCGGTCTGCGTGGTCGACGACAGCTCGATCTTGGCCTTTTCCGCGGCTTCCTTGAGGCGCTGCAACGCAAGCTTGTCCTTGCGCAGATCGATGCCCTGCTCCTTCTGGAACTCGGCCGCGAGATAATTGACGAGGACCATGTCGAAGTCTTCGCCGCCCAGGAACGTGTCGCCGTTCGTGGACTTCACTTCGAACACGCCGTCGCCGATCTCGAGCACCGAGATATCGAAGGTGCCACCGCCGAGGTCGTAGACGGCGATGATGCCCTGCTTGGCCTTGTCGAGGCCGTAAGCGAGCGCGGCCGCGGTCGGCTCGTTGATGATGCGGAGAACTTCAAGACCCGCAATCTTGCCCGCGTCCTTGGTCGCCTGGCGCTGCGCGTCGTTGAAATAGGCGGGAACGGTGATGACGGCCTGATCGACCTTCTGACCGAGGTGAGCCTCGGCGGTTTCCTTCATCTTCTGAAGGGTGAAGGCGGAGATCTGCGACGGCGAATACTGCTTGCCGTCGGCTTCAACCCAGGCGTCGCCGTTGCTGGCCTTTGTAATCTTGTAGGGGACGAGCTTCTTGTCCTTCTCGATGATCGGGTCATCGTAGCGGCGGCCGACGAGGCGCTTGACCGCGAAGATCGTCTTTTCCGGATTGGTGACCGCCTGGCGCTTGGCCGGCTGGCCGACGAGCCGCTCGCCGTCGTCCGTGAAGGCGACGATCGATGGCGTGGTACGCATGCCCTCGGCGTTCTCGATGACCTTGGGCGCTTTGCCCTCCATCACGGCAACGCAGGAGTTGGTGGTGCCGAGGTCGATTCCGATGACCTTGCCCATGTTAAACACCTCTCAATTGCGGCAGACCGGACGGGCCTCTGAAACCCATGGATTTGCCCTTGGGTTGTTTGGCGCCCGAAGGTGTGTCCGCGGCTCGTCCGCGAACCCCTGATCCAGCCCCCTGGATAAGCGATAACCGCCATTTCAGCGGCTCGAAGCTCATATAGGAGGGGCCCTAGGGGCCGCAAGCGGGCCGATCACGAAAATGCGAGCGGCCGCCCCGGTTAACTGTCTCAACGGACCGCGAAAAAGCCTTGGCCGGAGCCTATCCGTTGCCGTTCGGGCCGGACCCGGCTAGGCAAACGACCCATCGGACATTCGGACAGGACTTCGGAAACTCATGGCACATCGATTGGCGCGTCGGTCTTTCGCTGTCTTGCTGGCGTTCTGTGCCGTGCTGGTGGCCGTCGTCCTGCCCGCGGCGGCCCAGACCCAGTACCCGCCCGGCCTTCGGGTGGGCCTCACCGCGCCCGCCACGATGACGCCGGCGACCCGTTTCCCCGGCTTTGAAGATGCCGACCGCAAGGCCGCGATCACCATCCTCGACATGCCGCTGGCGGCGATGGAGGGCCTCGAACGCTCGGCCTTCGCCCAAAGCCAGACCGAGGTGCAGAACCTCAAACGCGAGGCTTTCCCGTTCGAGACCGGCATGGGCGTTCTGGTGACCGGCACCGCCACCGAGAACGGCGAGAAGGTTCACAAATGGTTTTTGATTGCGTCGTCGGCCACCGGGCCGGTGCGCGATCTTGCGACTTTGGTCAGCGTGCAGGTGCCCGACAAGGCGATGGACGTCTACAGCGACAAGGTGGTGCGCGACGCGCTGCGCAGCGTCACCTTCCGCCCGGCTCCGGTGCAGGAGCAGCTCGCGATGATGCCCTTCAAGATCAATGACCTGGCCGGCTTCCGCGTGATGTCGGTGTTGCCGGGCGGCTTGATCCTGATCGACAGCGTCGAAGACGACATCACCAGCTATCCCTACATGATCATCGCCATCGGCCAGGGCGCGCCGGATGCCGCCAATCGCGGGCAATTCGCCGCCGATCTGCTGGCGCAATCGCCGCTGCGGAACCTGCGCCTGCAAAGCTCCGAACCGCTGCGCATCTCGAACGGCGCCGGCCATGAAATCCGCGCCCAGGCGGAAAGCGTCAACGGCAAGCCGGTCAAGCTGGTGCAGTGGGTACGTTTTGGCGGTTCAGGCTTCCTGCGCATCGTCGGCGTTGCGCCGGAGCAGCAGTGGGACGGAATGTTCAACCGCTTCCGCGCCATCCGCGACGGCATTGAGCCGCGAGGCTGATCCGGTCAGCCCGGGGCGCGGGCTTAAGCCAGCGCCCCGGAATGACAAGCACTAAAACTTGATCGTGCTACGCAATCCCGCAATGAACGCGTTCTTGATGGCCGCGCCGTTGGGATCGTTCGCGTTCGCGACATTGCCGCCGGGATGCACGATGTATTGCAGGTCCGGCTGCAGCGTCCACCACGGCGCCAGCTGCGCCGCATAACTCAGCTCGAACACCACTTCCTCGCTGCGCACGACGGCATTGCCGGCGTCGATATCGGCCGCCGCCGCGTCCTTGCTGACCTTGGCATAGGCAACGCCGAAAGTGAGCGTGTCGTTCGGCCGGCTGCTGAACGGTCCTTTCAGACCGACGCCGCCATCGACGTAATAGGAAATTGCATTGCGATCCGACGGCGAGAAACCGCCGCGCAGGAACAGGCTCAACGCGCGTTCGCTGGCCTGCAGCACCGTCTGGTCGATGACGCCATAAAGGCCCCAGTTGCCTTTGTGATTATAGGCGCCGGTCGAGGCCGGATCGCTCAGCAGCACGCGCCCACCCGCGGCATCGACTCCAAAGCGCTGGTCGGCAAACCTGTCGTTGGTCGAATACCAGCCGCCGACTTTATAAACAGCCGGCAGGCCGACCGCGCCTTTGCCCTGGTTCACCGCGTATTGCAGCTCGCTCATCCACAGCGCACCGCCAACGAGTCCGAAATTGAGGCCGTGCTCGTTGCACTCCTGCGCCGTGACCGTGCAGTTGCTCCGGCCCGCCGGATTGCCGGCGAACACCGCCGTCAGCAGCGTGAGATTATCGTTGATGGTCGTCGCCAGCCGCGCGCCCGGCGCCGCCAGCGGATAGGCCGGGCCGCCATTGGTGATGTCGGAGGCCAGCAACCCGGCCCAACCGAAGGTGCCGTTAATCAGGCCGCCGGCGGTCGGGCTGGTGATGAATTCGTCGTCGGCTGCGAGCTGACCGACTCGCAACGAGAAGCGGTCGGCGAAACTCTGCTCATACCAGGCGGTAAATAGGCGCGTCGTCGAAAGCGCATCGATATTGCTGGGGTCGGCGATCGAACCGACATTGGCGGCCGCGTTCCGTCCGCCATCGTGAATCTGGTACAGCTTGAAATGGGTCTTGGCGCCGGCGAGACCGATCAGCTTCTGCAGGTCGGTATCGACCGAGAATTCGAGACGGCCTTCATAGCTCCTAGTGCGGTTGATGCCGCCCGACATGACGCCGAGCACTTCGCTGATGTAAATCAGCGTGATTTCGATGCCGTTATTCTCTTTCAGCGCGGTGCGGCGACCGCCCCAATCGCCGGTCAGCGTCTCTCGTTCCCAGATCGAGGGCTCCGCCTTGGGCTTGTCCTTGGCGAACGCGCCGCCTGTCGCAACGGTGGTCAGCGCAGTAGCGGCGGCAAGCGCCGCGATCAAGCGGCGCAATTTTGAATCGGCAGACATAAAACCCCCAGGCCCGTTAGTACGACGTTAGCTGAATCGTCCTTATTTCGCCAATTCGGCGAGCCGGCGCAGCGCCGTGAAATGCCGCTCATGAACCGCCGGATTGTACAGAGACCACGGCTCCGCGGTTCTCAGATACGGCGTTACCGCTGCAACGGTCTGCTTGTATTCGGCGTAAATACTTGTCGCTTCCGCAAAATCGCCCGCCTGCGCGGCCATGGCAATGCGCCGCAGCGCCAGCACCATGTCGCGTACCGCGGCGCGCGCCTTGAGCCGTTCAGCAAGGCCGCCGTCGATGGATGTGTTCTTCTGGTCGGGGAATTTCTCGGCGACCTCTCGCCATTCGGCACCAACCGAATCAACGGTGAGCCGGATCACCTCGGCATCGCGCGCTGGAATGGCGACATCGAGCACGCTCGCAAAGTCGGCCAGTTCGTCGATTTCCGCTGCCACGGTATTCGGGGTGAACGGCCGGTCGGCATCGCCGACGCTGTCGAGATAGGCGACCAGATCGCTGCGTTCGGCCTGGCTGAGGCCGAGATCGAAATGGCTGTCGAAATGCGCAACCACTTCGTCGAGCGTGTCGTAGCGACCGTCATGGAAGTACGGCGCGTTGAATCTGGCGTTGAGGAGCGTCTTGGTCTTGAAGAAGCCGCCGGAGCCGATGTCGTGAACCTTGCGATCGACGAAGGCCGCATTGGCCACATGGCAGGTGGCGCAGCTCATGGTCGCGTCGTGACGGAACGGCTTGTTGAACACCGCTTCGCCGCGGCGCGCGGCATCCGGGGCCTTGGCGGTCAGCTTTCCGTCGGAAGTGATTTTGCCGTTCGGCAGAAAGCTGATCTCGTTAACATAGGTCACAAGCGCGTCGAGTACCTGACCCGATGGTTCGGCACCGGCGAATTCGTTGACAATGACGTTGCGAACGAATTCGCGCAGCGAGGCGATGCGGCCGTCATGTCCATAGGGCGCCAGATATTTGGCGCCGCGCAGGCTCGGCGTCGTCACCGGATCGAACACGCCGTTGTCGGCCTTGGCATTGAAGAACGGGCCGGACGTATCGAACGTGCCCGGCTTCTTCGACATGCCGGGCACGAACAGCTTCGGATTGCTGGCACCTTGTTGATGACAGGAATTGCAGCTCATGCCGGCGTCGCGCGCTTTGCCGCCGAAGATGGCAGATGACGAAAACAGCATGTCGCCGAGATTGAACAGATAGGAACGCTTGCCGCCCGCCATCTCCATCGAGAAAAGTTCGGTCGGCTGGTTGAGCAATTCCGCGTTCAATTCGCTGCCGACCGGCAAGGTCGCATCCTTGCTGATCACCGGCGTTGCCCTCGCCGCGGTCGACAGGACCGGCGCGGCGGCCGCCAGCATAAAGGCAGCGGCCATCGGCAGGATCGTTTTCTGCATCGTCATCTTTTGGCTCCGGCGCCGGTGTGCCCGCTCGGTCCTACTTCTTCTCTTTTTTCTCTTCGTCCTCGTCACCGACCTTGAACGGTTTGAGGCCGAGCTTCGGCGCGGCGGTCAACATCAGCGCGGCCAGTTCCTCGCCGGCGATATGCACCTTCTTGGCATCCATGCTCTTGATGTCGGCGACGCCGACCAGCTTCTTCAGGTTCTGCGTGCGCTCGTCGATGATGCCGGCGAGCTTGGCGTCCTTTTTCTTCAGCGTGTCGGCGAACACCGAATTCCAGGCGAATTCGATGCCGGCGACATTCTCCTGCATGTCGATGATCGAGGTCGCGGCATAAGGCGATTCGCCGCCGCCGGATTTTTCCTCGCCAACTTCGTAGGCGAGGTTGGCAGTGCCCTCGAGCAGCTTTTGCGACGTGAAGGCGAAGTTCGGGGCCTTCACCCGCTTCTCGAACTTGTCCATGTTGGCGAGGAGTTCCGTAACCGGCTGGTCGAGGCCGTCGGTTTTGTTGGCCGAGAACAGTACGACTTCGATGGCGTGGTAGCCGGTCTTGCCGTCCGGCCAGGCGTCGATGAGCTTGTCGAGATCGCCGAAATAGGCCGCCGTCACCGGCTCCATGGCCTCCCAGCCCTTGCGCGACTTGATCCAGGCTGCCTGCGCCGCCTTGACGTCGCCGGCCTTCACGGCCGTCTGCAATTCCTTGGCGCCGGCAATGGCAGAGCCGATGCGTTCGACGATGTAGGGCTTATAGGCCTTGACGCCGTCCTGCATGGTCGCAGCGGTCGCCGGAGCGACGAGCGCGGCAACGGCCAGCGCAGTGAAGCCGAATTGCGCGAGGCGCGTGGTCGCGCCAGTGAAGATGGACATGGGCAGACTCCTGTCGCAGTGAATTGCGCTGCACTGTGTTCTGCAGGGAGACTGCCGTCAACGGAAAAATCGTTACAAATCAATAGGTTATAACCGTTCTAATCTAGCGACAACTTGCCGCAGGCCGGGCTTTGAAAAAACAAAGACTTACGCGCGCCGGTATCGCCCGGCGCGCGATCATGGCCTTCATGTCATCTGTCGGAAGAGGCCGGCCTTACTGGCCGGCGCCGCTCGGCTGCGAATTGTCGCTCGCCGGTGCCGGCTTCGGCGCGGCCTTTGACACGCCGACCAGCGCCGGGCGCAGCACGCGCTCGCCGATCGTGTAGCCGGACTGGATCACCTGGGCGACATGACCGGGGGGCACGTCTGCGGTCGGCACTTCGAACATGGCCTGATGCTTGTTCGGATCGAACTTCTCACCCTGCGGCGTGAACTGCTTCACGCCATTCTTTTCCAGCGACTTGATAAGCTCGCGCTCGGTGAGCTCGACGCCTTCGAGAACGCTTTTCACGGCTGCATCGGCAGCGTCGCGCGCTTCCGCCGTCAGCGTCGAGAGTGCGCGATTGATATTATCGGCCACGTTGAGGACGTCTCGGGCAAAACCGGAAATGCCGTAGGTGCGCGCGTCGGCGACCTCACGCTCGGTGCGGCGGCGCAGATTTTCCATCTCCGCCAGCGTGCGCAGCAGCTTGTCCTTGTACTCAGCGGCTTCGCGTTGCGCGGCTACGAGCGGATCGGCCTGCTCGTCCTGCGGATCGTCCGGCATCACATAGGGCTTCGGATTGGCAGGGTTCGGCGTCTGCTGAACCGTGGCGTCTGGCTTCTCGTTCTCGGCCTTACGCGCGGTCGGGTCCGTCATCGTGATCAATCCAATTCGTACTAATGGGAGGTTTCCCCGGATATCAGGGTTGCCACGTCAAAAATCAAGCTTTTCGGCCCCGAACCGGGGAAAAGTCCTTAAAATGCCAATCTTTAGTGGCCCGAGCCGGACAGCAGCCGGCTCACTACCCGCGCCGTATAATCGACCATCGGGATGATCCGGGCGTAGTTGAGGCGGGTCGGACCGATGACTCCGATGACTCCGACAATACGCCCTGCACTATCGCGGTATGGCGCGACGATGGTCGAGGAACCGGACAGCGAAAACAGCTTGTTCTCCGAGCCGATGAAAATGCGCACGCCGTCGCCGCCCTCGGCGCGGCCGAGCAGATCGATGACGCCGCGCTGCGTCTCCAGTGCATCGAACAGCGAGCGCACGCGTTCGAGGTCTTCGAGCGCATGCAGGTCCTCGAGCAAATTGGCATGGCCGCGTACGATGAGCTGGCGATCTTCGGTATCGCCGCCCGACCAGCTCGCCAGTCCCGCCGAGATGATCTTCTGCGTGAGCTGATCGAGTTCGGCCTGGCCTTGCGCCAATGTCGCCTCGATCTCGGTGCGAAGATCGGACAAGGTCTTGCCGCGAATATGCGCATTGAGAAAATTCGCCGCTTCGATCAGCGCTGAAGTCGGCAGCCCGGCAGGCACGTTGAGCACGCGGTTTTCCACCTGCCCGTCCTCGCCGACCAATACGGCCAGCGCCCGCTCCGGCTCCAGCCGCACGAACTCGATATGCTTGAGCCGCGTATTGGCCTTGGCGGTGAGCACGACGCCGGCCGAGCGCGTCAGCCCCGACAGCATCTGCGACGCTTCGGTCAGCACCGCCTCCACCGACTTGCCGCTGCCGGCGCCGACAACTTGCGCTTCGATGTTGCGGCGGCTCTCTTCGGTGAGATCGCCGACCTGCATCAGCGCATCGACGAAAAAGCGCAGGCCGAGTTCGGTCGGCAGCCGCCCCGCCGAGGTGTGCGGCGCAAAGACCAGACCGAGATGCTCAAGGTCCGACATCACGTTGCGCACCGAGGCGGGCGACAGCGTGATGGGCAGAATGCGCGCCAGATTTCGCGAGCCGACCGGCTCGCCGGTGGTCAGATAGCTCTCGACGATCGAGCGGAAAATCTCGCGCGAGCGCTCATTCAGCGCGGCGAGGCTGACATGTGAAGCGCCGATCGGGACGTCGTGGGATGCCACTGGGCTGACTCCTTACCCTAGAATTGACCATTACCACTGCCCTATTCAAGCTAGGCTTGCAGGATCGGGCACAACAATGCCATTTTGTCCCCGTACCGAGCTGCCGGTTCGGCTTCAACAGGACGCTTTCGACCTTTGTTCGCGCGGTTAACCAGTCAGTGGCGGAAGCGAGCCGCGACCTTGGCGGTCGCGCTCTATGCGCTCACTTTGGTGGCGCCGACCGCTGCCTTTGCCGCCAGCAGCAGTGCCGCGGCCGCCCATTGCTTGACCGTAATGACCGATCACCACCGCTCTGCCGCGTCCCAGAGCCATGATCATCATGATGGCCGCGATCACGCGACAATGGCGCATGAGGATGCGAATCACGCCGCGCCGGCTTCCGACGGGAACGATCAGACCGCACCCGCCGACTGCTGCGGCCTCTTCTGCGTATCGGCCGTCACCCCGGTGGTATTCGGCGTTCTCGACGCGCAGTTTTTTGCCCTGTCGCAAGTAGCGTTGCCAACAGCCACGAGCTTGCTGGGCCACGGCTCCGGCCGCATCGACAGGCCTCCGCGGAACCTCGCCGCGATTTGACCATGGCCGTCGCGTGGCGTGAGCCGCCGCGCGCATGCTTCATCAATCGACGGATGAGGAATTCGAATGTCCGCCTCTACGTGCGCGCGGGCCTCTGTCTTCGGACGGCGGTCGACGCTGTGGCGTCATAAGACGCAATTGCTATCTCTTTCGGTCCTGCTGCTCCTGCCGGCCTGCGCAAGTTTCTCGCCCGACGGCGGCATGAGCGTAACGGCCGACATCGCGGCGCGGCATTTACGCAAGGATGTCGTCGCCATCCGCAACGACGAAGAGGCCGAGGCCGCGCGTGCCAAGGTCGACGATCTGCTCAAGCGAACCTTGAACGCGGATACGGCCGTGCAGATCGCCTTGTTCAACAATCGCGGCCTGCAGGCCGCCTACAACGAGTTGGGCATCGCGGAAGCGCAACGCGTGCAGCAATCGCTGCCGCCCAATCCGTCGATTTCAATCTCGCGGCTCACCGGCGCGGCGGAAATCGAGATCGAACGAAAGATCGCCGCCAATATTCTCGCGCTTTTGACATTGCCGGCGCGGGCGGAAATCGCCACCGAGCGCTTCCATCGCGCGCAACTTGCGGCCGCGCTCGAAACGCTGCGTGTCGCCTCGGACGCGCGAAAAGCGTTCTACCGCGCCGTGGCGGCGCGGCAGGCAGCCAGCTTGCTTGAGCAGTCAAGCGCCGCTTCTTCCACAACCGCCGAGCTTGCCAGGCGCATGACGGCTAGCGGCGCGATGAACAAGCTCGACCAATCGCGGCAGCAATTGCTGCATACAGAACTGACGACCGAACTTGCGCGGGCGCGGCAGCGCGCCACGTCCGAACGCGAACGGCTGGTCCGCGCACTCGGCGTCTCCGGCAAGGACCTCGCATTCAAGTTGCCGGCGCGGCTACCGTCACTACCCAACCGGCCGCCGTCGATAAAGACAGTGGAGGATGAAGCGCTCAAAGGCCGCGTCGATCTCAAAATCGCCCGTAGCGAACTCGACTCGCTCGCGAAATCCTACGGACTCACCAAGGCCACCCGCTTCATCAACGTGCTTGAGGGTGATTTCATCGACAAGCGAAAGGAAGAACGGACGACGGGCGAGCACTCGCACGACAGCGGCTTCGAACTGACCTTGCAGGTGCCGCTCTTCGATTTTGGAGAGGCGCGCGCACGCGAAGCCGAGCAGACCTACATGCAAGCCGTCAATCGGCTCGCGCAGAAGGCCGTCAATGCCCGTTCCGAGGCGCGCGAGGCCTATCGTAACTATCGCACCAGCTACGATGTCGCAGCGCGTTACCAGCGTGACGTACTGCCGCTGCGCAATACGATCTCGGAAGAACTGATGCTTCGCTACGGTGCGATGCAGATCGACGTTTTCGCCTTGCTCACAGAGGCGCGGCAGAGGATCGCTGCCAACGCCAATGCCATCGAAGCGCTGCGCGACTTCTGGCTCGCCAGCGCCGACCTGCAGGCAGCCGTGATCGGCGGCGCGGGCGCGTCGAGCGACTCGTCATCCAACACAACCGCGATGGCCGGCACCAGCGAGCCGGCCGGCCATTGAACGGAGCAACACCATGATCACACGACGCAACCTCATCGGCACATCGGCTGTTCTTGCCGGCGCTGCCGCCATCAGCGGCCGCGTGCAGGCCGCCTCGATTCCTGAGGCCGTGACAACGACGTCACCGGCCATGCAGCCGCCGCTCGCGCCGACCAGCGGCCCGGCTTATCAGCCGGTCGTCACGCTCAACGGCTGGTCCCTGCCCTGGCGCATGAACGGCGAATGGAAGGAGTTTCACCTCGTCGCCGAACCTGTCGAACGCGAACTGGCCCCGGGCATGACCGCCAGACTGTGGGGCTATAACGGTCAATCACCGGGTCCGACGCTCGAATTCGTCGAAGGCGACAAGGTGCGCATCTTCGTGACCAACAAATTGCCAGAGCATACAACGGTTCATTGGCACGGTTTCGTGCTGCCGAATGGAATGGACGGCGTTGGCGGCCTGACTCAACCGCACATCAAGCCGGGCAAGACCTTCGTCTATGAATTCGCCGTCAGGCGCAGCGGCACGTTCATGTATCACCCGCACGCCGACGAAATGGTGCAGATGGCCATGGGCATGATGGGCTTTATCGTCGTGCATCCGCGCGATCCGCAGGAGCGGCGCGTCGACCGTGATTTTGTTTTTCTTCTAAGCAGCTTCGACATCGATCCCGGCACTTCGCTACCGAAGGTCATGACCATGACCGACTTCAATTTATGGACATGGAACACACGTGTGTTTCCCGGCATCGATTCGTTAGTGGTCCGCAAGGGCGATCGCGTGCGCATCCGCGTCGGCAACCTGACGATGACGAACCACCCGATCCATCTGCATGGCCCGCATTTCGAAGTGACGGGCACCGACGGCGGCTGGGTGCGCGAAAGCGCGCGCTGGCCGGAAGTGACGACGGACATTCCCGTCGGCGGCATGCGGGCGATCGAGTTCGTCGCTGATGAGCCCGGCGACTGGGCGATCCATTGCCACAAATCGCATCACACAATGAATGCCATGGGGCACGACGTGAAGACCTTCATCGGCACGCCGCAGAAGGATCTCACCGCAGCGGTGCGTAAGATGTTTCCCGACTACATGCCGATGGGCACGGAAGGCATGGCGGAAATGGGCTCGATGGAAATGCCGATGCCGGACAACACGCTGCCGATGATGACCGGTTTCGGCCAGTTCGGCCCGCTGGAAATGGGCGGCATGTTCTCTGTTGTGAAGGTGCGCGAAGGCCTTGCGCGCGACGATTACAACGATCCCGGTCCCTACAAGCATCCGCCGGGTACCGTCGCGTATGAGTTCAAGGGTGCCGTTCCCGACGCCACCCGCCGCAGCGGCGTCCCGGCAAATCCCAGCAATGTCGAACTCTCGGTCGTGAAACCGGGACCGAAAAGCCACAGCAATCATTGAAGGAGCAACGACATGAAATCTCTTGCACTCTCGATCGCCGCCGCGCTGGCCATCACCGCCGCGGGCATTTCCGGCGCCGGCGCCCACGGCGAGACATACGCGGCCGGTGCCCCCGGTAGTCCGAAAAAGCCGTCGCGCACGGTCACCGTCGTCATGACCGACAAGGAAGGCGAGATGAGGTTCGAACCGAACAGCGTGGCGGTCAAAAAGGGCGAACAGATACGTTTCGTGCTGGAGAACAAAGGCGAGGTGAAGCACGAGTTCATTCTGGCAAGCGTTGAGGACAACAAGAAGCACGCCGAAATGATGAAGAAGTTTCCTCATATGGAACACGACGAACCGAACTCGAAGAGTCTCGAACCGGGTCAGAAGGCGGAGATTTTCTGGCGGTTCACGAAATCAGGCACGTTCGAATTCGCCTGTCTCATTCCCGGCCATTACGAAGCCGGCATGCACGGCACGGCGAGCGTCAAGTAGCATCACCAACCCTAGGAGACCGACATGAAGAAACTTGTTCTGGCGATGGCTCTGTCCGGGCTGCTCGGCGCCTCACCCGCCCTGACGCAGACGGCGATGATCGACGGCACCGTCACCAAGGTCGATGCATCGGCGAGCAAGATCACGATCCGGCACGGGCCGATCAAGAAGTTCGAGATGGATGACGGCATGACGATGGTTTTTGCCGTCAAGGACAAGAGCTTGCTCGACAAGGCCAAAAGCGGCGACAAGATCAAGTTCGACGCTGAGAACGTCAACGGCCAGTTCACCGTGACGAAAATCGAGAAGGCCAAATAAGACTGCTTGCCGCCGCCGCCGGGCGCACTTACAAGGCCCGGCGGCGATTTTCATGCGATCACGAGGAGCAAGCCCATGCGTCCGAGCCAGCGCCAGCCTGATGAAATGCGCGCCGTGTCTCTGGAACGAGGTGTGGTCAAATACGCCGAAGGCTCCTGCTTCGTGAAATTCGGCGAAACCCACGTTCTGGTGACCGCGAGCCTCGAGGAACGTCTGCCGCCGTGGCTCAAGGGTCAGGGCAAGGGCTGGGTCACTGCCGAATACGGCATGCTGCCCCGCGCCACCCATAGCCGCACCCGCCGTGAGGCCGCCTCCGGCAAACAGGGCGGCCGTACCGTCGAAATCCAGCGCCTGATCGGCCGCTCGGTGCGCACCATCGTCGATCTCCAGGCGCTCGGCGAACGCCAGATCACCATCGACTGCGACGTCATCCAGGCCGACGGCGGCACCCGCACCGCCTCGATCACCGGCGCCTGGGTGGCGCTGGCCGATTGCCTCGCCTGGATGAAGACACGCGACATGTTCAAGACCGATGCCAAGGTGCTGCGCGATCACGTCGCCGCGGTGTCGTGCGGTGTGTTCAGAGGCACCGCAGTGCTGGACCTTGATTACGCCGAGGATTCGGAAGCCGATACCGACGCCAATTTCGTCATGACCGGCTCAGGCAACATCATCGAAGTTCAGGGCACTGCCGAGAAGGAGCCGTTCAGCGAAGAGCAGTTGCTCGCGCTGCTCGCGCTGGCGCGCAAGGGCACAGGCAAGCTCATTGAACTGCAGAAAATGGCGATCGGTTAGTGGCGCATCGCCAGCTTACAGGCTCCGTCGTCATTGCCACGCATAATCCCGGCAAGCTCGCCGAGATGCGCGAGCTGCTGGCGCCGTACAACATCGCGGCGACATCGGCGGCCGAGCTCAATCTTCCCGAACCCGACGAGACCGGCACGACCTTCGCCGCAAACGCCCGCATCAAGGCATCGGCAGCCGCAAAGGTGACGGGCCAAGCGGCCTTCGCTGACGACTCCGGTTTGTGCGTCGATGCGCTCGGCGGCGATCCCGGTATCTACTCCGCGCGCTGGGCTGGGCCCGACAAGAACTTCCGCGGCGCCATGAACCAGATCCAGACTCTGCTGGTCGAGAAAGGCGCGACCTCGCCGGAACAGCGCCGCGCGCATTTCATCGCCGCATTGTGCGTTGCCTGGCCCGACGGCCATGTTGAAGAATTCGAAGGCCGCGTTGACGGTGTCATCGTCTGGCCGCCGAAGGGAACCGCGGGCTTCGGCTACGACCCCCTATTCCTGCCCGTCGGTCATGACCGCACCTTCGGCGAGATGACGGCCGACGAAAAGCACGGTCTGCCGCCCAAAGGCATGGGACTTTCGCACCGTGCCCGCGCTTTCGTGATGCTGGCGACGGCGTGTTTGAAGCCGTAAGTCATTCCGGAACCGGATTGGCGGCAAAGACAATTCGCTAAAATTTTAAATACTTGTCCGCAGCCGAATTGCGGTTTAGCTGGCCGCGACGCGCGTCCGGGCCTATATTGTTTACATGTCGTTAACCAATACCGTTGCGCCCGATCAGGACTTCGCCGTTTACGTCCACTGGCCGTTCTGCCTGTCGAAGTGTCCGTACTGCGATTTCAACAGCCATGTCCGCCATGGCGGTTACGATGAGACGCGCTATCTCGCCGCCATACAGGCCGAACTGGCTGGCACCGCAGCGCGCATCGGACCGCGCACGGTATCCTCCGTGTTCTTCGGCGGCGGCACGCCATCGCTGATGCAGCCAACGACGGTCGAAGGCATTATCAACACCATCGGCAAACACTGGACGCTCGCCGGTGACGCCGAGATTTCGCTCGAAGCCAATCCGACCAGTGTCGAGGCGACGCGCTTCCGCGGCTATCGCGCCGCCGGCGTCAACCGCGTGTCGCTCGGCGTGCAGGCGCTCGACGATCAATCGTTGAAGGAACTTGGCCGTTTGCACAGCGCCGAGGAAGCGCTCGCCGCCATCGCCGTCGCCCGCTCGATCTTCGATCGCTACTCATTCGATCTCATCTACACGCGGCCACGCCAGACGCTCGAGGCCTGGGCGCTTGAACTCAACCGCGCCATCGCGGAAGCCGCCGAGCATCTGTCGCTTTATCAGCTCACCATCGAGCCCGGCACGCCGTTCTTCGGCCTGCACAAGGCCGGCAAGCTCGTGATGCCGGAAGAAGGCCTGGCGCGTGATCTGTTCGACCTTACACAACAGCTTTGCGCCGATGCCGGTCTGCCGGCCTATGAAGTTTCCAATCACGCGCGGCCGGGCAGCGAATGCCGGCACAATCTCGTTTACTGGCGCGGCCATGAATATGCCGGCGTCGGTCCCGGTGCGCATGGCCGGCTCAATGTCGATGGCCGCCGCTACGCCACCGAGACCGAGCGCAAGCCGGAAGCCTGGCTCGATCTCGTCGATACAAATGGCGTCGGCCTCACCGTCGATGAGAAATTGCAGCCCGGTGAAGTCGCCGACGAATTTCTGCTGATGGGCCTTCGTCTCGTCGAAGGCATCGATCCCAAGCGCTTTGCGGCGTTGTCGGGCCGCACGCTCGATCCCAGCCGGCTGGCGTTTTTGATGGATGGTGGCGCGGTCGAGACCATGGCCGATGGCCGCCTGCGCGTCACACCATCGGGCTTCCCGCTGCTCGATGCAGTGGTCGCGGATCTGGCGGCTTAACGTCATTCCGGAACGCGCGTCAGCGCGTTCCTAGAACGCCTTCGGCGGCGGGCTGACTGGCTGGCCGCCGCCCGGCGCAACGCGCAGCACGGCAAGGCCGCGTTCGTTGGTGCCGTCGCTCTTGAAGCGGAACACGCCGTCGATGCCGGCAAAACCCGAACCGTTGGTGAGAATCTGCTCGCTGAAGCGCTGGGCGCCTTGCGTCTTCACCAGCGCCGCGACCAGAGCCACCGCGTCATAGGCGAGCGTCGCCGTACGCACCGGGTCCTGACCGTAACGCGAGCGATAGCGCTGCGCGAAACTGCGGAACCCGGCATTGTCCGGCGCCGCGTACCAGCCGCCGGCCAAAGCCTGCGTCTCGAAAATGCGCGGCTCGTCCCACAGGCCGGTGCCGAGTAACTGCACACGCTTGAGATTGACATTGTTGGCCGCGAGTTGCTGCACCACCTGCGGCACGGCGTCAGCGCCGTCCGGAATGAAGATCGCATCGGCGCGGCTCGACGCTTGAGCGATGCGGCGCACGGCTTCGCCCATGCGCGCGGGATCGAGCGGATACTTCTCCAGCGCGATAACACGGCCGCCGCGGCGCGCCACTTCCTGCTGGAATGCAGCTTCGACCACCGCGCCATAGGCATTGTCCGGCAGCAACGCAGCAAACGAACGCTTGCCGCGCGATATCGCGAAATCGACGATGCGCTTGACGTCCGACTCCGGCAGGAAGCTCAGGAGATAAACGCCGCGCGCGGCGACGCTGGCATCGGTCGAGAAAGCGATGACCGGGATGTTGCGCTGGCGCGCAACGCCGCCGACCGCGCTGACCGACTGCGCGAACAACGGCCCGATAATGATCTCGGCGCCTTCGGCGAGCGCCTGCTGGGCCGCGGCCTGCGCGCCCTGCGGCGTGCCGCCATCGTCCTTTACGAGAAGCTGGATGTTGGGTTCCTTGAACTCGGCGAGCGCCATTTCGGCGGCGTTCTTCATCGAGGTCGCGGCAATGCCGGCATTGCCTTGCGCCGACAGCGGCAGGATCAGGCCGACGCGAACCTGCCCAGCGCCGATCTGCGCGGGCTGCACCGGTTCTGCGGCCGGAGGCGGTTCACCGCCCAGACGGTCGAGCGCGCCGCCCGTACAGGCGGCCAGAAGAAGAGAGAGCGCGGCGGCCATTGCCGCCTCGCCAAAACTGCGCCGTGTTGCCCCCGGAGTGTCAGTTCGCGTTCCCAAAAACCCCGTTCCCTCATCCGCGACGGATCATCGTCGAGTCGTAACCCCTAACGCCCATTTTGTCCCGCAAAAGTTAAGATCATGAAAAGACGAGGGAATTCGGCAATTTGCCCACGTCTTTTTCTGCCGAGGCAAAACTCCACGCGAAATGCTGCGCAAAAACGCTGCACAAAACCATGCCTCGCCCCGGCAAGACGCTAAAGTGCCGCCATGACCGGCAAGACCATGTCCGAGCGGACCACATCGCGGCGCTATGCGCCTTTGGGCACTGACATCGAGGCACCGGCGCTCGAGTCCGGCCTTTATCTGGTGGCAACGCCCATCGGCAATCTCGGCGACATCAGCCTCCGAGCCTTGGCGACACTCGCCGCGGCAGACATGATCGCCTGCGAGGATACCCGCGTCACCCGCAAGCTCGCCGAACGCTACGGCATTGCGACACCGCTGACGGCCTACCACGAGCACAATTCGGACGAGGCCTTGCCGAAGATTCTGGCCCGGCTCGACCAGGGCCAGACGGTGGCGCTGGTTTCGGATGCCGGCACGCCGCTGGTCTCCGATCCAGGTTATCGGCTGGTGCGCGCGGCGATCGATGCCGGTCACACCGTGACGACCGTGCCCGGTGCATCGTCGGCGCTCGCGGCGCTGTCACTGTCCGGCCTGCCGAGCGACCGGTTTTTCTTCGAGGGCTTCCTGCCGCCGAAGCAAGCCGCGCGGCAGAAGCGCATCGGGGAGCTGGCAGCGATTCCGGCAACGCTGATCGTGTTTGAAACCGGGCCGAGGCTTGGCGCCTCGCTTGCCGATCTCGCGGCGGGTCTGGACTTGCGAGAGGCAGCCGTGTGCCGCGAGCTCACCAAGCTGCACGAGGAGGTTCGCCGCGCGCCGCTGCCAATACTGGCGGAACACTACGCCGGCGATGCCGAGACGCGCGGCGAGATCGTCATCGTCATCGCACCGCCACCGGACCGGCAAACCGCCGACAGCGACATCGACACAATGTTGCGCGATGCGCTCGCGCGCGTGTCGGTGAAGGACGCCGTCGGCGAAGTGGCCTCGGCCACGGGCCGCGCGCGGCGCGATGTCTATCAGCGCGCGCTCGAGCTGAGCAAAGACCAGGGCGACTGAGCATGGCAAAGAGCGGCACGCCATCGCCCCCGTTGCCGCGCCATCCGCGCGTACCGGGCCTGCGACCAAAAGCGCAGAAGCCGGAAGCCAATCCCGAACGTCAGGCCGCATTCAATCGCGGCATTTCAGCCGAGAGTCTCGCCGCGGCATGGCTGATCGGCAAAGGCTATCGCATCCTGTCGCGGCGCTTTCGCTCAGGCGCCGGCGAAATCGACATCGTGGCGGGGCGGCGACACACGGTCATTTTCGTCGAAGTGAAAGCCCGCGCCTCGCTCGATGAAGCAGCGGAGTCGGTGACGCCGCGCCAGCGTGCGCGCATTGCCGCCGCCGCCGAGATCTGGCTGGCGCAAAATCCGCAGGTCGTGTTCAAGGATTTGCGCTTTGACGCCATCCTGATCGCGCCCGGCAAGCTGCCGCAACACATCCAGGGCGCCTTCGAACTGTAATACGTCATTCTCGGACGGCACGAAGTGCCGGACCCGAATCCAGACACAGCGCGGCGGAGTATGTAGCTGGATTCCGGGTTCGCTTGCGCGCAAGCGCCCCGGAATGACGAGAGCGTTAAGCGCTCAGCCGCTCGAAGAACTGATCAACCTGCGAGCGGATGCGGTGCGCAACCTGACCGAGATCGTCGGAGACGGCCTTGACCGTACCGGCGCTGGCGCGGGTGTCGGCGGTGGCGGTGCCGACCAGATTGACTTCCTTGGCCGTCTCGATGGTGCGCTGCGCGGCAGTCTCGACACTGCGCGCGATTTCACTGGTCGCCGCACCCTGCTCCGTCACCGCGGCGGCAATCGCACTGGAAATGTTGCCGATCTCACGGATCGTCTGTTCGATGGCGCTGATCGCCGCGATCGATGTTGTGGTCGCACGCTGCATGCCGGCGATCTGGGCGCTGATTTCTTCCGTGGCGCGGCTGGTCTGACCCGCCAGCGCCTTGACCTCGCCGGCGACCACGGCAAAGCCACGCCCGGCTTCGCCAGCGCGCGCCGCTTCGATCGTGGCGTTGAGCGCCAGCAGATTGGTCTGCTCCGCGATATCGGTGATCAGCTTCACGACATCGCCGATGCGCGCCGCGGCCTCGCCGAGCTCCTTGACCGCGTGATTGGTCTGGCCGGCCTCGCTGACCGCCTTCGACGCGATCGCATTCGACTGCGCGACCTGACGGTCGATTTCATTGACCGAAGCCGAGAGCTGATCCGCGGCGGAGGCAATGTCCCGGACATTGGCTGACGCTTCCGAGGACGCGCTTTCCGCGCGCGCGGTCTTGGCGGTGGCGTCGTCGGCAGCCTTGGCCAGCTGGGTCGAGGCGGCAAGCATCTGGTCGGAGATCTGTCCCAGCTCCGACAAGGTCATTTCGACGTCGCTTGAGAAGCGGGTGATTTCCTGACTGATCTCGCGCTGGCGGACGGCGCGGCTTTCGGCGTCCTGCAGCACGGTCTGATTGAGTTCGCGATTGTGCAGCATTGCGCGATGAAAGATTTCGATCGAACGCGCCATGGCGCCGATCTCATCCTCGCGGTTGCTGTACGGAATCGACGTGATCTGCGCGCCGCCGGCCACGGCTTCGGTCACGCGCGTGATTGCGGTCAGCGGCTTGACGATGCCGCGAGCGATGAAGAGCAAGGCAATCGTGGCAAAGGCCGCCAGCGCCGCAAACACCGCCAACCACCATACGCCCTGATCGATATCGCCGTTGATCTGACCGTAAACGTGATCGGCCCGGCCGGAGTAGTGTTCGGACAAGGCATTCAGATCGGCGTTGAGCGCCTTGCGGGCGTCGCGGCTTGCCTCGCCCCACTCGCGCGCGGACTGTGCATTGACCTCGACGGCCAGACGTATCAGTTCGCGACGATAGGCGACGAACTCGGCGACTCGCTTTGAGAAGCGGTCGAACAGGGCCGCGTCGTCTTCACCCACAGTCTTCTTCCACTCGACCATGAGGTTTTCAATGCGGGTCAGGAACGACCCGAGCCCGTCGACGAACTGGCGCCGGGCCTGGTCGTCGTTCGGCATATAGATGCCGCGGGACTCGGCGACCACGGCGTAAATCAGGCCATTGATACGTTCGATATTCTGGGTACCGGAGATCGCGGATTCGTAGCGGTCGGAAAGCGCTGCATAATGGCGGGCATTGATGATGGCCGACCCCGACAGCGCCAGGGCGGTGATGGCCATCAATGCGAAGATCGCATAGAGCTTGGCGGCGATCGAAAGCTTCGGCAAAGTCACTTGCGGCCCCATTCAACGCGGCATAGATCGTGGGTTCCCGCATCCTCGCCTTAATGTGTTAACTTTCTGTTTTCCTTAACCTTTGGTAGCGCATCCAAAGGCTGCCGGATAAGCCCCCCATGACGCTCAAAGTTGCCGTGCAGATGGATCCGATCGAACGGATCAACATCAAGGGCGATTCGACCTTTGCCCTGCTGCTCGAGGCCCAGGCTAGGGGCCATTCCCTCAGCTACTACACGCCGGACCGAATGGCCCAGGTCGGCGACCGGCTTTTTGCCCGTGTCGAGCCGCTCGCCGTCCGCGACAAGGCCGGCGACCATTTCACGCTCGGCACGGCCGAGCGGGTCCCCCTGGACAGCTTCGACGTGATCCTGCTGCGCCAGGACCCGCCCTTCGACCTGTCCTACATCACCACGACTCATATGCTGGAGCGCATTCACCCCCGCACCTTGGTGGTGAACAACCCGGCCGAGGTGCGGAACGCGCCCGAGAAAATTCTCGTCACGTCCTTTCCGCAGTTGATGCCTCCGACCCTGATCACGCGGGACAAGGAGGAGATCAAGGCATTCCGTGCCGAGCATCAGGACATCGTCATGAAGCCGCTATACGGCCATGGCGGCGGCGGGGTGTTTCGTATAACCCGCGACGACCTTAATTTCGGCTCGCTCTACGACATGTTCGCGGCGACCTTCCGCGAGCCCTGGGTGATCCAGAAATTTCTGCCGGCGGTAAAGCAAGGCGACAAGCGCATCCTTCTGGTCGACGGTGAATTCGCCGGCGCGGTCAATCGCGTACCAGCCGAAGACGATCTTCGTTCGAACATGGTGCGCGGTGGCTCGCCGAAAGCGACCGACCTCACACCGCGCGAACGAGAAATTATCGAGACGCTCAAACCGGCCCTGGTGTCGCGCGGGCTGATCTTCGTCGGCATCGACGTGATCGGCGACTGGCTGACCGAGATCAACGTGACGTCGCCGACGGGTATCCGTGCCGTGAAAAATCTCGGCGGGCCGGACGCGGCGGTGATGACCTGGGACGTGATCGAAAAGAAGCGGAAGAGCGGCGCCTGAGCGTCAGGCCCGCTTTTTCTTGGCCGCAAGACTGGCCGCCTGCGGGAAACCCGGCTGCCATTCGCGCATCAGCTTCGTCGTCGCCTCGACATCCACCGGCCGGCCGAAATAATAACCCTGCCCGGTGTTGCAGCCGAGCGCCTTGAGCCAACCGGCCTGCGCCTGGGTCTCGATGCCTTCGGCGACCGTGTGCATGTGCAGTTTGCGCGACAGATCGACCAGCAGTTCGACGACGAGCTGGCTCGGATGATCGGTCAGCATGCGATCGACGAACGATTTGTCGACCTTGATGCAATCGACCGGAAACCGGATCAGATGCGTCAGTGACGCAAAGCCGGTGCCGAAATCGTCAAGCGCAACGGTAATGCCCTTGCGGCGCAGGCTTTCGATGACATGGACGACCTTGTCGTCGGTGCTGTCCATGAACACGCCTTCGGTGACCTCCACCACAATACGGTCGAGCGGCACGCCGGCGGGCTCGAAGGCCGCGAGCAGCCGCTGTTCGACATCGCCGCGGTGGAAATCGGCCGTGGACAGGTTGATGCCGACATGACCGACGTTGAAGCCCCCCTCCATCCAGCCGCGCATGTCGCGCGCGATGTGGCGGAGCATCTGGTCGGTCAGACGGAATGCAATGCTCGGATCCGACAACGCCGCCTGAAACTGGCCCGCGGAAACGATCGCGCCATTGTCCATTTTGATGCGCGCCAGCGCCTCGAAGCCGTGGATCGTGCCGTCGGAAAGTGTAATCAGCGGCTGATAGAACGGCACCACGCGCTCTTCGTTAAGCGCCTCGCCGACGGTGCGGATGGTCGACATGCGCGTCGCGATCGACGTACGCATGTCGCGCTTGAACAGCGCGTAGCCGCCGCGGTTGACGCTCTTGGCGTGGTAGATCGCGAAGTCGGCATTCTGCCGCAGCAGGTCGGGATCGACACCGTCGATTTCATAGACGACGCCGCCCATGGTGATCTGCGGCGTGAGGGTATAGCCGGCGCAATCGAACGTCGTTTTCATCGCTTCGACGATCCGATCGGCCGCGGCGGCGAGCTCGGCATGGCTGCGGCAACCGTCGATGAGTACGGCAAATTCGTCACCGCCAATCCGGCTCGCACCGTTCGGAACGATTTGCGAGAGCCGCGCCGCGACTTCCTGAATCAGGCTATCGCCAACGACATGACCCATCGTGTCATTGGCGATTTTGAGATTGTCGATATCGACGACCAGCAGACCGAAAGCGGGATCCATCGACACGATGCGGTCGAACATCATGTCGTCGAAGCTGCGCCGGTTCGGCAGTCCGGTGAGTTGGTCGTAATAGGCCAGCGCATGATTGCGCTTCTGCGTTAGCGCATGCTCGATGGCGATGGAGCACAGGTGAACGCAGGTGTTGACGATCGAACGTTCGAAGACGGTCGGCCCGCGCTTGTCCTTGAAATAGAAACCGAAGGCCGCAGCGACACGGCCATCGCTGGTCTTGATCGGGAATGACCAGCAGGCCTGCAGTCCGAGTGGCAGAACCAGGTCTTTGTATGGCGCCCACAGCGGGCTTGTGGAGATATCGTCGACTTCGACCGGCTCACCGAGATAGGCCGCCGTTCCGCAGGAGCCGACAGAGGGCCCAATTTCGAGGCCGGTGATTGCCTCACCATAACTGGTCGGCAGACTTGGCGACGCTACGGCCTTGAGTCGACCTTCGCCATTGACACCGACAATTGTACAGATCGCGCCCGGTGCGAGTTCTTCGGCGCGCAGACACAAACGATTGGCGATGGCTTCAAAGCCCTCGCCCCTGACCATGGCCTCGAGAATTTCGGACTGCAGCGCGTGAAGCGAAATACTGTCGGGACTGGTCACGGTCTACTCGTCTACCTATGCACGATAGCGAATAAACACGCCTGATATTAATTCTACGAAAACGCGGACGTTTGTTTAAGTTAAGATAGCCAACACATGTTCTTTTTTTACTGCCCATTCACCACGCGGCGCACGATGCTACCTTCGTCTCGCCGTACAGCGCGCGCTGCGGGCTGATGTCCATATCTCAGCACCGCAGTCTGCGCACGGATGCCGGCTAAGCCGCTTCCTGTTCGAAGCCGGCAATCGAAAACACAACGCGCTGGCGGCCGAGCTGCACATGCTGCAGCTCCCAGATCAATTCCTCGACATCGTGATGGGCGGCTTCGGCGTCGAGGCGCGCGCGCCGGGCTTCGAGAAGATCGTTTTGCATTCTGGTGCGATCGATCATGGCACTCACTCCGGTTGAGGTAGGAGATGGGCATATCCTAATCGAGTCGTTTTGTTCTGCAAATGTTCTTGTCTCTCTCCACAGTTTCCGCTACACTCCAAAGTAGCGACGAGGGGCAAATGGTCCAAAGAGTGGCAACCGTGGCGTTCGAGGGCATTGAGGCCCGCGCCGTGGACGTTCAGGTGCAGGTCGCGCCGGGGCTGCCCGCATTCAGCATCGTCGGCCTGCCCGACAAGGCCGTTTCCGAGGCGAAAGAGCGTGTGCGTGCCGCACTGATCGCATCGGGTCTCGCGCTCCCGGCCCGCCGCATCACCGTCAATCTTGCCCCCGCCGACATGCCCAAAGAGGGCAGCCATTTCGATCTGCCGATCGCGCTCGGCCTGATGGCGGCGATCGGCGCTATTCCGCCCGATGCGCTGTCGGGCTTCACCGTGCTCGGCGAACTGGGCCTCGACGGCTCGATTGCGCCCGTCGCCGGCGTGCTGCCGGCGGCGATTGGCGCCAATGCGCGCGGTCAGGGCCTGATCTGTCCGCAGACCTGCGGCGCGGAAGCCGCCTGGGCCAGCCCCGAAATCGAGATCATCGCCGCACAATCCCTGATCCAGCTCGCCAATCATTTCCGCGGCACGCAGGTGCTGACACGCCCGTCGCCCAAGATCCGCGAATTCGAAGGCACCCCGCTCGACCTCGCCGACATCAAAGGCCAGGAAAGCGCCAAGCGCGCGCTCGAGGTTGCCGCCGCCGGTGGCCATAATTTGCTGATGGTCGGCCCGCCCGGCGCCGGCAAGTCGATGCTGGCGGCGCGGCTGCCGTCGATCCTGCCACCTTTGTCGCCCACCGAACTGCTGGAAGTCTCGATGATCGCCTCGGTGGCCGGCGAGATTGAAGGCGGCGCGCTGACCAACCGCCGGCCGTTCCGCGCGCCGCATCATTCGGCCTCGATGCCGGCGCTGGTCGGTGGTGGCTTGCGGGCGCGGCCCGGTGAAATTTCACTGGCCCATAACGGCGTTCTGTTTCTCGACGAAATGCCGGAGTTTTCCGCTCAGGTGCTCGACTCGCTGCGCCAGCCGCTCGAGATCGGCGAGGTCGCGATCGCGCGCGCCAATCATCGCGTCACTTATCCGGCGCGCTTCATGCTGGTTGGCGCCATGAATCCGTGCCGCTGCGGCCGTGCCAACGACCCCGGCTTTGCCTGCAACCGCGCACCCAATGTGCGCTGCGCCGCCGACTATCAGGGTCGGCTGTCCGGTCCGTTGATCGACCGCATCGATCTGCACATCGAGGTGCCGGCTGTCACCGCCGCCAATCTCATTCTGCCGCCGCCGTCCGAAGGCAGCCGGGACGTCGCTACGCGCGTTGCGCGGGCCCGCGACATCCAGGTCGAACGTTATGCTGCGCGGGGCGTGCCGCATGTCCGCTGCAATGCGCAGGCGAGCGGCCCGTTGCTCGAGGACGTCGCCCGCGCCGACACCGCCGGCGCCAAACTGCTGCGTGATGCCGCCGACCGCATGCAGCTTTCCGCGCGCGGCTATCATCGGGTGTTGCGCGTCGCCCGCACGCTGGCCGATCTCGACGGTGTCGCAACCGTTGGCCGCATCCATCTGGCCGAGGCCCTGTCGTACCGCGCGCTCGCCGACGATCTGCGGCGGGCGGCGTAGCCGCCGTTAACGCTATTTATCATACGCTTGAGACATCTATGTATCAGGAGTTCCAAACCCTCATAAGTTGTGCAACCATCACCCTTGTGCTCTGGGGGGAGGACAACGCGTGGGTGATGATGATACGGGGCCTGCCATGAGCAGGCATGAATTTTCTGTCGCCTATCTGGGCAAAGACCGCGTTGATGATCACTCTATCGACGTACAATCGTTAGCTCCCGCGCTTTTAGCTTTCGGACGATTGCTTAGAGAGGCGAATTCTGAGTTTAACGGCAAGAAATCTACTGCCAAAGTTCTGGTGGTTTCTGACTTTGAACACAAATGTTTCAACATTAACTTCGAACTCGTTGTCGGCCTATATGAACAGGTCAAGCAGTTGCTCGCTACCGAGCAAATGCAATCCGCCAAGAATGTATTGGAGTGGGTCGGCATAGTAGCCGGACCGCCTGTAGCGGTTACTGGGACCTATCTCGGCTATTTGAAGTGGCGGCGTGGGCGAAAGATAGAATCGGTCAAACCGCTCATCGACACTGACAAGACCGGAATGGTCGAAGTCAGAATCCAAGGTGATGGTAATGCCGTTCACATTCATCAGCACATTCACAAACTTTCGGAAAACCCGAAGGCTTTGAGAGCGACTCGTGACGCCTTCTTACCCTTAGGACATGATGGCTTTGACACGGTGCAACTCAAGGAAGGTGAGACGGTAATAGACGAAATTAAGGAAGATGACGTCGAGCACATCGTCGCTTCCTGCAACATAGGCTTAGAAGAAGCTAAAGAAATCGAGCCCGAGATTGAGGTAACTCCTGCGTGGCTCAGTGTTTACTCTCCAGTTTATGATGAGAGAGCTCCGAGTTGGCGATTCCGGCTCGGAAAAGAAATTATTTATGCGGATATCTCCGAGACAAGTATTGCACATGAAGCTCTGCAGCGTGGAGGAGCCATGGTCGAGGATGCTTATCAGGTCAGCCTACAAATCACGACAGAGGTAGACGCAAACGGTAAGAAAAGCGAACCGTCGTACAAAGTGCTGGAAGTTGTGAGGTTTGTGGCGGCGGCGCCCACACCAAAACAATCAACCTTCTTTGATGACGAATAAATCTCGTTGAGTCACTCTCAATTCATTGATCCGCGTTTTCGAGCCCGTAAGGTTTGCCGAATTAACGCAACCTTCACCACAACTTGACGCCAGCAGCAAGCCGGGCCTCGCGCCCATCGAAAGGCAAGGATTGCGGGGTGAAATAACCCCCACCATGGCGCAACACAAAACCCGCAGAGCCGCGACGCCGCACTCACGTAATACCGCCGCGCTCATCCTATTCGGCCGGTCGGCCGTCATCACCTTGTCGGTTGTTTCCGGCGGGCTTGGCTTTCTTGCCGGCATCCGCCTGGCGAGCCCGGATTACGACCCGCACAGTTATGCCATCGGCACCGGCGCGCTGTTTGCGGTCGCCTGTTGCGCTATCGCCTTTCTTCTTTATCGCCGCCGCGTCGGCAAAAACCGGCAGCGCGATCTCGAAATCCGCGTCGAGGAATTGTCCGATCAGCTCTGGGAAGCTCGTGAGGCCGAGGTCCGCGCCCGCAGCCTGCTCGAGGCGCAGGGCGATCTGATCGTGCGCCGCGATACGCAGGGGTTGCTCACTTACGCCAACGACGCCTGGTGCCAGTTCGCCGGGCAGAGCCGCGCCGACGTGCTCGGCCGGCCGGACACACTGTCCATTGTCGACCAGGGCGAGATCATCGTGCTGGCCGACGGCACCCGCGCCCATGACCAGAAGATCGACACGCCGCAAGGCCCACGCTGGGTCGCCTGGCGCGACGTTACTGTACGCAGCGAGGCCGGCACCGAAACGCAGAGCGTCGGCCGCGACGTCACCGATCGCGTCGAGGCGCGCGATCTGGCCGAAGCGGCGAGCCACGCCAAGTCGCGCTTCCTCGCCACCGTCAGCCATGAGATCCGCACGCCGCTTAACGGCCTCCTTGGTATGACCGATCTGTTGCTCGACACGCCGCTTACGCCAGAGCAGCTCAATTACGCCAGAGCCGCAAAGGCCTCCGGCGAAACGCTGCTGACATTGATCGAGGAAGTCCTCGACTTCTCCCGGATCGAAGCCGGCCGGCTCGATCTTGCGCCCGCGGCCTTTACGCTGTTGCCGCTGGTGGAGGAGACCATCGAACTGCTGGCACCCCGCGCGCAGGATAAGGGCATCGCTATCTGTTCCTTCATCGACGAACGCTTGCCGGCGGCCGTCATCGGCGACGCCGCACGCCTGCGACAGGTTCTGCTCAACCTTGCTGGCAATGCCGTGAAGTTCACCGAGACCGGCGGCGTCACCGTCATTGTCGAACCCGGCGCCAACGAAGGCGCTGTGCGCTTTTCCGTCCGCGACACCGGCATCGGACTCGCACCCGAAGACCAGGAGCGCATCTTCCGCGATTTCGAGCAGGCCGATACATCATCGTCGCGCCGGTTCGGCGGCACGGGATTGGGACTGGCGATCTCGAAACGCATCGTCGAGCGCATGAACGGAACGCTTCACGTTGACAGCGCGCCGGGACAGGGCGCGACCTTCTCGTTCTCGATCGATCTGCCGCCCGCGGAAAGCGATCCTGCCGCGGCCTTCAAGGCGCCCGACCTTAGCGGCCAGAGCGCGCTGATCCTGGCGCAGGCGCATGTCGAAGCTGAAGTGCTGGCGCGCCGCCTCGATGCCTGGGGCATGGCAACGCAGATCGACAGCGGCGATCTCGCCGATGTCGCGCAGCATTTCGCCGACGAGAGCTTTGACGCGCTGATCGTCGATTGCCCGATCGCCAAGATGATGAGTGCTCATGGCGACATTGCCGGCAACGCGACGCGGCGCATCGTGCTGATCAATCCCGGCGAGCGGTCCGAATTGCCGGCCCTGAAGGCCGCGGGTTTCACCGGCTATCTGGTCAAGCCGGTGCGCGCCGCCTCGCTCGCCGCGCGCTTTGCCGGACCGGATAGCTTCGAGCCGGTCAAAACGGCTGAGCCCGCTCCTGCGACAGCTGCGCCGCCCGGCGGCGGGCTCAACGTGTTGCTGGCTGAGGACAATCCAATCAATGTCATGCTGACGCGCGCGCTTCTCACGCGTTTTGGCCATCGCGTGACCACGGTCGGCGAAGGCGGCGGCGCCGTACTCGCCTGGAGCACCGCGCTGGAAAACGGCCAGCCCTTCGACCTCATCATGATGGACATTCAGATGCCGGGCATGGACGGCCTTGAGGCGACCCGCCGCCTCCGCGCCCGCGAAGCCGAGCTGAAGGACATTGCGCCTGAGACCTTTCGCCCGGTGCCCGTCCTTGCGCTGACCGCCAATGCCTACGCCGAAGACCGGGCCGCCTGCCTCGCTGCCGGCATGGACGCCATTCTCACCAAGCCCTTGGACCGGCAACGCCTCTGCGACGAACTCAACCGGCTCGCCGGGCGGGGCTCGATTGCGGCCTGAAGTGTGTCAATCAGGCTTCCCCAAATCGTCATAATTCCGTATTCGAGGCATGGTGTATCGCTGCAACAGTGGCGTCAGGTTGCGATTCGCCGGTCTTAAATCGGGGTGGATCGGACCCCATTTACACGCCAATGATGACGAGCTCCCAAAGGGACCCAGCCATGATGCGCGACAGCGCCACTCCGACGCGTAATCCGTTCAGCCGCCGTCGCGCGGCTCCTGCGGCGCCCGGGCTGATCTCGTCGTTGCAGGCCTATGGCGGGCTGCAGGCCTGGGCGGCGCGGGCGCATCGCCCGCTGCAATCGCTCGGCCGGATCGGCTCGCTGGAAGTCCGCCTTGCCCAGACGGCCGCCGAAGTACGCCAGGCCCAGAAGCTGCGCTACCGGGTATTCTACCAGGAAGGCACGGCGATCCCGAACCCGGGTCGCTTGTTTGCGCGCCGCGACGTCGATGGCTATGACGCGATCTGCGACCACCTGCTGGTGCTCGACCACGCCGCCCGCGAGGGAACGCCAGGCAACCGCCCGGCCGTCGTCGGCACTTATCGTCTCCTGCGACAGGCGCTCGCCGAAGATCATGGCGGCTTCTACACCGCCGGCGAGTTCGACATCAGCGGCCTCATCGAGCGCCACCGAAACCTGCAATTCCTCGAGCTCGGCCGCTCCTGCGTGCTGGCGCCGTACCGCAACAAGCGGACCGTCGAACTGCTTTGGCACGGTATCCATGCCTACATCACGCAGAACCGCTGCGATGTGATGATCGGCTGCGCCAGCCTCGACGGCACCGAGCCGAAGCGTCTGGCGCTGCCGCTGTCGTTTCTGCATCACTATGCCCGCGCGCCGGAAGAGTGGCGCGCGCAGGCTCTGCCCGAGCGCTATGTCGAGATGAATCGCATCTCCAAGGAATCGATCGACCCGAAGGAAGCGCTGCGTCAGTTGCCGCCCCTGGTGAAGGGCTATCTGCGGCTCGGCGCCTATATCGGAGACGGTGCCGTGGTGGATCACGAATTCGGCACCACCGACGTGCTGATCGTGCTGCCCGTGTCGGTGATCAAGCAGCGCTATATCGAGCACTTCGATCTCGGCCGCAGGGCGGCTTAACTGACCGCAAGCTGTTGCGCGGGGCCGACGGCCGCGAAGGCTTACAGCCTTCGCAGCGACACCTGATCGATCTGATGCGAGCCGGCCTTTTTCAGGATGAGATCTGCGCGCTGGCGCGTCGGCAGGATATTCTCGTGCAGGTTCACGAGGTTGATGCGCTCCCAGATCGACACCGCGGTCTTCACCGCCTCGTCATCCGACAGATCCGAATAGCGATGGAAGTATGATTTCGGATCGCGGAACGCCGTGCCGCGCAGCGTGAGGAATCGGTCGACGTACCAGCCTTTGAGCACGTCTTCATCGGCGTCGATATAAACCGAGAAATCGAAGAAATCGGACACGAAAGGAATGGCCTTGCCATCTTTCGGCAAACGGCCGGTCTGCAAGACATTGAGGCCTTCGACGATGAGAATGTCGGGCCGATTCACTTCGATCCACTGGTTGGGCACCACATCGTAGATCAAGTGCGAATAGATCGGCGCGCGCGCCGGCCGCCGGCCCGCCTTCACGTCGGAGAGGAAGTGCAACAAGGTCGCCAGATCGTAGCTTTCCGGGAACCCTTTCTTCTCCATCAGGCCTTCGCGCTCGAGCACGGCATTGGGAAACAGAAAGCCGTCCGTGGTGACGAGATCGACCTGCGGCGAAGCCGGCCAGCGCGCCAGCAAGGCCTGCAGCACGCGCGCGGTGGTCGATTTTCCGACCGCCACCGAACCGGCCACGCCGATGATGAATGGCATCTTCTCGTCTTCGACGCCCAGGAAACGTTCCTGCGCGCGGAACAACCGCTGGGTTGCCGTGACGTAAAGCGACAGGAGCCGTGACAAAGGCAGATAGATGTCCTCGACTTCCTTCATGTCGAGACGATCGTGCAGCGAGCGCAGCCGCGTCACCTCGTCGGAAGTCAGCGTCATCGGCGCATCTTCGCGCAGCGCCGCCCATTCTGCGCGCGAGAAGCTGCGATAGGGAGAAAGGTTGTTGTCGGTGCGCTGTTCCATCACGTCGCTTCTTTATTGCCGCGCATGATCTTGTCCGAAAACCGGTTCGCACATTTCAGGGTCATGCGCCCGGACGCGAAGCCTTTTCAGCGTGGCCCGACTGCGCAGTGCGCCGATCAAGCTCGGCTTCAATATCAGCCAAGGTTACGCCGCGCACCTTCATCAGGACCATGAGATGGTAGATGAGATCCGCGGCTTCCGACACGAGCCGGCCCTTGTCTTCCTGCACAGCGGCTATGGCCGTTTCGAAGGCCTCTTCGCCCATTTTCTTGGCGCAGTGCGCTGCGCCTTTATCGATCAGCGCGCGCGTATAGGACTGTTCGGCGCTGGCGCGCGCGCGCTCCTCGATACGCTTTTCCAGGTCGGCGAGAGTGAAGCGGGTCATGGACGCGTCCTTAGCATTTCTCGCATTGGCCGTCATTCCGGGGCTGGACGATGTCCGCGAGCCCGAAATGACACGATCTACGGATCCAGCCGCATCGGCAGACCGGCCTTGGCCATGAATTCCTTGGCCTGACGCACCGAGTATTCGCCGAAATGGAAGATAGAGGCCGCCAGAACCGCCGTGGCATGGCCGTCGCGGATACCGGCCACCATGTGATCGAGATTGCCGACGCCGCCGGACGCGATCACGGGGACCGGCACCGCATCGGCCACCGCGCGCGTCAGCGCGATGTCGAAGCCGGACTTGGTGCCGTCGCGGTCCATCGACGTAAGCAGGATTTCGCCGGCGCCGAGCGACACCACCTCACGCGCATAGGCGATGGCATCGAGCCCGGTCGGATTGCGGCCGCCGTGGGTAAAAATTTCCCAACGCGGCGCTTCATCATCCTTCGACACCTTCTTGGCGTCGATGGCGACGACGATGCACTGATCGCCGAATTTCTCGGCGGCTTCCTTGACGAAAGCACGCCGCGTCACCGCCGCGGTGTTGATCGACACCTTGTCGGCGCCGCAGGTAAGCAGCTTGCGAATGTCATCGACGGTGCGCACGCCGCCGCCAACGGTAAGCGGCATGAAGCAGGCTTCAGCCGTGCGCGTTACCACGTCGAAGATGGTGTCGCGGTTTTCGTGGCTGGCGGTGATGTCGAGAAAGCAAAGCTCGTCGGCGCCGGCGGCGTCATAGGCCACCGCCGCTTCCACCGGATCGCCGGCGTCACGCAGGTCGACGAAATTGACGCCCTTGACGACTCGACCATCCTTGACGTCGAGGCAGGGTATGACGCGGACCTTGAACATCAGTGGGCTGCCTCGGCATCGCGGATCATGCGCAGCGCTTCCGGCACGTCGAGCCGGCCGTCATAAATGGCGCGGCCGGCAATGGCCCCTTCCAGCTTGCGCGCGCGGGGCTCCAGCAGCGTACGGACATCGTCCATCGAGGCAAGCCCACCGGATGCGATGACCGGAATTGAAATCGCTTCGGCCAGGGCGATGGTCGCGTCCCAGTTGATGCCCTTGAGCATACCGTCGCGCGCAATGTCGGTGTAGATGATCGCCGACACGCCGGCATCCTCGAAGCGGCGCGCGATGTCGAGCACGGTCAATTCGGAAGCTTCGGCCCAACCCTCGACCGCGACCTTGCCGTCGCGCGCGTCGAGACCGACCGCAACGCGGCCGTGATATTTCTTCGCCGCCTCCTTGACGAAATCGGGGTCGCGCACCGCAGCAGTGCCGATGATGACGCGATCGACGCCCTTGCCGAGCCAACCTTCAACAGTCGCCATGTCGCGCACGCCGCCACCGAGCTGCACCGGAATACCGATGGTTTCGAGAATGCGATCGACCGCATCGGCGTTCACCGGCTTGCCGGCAAAGGCGCCGTCGAGATCGACGATGTGCAAATAGCGGAAGCCCTGCATCTCGAAGGCGCGTGCCTGCGCTGCCGGATCGCGATGGAACACGGTGGCGCGCGCCATGTCGCCCTGCTCCAGACGCACGGCGAGGCCTTCCTTCAGGTCAATGGCGGGAAAAAGAATCATGGCATCCATTTCAAAAAGTTCGCAATCAACCGCAGGCCGAGCTTCTGGCTCTTCTCGGGATGAAACTGCGTGCCGACGATGTTGTCACGGCCAACGATGGCCGTAAGTGGTCCGCCGTAATCGGCCTGCGCGACCAAGTCTTCCTTGCGCGCGGGTTTGAACGCGTAGGAGTGGACAAAATAGGCGTGCAGGCCGTCCGGCCCGAGCGGAATTTCGTCGAGCAGCGGATGCATCGTTTTTAGGTCGAGCGTGTTCCAGCCCATGTGCGGGATCTTCAAGCTCTGATCGGACGGCGTGATCTTGTCGACCTCGCCCGCAATCCAGCCAAGCCCCGGCGTCACCTGATACTCAAGGCCGCGGTCGGCCATCAACTGCATGCCGACGCAAATGCCGAAGAACGGCCGACCCTTCTTGCGCACGGTGTCTTCCAGAGCGTCGATCATGCCCGGCACGCTTTCGAGCCCGCGTTTGCAATCGGCATAGGCGCCGACTCCGGGCAGCACAACGCGATCCGCTTTCGCCACGTCGTCCGGCTTGGAGGTCACGAGGATCGGCTGGTCATGCCCGCTCTCGCGCGCTGCGCGTTCAAACGCCTTGGCCGCCGAGTGCAGATTGCCCGAGCCGTAGTCAACAATAGCGACGCTCATCGCGACGCTCCCGGCTCGGGGAACAGGCCGATGACATCGGAAGATGTTGGCGGACCACGCCGCACCGGCGCCGCATAGACCGGCGCGGGCGCGGCCGGAGTTGCCGGCGCAGTTTGGCCCCAGGCCGCGAAGAAGCGGCGCTCGGCGAGCTCCTCGTTTTCGGCGACGACGAAACCGAGTGTCTTCCATTGGCGCCGCTGCAAGGTCCAGCGCTGGATGGTTGCCGCTTCAAATCCGATGACAATGCTGAGCATCAGCTCGACCACAAGGCGCCAGCCGCCCGGCACCTTGGCGAAGGCCATGCCGAATTCGATCGCCACCGAGATCACGACATAAACAATCAGCGCCAGCCATAACCGCTTGGCGACGAACCACAGCGGCGGCAGCACAAAGGCCCAGAAATGAAAGCCATCGCGCACGAAGACGAAACGTTCCGGATTGGCAACGCTCTCGCTCTTGCGCGGTCGCGGCTCGTGTACGGTGTAAGTGGGCATTGGCTACTCGTTACATTCCCGGTCATGCCCCGCGAAGGCGGAGCATCCAGCCGTCATACGCGAAGCAAAGGCTGGATCGTCCGCTTTCGCGGACGATGACGTCATCAGTTACCCAGCGTGCCCTTGGTCGAGGGCACTTCGTCCTTGGTGCGCTCGTCAATGGCGACAGCGCTGCGCAGACAACGCGCCAGACCCTTGAAGCAGGATTCGGCGATATGATGGTCGTTGGTGCCATACAGGCATTCGACATGCAGCGTCACGCCGGCATTCATGGCGAAAGCCTGGAACCATTCCTGCACCAGTTCGGTGTCGAACTGCCCGACCTTGTCGCGGCCGAACTCGGCCTTGAAGATCAGGAACGGCCGTCCGGAAATGTCGAGGGCGACGCGGGTCAGCGTCTCGTCCATCGGCATGTGGACGTCGGCATAGCGGCCGATGCCCTTCATGTCGCCGAGCGCCTGCTTCACCGCCTGGCCGAGCGCGATGCCGGTATCCTCGGCGGTGTGGTGGAAATCGATATGCAGATCGCCAACCGCCTTCACCGTTATGTCGATGCGCGAATGCCGCGCCAGAAGATCGAGCATATGGTCGAGGAAGCCGATTCCGGTCGCAATCTGCGAACGGCCCTTGCCATCGAGATCGACCGTGACCTCGATATCGGTTTCCTTGGTCTTGCGCTTGATGGTGGCGGTGCGCATCGGGGCTAAATCCTCGTTTCGGCGGCCTTTTATCAGGGGTTGCGTGGTTATGCCACAGCGAGGCCGTTCCGCCGCCCCCGAGGGGTCATTCGACCCGCAGCACCGTTAACAAACGCCAGCCACCGTCGGGCGTCTGCCATTCGATCGACTCGCCGACCGGAAGGCCGATCAGGGCCGCACCGACCGGCGTCAGGACCGAAATCCGGCCGTGCGCCAGGTCGGCCTCGTCCGGATAGACAAGCGTGATGGTCCGGGCCTGGGCGGTGGTGTCGTCCCGGAACGTCACCGTCGATCCCATGGCCACCACGCCACACGGCGCCGTTTCCGATGGCACGACGGTGGCGCGGGCGACTTCGCGCGCCAGGAAATCGCTCGTCGGCGACGACGCAGCCGCGCTCGCGAGGCGATCCAGCCGGTCGCAATCCGACCGGCTCAAGGTGATAGGGGGCAGTTCCTTGCGGTTCATGATGCTGCGCTTTCTTCAGATTGAATGGAGGCTCGTGGCGACCGGCGACCGGGACGGACCGCCCAGGCTTTCGACACAGGCGACGTGCCTGACGCCTTCGATGCTCTGGTAGGCGATCTCGCTGCCCACCCGCAGGCCGAGCAGCGCCGCACCAAGCGGCGACAGTACCGACAGATGCAGCTCCGGGAGACGGTAGTCCTGCGGACAGACCAGCAGGCGCCGTTCCGGCCGCCAGCCGCGATCGGAGCGGAACGCCACCCAGCGGTCGAGTGTCACCGCGTCGGTGGGAAAGTCGCGGGCGGACAACACGCTGGCGCGCGACAACTCACACGCCAGAAACGCCGCGACCGGATGACGATCCGCAGAGGCCTGGCGCACAACCTCGTCGAGGCGAGGTTGGTCGGATTCCGGAATGCTCACCGGAGGTAACGGCACGTATTTCATGAAAGCGTTCGCAGGCTGGCGTGGCGCCCTCGCGTGAGAGCAAAGATAAGCGCCAATGGAAGATGACGAATGTCAGCAATGACCCGGGACGACAGACGTCGCCCGGGTTACCTGCCTGCGTGCAGGTGACCCGCGCGGGAAAAACGGCGTGCTGCGTGACGCGCTTGCGTGATCATGCCCCAAATCTAGGTAGTCGGACAGGGTTGTCAATGCGCGGCGCGGCGTGCGTCATTGCGACCCATCGGGCGGTTTGCATACGCCATGACGGACGCCTACATGTTGGCAAATCACGGGTTTTATCCATGGCATCCAGCGACATTCCTTCCTGGCACGGCACGACGATCCTGACGGTTCGCAAAGGCGGCACCGTGGTGATCGGCGGCGACGGCCAAGTCTCGATCGGCCAGACCATCGTCAAGGCCAACGCCAAAAAAGTGCGCAAGCTCGGCAAAGGTGATGTCATCGGCGGCTTTGCCGGTGCCACGGCGGATGCGTTCACGTTGTTCGAGCGGCTGGAATCGAAGCTCGAGCAATATCCTGGGCAACTCCTGCGGGCCGCAGTCGAACTGGCCAAGGATTGGCGCACCGACCGCTATTTGCGGCGACTCGAGGCCATGATGATCGTGGCCGACGCCCAGGTTTCGCTGGTGCTGACCGGCAATGGCGACGTGCTGGAACCGGAATCGGGCGTCGCGGGCATCGGCTCCGGCGGCAACTATGCGCTGGCCTCGGCCCGCGCCTTGCTCGACACCGATGCCAGCGCCGAAACGATCGTACGCAAGTCGCTCGATATCGCCGCCGACATCTGCGTCTACACGAACCGCAATGTCACAATCGAGTCGCTGAAGACGGCCTGATGACTCCGTCCACCTACCAGTTTCGTCCGATGCATGCCGGCGATCTTCCGCTGGTGCGCGACTGGCTGACCGTGCCGCATGTCGCCGCGTGGTGGCACGATGCCAACGCCTTTGAGTTTGTCAGCGGCGATCTCGATCATCACGACATGGGCCAGTTCATCGTCTCCTGTGCCGATCGCCCTTTCGCTTACCTGCAGTGCTACCGCATCGGTGACTGGCATAAGGGCTTCGGTCCGCAGCCGGACGGAACGCGCGGGCTCGATCAGTTCATCGCCGATGAAGAGATGGTTGGGCGCGGCCATGGCTCGGCGTTCATTCGCGCCTTCAGTGAGAGCCTCCTGAAGTCCGGGGCGCCGCGCATCGTGCTAGACCCCCAGCCCACCAACGCTCGCGCGATCCGCGCCTATGAGAAAGCCGGTTTTAGGCGCACCGGTGAAATTGATACGCCCGACGGCCGCGCTCTTTTGATGGTACGTGACGCATGACCGACTTCTCCCCGCGTGAAATCGTTTCCGAACTCGACCGCTTCATTGTCGGCCAGCACGACGCCAAGCGCGCGGTGGCGATCGCGCTGCGCAATCGCTGGCGCCGACAGCAGCTCGACGAGAAGCTGCGTGAGGAAGTGCTGCCGAAGAACATTCTGATGATCGGACCGACCGGCGTCGGCAAGACCGAGATTTCGCGGCGTTTGGCGAAGCTGGCCGGCGCGCCGTTCCTCAAGGTGGAAGCCACCAAGTTCACCGAGGTCGGCTATGTCGGCCGCGACGTCGAGCAGATCGTGCGCGACCTTGTCGAAATCGCGATTTCGTTGACGCGCGACAAGAAGCGCAAGGACGTTCAGGTTCGCGCCGAACAGGCCGCCGAAGAGCGCGTGATCGATGCTCTGGTCGGCCCGGGTTCGGGCCCGTCGACGCGTGAAAGCTTCCGCCGCAAGCTGCGCGCCGGCGAACTCAACGACAAGGAAATCGAAATAGAACTGCAGGCCGGCGCTCAGGGCATGCCGATGTTCGAAATTCCCGGCATGCCGGGCGCGCAGATGGGTGCCATCAATATCGGCGACATCTTCGGCAAGATGGGCGGCGGCCGCACCAAGACGCGGCGCGTCACCGTGGAAGAATCGCATTCGATTCTGCTCAATGAAGAAAGCGACAAACTGCTCGACAACGACCAGCTTGTGCAGGAGGCGGTCCGCGCCGTGGAGCAGAACGGCATCGTCTTCCTCGACGAGATCGACAAGATCGCCGGCAGCGAACGCCGCGGCGGCGCCGACGTGTCGCGCGAGGGCGTGCAGCGCGATCTGTTGCCCCTGATCGAAGGCACCACCGTCAACACTAAGCATGGCCCGGTCAAGACCGACCACATCCTGTTCATCGCCTCCGGCGCTTTTCACATTTCCAAGCCATCGGACCTGCTGCCGGAACTGCAGGGCCGCCTGCCGATCCGCGTCGAGCTCAAGGCGCTGTCGCGCGATGACTTCCGCCGCATCCTTACCGAGCCGGAAGCCTCGTTGATCAAGCAGTATGTCGCGCTGCTCGGCACCGAAGGTGTCACCCTGGATTTCTCCGAGGACGCCATCGACGCCATCGCCAATATCGCCGTGTCGGTGAACAGTGCGATTGAGAACATCGGCGCACGGCGTCTGCAAACGGTCATGGAACGCATTCTCGACGAGATCTCTTTTGCCGCCACCGACCGCGCCGGCGAGACGGTGCGTATCGACGCCGCCTATGTGGAAAAACACATCGGCGACCTCGCCAAGAACGCCGACCTCTCCCGGTTCATCCTGTAAGCCTGCCGAATTCTGTCAGACGTCCCGAAGCGGCCGCGGCTCCCGCACAGGGGGAGCTGTGCGGCGCGCCGGGTTTACGGCTACAATTATCGGTTGAATTTTGACCCCGCATTTACAACGGCCGGGGTAGGAATAAAACTTGGCCGGGGAGCTAGGGCATGGCCGCAAGCAGCCGGGGCAAGACCGATCCCGAATCGACGATCATGCGCGCCTCGCCGGGCGCGCATCTTCGCGCCGAACTGCGGCGGCTCGGCCTCGACCAGGTGGCCGTCAGCAAAGCGACTGGCGTTTCGCGGCAGTCGGTCAACAACATCATCAACGGACGGCAGGCGATTTCACGGGCCATGGCCGGCAAGCTCGGCCGTCTGACCGGGCACGGTTCGGACTATTGGCTAAGCGAGTGGTTCTCGGAAAACGGCGCGCCGGTGCGGGCGGCCATCTCGGGCATTCTCGTCAATCACCAGATCGCGCGGGCGGTCCACGATGGCATTATCGCCATCGAGCCCTTTATTTCAGGGCATTTGCGGCCCGCCTCGATTGATCTGACCCTCGGCACTCAGGCGGTGAGCGAGGGCAGAAAAGTGGCGCTGTCACTCAAACGGGTCTTCGCGCTGCGCCCGGGCGGCTTGCTCAGTGCCACCACTGCCGAACACGTCGAACTGCCGCTCGACCATCTTGGACGACTCGGCGGATTGACCTCTCTGTCCGCCGCCGGCCTCGTTTTGAATGCACCGTTGCAGATTGCGCCGGGGTTCAGGGGCGTGCTGCGTTTCGCCCTGTTCAATGCGGGTTCCGATATCATCCCATTGCGCGCCGGCGAGCCCATCGCCGCCCTGGAAATCATGCGGCTCGCCGCCGCGCCCGAAGCGAGCTGACGGAACGGTTGTGTCAAGTCGCATATAAAATACTCTTGACACATGCATTTGCCCGCGACCTATACTTGCGGTTGAAAGGCTTGGCGGTGACAAGGGGGTATCGCGAAGATGAGGACGCGCAAGCAAAGATCGTCTCAGGCCGTCGCCAGCGACCGTCGGCTGCACGACGAGATCGAAGCTGATGTTTTCGAGATCTGGATCGGCGTGTCGCGCCTGATGTCGCGGCTGCGCGAGCCTTATACGCCGTTCAAGGCAAGCCGGCGGCCGGCGCGGCGGCGCCGTCACGGGCCGGGCGAGCAACGGCCTGAGAATGCCGCGTCTTAGTCCTTGATGGTCGTTGTCGGATCGGTCAGCGCCACCGGATCGGACGCCGGGAAGGTCTCGATCAGTCCTTCTTCCAGTTCGCGCTCGATCAGCGCTTGCCGCGGCGACGGCTTCCGGCTTGCGGCCTTCTTCTTGAGTTTTCTGACCGTTTTCTTCTTCGCGGACTTTTTTGTTTTCTTCGACAGCGGCCGTTTCACCGACCGTGCAGCTGTTGTCCTGGTTTTCTTTTTGGCTCTGGTTTTGGTCTTCAGCTTCTTCGTGCGTTTCTTCGCCATGTTCGGTTTCCTTGACCTTGTTGCGGTCAATCCCGCGCGCGCCGCACCCTTACATACAGTGCGCCTTCGCCGCCATGCGCGATATGCGCATCCTCGAAGCCAACAACATAATCGCGAAACTCGGGCAGCGACAGCCACTGCGGTACCTGCCGACGCAGCACGCCGCGTTCGCGGCCTTCGTCATGGCTACCGGCTTTGCCTTTGCCGGTGATCACCAGAACCAGACGGGCATCGCGCGCGCTCGCCGTCCGCAAGAAACGCAGCAACGCATGATGCGCCTCGCTTTGTGTCAGGCCATGCAAATCGAGCCGCGCATCGATCTCATGCTTGCCGCGCGCGACATTGCGTTTGGCGCGGCGTGACAAAGGTGGCGCGATCGGCGCAGGCTTCGGCGGTGACGGCGCGATCAGCGTCTCGGGAGGCTGCGGTTTCACTTCCGACTTGGCTTTGGGCACAGGTTGCCGCGCATCCGATGCCGCCGGCTCAGGACCAGCCGGCGCTGCGTCGGGTCGCAACGGCTTCATGCTCTGCGTCACCGTCGACCACAACACCCGTTCGTCGTAGGTCAGAACGCGTCGCCTGCCATCGCGACTCATGGGCCTGGCCTGTCAGGGTCGCGACGCGATGCCGGCGACAATCGCACCTGGCCGCGGCTTGGGTAGCGGAACGTCCCGGGCCAGCGCACCGGAGCCCGACAGCGTCACTTCGCGCGGCACCAGCATGACAAAGCGGCCGAACTGCTTGACGCGCCCGGCAATGCTGCCGACGTCGTTGCCGTAGCCGAAATAAATATCGGCCCGCGCCGGGCCGACAATGGCCGAGCCGGTATCCTGAGCGATCATGAGCCGACGCAGCGGCGTTTCCGGCCTTTCGCTGGCGATCGGCAATTCGGCGTCGATCCAGATCGGCGTGCCATAGACATGCAGCGATTTGTCGACCGCAACCGAACGCAGCGGCGTCAGCGGTACGCCCTGCGCGCCGATGCACTCCTCATGCTCGGCGAGCGGCTGTTCCTGGAAAAACACGAAGGAGCGGTTCTTGCGCCGCAGCTCCTTGCCTTCTTCCGGGTTGGCTTCCATCCAGTCGCGGATGCGATCCATCGACATGTCTTCCTTGGCGATGATGCCGCGGTCGATCAGGAAGCGCCCGACCGGCGTGTAGGGATGACCGTTGCTGGCAATGTAATTGAGCCGCATGGTCTTGCCATCGTCGAGGCGCACGCGCGTCGACCCCTGGATCTGCGCGAAGAAAACATCGACCGGATTCTTCACCCAGCAGATTTCCAGACCCTTGCCGGCGAGCGCGCCCTCCTCGATCTGGGTGCGATCGAGATGGCCGAAGACCTTGCTCACCTTGCCTTTGATGGTGGCAAGTGGCGCCGTATAGACCGGCACCTTGTACTCTTCGGTGCGCGTTCGCGAGCCCTGCACTTCCGGCTCGTAATAGCCGGTGAAGAAACCTTCGCTCTGCCCGCTGGCGGCAACGCGATAGGCGCGGAATTCCTGCTCGAAGAAATCACGCGCCCGGTCGCGGTCGAGCTTGCCGAGTGCGATGGCCTTTGTACAGGCGGTGTAGAGGCCGCCATAAATCGGCTTGGCCTTGCGCATCTTTGGCGTGCCGTGACGAATGGCGCCACAGCTCTTCAGGAAGGCCGCATAGGCGGCGGCGTGGTCGTCATCGTCCCACCCTGTGAGCGCGGCAAATTCGACCGGCTCGACAGCGGCTTTGGGCAAGGTCACGGCATTGGCCGGTGAAGCAATGGCCGCGATGAAGCAGGCGGCGGCGAGAACACTTGCCGAATTGCTGAGCCCGCCCCCCGGCATATGGTCACTGCCCGGCTTCGGTCGCGACCAGCTTCCAGTTCGGGTCGCGCGAAGAGGCGTCGCGCGCAAAGGTCCAGACGTCGGTGACGTCTGTGACGCTCTCGGCATTGCCTTCGATCACCTCGCCCGCCTTGTTGCGGGTGGCCGTTACCAGCTTCGACTGGAAGCGTACGGTGAGCTGCACGCTGCGACCGCGCACCTCCGCATTGGTGATGACAGATTTGTCGATCGAGACGAAACGGCTCTCGACGGTTTCGCCGCGCTTTTCACGCTCGGTGATCGCCGCCTCAAAGCCCTCGGCGACTTCGCGCGACAACAGATTGCGCAAGGTACGGCGGTCGCCCTCGGCATAGGCCGTGACGATCATCTCGTAAGCGGCGCGCGCGCCAGTGAGGAAGTGATTGACGTCGAAGCTGCGGTCGGCCACCGCCACCGCATCGAGGCCGTTGGCCACGGCAGAGCCGGCTTCGGCAATGCCCTTCCAGCGCTCGACCGGCGCCGATTCCGCGGCCGCGTCATCGGGCTTACGCGTGGCTTCCGTCGGCCGGTTGGGAATCTGAACCACGTTGTCGCCCGCCGGACGGACCGGCTCGCGTGCGGCATAAGGATCGTAAGGCGGCCGTTCACGGCCGGTGCGCTGACCGAGCACGCTGCGCAGCCGCAGGAAAATGAACACCGCGAGCGCCAGAAAGATGATGGTGTAGATATCGAACACGTCTTGCATTCTTTCGGCTACCGTACCGGAAGCAGCTCTACGTCCGGCCTTCCGGGTTCTTGAATTAAGGCCGCCCGACGAATGGCGATTGGGCGTACCCGCCTTATCTAAGGCCGCGGACACGCCGATCCAGAGGTTTCGCGCCGATTTCGCGGCGCATTTTGGATGTGCCGGACCTTAGACGATCATGGCGCAGACGCCAACATCGCCGGCCAATCAGAGGAAGACCCATGAATGTGGCAAAATGGCTGTTGCTGGCCTTCCTGGCGCTGCCGCTGGCCGAGTTGGCCGCCTTCGTCGCCCTTGCCGCGGCTTGGGGCTTCGTCCCTGCTTTGGCGCTGCTGATCGGCCTTTCGCTCGCCGGCGGTGTGATTTTGCGCTGGGCCGGCGGCCACCACGTCCAGCGGGTGCGCGTGGCGATGCGCGATGGCTTTGCGCGGCAGGATTTCACCGCTTTTAGCGCTGACGGCCCCGGCGGTCTGACACTGCTGGGCGGATTGCTGCTGGCGATCCCCGGATTGATCACCGGCGCGATCGGGCTATTGGTTCTGCTCGTGCCGCTTTGGCACGCCCTCGGTGGGGCGCTTGGCCGCAGGCCGCCCGTCGCGTCGCCTGATGGCGTGGTCGATCTCGAGCCCGAGCAGTGGCGCCGGGTCGACGACCCGCGGCTGCCCGGCCAGAATCGCGACGGCGCCGGGCGCTGATCCGCCGCATTTACGATGCCGGGAAAGTCTCCGCAGAGGCTGCGACAACATGGACCGGCATCCTTGTTCGGTCCGGGGGGCCGTGTTAGCCAACCGCCGCGAAAACAGAGGGAACTTCCATGACGACCACGAATGGCGGCCAGGCTCAGAACGGCAACCCGGAGCAGGTGCCGCAGCTCAATGTCGTGGCGCAGTACATCAAGGATTTCTCGTTCGAGAATCCGAACGCGCCGAAGTCGCTTGTCACCGGCGAGCAGCCGCAGATCGGCATCCAGATCAACGTCAACGCCGCGCCGCTCTCGGACACCGACATCGAGGTCGTGCTGCACCTGTCCGGCAAGGCGGAGAACGCCGGCAGCCTTCTGTTCAGCTTCGATCTTGCTTTCGGCGGCGTGTTCCGCATTCGCAACGTGCCGCAGGAGAGCCTGAACGCCGTGGTGCTGATTGAATGCCCGCGCCTGCTGTTCCCCTTCGCGCGCGAGATCATCGCGACCACCGTGCGCAATGGCGGCTTCCCGCCGCTGCTGCTCGATCCGGTCGATTTCGTCGCGCTGTATCGTCAGAAGATGGAACAAGTCGCCGCGCAGCAGCCGCCCGCCGGCAACTGACCGCTCACAGATACTTCCGCCATACGGCTTCTTCGCCGAGCGTGCCGACGAACTCGCGATGCGCAGCGAGCTCTGCGTCGGTCAGCCGCGGCTTGAGCGGCGCCGGGCGGGCGCGTACCGTTGTCGCGCCACCGACCGCGAAAACACTCGGCGCAACGCTTTCGGCAAGGCCGAGCGAAGCCTGACGACCGCCGAGCAACTCCAGATAGACCTCGGCCAGGATCTCGGCATCGAGCAGCGCGCCGTGCTTGGTGCGGCGTGAATTATCGATGCCATAGCGGCCGCACAGCGCATCGAGGTTGTAAGGTCCGGCAGAATGCTTGCGCCGCGCCAGCGCCAGCGTATCGACGAGCCGCTCGCGCGCGATCAGCGTACGTTTGACGAGCTTGAGCTCGGCGCACAGGAATTTGTGATCGAATTCGGCATTGTGGATCACCAGCGGCGCGTCGTCGCCGATGAAGGCGAGAAAGTCGTCGACGATCTCCGCAAACCTGCGGTGCCCGCTCAGGAACTCCGCCGACAGGCCGTGGACATTGAAGGCCTCCAGCGGCATGTCGCGTTCCGGATTGACATAGACGTGGAACGTCTGCCCGGTCGGAATGCGATTGAGCAATTCGACACAGCCGAGCTCGACCAGACGATGCCCCTGATTGGGATCGAGGCCGGTGGTTTCGGTGTCGAGGACGATTTCGCGCATGGGCGTGGAGTCTTACTGCTGATTCGCCATCTTACGCACCTGGCGCAAAATCTCACGCACTTGATCGCGCGCCGCGTCGAAACCGCGCGACGTATCCACGATGAAATCGGCCCGGGCCCGCTTTTGCTCATCCGGCATCTGCTTGGCCAGAATGGCGGCAAAACGCTCTTCGGTCATGCCGGGGCGCGCCAGGACGCGCTCGCGCTGCAGTTCGGCGGGCGCTGAGACCACCACCACGGCGTCGCAGTTCAGATCGCTGCCGGTCTCGTAGAGCAACGGTATATCGAGAACCACAATGTCGGCGCCGGCCTTTTCGGCGCCGGTCAGGAAATCGTCGCGTTCCCGCGCGACCAGCGGATGCACGATCTTTTCCAGCTTCGCCATCGCATCCGGCTTGCCGATGACCATCGCGCCGAGTTTGGCGCGGTCGACCTTTCCGTCCGCTGTCGTCCCGGGAAAGGCCGCTTCGATCAGCGCCGTCGCCTTGCCTTCGTAGAGCGCATGGACCGCGGCGTCGGCGTCCTGCACTGGTATGCCTTCGTCGGCGAACATCTTCGCCGTCGCCGTTTTTCCCATGCCGATCGAGCCGGTCAGGCCAAGCACAAACATTGCTTTTGTCTCTCAGCCATCGACCATGTTGCTGTCGCGAAAGAACTTCAACAGCGGCAACAGCGGCAGCCCGAGAATGGTGAAGTAATCGCCATCGACGCGGTCGAACAGATGAATACCGATACCTTCGAGCTGATAGGCACCGACGCTGGTCAGCGCAACGTCTCCTGTCATATCGAGATAATCGTCGAGAAAACGATCGGAAAAGTCGCGCATGGTCAACCGCGCGGTATCGACGAGTTCGAACAGCACCTCGCCATCGCGCACCACTGCGAGGCCGGAATGCAGTTCGTGCGTGCGGCCGCGCAAGATCCGCAGTTGCGACGACGCCTCCTCGCGACTGGCCGGCTTGGTCAGGCGCGCCGAGCCGTGCGCCAAAGTCTGGTCAGCACCGAGCACGACATGACCGGGCATTTGCGCGGCCACCGCCATGGCTTTCGCCCGCGCCAGCAGCCGCGCGGCGGCCAGAGCGTCGCTCACTTTCGCGTCCGCCTCGACGGCGCGTTCGTCGATCTGGGCCGGCCGAATACCGAAACGCAGCCCCGCGGCGGCGAGAATCTTGCCGCGGATGTCGCTCTTCGATGCAAGAACCAATGGCTGCTGGCCTAACCAGAGAGGCATGATTTTTCTTTCGTCATTCGGGAGTCGGCCGGGACGCTAGCGCCTGCGTACCGGAGTGACACCAGACAATTTACATCGAGGCCGGCTGTCGCCGCCGTTCGCCGAGCAGTTTGACAATGGCGGCCGCGGTCTCCTCGATCGAGCGCCGCGTCACGTCGATCAACGGCCAGTTGTGCTTGGCGCAAAGCCGGCGAGAATAGGCGACCTCTTCCGCAACGGCGGCCTTGTCGATATAGCGATCGTCGTCGCGGTGCGCCTTCAAACCGAGCAGGCGGTTTTCGCGAATCTGCACAATACGCTCAGGGCTGGCATAGAGCCCGACGACCAGGGGGCGCGTCAGCTTTTCGACTTCCGGCGCCAGCATCACGCCGGGCACCAACGGCACGTTGCCGGTCTTGATACCGCGATTGGCGAGATAGATGGAGGTCGGTGTCTTCGAGGTGCGCGACACGCCGATCAGGACCACGTCGGCGTCGTCTAGGCCGGCGACATGCTGGCCGTCGTCATGCATCATCGTGTAATTAAGGGCGTCGATACGATTGAAATATTCCGCATTAAGAACGTGCTGCGCACCGGCGCGGTGGATGGTTTCGGTACCGAGATAGGACTGGAACAGGCGCAGGATCGGCCCCAGTACCGACATGCAGGGCAGACCAAGGTCGCGGCATTTGTCCTCGAGAAGCTGAATCAGATCCTCTTCGAGCAAGGTATAGAGGACGAGACCCGGCGACTCGGTGATTTCGGCGAGACAATGGTCGAGCTGCTTCTTCGAGCGCACCATCGGATAAAGATGCTCGACCGGCGATACATTGGCATATTGCGCGGCCGCGGCGCGCGCGACCGTGATCAGCGTTTCGCCGGTCGCGTCGGACACCAGATGCAAATGAAAGTAGCCTGTATCGGACATCTGTATGGCGGCCGGGCAAAGTGTGGATTGCCGGGGATGGTTTGGACCCCGGGACCGGCATGTAAGCGGGCGCGGCGGGATAGGTCAATTTTTGTCCACACCGCCGTCCTCGGGGACGAACGAAAGCAGATCGGACGACAGGGCGGGTCCCAATGTGGACAGTGCTCTGGGGACAGAGTTGGATAAGTCGCTTAAATGGCGCAATGGAGCGCTTTTCGGCGTGGATGTCGTCGCCGCGAAAAGGATGGGATTCTGAATCATGACCGGCAAGGCAGTGGACAGATTGTTGACTGCGAGTCATGAGTCAAATCAACCGACCAACTACTACTACAAATAGATTTTAAGGATTCTTTAGGAAGAGCATCGTGCAAGCGAACCACGTGGGGACAAAGCCCCTGCTGCGTGTCCTTGAAGGTCATGCGCAGGACATTCCGCCGGTCTGGATGATGCGGCAAGCAGGCCGCTATCTGCCGGAGTACCGCGAGGTACGTGCCAAGGCGGGTGGTTTTCTCGATCTCTGTTTCAATCCGGAACTTGCGGCTGAAGTGACCTTGCAGCCGATCCGGCGTTTCAACTTCGACGCTGCGATTTTGTTCTCCGATATCCTCGTCATGCCGCTCGCTCTGGGACGCAAGGTCGAGTTCCTTGCCGGCGAAGGGCCGAAGCTCGAGCCAATGAAGGACGCGGCAGCGCTGTCTGACTTGCGGGATCGCGTCGATCACGATGTGCTTGCGCCGGTCTATGAGACGGTTCGGCGCGTCAAGGCAGGGCTGCCTGACAATACGACCTTGATCGGCTTCTGCGGGGCGCCCTGGACCGTGGCAACCTACATGGTGGCCGGTGAAGGGACCTCCGATCAGGCGCCGGCAAGATTGTTCGCCTATCGCGATCCGGAGAATTTCAAGCGCATCATCGATCGTCTGGTGCACGGTTCAATCGAGTATCTCGTCGGCCAGCTTAAGGCCGGTGCTGATTGCGTGCAGATTTTCGATACTTGGGCTGGCATTCTGCCGCCAGAACAGTTCGATCGCTGGTGCATGGAGCCGACCGAAAAGATTGTTGCCGGCGTACGCGCACAAGTTCCGGGCGCCAAGATCATCGGTTTTCCGCGTGGCGCCGGCGCAATGGCGTTGCCTTACGTCGAAGTGACCGGCGTCGATGCCATCGGTCTTGACTGGATGTTTCCGCGTAGCCTGGCGCATGACATCCTGCAGCCACGGGTGCCGATTCAGGGCAATGTCGATCCGCTTGCGCTGCTGGCTGGCGGTACGGCGCTCGATCGTGAGGTCGATGATGTGCTGACGATGGCTGACCGGCCGCTGATCTTCAATCTTGGTCACGGCATTCTGCCAGAAACCCCGATCGCCCATGTCGAGCAGATGCTGAAGCGAGTGCGGGGATAACGGGGACTGTGATCCTTCGAGGCACAGCTCTGGATGACGGACTTGCGCCGATGTGAGATCAGGTCGTCCTGAGATGCGAGGGCAAAGCCCGCGCCTCGAAGAATGGCGTGCCGAGAAAGCGACTATGTATCTCTGGATCAAAGCGCTGCACATCGTCGCCGTCATCTCGTGGATGGCGGGAATGCTCTATCTGCCGCGGTTGTTCGTCTATCACGTCAGCGCCGAACCGGGCTCGCAGCAGGCCAGGACCTTCGAGGTCATGGAGCATCGTCTGCTGCATTTCATCATGACGCCGGCCATGGCGGTGACCTGGATCGCCGGCTTGGTGCTGATGCTGGAGGGCGGCTGGCTGAGCGCCGGCTGGCTGCATGCCAAGCTGACGGCGGTTGTCGCCATGAGCGCAGTTCACGGGTTTCTTGGCCGCTGGGCGAAGGATTTCGCCGCCGGCCGCAACGTCAAAAGTGCGAAATTCTTTCGTATTATCAACGAAATACCAACGCTTCTCATGATCTTCATTGTGATCATGGTGGTGGTCAAACCATTCTAGGCCGGCTTGACGGGAAGCCGCGATGGGAGCCGGCCCCCTCGCCCTTCTTGCGCCCCTTGCGCGAAATCCCGGCCTCACTTATCTTGGCACCATCCCACCGAACGCAGGCGGATGAAGTCGCGTACCGGAACCGAGCCGTTCGGAACCGTCGCAGGCTCCAGGACCTTCTCCTGAAAAGCCCCGCGCCTCCCCAGACCTGCGAACTCACTCCCACTGTTTACTCGGCGCTGGCCCCGAATTTTTCAAGGCCAAGGTTCTCGGACCAAGCCCGGTTTGCCTTTCAAGGATCCTACCCCCCATGCGGGAAATGAAACTCCAGGACCTCAAGTCCAAAACCCCCGCCGAACTTTTGGCTTTCGCCGAAGAGCACCAGGTCGAGAACGCCTCAACCCTGCGCAAGCAGGAATTGATGTTTGCGATCCTGAAGCAGCTCGCGGCGCAGGAGATCGAAATCATCGGCGAAGGTGTGGTCGAGGTTCTCTCCGACGGTTTCGGCTTTTTGCGCTCGCCGGAATCGAACTACCTGTCCGGCCCGGACGACATCTACGTCTCGCCCTCGCAGATCCGCCGTTTCGGCCTGCGCACCGGCGATACCGTCGAAGGCCAGATTCGCTCGCCCAAGGAAGGCGAACGTTACTTCGCGCTGCTCAAGGTCAATACGATCAATTTCGAGGACCCGGAGAAGGCGCGCCACAAGATCAACTTCGACAACCTGACACCGCTCTATCCGGACGAGCGGCTGAAGATGGAGCACGACGATCCGACCAAGAAGGATCTGTCGGCCCGCGTCATCGACATCGTCGCACCGATCGGCAAGGGCCAGCGCGCGCTGGTCGTGGCGCCGCCCCGCACCGGCAAGACCGTGCTGCTGCAGAACATCGCGCACGCCATCACGGCGAACCATCCCGAGTGCTATCTGATCGTTCTTCTGATCGACGAGCGCCCGGAAGAAGTCACCGACATGCAGCGCTCGGTGAAGGGCGAGGTCATCTCCTCGACCTTCGACGAACCGGCGACCCGCCACGTCGCGGTTGCCGAAATGGTCATCGAGAAGGCCAAGCGCCTGGTCGAGCATGGCCGCGACGTCGTGATCCTGCTCGATTCGATCACCCGTCTCGGTCGCGCCTACAACACCGTGGTGCCGTCCTCCGGCAAGGTGCTGACCGGCGGTGTCGACGCCAACGCCTTGCAGCGGCCGAAGCGCTTCTTCGGTGCCGCGCGTAACATCGAAGAAGGTGGCTCGCTCACCATTATTGCCACCGCGCTGATCGACACCGGCAGCCGCATGGACGAAGTCATCTTCGAAGAATTCAAGGGCACCGGCAACTCCGAACTCATCCTCGACCGCAAGGTCGCGGACAAGCGCACCTTCCCGGCGATCGACATCACGCGATCGGGCACCCGCAAGGAAGAGCTGCTCACGGAAAAGGACACGCTCAAGAAGATGTACGTCCTGCGCCGTATTCTCAACCCGATGGGCACGATGGACGCGATCGACTTCCTGCTCGACAAGCTGCGCAACACCAAGAGCAATGCCGAGTTCTTCGAGAGCATGAACACGTAACGCGCCGATTAAGCGCTGAAATGAAAAGGCCGGGCATTGCGCCCGGCCTTTTTTGTTGTTGCGGTACGGCCGCGTCAGATGTCGAAGAACACCGTCTCGTTGTCGCCCTGCAGCACGATGTCGAACAGATAGGTCGCCTTGCCCGGCTTGTCCTGTCGCTTGGCGATCAAGGTCGGCACGCGGCTCTTGTGTTCGATCGCATTCAGCACCGGGTCGTCGGCATTGGCGGCTTCTTCGTCCGAGAAGTACATCCGCGTCTGCAGACCGATATTGATGCCCCGGGCGACGATCCAGACATTGATATGCGGCGCCGAGATCTTGCCGTTGCGCCAGGGCGTGCGGCCCGGCTTGATGGTGTCGAAGCGGTACACGCCGGTGTCGAAATCGGTGCCGGTACGGCCCCAGCCGCGGAAGCCGGCGGCGGCTTGCCGCTTGTCCGCCGGATGGGCGTAGTGACCATTGGCGTCGGCCTGCCAGATTTCGACGAGCGCATCGCGCACCAGCGCGCCGGTGCCGTCAATGACGCGGCCTTCGATGGCGATCGGTTCACCGGGCGTATCGGCGCCGGCGAGCACGCCGCCGAAATTGTTCTGGAAGATGTCGAAGCCGGCCATATGCGGAATGAGGCCGATGTGGACATAGGGACCCGCCGTCTGCGACGCGGTTTCTTTGAGGTATGCAAGTTGCTGCGCCATGGGTCAGTTTCCCTCCAGCCGGTTCTCGAACAAGGTGGAGCGGCGGCCCCGCAGAACGATGTCGAAACGATAGGTGAGACAGTCGTCGGGCACCGCCGCGTTGACATCGAGGGGTGCGATCAGACGATCGATGGCGTCCCTGTCCGGCACGACATTGACGATCGGGCAGATCTTGATGAGCGGATCGCCCTCGAAATACATCTGGGTGATCAGGCGCTGGATGAAGCCGGTGCCGAAGATCGAGAAGTGGATATGGGCGGGGCGCCATGAGTTGACGTAGTTGCGCCACGGATACGGGCCGGGTTTGACGGTCCGGAAATAGTAGTAGCCGTTCTCGTCGGTGAGCGTGCGGCCACAGCCGCCGAAGTTCGGATCGATCGGCGCGAGATACGTATCCTTCTTGTGCCGGTAGCGACCCGAGGCGTTGGCCTGCCAGAATTCAACCAGCGTGCGCGGCACCGGTCGTCCACATTCGTCGAGCACGCGGCCGTGCACGATGATGCGCTCGCCGATTGGATCGCCGGTCTTGGCGTAGTTGCGGATCAGGTCGTTATCGAGCAAGCCGATGTCGTTGTGGCCGAACACCGGGCCAGTGATGTCGCCGAGCGACTGGTCGAGCGATAAAAGCGCGCGGCGCGGGGAACGCGCCACCGAAGTCTTGTAGATCGGTTGATAGGCCGGCGGCTGCATCGCGCGGTCGCGCGAGAAGAATTCGAGCGGATTGTGCTGCGGATGCACGGATCCCGGCTCGTCGGCGACGAATGGCTGTCCCTGGATGTTCATCGGGTTTCCTTGAGCTGCTCCCATAAAAAATGGCGGCTGGATAAGGAGCCGCCGACTTCGGGACAGGATGAGCGATTTCGATAGCGCCGATAAATAGAATGATTATCATGTAATACATGAGCAAAATCGATTATTCGGCCCTCGATGGCCAGAACCTGCGGCTTTTCCTGGCCGTGCTCGAGGAGGGCTCGGTCACCGCCGCGGCGTCCCGGCTTGGCGTCACGCAATCGGCGGTCAGCCACGGCCTCGATAAGTTGCGCTCGATCGTCGCCGATCCGCTGTTCGTCAAATCGGGCCGCGGCATTGTCGCTACCGCGCACGCCCATTCGCTGGCAGCCCGTGCGCGCGACCTGCTCGACGGTATGAAGGCGTTTGCCCAGGGCGCTGCCTTCGACCCGAAGACGGCGCGGCTGTCGCTCACCGTCGCAGCCAATGATTTCCAGCGCGATCTGTTGCTGCCGCCGCTCTTGGCGCGGTTGTCGATGCAGACCGAGCGCATCGACCTGCGCGTCATTCCCTCCGGGTTGCCGAGCGGCGAGATGCTGCGTGAGGGACGCTGCGATCTGTTGATCACGCCGCGGCCGCCGGTTGCCACCGATGTATTCCAGCGCCTGTTATTCCGCGACCGCTATGTCTGCTTCTACGACGCCGCGAGCCGCGCGGCGCCGCGCAACCTCAATGCCTATTTCAAAGCGCGCCACATCACGGTGGTCTATCCGGACAATGAACGGCTGGAATTCGACCGGCGGCTGGCGGCGAAAAAGATCGCGCGCGATATCGCGATCGAGGTGCCGAACTTCTATGGCGTGCCGGCCTTCCTTCAGGGCACCGATCTGCTGGTCTCGATGCCGAGCCTGTTGCGCGGCGGCATGATGAAGCCCTTCGCGCAGGCCGCCATTCCGCTCAAAGACGGTATCACCGATCTGCCGATGTACATGGTCTGGCACCAGCGCTTCCAGAGCGACCCAGCACACGTGTTTCTGCGCGGCGAGCTCGAGCGCACTGCGCACGACCTTATCGGTCGCGGTCGGAACGCGTCTCCGGCAAACAAGTGAGGCCGCCCGGAGGGGAACTACGGGCGGCCTCGCGCGCGTGCGGTTGAGAGGGGTCCGCACAGGCGATGGGGATTTGCCTACGGACGAAATTTCACGCCGCCGTCCAGAAGACGCTCGCCAATCTCCCGCTCCAGACTGTCGGTGAGGCGTGAGCCGTTGCGGGCGACATAAGCGTCCACTGTCTTCTGGGCGTGTTGCTCTCGTGATTCGAGCAGCGAGTCGAACAGGCGACGCAGCAGACCGGGCTTGGGTTCTTGGACCGACGGCAAGGCGATCACTTGAAATCCCAGCGGGCGAGCAATGGCCATGGCAAACCTCCGTGACTCTGGCTGTTGAGTAAAGCTCAACTCTATGGTGCCAGAATCGCTCTATTAAGGCCTTTCGGCAAAGGATAAGGTCTCAGGCGATAGTTGAGCTAACCTCAATCATAGGTGTGAGGTGCCCATGGCCATGCCCCCGCTATCCGCGCTGCGTGCTTTCGAGGCGGCGGCACGCCACTTGAGCCTGACCCAGGCGGCGGGCGAGCTGAACGTCACCCCCGGGGCGCTCAGCCACCAGATCCGCGCTCTTGAGGAGATGCTGGGCGTCAAGCTGTTCGAGCGTCGCGTGCGCGCCATTGCGCTCACGGCCGCCGGCCGGCAGCTCTATCCAGGCCTGCAAACCGGCTTTGCCCATATCCGCGATGCGGTGGCTTCTTTCGATGCCGCGAAGAGCGGGCGCGTGCTTGTGCTCAGCACCTCGCCGGGCCTGACAGCGAAATGGCTGGTGCCGCGGCTTTATCGGTTCGCGGCTGCCCATCCTGACATCGATATTCGTATTTCAGCGACCGCCACGAATGCCAACTTCGTCAATGACGGCATCGACATGGCGTTGCGCAATATGGCGGTGCCGCCGAAGCCTGACGCCACGCTCGAATTTGACCTGCTGACCGACGTGTACTTCGTGCCGGTTTGCAGCCCGCGGCTTCTGGAAAAGCACGGACCGATCCATTCGCCGGACGATCTCGCGCGTTTCCGCCTCATCCATGACGAGTCGCTTCCGGCACCGGTTGCGCGGCCGGATTGGAGCGTCTGGTTTAAAACCGCGGGCTCAGGCGCGGTGGATCTGCGGCGCGGCCTGCGTTTCAATAGCGCCGATCATGCACTCGACGCCGCCTGCGAAGGCGCTGGCGTGCTGCTGACTTACGACATCCTGGCCTATGACGATCTGCGCAGCGGCCATCTTGTCATGCCGTTTCCGCTGGCTCTGGGATCCAATCGCGCATTTTATCTGGTGGGCCCCAAGAACCGGAAACGGCCGCCGGCCGCGGATGCATTCCGCGATTGGATCAAGGACGAAATCGCGGCGCTCGATTGGCGCTCGATCAGGCACGGTGCGGCGCACGACACGAATACAAAGAAGCGGTGATCGGAATCGCGCCTAAAACTTGAGCGCGTTTGCCGACAATTGATGCGGTGTTTGCGCACCTGCGACAAGAATTTGGAAACCATATTCGGGCGACTTTGATAGGCGAAACTTTCCGAAAATCGAGTTTGGAATGTCCGCCCGAAATCGAATTCCGCGGCCCGCCCTGTGGATCGCGGTGCCGGTGTTTGTTGTCTGCAACGCCGTCGTTGCGGCGTTCTATTTGTCGGGTTCGATCTGGATCGCGCTTGCTGTCGGTCTTGGCGGGGCGCTGGCTGTCGGTTCATTTGCCGAAAGCCGGCTGGCTGCGATCATTGCCTCGATCGGCGCCATTGCCGGCGGCGATCGCTATACCAGCCTGCCGGAGCGCCTTGGCGACGGCGCGATTCGTAACTTCGGCGACACTGCGAGCCAGATCCGTGCCGCCTTGATCGAGGCCGATACCTTGTCGGTCGATCAGAGCCGCCGCGAAACAGAAGCGCGGCTGCATCATGCCGGCCGCCATTTTTTCACTGGCAATTTCCGCCGTGCCATCGACGACGTCGTCAATGCTTTCACCATGGCCGGCGAACGTATCCGCGGCACGGCCGATGAATTGGCGCAGACCAATCGCCTGATGGCGCAGCAGGTAATGTATTCATCCGACGCTGCCGCCCAGGCCGCGGAGGAAGTCGCTGGCGTTGCGGCTGCGGCGCGCGACGTGCAGGCGCTGGCGGTCACTTCGTCACGCCAGGTGGATGAGGCCCGCGCTGCAACCACGCGCACGGTCACCGAGCTGGCGCGCGCCGACGAGACCATGCGCAACCTCGGGCTCGCCGCCGCGCGGATCGAACAGGTCATCAAGCTGATCCAGGCGATCGCGAAGCAGACCTCGCTGCTGGCGCTCAATGCGACGATCGAAGCGGCGCGGGCCGGCGAATCCGGCCGCGGCTTCTCGGTCGTCGCCGCCGAGGTCAAGGAGTTGTCGCGCCGCACCGAGATGGCGACCAAGGAAGTCTCGACCCAGGTCCATGATATTCAGGCCGCGGTGAACGAAGCAGCCGAAGCCATTGTGGCCGTTGACCAGAGTGTTGCGGCGATGAGCCAGGTCAACGAAAACGTCACCCGGCTGATGGAGCAGCAGATTGCCAAGCTGGACCACATCGGCACTGATGCCCGCAAAGTCGCCGTCACCGTCAGCGAGACCTTGCCGAGCATTCGCGCCGTCGTCTCCGATGTCGCCGGGGCCGGCGATGCGGTGCTGTCCACGGCCGATGATCTGATCGCCCGCGCGCAATCGCTGACCGCGTCGGTCAGCCGCTACTTTGCTGATCTTGACCACGGCTCGATCAAAGTGGGCATCCTGCATTCGCTGTCCGGCACGCTGACCGCCAGCGAGCGGCCGCTGCAGCAGATGCTGGTAATGCTGATCGAGAAGCTCAATGAAGCAGGCGGCCTACTCGGCCGTCCGGTCGAAGCGGCAATCCTCGATCCGCGCTCGGACGTCAAAGCCTATGCCGGCCAGGCCGAAGCGCTGTTGCGCGACCACAAGGCGGCGGCCATTTTCGGTTGCTGGACCTCAGCTTCGCGCAAGCAGGTATTGCCGGTATTGGCGCAGTACAATGGCCTGCTGTTCTATCCGAGCCAATACGAAGGTCAGGAGCAGTCGGCGCATGTCATCTACACCGGCGCGACGCCGCAGCAACAGGCCCTCCCCGCCGTCGATCATCTGATCGAGCTTGGCCGCCGCCGCTTCTTCCTTGTCGGCACCGATTACGTCTATCCGCGCACGACCAACGCCATCATCCGCAATTATCTCAAGGATGCGCATAATATCGGCGACGATGCGGTGGACGAACTTTATACGCCATTCGACGAAACCGATTGGCGCGACACGGTACATCGCATCCGCAAGTTCTGCGGCAAGGGCGGTGCCATCATTGCCACGCTGTCGGGTGACTCCAATGTCCATTTTTTCCGTGAGCGCGCCCGTCAGGGCCTTGATGCTGACATTCTGCCGGTGATGAGCCTGTCATTGGGCGAAGCGGAAATGCCGGCGCTGCATGAACGCAATCTCATCGGCCACATGGTGGCGTGGAATTATCTGCAGACCCTGGACACGCCGGAGAATCACGCATTCATCGCCGAATGGCGCCGCTTCACCGGTGACGACAAGGCGCTGACCAACGATCCGATGGAAGCGACATGGATTGGTTTCAATCTCTGGGTTCAGGCAGTCACCGCGGCCGGTACCACGGAAACACAGGCGGTGCGCCGTGCGCTAGCCGGCCGTACGATCCGCGCGCCGTCGGGCTTCGACGTTCGCCTCGACCCGGACAACCAGCATCTGCACAAACCATCGGTGATCGGCCGTATGGATGCGAGCAACGTTATTTGGCCGGTGCGTATCAGCAGCGGTCTCATCGCGCCGGAGCCGTGGAGCCAGTGGCTCGGCGCGGCTAAGGTTCTCAAGAAGGCGGGTTGATCAGAACGCCTTAACCGCCTCCGCGATCTTGCCCGGATCCGTCACCGGCAGCGAGCAACGCTCGCCGACGCAAATGAAGGCCGAACTTCCCGATATCGCTTTCACCTTGTCCTGTGCCGGATGCGATGGCGGAAGCGAGTCGGCCGACGGCGCGCGCAGCACGATGCGGGACAGGTGCGGCAGCTTCAGAGCCTCTTGCGCGAAGGTTTCGGCGTCCGGTCCCGTGCAGACGATTTCGGCGGCGCGCAGCCGGAAATCGAGCGCGTTGAGCAGCGCCACATGGCCGAACAGGTTCTGCGTTGCGCCGGCCAGAATGCCCTCGAGCAATGCGTCCGCCCGTATGCGCCATTGATCGTCGCCGGTGAGCGCGGCAAGCCGCACCAGATTCTCGGCGGCAACGGCATTCGGGTTCGGCGTGGCGTCGTCGCTTGCACTCGCCGGCCGCACGATCAGCCCTTCGGCATCGTCGGCGGTGAGGAAGTAGCCGCCATTGGCGGGATTGGTGTAGTGCCGGTCGAGCGCTTGCTGCCAGGTCACGGCGCGGTCGAGATAGGCGCGCTGGCCGGTCGCCTCGTTGAGCGCCAGCGCCGCCTTGATCATGCAGGCGTAGTCGGAGGCCAGCCCCGGCAGCAGCAATTGCCCGGCGCGCCAGGAATGGCCGAGCCGGTCGTCGTGCGTCATTTGATCGGAAACGAAGTCGAAAGCCTGCCGCGCCATGACGAGCCACTCCGGCGCGTCGAACGCGGTCGCAGCCTCGGCCAGCGCCGCGATCATCAACCCATTCCAGTCCGCCAGGACCTTATCGTCAAGTCCAGGCCGGATACGTTTCTCACGCTCGATCACCAACTTACCGCGCAACATGGCCAACCGGGCCTCGCCAGGCCGCCCTGCCGCGCCGTCCTCTATTGTGCGCGGTAAGTGCTTGAGCTGGTTGAGAATATTGTGACCTTCGAAGTTGCCTTCGGCGGTCACATCATATTGCGCTGCGAAATAGTCGGCGTCCGCGCCCAGGATGTCCCGGATTTCCGCCAGCGACCAGACATAGAACTTGCCCTCCTCACCTTCCGAATCGGCATCGAGGGATGAGCAGAAAGCCTTGTTTGCGTTGGTCATTTCCCGCTTGAGCCAGCCGACGGTCTCGGTCGCCCGGGCGCGGTAGAGCGGGTTTTTGCTGCGGGTCCATGCTGCAGCAAGAAGGGCGAGAAGCTGGGCATTGTCGTACAGCATCTTCTCGAAATGCGGCACCAGCCAGCGCTCATCCACGGAGTAGCGGGCAAAGCCGCCGCCGAGGTGGTCATAGATGCCGCCCTCGCAAATATGGGTCAGCGTCAGGTCGAAAAGCTCGAAGAACCGCGCGTCGCCGGTGCGCTGGCCGGCACGCCACAGCATTTCGAACAGCGCCGCCTGCGGGAATTTCGGCGCGCCGCGCAGCCCGCCCCGGACGCTGTCGAAGGCGTTGCCGAGCTGCCGTGCTGCCCCGTCCAGCTCCTTGAGCCCGATGGTGGCCTTGCCTGCCGGATGTGCTGCCTCGGCGAGGCGCGCCATGAGGGCTGCGCGGTTCTGCTCGATCTTGTCCGGCTCCTCGCGAAACAGCCGCGACACCTCGCGCAAAATGTCGGTGAAGGCCGCGCGGCCGAACTTGGCCTCTTTCGGAAAATAGGTGCCGCCCCACACCGGCTCGCCGGCCGGCGTCAGGAACATCGTGAGCGGCCAGCCGCCCTGCTCGCCCAGCAGATGCAGCGCGTTCATGTAGATCTGGTCGATGTCCGGCCGCTCCTCGCGGTCGACCTTGATGTTGACGAACAGCGCGTTCATCACCGCCGCGGTGGCTTCGTCCTCGAAGCTTTCATGCGCCATGACATGGCACCAGTGGCACGCGGCATAGCCCACCGACAGCAGGATGGGCCGGTTCGACTTTTTCGCCTCCGCGAGCGCTTCGGGGCCCCACTGCCACCAGTCGACCGGATTGTGCTGATGCTGCAGCAAGTAAGGCGACGTTGCCGCAGCAAGGCGGTTGGTGTGGGGCGGATTCGAGGGCGCTGTCATGGCGACACACTAACGTGTCACGGCGGGAAATGTCCCCGTGATCGTCATTCCAGGGCGCCGCGGCGTCCCGGAATGACGGACAAACCTACTTCACCCTCTGCCACGTCTCGCCACTGCACATGACGACTGCGACGCAGCCTTTCAGGTTCAGCGCATTGGCGCCCTCGAGTGTGACGACGCCGGAATAGGTCTTGCCGTTTTCGGTATTGAGCAAGTCGCCCTTCCAGGTGTTGTCGCCCGACTTCGCCGCGCCTTTCATGATGACGGTGCCGATCGTATTCTTGCGGGATTGATCTTTGACGGCCGTGATGCGCGCGCAGAGTTTGCTGCCGCAGTTGTAGAAGTTCACCTGCGTACCGGTGGAAGGCCGCACCCACGTCCCGGTGGGGTCATTGGCGAAAGCGGCCGTGGAGAAGGCAACAAGCATTGAAGCCGCAGCCATGCGCGAGGCAACTTTTGAAATGGTCCTGGCCATCGTTTCCTCCTTTGTCGTTGCGCGGAGTCTAGCAGGAACGGCGGCCAATGCCTGTCGTGTGCCGCGCACAATCGTCGGCGCAGTGCGGCACAGTTTGTTTCATACGCGCCTTCGCCTAGGCTCGGGAGAATGACGCGTTAAAGATTGCGGGGGCGAATATGACAATCAGGTGCATTATGGCTTTTGCTGCGGCGCTCGCTTTGGCGAGCCCGGCTTGGGCAGATGAAACCGTGACGATCGACGGTTCGAAGGCGGTGTTGCTGAAACCGGCATCGCCGAAGGCCAGCGTGATCCTGTTGCCGGGCGGCGATGGCGACCTGCAGGCGGGTCCCGGCGGAAGTATTGGCAACCTCAAGAACAATCAGCTGGTGCGCACGCGCGAGGCCTACAAGGCGCAGGGGCTCGCCGTGCTGGTCGTTGACGCCAATGTCGATCTCGCAGCGGCCGTGAATTACATGCGCGGGATCAAGAGTCCGGTGACGGTGATCGCGACCAGCCGCGGCACCTTGCGCGCGGCAGGTGGCATCGCCCGTGGCGCGAGGCCCGACGCTCTTGTGCTCACCGCTGGCTTTCTCAGCCGCGAATCCGGTCCGGATCGACACGTCATGGGTATTCTGGGGTCACCGGAACGGCTACCGCCCACGCTCGTCATTCATCATCGGCAGGATGGCTGTCGCTTCACACAGCCGGCGGGCGTTGAGCCTTTCATCAAATGGGCGGGCGGCAAGGCGCGCGTGGCTTGGCTCGATGGCGGCCAGACGGTCGGCAATCCTTGCCAGGCCAAATCGCATCACGGCTTCCTGGGGCTCGACGGCAAAGTTGTGGCGCTGGCCGCCGGTTTTCGATGAGCCATTAGTTGACGCGGTTCCAGGTGTCGATGCGGCAGAACACCAAGGCCGTGCAGCTTTTGAGGTTGAGTGTATCGCGGCTGTGCAAGGTGATGACGCCGGCAACGACATTGCCGTTGTCGACATCCAGCACCCGCCCCTCCCACATATTGTGAGAGGTCAGGGCTGCGTTCTGGACCAGCATGGTGCCGCTCCGGATCGAGCGATTGCTCGCCTTGGCCGCGGTGACGCGGGCGCACAGCTTGTCGCCGCACGGATAGAAGCGTGCCTCGATTGACGCGTCGGCGTGTTGCCAAAGACCGATGGGCGTCGCGGCTGGCGTCGGGACACTCAGAAGTCCGGTGAAGACCGCGATGATGCTGGAGGCGAGAAGATCGAGCATGAATACCGATCGCGATAGGGGAAGCGGCGCTTGGGACGTCAGCCGCTTCGCCGGTGAAGCCGAACGACCCTATTGTGTCAGATAGGCCGGATACAGCGTTTTCCAGAAGGCGCAATTGTGCGCGGCGCCGGCATCGAACGGCCCCACCTTGCCCGGATCGAAGCGCATGACGTCGCCATCCGCCTTGAACAGCCGCCAGGCCGGGCCGTTCGTTGCGACCGGCTTGCCGTTTCGGGCAAAGCTCGTCCAGTAGGCCGTCATTTGTTTCGCCATCGCCAGCGATGCCGGCTTCAGGTCCGGTCCCGCGACCTTGCTGGTGTTGTCGAAGTGCGGAAAGAAATAGGGCAGCTCGGACGAGTGGACGGCGCCCATTTCGAATCCGGGGTCGGTGGTCACTGGCGGCGCGTCGCGATCGCCGAACACCAGTTCATGGACCGGCACACGTTTGCGCATCAGTTTGGCCTGTTCGAGATAGATGCAGTTGTTCAGTCCCACCGTGGGGTGGAAGTCAGACATCACGGTGCCGAGTGCGGCAGCCGGCGATGAATAGTTCGCCGCCGGGTACTTTTTCACGATGGCGTCGGCATTGGCGCCGTAGATTGCCTTGATCTTGTCGGCGTAATTGTCGGCGGTGACCTTCGCGCCGGCCTGAACTTCATAAGCGAGATAAAGTCGCATTTCGTCGCGCGTACCGCCGTTGATCACCGGCACGCGCACGAACTGGCCGGTGCGAAACGCCTCCGCGGCCTGAAGCGGTACCGTCCTGGCGCCGACCGCTGGCTCAAAAGCCATGAGGTCGCTTTCGCCGGCCTTGCTCGCCGCTGCGGTCAGGTCGGCCACCGGCTTTTTGCGCATGCAGGCGACGGCTGTTTTGGCGTCGGTGCAGCCGACCGCTTTGGCGACGGCCTCGCCGATCTTGGCCGCTTCCTTCACGGTGTGCATCGGCGTGGCGCAGCCGGCGCTCTGCATTATGGCCCGGTTGAACAGGCCGCGCGTTTCCTGCGGCGCAATAACATGCATGCACACGCCGGCACCGCCGGCCGACTCGCCGGCGATAGTGATGTTGTTCGGATCGCCGCCGAAAGCGGCGATGTTCTTCTTCACCCAGGTCAGCGCCAGGCGCTGATCCTTGAGGCCGTAGCCGCCGTTATAGGATTTGTCGAAACCAGGATGCGCCATGAAGCCGAACACGCCGAGCCGGTAGTTGAGCGACACGACGACGAGATCACCGGCCGTGGCCAGATTGCCCAGTGGGTAGAGCGCGCTTGAGCCGCCCACAAAGGCGCCGCCGTGGATCCACACGAACACCGGCTTCTTGCGCGAAGGCTTGCCATCGTAGGGTGCGGTAATGTTGAGCGTCAGGCAGTCTTCATCGTTGCTGGCTTCGGTCAGGCCGTAGCGCGAGACCTGCGGGCAGGCCGCGCCATACATCGTTGCATCCCGGACGTCCTTCCATGGCTTGGCAGGCCTGGGCAGCGCCCAGCGCAGATCGCCGACCGGCGGCTGCGCATAGGGAATGCCTTTGAACTCGCGCAAGCCGTCGTGGATGACGCCGCGCAGCGGACCGGTGGTCGTGCGCACGACGGCGGGATCGTTCTTCTGCGCGAGAGCCGGCGAACCGGCCAACAGAAGGAGACTTATCGCCGACGTCATCCAGAAGCATTTCGTCATCGTTTGTCCGCTTATATTTTGCCGCCGGTCCAGGCCGAGCTTGCTGGGTTCATGAGACCAGCCATTCGGCAAAGTTCAATTAAGCGAAATTGCGTAGAGTGCCTGCTGGCACGAATACGATGTTCCGGCAGATTGTCGATTTGCATGCAAAGGGCGGACGAACGTTCATGAAGTTCATAAATTCACCTGCGGCGCAGGCCCTCAAGCTCCCCTTCAGCCAGGCCGTGCAGGTTGGTGATGTGCTTTATTTGTCGGGTCAGCTCGGCAACAGGCCGGGCACGCTTGAGCTGGTGCCGGGCGGCATGGAGGCCGAGGCGCGTCAGACCATGGAGAATATCGGCGCGGTCTTGAAGGAAAACGGCCTCTCCTTTGCCGACGTCTTCAAGGTGACGGTGATGATGGCCGACATGGCGAAGTGGCCGGACTTCAACAAGGTCTATGTCACTTATTTCGATCCGGGGCGGCTGCCCGCCCGCTCGGCCTTCGGCTGCAACGGCCTCGCGCTCGGCGCGCAGCTGGAGCTTGAGTGCATGGCTTACGTGGGCAAGCGGAGCTGATGCCTCGTCGCGACGCTCAGTCTTGACGTGAGGCGCAGTTGGGCGTTTGCCTGCTGCATGATGCCGGACTCTTCTCGCTCAACGATTTTCGCCCTCTCCTCCGGTCGGCCGCCTGCCGCCATTGCCGTGATCCGCATTTCCGGTCCGCGCGCTGGCGCCGCGCTGGAAGCGCTCGGCGTGAAAATTCCGGCGCCGCGCCAGGCGCGGATCGCCCGTATCCGCGATCCAGAATCCAGCGAAATCATCGATGAGGCGCTGGCGCTCTGGTTTCCGGCGCCGAACAGCGAGACCGGCGAAGATGTCGCCGAATTACAGGGCCATGGCGGCCCGGCGGTGATCGCCGGCATTCTCGATGCGCTCAGCCGTATCGACGGTTTGCGGATGGCGGAGCCGGGCGAGTTCACGCGGCGTGGCTTCGAAAACGGCAAGCTCGATTTGACGGCCGTGGAAGGCCTGGCCGATCTGGTGTCTGCCGAGACCGAAGCCCAGCGGCGGCTCGCCTTCCGACAGATGAAAGGTCAGCTCGGCGATCGCGCTGAAGCGTGGCGCGAACGGCTCGTCCGCGCGCTGGCGCTGGTTGAGGCCCGCATTGATTTTTCGGACGAGGCCGATGTGCCGGAGGATCTGGTCGGGCCGGCACTCGCGATCGTGCAGGAATTGCGGGACGAGATCGCCACCGCGCTGGCCGATGGTCGGCGCGGCGAGCGGCTGCGCGACGGGCTGGTCGTCGCCATCGCGGGACCGCCGAACGCCGGGAAGTCCACCTTGCTCAACCGCCTGGCGCGGCGCGAAGTCGCGATCGTGTCTCCCTATGCCGGAACCACCCGCGACGTGATCGAGGTGCATCTCGACCTCGGGGGCTATCCGCTGACTTTGCTCGACACGGCCGGCGTTCGCGAGACCGGCGATCCGGTCGAGATGGAGGGAGTACGCCGGGCCCGCGAACGGGCGGCCGCGGCCGACCTGGTGCTGTGGGTGACCGACGCGAGTGCGGGAAAGTCGGACGCGCCGACACCGGACTTGGCCGAGGCGGGTCGCGCGGTCCCGGTTTGGCAGATCAGGAACAAGGCCGATCTTGTGCGCAGCATGGATGCGGAAATGCTGCGCACAATGGGAAATGCGAGCGGAGCCAAGATCGGCGCCGCCAGCGCAGCCGAGAGCACGCCGCGTCGGAGAGGCGGCGCTCAGGCTGCCACCCAGGCCGGCCGCTCTCGGGCAGCCTTGGCGAGCGCTGTCAATATAAATGAATCAAGAAATCCGTCTTTGTCCACGGGTATTTTAAGTGATAAAACAAGTGCTTATAAGAATGAATATGGTGTTTCGTTTTCGAGTGAAGATGAGTTCATCCTTTCGGCCTCGGAAGGTCTTGGGCTGGATCGGCTGATGAGCCGTCTCTCATCCTTCGCGGCGACGATGCTGGCCGGCGCCGAACAGTCGTTGGTGGCGCGCGCAAGGCACCGCGACATTCTTGCTGCAGTGCAGCATATTTTGAACGGCGCCCTTGACCGGTCTTGGAGTACCGGCGGGGAGGAAGAGCTTCTGGCCGAGCAGCTCCGGCAGGCCGCCATGGAACTCGGACGCCTTGCGGGGCGGGTGGACGTCGAGGACGTCCTGGACATCATTTTCCGGGATTTCTGCATCGGCAAATGAGGACGCCAATGTTTCACGTGAAACATTGGGCGACGAAGGTTTTGACCGTTTTGGGCTCGTCCGGTAAAGGGACGGGCATGTCCGATAGGAGCATCCAATTCGACGTCGCCGTAATCGGCGGCGGCCACGCGGGCTGTGAAGCCGCCGCCGTGGCTGCGCGGATGGGTGCGCGTACGGCGCTGATTTCGCACAAGTTCGAAACCGTCGGCGCCATGTCCTGCAATCCCGCGATTGGCGGGCTCGGCAAGGGCCATCTGGTGCGCGAGATCGACGCCCTCGATGGTCTGATGGGTCGGGTTGCGGACCAGGGCGGCATCCAGTTCAGGGTTCTGAACCGCCGCAAGGGGCCCGCCGTCCGCGGACCGCGCGCCCAGGCCGACCGCAAGCTCTATGCCGCCGCCATGCAGGCCGCGATCAAGGCTACGCCGAACCTCGACTTCGTGCAGGGCGAGGCGGACGATCTCATCGTCAAGGCCGGCCGGGTGGCCGGTGTTCGACTGGCCGACGGCCGGGAAATCGCCTGCGCCGCAGTGGTTCTGACCACCGGCACCTTCCTGCGCGGCCTCATCCATATCGGTGAGAAACAGATTCCGGCCGGCCGTGTCGGTGAGGCCCCGGCTTTGGGCCTGTCTAAGACCCTGGAAAGGGCCGGTCTGACGCTTGGCCGTCTCAAGACCGGCACTCCACCGCGGCTCGACGGCAGCACCATCGATTGGAAGGCGCTCGAGATGCAGCCCGGCGACGCGCCGCCGGAGCCATTCTCCATGCTGACCGAGCGGATCACGACTCCTCAGATCGAGTGTGGCATCACCCGGACCACGCCGGCGACCCATGAGGTCATCCGCGCCAATGTCCATCGCTCGCCGATGTACTCCGGACAGATCGCTTCGACCGGGCCGCGTTACTGCCCGTCGATCGAGGACAAGATCGTCCGTTTTGGCGAGCGTGACGGCCACCAGATCTTTCTGGAGCCGGAAGGGCTGGACGATACGACCGTCTATCCCAATGGCATCTCGACGTCGCTGCCGGAGGAGGTGCAGGCCGCCATCGTCGCCTCGATCCCGGGGCTGGAAAAGACCCGGATCGTCCGTCCTGGCTATGCCATCGAGTACGATTTCGTCGACCCGCGGCAGCTCAAGCTGACCTTGGAGACCAAAAAGCTGCCCGGGCTGTTCCTGGCAGGCCAGATCAACGGCACCACGGGCTACGAAGAGGCCGCTGCACAAGGTCTTTTGGCCGGTCTCAACGCGGCGGCTCTGGCATCCGGCGCTGAAGCCATCACCTTCGATCGAGCCGAATCCTATATCGGCGTCATGGTCGACGACCTCACGACCCGGGGCGTCAACGAGCCCTATCGCATGTTCACCTCACGCGCCGAATATCGGCTCCGGCTCCGGGCTGACAACGCCGATCAGCGCCTGACCGACAAGGGCATTGCCATCGGCTGTGTGGGTACGAAGAGGGCGCAGTCTCATCGCCGCAAGCAGGATGCCCTCGATGACGCTCGCGCTTTCGCTCATTCGGTGTCGCTGACGCCGAACGAGGCTGAAAAGCACGGCCTCACCCTCAATCAGGACGGCCAGCGGCGGACAGCATTCGAATTGTTGTCCTATCCGCATATTGCGATCAGCGATCTGGCGCGCATCTGGCCGCAGTTCGGCGGTCTGGCGCCGAAGATTGCCGAGCAGATCGAGATCGACGCCAAATACGACGTCTATCTGAGCCGGCAGAACGCCGATATCGAGGCCTATCGGCGCGACGAAGGCTTCGTATTGCCGGAGAACTTCGATTACGCGTCGCTGCCCGGGCTGTCGAACGAAGCCAAGCAGAAGCTCATCAAGCATCAGCCGCGCACCATCGGCCACGCCGCCAAGATCGATGGCATCACGCCGGCGGCGCTGACTCTTCTCGTTGCTCATGTGAAGCGCGGCCGCGGCAAGAAGCCGGCCGCACAAAGCGCGTGAGCAAAGCAACGGGGCAGGGCGGGCTCGATCTCGCCGGCGACAAGGCGCGCGCGCTGGCCCTTACGCCTGTTTCACGTGAAACACTTCAGCGCCTCGCCATCTATGTCGAACTGTTGCTGCGGTGGCAGCAGACGACGAACCTGATCTCGCCCTCCACGATCCCGCACATCTGGACCCGGCACATCGCGGACTCGCTGCAGCTCATGGATCTGGTGCCGGACGCAAAGACCTGGATCGATCTAGGTTCTGGCGGTGGCTTTCCCGCAATTCCGGTGGCCTGCGTGCTGGCCGACACGCCGGGCGCCATGGTTCACCTGGTGGAGAGCAACGGCAAGAAGGCTGCTTTCCTCCGCGAGGCCGTTCGCGCAACCGGCGTGCCAGCGCAAGTCCACGCCGAACGAATCGAAAAATTTGTTGCCGGTGCTGTGAACAGTGTGGATGTGGTGAGCGCGCGGGCGCTCGCCCCATTGAAAACACTGTGCGATCAGGCGTTTCCTCTCATTGAGCGGGGGGCCACTGGCCTGTTCCTCAAAGGACTAGATGTTGATACTGAATTGACCGAGGCCTCTAAATATTGGAAGCTGGACGCTCGCAAAGTGCCCAGTAAAACGAGTCCCGACGGCTGCGTCGTGATCGTCCGCAACTTAAAGACGCAGCCTGCAACTTAAAGCCGCATCGGACCAGGCCAATGACCGACACGCCCGACACCCTTCCCCCGAACGGCCCGCAGGTGGTGCCGTTCGAGCGACCCAATGCTTCCGGTATTTCGGCCAACGCCACGCCGGGCGCCGGCCCGCGCGTTATCGCCATCGCCAACCAGAAGGGCGGCGTCGGCAAAACCACGACCGCCATCAATCTCGGCACGGCCCTGGCCGCGATCGGCGAACACGTGCTGATCGTCGACCTCGACCCGCAGGGCAACGCCTCGACGGGCCTCGGCATCGAGCATCAGTCCCGCCGCACCTCGACCTATGACGTGATGACCGGCCAGGCGCCGATGCGCGATGCGGTCATCCCGACCGCAGTGCCGCAGCTTCATCTGGCGCCGTCGACCATGGACCTGTCCGGCCTCGAGCTCGAGATCGGCCAGCAGCGCGACCGCGCCTTCCGGCTGCGCACGGCGCTCAACAACATCAACAACGGTTCGCCGGCCTTCAACTTCACTTACGTGCTGGTGGACTGCCCGCCGTCGCTGAACCTGATCACCGTCAACGCCATGGCGGCGGCGAATTCGATCCTGGTGCCGATGCAGTGCGAGTTCTTCGCGCTCGAAGGTTTGTCGCAGCTTCTCAAGACCGTCGAGGAAGTGAAGAAGAACCTCAATCCGACTCTGTCGATCCACGGCATCGTCATGACGATGTACGACTCGCGCAACAACCTGGCGAACCAGGTGGTGGCCGATGTGCGCCAGTTCATGGGCAAGCAGGTCTACGACACCGTGATCCCGCGCAACGTGCGTATTTCGGAAGCGCCGTCCTACGGCAAGCCCGTGCTGGTCTACGATCTCAAATGCGTCGGCAGCGAAGCCTATCTGCGGCTCGCCACCGAAATCATCCAGCGCGAACGCGAGCTGAAAGCGGGCTAGGTGTCGCTCAAGCCGCCCTTGCGAAACCGGACCGGAAGCGTCCCGCCGCATGACGGCATGAGCGTTACCGAACGAATGGAGCGTCTCGATGCCCGCATCCGCGGGCAGGGCGGCGAGCCGGCACATAACGATAACGAGTCGAACGACAACAACAAGAAAAGGCGTGAGTCGATGGCATCAGGAGCGGCGGCGATGGCAGATCATTCGCGGTTGGGTCGAGGGCTTGCCTCGCTGATGGGTGAAGCGGCGCAGGATTCGCCGGCCGCCGATAATTCACCGCGCCGTCCGCGCAAGGCGCCGGTCGAAAAGCTGCATCCGAACCCGCGCAATCCGCGCCGCGACTTTACCGAAGCGCAGCTCATTGAGCTTGCCGACTCCATCAAGGAGCGCGGCATCATCCAGCCGATCGTCGTTCGCCAATTGCCGAACAACGAATTCGAGATCATCGCCGGCGAGCGCCGCTGGCGCGCGGCGCAGCGCGCCAACCTGCACGAAGTGCCGATCGCCATTGTCGATGCGACCGATGTGCAGTCGCTCGAATTCGCGATCATCGAAAACGTGCAGCGCGCCGACCTCAATGCCATCGAGGAAGCGGCCGGCTATGTCGCGCTGATGGAGCAGTGCAATCACACCCAGGAGCAGGTGGCGCAGATCGTCGGCAAGAGCCGGCCTTATGTCGCCAATCTGGTGCGCCTCCTGAAGCTGCCCGATCCGGTCAAGCGCATGGTGCGTGAAGGCAAGCTGTCGGCCGGTCACGCGCGTCTCCTCGTCGGCCATGCCAATGCGCAGGTCCTCGCCGAAATGGCGGTGGACGAGAACATGAGCGTGCGTCAGCTCGAGGAGTGGGTGCGCGAGGATAACGCCAAGCCCGGCGATGCGACGATGGATCTTCAGATGAAGAAGATCGCTGCGGGCGTTGCCAAACAGAAGGACCCGGATATCCGCGCGCTGGAACGGCGCCTGACGGATGCGCTCGGTCTCGATGTGTCGATCGACGCCAAGGGCGAGAAGGGCACGCTGCAGATCAAGTACAAGGACCTCGACCAGCTCGACGCGGTGCTGAGGAAGCTGGGGGTCGGCTAGCGCCAGTCACGTCTTGATTTGTCATCACGGCCGGGCGAGCGCCCGGCCGTTTTGTTTCGCACAGCGCGTTGGCCACACACTCCGTTCGTCCCCGCGAAAGCGGGGACCCAAACCTTGTTAAAGTTTCAGCAATGAAGAACTGGCCCCCGCTTTCGCGGGGGCGAACGGAGTTTGTTGTTTGCTAGTGATGCGTCCCTAAGCGGGATGGCCGGGTCAAGCCCGGCCATGACAATCGCTACCGCCTCGGCTTGCCGTTGGCCTTCGGGTGCGACTTGCCATTCACTTTCGGATGGCTCTTGCCGTTCATCGCCTTCCCATTCAAAGCCTTCGCCGGCGTCTTGAGAAACGCGGCGCACAGTTCAGGGTCGAACTCGCGGTAGTCGTTCGTGATTTCGGCACCCTTGGGAATGGTGCGTGCCGCGATCACATAACCGCCGCGCAGAATCGTGTTCGGCTTTTCGGCGTGGTTCATGTGATGGTCGTTATCGACGGTGAACAGGATTTCGCCATCGACCCGGTACGCGTAGTTCGACAGGAAATCGCGCGCCGCCTTCGGCAGTTTCGCAAACTGCTTTGGCGTGTAGCAGCGGTCGAAACCCTCGACGAACCGCCAGATCTTCGTGCCCTTGGGAATGCGCTCCGCAGCGAAAACGCCGAGGCCGTGGATCGCGCTCTTGTCGAGATAGGTCTTGACCAGCAGCATGGGACGCTTTCGTCGCGGCGAGTGCCCGGTCCCGAATCGATAACAAATCCGTCATGCGGACGGGAGGGGCGACGAAGGCGGGGACCCCGCCTGTCCCCAACGGCGCGTTGTCGCGGGGCGGGCGCGCCTAGCCGGCGGCGGGCCGGTCGCCGAGCTGAACCAGCGTGCCGGGCAGCTTGATCCGGCACACCACACCCTGCTGTACGAAATCCAGCCGGGCCTCGCCGCCGAAACTGTCGAGGCTCCGTTCGACCAAATGGCTGCCGAAACTGCGGCGCGACGGGAGGCGGACGGTCGGCCCGCCGGTTTCCGTCCAGACGATTTCAAACCTGTCGCCGTTCATCTGCCAGACGATGTGAATGTGTCCGCCGGGGTTGACCAGCGCGCCGTATTTGGCGGCGTTGGTCGTCAACTCATGAAAGACGAGCGCCAGAACCATCGGCAGCTTGCCGAACAGCTGAACCGGCGGGCCCGAGCAGGTGAAACGATCGACCCCAAACGGTTCAACCTCCATGCCGAGCAACGCGGTCAGCTCGACACCGGCCTTTTCATCACGGTTGAGAAAATCGTCGGCTGCGGACAAGGCTTGCAGTCGCCCGGAGACGGTATCCCAAATATTCGGCTGGTCGCGCAGTTCGTGGCGAAGAATGGCGTAAATGGTGGCGAGTTTGTTCCGGACCCGGTGGCTCAGCTCATCGACGACAATGCGGCGATACTTTTCCTCTTCGTCGATCTTCGCCAGAAGTTCGCGATACTGATTGGCGGTCCAGACGATCAGCGCGCCGGCGAACAGATACAGCGTCACGGCGACCAGATGATTCTTCGTTGCCAATTCGAAGCTGAAGCGCGGCTCGAAGAACATCCACCAGGTAATGAAGCCGCCGAGCAGCGTCGCGGTCGCGCCTGCGGCCAGCCCGCCGATCAGCGCGGCGAACAGCAGCGCCGGGATAAAGGTGGCGAAGTAGATGGTATTCGGCGCCAGCAGATCGGCGACCTGCCGCACCAAAGTGGCGGCGAGGACGCAGGCAATCGCGATGCCATAGGCCTCGAACGAGCCCGGACGGGGCCCGCGGCGCACCATCGCATTCATGACATTGGACAGGCGGTGCATGATGGCGGCCTTGACGAACGACCAAAACTAGCCGCTCGGATGCCGCTTGCCTAGGGCAGAAAATGCATAGGTTTGAGGAGGTTGGAGGAAGGCCACGCGCGCCGCGCCGGCGAAGGTGCGTTAACCCTCGCGCCGCCGGGCGCTGACAGCGAGCGACAACAGCGCACGTTGCGCAATGGCCTCGGCCAGCGCCGCATTGCGCCGGGCCTCGAGCGAGGCTTCGGCGAGCTGGTTCATGGCCCGCAGCAATCCCGTCGCCGACCACAGGCGCAGCGCCTCACCGACCTTGCGCTCGCGCGAGAAGTGGATCGGCGGCGCGCCGCGCTTCATGGCGAAGTCGGCCGAATCGCCGTCGTCGATGGCGAGGCGCATCTTGTGCAGGTTGGCGACGTGACGGATGGCGGCGGATATGATCGCCGCCGGCGAGGAGCCGCCGGAACGGGCCTTGCCGAATTCGGTCTCGACCTCGGCGGTGCGGCCGGCGAAGGTGGCGTCAAGCACACCATCGAGCGCCAGCGCCGAGGCATCCGCCACCACCGCCAGCACGTCGTCGATCTCGACGCGCTCCTTGCCGCGGGCATAAAGGGCGAGCTTGCGCACCTCATTGCGCGAGGCGGCGCGATCGCCGCCGATGAGGCCGATAAGCGCATTGCGGGCGTCGAGGCTGATGGCCAGCCCCGCTTCGGTCATTTCGTCATCGATCAGGCGGCCGAGCGCGGCGGCGTTATCGACATAGCAGGGCAGCGCCGCGGCGGCCTTGGCCTTCTCCACCATTGCCCGCAGCGGCGATGATTTCTTCAGGTCGCCGGCTTCGATGATGATGCGGCACTCGTCCGATGGCGCGGCGATGACCTGCTCGACGGCGCCGGCGATGTTGCGTGAGCCCGGCCGCACCAGCACGGCGCGGCGGCCGCCGAACAGCGGCACGGTGTGCGCTTCCTCGACCAGACGGGACGGATTGGCGGTGAGGTCTTCGCCTTCGAGGCGGACGAAGGAAAACGGATCGTTGACGTCATCGACCGAGGCCTTGACCAGCGCGTTGACGCGCTCGCGCACCAGGCCGGAATCGGGACCGTAGACCAGCACGACCGGCATGCGCGGATCGGGCTTGCCGACAAAGCGATCGACATCGGTGGCCTTGATGGCGGTCATTGCGTTGTCATCACCGGGCCGCCGCGAAGCGGCGTGACCCGGTGATCCCGATAATATTGGCAATACCCTGCCCGCCTAATCGGCCATGACAGAGTATGTTTCACGTCCCCGCGACGAAATACGACGCCAGCCGGGTGCGGATGTTTTCCGAGATCACCTTGGCGGCGCGGTTCTCGGCGTCGCGCAAACCGCGGTCGCCGGCGAAGCGCTGCTGCTGGCCGGGGATGTTGTAGGACACGCGGGCGAAGGTGGTGCTGGTGAACACCGTCTTGCCGGTGCCGTCGTCGATCAGCGAATAGGTGGCGTTGATGCCGTAGTTCTGGATTTCAGGCCGCGCGCTGTTGACGTCGACGATGACCTGACGCGTGCTGCTGGCGAGCTGGATCTTGAGCTTGTAGGCGCTCGAGGCTGCCGGGCCGCCGCCGGTCAGATCGAAGATCAGGTCGTTGCGCACCTCGACCGCGAGGCGAGCGAGCGGCGTGGCGTTCGGAGCCTCGATCTGCAGCACTTCGACCGAAGAGAGTTTGTCGGCAAGGTTGGACGAGCCAGCGGCCGGGCTGTTCGAGCCCGAGCCGTACATCGGCTGAAAGCAGCCCGCGGTGAGGCCGGCGAGGGCCATGACGAGGGCCACCCGGGCGAAAGTGCGGACGAGGCGTGGGGCGCTAGACGACGACATTCACGATCCTCTGCGGGACGACGATGACCTTTTTCGGGCTTTTGCCGTCCAATGCCCTCTTTACCTCATCGAGGGCCAGAACGGCAGCCTCAATCTCGTCCTTGCCGGCCTCGCGCGGGACGGTGACGTCGGCGCGCTTCTTGCCGTTGACCTGGACCGGCAGGGTGATCGAGCTCTCGATCAGCAGGGCGGTCTCGACCTCCGGCCACAGTTGCGTCGCGACCAGGGTCTTGTGGCCGAGGGCCGCCCAGCACTCCTCGGCCAGATGCGGCATCATGGGCTGGAACAGCCGGACCAGGATGTCGCCGGCCTCGCGCAGGCTCCAGGCAAAATCCGGCGATGGGGCCGTTTCGGCCGAGCCGATGGAATCCGACAGCGCGTTGGCGAATTCGTAGATGTGGGCGACGCAGCGATTGAAGCGCAGCTTGGAAATGTCGTCGCTGACATTGTTGAGCGCCCGATGCGCCGCCTTGCGCAGCTTGAGTGAGTCCTCGCCGAACGACGCCGGCTTGGCCTCGGGCGCGGTAACGTCGGCGACTTCGCCGATGAGGCGCCACAGGCGCTGCACAAAACGCCAGGCGCCCTGCACGCCCTCTTCGGTCCAGATGACATCGCGCTCCGGCGGCGAATCCGACAGCATGAACCAGCGTGCGGTGTCGGCGCCGTAAGACTCGATGATGTCGTCGGGATCGACGACGTTCTTCTTCGACTTCGACATTTTCTCGATCGAACCGATCTCGATCGCTTCGCCGGTCGCCGTGAGTTTGGCAATACGCGTGTCACCCATGCCCTCGATGGTGACATTGGCCGGCTCGACCCATTGGCCCGCTTTGTCGCGATAGGTCTCGTGCACGACCATGCCTTGCGTGAACAGGCCGGCAAAGGGCTCGTCCATGCCGATATGGCCGGTTTTCTTCATCGCGCGGGTAAAGAAGCGCGAATAGAGAAGATGCAGAATCGCGTGCTCGATGCCGCCGATATATTGATCGACCGGCATCCAGGCATTGGCAACGGCCGGCGTCGTCGGCGCGGTCTCGTTCCACGGATCGGTAAAGCGCGCGAAGTACCACGAGGAGTCGACGAAGGTGTCCATCGTGTCGGTCTCGCGGCGCGCATCGCCGCCGCAGCTCGGACACTTCACGTTCTTCCACGTCGGATGACGGTCGAGCGGATTGCCCGGTTTGTCGAAGGTCACGTCGTCCGGCAGCTTGACCGGCAGAGTGTCGACCGGCGCCGGCACCACGCCGCATTTGTCGCAGTGGATGACCGGGATCGGACAACCCCAGTAGCGCTGGCGCGAAATACCCCAGTCCCGCAGGCGATAATTGACCTGGCGCTGGGCAACGGGGCGGTTGCCGCGCGTCGTTGCGGCGAGCAGATTCGCGACCGCATCGAATGCCTTGTCCGGCGTCATGCCGTTGAGGTCGATGACATTGTTCTTTGAATTGAACATCGTGCCGTCGCCGTCATAGGCGGTGTCGGTGACGACGAAAGTGTTCGGGTCCTGACCTGGCGGCAGCACCACCGGCGTATTGCCGAGCCCGTATTTGTTGACGAAGTCGAGGTCGCGCTGATCATGCGCCGGGCAACCGAAGATAGCGCCGGTGCCGTAATCCATCAGGATGAAGTTGGCGACATAGACCGGCAGCGTCCAGTTCGGATCGAGCGGATGCACGGCGCGAATGCCGGTGTCGAAGCCCATCTTCTCGGCCGTGTCGATCGCCTCTTGCGAGGTGCCGAGATGCTTGGCCTCGGTGATGAAGGCCGCGAGTTTCGGATTCTTCGCCGCCGCGGCCTGCGCCAGCGGATGATCCGGCGCGATCGCCATGAACTTGGCGCCGAACAGCGTATCCGGCCGCGTCGTGAAGATTTCGAGTTCGGTCTCGCCCGACGGCGTTGTCGCCGCGTCGAGCATGAAGCGGACCAGCAGGCCTTCGGAGCGGCCGATCCAGTTCTTCTGCATTAGCCGGACCTTGTCCGGCCAGCGATCAAGCGTGTCGAGGGCTTCAAGAAGCTCCTGCGAATAGTCGGAGATCTTGAATACCCACTGGTACAGATCGCGCTGCTCGACCAGCGCGCCGGAGCGCCAGCCGCGGCCATCGATCACCTGCTCGTTGGCGAGCACGGTCTGATCCACCGGGTCCCAGTTCACCTTGCGATATTCGCGCGCGACCAGCCCCGCCTTGAGGAAGTCGAGGAACATGCGCTGCTGGTGTCTGTAGTAAGACGGATCGCAGGTTGCGACCTCGCGCGCCCAGTCGAGCGACAGCCCCATCGACTGGAGCTGCTTCTTCATGGTCGCGATATTGGCGTAGGTCCATTCCTTGGGGTGGACCTTGCGGTCGATCGCCGCGTTTTCGGCCGGCATGCCGAAGGCGTCCCACCCCATCGGGTGCAGGACGTTCATGTTCATGGCCCGTTTGAACCGGGCCACCACATCGCCCATGGTGTAGTTGCGGACGTGCCCCATGTGGATGCGCCCCGAAGGATAGGGGAACATTTCCAGCACGTAGTATTTCGGGCGGGGGTCGTCGTTTTTGGTGGCGTAGATGCCAGCCGCGTCCCAGGCTTTTTGCCACTTGGGCTCGGCGGCGCGGGCGTTGTAACGCTCGGTTTTGCTCGAATCGGCGGTCATTTCCGGCTCTTTTCAGAAGCCGGGGTGGTCGCATGGAACGGGCCCGGGGGTCAACGGGGAGGCTGGGGCCGGCGACCGGGAATGCAGGACGTCCCGCTGTCCGACGGACCGGGCGACCGGTCGTGAACTAGCCCCCGGCCGCCAACACCTTGGCGACTGTCCGCACCAGCACCTCCGGCCGGTAGGGCTTTTCCACCAGCGGTACATTGAAGCGGGTGACCTGCGGATCATTGTTCGACATGCCGCTCAGGAAGACGAAGGGGATGCCACGCTCGCGCAACAGCGCGGCGACCGAGAGCCCGCTGTCGATGCCGCCGCCGATGTGCAGATCGACAATGGCGAAATCGAACGAGCCCGCCGCGTCGAGGGCTTCGCGTGCCTTTTCGGGACTGCCCTCGCAGACGACGTCTGCGCCCGAGTCCTGAAGCAACGCCTCAAGGTCGAGCGCGATCAGAAACTCATCGTCGACCACAAGACCGCGTTTGCCGGCCAGTGGGCGTTCCGAACTTGACACGATGACAACCTTTCTCGGTTCCTGAATGGAACCCAAGGCTTGTCCCATCTGTTGTCGGTAGGGTGCATTTAAATAAGACACAGTCTCTCTTGAATTTCCGTGCGATCTACCGGCCCATCATGGCTGACTTTAGGCGAAGTGGGCGTCGGCGGGGGCCCGTATGATTCTCGGAAACGCGAGGCCGAACGGCCACATCACGCCATGCGAGCAATGCCCGCTGCGGCGCCTGCCCTGCTTGCGCGAGTTTACCCCGCAAGAGCTTGAATTCATCAAACGATTCAAGATCGATGAGCTGCGGGTCGAGCCCGGGGCGAGCTTCCTGCATGAGGGTTCGCGCAGCGAGCATCTTTATACCGTGCTGGAGGGCTGGGCATTCCGCTACAAAACGCTCGACGACGGCCGCCGTCAGATTCTCAATTTTGCCTTGCCTGCCGACATGGTCGGCCTGCAGGGCGCGGTGATGGAGGAGATGGAGCATTCGGTCGAGGCGCTAACACCGCTGACCTTGTGCGTCCTGCCCCGCCGCCGGCTGTACGAACTCTACTCTCAGTACCCAACCCTGGCCTTTGACATCACCTGGCTGGCGGCGCGCGAGGAGCAGATGCTTGAACAGCATCTGGTCAGCATCGGTCGCCGCAGCGCGCTTGAACGCGTGGCCTTTGTGCTTTTGCATATCTATGGCCGCGCGAGGGAGCTTGGTCTGGCGCGTGACAATATCGTCGCGTTTCCCTTGACGCAGCAGCATCTCGCCGACGCACTCGGCCTGTCGCTGGTCCACACCAACAAGACGCTCAAGCGCCTGATTGCGACCAAGGCAATCCGCTGGCAGGGCCGCCAGTTCGAACTGCTGAACGAGGAAATGTTGAGCAGCATTGCCGGGACAGAGGCTCCGGCCAGCAAAAACCGGCCATTTATCTAGAGCTATTGTAGCCGGGCTTGTCGCCGGGCCGGCGCTTGGCTAGGCAGAGGTTATTCGTGCACCCGGCGATGATCATGCCCATGACAACAACCTCCGGCCTTTCGACCGTCCGCGCCGACATTGCACGCGCCTGCAAGGATGCCGGCCGCAATCAGACGGACGTGACATTGATCGCAGTGTCGAAGACGTTTCCGGCGGAAGACATCGTGCCGGTGATCGAGGCCGGCCAGCGCGTGTTCGGCGAGAATCGCGTGCAGGAAGCCAAAGGCAAGTGGCCGGCGCTGATCGAGACGTATTCCGGCATCGAACTGCATCTCATCGGCCCGCTGCAATCGAACAAGGCCAAGGAAGCGGTGGCGCTGTTCGACGCCATTCACGCGGTCGATCGCGCCAGCCTGTGCGAGGCGCTGGCGCGGGAAATCGACAAGGCGGGCAAGGCGCCGACTTTGTTCGTGCAGGTGAATACCGGCGCCGAGCCGCAGAAGGCCGGCGTGCTGCCGCAAGATGCCGACGCCTTCATCAAGGCCTGCTCGCAGACTTACGGACTGACCATCTCGGGACTGATGTGCATTCCGCCAGTCGAGGAAGCGCCGGGCCCGCATTTCGCTCTCACCGCGAAGATCGCGCAACGCAATGGGCTCAAGCTCTTGTCGATGGGAATGAGCGCGGATTTCGCCGACGCCATCGCCCTCGGCGCCACGCATGTGCGGGTCGGCAGCGCCATCTTCGGCTCGCGGCCACCGTTCAAGGGACCGGAGACATGAGCGAGAAGACCGACTTCGATCACTGGCAAGAGCGTTTCGCCGGTGACGACTATCGGTTTGGCACCGAGCCAAACGCCTTTCTCAAGGCGCAGGCGCATTTGTTGCGCAAAGGCGAGAGGGCGCTGGCGATCGCCGATGGTGAAGGCCGCAATGGCGTGTATCTCGCCAGCCAAGGCCTCGATGTTCTGTCGGTCGATTTTTCGCCCAACGCGCAAGTCAAAGCCCGCAAGCTGGCCGCCGCCCGCGGCGTGACCATGCGCGTCGAGCAGGCCGATATCGTCAATTGGGATTGGCCGGCGGATGCGTTCGACGTGGTCGCCGCGATCTTCTTCCAGTTCGCTGGTCCCGCCGACCGCGCGAAGATCTTTGCCGGCATCAAGAAGGCTTTGAAGCCGGGCGGCCTGCTTCTGCTCGAGGGTTACGGCCCCAAACAGCTGGACTACAAGACCGGCGGCCCCTCAAGGCTCGAGAATCTCTACACCCGCGATCTGCTGGAAAACGCCTTTGCCGATTTCGCGTCGCTCGACATTCGTGAATACGATGCTGAAATCCACGAGGGCCCCGGCCATGCGGGCCTGTCGGCGCTGATCGATCTCGTCGGGCGAAAGTAGTTAGCGGAAGCGCGACGGCAGGATTGGCTTGTTCGGTGATGCGGGATTGGCGCTGCCGCTGCCGAGCGCCTGATCGAGCGGTTTCTTCAGCAAACTTGAGCGCAGGGAATCCGGCCGCGGTGCCGGCGCGGCTGGCTGCGCGGTGTAAGGTGCCGCAGTGATCGGAGCATAGGACGGCGCCGGCGCCTGCACATATTGTGAGCCGAGATTGGGCGGCGTCGGTGTCGGCGATGCAGGCGGCAGACCGGGCTGCAGCGCCGGCGAGTCGAAGGGCGAGCCGCCGTCGTCGTAGAGGTCGTCGGTGATGCGCTGGCTCATGCTGGCGTTGCGCCAGCGGTCGATGACCGAGGTCAGCAGGTCGCGATCCATGCTGAGCCCGGCCTGGGATTGCGTCGAACCGGAGGCTTCGCTGTTCGGCCGCTTGTCGGCGGCGAGTTCGAGAAAGCGCATGCGCGTCGGCAGTGCGACACCGGCGCCAAAGGCGAAGACTTCGCGGGTGCCGAGCGAGGGAATGAAATCGAGCAGACTGGCGGCGGCATCCGACACAGCCGACCGGATCAGCCTCTGGTCGCCTTCGCTCGACAGGCGCATGACGAACAAGGTCGAGCATTGCGAGATGATGGTGGTGTCGATTTCCGCCGGGCGCTGCGTCACCAGGCCGAGGAACACACCGTATTTGCGGCCTTCCTTGGCGATGCGCGACAGGGCGCGCTTGGTCGGACCGAAGCCAATCTTCTTGTCGGCCGGCGCGTAGCGATGCGCTTCTTCGCAGACGAACAGCAGCGGCGCGACGCCGTCGCTCCACAGGCCGAAATCGAACGCCATGCGGCACAGTACCGACACGACCGAGTCGACGACCTCGGCCGGGAAGCCGGCGAGTTGCATCACCGTCATCGGCTTGCCGTTCGGCGGCAGTCGGAACAGCGAGCCGAGAATGTCCGCCATGGTATCGCCGCCGATGTTCGCATTCTCGAACATGAAGGCGTAGCGCGGATGATTGCGGAAGGTCTGGATGCGGCCGATCAGGCGATGATAAACGATCGCGCGCGAACGGTTTTCCAGTTTGCCCATGCGCTCGTCGAGCTGGGCGATGAGATCTTCGATGCGGTACGGCACCGGCGTATCGGCGGTGAAGCCGAAATCGCGCGCTTCTTTCTTCTTGGTGAGCAGGCCGTTGTTGTTGCCGCCGCCACCGTTCCGCAATTGCAGATAGGCGCCCTTGGCGAGCGGAATGACCTCGGAGAGAATTTCGATTTCTTCTTCGACACCCGGGCGGCCGCCGAAGAAGGCGTCGACCGTTTCCTCGAAATTGAACAGCCAGAACGGCAGGCGCAGGTTGCGCGGATTGAGCACATTGGCCTTGTCGCCGAAGCAGCGGCCATATTCGTTATGCGGATCGACCAGGAAGATGCGCAGGTTCGGCCGCGTCTCGAGAATCTTCTGCAGAATGATGGCGACGCCGCTCGACTTGCCGACGCCGGTGGTGCCGAGAATGGCAAAGTGGCGGCTGACCAGACTGTCGATGTCAATGTGGACGCCGATGTTCGCATTTTGCTGCAGGTCGCCGATATTGGCGTGATTGCCGTCGGGGGCGCCGTAGACGAAGCGCAGTTCGCGTTCGCCGAGCATGGCGGCCTGATCGCCGATGTTGGGATATTCGGCGACGCCGCGCTGGAAGCGCTGGCTGCCGCCGACGTTCTTGATTTCGCCGATCAGGTCGAGATGAACAATCTTGCGATAGGTGGTGGTGCCGCCGGCACCGGCAACCGGCTCTTCCTTGACGTCGGTGATCAACGCGACGATCAGCGCTTTCGCGGTCGTCAGTGCCATGAACTTGCCGACGGTGGGCGTATCAGTCCCGGGCGTGCGACCGTTGACGTCAACGCTGGCCTGGGCGCCGGTGACGGCGATAACGCGGCCCAGCGACTGCGATGACGAAGAGATGCCGGTGGGCTGAAGACTGTTCATATCGTCTCGGGGCGTTTCTGCTTGGTGGGACTTCCGTGTCCGGCTGAACGAATAAATAACAGGACGCCCTGTGACGTTTGTTAATTTGGACGAAGTTCAAACGGCACCCGCCTCCCATGCTTAAGGAACGGTAGCCGGGAGACCGGTGCTATTTAACGGTTATTCAACCACGATGCGCGTGCGCGGGCCGAGGCGGCCGACCAGTTTCCGCAAGGCGTGAAGGTCGAGGGCGACGCAGCCCGCGGTTGGCGCGAAGAGCGGCCGCGCGGCATGAATGAAGACGGCGCTGCCGCGGCCGGCAATGCGCGGCCGCGTGTTGTGATCCAGCTCGATAATGAAGTCGTAGAGATGATCGGCGCGCGCCAGCCGGTCGGCGCCCGAACCGGGTGGTATCTTGATGGGCTGGTTGTAGTGACGCGATGCCGGATCCTCGCACCAGCCATCATCGCTTCTGATGCGCCGGGACGGCAGCAGGGTCGGTGGCCGGATGTGTCGCTCGCCGCGCCACCACAGGCGTTTCAGCCGAAACGTGCCGCGGGGGGTGCCGCCATCGCCCTCGCGCTTGTTGGCCTTGATGCCGCCGCGGCCGATGGCGACTGGCAGGACGATCGCGCCGGCGGTCAGCCAGCCCTGCCGGGGATTGCCCGGGCGGCGGCGGACGACGAGACGAGGGAGCGAGCGGGTGATCATGACGGGACGGTAGCCTAACCGCGATTCGGCCCTAAATACCAGTTTCAGCTTGCCTTTTTGGGACAGGATGGATAACGCCGCAGGAATTTCCTATTCGATCCCGCACCGATAAGATGACGTTCGTGACCCGTCAGGAGACTGCCAAGTTATGGCCAGCAAGCGGACCGTTCTGATTGTCGATGACGATGCCGAACTGCGGGAAGCGCTGGTCGAGCAGCTGGCGCTGCATGACGAGTTCGACACCGTCACCGCCGACAACGGCACCAAGGGCGTGCAGACCGCCAAAACCGATCAGGTCGATCTGGTGCTGATGGATGTCGGCCTGCCGGACATCGACGGCCGCGAGGCGGTGCGCATCCTGCGCAAGGGCGGTTTCAAGGCGCCCATCATCATGCTGACCGGTCACGACACGGACAGCGATACCATCCTCGGCCTCGAGTCCGGCGCCAATGACTATGTGGTCAAGCCGTTCCGCTTCGCCGTGCTGCTGGCACGCATGCGCGCTCAACTGCGTCAGCATGAGGCGAGCGAGGACGCGGTGTTCACCATCGGGCCCTATTCGTTCCGGCCGAGTTCGAAGCTGCTGCTCACACCGAAGGGCAACAAGGTGCGGCTGACGGAAAAGGAAACCGCAATCCTGCGTTATCTGTATCGCGCCGGGCAGAAGCCGGTGTCGCGCGAGACGCTGCTGCAGGAAGTGTGGGGTTACAATTCGGGCGTCACCACGCACACGCTGGAAACGCATATCTATCGGCTGCGGCAGAAGGTCGAGAAGGACGCGGCGACGCCGGCGATCCTGGTGACCGAAGCCGGCGGCTACAAGCTGGTGCCGTGACGTATCGTCTACCTGTCATTCCGGGCGCGCTGAAAGCGCGAACCCGGGATCCAGCGACAGGATTTAGTTTTGCATCCGGATTCCGGGTCCACGCGTGACACGCGCGTTCCGGAATGACGAGGTTTCATGTCCCTTGACGACGACATAGCCTTCTTCCGTCAAGTGCCGCTGTTCGCGGCGCTGGACAAAGAGGCCGTGCGCATTCTCGCCATCGGCGCTGAAACGCGGTCGTTCCAGAGCGGTTCGATCCTGTTCTATGCCGGCGAACTCGCCGACGGCGGCTACATCGTGCTTGAAGGCAGCCTGTCGCTGGAGTCCGGCACTTATGCCGAGGACAAGGGTCGCGTGGTCGGTCCCGGCACGTTGATCGGCGAACTGGCGATGTTGACCGACATGGTCTGGCAATTCACCGCCGTGGCGCGCGAACCGGTGACGGTGGTGCGCGTGACGCGCAACCTGTTCCGCAAGATGCTGGAGGGCTATCCGGCCGCGGCGGTGGCTCTACGCGACCTGTTCGCTAAAAGGCTGGACGGTTGGCAGGGCGAGCTCAACGCCGTGAAGAAGATGATGGAGAAGGGGAGCCGCTGAGCGGCCGCGTTTGCGGGCGACCGTGCTCCGTCGTCATCCTCGCGTCAAATCTCCACCGTCGCCGTCACCGGTACATGGTCGGACGGCTTCTCGTAACCGCGATAATCCTTGGCGATCTTGATCTTCGACACCTGGCCGGCGAGCGCGTCGGAGGTCCAGACGTGATCGAGCCTGCGGCCACGATTCGAGCTGAGCCAATTCTCCATCGCGCGATAGCTCCACCAGGTGAAGAGCTTTTCCGGCTCCGGTGTGAGCACGCGCATCGTATCGATCCATCCGCCGGCCTGGCGCGCGGCGGTGAGCTTCTCGCATTCGATCGGTGTGTGCGAGACCACTTTCAGCATCTGCTTGTGGCTCCAAACGTCGTGCTCAAGGGGAGCAACATTGAGGTCGCCGACAAGAATGGCGCGCTGGCCCTTGGCCGGGCGTAGCGACGGCAGCACGGTCATTTCGTCGAGGAAGTCCAGCTTGTGCCTGAACTTGACGTTGATCTCGGGGTCCGGCTCATCGCCGCCGGCCGGCACATAGAAATTGTGCAGCGTCAGCGGGTCCTTCAGTCCGGCGCGCTCGCCGAGCACGACGGAGATGTGACGGCAATCGGTCTTGCCGCAGAAATTCTCGATGCTGTAGCTTTCGAACGGCACGCGCGAGACGATGGCGACGCCGTGATAGCCCTTTTGTCCGCTCAGCGCGGTGTATTCATAGCCGAGCTTCTGGAAGCGCTTGAGCGGGAAGGCATCGTCCGGGCACTTGGTTTCCTGCAGGCAGAGCACGTCAGGGCGCGCGCTTTTCAGGAATTTGGCGACGAGGTCGATGCGCAAGCGGACGGAATTGATATTCCAGGTGGTGACTTTGAGGGGCATGGGCCGCTTTTAGCACGGCATTCCGGGGCGCGACGAAGTCGCGAGCCCGGAATCCAGAGCCATTCACAGGCACGAATATAGGGCTGGATTCCGGGTTCGCGACCCATTCGGGTCGCGCCCCGGAATGACCGCTTACCGATATCTTGTGTAATCGACCTTGAACAGGCTCGGGTCCGGGGTCTTCGTGGTGTCGAGATTATAGACCGCGACGGTGGTGTCGTAGCCCTGCGGGTCGGTGACGGTCCACTGCTTGAGCTGCATGTCCTTGGCATCGAACATGATCATCAGCCGGCTGGTGCCCACCACGCCGTTCTTTTCCTCGACCACGGCGGTGATGAAGGTGTCGTCGGCATAGACCGCGGTGAGGTTGGCGTCGCGCATCAGGTCGACGCGGCTCGACAGCAGGAAGCGCAGCGGCGTCTGCGACAGCGGATAGACATCCTGCGTGGCCAGCTTGCGGTCGCGGATGACGACGGAGTCGCCGTCGGCGATCAGCTCGATCGGGCTCGGGTCGTCATATTCGAAGCGCACGCGACCGGGCTTGGACAGGTAGAATTCACCTTCGGCGCGGCGGCCATCGGGACCGACCTGCACGAAGCGGCCGGTGAGGCGCGGCGTGTTGGACAGGTAACCGTTGATCCGGTCGATGATCGATTTCTGTTCGGGCGTGAGCTGTGCGGTGGTGCTCGGGGTCTTGCCAAGAAGCCCAGCGAAGGGGTTGCTCGACGGGCTCGGCGCCTGGGCGCGGACGACCAGCGCCTCGCGCGGGATGTTCTTCTGTTTGATGATCGAGGCGGTCACGTCGTTGGGCCTGACCGCGGCCGGGGCCGCGGAACGGGCGGCCGCCTGGGGCTTTGGCTTCGGTGTCGGCACCGATTGCGCCATAGCCGGCGCGGCCAGCAACAGGGCCGCGGTAATGATGGTCGCCGCTACTCGTAACATCAAGATCTCCGCGCCTCGCGCCTGTCGATCCGCCGCCCCTGTCGAATAAAGATAGGGGCTGGCTGTGGCTATTTCACGACCCGGAACATCCCGGATCATGCGGTGATTCGGCTTAAATGGCAGCATCGGCGCCCGCCTTGCGGGCGCCCGAGCTTCAGTAACGATCGCTGTTCGGATCCTCCGGAATGAGGATTTCGCGTTTTCCGGCGTGATTGGCCTGGCCGATAATGCCTTCGTTTTCCATGCGTTCCATGAGCGAGGCGGCACGGTTGTAGCCGATCTGCAGGCGGCGCTGGATGTAGGAGGTCGAGGCCTTGCGGTCGCGCTTCACGACGGCGACGGCCTGCGAATAAAGATCGCCACCCTCGGACATGCCCATGCCGGTCGAGTCGAACACGGCGCCGTCCTCGCCCTCCTCCAGTTCGTCGGAGGCGGTGACTTCTTCAAGATATTCCGGCGCGCCCTGCGACTTGAGATGGTTCACGATCTTTTCGACTTCGGCGTCCGAAACGAAAGGTCCGTGGACGCGGCTGATGCGACCGCCGCCCGCCATATAGAGCATATCGCCCTGGCCGAGCAGCTGTTCGGCACCCTGCTCGCCGAGAATGGTGCGCGAGTCGATCTTCGACGTCACCTGGAAGGAAATGCGGGTCGGGAAGTTGGCCTTGATGGTGCCGGTGATGACATCCACCGACGGGCGCTGCGTGGCGAGCACGACGTGGATGCCGGCGGCGCGCGCCATCTGCGCCAGACGCTGGATCGCGCCTTCGATGTCTTTGCCGGCGACCATCATCAGGTCGGCCATTTCGTCGACGATGACGACGATAAAGGGCAGCGGCTCCAGCGCCAGCTCTTCCTTCTCGTAGATCGCCTGCCCGGATTCCTTGTCGAAGCCGGTCTGCACCGTGCGCGTCAGCATTTCGCCCTTGGCCTTGGCTTCGGCGACGCGCTGGTTGTAGCCGTCGATGTTGCGCACACCGAGTTTGGCCATGTTCTTGTAGCGGCCTTCCATCTCGCGCACGGCCCATTTGAGCGCGACCACCGCCTTCTTCGGATCGGTGACGACGGGCGTGAGCAGATGCGGGATGCCGTCATAGACGGACAGTTCGAGCATTTTGGGGTCGACCATGATCAGGCGGCACTGATCCGGCGTCAGCCGATACAGCAGCGACAGGATCATGGTGTTGATGGCGACCGATTTGCCCGAGCCGGTGGTGCCGGCGATCAGCAGATGCGGCATGCGGGCGAGATCGACGATCACCGACTCGCCGCCGATGGTCTTGCCGAGGCAGAGCGGCAGCTTGGCGGTGTTCTCGTTGTAATCCTTGGTCGAGAGCAACTCGCGGAAATAGACCTTTTCGCGCACCGGGTTCGGCAGTTCGATGCCGATGGCGTTGCGGCCGGCGACGACGGCGACGCGCGCCGACACGGCGCTCATCGAGCGGGCGATATCGTCGGCCAGACCGATGACGCGCGACGACTTGATGCCAGGCGCCGGTTCGAGTTCGTACAGCGTGACAACGGGGCCCGGGCGCGCATTGACGATCTCGCCGCGCACGCCGAAATCGCCGAGCACGCTTTCCAGCTGCTGTGCCGCGGCGTCGATGACGTCCTTGGGCATCGAGGTGCGTTCGCCGGGCTTTTGCGCCGACAACAGATTGAGCGAGGGCAACTGGAAGCGGCCGCCTTTCTTCTTGGCCGGCGCGGTGGTGCGCTTGACCTTGGCCGGCGCTTCTTCTTCCTCGTCTTCCTCTTCGTCCTCGTATTCTTCTTCGGCGTTCTGCGGCGCCATGCTGGGCGCGGCAACACGGCCGAGCGCGTCGAAACGCGGCTCCTGGCGCGAGCCTCTGGCAACGGCCATCGGTTTCGGTTCCGCCTTGCGCTGCAGGCGACCGCGCAGCCACAGGCCGAGGCGTGCCTTCCAGCTCAGCAGCGCGTGGACGATCATGCCAAGGAAAGGCGAGCCGCGATCGGCTTCTTCAGCGTCGTCGTCGTCATGGTCGTCTGCATCGGCGGCTTCGGCTGCGACGGCATCATCGTCGCGGCGCTTCCACAGCACGCCCGATGCGATCGCGATGGCGGCGACCGCCATGAAGGCCAGTACGATGGCAACGACGATCAGGCCGACTCCCTTGAAAGCGGAGCCGAGGATCAGTGCGGGCAGAATGAGAACGGCATCACCGCAAGCGCCGCCAAGCCCGGTCGGCAACGGCCAGGTACCGATGCGCGGCAGCGTCGAGGCAAAGCCTGCGGTGAGGAAGGCGGCGACGATCCAGACCAGTGTGCGCCAGCCTTCGCCTATCGGCTTGTGCGCCAGCAGCCGCCAGCCGAGCAACGCTTCCGGCAGTAGCAGCAAGACGCTGGCGAGGCCGAGCAGCTGCATCGCCAGATCGGCGAAGATGGCGCCCGGAAAGCCGAGCAGATTGTTGATCGGCTTTTGCGTGGCGTGGCTCAGCGACGGATCCTGCACCGACCAGGTCGCGAGCGCGATGGCGCCCAGGAGCGCGCAGCACAGCAGCGCCAAGCCCGCGAGTTCGCTCAAACGGCGGCGCAGGATGTCGCGGAAATGATCCGCGACAAACGCGACGACATCGAGATTGCGGTCGGTTGCTGCCATTCTTTTCTCTATCGCCTCTTCACGTCATTCTTATTGAGCCCGCGCCGGTGAACAATTCATTGTCACCCGAGCACATCCACAATTCTATGCAGCGCCTCGGCGGTGGCTTCGGCGTTCTGCACCATGGCGACGCGGATATAGTCGGCACCCGGATTGGAACCGTCGGCCTGTTCGCGCGCCAGATATTTGCCGGGGACGACGCGCACGCCGGCTTCAGCCCACAGCCGTTTGGTCACGACTTCGCTGCCGCCATACTTCGACACGTCGAGCCAGAGAAAGAAACCGCCGGCCGGACGCTTGTAGCCGTAACGGTCGCCGATGATCTGGTCGGCGAGATCGAACTTGGCGTTGTAGAGCTCGCGGTTCTTCTTGACGTGCTCTTCGTCATTATAGGCGGCCACCGCGACGTGCTGCAGCGGCATCGGCACCTGGGGCGCGGCGACGTTACGCAGTTCGAGAAAGGCGGCGAGGAAATCCGCGTCACCCGCGACGAAGCCCATGCGCAGGCCGGGCAGGTTCGACCGTTTTGACAGCGAGTGGAAGACGATCGTATTGGCGAAGCCGCTGCCGGCGGCTTCCAGCATGCCGGCCGGTTTGTCCTTGCTGTAGATTTCGCCATAGCACTCATCGGCGAAGATGATGAAGCCGTAGCGCTGCGACAGTGCGACAAGGCGATCGAGATAGGCGCGGTCGGCGACGGCGCCCTGCGGGTTTGCCGGCGAGGCAAAGTAGAAGGCGACGGTGCGCTTGAGCAGCGCCGGGTCGAGCGCGTCGAGATCGGGCAGGAAGCCGGTGTCGCGGCGGCACGGCAGATAGACCGGCTCGCAATCCGCGGCGGCGGCGCCGGCGGCGTAGGCGGCATAGAACGGATTGGGGATCAGCATCGCCGGCGCACCCGCGCGGTTCTTGACGTAGCGGCGGGCGGCGATGGCAGCGAGGAACAGGCCTTCGCGCGTGCCATTGAGCACCAGCACTTCGCGTTCGGGATCGACCGGCTTGTCGAGCGTGTAGCGTCGCCCGAGCCATTGCGCGACCGCCTGGCGGAACTGATCCGTGCCCTTGTTGGCGGGGTATTTCCCGAATTCGGCAATGTGCTGCGCCAGCACGGGGCCGACGAAATCCGGCACGGCATGCTGCGGTTCGCCAACCGACAGATTGATGACAGGTTTCCCCGGCGCGATACCGGCGACGAGATCGGTCAGCCGCACGAAGGGCGAGCGGCTGTTCTCGGCCGCCGCCGCGTCGGGAGAGAGGGTTTCGCGCTGGGCGGACTGCATGGACATAAACGAACACATTGCCGGGGAGGGTAGGCGCGCGATCGATTCCGCTGAACCGGCTCCCGGCAGTCGGGATCGCGCGGGGGACCCCGCGGCCAAACGTGAAGCACAATAGGAGGGTCGAGGTTAAGACCTGACTAACCATCCCGGCGTTTGGGGCTGTGTGCACGGCCATAACCGCCGCGCAAGAGCCTCCTAACGGCCTGACGGGCGGCGGCTTATTGTCCGCCTCATTTGCCGGACGGGGCGCCTGCGCTGCCCCTCGAGCGTTTTGGCGACCGGCCGTGGCGGCGATATCCGCCCGTCCGAAAGGCAAAGCTTAACGAAATCCTAATTAGCCGGCGCCAGCAGCCGCGCGGTCGCGCCATCCGGTTCGCCACCTGCGCGGTCGCGCCCGCTGGATCGGTCACTTTGATCTACAGGCCTCGTCGCAGAAATTAAAACAACCGTACTCAAGGCGCCGCGCGGCCTTTTCCTTGTATGATTTTTTCTGCCTGACGATTTCATTCAGGTGACATGCGTCGCTGTTAAACGACCTCACCTAACAGGGCCCGCCGTTCGCTTGCGCATGCGTCAACATCTCGCGTGCGATAGGCATCATATTGAATGCAGGTCATTCCAGAATGGCATTGATATCTGAGACGAAATTGAACTTCGTCTGGTGATCGCGAACTGATCGAAATACGATCTTGAATACGAACCGCGTGCTGAAGCCGGTTCGTTGAGTGGGCCCTGGCGCTGAGTTTTTGCGCTAGCTGCGAGGCTCTGTCGAGCCCACCCCGACGGAGACCGCTACGCTTACCCTCCCCGGCCCGCCTTCTGCCAAGGCGCCGGGGAGGGGAGCGGGCCAACTTAGCAACATACGAGTGCTCGAAGACGGGCCATCGTCGCGCAGCGACAGCTCGGCACTGCACCAGCCTATTGTCGCCGCTGTTCAGCTCATTTCAAAGCGTAACGTGAAGCCGAAGGCTCAATATGGGCAGGCGGACAAATTCTATGCGGCGCAAATCAATCACAACACATCGGAACAGCGCCGGACTAGCCGATGGTCATCTTTTCGTTGAATGGTGTTTTAGTCGAAACCCTGGAGGCCAACAGAGAGCTCTATCGCGCGGCATTCTCGCATTTCGGGTTCAATCTGAGCGAGGTCCGTCTGGACGAACTTTATCAAGCGCGCGACATGTGGTCGCTCGATCGCCGCTTGATCGCGATCGCTCAAAAACTGAACAACATCGACTATCTGGCGCATTTCAATCATCGTCGTGACCAGATCATCAAGGACCAGGTGCGTGTCCACCGATACGCCGTGCGATCGCTCGCCTGGCTGCCGCAAGCCAAGGCCATTATCGATTGGTTGCCTCTCAAGCAAATAGGCCTCCTCCTCGAGGCCTCGGCTCTGACGACCCGGTTCCGGTCTGAGCACATCATTTCCTATTCCGGCGGGCGCTTTGAAGACGGACTGATGCGGGCCGCCAAATCGCTCGGGCGGCCGCCGGCACTGACCATTGTCGTGGAGTCGAACCCGGATCTGATCGCCCGGGCGGTCGCACTGGGTTTCAAGGTCGTCGGCATCGCGCTTCCGACGATGGCTACCGATAGCAACCAATTGAATGCGCTTTCACGCGCCGGCGCGGCATTGACCGTGCCGGATCTCCGTTATTTGCGGCTGGCCGTGGAGTCGCTCGCCACGCGCACTGCGCCTCGAAATATCTATTGAGCCTGAAGATCAGCAAAGAGAGATCTTGCATGCTAACGAACAAGGCTGCCAAACCCCGGACCGACTCCAGGCAGTATGAATTTCGGTTCGCTGACTCGGCCGAGAACTCGATCGCGATCCTGACCATGGGTTTTCAGGATCGGCGCCGTCGTATCAGGGCGTGGCTTTGCGTGGTGTGGTTGACCGTCATCGTCGCCGAAGCGGTGCTGATCTGGGCCGCCATCACTCTGGGCGTCATCTACTGACGCCGGATGGCGCGCCGACGAGCGGCCTCAGAGCCTCGGCATCATCTGGCGACGCCGCGCACCGGCTTCAGGCGGCTGATGGTGTGATAGAAGTCGGCATTCCGGCTGTTCGGAAACAGAACCGCGAGCTTGCGGTCCTCGGCTTCTCCAACACTCACATCGACGAACCAGCCGTGCAGATTGTCGAGGCTGTTGCCGGCCGTCCTGGCGCGGTTGACGGTTTTGCTGATCAGCCGAATTGCGTAGCGGTGCGCATCTTCCAGAGACAACAGCATAATGCCGGACTCATCCGACACAACGCTGTCATTCATACGGTAATGGAATTTGAACTGCTGCATCTGATGACTCCCCCGTCCATGACACGACCGGAGAATAGACGCGCCGATTTAAAGTCGGGCTGCGGCAATTCTTCGGCTTTTAAAGAGGCGCACATTTTGGGGCGCGCGGCATAATCACAGCCGCTGCGGAGCAGGATGAGATGCGGTGCGCAATTCAGTTTCAGTTCGTCCGGCGCGCCGATCGGCACCGACATCAAGTGACTGCGGCAACAAGCCGAGTGCGCGGCACTTGCGAAGCTTGTTCCTGATTGTGCGGACGGAGATTCCGAGCTGGACCGCCGCGGCCGTGCGATTGCCGCCGACCAGATCGAGCGTCTCGATGATGGCCGACATCTCGATATCCGCCAGTTTTCGTCCGGCCAATGTCATTGTTCTGAGCGGCAAAAAAGCGCCTCTCTCAACTACGCTTGACCATTGCTGAGAGAGGCAAGGAGTTCGGAAAATTTCTCGTCGGCCGAAGCTCTGCCTGGGCAGAGAGCGGGCCGATCGGTGACCGACCGGTCCGCTCCGTCAGGCGACACGCTCAGGCCGTTACCTTACGTTCTTGCTGGGAGTTCTGATCGCCCTGGCCATCCTTCAGCGTATCGATCGCGGAGACGACGGCGACACCGGGCACCTGGAACTTGATGCGCTCGACTTTGGTATGGGCAGTCTCGATCTTCTGTTGCGACTTGGGCGCGCGATGTTCAGAAGAGATGAATTCCCCCGAAATGACCGATCCTCTTTCGAGCTCGATCTCGCCGTAGCTGATAGCGCCATTCACAACGCCACCAGTCCGAACAGTGAGCAGCTGCTTGACCTCGATCTTCTCGGAGACCTGACCTTTGATTTCCGCCTCGGTCACGCGGACGGTGCCGGCCACCGAACCGGTGGCGCCGACACGGATGGTCTTGGCGGTGACTTCACCTTCGACGCGCCCGTCGACCAAAATGGTGTCGGGAACCGATATCTCGCCCTTGAGTACCACGCCTTCACCAATATAGGCGGTGTTCTCGTCCAGCGAATTTTTGTTCACTGCAGATCTGTTGATGTCGCTCATGGCCCTGTCCTCTTCTTTCGTCGAAAAAGAGTATGGCAATGATTAACGCGATAACGAGCGCGGTCGCCCAAACTGGGTGACATGTCATGTTGGGTGCGAACGTCACATTGCTCAACGGCCGAATTGTCTTCGCCCGCCGAGCTCAGGCGGGCAGGATCGGCGTGAGGTCGCTCTTGGGCAATTTGATTGTGAACATGGCGCCCTCGTCCGTGTTCGTCGCGGCAATGACGCCGCCGAGCTCGCGAATGATATCTTGCGAGATGGCCAGACCCAGGCCGGTGCCGTCTTCGATGGGTTTCGTCGTGAAGAACAGCTCGAAAATATGGGGGAGAATCTCCGGCGGGATGCCCCCGCCGTTATCCGAAATCTGGATGATGTTGTCGGTGCCGGCGGCGCTGATCATAATTTCGATCTTGCCGCGCTCGGGTGCTTCGGATGCCCATTTTTGCTTGATCGAGTAACGCGCGTTCTGAATCAGATTGATGATCACCTGCTCCAGCGAGTTCGGATCGCCCAATATGAAGTATCGGCCGGCTTCCGGGCACACATGAACGGAAATCGGCGAGGGGTGAGTCTCGTTCTCGATGCCGAGCAGTTCTGTTGCGGCCTGGACGACCTGCACGATGTCGATTTCGTGATGCGGCTCAATTTGAGTCGACGGCCGCCCGAACTGGCGCAAATGGTCGACGTATTTTTTGATTTTCTTGATCTGGGATTCGATCAGGTCGAATTTGAGCTCGACGGCCGAGACTTCGCCCTTCTTCAGCAACGGCCTCGCATTGTGTATCGCAAACCAGATTGTTCCGAGCGGCTGATGAATCTCGTGAGCGATGGCGGTCGACAGGCCGCCGATCGCCGCCAGTTTTGACAGTTGATAAAGCTTATTGGCTTTCTGGCGAATATGCGTCAGGTCGAGCGCCAGAAGAATTTTCTGCGCGCGTTGTTCCGGTGCACTGGCGTGATTGGTGACAACAGCAATTTCTCGCCACGAATTCGTCGTCGCGTCCTGAAACCGATGAATCGAAGGCTCGTCCGAGTTGCTCTCGTTTTGAGAGAGAATTGATCTCCAATTCTCTTCGATATAGCGGGAGATTTCGTTGGAGTTTGATCCGGCGACGGTCGTGAAATTGCCGGCAAATGACACGGTCGCGATCGCCAGGTTGTCGAGTTTGGCGATGGAACGCAGTATTTCGCTCTCGTTTCGTCTCAAGGCTTCGAGTGCGCGCGCTCTGACATGCCGTTCTCTCAGAACGTATGCGACAAATCCAATAATAGTCAGGGCCGAGATTGTTATTATCAGCGTGACGAGCATGCCGTTCCGCATATCTTTGTAATTGCCCGATTTCTCATTGAGATCCAGGTCAACAACAACTGAAAGCCCATAATGTCTCGACGGGGAACTGGCAAAAGCGCGCCGGATCCTGTCGTCGACATGGACGGAAGGCACACGGGATTGCGCCGTCTCATCGGAGTTGCGCCGGATCGGCGAGGCCAGAACGACGTCGTCCGACAGATGGCGGATCGATCCTTGGCTGTCTCGCTGAACAGCAATGCGCAACCGGCCGTCGTTTCCGATGACATTTATGGACTTGGGGGTAAGTGCAATCGCATCGAACAGCCGCAACACGCGTTCGAGCGAGTAGGAAACCGTATAAATACGACGTGTTGTGCCGTCGGGGAAGCGGAATCCTCTAATAAACTTGATTGTTTCTATTCCCGAGACCGGGTTTTTTTCGGAATGACTTAGGTAAATCCCGTCAAAATATGCATTTACGATCAAAGGAATAGGTTTTCTCAATCCGGCGGATGCCCGTATGTCGCGGTTGCTCGCCACGGGCCGGCCGGAGGCGTCGGCCGCCGTGATCTTCAAAACCCCGTCCGCTAGGGGCAATTTCTCAAGAATGCGATGTATTTCGGCGGGGTCATCAATGTCCCGGAGGGCGGCATCTGCGACGGCAATCGTTGTGGAGGCGGTAGCGGTTGCGTCGTCGATGGCCGAGGTCAGGAGTGTGGCGGCTAGTCCAGCCCTGGCTCGCGCGTCGGTTGTTGCGCTCTCGCGAACACGCCTGTCGATTTCGTTAATGCCGAAAATGAGCACAACCAGGGTCGCGAGCCCCAGGAGCACCGGCCACCATGCCTCCAGGCGAGGGAGTCTCCAGGGGCCGAAACGTCCAATTTCGAATTTAAGCATTGCCTGACGAAAAATTCTGCGCCCCCTGGATCCGGCGCTCTTGCGCTTAGTGTCCGTTTGCGGGGGCTAAAGGAGGCGCTTCGAGCGCTCGACCCAGCGGCGCATTGCCCGCTGGAGATAGTCAGTACCGACCTTGCTGATCGAGACGATGATGCATCTGCGATCATCGGGATCAGGGTGGCGCAAGATCAGTTCGCGTTTCTCAAGGCCGGACAGATGGCGCAACGCGGTCGGTATCGGGGCTCCGCTGGCGGCGCATAGCGCAGTGACGGTAATTTTCTGGCCGCGCTGCTGGCACAGCGCGGCATAGATCAGCATTTGCCAGGCGCACTCCGAGATTCCGCCCAGGCCGATCACTTCACGGCTTTCGCGCAAGGTCGAGGCGAAACTGAGCAGGCTGGCGACGTCAGGAGCGATCTCCGCCGAATTGGCTTTGGCGACACTGCGCAGATTCGCCCTGGCGCGATCGATCGCTTCCATCAGTTCGTCGAAGTGAATTGGCTTTTGCAGAAAGTCGACGGCGTTCTGACGCAGTGCCGTTACCGCGTAATCGATAGACGCATGAGCCGTCAGGATGATGCCGATGATCTTGCGTTCGCGGCGCAGCGTCTTGACGCGCTTGAGCAGCTCGAGGCCGCTCATTGTCGGCAGCATGATATCGGTAATGACGATATCGATTTGCCTGTCCACTTCCAAAATGGCGAGTGCGTCTTCCGCCGTCTCGGCAACCTTAATATTTAAGTTCTCAGCTTCGAGAGCGGGACGTAGTTCGGACACAAAATCGCGGTCGTCTTCGACCAGCAAAACTACGCCATCTCTCTGTGGAGTAAGAGTTTTTCCTGAGACGATTGTTTCTTCTGACGGCCGGGTCAGCAGAAGCATAGTTAAATCCGTCCTTGGAAGCGGCTGTATATAAATACCAGATAGCCACTCAACCGACGGGTGCGCCACCCCAGAAATAGATCAAAGTGAATGGAATTAGTTAAAGTGATTGCGTCTGTTTTTTGGAATTTCCCGAGTTTGCAATGGAGTATCAAACGCGCGGAAGATTTTTGCTGTCATTTTGGTAGGTTATAGCTCTGAAAGCGAACTCGTCTTTTTTGATGACCGAAGAAATTAGAGGCTAACTGCTCATGAACATTCTCTCGCCGAATCAAGCCGAGCAGAGAGATGTAAATGAGAGGACTCAATCGTGCTTCGGAAGAACGACTTCTGGGCGTCTACGCTCAAACAGAGGGATGTGCCTCAAACCGTCAGGAGCGCCGCGTATCCTCCGCCCGACATTGAAGGCATCTCTCGGAACGTCGCCGAACTAACCGAGTTCTTCCGTCGCCTTTGCGCGATCAAAAGTGCGCATTCCTGCGACTTTGTCGACGTCATGATCGTGTTGGCGTGCTGCCTGATCAACGCATCCTATGTCCGCCCCGGATCGATAACGCTGCAGCCGGCGAATATCAACTCCGTTGCCTCGTATCTCGGAATCTCGAGAGAAACGGTGCGCCGGCGCCTGCAGAACCTTGAGTACAAGGGGCTGGTCGCAAGATATCCGTCCGGCTACGTGGCGACCGAAGACATGAAGTTTCTCAAATTCGTGGACGCGTTGCGGCTTTCTCAAGCCTGACCATTCGCATCCGGCCATCGTCTGCGCGCAGCAGCTTGGATAGGCAAGCATGGCATAGGCAGGCTCGCTCATTTCGTGCCGGGTGTCTGGTTAACAATCGCAACAGCCGAATCAGCGTTGGAGAGCCAGCTCATGAAAACAACAAGCAATGTCAGGGCCGCTGCCCGCTCCGTCGACAATGCTGAGCCGTTCAACGGCGCTTACGGGCGGCTGATTGAGGGGTTGAGCAACACCAGGGTGCTCCTCGATGTTCACGCGCGCGAGCGGCTGATGAGGCTCGTTGTCGAGCTGCAAAATCAAATGGAAAAGAAAGAGGCGTCCCGATCGTAAGCGTGCGGTGCTGATACCGGGCGAAGCAGCCCGGCGGCGACCACGAGTGCCTGTACACCGGACACCACCAGAATCATGAGTAGACCAGCTTTCGTCCTGATTGGCGCAGATAAAGGTGGAGTCGGGAAGACGACCGTCACGCGAACCTTTGTCGACTACCTGGCCAAGAACGGCCTTTCGGTGCGGGCATTCGACACCGAATGGCCGCGCGGCGCGCTAAAGCGGTTCTATCCGCAATTGACGGACGTTGTCGACGTCACGCAGGTTCACAACCAGATCAAGATATTCGACGAGGGCGAGCGCCCGTCGAATGAAGTGACCGTCATCGACGTGCGCGCGGGTTTGCTGTCGAAGATGCTGGAAACGCTCCAGGATGTCGGCTTTCTCGAGTTCGCCAACCGCGGTCATTTCAATCTCGTCGTGCTTCATATTCTCGGTCCGACCATCGGGTCGCTGGACGAGATTTCGGACACTGGAAAGGCGCTTGGCAACGTCAATTACATTCTCGTCAAGAATTTCATCAACGACACCAAGTTCTTCGAGTGGCAGCCTGAGACCTACAGCCGTTATTTCAGCGCGCTCAATGGCGCCAAGGAAATCGTCATACCCAAGCTCAACGAGTTGGCGTGTGAAAACGTCGAGCTCGCGCATGTGCCCTATTCACAGTTTATCGCCGATCGGACGGCTGACGGTGAAGCTGCGGACTATTCCTTCGTTCTTCGCGGTTACGTCCGCCACTGGTTGACGCAGGTGTGGTCGGAATATGATCGCCTGCACCTTGCCGACAGTCTGGGCCTGGCGGCGATTCGCGCCGCGCGCGAAGAGCCGCAACGGCGCGTCGAAGCGCGCAGGTAAGGCGGCGGGCGGGCGGCAGCGCGAGGGGCCGGGCGCATCGGCCCCCATTGGTTCGGGCCGTCGAACTGTCAGAAACTACTATGACGACCTCGCCTCGCGCAGCGATCTGTCGGAAGCGGACATCGCAGCGCTGAAGGCGCTGACATCCTTTACGATATTGACGCCAAGGGCGCCTATTTCAGGCTTGCACGGCGACGATGGAAGGCGGCTTCTTCTTTGAGCTCGTCGCGCGTGACAGTTATCGCGGCGACGGCGTGGCCAATGCCGCGATCCGGCTCAACACGCAGTCCTTCGCGGTCGCCGCCGCAGGCGCCAAGCCGCTGTAGCGCGGCAGTCTCAAAGCATACCCGGAAAAGAGAGAGGCCCCCGGCTCTTGCGAACCGAGGGCCTCGACGGAAGGGACAGTGCCGGGTTTCCGCCCCTACCGCTGGATCGGCGGCAGCACGAACGCGAGGTCCGTGCCGCCGCGTGTTTCTTACTGCACCGTTTCGCCGTGCAGGGTGATGTCGAGGCCTTCCTCTTCCTGCGCTTCCGTCGGACGCAGCCCGATCACCGCCTTGATCACGTACATGATGATCGCCGTGACGATCGCCGTGTAGATGATGGTGACGGCGACGCCGTAGAACTGGGTCGCGACGCTGGCGTCCTTGCCGAGCGGGTTGATCGCAGCATCGGCGAACACGCCGGTGAGGATCGCGCCGAGGATGCCGCCGACGCCGTGAACGCCGAACACGTCGAGCGAGTCGTCGTAGCCCAGCGCCTTCTTCACATGCACCGAGGCGATGTAGCAGACCACGCCGGCGAGGATGCCGATGATGAAGCCACCGGTCGGGTTGACGAAACCGGCCGCCGGAGTAATGGCGACGAGGCCCGCAACGGCGCCCGAGATGATGCCGAGCAGGCTCGGCTTCTTGGCGACAATCCATTCAGCAAACATCCAGGCCAGCGCCGCAGCGGCGGTGGCAACCTGGGTGTTGATCATGGCGGCGCCGGCGAGCGCGTTCGAGGCGACGGCCGAACCGGCGTTGAAGCCGAACCAGCCGACCCAGAGGAGGGAGGCGCCGATCATGGACAGCGTCAGGTTATGCGGCGCCATGGCGACGTGACCGTAGCCCTTGCGCTTGCCGACAATGATGCAGCCGACGAGGCCCGCGATACCGGCGTTGATGTGCACCACGGTGCCGCCGGCAAAGTCGAGCACGCCAGCCGTACCGAGGAAGCCGCCGCCCCAGACCCAGTGCGCGACCGGCAGATACACGAAGGTGAGCCACAGACCGATGAACCACAGCAGCGCCGAGAACTTGATGCGCTCGACGAAGGCGCCGATGATCAGAGCCGGGGTGATGATCGCGAAGGTCATCTGGAAGGTGATGAACACCCACTCCGGAATCGTCGCGGCCAGCGAGTTCACGGTGTCGTTGGTGACGCCGGCGAAGAACGCCTTCGACAGGCCACCGATATAGGCGTTCATGCTGCTTTCGGTGAAAGCGAGCGAGTAGCCGTAGATCAGCCAGAGGATCGACACCAGGCAGGTGATGGCGAAGCAGGCGGTGATGACCGACAGCACGTTCTTCTTGCGGACCATGCCGCCGTAGAACAGCGCGAGGCCGGGGATGGTCATCATCAGCACCAGCGCGGTCGAGGTCAGCATCCACGCAGTGTCGCCGGTGTCGAGTTTGGGCGCGGCGGCAGCGGCCGGCGCAGCAGCGGCAGCCGGCGCAGCGGTCTGCGCGAAGGCGCCGTCGGCTACGATCAGGCCGGCCGTCAGTGCGGCGAGCCCAAGCAGCCCCGCACTGGAGATCTTCTTCAACGTCATGGTCTTAACTCCTATCGGTGATGTTTGTGCGGGTGGTTAGAGAGCCGCCGCGTCGGTTTCGCCGGTGCGAATGCGGACGGCGCTGTCCAGCCCGAAGACGAAAATCTTTCCGTCGCCGATCTGTCCGGTCTTGGCCGCGCCGGTAATGGCGCCGATGACTTTGTCGACCTGGTTCGAAGCGACCGCGACCTCCACCTTCACCTTCGGGAGGAAGCTCACCGCGTATTCAGCCCCACGATAGATTTCCGTGTGGCCCTTTTGCCGGCCGTAGCCCTTCACCTCGGTGACGGTGAGACCCTGGACGCCGATCGACGTCAGAGCGTCGCGAACCTCGTCGAGCTTGAAAGGCTTGATAATGGCCATGACGATTTTCATGGATTCGATCCCCGCTTGAGCCCGTTTTGAACTTCACGCAGTGCGGGCCGTTTCACTGAGCCGGGCCGCACGAAGCACGCTTCGCAGGCATGACCGAACATAGAGAATCAAACCGCGTGCCAGTTGCGCAGGCATGTCGTAAATTATTGAAAATACTAATATAATTTCAAAAACTGGAGTCGTCTAATCTGACCCGCTAGGGCCACAGCCTATTGTGGCATCAAGACTGAGCACCGCTGCACAAAAAATAGTCAGTGTCGCAGGCGTTACTTCGATACCGCCGTTCGGCCTAAAGGGCGTCGGCGTCGACCTCGCCGGTGCGGATGCGGACCGCCTGATCAATCGGCACGACGAAGATCTTGCCGTCGCCGATTTCCCCGGTGCGCGCCGCGCCCGCCAGCGCCTCGACCACCTGTTCGGTCCGGTCGCTCGCGACCCCGATTTCGACCCGGAGCTTCGGCAGGAAGCTCACCGCATATTCGGCGCCCCGGTAGATTTCCTTGTGGCCCTTCTGCCGGCCATAGCCCTTCACTTCGGTGACGGTCATGCCGTGAACGCCGATGGCGTTGAGGGCTTCGCGCACGGCGTCGAGCTTGAACGGCTTGATGATCGCGGTCACGAGTTTCATGGCACTGGCTCCTCAATTCCGGCGCACCGGCTTTGAAATAGTAGCACTCTGCGGCAAGCCGTATAGCCCCGCTGCGGGTTACGGCTGACGCCGCAGCCGCACCAGGCCTTCCTGCGCAACCGACGCGACAAGCGTGCCGTCCTGCGTGAAAATGAGGCCGCGCGAGAAGCCACGCGCACCGTTCAGGTTCGGCGAATCCTGCGAATAGAGCAGCCACTCGTCGGCGCGGAACGGGCGATGTAGCCACAGCGCATGATCGAGGCTCGCCGCCATGAATTCCTTTTCGAACAGCGTGCGGCCATGCGGCACCAGCGAGGTGTCGAGCAGGCCCATATCGGACGAATAAGCCAGCACACATTGATGAATCGCGAGATCGTCCGGCAGCCTGTCGGTGGCCTTGAACCAGACATTGAAGCGGCCGTCGGGAATCTTCTTGCCGAGATAGCGCTCGTACTCGACAGGGCGCAGCTCGATCGGCCGTTCGCGTTCGTAGTAGCGCCGCACCGGATCGGGCATGGTCGGCAGCACGTTCTTGCGCACTTCCGTCTCGCTGGGCAGTTTGTCCGGCTGCGGCACGTCCGGCATCTTTGCCTGGTGCGATAGCTGGTCCGGTTCGTCGGCATGAAACGAAACCAGCATGGAGTAGATCGGATGGCCGTGCTGGCGGGCGGTGACGCGCCGCGTGGTGAAGCTCTTGCCGTCGCGCATGCGATCGACATCGTAAATGATCGGCACCTTGGGATCGCCCGGCAGCAGGAAATAGGCGTGCAGGGAATGCGGCGAGCGCCCCGGATCGACGGTGCGGATGGCGGCAACCAGCGCCTGGCCGATCACCTGGCCGCCGTAAACCCGTTGCCAGCCAACCTGCGGCGAGTTGCCGCGAAACAGGTTCACGTCGAGGAATTCGAGGTCGAGAATCGTGAGGAGGTCGGCGACGGCGGACGTCATGGGCTGCGATCCCGGCAGGTCATACTGCCCGGCAACGTGCTATGCTGCGGCACGTTTGACAAGGAACTCCCATGACTGAGCCGGGCAAGCCAACAAAGCGGGTCAATATGGTCGTCGGCGGCGCCGGATTCGCCGGTCTGGCGCTGGCGATTGCGCTGCGCCAGGCGCTTGGCGATCGTTTCACGGTTACGGTCGCCGATCCGGCGCTGGCGCAAACGCCGTCCAAGGATCCACGCTCCACCGCGATTGCCGCGGCCGCCCGCCGTTTGTTCGAAGCCATCGACGTCTGGGACGCGGTCGCGCCGACGGCGCAGCCGATCCTCGACATGGTGGTCACCGACTCAAAGCTCGATGACGCGGTGCGGCCGACCTTCCTGACCTTCGGCGGCGAAGTCGAGGAGGGCGAGCCTTTCGCCCATATGGTTGAAAACCGCTATCTCATCGATGCGCTGGTGGCGCGCGCCCGCGATATCGGCGTCGATCTGCGAACAACCGCGGTGCGTCATTATGAGACAACCGCGAAAGCGGTCAGCGTGACCTTTGCCGACGGCGGCGTGATCGAAGCGCGTCTTCTGGTCGGCGCCGATGGCGCGCGCTCTGCGATCCGCGAGCAGGCCGGCATTGCGACGCACGGCTGGAGCTACAATCAGTCCGGCATCGTCACCACGATCGAGCACGAACGTCCGCATCATGGCTGCGCCGAAGAACATTTTCTGCCGGCCGGGCCGTTCGCGATCCTGCCGCTCACCGGCAACCGGGTGTCGATCGTATGGACGGAGCGAACGCGCGACGCCGAACGTCTCGTTGCGTTGCCGGACGACGAATTCCTCGCCGAACTGGAAAAGCGTTTCGGCCTGCATCTCGGCGAGCTGAAGCTTGCCGGTCCGCGCCGCGCCTATCCGCTCGGGCTTTACAATGCGCGCTCCTTCATCGCCGAACGTCTGGCGCTGATTGGCGATGCGGCGCATGTCATCCATCCGATCGCCGGGCAGGGTCTCAATATGGGGCTGCGCGATGTTGCGGCGCTGGCGGAGTCAGTCGCGGATGCGGCGCGGCTCGGTCTCGATATTGGCGGACCACAGGTGCTGGAGCGCTATCAGCGCTGGCGCCGCTTCGACACGATGACCATGAGCGTCGCGACCGACGGGCTCAACCGGCTGTTCTCCAATCACTCCGACGCGCTGCGGCTGATACGCGACATCGGTCTCGGCCTGGTTGAGCGCATGCCGGCGCTCAAGCATACCTTCATCCGCGAGGCCGCCGGCGTCACCGGCGATGTGCCGAAGCTGATGAAGGGCGAGATGGTTTAGCGCGGTCCGCCGGCTAGGCAATCACCTGCTCGGGTGGTCGGCGCAAAGACCTCGGCAAGGACGGCCCATAGCCAAATCGCAGCACGAGATCTGGCCTGCGTACGCCAAGGCCAAGATAGGCGGCGAATTGCGGTCGCAGTTCGGGGACTTCAACGGGCTGATTGATGAACGCATATTTCAGCCCCAGCGCCGTCGCCTGCAAGGCGAAGCGCTGACACGCGCGTCCTGCCGCGATCCAGTTACGGCGATCATTGGCGTCGGTTGAAAGCACCAGGATGCCGGCAGAGCTTGCAATTTGTTCGCGATACTTCTTGTTCTCGCCCGACTCCGTGAAGACGAATCTCAACAACGCACGCGCCAGCCAGGCCGGCAGAACCGGGTTGCCCGAGGCTGCCGAAAACAAGCCATCCATATGCGCGACGGCGTCGGCCTTGCTGAAACGCAACCAGTCGGTCAACTCGGTCATGAAGGCCTTGTCGCGCATCTGCGCCGAATTGCCCTGCTCGACGTAATCGCCAACGACCTTCATTCGCGCGCAGTCGGTCAATGCAATGGCGGACACGCCGGGCTCGACACACGCTCGTTCGAGCAGGCGAAGCGCCTCGTTGTCGACAGGCTTGCCGTCATAATTGGCGCGGGTACACTGCCGTTCCGTTATGGCCGAAAACAGCGGCGATCGTTTCGCCGTTCCGCCGGCGAGCCGAACGACGATGCTGTCTCCGGCGAAATCGGGTTCCGCACGCAGCCCCATCGCTTCTGCGGCGTGCACCAGATTCTCGGCGGCACAGCCTAGACTGACGAAGAGGTGATGATTGTCCGGATCGACGGCGGGACAACGCCGCGCGAAATCGGGGCGTATCGTGATGCGGTCTTCCGCAACCGAAAACGTCCACGGTTGTGTATTGTGACTGTTGGCGGCCAAGGTCGCGAAGCGCACCAGTTCGAATCGCTCGCGACCGGTTCGAATAGGACCCCAGGTCCGTTCGACGGCTTCCTCGTAGGTCGGAGAAGCGGCGTCGGCGTTGACCGGGTCAAGGACAACCCCGGCACCCGCGGCCAATGCTCCCGACAAGAAGTGCCTACGCAACATGGTGCCGTGCCTGACGGTCGGTTGCCCAAACCCTAACGCTGTATCCAGAAGATTGGAAGTTCGTCAGCTCAGCGGCACCGCGCCGACGTGATCCTTGAACGCCTGCCGTGACGAGATCGCAGCATACCAGCGATCGAGGTTCGGCGTTGCCGGACGCTCCGGCACCAGTTGCACATAGCGGTAGCACATGATGCCGACGGGAATGTCGCCGTAAGAGAACATGTCGCCCGCGACGTAGGCGGTTTTGGCCAGCTGCGCGTCGAGCGTCTGCATGTTGGCGACGGTCTTTTCGGTCATCGTCTTGATGAGCGCCATGTCGCGCTGTTCCGGCGGTGTGCGGATCAGGCCCCAGAACACCGGCGTGATGTTCGGCCCGATGACCGAGAGCTGCCAGTCCATCCACTGGCTGGCGCGGGCGCGCTGCTTGATGCCCTGAGGCTCCAGCACGTTGGCCTTGTCGTACTTGGCGCCGAGATAGCGGCAGATCGTATTGGATTCCCAGAGCGTGAACCCGTCCGGCTCTTCGAGTGTCGGTACCGTCGCGTTCGGATTCATGTCGGAATAAGGCGGCTCGCGGGTCTTCCCGAAGGCGCCGCCGACATCGATGCGCTCATGGGCAAGACCGAGTTCGCCGACCGCCCACATGACCTTCTGCACGTTCGACGACGTCTTGCGGCCCCAGATTTTGAGCATCCGTTTTCTCCCTAGAACGATTTTTGTCAGGCCGCGCGATCACGCGCGGCGCGGCAACTCAATCCAGCCGTCGCGCTTCTTCCGGCAGCATGATCGGAATGCCGTCGCGGATCGGATAAGCGAGCTTGGCCTGGCGCGAGATCAGTTCCTGCTTGCCGGCGTCGTATTCCAGCGTGGTTTTGGTCAGCGGGCAGACCAGGATTTCCAGCAGCTTCGGATCGACGCTGTGCGCGGGTCGTTCGGGAACGGAAGTTGTGGTCATGCGATGGCTCTCACAGTTTGCTACTGCAGCGGCGGCTCGCCTTCGACGTTACCCTTGGCGAGTTCGATTTCCGTAATGGCGACCAGCAGCTCGGCGCGGGTCTTGAGGTCGGGCGCTTCCAGCAGCGCCTGCTTTTCCGGCGCGCCGTAAGGCGACATCATCGACAGCCCGTTGACCAGCGCCTCGGTGGGCGCCTGCTTGATGTCGTCCCAGTCGGCGGTCATGTCGTTGGCGGTCATGAAGTCGGTGAGCGCGCGCAGCAGCGCTTCGCGGTCCACGGCATCCTCGCCCTTGCGCGCGACGAAGTCATCGGCAAACGGCGCATAGGTGACCCGGCATTGCCGGTAGTCGGTGTTGACGGTGAGCTCTTCCTCGATGCGGAAGCGTGCCACGCCGGTGAGCTCGATGATGTAGCGGCCGTCGCCGCTTTCGGCGAGCTGGGTGATGCGGCCGACGCAGCCGACCTTGAACAGCGCGGGCTTGAGCCGCGGCGATTCGGTGACGCCGTCCGGCTGGATCATGCCGATGAGGCGATGGCCGTCACGCAGCGCGTCGTCGATCATCGCGAGATAACGCGGCTCGAAAATGTTCAGCGGCAACTGGCCGCGCGGCAGCAGCAGCGCGCCCGCCAGTGGGAACACCGGAATGACGCCTGGCAAATCCACCGGGCTGCGATATCGCGGGTTCATCGGCATGGAGCGTCCTCGGCATGCCTCGGGGTTGGAAAGCACGGCGTGTTCACCGCGCACGGCTTACGAAAACAGAATGGACGACAGTTTCTTGCGGCCTTCGAGCGTCGCCGGATCGGTGGCGCCCCAGGCTTCGAAGAACTGCACGAGCTGCTTGCGCGCGCCGTCCTCGTTCCACTTGCGATCTTTCCTGACGATGGCGAGCAGATGATCGGCCGCTTCCATGCGCTGGCCGGCGGCGTTGAGCGCGGCGGCGAGATCGGCGCGGGCCTGATGATCGAGCGGATCGGCCTCCACTTTTTTCTGCAGATCGTCGAGCGGGCCGGCGGCTTCCGCCTGCATGGCGAGATCGAGCGCGGCGCGCGCCGCGGCGACCGCAGCGTCGTTATGTTTCGCCTCGGGGATCATGGCCAGCGTCTTCTTGGCCTGATCGAAATTGCCGGTCGCGACGTAGCAGCGCGCCAGCCCGGCGAGCGCCACGATGTTCGACGAGTCTTCCTTGAGCAGTTGCGCATAAATGTCGGCGGCCGCGGCGGCGTCGCCGTCAGCGAGCGCGGCGTCAGCGGCTTCGAGCAGATTGGCGCCTTCGTCTTCGATCTTGCCTTTGGTCAGGCGCTCGAGGAACGCCATCACTTGCGACTCCGGCAGCGCGCCCATGAAGCCGTCGACCGGCTGGCCATTGGCGAAGGCAACAACGGCCGGGATCGACTGGATGCCCATCTGGCCCGGAATTTCCGGGTTCTTGTCGATGTCCATCTTGACCAGCTTGACCTTGCCCTTGGCCGCCTTGACGGCCTTCTCGAGCACGGGCGTGAGCTGTTTGCAGGGGCCGCACCAGGGGGCCCAGAAATCGACCAGCACCGGCTGCGCCTTGGACGCCTCGATGACATCCTTCATGAAGGTTTGCGTCGTGGTGTCCTTGATCAGGTCACCGGCCGCCGCCGCTGTCGTATCGCCGCCCAGTCCCAGCATCGTCTCTATAACCCCTTGATCGACGGTTCCGGCTTTACCCCGGTTTGCCGCCTCTGAACACCGGAAATAGATGGGGAGGGGCCGGCGAAATGGCAATTCCGGCGGTCAGCCGGCCTCAGGCGTCAGGCCGGATACGCGCTCGATTCGCGGGGCGTGGCCGGTGGCCTCGAGGAATTTGACGAGGTCGTCGCGGGCCATCGACGTGGTCATGGTGTTGGTCAGCGGATGGGCGTTGATGATGGCGTGCTCCATCAGCGGGGCGTCCAGCACGACGGTAACGCGGGCCTCGCGGTCGTTGATGACGCCGAAGGGTGTCACCGAGCCGGGCGTCACGCCCAGCAGCTCCAGCAGCAGGTCGGACGAGCCGAACGAGAACCGTCCCGAGGCGCCAAGCACCCGGTGCAAGCCTTTGAGGTCGATTTCGGCGTCTTCCAGCGCGGTGACCAGGTAAACCGCCTGCTTTTTGTCGCGCAGGAACAGGTTTTTGGTGTGGCCGCCGGGGATTTTGCCGCGCAGCGACTGGCTCTGCTCGACCGTGAACAAAGGCGGGTGGGTCACGGTCGGGTGGGCGAGGCCAAGGCTGTCGAGAAAGGCGAAAAGCTGGTCAGGGGTCGTGGGCATTGCGGGACTTTCGGAGCTTCAGGGCACGGCGGGGTTCCCGGCGCCGGGCGGCCATTAATGCCGGGAATTCCCCCATTGCAAAGCCCCGCCGCATTTGGCATAGAGCCCCCCTTGGCGGCCGATAAAGTCTTGATCGGCCAATGTACTGCCGGATGCGGGTGTAGCTCAGGGGTAGAGCACGACCTTGCCAAGGTCGGGGTCGAGGGTTCGAATCCCTTCGCCCGCTCCAGTTTCGCTCGATGCTACAGTAAGTTAGCATGAGCCTTTTGATCTCAAATCGTTGTCTTGCTTCGCTGGGTCGACGGCGCGCATGAGCGTCATGAACCGGCGCGGCTACGTGCTCGGCGTGCTGGTTGCGTTGTCCACGCTCAACCAGCTCGATCGGCAACTGATGTCGATCCTGCTCGAGCCGATCCGGCAGGAATTCACCCTCTCCGATGTGCAGCTCGGTCTTTTGTCGGGCCTGGCCTTCGCTGCGATCTACGCGGCGCTCAGCATTCCCGCAGCGCTCTGGGCCGTGAAGCACAGCCGGCGCAATCTGATCGCCGCTGCCGCCGTCATCTGGGGCGCCACCACCTTCCTGTTCGGCGTCGCGCAGTCGTACTGGCAACTGCTGCTGACGCGCATCGGCACCGGCGCCGGCGAAGCCGGTGCGATGCCGGCCTCGCATTCCATCATCTCGGATCTGTATCAACCGCATGAACGCGCCGGTGCGATGTCGGCCTGGTCGGCCGGCATCAATCTCGGCATCTTCATTGCTTTCCTGGCCGGCGCTTTTATCGGTCATCGCTACGGCTGGCGCACGGCCTTCTTTGTCGCCGGTCTGCTGACGCTCGCCGTTGCACTGCTGATGCGCTTCACGGTGTCCGAGCCGGCCCGCAGCGACGACGCGCGCAGCGCGGCGTTGCGCAGTGCGCCGACATTGACGTTGCTGCGTGAGGCGGCGCGCACGCTGCTCTCCGACAGCGCGCTGCGGCACACGATCATCGGCTCCAGCATCACCGCGGCCGTCGGTTATGCGGCGCTGACCTGGGCGCCGTCTTATCTGGTGCGCACGCACGGGATGGGGTTGCCGACGGTCGGCGTCTATCTGGCCACGGTCGTCGGCATTGGCGGCGCTATCGGTGCCTTTGCCGGCGGCAGGTTGTCCGACCGGCTTCGCCGCAAGGATATCCGTTTGTCGCTCTGGATCGTCGGCATCGCCTATATCGTGACCAAACCACTGGTCATGTTATTCTATCTCAGCAGTAACACAGCCATTGCGCTGTCCGCGTTCGTGCTTCCTGCCATGGTCGGCACGCTCTATCTCGGGCCCTCCATTTCGGTCCTGCACAACCGCACCGCGCCGCCATTGCGCCCGGCGGTGTCGGCGATCTTCCTGATGACGATCAACCTGATCGGTCTTGGCATCGGGCCGTTGACGGTCGGCATGATGAGCGAATGGCTGTTCGCCGCAACGTCGAGTTCACTCGGCCATTCACTGGCCGCGCTGCACATCATCGGGCTGTGGGGCGGCATTCATTTCATCATAGCGGGCCAGCGGCTCGCCGCGTCGCCAGGATCAGTTCAATAAGGTGGCCCGCAGCATCGATTCGCGCAGCCAGCGATGGCCGGCGTCGTGCTCGCTGTTGGTGTGCCACATCATGTAGGCGTGCTGCTCTTCGAGGCCGGTCGGCACTTCGTGGATATCGAGCCGGTAGTTGTCGGCGATGGCCTCGACAAAGCGGCGCGGCAGCATGCCGATCAGATCGGTCCGCTCGACCAGCGGTGGGATCGACCAGAGCTTGGCGGCCATGTAGGCAATTCGCCGCTCCATCCCCTTGGCGACCAGTGCCTTGTCGATATTCGTCAGACCGCGCAGCTCGCGGCCGAGTGCAATCTGCGGCATGCGGCAGAATGTTTCGAGATCGAGAACGCCATTGATGCCCGGATGATTGCGCCGGCTGACAACGACGACATCGAGTGGACAGATCGCCTTGGTGACGATGTCGGTCGTGTCGATGGGAAACGGAAAGCAGGCCAGATCGATTTTGCCGGATCGCACTTCCTCGGCGAAATTGCGATCGCCCTGCACGCATTCGATGCTGATGCCCGGCGCATCCGCCGCCAGGGTGCGCGCGATGGCGGGCATCATGAGCACTTCGAGATTGTCGCTGATGATGATGCGGAAATTGCGTTTGTAGGTCGCCAGATCGATGTCGCCCGCCGGGGCGATCTGGCGGTCGATCAAACCAAGCGCTTCGCGGATCGGGACAATCAATTCGCGCGCCCGCACCGTCGGCTCGACGCCGCCCGGCGCGCGCACGAACAGCGGGTCCTCGAGCATCTCGCGCAACCGCGCCAGCGAGTTGGACACGGCGGGCTGGCTCATGGCGAGGCGGGTGGCGGCCTGGCTGATGTTCTGCGTCGAATAAACCGCTTCAAAGATGACGAGCAGGTTCAGGTCGAGCTTCTTGAGATTGACGGCCATTGCGGATGAATCGATGTCCCGGGCGAGCATCAGCTCTTCCGGGCGACCTTATCGAGCCCGCAAATCGCAGGCAAACGGCGCTAGAAGCTCTGCGACAGGCCGATGCGGGCCATGTAGGTTGTCGCCTGATGGCTGGGGATCGATGCCGTCACCGATGCCGTCACCGCGCTGCCTGCTGTGCCGAGCGGCAGACGAATGCCGGCCGTCGCTTCGGCCCAGTCCTTGGCGAAGGCGACGCCGGTCGTGCCGATGGGAAACAGGCCGATCAGCGTGCCGGAGACGTCCGCCGTCTTGCCGCCATCGACGCGATGCGCCCAGGTCAGGCCGCCCCACAGCCATTGGCCGGGCGCGAAAGTGTAGCGCGCATCGGCGCCGAGCCGTGACGTCTGCGCGCGATCGGTGAAGTCGTCGATCTGCGCCGCGAACACGCCGTCGGTTTCGGTGTAGCCGTTGAACTTGATGCTGGTCAGTGTGTAGGACGCGAAGGGCGTGATCTTGACGCCCTTCATCGCGTCGAAGGCCCAGCCGATGCGCGCCAATGCGCCGAAGCCGTTGCCCCGGGTGCTGCCGGTCGAGGATGCCGGCGCATTGCCGTTGAGATAGCCGCGCGTGATGTCGCCTTTGATCGTCAGCACGCTGGCGGAGGCCAGCCATTGCAGGCCAGTGTCCGGCATGGCGGCGATGAACAGGCCGCCGCCGCCGCCATTCATCTTGGCGCCGCCGTTCGTCGCCATGTTGGTTTTGATATGATCGGCCTCCAGCATCGCGCCGGCGATGATGTTATTGCCCAGCTTCATGGTCAGGCCGAGCGAGCCCGACGCGGTCGGGTCGGTGTCGTAGCCGCCGGTCGCGAACACCGAGAATTGCGCATTGGGATTGCTGCCGCCGTTTTGCGTCTGCGTGGCGTACTGGCTCATGGTGCCGAGGCTGGAGCTGATCGCGGCATTGCCGGTCTGGCCGAGTGCGCCGAGGCTGGCGAAGGAGCGCGCGGCTTCGTCGGTGGTGATGATGCCAGTGGCGGATGACGACAGACGGGCAATATACAAAGGGCCGTTATCGTACTTGCCGACGATGACCGAGCCGTCGGCCGAGACGCCATTCGCGTTTTGAAGGTAACGGCCCGGCGCCAAACTGACACCGGCGGTGGCCAGCAGGCTCTCCACGGATTGCATTCCGGTCGCCGCGGTCCAGCGGAAGGCCCGTGTCACGAAGCCCGCGTCCTCGGCAGAACCAACCACGACGGCGCCATTGGCCGAAACAGCGTTGGCGTTGCTTTGGATGCCGCCAAGCGTTCCAAGATCGGTCATCACGCCGCTGTTCCAGCGAAAGGCGTGGCCGGAAACGCTATTGTCGGCCACTCCGACCACCGTGGAGCCGTCCGCTGACAGCGCGGCAGCAGTGGAAGTGACGCCGCCGAGCGTGCCGAGACCGGTCATGACGCCGCCGACCCAGCGGAAGGCAATGGACGTGCCCATGGCTGGATCTGACGAGTTGCCTGCCACGACACTGCCATCAGCGGAGACGCCGACGGCTTCACTATCGGTATGGCCGGCGAGCGTGCCGAGATCGGTCATCACGCCGCCGCTCCAGCGGAAGGCGCGCGTGTTCGTATTGCCGGTGATCTCGCTCCGGCCGACGATGACGGAGCCATTGGCGGAAGCGGCATAGGCCAAGCTGTTGCTGCCGCCGAGCGTACCGAGGTCGATCATGCCGCCGCCGGCGGTCCAGCTGAAGGCATGGTTGATGGCGTCCCCCGCGATCGAGGCCTCGCCGACAACCACATTGCCATCGCCCGACACGCCATAGGCGCGACTATAGGTGCCGCCGCCCGGTAGGGTGCCGATGTCGGTCATCACGCCGCCACTCCAGCGGAAGGCGTGGCGCGCGGTGTTTCCGGTGATGTTGCTGGCGCCGACGACCACGGTGCCGTCCGCCGAAATGGGGTTCGACCCGAGGAAGACCGCACTGCCGCCAAGCGAGCCGAGGGTCTGGATATCGGCGGCTTCTGACAGAGCCGGCGCGCCGACAATCATGGTCGAGGCCAGCAACGCCGCGTGCAGGCGGTTCAGGGAATGTGTTGCAGATGGCGCGCGGCTGCGAATGTTCGCGCCGCTCTTCTTATAAACTTGCACGTCTTCCACCACCCCTACGCGCGACCGCTAAACGGCGGTCGGCGGGACGGTATAGAGAGCGTTAAGCCCTGAAAAATTCTAAGGCTGAATGAGCATTATCTGATTTCCGAATAATGACGGCCTTCGCAGCGTCTGAATTACGAATGTGCCATCCCGCAACGGATCGACGGGATTTCGCCTTGCCGGCAGCGCCAGAGGGAGCATGATCGTTTCGACACGGCCGATAAAAAAAGCCGGAGCTTTCGCTCCGGCTTTTCATTTTCAGCGGTGTCGTTTTTGACTTTAGCGCCGCAGCTTCAGCGGCGAGCGCGCGATCAGGACGGCGAGCACGGCGCCGAGGCCGATCTTGACCAGCGACGACAGCAGGAACGGGTGAACGCCGGCGGCATAGGCCTTCACCGGTCCGATCAGATGCGCGAGCCAGGCATAGCCGAAGGTGAGGATGATCAGCGTGCCGATGATGTTGACCAGCGAAGCCTTGAACAGGTCGTGGCCAAAGCCGCGCTCGGCAAGCCAGCCCGAGACGTAAGCGGCAACGCAGAAGCCGGCGAGATAGCCGCCGGTCGGACCCATCAGATAAGCGAGACCCGCGCCGCGGGCCGGCGTGTTGGCGAACACCGGCAGGCCCATCAGGCCCTCGAGCACGTAAGCGGCGACGACGATGAGGCCGAGACGCGAGCCGAGAGTCATGCCGATCACGATGACGGCCATGGTCTGCATGGTCATCGGCACCGGCCAGAACGGGATCTGCGTGCGTGCCGACGCCGTCAGCAGCAACGAGCCGACCACCACGGCGGCGAAGCCGAACATCAGGCGGGAGCCGATGTCGTCCTTGGTGGCAACGGCGGCGGCGGATTTGAACAGGCGCTTCATCAAACGTCCTTTCGCATGAATCTCGTGTCCCTTGGTAGCCTATCGCAGCGCGTCCGAAAAGTCCGGCCCCCGCCCTTCAGCCCTCCCGGATATCCGCCACGGTGCCGCCTGTCATGCCGGCCAGCGCCTTGGCTGAGGTCCGGAATACATGGCGCGGTGATCCGGCCGCGGCCCAGATTGGGTCCAGCGCCATCAGGTCCTGGTCGATGAAAATGCGCGGCGGGCTTTGATGGCCGACCGGGGCGACGCCGCCGATGGCAAAGCCCGTGACGTCGCGCACCCAGCGCCCGTCGGCCGGCTTGACCGGCTGGCCGAGCAGGGCGGCTACCTTGGCGGTGTCGACGCGATTGGCGCCGGAGGCGACGACCAGCACCACCCGGTCAGCGGCGCGCAGCACGATGGACTTGGCGATCTGCGCCACCGTGCAGCCGACTGCGTTGGCGGCGTCCTGCGCGGTGCGGGTGCCGTCGGGAAAGACGTCGATGGTGTCGGGCTGACCGGCGGCGAGCAAAGCAGCGCGCACGCGTTCGACGGATGGCGTGGTTTCGTTCATGGATCTCTTCTCTGGGGCTTCCTCAATAGCCGGCGGCCAGCGAACCGCGCGTGCGGGGATCGGCGGCGCCGACATAACGTTGCGGTTGGAATTCGGTTTTCGGCAGGACCTGAATCGAATTGCCCGATGTCGCGGGCCGTGTCGCTTCGAGCGTGTGGCCTCGCGCGGCAAGGCCGTCAAGCACGGCTTGCGGGAAGCCGCTTTCGACATAGACGATGTCCGGCATCCATTGATGATGGATGCGCGGCGCCGTCACCGCTTCGGCGATCGTCATGTGGAAGTCGATGACATTGGTGACGACCTGCAACACCGCGGTGATGATGCGGCTGCCGCCGGGCGAGCCGGTGACGATGAACGGCTTGCCGTCCTTCAGCACAATGGTCGGCGTCATCGACGACAGCGGGCGTTTGTTCGGTGCCGGCAAATTGGCGGCGAAGCCGACGAGGCCATAGGCGTTCGAGGCGCCGGCCTTGGCGGTGAAGTCGTCGAGCTCGTTGTTGAGCAGCACGCCGGTGCCGTCGGCGATCAGGCCGAGACCGTAGGAAAAGTTGAGCGTGTAGGTGTTCGACACCGCATTGCCGTCGCGGTCGATGACGGAGAAGTGCGTGGTGTTCTGGCCCTCGAAATCGGCCGGCTGGCCGGCCTTGATGTCGGACGACGGCGTCGCCTTGGCGGTGATGGTGGCGCGCAGTGACGCGGCGTATTTCTTCGAGATCAGGCCGGCAATCGGCATCTTCACCGAATCCGGATCGCCCATATAGACGGCGCGATCGGCATAGGCGCGCTTCATGGCCTCGATGAAATCATGCAGCGCCTCGTCGTTGCGGCCGAGTTTGGCGAGATCGTAGCCTTCGAGGATGTTGAGCATCTCGACCAGATGCACGCCGCCGGACGATGGCGGCGGCATCGAGACGATGTCATAGCCGCGATAGGTCCCCTTGATGACGTCGCGCTCGACGGCGCGATAATGGGCGAGGTCGTCCGCGGTCATGATGCCGCCGGCGTCGCGCACAGCCGATGCGATCTTCCGCGCGACGTCGCCGCGATAGAATCCGTCCGGGCCTTTGGCGGCAATGGCTTTCAGCGTGTCGGCGAGATCGGACTGAATCAGGCGGTCGCCGGCTTCAAGCGGCTGGCCGCCATTCTTGAGCAGGATCGACGCCGACGACGGCCAGCGCGCCAGTTTCTTCGCCGCGCTCGGCAGCGAGTCGGCGGTGTCGTCCTGAACGGCGAAGCCCTGTTCGGCCAGACGAATGGCGGGCTGCAGCAGGTCGGACAGAGACAGTTTGCCGGAGCCGTATTTCTCGCGGGCCATCGCCAGCCCTGCGACGGTGCCGGGCACGCCGACCGACAATCCCGAATCGCGCGATTTCACCGGATCGGGATTGCCCTGCGCGTCAAGAAACATGTCCGGCGTTGCCGCGGCCGGCGCGGTCTCGCGATAGTCGATGGCGGTGTTGTGGTTGTCCTTGGCGAGATGGATCACCATGAAGCCGCCGCCGCCGAGATTGCCGGCGCGTGGATAGGTCACAGCCATGGCAAAGCCGACGGCCACCGCGGCATCGACGGCGTTGCCGCCGCGATCGAGAATCTCGACGCCGATGCGCGCGGCGATGCGCTCCTGCGCCACCACCATGCCGTTCTGGCCGACAATGCCTTGCGCTGCTGGAAAAGACGTCTGCGAGGTCTGCAGCTGCGGCGTCGATTGCGCCAGCACCAGCGAAGCTGTGAGGACGAGGGCGACGGTCGATACGATGAAGCGCTTGAACATGGCGTTGATCTTACCCGTTCGTCTCCGCGAAAGCGGAGACCCAGTTCTTTACCTTGTCGGGTTCCCGCTTTCGCGGGAACGAACGGAGCATATAGCTTCGCTCAAGAACACTATCTTGCCTGGCCGTGATAGACCGGATTCGGCCGCATGTCGGTGGCGGCGGCGACGCGGTTCGACATGTTGAAGAAGCCGGTGATCGCCGCAATGTCCCAGATGTCGCGATCGGAAAAGCCGGCGCGGCGCAACGTGTCACGATCCGGTTCTTCGATTTCGGCCGGCGTATTGGTGAGCTTGACGGCGAAATCGAGCATGGCGCGCTGGCGCTTGTCGAGTCTGGCGACGCGGTGGTTCATGACGATCTGTTCGCCGAGCAGCGGATTGCCGGAGTACTGGCGCACGGCGGCGCCATGTGCCGTGAGACAGTAATAGCAGCGGTTCTGCGCCGACACCGCAACCGCGATCATTTCGCGCTCGAGTTTGGACAGGCCGCTCGGTGCGAGCATGAGATCGTTGTACATGGCGGCGAAGGCTTCGAGCTTGGCGCTGTCGAAGGCGTAGGCCATGAGCACGTTCGGGATGAAACCGAGCTTGTCCTGGCACTTCTGGAAGTAGGCCGTCATCGCGGGCGACAGCTCGCCCGCCGGCAGTTTGAGCGCGATGATCGGCTCGTCATCAGGCGTCGCCGGATTTGCTGCGGCTTTTGCGGGTGCTGAGGCTTTCCTGCCTGTGCTTTTGGTGACGGTCCCGGCCATGTGTCCACCTGCCAAAAAAATTATTACGTCGCGCCGAGCCTACAATGCTTCGGGCTGGTCGAATATAGCCGATGGCCTTGATATTCATTTTGATTATCAGCGGGTTGGATCAGGTCACGGCCCAAACATAAAGCGGTCACGCTCCATCGCTATTTGATGGGCTGCTCTCGACCAACACCTCGGGACAGTGAAGACTGTCAGTCAACCGAGACCGATTCCCCGGATTGCACAGAATCCAGCGAAGCGGTCTTGGCTCCGGATCAGACCTTCAGCCCGCCTTCCTTATGAGGTCACCCGTGCTCGATAAACCGGCCGCCATTGCCCATGATGATGCCGAGCACGCGGCCGCCAATGCGGCGATCGCGCAGGCAGCCACCGAACTGGCCGCGCGACAGCCCGGCATTCCCAAGAACTTTGTCGGCGTGTTGTTCGGTCAGGTCGTGCCGGAGGATATCGTGCGTTACGAGCCGGCCGAGCTCGCGCAGCTTGCGGAGCGGGCTTGGCAGTTTCTCCTCGAACGGGAGCCCGGCAAGCCGAAGGTCCGTTGCGAGACGTTAAAGATCGATACGTCGACCTCGTCGCGCAGCATCACCATCGTCGAGGTCGTCAACGACGACATGCCGTTCCTGTTCGATTCGGTAATGGGCGAAATCGCCGAGCGCCGTCTCGACGTGCGCTTCGTTGCGCATCCGGTAATCAACGTGAAGCGCGAAAGCGGCACGCTCGCCGGCACGGCCGAGTCGGGCGGCACGCGCGAGAGTTTCATTCACATTCATCTGGAACCGGTCGACGATCCGGTGGTGCGTGGCGAGATCGTCGCGGCCGTCGAGCGCATCCTCGTCGAGGTTCGTCTCGCTGTCACCGACTGGCGGCGGATGCTGGAACGCATCCATGCCGTCATCAGCGATCTCAAGACAAATCCGCCGCCGTTGCCGGTGGACGAAATCGGCGAAGCCGTGCAGTTCCTGCAATGGCTGGCCGACGACCATTTCACATTCCTCGGCATGCGCGACTACGATCGCAGCGGCGATGCCCTCGATCCAGACTTCGAGACCGGCCTCGGTATTCTCAAGGGGCGCGATCTCCACATCCTCAGGCGTGGCGACGAGCGGCTCGAGCTGACGCCTGAACTGAAATCGTTTTTCAACGAACCGCACCCGCTGATTGTCGCCAAGACGATGAGCGTGTCGCACGTTCACCGCCGGACATTTCTCGACTATGTCGGTGTCAAGAAATACGACGCGGACGGGAATCTCGTCGGCGAGCACCGCATCGTCGGTTTGTTCACGTCGGTAGCCTATACGCGGTCGGCGCGCACCATCCCCTATGTGCGGCGCAAGATCGCGGCGATCGAACAGCGTGCAGGGTTCGTCCCGGGCAGCCATTCGGCCAAGGCGCTGGCCAACGTGCTGGAGCAATACCCGCGCGATGAGCTGCTCCAGGTCGACGCCGACACGCTTTATGACTTCGCCATGGCGATCATGCGTCTCGACGAACGTCCGCGGGTGCGGGTTCTGGCGCGTCGTGATCGGTTCGATCGGTTTGTCTCGGTTCTGGCTTACGTGCCACGCGAACGTTACGGCAGCGTAATTCGCGAGCGCATCGGCAACTATCTCGCCAAAGCGTTCGGCGGCGAGGTCGCGACGTTCATGCCGTTCTTCCCGGAGGGCCCGCTGGTTCGCGTCCACTACGTCATAAGCCGCACCGGCGGCGAGGCGGTGGACGTGTCGCGCGATGTGCTTGAGCGCGAAGTCTCGCTGATCGTGCGCAGCTGGACCGACGGGCTGGCCGATGCGTTGATCGCTGCCCATGCGCCGGAAAAGGCGCGTGCGCTGTTCGAACGCTATCGCGACGCCTTCACGGCGGACTTTCATGACTATTACCCGCCGGCGAGCGCGGCCGGCGACGTTCGTGCCATCGAGACCTTGTCGGAAGACCGGCCGCTGGCGGTCGATATTCGGCATCACGACGAGCACGAGCAGAACAATGTCAGCCTCAAGGTGTGGAGTCTGGGGCGACCTCTGCCGTTGTCTGAACGCGTGCCCGTGCTGGAAAACATGGGCTTCAAGGTGGTGGACGAGCGCACCTATCGCATCGCCCCCGGCCACGGCGACAAGCTGTGGTTCCACGATATGCTGCTGACACGCGGTGATGGCGAAGCGATCGAAGTCCAGTCCGGCAAGGCGCGGCTGGAAGCCGCATTTCTCAACATCATGCGTGGCGGCGCCGAGAATGACGGTTTCAACGCGCTGACGTTGGCCAGCGGGCTTGGCTGGCGTGATGTGGCGTTGATCCGCACCTTGTCGCGCTACCTGCGCCAGATCCGCGTGCCGCATTCGCAGGACTATATGTGGGCGACGTTGGTGAAGCATGCCGCTGTGACCAGCGACATCGTTGAGCTGTTTCACGCGCGCTTCGATCCGAGATCGGAAGCGGCGGAAGGCCGCGATGACAAGCAGAAGGCGATTGCCATCCGCATCGAGGATGGGTTGACGAAGATCGACAGCCTGGATGAGGACCGCATTCTGCGCTTCTTCGTCAATGCAGTGCAGTCGGCAATCCGCACCAACTATTTCCAGACCGACAAAGACGGTCAGCTCAAGCCGCTCATCGCCATCAAGTTCGAAAGCGGCAGGCTCACCGAAATGCCGCTGCCGCGGCCCTTGTATGAGATCTTTGTTTATTCGCCGCGTGTCGAGGGCATTCACCTGCGCTTCGGCAAGGTGGCGCGTGGCGGCATCCGCTGGTCCGACAGGCCGCAGGATTTCCGCACCGAGGTCCTCGGCCTCGTCAAGGCGCAGCAGGTCAAGAATGCGGTGATCGTGCCGGTCGGCGCCAAGGGCGGTTTCGTGCCGAAGCTGATGCCGAAGAACCCGACGCGTGACCAGTTCATGGCCGAAGGCATCGCCTCGTATAAACTGTTCATCTCGACGCTGCTCGACATCACGGACAATTACGCGCCGGATGGCAGTATCGTGCCGCCGGATGGCGTGGTGCGGCATGAGGGCGACGACCCCTATCTCGTCGTCGCCGCCGACAAGGGCACGGCGACGTTCTCCGATATCGCGAACGGCCTCGCCGTCGAGCACGGCTTCTGGCTGGGCGATGCCTTCGCCTCTGGTGGCTCGGCCGGCTATGACCACAAGGTGATGGGTATCACCGCCCGCGGTGCCTGGGAGTCGGTGAAACGCCACTTCCGCGAGATGGACATCAACATCCACGAGACGCCGTTCACGGTGGTCGGCGTCGGCGACATGTCCGGCGACGTGTTCGGCAACGGCATGTTGCGCGAGGATACGATCAAGCTGGTCGCGGCCTTCGACCACCGCGACATTTTCATCGACCCGAATCCGGACCCGAAGGTGAGTTTCGCCGAGCGCCAGCGGCTGTTCGCGCTGCCACGCTCGAGCTGGCAGGATTACGACAAGTCGCTGCTGTCGAAAGGCGGCGGCATTTATCCGCGCGCGTCCAAGGAAATCCGGCTGTCAGGCGAAGCGCAGACGCTGCTCGGTGTCGGCGAGAAGGTGACGCCGCAGCAACTGATGCAGGCGATCCTGAAAGCGAAGGCTGATCTGCTGTTCTTCGGCGGTATCGGCACCTATGTGCGTGCGGCGTCCGAGGGCGACGAGGCCGCCGGTGACCGCGCCAATGATGCGATCCGCATCACTGGCGCGGATCTGCAGGTCAAGGTGGTTGGTGAAGGTGCCAATCTCGGCATGACTCAGCGCGGCCGTATCGAAGCCGCTCTCAACGGCGTGCGACTCAACACCGACGCCATCGACAACTCGGCCGGCGTCAACACCTCCGATGTCGAGGTCAATATCAAGATCGCCTATGCCGAATCGTTGCGGACCGGCCGGCTGACGCTCGAACAGCGCAACGCCGAACTTGCCGACATGACCGACGAGGTCGCAAGGCTCGTGCTGCGCAACAATTATCAGCAGACTTTGGCGCTGTCGCTGGCGCAGCGGCGCGGCCTGGAAGACTTCGGCTTCCAGCAACGCCTGATGCAGACGCTGGAACAGCAGGGCCTGCTCGACCGCGCGGTGGAGTATCTGCCTGACGAGATGGCGCTCGCCGATCGGCGCAAGCGCAACCTGCCGCTGACGCGGCCGGAACTGGCGGTGCTGCTCGCTTATGCCAAGCTCACGCTCTACTCGGTACTGCTCGATTCGAACGTGCCGGACGATCCGTTCCTCGGCCGCGAAATCAACCGCTATTTCCCGAAGGAAATGACGGAGCGCTATGCTGGCGCGCTGCAATCGCATCGTCTGCGCCGCGAGATCATCGCCACGCAGCTCACAAATTCGATGATCAACCGGGGCGGCGCCACCTTGATCGTGCGCATCGCCGACCAGACTGGCGCCGCGCCGGCGCAGATCGCGGCGGCTTTTGCCGCCGTGCGCAACAGCTACGACCTGATCGATCTCAACGGCGAGATCGACATGCTCGACAACAAAATACCCGGCGCCACGCAGTTGGCGCTTTACGCCGCCGTGCAGGATCTGCTGCTCGATCGTCTGGTCTGGTTCCTTCGCAATGTCGATCTCAAGGGCGGCCTCGAGGCCATTGTCGCGCATTATCGCAACGGTATTACCCAGGTCGAATCGGCATTGGACACGGCGCTGCCGAAGCCGGCGGCTGCGGCGCGCGACGCGCGCATCGCGGAGCTGACACGCGGCGGTGTGCCGGATGCCCTTGCGCGCCGCATCGCCAATCTGGCGCTGACCAAGGCGGCGCCGGATATCGTCATGGTGGCCGACCGCGCCGGGAAGCCGATCGCCGAAGTGACCGCCACCTATTTCGCGACCGAAGCCTTCTTCCAGCTCGACAGAGTCGCGAGCGCGGTGCCGGGCATTGTCGTGTCGGATTATTTCGACCGCCTCGCGCTCGACCGCGCCGTCGACCAGATCGGCGACGCCGAACGGCGTTTAACCTCGGCGATGGTCGGTAACGGTCATGCAGGCGCGCAAGCCGTGGAAGAATGGCTCAAGCCGCGCAAGCAGGAGGTCGAGCGTATCCGCGCCGCCATCCACGAAATTGCCGGCTCGGGGCTGACGCTGTCGAAGCTCAGCGTGGCGGCGAGTTTGCTGGGCGATCTGGCAAGGGAGTGATCTGCGCTATTCGCTGACCGTCGATGGCTTGCGCTCGGCCCATGCCAGCAGCGAGTCCAGCGCCGGGCATAATGTCTCGCCCCATTCGGTCAAGCGGTATTCCACCCGCGGCGGCACTTCGGCGTGAACGACGCGCATGACAATGCCGTCGCTTTCCAGCTGCCGCAGTTGCTGAGTCAGCATCTTTTGCGACACGTCGGGAATGGCGCGCTCCAGTTCGGAGAAGCGCATCACAGTGCCGTTGAAAAGATGAAATAAGATCAGAATTTTCCAGCGGCCTTCGAGCATGCCGAACGCGGCCTCGATTCCCTGCGCCGCCGTCTGTGGTGTGTGCGCGGGATTACTTTGCGGTGCGTAGCCGACTTTCAGGTGCGTTCTTGTCATCCCGGCAAATTAAGGCCACCTCCAGGACACCGCAATCGTCCCATGCCGAGGTTTCATGAAGAATTCCGTCCCCAAGGTCTCATTGTCCGAGGTTTTGCTTCCGAAAGCCGTCGCAGACTACATCGCCGCCACCAATGCGCATGACACTAAAGCGATTGTGGCGGCCTTCGCCGAGACCGGCGCCGTTCACGACGAAGGCAAGTTGCATCGTGGCCGTGACGCCATCGCCTCATGGGCCGATCACACGGTCGCCAACTATCGCATGACCATGACGCCCCTCGCAGCGACCGAGGCCGACGGCCAGACGGTGGTGAAGGCCAGGGTTTCCGGCACATTTCCCGGCAGCCCACTCGATCTGACTTTCAATTTCATCTTCGGCGCGGACGGCATCCGCGAACTAAAGGTCGGTGCATGACCCGCAAGACGTTCAAGATCGATCCTGACGAGTTCGCCGGCAAGGTCGTCCTGGTCACCGGCGGCACCATGGGCGCGGGCGAGGCGACGGTCCGTCACTTCGCGGCCGCCGGCGCGCGCGTGGTGACTGCGGCGCGTTCGAAGCCGTCCCGCGAATTGCCCGCGATGTTTGTTGCGGCGGACCTGAGCACGCCGGCCGGCGTCGATACGCTGGCGGGCGTCGTCGGCAGCGATGTACCCGAGGTCGATATCGTCGTTCACATGCTGGGTGGCTCGAAAGCGCCGGCCGGTGGCTTTGCGGCTCTCGATGACGAGGCATGGCAGAAGGAGATCAATCTCAATCTGATGGCGGCGGTCCGGCTGGATCGCGCGCTGGCGCCGGCAATGATCGCGCGCGGCTCAGGCGTGGTGATCCATGTTTCCAGTATCCAGCGCCGGCTGCCGCTTTACGAATCGACGACAGCTTATGCGGCCGCCAAGGCAGCCTTGTCCGCCTACTCGAAGGCGCTGTCGAAAGAACTCGGCCCCAAGGGGGTGCGGGTGACGTCAGTGGCGCCCGGATGGATTTACACCAGCGCGGCCGAGGCGATGGTGTCGCGGATCGCGCAAGCCGGCGGCATCGACGAAGAGGCGGCGCGTCAAAGCATTCTCGATGCGCTTGGCGGCATACCGATCGGCCGGCCGGCCTGGCCCGAAGAGGTGGCCGCGCTCATCGCCTTTCTGGCGTCGGATCGCGCTGCATCGATCCACGGTGCTGAATACGCAATCGACGGCGGCACGGTGCCGGTCGTGTAACGACCATGCACTCCGGCATGCAGCGCTAGTGCTTGAAATGCCGCGTGCCGGTGAAGACCATGGCGATGCCATGCTTGTCGGCCGCTTCGATCACTTCGTTGTCGCGCATTGAACCGCCGGGCTGGATCACCGCCGTGGCGCCGGCTTCGATCGCGACCAGCAGGCCGTCGGCGAACGGAAAGAACGCATCCGACGCCACCACCGAGCCCTTAGTCAGCGGCGCCGGCAGCTTCAGTTCCTTCGCGGCGTCTTCGGCCTTGCGGGCGGCGATGCGCGCCGAATCGACGCGGCTCATCTGCCCGGCGCCGATGCCGACGGTGGCGAGATCTTTCGCGTAGACGATGGTGTTCGATTTGACGTGCTTGGCGACGCGGAAGGCGAAGCGCAGGTCGCTCAGTTCGGCGGCGGTCGGCGCGCGTTTGGTAACCACCTTCAGTTCCATATCGTCGACCACGGCATTGTCGCGCGACTGCACCAGCAGGCCCCCGGCGACCGACTTCACCAGCAGTCCCTTGTCGCGCGGGTCCGGCACGCCGCCGGCGAGCAGAAGCCGCAAATTCTTCTTGCCGGCGACGATGGCGATGGCTTCGTCGCTGGCGCTCGGTGCGATGATCACTTCGGTGAAGATCTCGGTGATGGCTTTGGCGGCTTCCGCATCGAGCGGGCGGTTCAGCGCGACGATGCCGCCGAAGGCCGAGGTCGAGTCGCAGGCGAGCGCTTTCTTGTACGCCTCGAGCAGCGAGGATCCTTCAGCGACGCCGCACGGGTTGGCGTGCTTGACGATGACGCAGGCCGCCGCGCGCTTCGGATCGAATTCGGCAATGGCTTCGTAAGCGGCATCGGTGTCGTTGATGTTGTTGTAGGACAGCTCTTTGCCTTGCACTTGCCGTGCAGTCATGACGCCGGCGCGGACGTTCGGCGTGCGATAAACGGCCGCCGTCTGGTGCGGATTTTCACCGTAGCGCAGCGACTGCGCCAGCCGGCCGCCGAAGGCGCGGTAATCCGGTGTGTCGTTGTTCAGCGTGGCAGCGAACCAGTTGGAAATTGCTGCGTCGTAGGCGGCGGTGCGGGCATAGGCTTTTGCCGCCAGTTTTTGCCGCGTCTCGTAGGTGGTCATGCCGCTGTGGCGGGTGAGCTCTTCGAGCACCAGGGAGTAATCCGTCGTGTCGACGACCACCGCGACATCGCCATGGTTCTTGGCCGCGGCACGGATCATCGCCGGTCCGCCAATGTCGATATTCTCGACGCAGTCGTCGTAGTCCGCGCCCTTGGCGACGGTTTCCTCGAACGGATAGAGGTTCACGACCAGGAGGTCGATCGCCTTGATGTTGTGCGCCGTCATCGCCGCGGCGTGCTCGGCGTTATTGCGGATGGCGAGCAGGCCACCATGCACATTCGGATGCAGCGTCTTGACGCGGCCGTCCATCATCTCGGGAAAGCCGGTCAAGTCGGAAACGTCATCGACGCGCAGACCGGCATCCTTCAGCGCTTTGGCGGTCCCGCCGGTGGAAACCAGTTCGATGCCGAAGCCGCCTAGCGCCTTGGCGAATTCGATGAGACCGGATTTGTCGGAGACCGACAGCAAAGCGCGGGTGACGCGGCGCGGGTGGCTGGGCATGGGGATCGCTGCTTGTTCTGGAATGTTGGCCCGTGGCTAGCACAGCTTCTTTTTGCTGTCATTCCGGGTTGTCTTTCCTGTCCCGGGCGCTGCGCAGCGCCGTTTGGTGGTGCGCTGCAGACCCGGGACCGCTGCAAATGGTGCGTTCGAGACGGCCCCGGATCTGCGGCGCATCGCTTCGCAAGCGCTGCGCGCTGCACCGCGTCCGGGGCAAGGGTTAGAGCGGCAATTCCGGCTCTTCGGCGCGGTCGAGGCGGGCGCCCTGCGCGACCGGCGGCGTGTGGCGGAAGGTCCAGCGCACTTTGGGAGCCTCGCGGGCGCGGCCGTAGACGACAATCTGTACTGCGCGGCGCGGGCCGTCGGAGCCGGCGAGATACACGCTTTCCTCAACCTCGACCGTCTCGCCCATGGTGGCGAAGGTCCATACTTCCTTGTCGGGCAGGAGCAGGATGACGCCGCGCCCTTCCGACAGCCGGCTCGCCTTGATCGCGGGATGCAGGTGAAAACGCACGGCGTATTCGTCGCCCTTGCGCGGATCGAACGCCTTGTAGGCCGGCGTGAATGCGTCCTCGCCGTCGATGGTACGGCCGTCGGCGCTGACCTTGATGGTGCGCGTCTGCACGATGCCGAATTCGCCGGCATAGCCGTCCTGCGACGCAACGATGGTGGCGCCGTCGGTGTCGTCGTGGCGCTCGGCGGTGACTTTGCGCGGCCCTGAGACGATCGGCGTACCGCCGAGCAGCCGGCGCAGCGATTTGGATTCGAGAAACCGGCACGATGACGTGTCGTTGAAGGTGACGGTGGAATGCGCCGCGGTGGCGCGCGCCACCTGCCGCCAGTTCTCGCGGTTCATCGACGGCAGGCCGCAATTGACGATGACGCGATGCTGCCGGAACGACATCTCGAACGACAGGCAGCCGGCATGGGCCTCGGTCGAGAGCGCGGCCGGGGGTGGCCGGCCGGTATCCATCAGGATCACGGTGGCATCGGCGTCGATGCGCTGATAGCCGGAATGCGGCGCGTTCGACAAAGGCGCGCCGCGCGCATCGTCATAGGCCAGCGCGGTGGCCAGCAGATCGACCGCTGTCGGTCCCATACCGTTGAATTGCGCGAAATTGCCGTCGGGGTGCCGGAAGAAGCGCAGCATCGGCATGATGCGGTCGATGGCGTTGTTGATCGCCTGCGGCGATTGCAGATTGCGCGCGGCGAACAATTGCCGCAGCGGCAACAGGTCGATGACGATCTCGATCAACGTGCCTGGATTGCGGCTGATGTGACCGCCGTCCGGCAGCACCTGCGCGCGCAATTCGTCGATCAGCCGCCGCGCCGACGGTCGCAACTGGCCGGACAGGCCATTGAGGCACAGCGCGGCGTATGTCAGCGCGATCAGCGCCTGCAAGCGCGGCAGACCGGCGCGCGTATCGTTGACGGTGCCGCGCAGGTAACGCACCTGGCGCTGCAGACTGCGAATGAAGCGCCGGTAGAAGCGCGCATCGGCGTCCTGCAGGATGAAGGGCGAATGGCACAGCCAGCAGATGATGCGGCGTGACAGGATTTCCGGCTGCCAGCCGACGGGATGCCAGCTTCCCTGTGCGTTGATCCATTCGTCGATCAGCGAGCGCGCATTGGCGCGGGTGATGGCCGAATCGGCGGCGCGCAGATGACGCAGCCAAGAAAAATTGAGCAGCACCGTCGCCCACTCTTCCGAGGGCGGCATCATCTCGAAGGGCGAACGCCGGTCGCAGATCACGACCTTGCCGGCGAAGGCGAAGCGTCCGGCATAGATTTCGGCGGCGCGGGTGGCGTCGGCGGTGCGCAGGTCTTGCGGCGCAATCACCAGCCGGTCGGTTTTGGTCGAGCCATAGCGCCAACGCAGCAGCGGATGCGTGCCGACGGCGCCGGACAGGCCCCGCAACGCGCGGCGCCCGACCAGCAAAGACAGCCTGGCTCGTTCGCCGAGCGTAACCCGCATTGCCTTTATTCGTCCCCAGCAACGCGGCGATTCCCGCGTGCAATCCGTAGGATAGCGGAAGGGTCCGGTATGGGCCAATGATGCTGCCGCGGGTGTGGGCAGCGGTGCATAAGTCCGGGCTAATCCGGCTTCCGGGTCAGGCGGGCGGCGAAAAAGCCGTCCAGACCGCTCCAGCGCGGGTCGGCATGGGGCAGGTAATGCGGCAGAGTCCGCAACTCGCCCTTCCGGGTGACGAATTCGGCATGGCCGAACACCTCGGCGGCGGTAATCGGCGCGCGCGTCAGGCGCGGGTCGCGCGCCAGCAGGTCGGCGATCTGCGCTTCGCCTTCTTCCGGTTCCAGCGAGCAGGTGCAGTAGACCAGCGTGCCGCCGGGCTTGAGAAGGTTGGCGGCGCGATCGAGCAGCCGGCTTTGCAGCGCCGTCAAGATGCCGAGATCGTTTTCCGACTTCAGCCACGGCACGTCGGGATGGCGGCGGATGGTGCCGGTCGCGGTGCAGGGTGCGTCGAGCAGCACGGCATCGAACCGCCGGTCCGGCTGCCACTCCAGTGCGTCGGCGGCCACCGTTTCGACGTTGAGCTTGAGGCGCGCGAAATTCTCCTTCAGCCGCGCAATACGCGCCGGCGAGCGATCGACCGCGATGACATTGGCTCCGGCAATGGCGAGTTGCGCCGACTTGCCGCCGGGCGCGGCGCAGAGATCGCACACGTCCTTGCCCGCAATCGCGCCGAACAGGTGTGCCGGGATCGAGGCGGCCGCGTCCTGCACCCACCATGCGCCTTCGACGAAGCCGGGCAGCAGCGAAATAGCGCCTTGCGCCGAGGTGCGCACGGTTCCGGTCGGCAGCACCTCGCCGTGCAGGCGCTCGGCCCAATTTGCCGCATCCTGTTTTACGGTGAGATCGAGCGCCGGTTCGTGGCCGTTGGCGGCGGCAATGGCTTGCGCGGTGTCGTCGCCATAGGTTTTGCGCCAGCGCTTGAGCAGCCATTCCGGTGTATCGCGGGTCACATCGGCGGCGTCGAAGGTGGCGCGCGCCTGCGCCACGCGGCGCAGCACGGCATTGACGAGGCCGGCATAGCGCGCGGCGCGGCGATCGGCCTGCGCCAGACGAACCGACAGATCGACGGCGGCGTGATCCGGCACATCCAGCCAGAGAATCTGCGCGGCGCCGACGAGCAGGATGATTTCGGTGCGCGGTGCGTCCGCGGGGAAGCCCTTGTCGAGAAAACCGCCGACCAGATGGCGCAAGGTGCCGAGACGCCGCAGCACGGTGGCGGCGAGCCGGCGCATCAGCGCGCGGTCGCGGTCGGCAAGCGTGGCAAGGCCGAGATGCGCGGACTTGCCGGAAAGCTGATCGTCGAGCGCGATACGGCGGCGGAGCACACCGTCGACAATGTCCGTGGCTATGCGCCGGGCGGCCAGACCGGGGACTTCAACTTGGGGGGCGATTCGCGCGCGCGCCATGACGCCCTTATTGCCACGAATTGTGTCGGTGGCGCGAGCGAATGACGAAAAAGTGCGTGGATCGGGTATTTACCGACCGCGCTCGTCACTGCACCACATGAACCTCGGTGCCGATCGGCGTGCGACGGTACAGGTCCATGATGTCGGCGTTGTGCATGCGGATGCAGCCATGGGAGACGTAACCGCCGATCGAGGACGGATCGTTGGTGCCATGGATGGCGTAATTGCCGCGATCGAGCCCCATCGCCGCGGCACCCATCGGATTCTGCGGCGACCCGCCCGGATAGGTTGGTGTGCGGCCCGGTATGCGCGCCCAGGCCGGGCGGATGTGCTTGGCGGCGACATAGGCGCGGCCATGCCAGGCCATACCGGCCTTGCCGACGCCGACCGGGTAGCGGATCGCGCGACCGCCATCGAGTACATAGAAAAGCTGCCGCGTGCCGGTCGAGACGACGATGGTGCCGGGACCATAGGCGCTGCGGAACTGCACGACATCGCCGCGCGCCGAAGCCGGCTGCACCGCGAACAGGGAACCGAAGAGTATGAGAAGGCCAGCAATGGCCTTGAGAGACTTCATGACGCAACGATCATTGTTCAACGACGACCGGCGTGCCGACATCGACCATGCGATATAGTTCGCGGATGTCGCGGTTGAACATGCGGATGCATCCGTAGGAGACGAAGCCGCCGATCGAGCGCGGGTTGTTGGTGCCGTGAATGGCATAGTCGCCGCCGCGCATGGTCAAGGCGGCATCGCCCATCGGATTGCGCTTGTCGCCGCCGGCGATCACCTCGGGCAAATTCGGATTGTCGCGGCGGATCTCGTCCGGCGGCGCCCAGGCCGGCTTGACGTATTTGCCTTCGATGCGCGCCTTGCCGGTCCAGGTCTTGCCTTCGCGGCCGACGCCGACCGGGAAGCGCAGCGCGTGGTATTCGTCGAGCACCAGATACAGATAGCGCTCGTTCGTTCGCACGACGATGGTGCCGGGTGTGAAGCCCGAGAACGGCACAACGCCGCGCTCGCCGGGGCCCGGGGCGCCGGGATAGGGCGTACTATGTGCAACCACCGCGGCGAAAATCGCCCAGCAGAGAACGAAGGTGACGAACAGGAAGGTTCGCTTGATGAGTACGTGAGTCATGCCGCAGCCGCCCGGAATTAATGGGCGGATCATAAGGCGGGGCGGATACCGGTCGGCGGAAAGCTCGCGGTAACGTAAATGACGTGGATGGAACTTTCGGCGTTCTACTTGCCCTCTCTCATGAATATCCGGCTACTCCGCTTAGGTTGGCAGTGCGTCCCTAAACGAGATCACCGGGTCACGGCGCTTTAGCGCCGGCCCGGTGATAACAGCTTAGCGATGGCGGAAGCGCCTAAACTCCCGCTTCGGCCTTTTTGTTCTGCCTGTTGTTGATGAGGTCATCGACCACGGCCGGATCGGCGAGCGTCGTGGTGTCGCCGAGATTGCCGAATTCGTCCTCGGCGATCTTGCGCAGGATGCGGCGCATGATCTTGCCCGAGCGCGTCTTCGGCAGGCCGGGCGAGAACTGGATGAGGTCGGGCGCCGCGAACGGGCCGATCTCCTTGCGCACCCACTGCACCAGCTCCTTGCGCAGTTCCTCGCTCGGCTTCTCGCCGGCCATCAAGGTGACATAGGCGTAGATGCCCTGGCCCTTGATGTCGTGCGGATAGCCGACGACCGCCGCTTCCGAGACCTTGGCATGCGCGACCAGCGCGCTTTCCACTTCGGCGGTGCCCATGCGGTGACCGGAGACGTTGATGACGTCATCGACGCGGCCGGTGATCCAGTAATAGCCGTCGGCATCGCGGCGGCAGCCGTCGCCGGTGAAGTACTTGCCCGGATAGGTCTTGAAATAGGTGTCGATGAAACGCTGGTGATCGCCATAGACCGTGCGCATCTGGCCCGGCCAGGAATCGGCAATGCACAGATTGCCGCTGGTGGCGCCTTCGAGCACCTTGCCTTCGGCATCGACGATTTCCGGCACCACGCCGAAGAACGGCCGCGTTGCCGAACCGGGTTTGAGTCTGGTCGCGCCGGGCAGCGGCGTGATGAGAATGCCGCCGGTCTCGGTCTGCCACCAGGTATCGACGATCGGGCAGCGGTCGTCGCCGACGACGTGGTAGTACCACTCCCACGCTTCCGGATTGATCGGCTCGCCGACCGAACCGAGCAGGCGCAACGACTGGCGCGACGTCTTCTTCACCGGGCCTTCGCCGCCCTGCATCAGCGCGCGGATTGCGGTCGGCGCGGTGTAGATGATGTTGACCTTGTGCTTGTCGCAGACTTCCCAGAAGCGCGACGTGGTCGGATAGTTCGGCACGCCTTCGAACACCAGCGAGATGGCGCCGTTCGAGAGCGGGCCATAGATGATGTAGGAATGGCCGGTGACCCAGCCGACGTCGGCGGTGCACCAGTACACATCGCCGTCGTGATAGTCGAAGACGTATTGGTGCGTCATCGACGCGTAGAGCAGATAGCCGCCGGTGGTGTGCAGCACGCCCTTCGGTTTGCCGGTCGAGCCCGAGGTGTAGAGGATGAACAGCGGGTCTTCCGCGCTCATCTCCTCGCAGGGGCATTCGGCCGGCACGGTCAGGGCGAGGTCGTCGTAATAAAAATCGCGGCCGGGCTCCATGTTAACCGCGGTGCCGGTGCGCCTGACGACGATCACGGTGTTGACGCCGCCGACCTTGTCGCAGGCGGCGTCGACATTGGCCTTCAGCGGCACCTTGCGGCCGCCGCGCAGGCCTTCGTCGGCGGTGACGATGACGGTCGATTTGCAGTCTTCGAGACGGCCGGCGATGGAGTCGGGTGAAAAGCCGCCGAAGATCACCGAATGCACGGCGCCGATGCGGGCGCAGGCGAGGATCGAAACCACCGCCTCGGCGATCATCGGCATGTAGATGGTGACGCGGTCGCCCTTCTTGACGCCGCGCGCCTTCAGCACATTGGCGAAGACCTGCACCTGCTCATGCAGCTGCTTATAGGTGATCGTCTTGTCGTCCTTCGGATCATCGCCTTCCCAGATCAGCGCGGTCTGGCCGGCGCGCTTGGGCAAATGGCGATCGACGCAGTTGTAGCAGGCGTTCAGCGTGCCATCTTCGAACCACTTGATCGAGACGTTGTGCGGATCGTAGGTCGTGTTCTTGACCTTGGTCGGCTTCTTGATCCAGTCGATGCGCGAGGCCTGTTCGCCCCAGAAACCGTTCGGGTCCTTGATCGAACGCGCGTACATTTCCTCGTACTTCGCGGCATCGACATAGGCCTTGGCCTTCCAGTCGGCCGGCACGTCATAAATCTTCTCGTCGGACATCGCACTCCCTCCCGGTATCGCGGCATGACGCGGCACCCCGGTTTAAGCCCGGGGGCGCTTATGGTTCCCGCCCATTATGCGCCGCGGGCACAACCCGTCACAAGCGCCGGGCCTGCAACTTTCGTCGTGTGCGACATTTGGGAAATATCAAGGTGGCGGCGGCCTGGAACGGTATTGGCCGCTAGCTGGGCCTGCGCGGGTCAGAGCCCGCCCATCTTGCGGACCAGCTTCCACTCGGCGTCGGTGATCGCCGGCAGCGACAGGCGCGATTGCTTGAGCACCTGGATGTCGGCCAGCTTCGGCTCGGCCTTGATGGCGGCCAAAGTCACGGGCCTCGGCAGCGCCTCCACGGCTTTGACGTCGACGCAGACCCAGGGCTCGCCGGCCTTGGCGGTCGGATCGGGATAGGCTTCCTTGATGACCTCGACGATACCGACGATCTCCTTGCCGATATTGGAGTGATAGAAGAAGCCGCGGTCGCCCTTCTTCATCTTCATCATGTTGAGCTTGGCGGTGTGGTTGCGAATGCCGGTCCAGGCGGTGCCTTTGGCGCCGGCTTTCACCATCTGGTCCCACGACCAGGCATCGGGCTCGGATTTAAGCAACCAGTAGGCCATTTTACTCCTCCGCCTTGATCGGCCGCGACAGCAGCGCGGCGATCGCCTCATCGACGCTGTGCTCATTAGCCAGCACGGCAGCGACCGCGGCCGAAATCGGCATGTCGATATTCTTGTCGCGCGCCATTTCCAGCAGCACCGGCGCGGTGAAGGCGCCCTCGGCGAGCTTGCCGCTCGGCACTTCGCCGCGGCCGAGCGCGGCGCCATAGGAGAAATTGCGCGACTGCGGCGACGAGCAGGTCAGAATGAGATCGCCGAGGCCCGACAGTCCGGTCAGCGTCTCGGGCCGGGCGCCGAGGGCGCGGCCAAAGCGCACCATTTCGGCAAAGCCGCGCGTCGTCAGCGCGGCCGAGGCGCTGGCGCCAAGCCCGCGTCCATTGACGATGCCGGAGGCGATCGCCAGCACGTTCTTCACCGCGCCGCCAATTTCGACGCCGCGAATATCGGTCGAGTGATAGGGCCGGAAACTGCCGGAATTGAGCGCATGCGCCAGCTTTTCGGCGACCAGCGAGTCCGCCGCCGCGATGGTGACGGCGGTCGGCAGGCCGCGCGCCACGTCGGCGGCAAAGCTCGGCCCCGACAAGATCGCCGGCACGGCGCTGTCCGTGCATTCGGCGATGATCTCGGTCATGAATTTGTGCGTGCCGTGCTCGATGCCCTTGGCGCAGGCAATCAGCGGCGTGCCGGGTTTCATGGTCTGCGTCAGTTGCGTCACCACGGAACGTAGCGCCTGCGCCGGTACGACCAATAAAATAGCGTCGTTCTGCGCCGCTTCGCCGAGCGCGCGCGTCACCTTGATCGCGGCCTCCAGCTTCACGCCGGGCAGAAAGCGGCTTTCGCGCTGCTGGCTGAGATGCTCGGCATGGCCGGCGTCGAACTCCCACAAGGTCACGTCGCGTCCGGCGCGCGCGGCGGTCTGTGCCAGCGCGGTGCCCCAGGCGCCGCCTCCGAGAACCGCGATGCGTTGAATGGTCATGCAAGGACTTCCGGCAAGATCGGGAGGCTACTTATACGCGGCTGTACGCGTCAGCGCACCTTGCGCCGCGGCACCGGCATCGAGCGGCCAGCGCGCGCGGGGCGCGAATGCCATCGTATCGGTGAGGCCGAGGGCGAGGCGCTCGATCCCGGCCCAGGCGATCATGGCGCCGTTGTCGGTACATAGCTTCAAAGGCGGCACCGCGAGCGGCGTGCCGGTTTCCATGGCGACGCGGGTCAGCGCACCGCGAACTGCCTGATTGGCGGCGACCCCGCCGGCGGCGACTAGCGCGGCCGGCTCGCCGAAGCGTGCGCGGAACAGCTTGAGGCCGGAGCGCAGGCGATCATGCACCACGTCCACCACGGCTTCCTGAAACGAGGCGCACAGGTCGGCGATATCCTGCGGCGATAAAGGCGCAACACGCTCGGCTTCCAGCCGCAAGGCCGTCTTGAGACCGGAGAACGAGAAATCCGCATCCTTGCGGTGCTGCATGGGCCGCGGCAGGGCAAAGCGCGTTTTATTGCCGCTGAAGGCCTGCCGTTCGACCTGCGGCCCGCCGGGGTAGCCGAGGCCGAGCAACTTGGCGGTCTTGTCGAAAGCTTCGCCGATGGCGTCGTCCTGCGTGGTGCCGAGCCGCACATACTCGCCGACGCCGAGCACGGCGACGAGCTGGGTGTGGCCGCCGGAGGCGAGGAACAGAAGATAAGGGAACGCCGTGTTGTCGGTAAGCCGCGCGGTCAGTGCGTGCGCCTCAAGGTGATTGATGGCGATGAGCGGCACCTTCTTGACCAGCGCGATGGCCTTGGCGGTGGTGAGGCCGACGATAACGCCGCCGATCAGTCCCGGCCCGGCGGCCGCCGCGATTCCGTCGAGGTCGTCATAGGTGGTGCCGGCCTCGCGCATAGCCTCGTCGATGATGACGTCGATGGCCTCGACATGGGCGCGCGCGGCGATCTCCGGCACCACGCCGCCGAACACGGCGTGCTCATCGACCTGGCTCAGCACCACATTGGACAGAATATGCCCGGTGCCGTCGGCCTTGCGCTCGACCACGGCCGCCGCGGTTTCGTCGCAGGTCGTCTCGATACCGAGAACGAGCATGGTGATTCCACTTTTTGTCATTCCGGGACGCCACAAAAGTGGCGGGCCCGGAATCCATACTCCGCAGCGCCGGGGTTATGGATTCCGGGCTCGCGGCCTTCGGCCGCGCCCCGGAATGACGGAGAGCGCACTCTCCCAATTCCCCAAAGCCTGCACTACAAGGACCGCCTAGCACCGCGAGGACATATGGCGCAATCGGCCCCCCTTCTCCGCCTCGGCACGCGCGGCTCACCGCTGGCGCTGGCCCAGGCCAATCTTGTGCGCGCCTTGCTGGCGCGGGTCACCGGCGCGCCGGAAACAGCGTTCGAGATCGTCGTCATCAAGACGACCGGCGACGCCATCCAGGACCGGCCTTTGTCCGAGGTCGGTGGCAAAGGCCTGTTCACCAAGGAAATCGAGGAGGCGCTGCTCTCCAGCCGGATCGACCTGGCGGTGCATTCGGCGAAAGACATGCCAACTATTTCGCAGCCGGGTCTCTTGCTGGCGGCCTGTCTCGAACGCGAGGACCCGCGCGACGCCTTCATCAGCCTCAAGGCGAAGTCACTGGCCGACCTGCCGCACGGCGCGCATCTCGGCACGGCTTCGCTGCGCCGGCAGGCGTTGGTCAAGAAAGCGCGGCCCGATCTCGTCGTCTCGCCCTTGCGCGGCAATGTGCAGACCCGGCTGCGCAAACTGGAATCCGGCGAGGTCGATGCCACATTGCTCGCCATCGCCGGCCTCAATCGGCTCGGGCTGGCGCAGCACGCGACTCATATTATGCCAGTCGAGACGTTCGTGCCGGCGGTGGCGCAAGGCGCGATCGGCATCGAAACACGCGGCGACGACAACCGCACGCGGCAATTCGTGGCGCAGATCAATCACGCGCCGACTTTCATCGCGGTCGCCTGCGAACGCGCTTTTCTCACCGCGCTCGATGGCTCGTGCAAGACACCGCTTGCCGGTCATGCGACGTTGTCCGGCGATACGCTGCACTTCCGCGGCCTGATCGCGCGGCCCGATGGCAGCGCCGCGCATGATATCGCCGGTAACGGTCATATTCGCGATGCCGTCAGGATCGGCGACGAGGCGGGCCGCGAACTCAAGAAGATTGGCGGACCGGACTTCTTCGATTGATGGCCGGCACAAACCGGCGCGAGGGGTAACGATGCGTATTGTGGTGACGCGGCCGCAGGACGATGGCGAACGCACGGCGGCAGCGTTGCGCGAGCGCGGCCATATCGTCGTGGTGGCGCCGCTGCTCCGCGTCGAGCATGTGCCGTTGAAGCTCAATCAGACCTACGGCGCCGTCGTCATCACCAGTGCCAACGCGGTGGCGGCCATTGCCGATCATGCGGCGCGCGCCGCGCTGACGGCGTTGCCGCTCTATGCCGTCGGCAAGCGCAGCGCCGAAGCGGCGCAAGCCGCCGGGTTTACCGACATCCATGTCGCTGGCGGCGATATGGACGATCTGGTGCGGCTGATCGTCGAACGGCGTCCCGATGCGCGCGCGCCGCTCCTTTATCTTGCCGGCGAGGATCGCAGCGGTGACTTGATCGGCGATCTTGCCATGCACGGCGTTGCCGCCGAACTGGCGGTCATCTATCGCGCCGCACCGGTATCGTTTACAGCGGAACTGATCGGTGCGTTGCAAAGCGGTGCGGTCGAAACCGTGCTGCACTATTCGCGACGTAGCGCCGAGCAGTTCGTCGCCGGCGCCAAAGCGGCCGGCGTTGCTACCCAAGCCCTGCGATTGCGGCAATTGTGTCTGTCGGGCCCGATCGCGGAAGTTCTCATCCAGGCCGGTGCGCGCAATGTGGCTGTCGCGAAAAGGCCCGATGAACCGTCGATGATGGCGCTTATCGAGACCTGACGCTTTATGGTTTCGTCATCTTCGCGGTTTTAATTGCTGCGGTCAGGGCTTCAAATCGCTAGGATTCGCACAACATGAACGACCGGAATCCCACGCCTGACAAATCCGCCGGCCGCCGCAAGCGCGCCGCGCCGACCATCGATCTCGAGGCGAAGGAAATACCGCCCGCGGCGGGACCGGACGAGGTGGTCGCAGAAGCAGAGACCGTGCCGCCGCCTGCCGACGAAGCGACACCGCCGGACGCGGTATTGCCGGGTTCCCCATCGGCGGGCGACGCGCCGCCGGTTGTCGAGCGCGATGGTAAGGTCAGGCCGCTTGTCCTGGGCGGCGCGGCCGGAGCCGCTGCCGCTGCAATCGTGATAGCGATCGGTTGGTCCGCCGGTTTGTTCGCGGGCAATGGCGCCGCGACGCCTGACCCGCGCATCGCCTCGCTCGAAGCACAGCTCAAGCAGTTGCAGAACCGGCCGGCAGCTCCGGCGACGAATGCCGGCGCGAGCGATGCCCTTGCCGCGCGCATCGCCAAAGTCGAAGACAGTGTTGCCAAGCTGCCGTCGGCGCCGGCCGACGACAATGCGATGAAATCGCTCGGCGTGGCGCTCACGGCGCTCAACCGCCGCTATGACGAACTTTCCACCACCGTGCGCGATGCACAGACCCGCGCCGAAGCCGCCGAGAGGGCTGCCGCCGATTTGCGCAGCAATGTGCTGGATGTTTCGAAAGCTGCGGCGGCCGGCGCATCGGCGTCGTCCGCTGATCTGTCGTCATTGCAGCAGCGGCTCACCGCGCTGGAAGAGCAATCGAAGACGGCGCGCGCCGAATTGGCGAAAGCCACCGAATCCGATCGCGCGGCGCGGCTGGCCTTGAGTGCGGCGGCGGTGCGTGACGCCGTGCTGCGCGGCGTGCCGTTTGCGGAAGAACTGGCGCAATCAAAATCGCTCGGCGCTGATGAAAAGGTATTGGCGCCGCTATGGCCTTTCGCGGCTTCCGGTGTGCCGAATGCAAAGACGCTGGCCAAGGAGTTGATTGATCTGTTGCCGCAGATGAAGAAAGTCGCTGGCTCGCCGCCGAACGGCGGCTTCCTCGAGCGACTGCAGGCCAACGCCGAAAATCTGGTGCGGGTGCGCCCGGCGAATGCGCCGGCGGGAACCGATGCATCAGCGGTGCTGGCGCGCATCGAGCAGAATGCCGCGCAGGACAATATTGCCGCGGCTCTCAACGATATCGGTACGCTGCCGGAAGCGGGCCGGCAGGTCGCCGCCAATTGGGTGACGCGCGCCACGGCGCGGCAAAAGGCCCTGGACGCCGCGCGTGATTTCGCGACCGGCACGACGCGCGCTCTCGGTTCGAAGTGAGGACGGCATGATCCAGGTCGTCCTCTTTCTCATCACCGTCGCACTGATCGCCGCCGGTTTCGTCTGGCTCGCGGACCGTCCCGGCGACGTGGTCGTCACCTGGCTCGGCTATCACGTCGAAACATCGGTGATGGTGCTGCTGCTCGCGGTCGCGGCGCTGATTGTCATCGGCGTGATGTTCTGGTCGCTGGCGCGCGCCATCTGGCGCTCGCCGGAACAGGTATCGCTGTTCTTCCGTCATCGCCGCGCCATGAAGGGTTATCTCGCGATTTCGCGCGGTCTCGTCGCCATCGGCTCCGGTGACGCACGCCTTGCGCGCCGCTCCGCTGATGAAGCCGCGCGTTTGTCGCCGGGCGATCCGCTGACATTGTTGCTCACCGCGCAGTCGGCGCAGCTTGCCGGCGATCGTATCGGCGCCGAGCGCGCCTTCCATGAGATGACGCGGCACGACAATACGAAACTGCTCGGCCTGCGTGGTCTCTATATCGAGGCGCAGCGCCGCAACGATGCCGTCACCGCGCGCCGCGTTGCCGAACAGGCGGCCGAGGCCGATCCGGCTTTGGCCTGGGCCGGACAGGCAATGCTCGACGATCGCTGCGCGCAAGGTGACTGGAGCGCCGCGCTCAAGTCGCTCGACGCCATGCGTTCGTCGCTGGAGAAGGACGATTACCGCCGCAAGCGCGCGGTGCTGCTGACGGCGCAGGCGCTGGCGCTCGAGGACAAGGATCGCGATGCGTCGCGGCTTGCCGCGCTCGATGCCGTCAAGCTGGCGCCGGGGCTGGTGCCCGCCGCGGCGCTCGCCGGCCGCCGTCTGGCCGAAGCCGGCGATCCGCGCCGCGCCGGCAAAGTGCTGATCGCGGCGTGGCGTCTCAATCCGCACCCGGATATTGCCGACGCCTATGCGGACCTGCGGCCCGGCGACACCGCGCGGGCGCGGCTCACCCGTATGCAGTCGCTTGCCGAGAAATCGCCGGAGGATCCGGCCAGCATTCGCGAAAGCGCCATCGCGGTCGCCCGCGCCGCCATCGATGCGCGCGAGTTCAAGGTGGCGCGCGAGGCGCTGGCGCTCTATGTCAACGCGCCATCCAGGCGCACCGCCACGCTAATGGCGGAGATCGAGGAAACTGAGCACGGCGACGAAGGCCGCGTGCGCGAGTGGCTCGGCCGCGCCATGCGCGCGGCGCCCGATCCGGTCTGGACCGCCGATGGCGTGGTGTCGGACCGCTGGCTGCCGGTATCGCCGCGTGGCCGCCTCGACGGCTATGAGTGGCGCGTGCCGCTGGCCGAGATCGGCATGACCCATCCGGTGGTCGACGCGCCGCCGCCGCCTTTGCCGGACTTCAAGCCGGTCGTCGAACATTCTCCGCCGATCGAGATCGCGGCGGCCGGCCCTGACGAATCGCCGGCCCCGCCGATGGCCCCGCCGGTGTCGAAGCCGGTGGCCAAGCCCGTGCTGGCCGAACCGGTGATCCCGCTGGTCCAGGTTCCCGACGATCCAGGCCCCGATTCCGGCCTCGACCCCGATCCGCTGACCGAAAAGACCTCGCCCGCCGATGGCTGGTCGCGCCTGAAACAGCTGTTCCGCTGATCGCCCCACCCGGACCTGCCGGTGCCGGGTTTCGGCCCGGCCTGTGCTTGCCAAGCCCGGGCTGCGCCGATAGTAAGGCGCCGCGAGGTTCATGTTTCCTGCAAGGTTTGAGCAGATACTGAAGGCCTCGCCTTTGGCCTTTAATCGCCACGGCGCCGATGTAGCTCAGTGGTAGAGCATCCGCTTCGTAAGCGGGTGGTCGGGGGTTCGAATCCCTCCATCGGCACCAGCGCCTGGCCTTGCGGCAATCCGGTTACAAGCGCTCCACCGGCCGGCTCCCCGAAATGCCCAAAATCCCGGCGTTTCGTCGGGAATAGCTTTCAATCTTGCCAGTGAATCGGATTCCGGGCAGCTTCACGATCCAATAGCCGGGGCGTATGTTGGCGGTGGCGCGACACCATGACTGTCGCAATTGGCTTCTAGAGTGACCAAATGGCAAAACCAGCCGTCGTTATCGTGGGCGCCGACAAAGGCGGAGTCGGCAAGACCACCGTCTCCCGCACGCTGCTCGACTATTTCGGCGCGCACCACGTCCCGACGCGCGCCTTCGACACCGAGACGCCGCGCGGCACGCTGGCCCGGTTCCATCCCGATCACACCGAAATCGTCGATGTGAATTCGGTCGCCGACCAGATGAAGATTTTCGACACGCTGGGCTCGACGCCGGCGCAGGTCACGGTGATCGACATCCGCGCCGGCCTTCTGTCGTCGACGCTGCAGGCGCTGAGCGACATCGGCTTCCTCGAATCCGCCAAGAAGGGCCAGATCACCTTCGCGGTGTTCCACATTCTCGGACCGTCGATTGCCTCGCTGCAGGAGATTGCCGAGACCGCGCGCTTCGTCGGCGACGCCAGCTACTTCCTGGTCAAGAACCACATCAACGACACCTCGTTCTTCGACTGGGATCCGGCGACCTACAATTCGTATTTCAACCAGATCAAGAACGCCCAGGAAATCACCATCCCGAAGCTCAACGAGATGGCGACCGAGCAGGTCGAGGTGGCCAGCGTGCCCTACGTCCAGTTCGTCGCCAACAAGTCGGGCAAGGGCGAGGCCGCCAATTACTCGTTCGTGCTGCGCGGTTATGTGCGCCACTGGCTCGGTCAGGTCTGGGCCGAATACGACAAGGTCAAGCTCGTCGATCTGCTGTCGCCGAAGGCGGAAAGCAACGTCCGTCAGGTCGCCGGCTAGCACCTTTCCGGCTTACCACGCGAATCCGCTTTGCGAACGGCGCTTGTCTCGACGACAGCGCCGTTTATCTCTATTGGACGTAGACTATCCGCGTTCGTCAGTTGGCTTTAAAGACGATGTCGTTCCGCCACTCCGTCTACATCGTCGCTTCGCCGCGGCCGCGTGTCGGCAAGACGCTGCTGTCCCGCGTGCTGATCGATTATCAGAAGCACGAGGGCCGCAGCGCTCGCGCTTTCGATCTCGGTCATGGCGAGCAGACGCTTCGGCAATTCGCGCCCGACGACACGGTCGCGGCGGAGATCGGCGGCGTGCAGGGCCAGATGGCGCTGTTCGACAAACTGGTCGGCGAGGACGGCGGCAGCAAGATCGTTGATGTCGGCGCTGAATCGTTTCAGGCCTTCTTTGACATCGCCTATCGCATCGGCTTTGCCGAAGAAGCGCGCAAGCGCGCGATTGCGCCGGTCATCCTGTTCGTCATTTCATCCGACAAGGCCGCGGGCGACGCCTATCGCAGTTTGCGCGCGCGCTTTCCGAGCGCGGCGCTGACGCCGGTCCATAACGAAATGCTGGGGCCGACGCAGCATCGCGACCGTTTTCCGACCGCGGGCCGTAGCGGCGCCATCCTGCGCCTGCCGGCCTTGGCGCCGGGCCTGCGCAAATTCGTCGAGACGCCGCCGTTCTCGTTCGCCGAGGACAATCTCGCCAACGCGCGGCATATTCCGATCGAGGCGCATATCGAGTTGCAGCGCTGGTTGCGGAAATCTTATCTCGAATTGCGCGAACTCGACCTGCGCGTCTTGCTCGGGGAACTGCAATCGTCCCTGCGGTTGTGACGACAGGTCGGAGCGGCTAGAATTTTCCACGTGATTCCATGAGGGTAGCTCGAGACGGGAACGAATGAGCCCGTTCTGCGTTTTAGTCCGCCGGTTTTTCGGAATAAGCGCGGTCAGTCCCGCGCCAGCGAAGGAGGCCAGACCATGTGGATCAATTTGTTCACGATCGCGCTCGCCATCGCTCTTGCCTGCGGCACCGCCGCGTTGATTGTGCAGAACCGCGACTTGCAGCCTGCCGAGCCGAAGCGCCGCCGCCGGCTGGGCCGCGCCCGCGTATAAATCCCTTACATTGCCTGTGAGCGCCTGATGTAAATCCAGCGCTCTGTGCCGGGCGCCATGCTAAGGAGCGGCATGGCCACGCCGCTCCTTTTGTCGCGCCGGTTTGCACCGTTGTTCTGGTGCCAGTTCTTCGCCGCGTTCAACGACAACTTCCTTAAGACCTCGCTGGTCTTCCTCATCCTGTTCGGCGCCGATGTGACGCCGGGCGAGGCCGAGGTGCTGATCACGCTCGCCGGCGCCGTGTTCATTGCACCCTATTTTTTCCTGTCCGGTCTCGGCGGCGAACTCGCCGACCGCTTCGACAAGGCGCGCGTCGCGCAATGGGTGAAGTTCGTTGAGATCTTCGTCGCGGTGCTCGCGCTTTACGGCTACATGCACAAGTCGGTCGCCGTCATGTTCGTGGCGCTCGGCCTGTTCGGCGTCATCGCCGCGCTGTTCGGGCCGATCAAATACGGCATCCTGCCCGACCATCAGCCGCCCGAAAAACTGCCGGCGGCCAATGCGCTGATCGAAGGGGCGACCTTCATCGCCATTCTCACCGGCACCATTGTCGGCGGCATGGCCGCGCATCAGGGCGGGCCACGCGTTTTCGGCGTGCTGGTGATCGGCTTTGCGCTGTCGTGCTGGCTGTCGGCGCTGCGCATTCCGCCCAGCGGCGAGGGCGCGCCGCATCTGACGATTACCCGCAACATCGCGCGCTCCACGGTGGCGATGCTGCGCCATCTCCGCGCCGATCCCCGGCTGTGGTGGGGTGCGCTGGTGACGAGCTGGTTCTGGCTGGTCGGCATCGTCGTGCTGTCGCTGCTGCCGCCGCTGATCAAGACGTTGATCGGCGGCAACGAGGACACCGTCACCGCTTATCTCGCGCTGTTCTCGGTCGCGGTCGGGATCGGTTCGGGGCTCGCCGCCATGCTGGCGCGCGGCCGCATCGTGTTGCGCATCACCTTCTTCGGCGCGCTGCTGCTCGGCGTCTTTGCCTGCGATCTCGGCCTCGCCACCTTCGGCGAAATCGCCTCATCGGCGGGCCAGACGCCGGCGCAAGTGTTTTCAACCGCGCTCGGCATTCGCGTTGCTATCGATCTCGCCGGTCTCGCGATCGCCGGCGGTCTGTTCATCGTGCCGGCTTTTGCCGCGGTGCAAGCCTGGTCGGACAAGGATTATCGCGCGCGCACGGTCGCCGCGGTCAACGTGCTCAACGCCGCCTTCATGACCGGCGGCACGGTGCTGGTGGCGTTGTTGCAGCATCTCGGCGCGACCTTGCCGATGCTGTTCGCGGGCATCGGCGTCGCGACTTTCATCGTCGCCTCGCTGATCGGGCGGACGATGCCCTCCTCATCCTGAGGAGCACGCCGAAGGCGTGCGTCTCGAAGGATGAGGCCTCATGGTTCGAGACGCGCCGCTTGCACGGCGCTCCTCACTATGAGGATCAGGACTTGCGCATCGCCAGCACCCGGTCGACCATCTCGCCGGCGACGCCCAGATAGTTGGCGGGTCTCATCATCGCCTCGAGATCCTGACGGGTTGCGTATTGCGCGATCTCCTTGTCCTCGGCGAGCAGCTCGATCAGCGGCCGTCCCGATTTGGCGGCCTCGCGGCCGATCGCCGCGACATGATGATGCGCATGGTCGCGGCCCATGCGGTCGCCGAGCTTCATCATCACCGCTTCCGACATGATGAGACCGTTGGTGATCGTCAGATTGTCGGTCATGTTCTTGTCGTTGATCTGCAGGCCTTCGACGAGGAAGCGCGTCTGCGCCAGCGCGCCGGCCGCCAACATGAAGATTTCCGGCAGCACGATCCATTCGATCTGCCACGGGCCGGCGCTGCGCTCATGGTCCTGGACCATGGACTCCAACAACGCGCCAGCGTGCTGCTTGACGATGGCATTCTGCGCCGAGATGAAGACCGACGAAACGGGATTGCGCTTCTGCGGCATGGTCGATGACGAGCCGCGGCCCGGTGCCGACGGCTCATAGACCTCCTCGATTTCGGTTTGCATCAGAAGCTTCACATCGAGTGCGATCTTGCCGCATAGGCCGGTGACTAGCGCGAGGAACGTGCCGGCTTCGGCGATCGTGTCGCGCACCGTGTGCCAGGAGATGGCCGGCGGCGCGAGCTTGAGTTCCTTCATCAGCTCGGCCTGGCACGTCAAGCCGTCTTTGCCGAGCGAGGACAAGGTGCCGGCGGCACCGCCGAATTCGCCAACCAGCACGCGCGCCTTGAGTTGCTTCAAGCGCTCGCGGTGACGCTCGAAACCGGCGAGCACGGTCGCCATCTTGTAGCCGAAGGTGATCGGCACCGCCTGCTGCAGATAGGAGCGGCCGGCCATCGGCGTGTCGCGATATTTTTTCGCCAGCGCGGCGAGACCGTCGCAGATGCCGTCGAGTTCGGCGCCGATCAGGTCGAGCGACTCGGCGATCTGCAGCACGGTCGCAGTGTCCATCACGTCCTGTGTGGTGGCGCCCCAGTGAACCCATTCGCCAAGCTTGCCGTTGCACAGCTTCACCAGTTGCTGGACCACCGGCATCACCGGCGTGCCGACGCGCTCGGTGGCCTCTTTGAGCTTGGCCATGTCGATTTCGGCCAGCACGCAATGGCGGGCGATCTCGTCGGCGGCGTCCTGCGGGATGATCTTCAGCCGCCCCTGCGCCACCGCCAGGGCCCGCTCGAAATCCAGGTACTTCTGGGTGCGATTCTCGTCCGACCACACCTGGCGCATCGCCGGCGTTGTGAAGACGTCGCGGAACACCGCGGAATCGAGATAGGTCGACGGCATCGAGGGCTCCCTGGGCTTTAACCGGGCCATACCACAGGGCCAGCCGGGCGGGTAACCAGCCGGCGCCGGGAAGCACCAAATTACCATCTGTAATGTTCCGTTAACCATGTCGCCCTAGCCTCCGGCTCGCATGCTCACCGCGATTCCATGGGTCCGGCCGATGCCTATCGCTCCCAGCAAAGCTCTTTTTCTGACCGGGGTGGCGCTCATGCTTGCCGCCTGCAACACGACTGGCGACCGGCTGGCCGCCAGCACGGCCCGCGACACCCTGCCGCCGCCCACTGAAGTGACCGGGTCCATTGGGAGCGTCAGGGCCGCCGAGAAACCGAAAGTCGCCGAAGCCAAGCCGGCGCCCGTCCTGCCCGGCGACGAGCCCGCGACGGGCGGCAACAACGGCGCCGCCGGAGCCATCGCCGAGGGCCGGGCCGCCTATCGCGCCAACCATTTCCGCGAGGCCGAACGCCTGTTCCATCGGGCTACCCAGCTCGACCCGCGCAGTTCCGAAGCCTGGATCGGGCTGGCTGCTTCGGCCGACCGGCTGCGCGATTTCGCGCAAGCGGACCGCGCCTACAGCAAGGCCCGCGAAATTGCCGGGCCGACCGCCGAGGTGCTCAACAATCAGGGCTACTCCTACATGCTGCGCGGCGACATGAAACGCGCCCGCGACAGCCTGAACGCGGCCCAGCGCCTCGACCCCGCCAACACATACGTCGCCAACAATCTGGCGCTGCTGGCGTCCAACGAGGGCAAGACCCGCCGCTGAGCTGCGGGTCTGCGGTCGCGGCCCAGAGCCGCGTTGCCTAAACCTTGCGAATTTGTCACGAGCATCCGGTCGCATCCGCCCTAGATTGAGGGGGATGCGGGGCCTATTCCGAAGCGCCCGACGAGCAGGACCGGCTATATGTTCGACGCGATCATGAAATTCATTGGCGACCTGAGCGAGGACGACTCGCGCCCGGAGGAATTCGCCGAAACCGACTACCGCCTCGCCGCGGCGGCGCTGCTCGTCCATACCGCGGCGATCGACGGCGGCATCAGCGACTCCGAGCATGTGCGGCTGCATGACCTGATCAAGGAGCGCTTCAAGCTCGACGACAAGGCTGCCGACAAGCTGATCATGCGCGCCGAGGAAGCCGATGAGAAGGCCATCGACCTTTATCAGTTCACCACGCGCCTCAACCGCGCGCTCGACGACAAGCAGCGCGCCCGCGTCGTTGAAATGATGTGGCAGGTGGTGTTTGCCGACGGCAAGGTGACCGAGTTCGAGGACAACCTGATCTGGCGTGCCGCCGACCTGTTGCATGTGTCGCGCGAGGAGCGCATTGCGCTCAAGACGCGCGTCGCCGCGGCGCAAGGCACCGACGAATGATGAAACCCATTACCCTTATTACCGGCGCGTCGTCCGGCATTGGCGTTGAACTGGCGCGCATTTTTGCGCGTAACGGTTTTGCGCTGGCGCTCACTGCGCGCCGCGTCGAACGGCTCAATGCGCTGGCCGACGAGATCGAGAAGATGGGCCAGCCACGGCCGCTGGTGATCTCGGCGGATCTTGCGCTGTCCGGCGCGACGCGCGGCATTGCCGATGCGCTCAACGCCGCCGGCGTCGAGCCGCAATATGTCGTCAACAATGCCGGTTTCGGTCTGGTCGGGCAGGCTTCCAGTCTCGACCGCGCGGAGCAGCTTCAGATCATCGACGTCAATGTGCGGGCGCTGACCGAATTGTCGCTCGCCTTCGTCGACAGCATCGCGCGTCACGAGGGCGGCATTCTCAATGTCGGATCGGTGGCCGGTTTTCTGCCCGGTCCGGGCAGTGCAGTGTATTACGCCAGCAAGGCCTATGTGCTGTCGTTCTCCGAAGCGCTCTATGCCGAGCTCAGGGAGCGCGGTGTTCGCGTCACGGTGCTGTGTCCCGGGCCGGTGCCGACCGAATTCGCCGAGCGGGCCGGGGTCAAGGACAAGATGGGACCCAGGCTGCTGACGCAGACCGCCACGGAGGTGGCCGAGGCTGGCTATCGCGGCTTCATGGAAGGCCACCGCGTCGTCGTGCCGGGCTTTGCCAACAGGCTGGTGATGGTGCTGGCACGCATTCTGCCGCGCCGGATCGTGCTCGGTCTGGTCGGGCGGCGGCAGCGCCGGCGGACGTCCGCGGCCGAAAATTCCGCCGGTTGACGCCGGCGCGGGGATTCATGATCCGGCGCAGGATGCTGCGCTTCTTGATTCGGGCAGGATGCCGGCTTCATGTCTGAGGCAGAGTACCGGATTCATGACCGAGGGTCAGGTTCCGGGAGGGTGGGTGGTGGAGCCAGGCGGGATCGAACCGCCGACCTCGTCATTGCGAACGACGCGCTCTCCCAGCTGAGCTATGGCCCCTTCCCAAAGGCGGTGCCGGGAGAACCCGAAACCCGCGCTTTTTGCTGAGTGGCGCCATTTAGGACCGGGCATCCTTCCTGTCAAGGATCGCGGCCGGGAGGGTCCTGTGCCTGCGGCGGGGCGGCTGCTTGTTCCTGTCGGTGCGACAAGCTAGTTTCCGCCCATCGTTCGGATCGGAAAACCGTCTCATGCGCGCCATTCTCGATATCGTTCTTCTGGTTCTCCAGATCTATATCTGGCTCCTGATCGCCTCGGCCGTGCTGTCGTGGCTGGTCGCGTTCAACGTCGTCAACACCCGCAATCAAGTGGTGTCGACCATCGGCGACTTCCTCTATCGCATCACCGAGCCGGTGCTGCGTCCGATCCGCAATGCCATGCCGAATCTCGGCGGCATCGACGTCTCGCCGGTGGTCCTGATCCTGCTCATTCTGTTGCTCGAGAACGTCATCGTCCGCTACATCTATCCGAACGTGTTCTAGCGGTTCATGGCCGGACAGCCGTGGTCGGCAACGTCCGGCGGGCTCGTGCTTCATGTGCGTCTGACGCCGAAAGGCGGCCGTGACGCCATCGACGGCATTGAGACGATGAGCGACGGCCGCAGCGTGCTCAAGGTGCGCGTACGTGCCGCGCCGAGCGAAGGCGAGGCCAACGCGGCCCTGTGCAAGCTCATCGCCAAGTCGCTGCACGTGCCGGCGCGCGACGTAACGCTGGCCGCCGGTGCGACATCACGGGTAAAGCGGCTCGAAATCGCAGGTGATGGAAACGCGTTGGCGTCGCGATTGAACGCAGCGGCCGGAAGTGGCTAGTGGTTGCTGACCGAATTACGGACCGAGGCATGACCGCAACGATCATCGACGGCAAGACAATAGCGGCCGAACTGCGCGGCAAGGTCGCCTTTGAAGTGGCGCAGCTCAAGCGCGAACATGGCGTTACGCCGGGGCTCGCTGTCGTGCTGGTCGGGCAGAACGCCGCAAGCGAAGTCTATGTGCGTTCCAAGTCGAAAGCGGTGGTTGAGGCCGGCATGACGCCGTCCGATCACAAGCTGCCTGAGACGGTGAGCGAGGCCGAACTGCTGGCGTTGATCGACAAGCTCAACAAGAACAAGGCCGTCAGCGGCATTCTGGTGCAGTTGCCGTTGCCGCCGCAGATCGATCCGCAGAAGGTGATCGCGGCTATCGATCCCGCCAAGGATGTCGATGGTTTTCACCCGGTCAATGTTGGGCGCTTGTCGCTTGGCCTCCCGGCGCTGGTGCCATGCACACCGTCAGGCTGCATCATGCTGGCAAAGATGGTGTGGCCGTCGCTTGCCGGGCTCGACGCGCTGGTGATCGGCCGCTCCAACATAGTCGGCAAGCCGGTGGCGCAGCTTCTTCTGGCGGAGAATGCCACCGTGACGGTTGCGCATTCCAAGACCAAGGATCTGCCTGCATTGGCGCGCCGCGCCGATCTCCTGATCGCAGCCATCGGTAAAGCGGAACTTGTGCGCGGCGACTGGGTGAAGCCGGGCGCTATTGTCATCGACGTCGGTATCAATCGCGTGGCGGGTGATGGCGGCAAATCGCGTATCGTCGGCGATGTCGCTTTCGACGAAGCCGTCAAGGTCGCTGGTGCGATCACGCCGGTGCCTGGCGGGGTCGGCCCGATGACGATTGCCTGCTTGATGCTCAACACCCTGCGCGCGGCGTGTGCGCAGAACGGGGTGAAGGCGCCCAGACTTTGATCCGTACAGCGCGTCAAAAGGCGCGCACCGCAGAAAATCAACCCTGCGGCCAGGCGTAAGCAACCTTGTCGAGGGTCTTCGGCCCGAACTTCTCGGACGAGCGGGCCACCGCACGGCCACCGAGTGCGCGGTAGAATTCCATCGCCGGCTCGTTGTCCGACAGCGCCCAAACCACGAGGCTCTTCAGCCCGCTCTGGCCGAGATCCTTGCGCGCGGCGTTGAACAGGCGGCGGCCGAAGCCGAGCCCCTGGAACTCAGGGCGCAGATAAAGCTCGTAGACTTCACCTTCGTAGAAAAGGCTGCGGGCGCGATTGCGCCCGTAATTAGCATAACCGGCAATGCGATCGCCAAACTGTAGCAGGGTAATCCGGCTGCCCTTGCGGATCGCCGACTGCCACCAATCGGGGCCGCGGCGGTTAATCAGCTTGTCGAGCTCGGCCCCCGGAATGATGCCCTGATAGGCGGTCCGCCACGCCTCGTCATGCGTTGCTGCGACGTCTGGGGCGTCGGCGGTCCTGGCGCGTCGAATCTCGATAAGGGTCGTGCTCATTTCGGAATTCAAGCAATGAACCCTGTGCGCTTCAAGCCCTATGACTAACGATGGGTTAACGGGTGTGGATTACCGGCCACAGGTGGCCCAACGGGACACAGTCACAAGCACTTAGCGGCTTTTTCGCGCGTCGTTTTACGCCATGCAAAGCGCCGGCGAAGTCGCACAAAAGACTCGCCGGCACGGCTCCTTTTCTTGGTCTGGCGCTATTCCGGAACCTCTTGGCCGGAGCCGCCGAATGCCGCGGGAAAGTCCTTCAGCTTCGGCAAACCGTCTTTGATCGGCAATACCGTCTCGGCATAGTTAACGTGGACGCCGGGCTTGAAGTCGAGCCCGGGCAGCGTCGCCGCGTAAACATCGACCAGACCGAGCGGCGGATGATCGGTCATGAGGTGACCGCCGCATTGGGTGCAATACTGGCGGTCGCTCAGCGGCGTTTTCTGAAAATGCCCGACGAATTGCGCGCCCTTGGTGACCGTAACGTTCTCCGGCTTCCACAAAGTGAAGGCGTTCACCGGTCCCGCCGACCAGGAGCGGCAGGAGCCGCAATGGCAGTAGCCCATAGCTTCGGGTTTACCGGTCGCTTCCAGTTCCACTGCGCCGCAGAAACAGGCGCCTTTGTACGTCGGCATCGTTTTTCTATCCTGAGTGATTGTTGCGTGATAACTCACGGGCGCTTTCAAACACACAGGCGACGCGCCGCTGAATGCCCAATCGTCCGGGCTTCATGACAAGGCGTCCGTCATTCAACGGCCCGATGCTGAACGTGATGCGCCATGAGCCATGACACGCTGTCGGATGTTCTGAAAACGGTACGTATCGCCGGTGCGGTGTTCTTCGAGATCACCGCGGGCGAGGACTGGTCGATCGGCGCGCTGACACCCGATGTCATGCTGCCGCGCCTTCTGCCGAACGTCGATCATCTCGCCGCATTCCACGCCGTGACCGCGGGTCATTGCTACGGCGCGCTGGCCGGTGGCGAAGCGATGCGGCTCGAGGCCGGTGACGTGATCGTGTTTCCGCGCGCCGATGCGCATGTGATGTCGAGCGCGCCAGGGCTGCCGCACATTCAGTTGACCGCCGATGAAGCGGACAGCGCGGCGGCGGGCGGCATAGCGCATTGCATTCAGTTCGGATGTTCCGGCCAGGTGCGAACCAAAATCGTCTGCGGCTATCTTGCCTGCGACGCCAGCCCCTTCAATATGCTACTCGACAATCTGCCGCGCGTGATCAAGGGCGCGCGTGCCGACGACGGCCGTGACGACGGCCTCAACCGCCTGTTTCGTTATGCGCTGACCGAAATGGCCGAGAAGCGTCCCGGTAGCGGCACCGTGCTCACCAAGCTCAGCGAACTGATGCTGATCGACCTGCTGCGCAACTACATCGAGACTTTGCCGGACGAGCGCGCCGGCTGGCTTGCGGGCCTGCGCGATCCGTCGGTCGGGCGGGCGCTGGCCCTTCTGCATGCCGATCCGGCGCAGGAATGGACGATCGAAAGTCTGGGCAAGGCGGTCGGAGTGTCACGCTCGGTGCTGGCCGAGCGCTTTGCCGAACTGGTCGGAATCCCGCCGATGGCCTATCTCGCGAAATGGCGCATGCAGGTGGCGGCCGACATGCTCGGCCACGGCAAGCGCAACATGGCCGAGATCGCGGAAAAGATCGGCTACGATTCCGAAGCGTCGTTCAGCCGCGCCTTCAAGAAGCGTACCGGCGTGCCGCCATCGCAATGGCGGCAGCGCGGCGCGGCGAAAAGCGGTTAGGCGACTTCGGCTTCCTTCTTGCGCTCTTCGCGCTTGCGGTCGTTTTCGTCGAGCATCTTCTTGCGCAGGCGGATTGAGGACGGCGTCACTTCCACCAGTTCATCGTCCTGGATGTAGGCCAATGCCTTCTCCAGCGTCATGCGGATCGGCGGTGTCAGGCGCACCGCCTCGTCTTTCGATGTGGTGCGGATGTTGGTGAGCTGTTTGCCCTTAAGGACGTTGACGACAAGGTCATTGTCACGGGTGTGTTCGCCGACGATCATACCGGTGTAAACCTTCCAGCCCGGCTCGATCATCATCGGGCCGCGGTCTTCCAGGTTCCACAGCGCGTAGGCGACTGCCTCGCCCTTGTCGTTTGAGATCAGCACGCCGTTGCGGCGGCCCTGGATCGCGCCCTTGTAGGGCGCGTGGCCGTGGAATAGGCGGTTCATGATCGCGGTGCCACGGGTGTCGGTGAGCAGTTCGCCCTGATAACCGATCAGGCCGCGCGTCGGCGCGTGGAATACGACGCGGGTACGTCCGCCGCCGGACGGTCGCATTTCGATAAGGTCGGCCTTGCGCTCCGACATCTTCTGCACAACGACGCCCGAATGTTCTTCATCGACGTCGATGACGACTTCCTCGATCGGCTCTTCAACCTGGCCGTCGTCATTCTTGCGCAGCAGTACCTTCGGCCTCGACACCGACAGCTCGAAGCCTTCGCGACGCATCGTTTCGATCAGAATGCCGAGCTGCAATTCACCGCGGCCGGCGACTTCCATGGCGTCCTTTTCGTCCGACTCACGCACGCGCAGCGCAACGTTACCTTCGGCCTCGGCCATCAGGCGGTCGCGGATCATGCGGCTCGTGACCTTCGAACCTTCGGTGCCGGCGAGCGGCGAGTCGTTGACGCGGAAGGTCATGGCCAGCGTCGGCGGATCGATCGGCTGCGCCGGCAACGCGGTTTCCACGGCCGGATCGCAAATGGTCATGGCGACGGTAGCATTCGGCAGGCCGGCGATGGCGACGATGTCACCGGCTTCGGCGTCGTCGATCGGCACACGCTCGAGACCGCGGAATGCCAGCACCTTGGTGACTCGGCCGCTCTCGATGAGCTTGCCATCGCGGTCGAGCACCTTCACCGCCTGGTTCGGCTTGAGGCCGCCGGAGAAGATGCGACCGGTGACGATACGGCCGAGATAGGGATTGGATTCGATGATGGTGCCGAGCAGGCGGAACGGACCGTCCTCGACCACCGGCGGTCTGACGTGCTTGAGCACGAGATCGAACAGCGGCGTCATGCCCTGGTCCTGCGGACCTTCGAGCGATGTCGCCATCCAGCCTTGCTTGGCTGAACCGAACAGGATCGGGAAGTCGAGCTGCTCGTCGGTGGCATCGAGCGCTGCGAACAGGTCAAACACCTCGTTGAGCACTTCGTTGGCGCGCGCGTCGGGGCGGTCGACCTTGTTGATGACGACGATAGGTTTGAGACCCATCTTCAGCGCCTTGGAGACGACGAATTTGGTCTGCGGCAGCGGACCTTCGGCGGCATCGACCAGCACCAGCGCGCCGTCCACCATGTTGAGGATGCGTTCGACCTCGCCGCCAAAGTCGGCGTGGCCCGGCGTATCGACGATGTTGATGCGCGTGCCCTTCCACTCGACCGAGGCGGCCTTGGCGAGGATGGTGATGCCACGCTCGCGCTCAAGGTCGTTGGAGTCCATGGCGCGCTCGACCTGGCGCTCGTTCTCGCGGTAGACGCCCGACTGCTGCAGCAGGCGGTCCACGAGGGTGGTCTTGCCATGGTCGACGTGCGCGATGATCGCGATATTGCGGAGATCCATAAAATTTGCCTTTTGCGCGCGGCCTTGAGGAGGAGCCGGTTCCTGTCTCGGAGGCGGGGCGCGGGTGTTCCAAAAACCAAAGCGCGGGCCGCTTTCCAAGGGCCCGCGACGCAGCACTTTTGCGGCGCAATATAGCGATGAAATAACAACTGGCAACCGCCACCGACGCGTATTTTAGGCCTGAATCAGCCGAAAATACGCCGGATGATGAACGGCGGGCAGGACTCGTCGACCGGACGCCTCAGACGCCCGCGGTCCGTCCCCAGGGGCCTCGCATGTCCTTCGGCAGTGAATCGCCCAGCATCACCATTTCGGCGATGGTTTCGGAGGTAATCAGCCCGGTCAGGCGCCCGGACGCATCGGTCACGCCGACGGCGACCGCAGCCTTTTCCTGCAACAGCTTGAACGCCTCATCGAGCGAGCTGCGATGGCCGATGGTTGGAAAATCCGGGTTCATTGAGTCGGCGACGCGGGCATCCGGGCCGAGCGTTTTGATCGCCTTGATGATGTCGCCGCGCGCCAGCAGGCCGACCGGCTTGCCGCCGGCGTCGACCACGGGAAACTCGCCCTGGCTGGTAGCGAGCAGCGTCTGCACCGCTTCGTCGACATGCGCCTCCGGGGCGAGGGCGGCGAACTGTGTCATCATGGCATGGCTCACCGGCACGCCGCGTGACACGGCGCGCAGCGCCACCATATGCGCTTCGCCTGAAGCCGCCAGATAAACAAAGATCGCAATGAAGATCAGGATCGGATTGACCATCAGGCCGATAAAACCGAGCGCGAAGGCGACGAACTGGCCGATCGCCGCGGCGATTTCGGTGGCGCGCACGTAGCCGAGCTTCGCCGCGAGCGCGGCGCGCAGGATACGGCCGCCATCCATCGGGAAGGCCGGGATCAGATTGAACAATGCCAGAAATAGGTTCACGGCAGCGAGCCGGTCGACCATCGAGATCTGGCTGTTGTCGATGGCCGCCGCGGCATTCTGCGTCAGCTCCGCGCCGCCAAACAGAATGAGCAGCGCGGCGATAGCAACATTCACCAGCGGGCCAGCAATGGCGATCAGGAACTCCTGGCTCGGCTCTTCCGGAATTCGCTCAAGCTGTGCGACGCCGCCGATCGGCAGCAGCGTCACAAAAGGGGTCGAGACGCCGAAGGCGCGGGCCGTGAAGATGTGGCCAAATTCGTGCAGCAGCACGCAGCCGAACAGCAGGAGCATGAAAATGACGCTGTCCCACGCCGCCGTGCCGCCGCCGCGGGCGTAGCCGGCGGCGAAAATCCAGGCCAGGAACAGCAGAAACGTCAGGTGGATACGCACGACAGTGCCGGCGATCTTGCCGATGCTCAGGGACCAGGACATGAAACCCTCGCTGAAAATCTCGCCCAAACCGATAAAATAAGCACGCGACGAACCTCCTGCGAGGCCGGCGCGTTGCCGGGCATCATCATGCCACGATTGCAAGCGAGGCTCCTGACATGGCGCAAAAACTTTCCCCCGAGTCCCGCAAGGCGGCGCTGAGCAGATTGCCCAATTGGGCTGACGCGAAGGACCGCGACGCCATCGTCAGGAAATTCACTTTCGGCGATTTCAACGAGGCCTTCGGCTTCATGACGCGGGCGGCGCTGGTTGCCGAGAAAATGAACCATCATCCCGAATGGTCCAACGTGTATCGGACCGTCGAGGTCACGTTGTCGACCCACGACGCCGGTGGCGTCACCGAGCTCGATCTCGAATTGGCCGAAGCCATGGAGATGATTGCGGATTCCTGAGCCGAAGGGTTCAATCTCTCGACGCTTGAACTCGGGGCTGGGTCTCACCACCTGTTTCACTATGCGCAGCGCAGACACCACCTTCGGAACTTCGGCTACCGGCAACGATCCGTCGCTGCCGCGTCGATTCTGGCGCAAATTCGGGCGCGTCGCGGCGTATATCCCATTCGCTGAGGATTTGCTGGCTGCCTATTACTGCGCCTTCGACCGAGCGACGCCGCTGCAGGTGAAGGGCACGCTGATCGGCGCTCTCGCCTATTTCGTGCTGCCGTTCGATGCCGTGCCGGATCTGCTCCCGGTGCTCGGCTTTACTGACGATGCCGCGGTGCTGATGACCGCACTCAAAATCGTCGCCAGTCACATCAAGCCCGATCATCGCGACGCCGCCCGCGCCAAGCTGGATGGGATGAAGGCCGCGGCCTAGGCATGCCCACCCAGCGTTTTTCTGTTGCCGGAATGAGGCGCGGCGAAATCCGGAAGTGGCCTTCGAAGGAATCTCAGAAGCGATAAAAAACGGCCGGAGTTTCCTCCGGCCGTTTGTTGTTGTGAATGCGCGAGCCTTACGCTGCTTGCTGCTTGCCGGGCCCGGCGAGGTCGAAGCGGTCGGCGTTCATCACCTTGGTCCAGGCGGCGATGAAGTCCTTGACGAATTGCTCCTTCGAGTCGGCGCAGCCATAGACTTCGGCAAAGGCACGGAGTTGCGCGTGCGAGCCGAAGATCAGGTCGACATTCGTTGCCGTCCACTTCAACTCACCCGACTTGCGATCCTTGCCCTCATAGATGTCGCCGTCCTTGTGCGACCACACCGTGCCCATGTCGAGCAGGTTGAGGAAGAAGTCGTTGGTCAGTTTGCCCGGCGTCTTGGTGAAGACGCCGTGCGAGGAGTTGTGAACGTTCGCGCCAAGAACGCGCAGGCCGCCAATCAGTGCCGTCATTTCCGGACCGGTCAGCGTCAGAAGCTGCGCCTTGTCGATCAGGGCTTCCTGCGGCGACATGAACTGATGCTTCTTGGCGTTGACGTAGTTGCGGAAGCCATCGGCGCGCGGTTCGAGTGGTGCGAAAGATGGAATGTCGGTTTGCTCCTGCGACGCATCCATGCGGCCCGGCGCGAACGGCACCGTTACGGCAACGCCGGCATCCTTCGCCGCCTTCTCGATGGCGGCGACGCCGCCGAGCACGATGAGGTCGGCAAGCGACACCTTCTTGCCCGAGTCCTTCTGGATGCCTTCAAGCGTCTTCAGCACCTTGGCGAGTTCCGGCGGGTTGTTGACGTCCCAGTCCTTCTGCGGAGCCAAGCGAATGCGCGCGCCATTGGCACCGCCGCGCTTGTCGGAGCGACGGAAGGTCGAGGCCGAAGCCCACGCCGTCGAGACGAGCTGCGACACCGTGAGGCCTGAGGCGAGGATCTTCGCCTTGAGGTCCGCAACGTCCTTGTCGCCAATGACGTCACCGCTCGGTGCCGGGATCGGGTCCTGCCAGATCAGTTCTTCCTTCGGCACCAGCGGGCCGAGATAGCGAACGCGCGGGCCCATGTCGCGATGCGTGAGCTTGAACCAGGCGCGGGCGAAAGCGTCCGCGAACTGATCCGGGTTCTCCATGAAACGCCGCGAGATCTTCTCGTAGGCTGGGTCGAAGCGCAGCGACAGGTCGGTCGTCAGCATCTTCGGGACATGCTTCTTGTTCTTGTCGAAAGCGTCGGGGACCGTGGCGCCCGCGCCCTTGGCGCGCCACTGCTTGGCGCCGGCAGGGCTCTTTTCCAGCTCCCATTCATAGCCGAACAGGTTCCAGAAGAAGTTGTTGCTCCACTTGGTCGGCGTCGTCGTCCAGGTAACTTCCGGGCCGCCGGTGATGGTGTCGGCGCCAATGCCGGTGCCGTGCTTGCTCTTCCAGCCGAGGCCCTGATCTTCGAGCGCTCCGCCCTCCGGTGCGGGACCGATCAGCGACGGATCACCGGCGCCATGGGTCTTACCGAAGGTGTGGCCGCCGGCGATCAGCGCGACGGTCTCTTCGTCATCCATCGCCATGCGCGCGAAGGTCTCGCGGATGTCCTTGGCGGCGGCGACCGGGTCGGGATTGCCGTTCGGGCCTTCCGGGTTGACGTAGATGAGGCCCATCTGCACCGCGCCCAGCGGCTCGGAGAGCTGACGCTCGCCTGAGTAGCGCTCGTCGCCGAGCCACGAACCTTCAGGACCCCAGTACAGCTCTTCCGGCTCCCACACGTCCTTGCGGCCGCCGGCAAAACCGAACGTCTTGAAGCCCATCGACTCCAGCGCGACGTTGCCGGCGAGGATCATCAGGTCGGCCCACGAGATCTTGCGGCCGTATTTCTGCTTGATCGGCCACAAGAGGCGGCGGGCCTTGTCGAGGTTGGCGTTATCCGGCCACGAATTGAGCGGCGCGAAGCGCTGCTGGCCAGCGCCCGCTCCGCCGCGGCCGTCGGTGATGCGGTAAGTACCGGCCGAGTGCCAGGCCATGCGGACCATAAGGCCGCCGTAGTGCCCGAAGTCGGCGGGCCACCAGTCCTGACTGTCCGTCATGAGTTTCGTCAGGTCGGCGATAACGGCGTTGAGGTCGAGGCTCTTGAATTCCTTGGCATAGTCGAAGCCCGCGCCCATCGGGTCGGACAGTGTCGAATTGTGATGCAGGACCTGGATGTCGAGTTGATCCGGCCACCAGTCGCGGTTGGTCGGGCCACGGCCGCCGGTGAATGGGCATTTGCCCTCGGTTTTTGCATCCATGCGTCTCTCCGATTCTGCTGTCGTTCGGGCCCAACTGGGGGCGGGTCCGTTTTGATGTCCGGATATTCTGGTAGCACCCTGCCGGTGCTTGATGGCGTTCTATTGAAAGGTTCCAATCAGGTCCAATCGTATTGATTGCGCCTCCTGATAAGAATATCTTATCGGCCGGGAAGGCCAAATGATCACCTTGCGTCAGTTGCGTTATCTCAGTTCGCTCGCCCGCCACCGCCATTTCGGTCGCGCGGCCGATGATTGCGCCGTCACCCAGCCCGCTCTGTCGATGCAGGTGCGCGAGCTTGAGCGCGAAATCGGCGCCGAGCTGGTCGAGCGTCGTCCCGGCGATATCGTCCTTACCGAAATCGGCGCCGAAGTGGCGCGCCGCGCAGAACACATCCTCGCTTCAACGCGCGACCTTGTCGATTTTGCTCGCCATCGCGAAGTACTCGCCGGTCCCTTGAAGCTCGGCATCATTCCGACGCTCGCGCCCTACATCCTGCCGCGGGTGCTGCCGCATCTGCAACGGCAGTATCGGCAGTTGCGGCTTGAAGTGCGCGAAACTCAGACCACCGTGCTCCTCGACGAACTGGCGAACGGCAGTCTCGATGTCGTGATGCTGGCGTTGCCCGCCGAAGGCGCCGATGTCGAAACCTTGCCTCTGTTCGACGACGCCTTTCTGCTCGCTGTGCCGGCGGACGACCCGCTGCCGCCACGCGCGCGCATTGGCGTGGGCGATGTCGATCAGCGGCGGTTGATCCTGCTCGAGGAAGGTCATTGTCTGCGCGACCAGGCGCTCGCCTTTTGCGCCACAAGGCGCGGCGATCAGCCGGCCGGATTGGGCGCGACGTCGCTCTCAACCGTGATGCAGATGGTCGCCAACGGTTACGGCGTCACGCTCGTACCGGAAGTCGCGATCGATGCGAAGATGCAGGACCCGCGCGTTAAGCTGCTGCGTTTCCGCGACCCCGAACCGGGTCGCTCGGTCGGGCTGGCGTGGCGCAAAACATCGCCGCGGGCCAGAGATTTCGAGGCTTTGGGCGAGGTCATGATTGCCGCCCATGCGCGCGATCAGGCCGCCGACGTCAAAGCTCGCTCTCGCGCTTGAGCGCGGCCGGCTTTTCCAGACAGTAGTAACCCGACAACCGCGTCACGGTCTTGGCACGCATCCAGTCGTTCATGATGCGGCTGACATTCTCGCGCGCAATGCCGGCCATCGCGGCAAGCTCGCTCTGGCTCACCTTCTGGCGGATGACGACGCGCCCGCCGGCGACTTCGTTGCCGAAGGCATGCGCCAGATCGAGCAGCGCACGGGCGACGCGCCCCTTCAGCGGCAGGAAGCTTCCCGCGGCGACAAGCTGGTCGGTGTCGCGCAGCCGCGCGGCCAACATGGTGACCAGATATTTATAAGTTCGCGGCTCCTTCATGACGAAGGCGTCGAAGGCGGCGCGGCTGAGGAAGCTGAGTTTGCAGTCGCGCAGCGCCGTGACCGTCGCCGAACGCGGCAGGCCGTCGATGATGGCGAGATCGCCGACCACGGCGCCGGGCCCGAGAATGGCCAGAATGCGTTCCGCGCCGCTCGCCGAGGCAATGCTCACCTTCAACAGGCCCTCATCGACACGATAAAGCCCGTCGCCAGGATCGCCGGCCAAAAACAGCACTTCGTTGGCGTCGAGCTTGCGCGTCGTCGCTCCAGCCATCAGCTCGGATGACAGGTCCTTGGGCAGATCCGACAGAAGGTTGTTCTTCGCCGGTCCGGCGGCCGCCATGCGAAACCCCATATCAAAACGGGGCGCCACAGCCGTGCCGCCCGCCGGGCAATGTAGCAGAGTTCCGGGATGGCGAGCGACAAGGAGACAGTGCGGCCGCGGCGTTCGTTGGCCGCAGGGCCAAAGCACCGTTAATCGATGGCAACGAATACGGCGATCGGCTTAAGCGGATCGATACCGTCGTTGAACTGCGGCGCGTGAATAACGAGGTTGGCGGCAAAAGCAGCACCGGCCAGCACCAGGAAGGCGACGCTGATCAGGGCGGATTTCATGACCTGTTTCCTTCCGGTTGGGCCGGAGCCGCAGTGCGGCGGTGGCGTTGTCTATGGTTAACAACCTATTGAAGGACGGGGTTCCGCGCTGTGACCGGAGTCACAACCGCGGCGGTTTCGGCTCTGGGCAAAAAAAAGCGGCCCGCAAGCGGGCCGCCTCAGGTGGGCTGGGGTAAGCCACCGGCCTCGGTGGTTGTTGTTTGGGGGGGCGAGGCCGGTCGGGGGTTAGCTCGCAGGGTGAGAGCTAATGAAGGCAACTTCGCTGGGGCCGGTTCTGACCGGCACCCGAAGAGACGAGGGCACTTGCTGGACTTGCGCCGGCTTGGTCACGGCGACGTCGGCATAGGGGCTGATGATGTCGGTCACCAACGCCGCCAAAGCGAGAAGCAGGGTGGCGGTCGCGAGCAGAACAGTCTTCGGCAGATTTGCGCTCATTGGCCTTCCCTTCTTGTGTTCGTGTTGCGGTGGGAACGTCTCGTCCCCGATGTTTTAAAACTAGGCCGATGACCGACGGCCGGCTGTGACCGGAGTCACAAAATGGCGCAATCCATCAAGCCATTGAAACGGCAACAAAAAAGGCGGCCCACAGGGCCGCCTTTTCGCATTCTGACGAGAGAAAGGTTTATTCTGCCGCTGGCTGCTCGCCGCCCTCGGACTTGCCCTTGTTCTCAATGTCCTCGCCGGTCGTCTGGTCGACGGCCTTCATGGACAGGCGCACCTTGCCGCGATCGTCCATGCCGAGCAGCTTCACCTTGACCTTGTCGCCTTCCTTGACGACGTCCTTGGTATTCTGCACGCGCGTGGCCGACAGCTGGCTGATGTGAACGAGACCGTCCTTGGCGCCGAAGAAGTTCACGAAGGCGCCGAAGTCCATCACCTTCACGACAGTGCCTTCGTAGATGGCGCCGACTTCCGGATCGGAGGCGATCGACTTGATCCAGTTGATCGCCGCCTTGATCGACTCGCCCGAAGCCGAGGCGACCTTCACCGAACCGTCGTCCTCGATGTTGATCTTGGCACCGGTCTTCTCGACGATCTCGCGGATCACCTTGCCGCCGGTGCCGATCACTTCACGGATCTTGTCGGTCGGGATCTTGAAGGTCTCGATGCGCGGCGCGTGCTCGCCGAGCTCGGCGCGGGCCGAGGTGAGCGCCTTCGACATTTCGCCGAGGATGTGAATGCGTCCTTGCTTGGCCTGGCCAAGCGCGACCTTCATGATCTCCTCGGTGATACCGGCGATCTTGATATCCATCTGCAGCGAGGTGATGCCTTCCTCGGTGCCGGCAACCTTGAAGTCCATGTCGCCGAGGTGATCTTCGTCACCCAGAATGTCCGACAGCACCGCGTAGCGTTCGCCTTCGAGGATGAGACCCATCGCGATGCCCGCAGTGGCGCGCTTCATCGGCACGCCCGCGTCCATCAGCGCCAGCGAGGCGCCGCAGACCGAAGCCATCGACGACGAACCGTTCGACTCGGTGATCTCTGAGACGACACGGATCGTGTAGGGGAATTCTTCCTTCGACGGCAGCACCGGATGGATCGCGCGCCAGGCCAGCTTGCCGTGGCCGATTTCGCGACGCTTGGTGCCGCCGAGACGGCCGGTTTCGCCGACCGAGTAGGGCGGGAAGTTGTAGTGCAGCAGGAACGATTCCTTGTACGTGCCCTGCAGCGCGTCGATCCACTGTTCGTCCTCGGCGGTGCCGAGCGTGGTAACGACCAGCGCCTGAGTCTCGCCGCGGGTGAACAGCGCCGAACCGTGCGTGCGCGGCAGAACGCCGGCCTGCACTTCGATCGGGCGCACGGTCACGAGATCACGGCCGTCGATGCGCTTCTTGGTGTCGAGGATGTTCCAGCGAACGATCTTCGCTTCCAGTTCCTTGAACACTTCGCCGACGCGCAGCTTCGGATATTTCGGTTCGGCGCCTTCCGGAAAGAAGTGCGCCATGACGCGCTCCTTCACCTTGCCGACGGCGGCGTAACGCTCCTGCTTCACCGAGATGCTGTACGCGGCGCGCAGATCCTTTTCGGCGAGGCCGAGAATTTCCTTTTCGAGTTCCGCGTTGTCGTTGACGACGAGTTCGCGCGGCTCCTTGGCGGCCTTCTCGGCGAGCTGGATGATCGCCTGAATGACCGGCTGGAAATGACGGTGACCGAACATCACGGCGCCCAGCATGATCTCTTCGGACAGCTCCTTGGCTTCCGATTCGACCATCAGCACGGCGTCATTGGTGCCGGCGACGACGAGGTCGAGCTTGCTCTCCGGCATTTCGTCGAGCTGCGGGTTGAGCACGTATTCGCCGTTGATGAAACCGACGCGCGCGGCGCCGATAGGGCCCATGAAGGGCGCGCCCGACAGCGTGAGCGCGGCCGACGAGGCGACCATCGCCAGGATGTCGGGATCGTTCTCGAGGTCGTGCGACAGCGTGGTGACGATCACCTGTGTTTCGCAGCGCCAGCCATCGGCGAACAGCGGACGCACCGGACGGTCGATAAGACGCGAGACCAGCGTTTCCTTTTCGGTCGGACGGCCTTCACGCTTGAAATAGCCACCCGGAATGCGGCCGGCGGCGTAGAACTTTTCCTGGTAATCGACGGTCAGCGGCAGGAAGTCGACGCCTTCGCGCGGCGACTTGGCGGCGACGACGGTGGCGAGCACGGTGGTTTCGCCGTAAGTGGCGAGCACGGCACCGTCGGCCTGGCGCGCGACGTGACCGGTTTCGAGGGTGAGCTTGCGCCCGCCCCAATCGAGTTCGACTCGATGGATATTAAACATAGCTTGTTTCTCTCATGGTTCTCGGAAAGGCTCCCGAAAGCCATGTGCAAGACGGCAAGAAACTGCTGCGATGCGCTCCATGCGCGGCTGCAACAGCGTCTGGCGATCCTGCCATGACCTCAAGAACCTTGCCTTTTGGCGGCCGGGTATTCGTCCCGACCCGGATTGTCCGAAGCGCCATCGCTTCCTGGACTTTTCAAAAACGAACGCAACAAAACGCCCGTTCACAATGAGCGGGTGCGACTGGCGCCCGCTTTGTCGTCAACCGGCCGCATGTGCTGCCGCCGATTGCGAAAACGCGCGGGGCCTTGATAAGCCCCGCGCGTCGAATTCGTTTAGCGGCGGATGCCGAGCTTCTCGATCAGCGTCTTGTAACGCTTTTCGTCGGTCTTCTTCAGGTAGTCGAGCAGCGAACGGCGCGTCGACACCATCTTGAGCAGACCGCGACGCGAGTGGTTGTCCTTGGAGTGCGTCTTGAAGTGCTCGGTGAGCTGGGTGATGCGTTCCGACAGGATCGCAACCTGTACTTCCGGCGAGCCGGTATCATTCGCTTTGGTCGCGTTGGCCTTGATCACTTCGGCCTTGCGGGCAGTCGTCAGCGACATCGGTTATCCTTTCTTGACACCGGCTCTGCCCAGCAGGCCGGCGAGGTTGAATACGCGCTTGGGGACGACTTCACCGCGGTCGACTTCGGCAAGGGCGAGCAAACGGCCCGAGACCGTGACGTAGACCGGACCGCGGAAATTGGGAGCGTCCCGTCCGCGCAACAAAACGGCTTGGCCCCTCTGGAGCCTTGCCGCATCAGACCCGTTGACGGCCAGCGCCGGGATGTCGTCCAGCGCGGTCTCGACGGGCATGAGCGCGTCGGCGAGGCTAGCCTCGCCAGCGGCGGCTCTATGACACAGAGCCTCCAAATCTTCCAGTAGAATCATGGTTTCGGGCGTGAAACCGCCGACCGAGCAGCGCCGCAGCGCTGAAACGTGGCCGTAGCAGCCGAGCTGCCGGCCAATATCGCGGGCCAGCGACCGGACGTAGGTGCCTTTGCCGCATTCGGCCTCGAACACCGCGTGGTCAGCGTCGGGAATCTCCATCAGCTCAAGACGCCCGATATTCACGGTTCTTGCCTGTAATTCGACCTCTTGGCCATCGCGGGCCAGGTCATAGGCCCGTTCGCCTTCGATTTTGATGGCTGAATAGCGCGGCGGTACCTGCTGGACGGTGCCGACAAAGGCGGGCAGTGCGGCGCGGATCTGGTCGGCCGTTGGCCGACTGGCGCTGGTTTCGGTCACCCGGCCTTCGGAATCGTCGGTGTCGCGTTCCTCGCCCCATTGGACGGTAAATCGGTACAGCTTACGGCTGTCCATGACGAAGGGGACCGTCTTGGTCGCTTCGCCCATCGCGATCGGCAGACAGCCGGAGGCGAGCGGGTCGAGCGTGCCGGCATGGCCGCAGCGCTTGGCCGAGAACAGCCGCTTCATGATGCTGACGGCGTGGGTCGAAGTCATGCCGACCGGCTTGTCGAGCACCACCCAGCCGTGGACGTCGCGCTTGTCACGCTTGAACTGCTGCCTGCGGGGTTTGCGCGGCGCCGGACCATCGGTCGCTGGCGTTGCGTTCTCGACCACGAGATCGTTTACGGTATCGGTCACTCGTCGTCCTTTTCCAGATCGCGCGCGACTTGCGGCGAGCGCAGCAGCTTCTCGATGCGCTCGGCTTCGGCGAAGCGGTCGTCGATGTGAAAGCGCAGGTCGGGCGCGAATTTCAGGTTCACGGCGTGCGCGACTTCGCCGCGCATGAATTTCTTGTTGCGCTCGAGCGCGGCCACGACCTCGGCGGCGTCGCGGCCGGCGAGCGGCATCACATAGACGGTGGCGAGTCGCAGATCCGGCGACATGCGCACTTCCGGCACGGTGATGAGGTGGCCCTCGATCACCGGGTCATGGATATCGCCGCGGGTCAGCATCTCGGCGACGGCATGGCGGACGAGTTCGCCGACACGCAGCTGACGCTGCGAGCCGCCGGCGGGCGCCGTTTCGTGGCGCCGAGTATTCTTTTGACGAGACATAGCAATCCTCGCGGTCATCGTCCGCGAAAGCGGACAATCCAGTAACCACGGCGAGGACCGGGGCTACTGGATGCCCCGCTTTCGCGGGGCATGACGGTGTTAGTGTTTGAGGCGGTCGATTATACGCGCGTGTAAGACTTGGACTTACAGCGAGCGTGCAACCTGCTCCACCCGGTAGCATTCGATGACATCGCCTTGGCGCATGTCCTGGTAGTTCTCGAAGGCCATGCCGCATTCCATGCCGGATGACACTTCCTTCACGTCGTCCTTGAAGCGCTTGAGCTGCGACAGCTTGCCCTCGTGGACGACGACGTTGTCGCGGATCAGGCGCACATTGGCGCCGCGTTCCACGGTGCCATCGGTGACCTTGCAGCCGGCGATGTTGCCGACCTTGGACACTTTGAAGACCTCGAGGATCTGCGCGTTGCCGAGCATGGTTTCGCGGATCGTCGGCGGCAGCAGGCCCGACATGGCCTTCTTCACGTCGTCGACGAGGTCATAAATGATGTTGTAGTAGCGGATTTCGATGCCGGCGCGTTCCGCCGCCTCGCGCGCTTCCTTGTTGGCGCGGACGTTGAACGCGATGATCGGAACGCCCGAGGCTTCCGCCAGGGTGACATCCGATTCCGAAATGCCGCCGACGCCCGAGTGCAACACGCGCGCGCCGACTTCATCGGTACCGAGCTTGTCGAGCGAACCGACGATGGCTTCGAGCGAACCCTGCACGTCGGCCTTGACGACCAGCGGGAATTCCTTGCGGCCCGCAGTCTTGGCCTGCGCCATCATCTGCTCGAGCGAACCGCGCATGCCGGTAGCGCGCGCGGAGGATTTCTCGCGCTTCTGGCGCACGCGGTAATCGGTCACTTCGCGGGCGCGGCTTTCGTTCTCGACCACGGCCAGACGATCGCCGGCATCCGGTGTGCCGGAGAAACCGAGCACCTCGACCGGGGTCGACGGGCCGGCGCTGGCGATGGTTGCGCCCGTGTCAGAAACGAGGGCGCGTACGCGACCCCATTCGGCACCGGCAACGACGAGGTCGCCGACCTTAAGTGTGCCGCGCTGCACGAGCACGGTCGCAACCGGACCGCGGCCACGATCGAGCTTGGCTTCAATCACGGTGCCTTCGGCCGGGCGATGCGGATCGGCCTTCAGATCGAGGATTTCGGCCTGCAGGCCGATCATCTCGAGCAGCTTGTCGATATTGGTTTTCTTGGTGGCGGACACTTCCACGTCCACCACATCGCCGCCGAGCGACTCGACCTGGATTTCATGTTGCAACAGTTCGGTGCGCACGCGATCCGGCGTCGCGCTCGGCTTGTCGATCTTGTTGATGGCAACGATGATCGGAACCTTCGCCGCCTTGGCATGCGAGATGGCTTCAACCGTCTGCGGCATGACGCCGTCATCGGCCGCAACGACCAGCACGACAATGTCGGTAACCTTGGCGCCGCGGGCGCGCATCGCCGTGAAGGCGGCGTGGCCGGGCGTATCGATGAAGGTGACCTTGGAGCCCGATGGTGAGGTGACCTGATAGGCGCCGATATGCTGCGTGATGCCGCCGGCTTCGCCGGAGACGACGTCAGCCTGGCGGATGGCGTCGAGCAGCGACGTCTTGCCGTGATCGACGTGACCCATGACGGTAACGACCGGCGCGCGCGGCTCGAGCGCACCTTCATCGTCGGCCGTATCGAACAGGCCTTCTTCGACGTCAGATTCGGAGACGCGACGGGCCGTGTGACCCATTTCCTCGGCGATCAGCTGCGCCGTGTCGGCGTCGATGACGTCATTGATGGTCGCCATCTGGCCCTGCTTCATCAGCAGGCGGATAACGTCCACCGCGCGCTCGGCCATGCGGTTGGCGAGTTCCTGGATGGTGATGGCATCCGGGATCGTCACGTCGCGCGTGAGCTTTTCCTTCGGCTCGTTGGCGGCATGACCCTTCATGCGCTGGGTACGGCGGCGGAACGACGCCACCGACCGCTCACGGACTTCGTCGGCGCGCAGGGCGGTGACCAAGGTCAGGCGGCCGCGCTCCTTCGGCGGCGCGGCCCGCGGCGCAGCAGGACGTGCAGCGGCAGGACGTCCGGCGCCAGCACCGGCGCCCGGACGACGCGAGGTGCGCGGCGCTTCTTCATCGGCTTCGGCTTCGAGCTTTGGACGGACGCCCGGAGCCGGCTTCTTCTCGTCATCGCCGAGACGTTTCTTGGCGACTTCACCGGCCTTGCGCTTCTGCTCTTCCTCAGCCTTGTGGCGAGCTTCTTCTTCGCGCTTGCGCGTTTCGGCGGCGTCGCGCTCGGCCTTCTCGATGTATTCACGCGAGGCGCGGCGCTTGGCGTCTTCTTCCGCCAGCTTGCGCTCTTCAGCTTCGCGGACGCGCGAGTCGGCGAGCGCGTGAGCACGCGCGGCCATTTCCTCTTCGGTCAGAGTGCGCAGCACGACGCCGGACTTCGGCGCCTCCGGAGCGGGCGGCGCTTTCGGCGCTGGCGCGGCAGCCTTCTTCGGCGCTTCGACGGGGGCCGGCTCGGCCTTGGCTTCGGCCGGTCCGCCGACGGTGCGGCGCTTGATCTTCTCGACGACGACAGACTTGCTGCGGCCGTGGCTGAAACTCTGGCGCACCACGCCCGTTTCCGTGCGCGGTTTCAGCGTCAATGTCAGTTTCTTTTCGCCAGGGTTCTTAGTGTCGCTCATTCAGTACTGCTTCTTCCTATTGCCCCGGAGGGCGCATTCAGTTCGGACGCATTGCATTCACGGGCGCCTTCAGGGCGCGGCCGCGCTAATTGAATCGGGCGAATTTCCAGACCGATACCGCATTAAGCGTGCGACACGGGCGAGAAAAGTCTCGCTCGCGGGCCCGGCAAGCACGGCAGCATGTACCACATTTGGGCGGTTCAATGCCAAATCCAAATCCGCGCCCGGAAAGGTCTCGATCAGCGGAATTTCCCTGTTTTGGGACTGATTATTGCGCTGCAAGGCGGAATTCAGTTTGCGTTTGCCGTCGGGGGCGGCTTCCGCGGCGTGGATCAAGCCCAAAACATGCCCTTCGGTCATGACCGACTGGACCTTGGCAAAGCCGGCCACGACGTTCCCCGCCTTGCCGGCTATCGATAACGCATCCAGCGCGGATTTCGCCAGCAGACGCTCGACCTCGGCGGCCAGCTCCCGCGACACCTTCATCTCGCGCTTGAAACTGCGGGCAAAGACGTTGCGTTTGACCGCGTCCTCGATCGCCTCGCGGGTCGCCGTGATCCAAAGACCGCGGCCCGGCAATTTGCGCTTCAGGTCGGGCACAGCCTCGCCGGCCGGCCCCACCACGAAGCGCATCAGTTCCGCCACCGGCTTCACCTCCCGCGTCAGCGCGCAGAAACGCTCACCGCCCGCGGCGACGGAGGTCGCGCCGCGGTCGAGATCGTCTGTTTCGGTCTGCGCGATGGCGAGCATGGGTTGGGCCGGTTCTCCCCTTTAGGCCGGTTCGCCTTCGGCTTCGGCTTCGGCCTCGGCCGGCGCAGCCTGCGCCGCGAGTTCGGCCTCGGTGATCCAGCCAGCCTTGAGACGCGCCTGCATGACGATGGCCTCGGCCTCTTCGCGGGCAACGTTGAGACCGTCGAAATAGCCCGGCTCGTGCTTGGTCTCGCCGTCCTTGCGCTCGGTCCAGCCCACCAGATCGTCGGCGGCGCAGCCGGCGAGATCCTCGACGGTTTTCACGCCGTTCTCGCCGAGCTTGACCATCATCGCGGTGGTGATGCCCTCGACATCGCGCAGTTCATCGGCAACGCCGAGTTCCTTGCGCTTGTCGTCGAGTTCGTTCTCCTGCCGCGCGATGTATTCGCGGGCGCGGCTCTGCAGTTCGCGCGCGGTGTCTTCGTCGAAGCCTTCGATGCCGGCGATTTCCTTTTCGTCGACCAGCGCCAGTTCTTCGATCGAGGAGAAACCTTCCGACGCCAGCAGTTGACCGACGACTTCGTCGAGATCGAGCGCTTCGACAAAGGTCTTGGTGCGGCTTTCGAACTCGGCGGTGCGGCGTTCGGATTCTTCCTGCTCGGTCAGAATGTCGATATCCCAGCCGGTGAGCTGCGAAGCCAGACGCACGTTCTGGCCGCGGCGGCCGATGGCGAGCGAGAGCTGCGCATCCGGCACCACGACTTCAATGCGTTCCTTGTCTTCGTCGAGCACGACCTTGGCGACTTCGGCCGGCGCCAGCGCGTTGACGACAAAGGTCGCGATATCCGGCGACCACGGGATGATGTCGATCTTCTCGCCCTGCAGCTCGTTCACCACGGCCTGCACGCGCGAGCCGCGCATACCGACGCAGGCGCCGACCGGATCGACGCTGGAATCGCGCGAAATCACGGCGATTTTGGCGCGCGAGCCGGGGTCGCGGGCCACGGCGCGAACCTCGACGATGCCGTCATAGATTTCCGGCACTTCCTGGGCGAACAGCTTGGCGGTGAACTGCGGATGCGTGCGCGACAGGAAAATCTGCGGGCCGCGCGGTTCGCGGCGCGCGTCGTAGATATAGGCGCGGATGCGATCGCCGTTGCGGAACACTTCGCGCGGCAGGAGTTCGTCGCGGCGCACGATGGCTTCGCCGCGGCCGAGATCGACCACCACGTTGCCGTATTCGACGCGCTTGACGACGCCGTTGACGATTTCGCCGATGCGATCCTTGTATTCGGCGTACTGACGGTCGCGCTCGGCTTCGCGCACCTTCTGCACGAGTACCTGCTTGGCTGACTGTGCGGCGATGCGGCCGTATTCGAGCGGCGGCAACGGATCGGCGATGGTGTCGCCAACCTGCGCGGCGGGGTGACGCTTGCGCGCATCCTCGAGCATGATCTGGGTCGACGAGTTCTCGACCTTTTCGACCACCAACATGTGGCGGGTCAGTTTGAGTTCGCCGGTCTTCGGGTCGATCTCGGCATGGACGTCGGTTTCGGCGCCGTAACGCGAGCGCGCGGCTTTCGAAAACGCGTCTTCCATCGCCGCGATGACGATGCTGCGGTCGATCGACTTTTCGCGGGCTACCGCATCGGCGATTTGCAACAGTTCGAGCCTATTGGCGCTGACAGCCATAGCTCTGTCTCCTTCTCTCGTGTTTTATCGAGCGGCGGTCTTGGCGGCCTTCTTGGCCTGCTTCAGACGCCGTTGTTCCTTTTTCGCCTCGCGCAGTTCGCGCTTGGCGGCCTTCTCGGCGCGCAAGGCCTCGCTCACCAGTTCATCGGTGAGGACAAGCTTTGCTTCGTCCATATCCGTGATCGGCAGCAGCACTGCCGGGTCTTCCCCCGCTTTGGGGTCGTCTCGTGTCAGGCGGGCATTGTCGCCCTCGACGCCGTCGAGAATGCCGCGAAAGCGTTTGCGGCCGCCGACCGGCACTTCCATTTCGACCTTCAACAGGTGCCCGGCATAGCGCTCGAAATCCGAGCGGCGGACCAGGGGCCGGTCGATACCGGGCGAGGAAATCTCCAGCCGGTAGGCGCGGTCGATGGGCTCATTGACGTCGAAAACCGGCGACAGAGCCCGCGAAATCGCTTCGCAGTCATCCACCGTCATGGTGCCGTCCGGGCGCTCGGCCATGATCTGGATCGTGCATTCTTCCCCGGAAGAAACCCTAATCCGAACAAGGCGATAGCCGAGTTGCTCGACCACCGGATCGGCGATGGCGGCAACCCGGGCCGGCAGGCCGGTCTCGACAATCAGGCGCGGCTCGTCGCCGGCTGAAGCCGGTTCCGCGCTGGAAACCTGGTTTTCGTCGCGTTCGCCCAAGGCCATCTGGTATCGACGCTATGCCTGTAACGGAAAAAGAGCGGGCCCCGGGGGACCCACTCTCAGAACCTGATTTGGTTTTGAGGGTGTATTGATTGACAGCCGAAATATAGCGAATTTCCAGCCTTGTGCAAGGGCGGCTGCCGACCGGCAAGACTAACGCTTCCTTCACGACTTGCCCTTACGATTGGTTAAAGCGCCGCGCGGGGTCATTAGCTGCGCCGATTAGGTATTGCGTGATGGCTGCTCCTGCCTCCCTGCTTCCCGAGTTGGAAGAGGTCGTCCAGCACGGCTCCGCCGAAAAGCGGGCCGAGACGCTGCGACGCATCACGACCCTATTTCTCGACGGCGCTTCCAGCTTCAACGATCACCATGTCGCCCTGTTCGACGACGTTATCGGCTGCCTGATCGCCGAGATCGAGGCCAAGGCGCTGGCCGAACTGGCGCGTCGCCTGGCTCATGTCGATAACGCGCCGGTGGGCGTGGTCGTCACGCTCGCCAAAAATGACGACATCGATGTCGCGGGCCCGGTTCTCAAATCCGGACCTTTGTCCGATCCCGACCTGGTTGCGATTGCCGAAACGAAAAGCCAGGCGCATTTGCTGGCGATGGCGTCGCGCCGGCAGCTTTCCGAAGTGGTGTCGGATGTTCTGGTCAAGCGCGGCGACCGCGACGTTGCGCACAGCATCGCCACCAATACCGGCGCCAGCCTGTCCGAGGGCGCCTTCACCAATCTGATCAGCCGCGCCCAGAAAGATGGCGATCTCGCCGAAAAGGTCGGCAAGCGCACCGACATTCCGCCGCGCCTGTTCCGCCAGCTTTTGCTGCAGGCGAGCGAGGTCGTGCAGAAACGTCTGCTGGCCGCCGCGCGGCCCGAGACGCAGGCAGAGATCCGCAAGATTCTCGCCAAGGTCACCGACGAAGTCGGCGCCAAGGCGGCGCCGCGCAACTACACCGCCGCCATGGCCGCGGTGCGCACGCTGCACAAGGAGCGCAAGCTCACCGAAGCCGACGTCGCCAACTATGCCGAGAACGGCAAATACGAAGAGACGATCGCGGCGCTGTCGACGATCTGTGCCGTGCCGGTCGAAGTCGTCGATCGTCTGATGAATGGCGAACGCGCCGACCCCGTGCTCATTCTGGCGCGCTCGGTCAATTTCGGCTGGCCGACGGTGAAGGCGGTGATCAACGCGCGCCCGGGTCCCAAGCCGTCGCAGCAGGTGATCGACGCCGCGCACGAGAATTTCGAGCGGCTTACCGGCCCGACCGCCCAGCGCGTCGTGCGCTTCTGGCAGGTCAGGCAGGGGACTGGGGAGTAATTCTCTTGCCCCGGGCGCACAGCGGCGCGCGCTCTTGCGCGTGACGCTGTGCAGAACCGGGGCCTTCGCAGACTCCGAATTCGAGATGGTCCCGGTTCAGCAGCGCACCACGAAGACGTGCTGCGCTGCGCCCGGGACAAGTTAGCGTCGCCTAAAAACAAAATACGCCGGCGTTCTTCCCTCGCGCACCGCCTTCGCCTCATAGCGCGTGCGGGTCCAGCCATCCCACGGCTTGCGCCAGTCGTCGGCCCGCTCGGCGGTCCAGACAAAATCGTTCGAGCGCGCGATGCGCGTCAGCGCATAGGTCATGTAGCTCGGAATGTCGGTGGCGAAGCGCAGTTCGCCGCCGCTCTTCAGGAGCCGTGCGATGCGCGGCAGGCTTTCATCCTGGATGAAGCGCCGCTTCCATTGTCGCCGCTTCGGCCACGGGTCGGGATAAAGCAGATCGATGCGCGTGAAAGCGCCGGCCGGCAGCCAGTCGAGAAGGTCCGTGGCGTCGCCGTGGAAGACGCGGATGTTGGTGAGGTCTTCGTCGTCGATGGCGACGAGCAATTTGCCGACCGCGTTGAGAAAGCCGTCGGCGCCGATGAAGCCTTGCTCGGGATGCGCCATCGCCTGCGCGATCAGATGCTCGCCGCCGCCGAAGCCGATCTCGAGGCGCAAAGTTTTCGGCGCGTGCGGAAACAAGGTCGAAAGGTCGGGCGCGGGCTTGCTCAGATCGAGCGCGAGCTTTGGCAGCAATTCGTCGAACAGCTCCGACTGCCGCGCGCGCAAGGGGTGGCCCTTGCGCCGGCCGAAGAAGGCGCGCTGGGGAATGTCGTCGTCGCGGTCGTTGCTCATAATGCATCATCGTCCGCGCAAGCGGACGATCCAGTAATCGCGGGCGTTCGTGGGTACTGGATGCCCCGCTTTCGCGGGGCATGACAACAGAAAACATCACGTAACAAGCAAAAGGCCGGGCAAGAGCCCGGCCTTTAAATCCTTAAAGCTGGATACCCGCTCAGCAGCCGGTCACTTGAACGCCGACTTGAGCTGCGCGGCAAGATCGATCTTCTCCCACGAGAAGCCGCCGTCCTTTTCCGGCGCCCGGCCGAAGTGGCCGTAAGCAGCGGTGCGGCGGTAGATCGGCTTGTTCAGCTTGAGCGTGCGGCGGATGTTGGTCGGCGTCAGGCGGAAGAGCTGCGGCAGGATCTTCTCCAGCTTCTTCTCATCGACCTTGCCGGTGCCGTGGGTGTCGACCAGCAGCGACATCGGATCGGCGACGCCGATGGCGTAAGCGACCTGAATGGTGCAGCGCTCGGCAAGACCGGCCGCGACCACGTTCTTGGCGAGGTAGCGCGCGGCGTAAGCGGCCGAACGATCGACCTTGGTCGGATCCTTGCCGGAGAAGGCGCCGCCGCCATGCGGGGCGTAACCGCCGTAGGTGTCGACGATGATCTTACGGCCGGTGAGACCGCAGTCGCCGTCCGGACCGCCGATGACGAAGTTGCCGGTCGGGTTGACGAGGAAGTCGGACGACTTCTCCGGCATCCAGCCTTTGGGCAGCGCCTGCGTCACGGTCTGCTCGATCATGTCCTTGACCATGGCCGGCGTATATTTCTTGCCGTTGCGGCTGCGCTCATTGTGCTGGGTCGAAACGACCACCTTGGTGCAGCCGACCGGCTTGCCGTCGACATAGCGCACGGTCACCTGGCTCTTGGCGTCCGGCTGCAGGTCCGGCAGCGCCTTGGAGTGGCGCTTGTCGGCCAGCGACTTGAGAATCTTGTGTGCGAAATAGATCGGCGCCGGCATGAACGAGTTCTTCTCGTAGACTTCGCTCTCGGTGCAGGCGAAGCCGAACATCATGCCTTGATCGCCGGCGCCTTCTTCTTCGCCGCTCTTTTTCTTCTTGGCATCGACGCCCATCGCGATGTCGGGCGACTGGCCGTGCAGCAGCACTTCGACGTCGGCGCCGTAATAGGAGAAGCCATCCTGGTCGTAGCCGATGTCCTTGACGACATCGCGCGCGATCTGGGTGATGTATTCGCGATCGACGACGACCTTGTCGCCGTGCTTGCGGAAGAACGGCGCCTGGCCGCGGCCTTCACCGGCGATGACGATCTTGTTGGTCGTGGCCAGCGTTTCGCAGCCGAGACGGGTGTTGACCGCGCTGTCGTCGGAGATGCCGAGCTTCACGTCATTGGCAAGAAAGGCATCCAGTACAGCGTCGGAAATCTGGTCGCAGACTTTGTCCGGATGACCTTCGGAAACCGACTCGCTGGTAAAAAGAAAGTTCTTGTGAGCCACGCTCATCTCCCCCTTGGGCGCGGGGGAGCCGCGCCGGTGCCTATCGGGGGGCCGTTCTTACAGCGGCTAATCGCAACGTCAAGGTGCGGGCTGTCGTGGGCAATAGCCGCGTTGCCGAGCCAACAAGACGGGCAATGTCGTTCTTTGTGGCGGGGCGGCGGGGAAACGTCCCTGCGCCCGCATCGGCCCCAAAAGCAAAGGCCGCCGGTAAGGCGGCCTGCGCTTCGTCATCAGGTAAAAGCGGCCCGCGATGATGGCTGCTGCTTATTCGTCGCCGGCGATCTGCTCGACCAGATCGACAATGCGACGGCGAAGCTTGGAGCTCTTGATGCGCATGAACGACTTCGTCAGGGACAGGCCATCGGAGGTGGCCAGGAAGTCCGACACATAAGCCGGCGACGGCGCTTCCGACATGCCGGTGCTCGCCGGGCCACCAGGACTGTGCGGCGCGCCTTCGAAAAAGAAAGAAACCGGAACTTGCAGGATATTGGCGATCGCCTGCAAACGGCTGGCGCCTATCCGATTAGTACCCTTCTCGTATTTCTGCACCTGCTGGAAGGTGAGACCAAGAGCGTCGCCGAGTTTCTCCTGGCTCATGCTCAGCATCATCCGGCGCATACGCACGCGCGAACCGACATGCTTGTCGATCGGATTAGGCGCCTTCTTGGCCATAAACATCTCCTATGAAACCATCGCTGAGCGTAATGTCACAGGTCTGTTCGTCAAGGCAATCCATGATTTTATGGCGCCGGATACCGGAAACGCTCGCAAATTTAAAATAGCTTATTACTTTCAATGGGTTTTACATATTTGATCTGTAAGTACCTCTCGGTACTCACAAAATAATTTGCATTCACGGCAACTACAATCAGCGGTAGCGTCAAGTTACAATCTAGGCGCGAAACCGGCGTCTGCCTAGTGATAGCGTTGTAATGATCAAGAATAGAAGAAATGGCAGGTTTCCGTATTTGCTAAAAACTGTCGGCCCCAGAGCCTGCGGCAGGTTGGCGTCGATGACGCCTTCGACGCCCAGCGGCAGCGACGCGGTCACGCGGCCCACCGGGTCGATGACGCCAGAGATACCGGTATTGGCGGCGCGAACCATCGGCAGACCCTCGGCAATCGCGAGCACGCGCGCCTGGTGGAAGTGCTGGTAGGGACCGCTGCTGATTCCGAACCAGCCGTCATTGGTGAGATTGATCAACCAGCCGGGACGTTCGCCCGCTGGCACGGCCTCATCCGGAAACACGGCTTCGTAGCAGATCAGCGGCAACATCTTCGGCGCGCCCGGCACGTCCATGGCGCGCCTGCGGCTGCCGGTGAGAAAGCCGCCGACTTCCTTGGTCAGCTGCTGGAAGCCCAGCCGCTCCATGAAACTCTGAAAAGGCAGAAATTCGCCGAACGGCACCAGGTGCAGCTTGTCGTAAATGCCGCCGATCGAGCCATCGGGGTCGATGACATAAACCGAGTTGTAGGCGCGCGGCCCTTTGGCGCCGGGGGCGTTGCCCGGGCGCACCGCGCCGGTGATCAATCGCGTGCCCGGTCTGATGAGGTTGACGATCTGCGCCAGCGCGTCCGGTTCGCGCGTCAGAAAGAACGGGAACGCCGATTCCGGCCAGATGAGAATGTTGGCGTCGCGCACACCATTCGACTGCGGTCCGGTGGCGCGATCCGACAGCGTCAGATAGCGCGCCATCACTTCGTTCTTGGCGGCGTAATTGAAGCGCGCGTCCTGCTGCAGGTTCGGTTGCATGATGCGCAGCTTCAGATCCTTGACGTAGGTCGTCGGATGCATCGACAGCCGCGCGGCGCCATAGGCGAAGAGCCCGGCGAGCGCGACCAGCGCCAGCGCCAGCGGGCGATAAGGATGCCGCGTATCGGCGCTATCGTCGGCGAGCGTCGCCGGCGTCGCGAAGATCAGCAGCGCCAGAAAGGTCAGCCCCCAAATGCCGACCAGCGACACGCTTTGCGCCATCGCCAAAGGCTGCGTCAGCGCATAACCGAATGCATTCCACGGAAAGCCGGTGAGCAGATGGCCGCGCAGCCATTCGCCGCACGACAGCGCGATGGCCAAGGCCAGCAGCCGATGCGGTCCCCGCACCCAGACGAGCCGCGCCGCCGCGAAGCCGAGGCCGGTATAGAGCGCGAGATAAGCGGGCAGTCCCGCCACCGCGACCGGCAACAGCCAGCCGAAAGTCTTGGCATCGACGAGAAACGCGTAACCGACCCAGTAAACGCCGGCGACGAAATAGCCGAAGCCGAAACACCAGCCTGCCACCGCCGCCGACCAGGCCCCGCTCCAGCGGCCCGAAGCCGAGCCGTCGATCAGCCAGACGGCAACCGGGATCGTGACAAAAAGAATGGGCCAGGCATTGAGCGGCGCCATCGCGAGCGCCGAGGCCGCGCCCGCCAGCAGGGCAATGCCGGCGCGCCGCCAGCCATCGGCGAGCACGATCGCGTGGGCCAATCGGGTGACGGGGCCTGCCAAGATTCTAGGACCGCGGGTTCTGCGAGCCCGCGTCATTCGGCGGAGCATCGAGGTTGAGCTGCGGCGGCGCGACGCCGGCGAGCACGGCGTCGGGTTCGCCGCGCTTCTTCAACTCCCGCGGCTTCTGGCGTTTTTCGGTCAGGCGCATGATGCGCACGCGCTTGATGCGGCGCGGATCGGCATCGAGCACTTCGAATTCAAACAGGCCGGGGCCGGGAATCAGTTCGCCGCGCAGCGGCAGGCGCCCGGCGCGCGTGGTCAGATAACCGCCCAAGGTGTCGACTTCGTCGGCGACATCCTCCTCGACGACGAAGTCCTGGCCGAGCGTGGCCACAACATCCTCGAGCGAGGCACGGGCATCGGCGACATAGGAGCCGTCCGCCTGGCGCACGATGTCGGCGGTGTCGTCTTCGTCGTGCTCGTCGGCAATTTCGCCGACGATCTGCTCGACGATATCCTCGATCGAAATCAGTCCGTCGGTGCCGCCATATTCATCGATGACCAGCGCCAGATGGATTTGCTTGGCCTGCATCCGCGCCAGAAGGTCCATCACCCGCGCCGATGGCGGCACGAACAACACTTCGCGGACGATCCGGGCCGCGGTCAGCGGTGTCGCCAGATCGATGCCCTTGAGGTCGAGCCCGGCCGGCAGCGGCTTGCGCCGCTTGGCATTCTTGGCGGGATCAATGGTGGCGCGCGTCGTCATGTAACCGATGAGGTCGCGGATGTGGACCATGCCGACCGGATCGTCGAGCGTGTCGTTATAAATGACGAGACGCGAATGGCCGGCCTTCTCGAACACCATCAGGAGGTCGCCGAGCTGGATGTCCTGCTGCACGGCGATGATGTCGGCGCGCGGCACCATGACGTCCACCACACGGCGCTCGCGCAGGCCGAGGATGTTCTTGAGCATCCGGCTTTCTTCCGGCGAGAAGCCGGATTCGCCGGGCGTCATGGCGTCGAGGACGTCGCTGAGATCGGCGCGCATGGTGCTGGCGCGCGAGCCGAACACGGAGCGGAACAGGCGCAGGAACCAGTTGCCGTCGCTCTCGCGCTTGGCCGGCACGGGGACCGGCAGGTTGCGCGCGTCGAACGGCAAGTTGGTACTGGTAGGGTCGCTGTCAGGCATTACGCGTCGCCGTGTTCGAGATCGCGCGCGGAGCGCGCATCCTGCCAAGGGTCGGGCATGTTCATCGCGGTCATGATGCGGCTTTCGAGCGCTTCCATCTCGTCCGCCTGGGCGTCGGTCTGATGATCGTAGCCGATGAGGTGAAGAAACCCATGCGCGGTCAAATGAGCGAGATGATGAATAAACAAGCGGTCTTCAGCTTCGCATTCCCTTCGCAGCGTTTCATAGGCAATGACGATATCGCCGAGATGACCTTGCGTCGCCGGCGTATCGGCCGCCGGAAACGACAGCACGTTGGTCGGCTTGTCGAGCCCGCGAAACTGCCGGTTGAGGTCGCGCACAGCCGAATCATCGGACAGCAGGATACTGACTTCGCCGCCGCGTGTTGAGTGTGCCGCGGCGGCTGAAATTGCAGCGCCGACGGTCGCTTCGGCGCGCGGCTCCGCCGCCCAGAGGTCGGATTCGATCACGATATCGGCGGTGACGGCGGTCATTTCCGGGGCTCGCGCGCGGTGCCGAGGCGATCGTAGGCCTCGACGATACGCTGAACCAGCTCGTGGCGGATGACGTCGGCGGCGCCGAATTCGACCATGCCGATGCCCTCGACACCCTTGAGCAGGCGCGTCGCTTCGGCCAGCCCCGAGACCTGACCGTTCGGCAAATCGACCTGCGACGGATCGCCAGTCACGATCATGCGGCTGTTCTCGCCGAGGCGGGTCAGAAACATCTTCATCTGCATGGAGGTCGTGTTCTGCGCTTCGTCGAGGATGACGCAGGCATTGGCGAGCGTGCGGCCGCGCATGAAGGCGAGCGGGGCGATTTCGATGTCGCCCTGCTCAAGCGCGCGCTCGACGATGCGCGGGTCCATGAGGTCATGCAGTGCGTCGTAGATCGGACGGAGATAAGGATCGACCTTCTCGCGCATGTCGCCCGGCAGAAAGCCGAGGCGCTCGCCGGCTTCGACGGCGGGACGCGACAGAATGATGCGATCGACTTCCTTGCGTTCAAACATCTGGATCGCCTGCGCAACGGCGAGCCAGGTCTTGCCGGTGCCGGCGGGGCCGATGCCGAACACCAGCGAATGGCGCTTGAGCGCGCGCATATAGGCATCCTGCGCGGCGGTGCGTGCGCGCACAGGACGCTTGCGCAGATTGATCTCCTCGAATGCGGTGCGCGGCCGGCTTGAGTCAAAATCAAACAGCGAGCCCTGCGCGATGGCCTGGCGGATCGCGCCTTCGACATCGCCCGATGACAGGTCCTGACCGCGCTTGATCTGCTCGTAGAGACCTTCGAGTACGCGCCGCGCCTGTTCGACGCCGCTGCGCGAGCCTTCCAGCGTGACGTGGTTGCCGCGCGAGTCGGCTTTCACGCCGAGCTTGCGTTCGACCAGCGCCAGGTTCTGGCCGTACTGGCCGAACAGCACCGATGCGAGTTTGTTGTCCTCGAAAGCGAGCACGACCTGCGTCGTGGCCGTTTCATCGGAAACGGCGGCGGCGGGGATCACGGGATCCGGTGTGCGCAAAGTTGTCCTCAAGCTCCCAGACTGGCCAATGCCGGCCCGCGCGTCGCGTTCGCGAGTTCGGCGAACAAGGTGTTGGTCCCGATATCGGTAATGCTGACCGGCACGATCTGGCCGATCAGAGACGGCTTCGCCATGACATGGACCGATTGGAGATATGGGGAGCGGCCGACCAGTTGCCCAGTCAGTTTTCCGGGCTTTTCGAGAAGAATTTCCATGCTTTTGCCAGCAAAAGAGCCATTGAAGGCCCGCCACTGCCGGGTAATCAGGTCCTGCAGCCGTTGCAGACGCTCGTATTTCTCGGCGTCGGGAACCTGGTCTTCGAGCTTGGCGGCCGGCGTGCCGGGCCGCGCCGAATACATGAAGGTGTAGGCGGTGGCGAAATTGACCTCTTCCGCCAAGGCCAAGGTCTCGCGGAAGTCCTCTTCCGTTTCGCCCGGAAAGCCGACGATGAAGTCCGAAGTGAAGGCGATATCCGGACGCGCATTCTTCAGGCGCGTGATCGCGGTCATGTATTCCTTGCGGGTGTGCTTGCGGTTCATCGCCGCAAGAACGCGGTCGGAGCCGGCCTGCACCGGCAGATGCACGTAAGGCATCAGCTCGGGAAGATCGCCATGCGCGGCGATGAGATCGTCGCAGACCGGCGAGAGCATGTCGCGCGGATGGCTGGTCATGTAGCGCAGCCGCGCGATGCCCGGCACCTTGGCGATCCGGCGCATCAGCGCGCCGAGCGTTACCGCGTCGCCGTTTGCATCGACGCCGTGATAGGCATTGACGTTCTGCCCGATCAGCGAGATTTCGCGCACACCATTGGCGGCAAGCCGCTCGACGTCGGCCAGCACCTTGGCGACCGGCCGCGAGATTTCGGCGCCGCGCGTATAAGGCACGACGCAGAAGGTGCAGAATTTATCGCAGCCTTCCTGCACCGTGACGAAAGACGAGATGCCGCGCTTGGCGATGGCCTGCGGCGACGGTTGCGCCAGCGCGTCGAACTTGTCCTCGAGCGGAAATTCGGTGTCGACGATCTTTTCGCCGTCGCGTGCGCGGGCGATCAGCGCCGGCAGCTTGTGATAATTCTGCGAGCCGACGACGACATCGACCGAATCGGTGCGGCGCACGATCTCTTCGCCTTCGGCCTGCGCCACGCAGCCGGCGACTGCGATCAGCATGCGACGGCCTTCGCGTTCGGCCTGGTCTTTCAGTTCGCGCATGCGGCCGATTTCGGAATAGACCTTGTCGACCGCCTTTTCGCGGATGTGGCAGGTGTTGAGAATGATGAGATCGGCCTCGGCCGGAAGCTGCGTCTCGACGTAACCCTCAGGCGCAAGCGTGTCCGCCATACGATGCGAATCGTAGACGTTCATCTGGCAGCCGAAGGATTTGACGTGGACTTTGCGCGGTCTGTTCATGCCGGTTCTTTAAAGCGAGCGCCATTCTAGCCGGTCCGTACCAGGTTTGTCGCCCACCCCCTGACGCGCTGATTTAGCGAGTAATTTCAAGAGGCTGTCGGCCCAGCGAGGGCAGGCCTATGTAGCGGGCCGGGAACCACCTTGCAATTCAGGGCTTTAGACTATATTCTGCAAATATGCAGGATTTTAATAAATGAATGCAAATCCGCATAAAGCGAGCGCCCTTCCAGTGGAGGCGCATGATCTTGCCCTGCAGGGCTTCGTCGGCATCATGAATCGCTGGGGCGCCGACAACGCCGTGATGCGGGCTGTGCTGGGGGCGCCGCCGGAACGCACCTTCTTCGAATGGAAGAAGGGCAAGGTCGCGCGCCTGCCGAACGATACTTTGCGCCGCATCGGTTACGTCGCCGGCATCTGGAAGGCGCTGCAGATCGTCTATTCCGATCCGCAACTCGCCGACTCCTGGGTCAACCGGCCGAACCGCGCCTTCGGCGGCCAGACACCTTTGGCGCGGATGGCGGCGGGCGATGTGACCGACCTCGCCGCGGTCCGGGACTACATTGATGCCGCAAGATCTCCCTGGTCTTGAAGTGCTCCCTGGACCTGACGTTCCAAGACGCCACGTCGTCTGGCCGAAGGCATGGCGCATCATCGCCTCGCGCTTTCCGCCCATCGATCTGTTTGAGCGCGTGTCGGACGATCCCAAAGTCTGGGACGCGCTCATCGCGCTCGAGCAGATGACCAATCCCCGGCTGCGCGACGAGACAGGCGAGATCAGTCTGGTGCCGCCGGAGCGCCGCGTGTCGGGCGCCAATGCTTCATGGGTGATGGCGGCCTTCACGCACATCGACAAACGCGGCTCGCGATTCTCGGACGGCACATTCGGCGTCTATTACGCCGCCGATACGCTGGAGACCGCGATCGCCGAAACGGTCTATCACTTCGCCCTCTTCGCCGCAGATGCCGGCGACCCGGCACGCCGCGAGGACATGCGCGTGCTGGTCGGCGCGGTCGATCGCGCATTCGACGACATCGCCGCGCTCGGCGATGACGTCAAAGCCGGGCTGCTCGACGACGCCAGTTATGCGCGGAGCCAGCCTTATGCGGTGACGCGCCGTGACGCCGGAGCCGATGGCTTTGTCTATCCGAGCGTCCGCCGCTCAGGCTTTGAATGCGTGGCGGCATTCTGGCCGGATGTGGTGGGCATTCCGGTTCAGGAGCGCCACCTGCAATACGAATGGGACGGCGCGCGGGTGCGGCGCTACTTCGACTACAGCCTCGAGCGCTGGATCGACTTGCCGTGAGGGCCGTCAGCGCCCGGCATGCAGCGGCCGTGGCCGGCCGAGCAGTGTCGATGTGGTGAGACCGCGCACGGCGCCTTCGAGTTGCCGGGCGAGCTTCTTGCGGTCGGTCGAGGCATCGGCGGCGATCGGCTCGCCATAGCTCACCACCACGTCGATGACGCCGCGGCGCAGAAACGCCTTGAAGTGCGGCAGGAAATCGAGATCGCCGTACCAGGCGATGAGCGGCCGGTGCTGGCGACCCATCGGGATGCCATGGATCGCGGTGTAGCAGATCGACATCGGCTGGATAATGATTCCGGTTTCGGCGCGGGAGGCGGCCTCACGCACCGCGCCGATCAGCGCCGAACGGAAGGGCAGCACGCGGTTGCCGTCATTCGAGGTGCCCTCGGCGAACAGCACCACCGAGATGTCGGATTCGAGGCGCTGCACCATGTCGGCGATGGCGTCGCCGGTCTGCTGGCGGCGCGTGCGATCGACGAACACGGTGCGCTGCAGCCGCGCCGTGGGCCCGACCAGCGGCCAGTTGCCGACCTCGGCCTTGGAGACGAAGGCGATCGGCGCGATCGAGCCGATGACCAGAATGTCGGCCCACGATACGTGGTTGGACACGAACAGCACGGCGCGGTCGCGAATCGGCTCGCCGACGATGCGGATCTTGAAGCGCAGCAGCTTGCACAGCACGGCGTAATAGCCGGAGGCGACCGTGCCCCAGCCGGGCAGGCCGAGCTTGCCGATGGTCCACTGGAGCGCGATGACCAGCGGCGTCATGGTGAAGAAGAAAATTGCGACGAACAGCGGATACAACATTGGCTAGCTGTTCTTGTCGTCCTTGAGCGGCACGGCATAGAGCTCAAGCCGGTGATCGACCAGCTTGTAGCCGAGCTTGCGCGCCACTTCGGCCTGCAGGCGCTCGATCTCCTCGGACTGGAATTCGATCACCTCGCCGGTGCGCAGATTGATGAGATGGTCGTGGTGCGTTTCCGAGCTGGTTTCGTAGCGGGCGCGGCCTTCGCGGAAATCGTGGCGCTCGATGATGCCGGAATCCTCGAACAGCTTCACGGTGCGATACACGGTCGAGATCGAGATGCGATCGTCGACCTTGGCGCAGCGCCGGTACAGTTCCTCAACGTCGGGATGGTCCTCGGCGTCGGCGAGCACCCGCGCGATGACGCGGCGTTGCTCGGTCATGCGCATGCCCTTGGCCGCGCAGAGCGCTTCGATATTCGGCTTGCCGCCGACGCCTCGGTTGGGCGCCGACGCGATCAGCCCGGGTTTGGTTTTGCTGTCCGTCGTCATTGTCGAATGAGTTTACGCGATATCCCGCCGCAACACCAAGGCGGCGGCGGTGCCGCCCTCGGGCAAGGGATAATAGTTCGGCCGTTTGGCCACGTCACGAAAACCGGCCTTGCGGTACAGGCCGATGGCCGGCCGATTGTTTTCGGCAACCTCCAGAAACAGCGTTTTCACACCGAGCGCGGCGAGCCGCCGCATGTGCAGATCCAGCATCTGGCGCGCCAGACCGCGGCCCTGAGAGCGGCGTGTCACCGCGATCGACAGGATTTCGGCCTCGTCGGCGGCCGAGCGCGACATGACGAAGCCGGCGAAAGTGCCGCCGACGCGCAGGCTGTGCGCCAGCACCTGGGGATCGAGCAGCAGATTTTCGACCTCCTCATCGCTCCAGCCGCGGTGAAACGAGGCGGCATGCAGGGCGGCGATGCCGGAAGCGTCGCGCAGGTGCGCCGGCGCGATATGCGGCACGCCGCGCCCGAGCAGCCGCTTGAGCCACGACATCACGGCCGCGCCGCCTGAATTGGCACTTGCGCCGTTGTGGCCTGCGGCTGCGCGTCCGGCGCCTTGAGATAGAACGGCTTGGGCGGCGCCGAAGCCGGATCGACCACGGTGCCGAGTCGGGCCACCCAGTCGATCGACGGCGCGGCCTGCTGCTCGACCGCGACCGGCGAGGGTTCGTCGTCAGGCCACGCGGCCGCGAGGAGCTGCGCGGCATTGCCAACCAGCCGCGGTATGAACGGCGCGATGCGGCGCGCGGCGTCCGCAATGGACAGGTAGGCCGGCTTGATGCGCGTCGTACCGTCGCCGTCGAAGGCCTGAAGATAAACGTGATGGTGCCGCGCATCGATGGCGGCGACCACGGGCGTCGAAGTATCCGCCGCAATCAGCGGCGCAGCATAGGCGCCGAGCGTGGTGACGCCGACGACCGGATTGCCGGCGGCGAGGCCGATACCGCGCGCTGCAGCAATACCGACACGCAAGCCGGTGAAACTGCCGGGGCCGACGGTCACGGCGATGCGGTCGAGCGTGGCGAAATCGAGCGAAGCGGTTTCGCGCAGGCGCTCGATCATCGGCATCAGCGCCTCGGCATGGCCGCGCGCCATCGCTTGATGCTCACGCGCCACGACAGCGTCGCCGTTCATCAGGACGACGGAGCACGCCTCAAGCGCGGTATCGATGGCGAGAATGTGCATGCTGAACCGGCAGTGTCATCGCCCGCGAAGGCGGGCGATCCAGTAAACGTTTGTCGGGGCGACTATATCTTAAGCGCCGGGAATACTGGATGCCCCGCACCAGCGAAAAGACGCGCTTCGCGCCTTGGCGCGGGGCATGACAGGGGTGGCGGGTTAAATCGGCCGGACTTCCGTCACTTCCGGCACGAAATGCCGGAGCAGGTTCTGGATGCCGTGCTGCAAAGTCGCCGTCGAGGATGGGCAGCCCGAGCAGGCGCCCTTCATCTGCAGGAATACGACGCCTTCCTTGAAGCCGCGGAAGGTGATGTCGCCGCCGTCGCCGGCCACGGCCGGGCGCACGCGCGTCTCGATCAGGTCCTTGATGGTTGCGACCGTCTCGGTATCGGCGGCGTCGAAGAATTCGTCATCGTCGGCGGCCGCAGCCTCGTTGGCCACGATCGGCGCGCCCGACATGTAGTGCTCCATGATGGCGCCGAGAATTGCCGGCTTCATCTGCTGCCAGTCGCCGTCCGTCTTGGTCACCGAGATGAAGTCGGCGCCGAAGAACACGCCCCCGACATTCGGAATATCGAACAGTTTCCCGGCCAGCGGCGACTGTGCGGCGGCCTCGCGCGTCGGCATGTCGAGCGTGCCCTGTTTGAGCACCGGCTTGCCGGGCAGGAATTTCAACGTTGCCGGGTTCGGCGTCGATTCGGTCTGGATAAACATGGCTCAAATCTCCCATCCCGCCGGGTTCAAGGCCCGGCGGACACACCATACATGGGAGGTTTGGGAGAGCCGGTCAACCGGACCCGAAACAGGCTTTCAGGACCGGTTGGGGGCCATAACGCGCAGGCGGTGCCCGTCAGGGTCCAGAGCGACGAAGCTATAGCCGAAATCCATTTGCACCGGCGGCTGGGCGATCTTGAGGTCTCGTTTTGCCCAGTCGGCATGGGTGTCGCGGACTGCCTGGGCATCGGCGACGCGGAAGTCGATTTCCAGAGCGCCGGAGCTGCCGGACGGCGTGGGCTTGACCTCGTCGCGGTTCCAGAGGCCGAGCATCACGGGCGGCATCGGAAACATCGCGAAATTGGCCGAGGATTCAACCGGCGCGGCGCCGAGCAGATCCCGATAAAACGCCGTGCTGGCGGCGACGTCCTTCACATACAATACGATCAATCCGAATGTTAGCATGGCTTGTTTCTCCTGTTGAGGCCCAGGAGTTACACGCCGGCCCTGTCAGTTTCTGTCAGTAGCGTGCGTCAGCGGGACGCGATGCCCATTTGCTTGCGCCAGTCTTTGAGAAGGACCGCCCGCCGCTTTGGATAGCGGATATCGGTTTCGGTAAGACGGACAATGCGGTCGATACGAAAATGCCGGTAGTCCTGGCGCAGCTCGCACCAGGCCGCGACCACGCGGGCCTGTTCGAAAAAGCCGACGGCGAAAGGCCAGATGGCGCGGCTGCTCGGCGAGCGGCCGACATCGTTGTAGTCGATCTTCAGTTTGCGCTCCTTGCGGATCGCTTCGCGGATCGGCGCAAGGTTGTCGTTAGCGCCGCTGCCGCGACGCACGATCAGCAAGCCCGGATTGTCGAACAGTTCACGCTTATCCGGCGGCAAAACAGCCGCGACTTTCGCCGCCACGTCCATCGCCGCCTGCGCTAGCCGTGGGTCGCTGTTCTCCGAGACCCAGTGCGAGCCGAGCATGAGAGCTTCGACTTCATCTTCGTTGAACATCAGTGGCGGCAGTGTGAAGCCGGGCCGCAACACATAGCCCAAGCCCGGCTCGCCTTCGATCGGTGCGCCCTGCGCCTGCAAGCTGGCGATGTCGCGATAGAGTGTCCGCAGGCTGATGCCGAGTTCGCGCGCCAGCACCTCGCCGCGCACCGGATGGCGGCGACGGCGGAGCAGTTGCACGAGATCGAGAAGGCGGACGGCGCGGGACAAAGAGTGTTGCGCTGGGTGTTACGCCATCGCCTCCAGTTCTTCGTCACTGAGCGAGCCCGGCACAATGGCGATCGGGATGGGGAAGGTCGCCGCCGTTTTCGACAGGCCGGAGATCAAGGGGCCGGGGCCTTCCTTGCCGGTGCCGGCGGCCAGCACGAGAATGCCGATGTCGGCATCCTCTTCGATCAACTTGAGAATCTCATCGTTGACGGCGCCTTCGCGGATAACGCGGTCGGGTACAGCGTCGGTGATCTTCTTCACCATGGCGCCGAATCGGTCGAGCGTGGCATTGGCCGCTTCCATCGCCTCCGCTTTCATGATGTCGGCGACACCCAGCCATTGCTGGCTGCGTTCGCTGGTATCGATGACGCGCAGCATGACGATCTGCGAGCCGGTGCGGCCGGCGCGCGAGGCGGCCCAGAACACCGCACGGTCGCATTCTTCCGAGTCGTCGATGATCAGCAGGTATTTGCGTTTGTGGCCGGCCTCGTTGCTGCGGCGCTTCTTCGGCATCGGGGCTCCTTACGCGTTCGCCGACAAATGTCGGCAAAGTGGATGTCGGAGACACAAGGACGTTTAGGCTCTTGTGTATGGCTCAATGTCGGACGCACAAGCCTCTCATGCTGCCATGCCGCGCCATCGCACCACAAGCCTGGCTTGTTTGCGGTATTGCTCGCATTTTACGCAGCGTATATGGCGGCCGGCTGTTATCGCCGCACGAAGCCGACGATATCCTTGACGGCTTTCATGTTTTCGTCGGCGATTTTCGCGGCGCGTTCCGAGCCGTCGGCGAGGATGGCGTCGATATGCGCCGGGTCCTGCACCAGCTTCTTCATTTCGCCGCCGATCGGTCCGAGCTTGGTCACTGCGAGATCGACCAGCGCCGATTTGAAGTTCGAGAACTGCGCGCCGCCGTAGTCGCGCAGCACGTCGGCCTTGGTCTTGTGATCGAGCGCGGCGAAGATACCGACGAGGTTGTCGGCTTCGGGCCGCGACTCCAGCCCTTTCAATTCGCTCGGCAGAGGCTCCGGGTCGGTCTTGGCCTTGCGGATCTTCTGCGCGATGGCGTCGGCATCGTCGGTGAGGTTGATGCGCGAGTAATCGGACGGCTCCGACTTCGACATCTTCTTCGAGCCATCGCGCAGGCTCATGACGCGCGTCGCCGGGCCCTGGATGATCGGCTCCGGCAGCGGAAAGAACACGTCGCCGAAGCCGCGGCCGCGAATCGAATCGCCGTAGTCGTTGTTGAATTTCTGCGCGATATCGCGCGCCAGTTCGAGGTGCTGCTTCTGGTCTTCGCCGACCGGCACATGCGTGGCGCGATAGACGAGAATGTCGGCCGCCATCAGGTTCGGATAAACGTAGAGGCCGACCGACGCGTTCTCGCGGTCCTTGCCCGCCTTTTCCTTGAACTGCGTCATGCGGTTGAGCCAGCCCATGCGGGCGACGCAGTTGAACACCCAGGCGAGCTCGGCGTGCCCGGTCACCTGGCTTTGGTTGAAGACGATGTTTTTCTTCGGGTCGATGCCGGCGGCGATGAAGGCCGCGGTGACTTCGCGGGTGTTGCGGGTCAGCTCCGCCGGGTCCTGCCATACCGTGATCGCATGCATGTCGACGACGCAATAGATGCAGTCGTGGGTCTCCTGCAGCGTCACGAATTTCGTGATGGCGCCGAGGTAGTTGCCGAGGTGCAAATTGCCAGTCGGCTGCACGCCGGAAAACACCAATTCCTTGAACGACATGGACCTTGCTCCGGGCAGATTATGGCGGGCCACATCGCATAACGGCGTTTGGGGCGCAACCCCGGCCGGGTTGCCAAGGCGGCGCAGAGGATTATCAAACGGGGCGCGCCGCTTCGACGGGGCGAGGTTACAGGCGGCGCGGCTGCGATCGGAAGGAATTCAGATGACAAAAGACGAACTGATCATCCAGCTGGTGAAGGTGGCCCTCGGCATCCTGATCGGCGGCTACTTCCTGTGGTGGAGTCTGGAAGTGCTGAACAGGCTGCCCCCGCCGCACTAGCGGCCCGCCGCTCGCCCACGCATTGCCACCTCGTCACCCGCCGCTATAGTGCGCGCGATTTTATCAAACGAGGTATCGCATGACCGCTCCCCGCTACGACGTTCTCGGCATCGGCAACGCCATTGTCGACGTGATTGCCCGCGCCGAGGACGATTTCCTGGTAGCGCAGGGGATGCACAAAGGCGGCATGGCGCTGATCGACGAGGCGCGCGCCGCCAAGATCTACGACGCCATGGGCCCGGCGACGGAAGCCTCGGGCGGCTCCGCGGCCAACACGATCGTCGGTGTCGCGTCCTTCGGCTGCAAGGCGGCCTTCGTCGGCAAGGTGAAGGACGACCCGCTCGGGAAGGCCTTTGCGCACGATATCCGCGCTGCGCGCGTCGCTTTCGAGACCAAGCCGGCAACCCACGGCCCCTCGACGGCGCGCTGCTACATCATGGTGACGCCGGATGGCGAGCGCACCATGAACACTTATCTCGGCGCCGCGCAGGACCTGACGCCTGCCGATATCGACGAGGACATGATCGCGGCAGCCGCGGTCGTCTATCTCGAAGGCTATCTGTGGGATCCGCCGCACGCCAAGGAAGCCTTCGTCAAGGCTGCGGGCATCGCGCACAAGGCCGGCCGCAAGGTCGCGCTCACGTTGTCGGACTCGTTCTGCGTCGATCGCTATCGCGGCGAATTCCTCGATCTGATTCGCAAGGGCACCGTCGACATTGTGTTCGCCAACGAGCACGAGCTGCATAGCCTTTACCAGACGTCCGATTTCGCGACCGCCGCGGTGGCGTTGCAGAAGGATGCGAAGTTGGCCGTGGTGACGCGCAGCGAAAAGGGTTGCGTGGTGGTGACGCCGGACCGCACCGAAGCGGTCGAGGCCATGCGCGTTGCCAATGTGGTCGATGTGACGGGCGCGGGCGATCTGTTCGCCGCCGGCTTCCTTTCCGGCCTCGCGCGCGGCAAGGACAACAAGACGTCGGCGAAGCTGGGCGCGCTGGCGGCGTCCGAGGTCATCCAGCACATGGGCGCCCGCCCGGCAGTGTCGCTGCAGGCACTGGCGGCGGAAAACGGCCTCGTTCTGTAGGCCTGCGGCCGAGCTGCACTGCTTCCTGAATGCTCCGGTAACCAATTGGTAACCATGAAGGGTTACCGATTGGTGAACACCTGCCCGGAGCAATCCCATGGCCGACCCCAACGAGTTCGAGCGCAAAGATTTCGAACATAAGGGTGACGATCGCGGCCTGTTGCCGCCTGCCGCCGGCGCTGAGCCAACGGCCGAGGCGACGGCCAAGACGAATGCGAAGATCCCGGGCGATCTGCCCGAGGTCGACTCGCCGTCGATCTCGCCGGCCGTGAGCGAGCCGGTCGCCATCGAAGAAGAAAAGATCGAACCGAAGGCCGAGCCGGAAGTCGAAACCGCCCGGCGCGAGGCGCTCAATGCGCTGGTGCTGGTGCCGCGCAACTTCAGCGAGGCACCACCGTTCGAACCGCTTGAGGTTGAAGAACCGCGCCCGCGCGCATTTCTCAAGCCGCGCCACTGGCGCGCCATGCGGCTTGCCGCGGCGGTGACACTTGCCGCCGGCTTTGGCGCCATCGCCGGCACCTATGCCATCGGCCGTTTCAACGATGCGCCGAAAGTCGATGTAGCCGCTCAGGAAGAAAAGAAGGTGATGCAGCAGTCCATGGCCAAAATGGCCAAGGAGCTGACGACGCTGAAAGCCAGTCTCGAAGCCTCCACCAAGACGACGCAGACGCAGACCGCGAGCCTCGAAAAGAGGATCAGCGACAAGATCAATGAGCGTATCAACGAGCGCTTGAAGAAAGATCAGGCCGACGTCACCGGCTCGATCTCGCCGCCGCAGACAATGCCCGCCGCACCGTCGGCGATCTTTGCCGATGTGCCGACGCCGAAGCCGGCGCCGCGTGCTGCGATGGCGCAGAGCCAGGCGCCGCGCCTGCCCGTCGTGAGCGACTGGTCGGTGCGCGGTGCGCGCAATGGCTATGTCTATGTCGAGGGCCGTTACGGCGACATTTATCAGGTGGTTCCTGGTGCGCCGCTGCCCGGCCTCGGGCCGGTGGAATCGATCCGTCGCCTCGACGGCCGCTGGGTGGTGACGACCCCCAAGGGCATCATCGTGTCGATGCAGGACCGCCGCTCCTTCTGATCGCGGCGAAGAACCTGCGTCCACTGGCGACCAACCGCCGCTTCATTTTACCGTGAGGCCGGTGGCGGCCTTGTCCGAACCGTGTCAGATTTCCCGCTGCCGGATGAGTGCGGTCGGTGAGACATGGTCGGTCGGACATGGGAAGCACGACTCTGAGGATCGCGCTGCTCGCGGCAGGATTGGCCGCCGGTTTCAGCGGTCAGGCCCTGGCGCAAGGCGCCTCTCCGGCGCAGCCGGCCAAGCCGGAAATGCGTGAGAACTGCCCGGGGCTGGTGGCGTCACGTTCGCCGGTGTTCCGCCGCGCCTCGTTCGATCCGGCGTTGCTGCAGCTCGCCGCGCTGGCGGCCGATCAGGTGCGCATCACTTTTGTCGGCCACGCGACTTTCCTGCTTGAAAGTCCGCAGCTCGTCCGCATCGCCACGGACTACAACGACTACATTCGTCCGAATGTGCTGCCGGACATCATCACGATGAACCATGCCCATTCGACGCATTACACCGATCGTCCCGATCCGCGTATTCCTCATGTGTTGCGTGGCTGGGCCGGTCAGGAGCGGCCCGCGCGCATCGACATGACCTTCAAGGACGTGCGCGTGCGCAACGTGCCGACCAACATCCGCACCTGGGGCGGTGGCGAAACCGAGCGTCATGGCAATTCGATTTTCATTTTCGAAATCGCCAATCTGTGCATCGCGCATCTGGGTCATCTGCATCACACGCTGACGCAGGCGCAGCTCGATGAGATGGGCCGCGTCGATGTGGTGATGGTGCCCGTCGATGGCAGTTACACGCTCGATCTCGATGGCATGATCGAGGTGCTGCACGCGCTGAAAGCGCCGCTGCTGATCCCGATGCACTACTTCAGCGGGCACTCGCTCGACCGCTTCCTCACGCGCATGCGCCAGGAATGGGAGATCGAAGTGCTGGAAATACCATCGACGGTCATTTCCAAGACGACATTGCCAATAAAGCCTAAAATCTTAGTGATGCCGGGACGTTAGCCGGTTCGTTGGCGTTGCTTATTTTACGGGCATGCCTCAAGCGGCGTCGGTCTGTCCCGTAAAAACGCAAATCTGTGACCGCCGTCACGCGGATGTGACGGCCGACTGGGCTAAACAGCGGCGCATAGCAGGTATTTATCAACATCCCCGAGTTGACCGCGCGCAACTAATGCTTACGTCGTGCGTTCTGAATACGGATTTCTCCCGGGTAAGGGCTTACGAAGATGGTACAGAGTTGGAGTGCGTGGAAGCGGTTCCCCGATGCACAATCGGGCGGCGTCGTTGAAGCGCCGATCGGGCCGGGCGTCTATGAAGTGCGGCATACGATGACGGGCCGCGTTGTCGCTTTCGGCTCCACCAGCAACGTTGCCAATGCGATCTCCGAACTCAAGGTGAATGGCGGCGTCAGCGCTTTCGCCCGCCTGTTCGGCAAGCAGCCTTTGGTGTCGCGCGTCAACGATCTCGAATATCGCACTTATGCCACGGCGAGCCGCGCCGAGGCCAAGACGGCCGCGAGAAGCCTGACGAGCCTGCGCCAGAGCGCCTGGCGTCGTCGCCTCGATCATGGCATCGCCGTCCGCGCCAGCTGATACGAAAGATAATTCCGACGTCGAGAAAAGCCGGCCTTAGCGCCGGCTTTTTCATGGCCGGATCTCTTTTTCATTTCCCCGGTCTGTGATCGAATAAGTCCAAAGCGAAATCGACGGTCGGCGCGCGAACCTTCGCGACGCCGGCTGCGGACGCAAAAGACACGAGGGGAAGCCACCATGCTGAGCGCCGAACAGAACGATCTCATCACCCGCACCGGACCGGGCACGCCGGCCGGACGTCTGATGCGGCAGTATTGGCAGCCCGCGGCGTTGGTGGACGAGCTCAAGGGCAATCGCCCGATCAAGCCGGTGCGGCTATTCGGCGAAGACCTCGTGATCTTCAAGGACGACCAGGGCCGCTACGGCCTCGTCGGCCGCCACTGCCCGCACCGCGGCACGGATCTCGCTTTCGGCCGCCTTGAGAACGGCGGCCTGCGCTGCGCCTTTCATGGCTGGCTGTTCGATGTGAACGGCAAATGCCTCGAAACGCCGGCCGAACCGGACAACAGCAATCTCTGCGCCAATATCAAACAGAAGGCTTATCCGGTGGTCGAGAAGAGCGGCATTCTGTTCGCGTATCTCGGCGATGGCGAGCCGCCGGCCTTTCCGCATTTCGACTGTTTCGTTGCGCCCGACAGCCACACTTTCGCGTTCAAGGGCATGATCGATTGCAACTGGCTGCAGTCGCTCGAAGTCGGCATCGATCCGGTTCACACCTCGTTCCTGCATCGCTTCTTCCACGACGAAGACCCGACGAAGGGCTACGGCAAGATGTTCCGCGATAACACCAAGGACGCGGACATGCCGATGACGCAGATCATGCGCGAGGTCACGCGGCCGCGTATCGAGGTCGATGAAACGGATTACGGTTTCCGCATCGTGACGCTGCGGCAGATCAGCGACGCCTCCACCCATGTGCGCGTCACCAATCTCGTCTTCCCCAACGCCTTCATGATTCCAATGAGTCGCGAGATGACGATCTCGCAGTGGCATGTGCCGATCGACGATACCAAGCACTATTGGTATGCGATCTTCACGTCGTTCGGTAAGGCGGTGGATAAAGATACGATGCGCAACCAGCGCCTCGAGCTCTATCAGTTGCCGGACTACATCCCGAACCGCAACAAGAGCAACGACTACGGTTTCGATCCGCACGAACAGGAGAGCGAGACCTATACCGGCATGGGCGCCGACATCAACGTGCATGACCAGTGGGCTTGCGAATCCATGGGCACGATCCAGGACCGCACGCAGGAACATCTCGGCACGTCGGACAAGGCAATCATCGCCTATCGCAAGCTGTTGCGACAGTCGCTCGAAAAATCCGGCAAGGGTGAGAAGCCGATCCTTGTCGTTGACGAGAAAGAAGCGGCCAGCATTACCGGTCCGCTGGCCATCGATGGCATCGGCCCGGTCGATGACTGGAAGGGCTATTACCAGCGTTCCGAAGCGCAAAAGCGCGAAGCGATGAGCTGGAAGGCATGAGAATGCGATGGCCAGTCATTCCGGGGCACGCTGAAGGCGTGAACCCGGAATCCAGACGAGTACGCGGAGTTTGCATCTGGATTCCGGGTCCGGCCCTGACGGGGCGCCCCGGAATGACGGTGTGCGATGCCGCCGCGTAAATCTCACACATTACCGGGCGCCTTCGTCTCCCGTCATGGCCTGTGGTCGGATACGCAAGCGAAGGCGGCGGCCGAGGTCGAGCGCGCCATCAAGGCGAACAAGCTCGAGGTGGTTCGCTTCTCGTTCGCCGATCAGCACGGCGTGCTGCGCGGCAAGACGCTGGTGGCGGCCGAAGCCGCCAGCGCCATGCAGAACGGCGTCAATATGACCTCGACGCTCTTGGCCAAGGATACCGCGCATAAAAGCGTGTTTCCGGTGTTTACCGCCGGCGGCGGCTTCGGCATGGCCGAGATGCAGGGCGGCGCCGATTTCGTCATGATCGCCGATCCGACGACGTTCCGCGTGCTGCCGTGGGCGAACAAGACCGGCTGGATGTTGTGCGACATCTATTTTGCCAATGGCGCGCCGGTGCCGTTCTCGACGCGCGCCATCTATCGCGACGCGCTCACCTCGCTTGCCAAGGCCGGCTACGATTTCCTCGCCGGACTCGAGGTCGAGTTTCATCTGTTCAAGCTCGACGATGCGAAGCTGACACCGGAAGCGGCGACGTGGCCGCCACAGGCGCCGCAGGTCAGCCTGCTCAGCCAAGGCTACCAGTATCTCACCGAGTCCCGCTTCGACATGGTCGATCCGGCGGTCGAAATCCTGCGCCATGGCATTGAGCAGCTCGGGCTGCCGCTGCGCTCGGTCGAGCTGGAACTGGGGCCGAGCCAGATTGAATTCACCTTCCGTCCCCAGACAGGTCTGGAAGCAGCCGATACGATGATCCTGTTTCGCGCGGCGGTGAAGCAGATCGCGCGGCGCCATGGCTATCTTGCCAGCTTCATGTGCCGGCCTGGCCTGCCCAACGTGATGTCGAGCGGCTGGCATCTGCATCAGTCGCTGATCGAGCGTAAATCGAAGCGGAACGCCTTCGTCGATCCCGATGGCCTGTCCGGTCTCGGCCAGTACTATCTCGGCGGTCTTTTAATCCACGCCCGTGCCGCGGCGGCCTTCACCACGCCGACAGTCAACGGCTACAAGCGCTACCGGTCTTATTCGCTGGCGCCGGACCGCGCCATCTGGGCGCGCGACAATCGCGGTGTGATGATGCGGCTGCTTGGCGATGCCGGGGCGTCATCGATGCATTTGGAGAACCGCGTCGGCGAACCGTCGGCGAATCCTTATCTCTATATGGCGTCGCAGATCTACGCCGGTCTCGACGGTATCGCGAACCGGATCGATCCTGGCGCTTCCGCCGATACGCCATATGAAACCGCGGCCGCGCTGCTGCCGAAGTCGCTGGGCGAGGCGGTCACTGCGTTGCGGGCGGATGATGTCTTCCGCCGGAATTTCGGCGCCGGCTTCATCGACTACTACACCCATATCAAGGACGCCGAGCGCGAGCGTTTCGAGAAGGAAGAGCCTGCCCACGCCGCCGACCCGCTACTGGTCACTCCTTGGGAGCAGCGCGAATACCTCGATCTGTTCTGACTTCACCGGAACGGAGTCGCAGCGTAATGTTGGCGCAATGGAACTCGAACGGGTTGGTCGTCGTTTGACTGGCAACCGTGAATGACGAGGGGCGCCATGCTCAAGTGGGCTTTCATTTTTCTCATCATCGCCATCGTCGCCGGCCTGTTCGGTTTCAGCGGCGTCGAGGAAGCTGCGGCGACCATCGCCAAATGGCTGGCCGGTATCTTCCTGGTGCTGTTCGTCGGCGCCGTTGCCATCGGGCTGGCCATCGGCGCCAAACTGACTTCATGATGGTGTGCCTGGTACGGCACGATCCTACTACTATCTAATGAAATCAATTACTTACGACGCCCCGAATGGGCATCGCCACAAGTGTTAATATTGTTTAAAATCTTAATGACCGGCCTTGTGCGGTCGGCTGTTTGCAGGGAGTAGGCTCATGTATCGAATGGCGACGATGGTTCTCGGTCTTGCCGCACTTCTGTTCGCTGCGGCCTTCGCGCCGGACGTCGCGCGCGCCGGCGAGTATTACAATGGTGGGTACGGCTACCGCGGTAACGTCTCCGTTTCGTCGAACTGCTGTTACCGCAAGGTCGTCAAATATGTTCGCGTCGTTCGCTATGTGCGCGTCGATGACGGCTATCGCGATGGCTATTACGCGCCGCGGCATCGCAGTTCCTATTACGGCTCGCCCTATCGCACGGTGAACTACCGCGAGCCCTATTATCGTCCCGCGGTCTACAGCGAACCCTACCGCCGGCCTTATTACGAGGGCAGTTCGTATCGCCATGACGGCTACCGGCCCTACCGCGTCAGCTACGGTGAGAATTGCACCGTGCGCCGCGTTCGGGTCGCCGACGGCTATGGCGGCTGGGTCTGGGCAAGCTCGCGCGTTTGCGACTGAGCGCGGCCCCGTCCATGAAAAAGCCCGGAGCGGTGATGCCGCTCCGGGCCTGAATTCGTCGCCGGTCTTGCAGCTTTAAACGTCGACGCTGGCCGACAGCGCGTTGTCCTGGATGAACTGGCGGCGTGGTTCGACCACATCGCCCATCAGCTGATCGAACAGTACATTGGCCTCGTCGACTTCCTTGATGCGCACCTGCAACAGGGAGCGCGCATTGATGTCGAGCGTAGTCTCCCAGAGCTGCTCGGGATTCATCTCACCAAGACCTTTGTAGCGCTGCATCGACACGCCCTTGCGGCCGGCGCCGGTGATGGCCTCGAACAGGCCGACCGGCCCATAGATCGGCCAGCTCTCGTCCTTGCGGCGCAAGTTGCCCGGCTTCTCGTAGACCTTCTGCAGCGACACTGCATGCTCGTCGAGCTTGCGCGCATCGGCCGAGCCGAGCAGCGCATGGTCGATGATGGCGATACTCTTGACGCCGCGCACGGTGCGGCTGAACACGAAGCCGTCCTGTTCGTTGAACTCGCCTTCCCAGCCGCGCTCGGTCTCTTCCGCCAGCACGTTCATGCGCTTGGCGATGAACGGCGCTGCGGCCTTGGCCATCTCGGCATTGCCGAAGATTTCCGGCCGCAGCACGCCGAGAATGGCGGCCTGTTCGACCACCTGACGGTTATAGCGCGAGTGCAGGCCGTTCAGCAGGTTGCGCACGCTGCGCGCTTCTTCGACCAGTTTGCGCAGGTCTTCGCCGGCGCGTTCCTCGCCATTGGCAAGCTTCAGCACCGCTTCCTCGACACCGGTCGCGATCAGATAATCCTCAAGCGCGCGCTCGTCCTTGAGATACTGTTCGGACTTGCCGCGGTTGACCTTATAGAGCGGCGGCTGCGCGATATAGATGTAACCGCGTTCGATCAGTTCCGGCATCTGCCGGAAGAAGAACGTCAGCAGCAGCGTGCGGATATGGGCGCCGTCGACGTCGGCGTCCGTCATGATGATGATCTTGTGGTAGCGCAGCTTGTCGGCGTTGAACTCGTCGCGGCCGATGCCGGTGCCGAGCGCCGTGATCAGCGTGCCGATTTCCTGGCTGCCCAGCATCTTGTCGAAGCGCGCGCGCTCGACGTTCAAAATCTTGCCGCGCAGCGGCAGCACGGCCTGGAATTCGCGGTTGCGGCCCTGCTTGGCCGAGCCGCCGGCCGAGTCGCCCTCGACGATGAACAGTTCGGATTTGGCCGGGTCGCGCTCCTGACAGTCGGCAAGCTTGCCAGGGAGCGACGAGATATCGAGCGCGCCCTTGCGGCGGGTGAGGTCGCGCGCCTTGCGCGCCGCTTCGCGCGCGGCGGCGGCTTCCACCACCTTGCCGACGATGATCTTGGCTTCCGAGGGGTGGATTTCGAACCAATCCGACAGCGCCTGGTTGACGACGTTCTCGACCACCGGGCGGACTTCGGACGAGACCAGCTTGTCCTTGGTCTGCGACGAGAATTTCGGGTCCGGTACCTTCACCGACAGCACGGCGGTCAGGCCTTCGCGGCAGTCATCGCCGGTCAGCGTCACCTTTTCCTTCTTCGAGGTGCCGAGCGTCTCGGCGTATTGCGTCACCTGTCGCGTCAGCGCGCCGCGAAAACCGGCGAGATGCGTGCCGCCGTCGCGCTGCGGGATGTTGTTGGTGAAGCAAAGTACGTTCTCGTGGTAGGCGTCGTTCCACCACAAAGCGCATTCAACCGTGATGCCGTCCTTCTCGGCGCGGATCATCAGCGGCTTGGGAATGAGCGGCGATTTGTTGCGGTCGAGAAATTTCACGAAGGCTTCGACGCCGCCCTCGTACTTCATTTCTTCGCGCTTCTCGACGGCGTGCCGCGCATCGGTGAGCACGATGCTGACGCCGGAATTGAGGAAGGCGAGCTCGCGCAGGCGATGCTCAAGCGTCGCGAAATCGAATTCGACCATGGTGAAGGTCGCGGTCGAGGGCAGGAAGGTCACCTCCGTGCCGCGCTTGCCGCCGGAGGGGCCGACTTCCTTCAGCGGCGCCACCGTGACGCCGTCATGGAATTCGATGAAGTGTTCCTTGCCGTCGCGCCAGATCGTCAGCTTCAGCCAGGTCGACAGCGCGTTGACGACGGAAACGCCGACACCGTGCAGGCCGCCGGACACCTTGTAGGAATTCTGGTCGAATTTGCCGCCGGCGTGCAGTTGCGTCATCACCACTTCGGGCGTCGACACGCCTTCCGAATGCATGCCGGTCGGGATGCCGCGGCCGTTGTCGCGCACCGTGCACGAGCCGTCGGGATTGAGCGTGACGTCCACTTGCGTGGCATGGCCGGCGAGGGCTTCGTCGATCGCGTTGTCGACGGCCTCGTAGACCATGTGATGCAGGCCGGAACCGTCATCGGTGTCGCCGATATACATGCCGGGACGTTTGCGGACGGCATCGAGGCCCTTGAGGACCTTGATCGACTCGGCGCCGTAGTCGGATGAATCGGATGGGAATTCGCGGGCTGGTTCAGCCATGGATGAGCCTTAGAGACGAGGTTTCACGCCAGCCTGAATCATTCGCCGAAAATGAATCAGCAAGAGCATTTTGTGTGACACGAATTGCGACCGGCGTACAGAGCAAAGTCGTACGGTCTAATATGTTGATTTGAAAAGGCTTTTTAAAGAGGCAAGCCGGCCGGAATCGCCCTTTTTTCGCCGTGCAAAAAGGCTGATTTGGCAGCCCGGCAAGGGTCCGTTTCGGCGGCTTTTGCGGTGTTTATTTCCGGCCCCGAACTCACGCGAAAGAGTCCCGAAATCTTGCCGCCGCGGACCTGCTTTTCGACATTAGGCGTTGCTTCGGATCGCAACCTGACTTCTAAGCGGCATCTGCCTCACGCGAGAGCCGGTTGTCCGCCATGAGCGCCTTTAGCGGCTTTGAAGTTCCCCATCGCCTGCGCGCCTTCATCCGCGCCCGCGAGTCCAGCATCATCCTGCTGGCCGCCCTTGCCGGCGGGCTGGCGGGGCTGGTGGTCGCGGTGATGGGCGCGGTCGTCAGCTTCATGCATCTCAAATTCTTCGGCCTCGAGCCGGGAGAGCGTTTATCGGCGCGCAGCTCCATCGACCCGCTCTATGCCTTTCTGGTGCCCTGCCTTGGCGGCCTTGTGCTGGGTCTTGCGACCCGCACCATCTCGCGCTTTCGCGGGATGGAGATCGACCCGATCGAGGCCAATGCGCTGCATGGCGGCCGGATGTCGATGCGCGGCAGCCTCATCGTGGCGGCGCAAACCATGTGGTCGAGCGGCGTCGGCGCCTCGGTCGGGCTGGAGGCTGGCTATACCCAGTTATCCAGCGGCCTGGCCTCGAAGCTTGGCCAGGCTTTCCGCCTGCGCCGCAGTGATATGCGTCTGCTGGTCGGCTGCGGTGCCGCCGGCGCCATTGCCGGGGCCTTCGGGGCGCCGCTGGCCGGCGCTTTCTACGCCTTTGAGCTGATCATCGGCAGTTACGCCGTCGGCAGCCTGGCGCCGGTCGGGATCGCCGCGTTGTTCGGCTATCTCACCTCCGCCGCCTTTGCGCCCGACCGGATTGGCGTCGAGGCCGGCCAGATGACCGCGATCGGATTTCAGGATCTCGCTATTGCCGGCGGCTTCGGCCTGCTGGCGGCCTTCTTCGGCATCGCGCTGATGCGCGGCGTGTCGGCCTGCGAGGTGCTGCTCGGCCGCGTCGGGGTGCGGCCGTGGTTGAGGCCAATGCTGGGCGGCGCTTTGGTCGGCCTGCTCGCCATGATTACGCCGCGTGTCATGTCGTCGGGCCATGGCGCGCTGCATCTGACGACGCTGTTCAAGCTGCCGGTCGAGACCTTGCTGATGCTGTTGTTGCTCAAGGCGCTGGCGGCCATCGTGTCGCTCGGCAGCGGGTTTCGCGGCGGCCTGTTCTTTGCGGCCCTGCTGATGGGCGCGCTCGGTGGCCAGCTCTTCGCCGTCGGCGTCAACACCGCGTGGCCATCGCTTGCGCTCAATCCCGATGCCTATGCGATCATCGGCATGAGTGCGCTCGCGGCTTCGGTGATCGGCGGGCCGCTGACCATGTGTTTTATCGCGCTGGAGACCACCGGCGACCTGTGGCTCACCGGCACGGTGCTGATTGCCGTCATCGTATCGATGCAGGTGACCCGCGAACTGTTCGGCTATTCCTTCGCCACATGGCGCTTCCATTTGCGCGGCGAAACCATCCGCGGCGGCGCCGATGTCGGCTGGATTCGCGACCTCACGGTGGCGCAAATGATGCGCGCCGACGTGCGCACCACATCGACCGAGACGCCATTGCCGGTGTTCCGCGAAAAGTTTCCGCTCGGATCGACCAACCAGGTGCTCGCTGTCGATGAGGACGGTCACTATGCCGGTATGGTGATGGTCGCCGAAGCGCATTCGACCGAAGTTCCGGCGGTGACACCGCTCACGGATTTGTTGCGTCACAAGGGCGAAATGCTGCTGCAGCAGATGACAGCGCAAGAAGCGATCAAGGCCTTCGAAAAATACGAGGCCGAAGCCTTGCCGGTGGTGGACAGTCTCGAGCGCGCCCAGGTGGTCGGGATGCTGACCGAAGCGCATGCGCTTCGGCGATTTTCGGATGCATCGGAGCGTCAGCGACGTGCGCTTCTCGGAGACTTATAGCGACGCGTTACGCAGGACGGTTGCACGTGCTGTCACATGCCGCTGGTGCTGAAATGCCAGGTCGTAATCCGGGATCGGCCGCTCGAAGGCTGCGACTGCGGCTGTCAAAATCTCAAGCCGCGACAGCTGGGTATCGATCATATCGAGCGTGCGATGAATCTCGTGCTTTAATCGCTCGGCCGGATGCAAGTTGGTATCGGTCATGGGCCTGGGTTCCAGTATCTGACTTTGCTCTCTGCCATTTCACGAACGTCGCAGGGTAAAAGCCGCGATACTGCAATTGTTCCTATTTTCCGAAACTTCAAAATATCTCGATTAACCGAGTGTTACCGCAGGCTTACGGAACTTTCAGCCGCGCTTTGAAACCCCGCTGGGGGTCACGTCGAACCACTCGGCACGGTCGGCAATGTCCGCGAAGGCGGCTGGATCGGCACCCGTCATCCACACTTGCGTGCCGAGCGCCGCGAGGGCGTCGTACAGGGCGGCGCGACGCACCGGGTCGAGATGGGCCACGACTTCGTCGAGCAGCATCACCGGCGCGGTGCCGGTCATGTCCTTGATCAGTTGCGCATGCGCGAGCATCAGGCGAATGAGCATCGCTTTCTGCTCGCCGGTTGAGGCGTCGGCAGCAGCAACGCCCTTGCCGGCATGAACGACCTCAAGGTCGGCGCGGTGTGGGCCTTCCAGCGTGCGGCCGGCGGCGGCGTCCTGCGCGCGGCTCGATCGCAACAGGTCGCGATAGCGGTCCTCGATCTCGCGCGCGCTGCTCACCGGCCACTGGTTTTCCATCCAGCCGCGAAGGGCGATGCGTGGCATGGCGAAGGCGGGCGCTTCCTCGCGTGCGGCTTCGAGTGCACCGGCAAGGCGCGTCACGGTTTCAAAGCGCGCCGCCGAAACGGCGACCGCGACTTCGGCGGTCTCGTGCTCGATGGCATCGAGCCAGTGCGGGTCGCTGCGCTGATCCTCCAGCAGGCGATTGCGCGACCGCAGCGATCGCTCCAGTGCCGAGACGCGGCTCGCATGCTGGGCATCGACCGCGAGCACCAGCCGGTCGAGGAAGCGGCGGCGGTCGGCGGCGGGGCCGACAAACAGCGGGTCCATCGACGGCGTCAGCCAGATGATGCGCAGATGGTCGGCGAAGGCGGCGGCCGACGACACCGGCTCGCGATCGATGCGGCATTTGCGGGCGTTGGTGGTTTCCTCACCCGTCGGCGGCTCGATGCCGGTGCCCAGCGTGGCGAGTCCCAGCATGCCTTCGATTTCCGCCGAAACGGCCCAGCTGCCGTCGCCCTCGGCAAAGGCGAGTTCATCGAGCGTCGCCCGGCGCAGGCCACGGCCCGGCGCCAGCATCGAAATCGCCTCGATCAGGTTGGTCTTGCCGGCCCCATTTGGTCCGGTCAGCACCACCGGCCCATTGCGGCCAAGCTCAAGCGTCGTCGCGTGATAGCTGCGGAAGTTGGTCAGCGAGAGACGGCGGAAAAAGGCGGCGGTCATAGGTTGTGCTCTAATGCACAGCCGCGGGGGTCACAAGCTGACCCCGCCCTGATCCTGACAAGCGGCCGCAGGCCGCGTTTCGAAGGACGAGGGCGGCCCCATTCTTCGAGACGCGTCGCTTGCGCGACGCTCCTCAGGATGAGGCTGCAACATCACACCCGCATTGGCATCAGCACGTAGAGCGCGCCTTTGGCATCCTTGTCCTGGATCAGCGTCGGCGAGCCCGCATCGGCAAGCTTCAGAACCGCGACCTCGCCTTCGATCTGCGCGGCGATGTCGAGCAGGTAACGCGAGTTGAAGCCGATATCGAGCGGATCGGATTCGTAGTCCACCTCCAGCTCTTCGGTGGCGCTGCCGGAATCCGGATTGGTCACCGACAGCACCAGGCGTCCGCCGGTGATCGACAGCTTCACGGCGCGGCCGCGTTCGCTCGACACCGTGGAGACGCGGTCGACTGCCGCCTCGAAGTCCTTCTTGTCGACGACGAGGTTCTTGTCGTTGTTGGCCGGAATGACGCGGCCGTAGTCGGGGAAGGTGCCGTCGATCAGCTTGGAGATCAGGACGACATTGCCGATGGAGAAACGGATCTTGCCGGCGGAGAGTTCAATGGCGATGTCGCCTTCGCCGCTCTCGATCAGGCGCTGCACTTCGGCGACCGTCTTGCGTGGAATGATGATGCCCGGCATGCCGGCGGCGCCTTCCGGCAGCGGCAGTTCGACCTGCGCCAGACGGTGACCGTCGGTCGCCACCGCGCGCAAGGTCGCGGTCTTGGCCGAGCCCGCGGCGTGCAGGTAGATGCCGTTGAGGTAATAGCGGGTCTCTTCGGTCGATATCGCGAACTGCGTCTTGTCGATGAGGCGCTTGAAGTCGGCTGCGGGCACCTTGAACGAATGGCTCATCTCGCCGGCGGCGAGATCGGGGAAGTCGCTCTCGGGCAGGGTCTGCAGCGTGAAGCGCGAGCGGCCGGCGCGGATGGTCAGCACGGCGCGTTCGCCGGAGCCCTCGATCACGATCTGCGAGCCGTCCGGCAGCTTGCGTACGATGTCGTAGAACATGTGCGCCGGCACGGTGGTGGCGCCGCCGGGCGCAACCTCCGCCGCAATCGAGTCGGTGACTTCGAGATCGAGGTCGGTGGCCTTCATGCTGAGCTGGCCCTTGTCGGCCCGGATCAACACGTTGGACAGGATTGGAATGGTGTTGCGCCGCTCGACCACGCGATAGACGTGGCTCAGCGACTTGAGGAGTTCAGCGCGTTCGACAGTGATTTTCATGGAAATTCCCGCTTCGGCGCCGAAAACCCACACCGCTGGCGCCGGCCGGCGGAAGCCGGGGGGCAAAGGTGGCAAGAGCGGGGCATTTGCGCAAGAGCAGGCTGCGCGCAGGCGCGAAGTCCCCGGTCCTATCCCCAGGGCGTCCACAGGCTTGCTAGCCCCGGACGCGCCGCCGCACGAAGCGGTGCTGATCGGGGCCGTCGCATTGCGAGAGGGTCCCCGGTCTGCTGCGCGTCATTTCATGCGCGCAGCGCCCGGGACAAAAGATGACCTACTCCTGCAGCTGGCGCTTGAGGATTTCGATCTCCTCCGACAGCGTGACGTCGTTGCCGACCAGGCCCTCGATCTTGCGGACGGCGTGCAGCACCGTGGTGTGGTCGCGGCCGCCGAAGCGCCGGCCGATTTCCGGCAGCGAACGCAAAGTGAGCGTCTTGGCAAGATACATCGCCACCTGGCGCGGGCGCACCACATTGGCGGTCCGGCGCGACGACAGCAGGTCGGAGCGGCTGACATTGTACTGCCGGGCCACGATGCGCTGGATGTCCTCGATCTTGACGCGCTTGGGTTCCTGCGGCCGGATCAGATCCTTCACCTCGCGCTCGGCCATTTCCATGGTCACCGACTGGCCGGTGAGCTTGGAGTGCGCGAGCAGGCGGTTGAGCGCGCCTTCGAGGTCACGGCCGTTATGGGTGACGGTCTTGGCGATATACCCGAGCACCGGCAGCGGCACGTCGAAGGTCGGGTGGTGCGCGCGCGCAGCCTGCACGCGGGCTTTCAGGATTTCGAGGCGCAGTTCCTCGCCAAGCCCGCCCATCTCGACGACGAGACCGCCGGCCAGCCGCGAGCGCACGCGCTCGTCCAGGCTCTCGAGTTCCGACGGCGGCCGGTCCGAGGCGATGACGACCTGACGGCCGGCATCGATCAGCGCATTGAGGGTGTGGCAGAACTCGGCCTGCGTCGATTTGCCTTGCAGGAACTGCAGGTCGTCGATCACCAGCACGCCGATGCCGCGCAGCGCTTCCTTGAAGGCAATCGCGTTCTGCGCCCGCAGGGCGGCGACGAAGCCGTACATGAATTTCTCGGCGGTCAGGTAGAGCACCTTGCGCTCGCCACCGGCATTACCGGCCCAGGTGATGGCCTGCAGCAGATGCGTTTTGCCCAAGCCGACGCCGGCATGGATGTAGAGCGGGTTGAACATCACCGGGTCGGTGCGGCGCGCCGCGGCGACCTGCTTGGCAGCGGCCTGCGCCAGCGTGTTGGAGCGGCCGACGACGAACGAGTCGAAGGTGAGCCGCGCATCGAGCGGCGAGCCGCCGAGCGCTTCATGGACCGCGGCATCGCCGACCGGAATCGGACGAGACATGCCGTTGCCGTTGTGCGGACGGTTCTCGCCATGCATGGCGAGGGCGGGTTCCACTTTGGGCTTGGGCTGGGCGGTGGTCTTGAGCACCGCCGAACGGACGATCAGCTCGATCCGGCCGACCTCACTACGATCGGCCTGCCAGCACGTCAGAACCTTTTCGGCATAGTGCGACTGGATCCAGCTCTTGAGAAAGCGGGTCGGCACCGACAGGCGCACGCCGCCCTCGTCGATACCTTCGAGTTCCATACGTCCAAACCAGCTGGAGAAGACATCGTCGCCAACTTCCGTGCGCAGGCGCGCTTTGACTCTGACCCAACTCTCCTGATCGTCGTTCGGCATTTTCTTCTTCTCTTTTGTTTTGGTCTGTTTGGTTGAACGGACAATTGGTTGCTCGGCCTGACGGCAACGAGCCGTCGACGCGCCGGTACAGGACGCAACACATTTGCGGGATATCTCGGCCGGCCTAGCGGGTACGGCGCGATATCGTTTTGAAAGGAACGGGAACGGCGCCTTTAGATGTTGGGCGGCGCATTGCCCAAGCGGACATCGGAGACCTGACGAAAGAGCGCGCTGTACGAGTCAGTCTGGCACGGCATGTAAGCGCCTGCACCACCAATCGTACGAGAGTTCGCTATCATCACAGTCCCCCCAATCTGCGGGCTCTCGCCCAGATACCTACTCAATCAAGTCCGTCTTCGATCAGGCTCTACCGCAAATCCATCTTCGCAAAACCCGAATTGCCTTCAATTCAATTTTTGCGACGTCGATCTGCCTTTATTGCCGCGCGGCTCGTCAACTCGTCGGAGAGAAGTCCGGTGCCGGCGGTTTAACGCCAAAGCTTTATCCGGTCATCTTTCGCGAGTGGAGTTTTCCAGCCACAGGGCAATAGATAGCCGTTCTCATCTGCCAATGAGCGCAGAACATTCCTTGTTCCTGATCGCGTGTGGCAAGAGCCGCGCGCGCTTTTCAAAATACACAAGGTGTCCGGCCGAGCAATTTGGTTTTGTCGCAAGATCGCAGTCGATCCATTGCGGGACGCCGGCCGAATGTCCGAATTTTCTACCGTTCGCTAACCAACGCGTTGATGAGTCGTGGGGAATCGGTCAAGCCGTCGAACTAAATGACAGCGGTAATCTATCAGAAAAAAAACGATCGCGCCGTCGCGGCAATGACTGCGGCGCAGGCATTTCCGGGTCCTCGTCGCCTTATTCGGTGTAAGTCGTTATGTGAGCGCTCAATTTTTTGAGCGGCAATGCAGGGTAACCCCGACAAAAAGGTGTTGAGATTGTTTGTTTTGCGAAAAACGGATTTGCAAAAAGCGCTGAAAATACTTGACGCCCATAACTGTCTGACATGTCGATGACAGTTGGACGAACGCGCGCAAGCGCGGAACGCCGCCAGCGTCCGCGCAAAGTCATTGTCTTCGATTTTCAGAAAAGGCGCCAAGCAATTTCGCGGTAGCGAACGCCACTTCAGGCGGCGTTGAGCCTTTCGCGTTGTATTGCTGCGGCGGTAGCGACCGCGTGCCGTTTAATGAGCCGAGCGAACTCGGCTCATCCGAGCGCGGCACTGCGGTATCTTATTTGCCGAGCTTGGCGATCGCGTGCGTGAGGCGCGAGACCTTGCGGCTGGCTGTGTTCTTGTGAACGGTGCCGCGCTGCGCCGCACGCATGATCGCGGGCTCCGCAGACTTGAGTGCTTCGGCGGCCGCGGTGCGGTCGCCGGCAGTGATCGCTTCTTCAACCTTGCGCACTGAGTTGCGCAGGATGGTGCGACGCGCCTTGTTGATCTCGGTGCGGCGCGCGATCTTGCGGGTCGCCTTGCGGGCGGACTTTGTGTTGGCCATCTTAAATCTCGTTCGGTCTCTAACGCGACTGGCCGCATGCGGCGGAAGAAGTGCCGCGCTCGCGAGCCGGTCTGTGCAAGAATAAGCGGGGCCGGAAAATCCGGCCCCATTGGGCGTGGCTTATAGTTGGCCTCCGCCCGGGCGTCAACGCCCGAGAAATGGCAGCGGTTTGAGCCCCTTAGGCGCCGTTTTTGGTCCGGATCGCGTCGTAGCCGGCAGTAATGGCGGTGCGATCGGCGACGGAAACGGCGGCAAATGGCGGGCGGACGCGGGCCAAAGTCGCATCGCCATGGATATGGCCGAGCAGAGTCTTGACGCCCGGCACCAGCGGCCGGCCCTCGAACAATTTGCGGATCGCGACTGCGTTGTCATGCGCAGCGGCGTCGCCGTCCTTCCAGGCGCGCTGGCACAGGTCGGCATTGACGTTCGCCGTCGCCGAGATGCAGCCGGCGAATTCGCCTTTGCGGGCATCGAGCAGGCAGGCCTCGGTCGAGGGGAAGGTGGCGAAGTCCTTGGCGATCGCCGCCACCGAGCGCGCATAGGCTATGTCGCCCGAGGAGTCCTTCAGACCGACAATGCGGCCGGGGAAGCTCTGGCGCAGGCGCTTGATCAGTTCGACATGCCACGGCACCCCGGAGAGCTGCGGGTAATGGTAGAGATAGATTGGCAGCTTCTGGCTGGCGGTCGCGTCAACGAGCGCGCCGATATAGGCGACGAGCCCGTCATCCGGAACGCCCTTGTAGTAAAATGGTGGCAGCACCAGCGCGCCAGCGAAGCCGAGTTCGGCGGCGTGACGCGTGAGCGTCATGGCATCGGCAATCGACGCGGCTCCCGTACCCACCATCAGGCGGTCCAGCGGCAGGTCGTTGGTTTTGTAGGCGGTCATGACCGCCTTGCGTTCCTCGACCGAGAACGAGGTGGCCTCGCCGGTCGAGCCGAGCACGTTGAGCCCGTCGCAGCCATTGTCGAGCAGCCAGCGCGCCAGCTTCATGGCGCGCGGGATATCCGGCGAGAGTTTGTCGTCGAGCGGCGTGGCGATCGCGGCGATCACGCCTGAAAGGGTGGGGTGGGCCATCGCTTCCTCTCAGCCGCTCACATTGAACGCGGCGAGCGCCGCCATATTGACGATCTGCGTGTCCTTGGCGCCGAGCTGGACGAGTTGCACCGGACGGTCGAGGCCGACCAGCAGCGGGCCGATAACGGTGGCGCCGCCGAGTTCCTGCAGCATCTTGGTCGAGATCGACGCCGAGTGGAACGCCGGCATGACCAGCACGTTGGCCGGGCCCGACAGGCGATTGAACGGGTAGGCCGCGGCAAGGTCCGGATTGAGCGCGACGTCGGCGGCCATGTCGCCTTCATATTCGAAATCGACACGACGCTGGTCGAGGATCTTGACCGCCTCGATCACCTTCTCCGAGCGCTCGCCGGCCGGATGGCCGAAGGTCGAGAACGCCAGCATGCCGACGCGCGGCACGTAGCCGAAGCGCTTGGCGACGCCGGCCGCCTCAATGGCAATCTCGGCGAGTTCCTCGCCGGTCGGCAGCTCGGTAATCGCGGTATCGGCCACCAGGACGGTGCGGCCGCGCGCCACCACCAGCGAAACGCCGATGACGCGATGGCCGGGTTTGGGGTCGATGACGCGGCGGACATCTTCCAGCGCCACCGAGAAATTGCGCGTCACCCCGGTCACCATGGCATCGGCATCGCCATTGGCCACCATCAGCGACGCGAAATGGTTGCGGTCGGTGTTCACCAGCCGCTGCACGTCGCGCAGCAGGAAGCCGTGACGCTGCAGGCGCTCGTAGAGATAGTTGATGTAGACGCCATTGCGGTTCGACAGCCGCGCATTGATGATTTCAATGCCGTCGCCGAGCTCGATGCCGGCTTCGGTTGCGGTTGCCTTGACGCGATCCTCGCGGCCGACCAGCAGAGCGGTGCCGAGCCCCTGCGCCACGAAGGACGCGGCGGCGCGGATGACCTGCTCCTCCTCGCCCTCGGCAAAGGCGACGCGCTTCGGCGAACGGCGCAGCTTGGTATAGACCTGCTGCAGCGTGCCGGCGATCGGATCGCGGCGGGCGTTGAGCTGGTGCTTGTAGGCTTCCATGTCCTCGATCGGCTTGCGCGCGACGCCGGTGTCCATCGCCGCCTGGGCCACTGCGGGCGGAATGGATGACATCAGGCGCGGATCGAACGGCGTCGGGATGATGTATTCCGGGCCGAACTTGAGGCGCGTGCCGTAGGTCGCCGCCACTTCGTCCGGCACATCCTCGCGCGCGAGTTCGGCGAGCGCCCGCGCAGCGGCAATCTTCATCTCCATGTTGATGGTCGAGGCGCGCACGTCGAGCGCGCCGCGGAAGATGAAGGGGAAGCCGAGCACGTTGTTGATCTGGTTCGGATAGTCCGAACGCCCGGTCGCCATGATGGCGTCGTCGCGCACTTCGGCGACTTCCTCGGCTGTGATTTCGGGATCGGGGTTGGCCATGGCGAAGATGATGGGCTTGGCCGCCATCGACTTGACCATTTCCTTGGTCACCGCGCCCTTGGCCGACAGGCCGTAGAACACGTCGGCGCCCTTGAGCGCGTCTTCCAGCGTGCGGGCCTCGGTCTCGACCGCATAGCCCGACTTCCACTGGTTCATGCCGTCGGTGCGGCCTTTGTAGATGACGCCCTTGGTGTCGCAGAGGATGAGGTTGTTCGGCGGGAAACCGATGGCGCGCAAGAGTTCGAGGCAGGCAATACCGGCGGCGCCAGCGCCGTTGCACACCAGCTTGGTGCTCTTGATGTCGCGGCCGGTCATTTCCAGCGCATTGATGAGACCGGCGGCGGAGATGATGGCTGTCCCGTGCTGGTCGTCATGGAAGACGGGGATGTCCATCAATTCGCGCAGTTTCTGCTCGATGATGAAACACTCGGGCGCCTTGATGTCCTCGAGATTGATGCCGCCCCAGCCGGCGCCGAGGAATTTGACGCAGTTGATGAATTCGTCCGGGTCTTCGGTCGAGACTTCGAGGTCGATGGAATCGATGTCGGCGAAGCGCTTGAACAGCACCGACTTGCCTTCCATCACCGGCTTGGCCGCCAACGCGCCGCGATTGCCGAGGCCGAGAATGGCCGTGCCATTGGTGATGACGGCAACGAAATTGCCCTTGGTGGTGAGGTCATATGCCTTCTGCGGATCGTCGGCGATGGCCAGCACGGGCACCGCGACGCCCGGGGAATAGGCCAGCGACAGGTCGCGCTGGGTGGCCATCGGCTTGGTAGCGACGATCTCCAGTTTGCCCGGGCGGCCGCTGCTGTGAAACAGCAGGGCTTCCTGCTCGGTGAAGGTCGGACGGGGACGTTTGGACATTTTCGCTCCATGACACGCGGTCAGCTTCTTTTCCCCGGATGCGCCCGCGGCCAAGCTGTTGGTGTATGGTCTAGCGGAAGGCACCCCGGCAACTCAAGACAAGGGGGCATGCCGCAATGCAGCGGCAGGGTTGAAGGCGCGGGCGGTTGCGGTTAGTTGAGACGGTCGCCACGCCTACATTGTGTGACCATCGCATGATCAAGTTCTTGCTGCGCACTCTTGGGTTGTTCGGCCTGGCCGCTGCCTTCGTCCTGGTGATCTATGACGGCACCAAGTCGATCGCCGGAAACAGGCTGTTTTTGACCAGCGTCGGCGACCTTTGGACGCTCCTGAGCCCCAAGAGTCTGGCGGGGCTGAAGCCGTTGTTGTCGCCTTATGCCGGCGGCGTGCTGTGGGACCCGGTGACGGTGACATTCCTGTCCTGGCCGAGCTGGGCGGTGCTTGGCGTGCTGGCGATCCTGTTCATGCTGCTGGGCCGGCCGCGCAGGCCCTTGATTGGGTATGCGCGCTGACCGGCACTGCGCCGTCAATCACGCCACTCTGTCACCCTCGTGATCACCCTCCGGTACCGGAACCGGGGGCGAGTGCTTATATTGGGCGCAACGAAGACGGGAGAGCCAAACCATGTTCGGATTCAAGAAGGTTTCCATGCCCTCGAAGGACGAGGCGCTGCCCGGCCGCGCCAGTGCGATCCCCACCGCTGATGAGCATTTCGTCAATCACCATGCGCTCACCGGCCCCTATCCGGAGGGGACCGAGAAGGCCATGTTCGGCCTCGGCTGCTTCTGGGGCGCCGAGCGCAAGTTCTGGCAACTGGGCGACGGCATTCACGTCACGGCGGTCGGCTATGCCGGCGGCCTGACCCCGAACCCGACCTATGAGGAAGTGTGTTCGGGCCGCACCGGCCATAACGAGGTGGTTCTGGTGGTCTATGACCCGAAGAAGGTGTCCTACGACACCCTGCTCAAGACCTTCTGGGAAAACCATGACCCGACCCAGGGCATGCGCCAGGGCAATGACATCGGCACCCAGTACCGCTCCGGCATCTACACGTTCTCGCCGGAGCAGAAGGCGGCCGCCGAGGCGTCGAAGGCGATGTACGAGCCGGAGTTGAAGAAGCAGGGCTACCGGCCGATTACGACCGAGATCGTGGACGCGCCGCCGTTCTACTTCGCCGAGGACTATCACCAGCAGTATCTGGCCAAGAATCCCTATGGCTACTGCGGTCTGGGCGGCACCGGCGTATCCTGCCCGATCGGCACCGGGGTGAAGGCCGTGGCGACAGCCTGAGCCGGACCTCTTACGACCCTCCCCCATCCCGGGGGAGGGAAAAGGTCAGACTTTTTTAACCATATAAAGCGCTAATCGGGCGTCGATTTCGTCTCGCGACCCGGATTCGCTTCAATGCGGAATGCCAAGATTTTGCTCGTGCTGATGGTCGCTCTGGCGGCTGCCGGTTGCGCGCGCAAAACGGCTCAGGTCCAGTACATCATCGATCCGCAGACCGGCCAGCCGGTGCCGATCGTGACGCAGCAGCAATATGCCCAAGCGCCGGCCTATCCGGGCCCGGCCCAGCAAACCTACACCCAGCCTTACGGTGTTCAGGCGGGTGCGCCGTCGCGCTCGCTGTATTCAAGTTCGGCGGCCTATGCGCAGCAGGCCTATGCGCAGCCGCAATATGCGCCGCAGCCGCAACAACAGCCGCCGCAGGCCAGAGCCGCGACCGGCCGCGGTCTATTCTCGTCGAGCCGCAAGGCCGAAACTTATGCGCCGACGCAGCCGGCAGTGCAGCAGCCTTATGTGGCGCAATACACTCCGCCGCCGGCCGCGATGGCCCAGGCGCCGCGGATGGCTGCCCCGCGCGGCGGACCTTATGTTCCGGCTCCCGCGCCTGCGCCGAACTACGGCTATGCTGCGGTGTCGCCGGCAGCGCCCGCTTACACGCTCGACTCCGGTGACAAGCTGCGCGTCGTGGTGTTCGGCCAGGACGGCATCACCAACAGCTACACCGTCGATGCCGGCGGCAATGTGAACCTGCCGCTGATTGGCACGGTGCCGGCGCGCGGCACGTCGACCCAGCATTTGGCCAAGACGATCGCCGACCGGCTGCGCCAGGGTTATGTGCGCGAGCCGCATGTCACTGTCGAAGTCGAAGCCTATCGGCCGTTCTTCATTCTCGGCGAAGTGACGACGCCCGGCCAATATCCCTATGTTGCCAACATGACGGTTGAGACCGCGGTGGCGATTGCCGGCGGCTTCGGCGCGCGCGCCGCCAAGAAGAACGTCGAACTGACTCGCAATGCGCCGGGCCAGCAGATGCGGGGCAATGTCCCGTTGAACTATCCGCTGCTGCCGGGCGACACCATCGTCGTCAAGGAGCGGTGGTTCTAGATCATCTCCGCCTCGCGGGCTCCTCAGGATGAGGCCGGTTTGAAGCCACGCCTCAGCCGTCAGCGCTATTTAAGATTCTTCGCCAGGAACTCGTAGGTCCGCTTCCAGGCGAGGTCGGCGGCCTCGGGGCGGAAGCTCGGACGGTCTTCGTTTGAGAAAGCATGCGGCGCGTCTGCATAGACATAAGTCTCGGCGTGCGGCTGCTTCTTTTTGATGTCCTCGATCATGGACATCGGAATGCTTTCGTCCTTCTCGCCGAAGTGCATTTGCATCGGACACTTCGGTTTCTCGTCGGCGAACTTGCCGATGGCGCCGCCGTAGAACGACACGGCCGCGGCGAAGCCCGGCACGCGACACGCGCCGAGGAAGGCGACCGAACCGCCTAGGCAGAAACCGATGATGCCGATCGGGCCGACGCCCTTGAGATTGTCCTTGGCCGCACTCGTGTCGGCCATCATGTGATCCCAGTTGAGGCCGCCGAGAAAGCTGCGGGCGTGTGCGATCTCATCGGCCGAATAGCCGCTGTCGAAGTCGCGCTGGAAGCGGTCGAACACCGCGGGCGCGATGGCGACATAGCCGTGTTCGGCGAGCGTGTCGCAGACGTGGCGGATGTTCTTGTTGACGCCGAAGATCTCCTGAATGACGACCATGCCGCCTTTGGGCGTGCCCGTCGGGTCGGCGCGATAGGCGCCCAAGGTGTGATTGTCGCTGGCTGTGAGCGTGAGCTTGGTACCCAAGGGGAGCCTCCAGAAAATTGCGCGCAATGTCTGTCGCCCGCGGTGCCGTTCTAGCACGCGATAATTTTCCCGTCATTCCGCCGGAATGACGACTAGGCGAACAGCGGCGCCAGCAATTCGTATGAGTGCCGGCGGGCCTGATGATCGTAGATCATGGTCGTGACCATCACCTCGTCGGCTTTTGTTGCCGCGATCAATTCGTCGAGCTTGGCCTTCACGGTTGCCGGCGAGCCAACCGAGAGCTTGGTGCGGTTCTGCGCGACGCGGGCCCGCTCTGCTGGCGAATACTGATAGGCCAAAGACTCCTCGGGCGAGGCGAGCGGCAGGAATTCGCCCTTGTTGCGGCGGGTCAAATTGAGATCGACGGTCGAGGCGAGACGATCGGCTTCCTCGTCGGTGTCGGCGCAGACGACATGGGTGCCGAGAATGGCGTAGGGCTTGTCGTGCGACACCGACGGTTTGAAGCTCTCGCGATAAAGACGCATCGCCTCGTCGGCCGGGAAGGTCGCGAAGTGGTGCGCAAACGCAAAGGCGGCGCCGATCTGGCCGGCGAGCTGCGCGCTGTAATCGGAGGAACCGAGCAGGAAAATAGGCGGCAGCTTCACGTCGTCCGGCATGGCGCGCACCTTCTGGAACGGATGGCCTTCAGGAAACTGCCGGGTTTCCAGCGCCATCAGTTCGGAGAAGCGATCGAGGAAGTCGTCTTCCTCGGTGACGTTCTGGCGCCGCCGCAGCATGTAGGACGTCACCTGATCGGTGCCCGGCGCGCGGCCGAGCCCGAGGTCGATGCGGTCCGGGAACAAGGCCTCCAGCACCTTGAAGCGTTCGGCCACCGTCAAGGGCGCGTGGTTGGGCAGCATGACGCCGCCGGAACCGACGCGGATGCGCTGCGTCGCTGCGGCGATCTGCCCGATCATGATGTCGGGCGCCGATGAGGCGATCATCGGCATGTTGTGGTGTTCGGCCACCCAGTAGCGGACATAGCCAAGCTTGTCGGCAAGCTGCGCGAGATCGATGGAATTGCGCAGCGCTTGGGCGCCGGTCGAGCCGGCCGCGACGGGCGACAGATCGAGAACGGAAAGAGCGGTCATGAATTCTCTCAGGGCGCGAGGCCGGCGGGAACACCTGCTCCTTACAAAGGCATCATAAAACGCCGGGTCAAGCCCGGCGATGACAGCTATGCGTAAAACCGCAATTTGCGGTTTCGGCAGCCTGTGGCGGCGGTTATCATCGTTCCTATATGGAAACGAAGACAGAGGGACTTCCGCCGATGGCTTCGCTGATGGAATTCAAGGTGCCGCCCGGGGTGCAGCCGCGCCCGGAGGATTACGCTTTCGATCTCGACCGCGCGCTGGCGTCGATCGTCGGCCTGCACGCGATCATCCCGAACGATGCCTTCACGGCGACCACGCTCGGCGTCGAACGTGCCGGCAACGGCGTGCTGATCGGCGACGGCCTTGTGCTCACCGTCGGTTATCTCATCACAGAAGCCGAAACGATCTGGCTGCATCTGTCGGATGGCCGCATCATGGAAGGTCATCCGCTCGGCGTCGATCAGGAAACCGGCTTCGGCCTGGTGCAGACGCTCGGCCGGCCCAATCTGCCGGCGCTTGAACTCGGCTCGTCGGCCGAAGTCGATCTCGGCGATCGCGTTGTCATCGGCGCGGCGGGTGGCCGCAAGCAATCGCTTGCGGCACGCGTGGCCGCCCGGCAGGAATTCGCCGGCTACTGGGAGTATCTGCTCGACGACGCGATCTTCACGTTTCCCTCGCATCCGCATTGGGGCGGCACCGGACTGATCTCGGCGCGGGGTGATCTTGTCGGCATCGGCTCGCTGCAGATCGAGCGCGCGACCGGCGGCGAAAGCGGCGGGCAGGGCGAGCATCTCAACATGATGATCCCGATCGATCTGTTGAAGCCTGTCCTTGACGACCTCTCGAAATACGGTCGGGTCAGCCGTCCGGTGCGTCCGTGGCTCGGCATCTTCACCACCGAGATCGAGGATCAACTGGTTGTCGTCGGCGTCGCCGACAAGGGGCCGGCATCGCGCGTCGAGATCAAGACCGGCGACATGATCGTGGCGGTGGCGGGTCAGAAGGTCACGACTCTGGCCGAGCTTTATCGCGCCATCTGGGCGCTGGGCGTTGCCGGCGTCGAGGTGCCGCTCACGTTGCATCGCGATGGCGTCACCTTCGACGTGCGAGTGAATTCATCCGACCGCAACAAATTCCTCAAGGGTCCGAAGGTGCATTGAGGATCACCCCACCTCAATGCCATCCACCTTGTTCGGATAAAACGCGAGATGCTCCCTGATCGCGGCGACAGCCGGATAGGGCGCCTCGTAACTCCACACGGCATTCTCGGCGCTGCGGCCCTCGGCCGACAAGGTGAAGTAGCTGGCGTCGCCCTTGTATGGGCAATGCGTCGTGTGCGCCGTGCGCTGAAACAGCGTCATGTCGGCGTCCTCGCGCGGAATATAGTAAACAGAAGGATAACGCGCCTCCTGGAGCGTCAGCGCCCGCGTTGTGTCGGCGACCATGCGGCCGGCGAACATGACGCGAACGCGCGTCCCGTCCTGCGAAATCGTGATCGGATGGTCGGCTCCAGGCTGTTTCATCGGCGAAAATCTCCCGTTTGGCGACGACCTGCGCGCGGCGCAGCCGATTCATTGGCTCAATTTGGCAATCCGGATGACGTTCCGCGAGGGGGCGGTGCGGAACAAACGAGACAAATTGAATGGTTGGCCTTAGCGAATTGACAGAGTTTTGCCGGTAGCTTGGTCGCACGTTAGGGAAGGTTACCGGTCGCGCGTATGCCGAAAAGTCCGCTTGAAGCGATGATTCAGGGGTTGAACATCCTCGTGGTGGATGGCAACGCCTACATGCGCAAGGTCACGCGCATGATGCTGATGAATCTCGGCGCCAAGTCGGTGATCGAGGCCGCCGACGGGCTGGCCGCGCTCGAACAGATCCGCAACTCCGATCCCGACGTCATGCTGCTCGACTGGGATATGCCGCTGCTCAACGGCATGGAAGTGGTGCGCATCGTCCGGTCCCCGGGCGTGTTTCCGCGCCCGAACCTGCCGATCATCATGCTGACCTCGCGGGCGCAGCGCTCGTCGGTCGTCCAGGCGCTGCATGCCGGCATCAACGAATTTCTGGTCAAGCCGACCTCGGCCAAGGCGCTGCACGACCGTCTGAGCTCGATCGTCATCAATCCGCGGCCGATGGTCCAGCTCGGCGATGCCTATGTGCCGCAGCCGCGCAAGATGTCGACCGACCTTGAGCTCGATCCCGCCGACGTCGGCCATTAAGGCCCCGAAGCCGGTCCGGCGCTGGCGCAAACCGCGTTCGGCGTTCTAAACTCCCGCTCAACAACAAGATCGGGGGATTCATGACCAGCCATTCCATGCGCCTGCCGGACACCGGCACCTTTGTCGGTCGAGCCCACGCGCCGGGCACTGCGCATCCGCTGGTCGTCACCGTGCGCGACGGCTCGGTCGTCGATATTACGTCGGCACATGCTCCGACCGTCCGTGACATCTGCGAGATGGACGATCCGGCCGCTTTCGTGCGCGGTGCCAAAGGCAAGTCCATCGCCACCATCGACACGATCACGGCGGCCAGCTTGACTCACGCGGCCAGCGCGATCCGGCTGTTGTCGCCGGTCGATCTGCATGCGGTGAAGGCGGCGGGCGTCACCTTTGTTGTCAGCCTGCTCGAACGTGTCATCGAGGAACAGGCGCGCGGCTCCGCCGACAAGGCCGAGGCGATCCGCGCCGACATTCACGGCCTGATCGGCGAGGACCTGTCGAAGCTCAGGCCGGGTTCGCCCGAAGCGATGGCGATCAAGGCCAAGCTGATCGCGCGGGGCGTCTGGTCGCAATATCTCGAAGTCGGCATCGGCCCTGACGCCGAGATCTTCACCAAGTGCCAGCCGATGTCGTCGGTCGGCTTCGGCGCCGATGTCGGGCTGCTCGAAGCCTCGACCTGGAATAACCCGGAGCCGGAGATCGCGGTGATCGCCGCGAGCAGCGGCCGCATCGCCGGTGCCACGCTCGGCAACGACGTCAATCTGCGCGACATGGAAGGCCGCTCGGCGCTGTTGCTCGGCAAGACCAAGGACAACAACGCCTCCGCCGCGCTCGGGCCCTTCATCCGTTTGTTCGACGACACGTTCACCATCGCGGATGTGAAGAAAGCGCGGGTCAATCTCGCCGTCGAAGGCACTGACGGTTTCTCGCTCGAAGGCTCAAGCTCGATGGCCGAGATCAGCCGCTCGCCGGAAGAGCTGGTTGCGGCGGCCATGGGGCCGCATCACCAGTATCCCGACGGCATGGCGCTTTATCTCGGCACCATGTTCGTGCCGTCGAAGGACCGCGGCGAAGTGGGGAAGGGCTTCACCCACAAGATCGGCGACATGGTCACGATCTCGTCGGACAAGCTCGGCGCGCTGGTCAACCGCGTGAAATATTCGCCGGATTGTCCGCACTGGACCTACGGCACGCGCATGCTGATGCGCGACCTCGCCGCGGCGAAGCTGATTTAGACAAACGAGGCTTGTCGCAGGGAACTGAGTGACGTGAATTGGCGCGCCCGGCGCGATTCGAACGCACGACCTTTGCCTTCGGAGGGCAACGCTCTATCCAGCTGAGCTACGGGCGCCAACCGCGCTTTCCTTACCCCAGTTCGGGGCCACCGGCAACGACCATCGCCGCCGGCTTTCAGGGTCTTTTCGTCCGTGGAATGAGGACGTTAGCGAATGGCCGAGCGAGCGGCGACCTCGCGGTGGCGAACCCGCTCCCGGTGCAGCATGTAAAGGCCACTGCCGACGATCAGAAGCGAGCCGGCGATCGACATGGTGTCGGACACCTCGCCGAGCACGAAATAGCCGGACAGCGCGCTCCAGATCAGCAGCGAATAGCGGAACGGGGCAACCACGGTGGCATCGACATTGCGGAAGGCCGAAACCGCCAGCGTGCTGCCGCCGGCCAGAAACACGGCGCCGACCACGATCAGGCCGAGATATTCCGACGAATAGAGCGTCCAGCGTTCGCCCAGTACGAGCGCAAGAGCAAGGCCCGCCAGCCCAGTCCCGCCCAGGCTGACCATGGTCACCACCAAAGTCGGCGTTGCCGGATCGATGCGGCGGGTGAGGATGTCGCGCGTTGCCGAAAACAGGGTGGCCGCAAACGCAATCAGCGCCCAGACGTCAAAGGTCGACGGTCCCGGCTTGACGATCAGCAGCATGCCGCCGACGCCGACGAAGATGGCGCTCCAGCGCCGCCAGCCAACCTTCTCCTTGAAGAAGAAGGCGAGCAGCATGGTCAGTACCAGCGGCGACATCATGTTGATCGCCATCAGATCGGCAAGCCGCATCTTCGTCAGCGCGAGCACGAAGGTGGCATTGGCAATGCCGTCCAGTACCGCGCGCATCAGCACCAGTTTCTGGAAGGCGCCGTGAAAGGAGAATGTGCGATAGGCGAAGAAGAAAGCCGCGGCGACGAAGGCGATGCAGGCCAAGGCGCGGGAGAATAGCACTTCGCCGATCGGGAAGCTCAGGGCGACGATCTTGGTTATCGTGTCGGTAACCGTGAACAGCGCGCATCCCGCTGTCAGCGAGATGATGCCGCGCTTGTTGTCCTGATAGGAGGCCACGGGTCGTTCGATTTTCAAGAGGGGCCGCACGCCGGCGCGGTCGACCGCGTCGCGCCGCTCTCGGAACCGTCAAAGTGCGTGGGGGCAAGCGGCGAGTCGCGCTTAAGCCTTAGAACAATCGCGTGTTTGCGGCAACCGCCGCCGGTTGATTATGAACGCCGCCGCGCACCGTCGCGAGCGGGAAATCGCGCGCGAATTGACGCACATTCGATGCGGATTTGCCGCTTATCCGACTGGAACTGATCACGGCTTCTCAAGACGCGCCTGAAATTATTGCCGCACGTTAGTCATGCGGCCGGACCTCTCGGGTCCGCGGTTTCGGGGGCGTGTCATGTTGTCCAGGTTTCTGAGGGATCGTCGCGGCAATATCGCGCCGATGATGGCGATGCTTGCCGTGCCCCTCATCGGCAGCGCCGGTGTCGCTATCGATTATACCCAGGCGAGCGCGACGCGTACATCCTTTCAGACCGCGCTCGATGCCACCGCGCTGGCCATGTCGAAGACCGCGGCGACGCAGAACGCCGCCGATCTGCAGGCTTCGGCCTCGGCCTATTTCAACGCGCTGTTCTCGAGCCCGACGGCCCGCGACGTCGTGGTGAACGCGACCTATACGGGGACCGCCGGCTCGAAGCTCGCCCTCAACGCCACCGCGACGCTGAAGACCAATGTGCTCGGCATTCTCGGTTACGGCGATATTCCAATCGCCGCCGCGGCGACCTCGACCTGGGGCGAGACCCGGCTGCGCGTTGCGCTGGTGCTCGACAACACCGGCTCGATGTCCAGCGCGGGCAAGATGACGGCGCTCAAGACCGCCAGCCAGAATCTGCTGACCCAGCTCAAGAACGCCGCGCTGCTGCCGGAAGACGTCTACGTCTCGGTCGTGCCGTTCAGCAAGGACGTCAATGTCGGCGCCGACAAATACGACCGCAACTGGATCAACTGGTCGCTGTGGGAGGCCGTCAACGGCACTTGCAGCAATTCGAGCTACAAGTCGAAGAGCTCGTGTGAATCGAGGGGCAAGGTCTGGACGCCGGCGGCGCACGACACCTGGAACGGCTGTGTCACCGACCGCGACCAGAACTACGACACCACCAACGATCCGCCGGTCGCCGGCGGCACGCTCTATCCCGCCGAGCAATACAGCTCGTGCCCGGCGGCGCTGATGGAGCTCTCCAATGACTGGACGTCGCTGTCGGCCCGGATCGACGCGATGCAGCCGGCCGGCAATACCAACCAGGCGATCGGTTTGCAGATGGGCTGGCAGACGTTGACCGCCTCCCCCTTCACCGTGCCGGAGTTCGATTCGAACTATCAGTACAATCAGGTCATCATTCTTCTGACCGACGGCATGAACACCGAGAACCGCTGGTATACCAGCCAGTCCTCGATCGACAAACGCCAGCAGAAAACCTGCGACAACATCAAGGCTGCCGGCATCACGCTTTATACGGTGCAGGTCAACACCGGCAACGATCCGACCTCGACGATGCTGCAGAACTGCGCCTCGAACTCGAGCAAATACTTCCTGCTGAAGTCGGGCGATCAGATCATCTCGACATTTAATCAAATCGGCACGGCGTTGTCGGAACTGCGCTTGTCGCAGTAGCGGTACGGAATCGCGCGCAGTTGAAATAAATTCCGCGCGCCGCCGCAAAGCGGCATTCAGCACCGCGTCAGATGGTTTCGTGCCGTTAGTAATTCAATGCATCGCTCCGATTACCGTGGTCTCGCGGGCCTGAAAAGCGGGCCGCGAAGCGAGGTTTTGTTCAATGCGTGCCAGCACGTTCGTTATGGTCGGCTTCGCCCTGGTGTTCGGCGTGATCGCCGTCTTCATTGCGCAGGTCTGGCTCGCCAATCAGGCCAACCGTCAGGTCGAGGCGGTGGCGCCGCAGGCGCCGGCGCGAACCGTTGTCGTCGCCAAGCAGCCGTTGCGTTATGGCGCCGAACTCACCGCGGCCATGCTGGAAGAACTGCCGTGGCCGTCGGAAGCGGCGCCGGTCGGCGCCTTCGCCAAAATCGGCGACGTACTCAAAGGCGGCCGCCGCATTGTGCTTAGCGCCATCGAGGCGCATGAGCCGGTGCTTGGCGTCAAGATCACCGGTCCCGGCGAACGCGCAACGCTCTCCGCGCTGGTCAAGCCCGGCATGAAAGCCGTCACCATCCGCGTCAACGATGTCGAAGGCGTCGGCGGCTTCGTGCTGCCCGGCGAGTATGTCGACATCGTGCTGACGCGGTCGATCGACAAGGGTCAGGCAACCACCGAGATCGTGCTGCAAAACCGCCGCGTGCTCGCGGTCGATCAGAGCGCCGATGAACGCGCCACCAAGGCGGCGGTCGCCAAGTCGGTGACGCTGGAGGTCGATACGGTCGAGGCGCAGAAGGTCTGGCTCGCCTCCACCGTGGGCAACCTGTCGCTGCTGCTGCGCAAGGCTGGCGAAACCGCGCAGGTGCGCACGCGCAAGATCACGCTTAACGACCTCTCCTCGCCGGAGCCGGTCGTCGACACCGGCGCCTCCACGACCGTGACCATCTCGGTGACGCGCGCCGCCGCCAAGCAGGATTACACGGTGCCGGTCGAGGCGGTCGGCCGCGCCGCCCGGGCCTTGGCTGAAACCGCGGGACGCTGATCACGATGAACCAATCCACCCGAGAGACGAGAATGACGATGAGCCAGGTGCAGCCGGTCCCGCATGACGGCGCGTTGCGCAAGGTGCTGCGTGAACTGGCATTGGCGTCCGGCATTGCGCTCGCCGCCAGCCTGTTTCTCGCCGCGATTGATGCCAAGGCGGCGCCGCGCCGTGCCGGCGAGGTCGAACTGGCGGGCACGTCCAACGTCTCCGTCATCGTCGGCAAGTCGCTCGACGTTCGTACCAGCGCCGGCTTCGTCAGCATCGCTGTCGGCGATCCCGATGTCGCCGACGTCAACCCGTTGACCGACCGCAGCCTGTCGATCCTCGGCAAGAAGATCGGCACCACCCGCGTCACCATCTATGACGAGCAGAAGCGGCTGGTCGGCATTTACGACGTCGAGGTGACCTACGACGTCTCCCGTCTGGTCAACGAACTGCGCCGCCGCTTTCCGCAGGCCAAGTTGCGTGCCTCCGCCGTCAACGGCCGCATCATGCTCGCGGGCGAGGTGCCGGATGCCGTCACGCTCGATCAGGCGGTGACCATCGCTCGCCAGTTCGGGCCGGACATCATCAATGCCGTGTCGGTCATGTCGCCGCAGCAGGTCATGCTGGAGGTGCGCTTCATCGAAATCTCGCGCTCCGCCGGCCGCGATCTCGGCGTGCAGTGGAACCGCTTCGGTGATCAGAGCATCGCCAATATCGGTTCGCGCCAGCCGGCGTCGAACCTTCCGCTCATTGCCTCGACGTCCGCCGGCGTGCTGTCCGGCGGCTCGCCTTTCGGCTTCATGATCGGCCGTATCGTCGCCAGCGGCGTTTCGACCGATGTGCTTATCAATGCCCTGGAGACGAAGGGCGTTGCGCGCAGCCTTGCCGAACCGAATCTGGTGGCGCTGTCGGGCGACACGGCGAGCTTCCTCGCTGGCGGCGAATATCCCATCCCGGTCGCCGGTACACTTGGCCAGATCAGCGTCGACTACAAGAAGTACGGCGTCGGCCTTGCCTTTACGCCGACGGTGCTGAGCCACGGCCTGATCAACATGAAGATCGAGCCGGAAGTGAGCGCTATCGACGCCTCGCGGACCGTGGTCTTGGCCGCCGGCGTTGCGGTGCCGGCGCTCACCGTGCGCCGCGCCTCGACCACGGTCGAGTTGCGCGATGGCCAGAGCTTCGTGATCGGCGGCCTGCTGCAGAACAACGGCCAGAACCAGCTCGAACAAATGCCATGGCTCGGGTCGGTGCCGGTGCTCGGCACCTTGTTCTCGTCGAAGTCCTATCAGCGCAATGAGACCGATCTTGCCATCATCGTCACGCCGCGCATCGTCCGTCCGGCGCGCCCGGGCGATCCGATCAAGGCGCCGACCGACGACACGCGTCCGCCGAATGACGTCGACTTCTTCCTGATGGGAAAGACCGAACTTCCCCGCAACGAGGGCGGCAGGCGCAATCCGGCTACCTTCGCCGAACCGCGCATGGCGACCGCCGCCGAGCCGGTGCCCGTTGCCGGAGGCCATATGCTCGACATGCCGAAATGGATATCCAATGCCGCCATTCAGTAAGCTCCTGCACTCCATGACATTGGCTTCACTGCTCGCGTTGGCCGGTTGCTCGGAATATCTCGACCGCACCGACACGCTGTCGCGGCAGTCGGGCAATGCGGTGCAGACCAACAAGGTAACGCAGATGGTCGATCCGTGGCCGGCGGTGGCGGCAAACCGCGACATCGCCTTTGACGGTGCGGCGATGCAGACTGCGATGACGCACTATCGCACGGGTCGGGTCATTCGGCCGCGGGGTCTGTCGTCCGATCCGGTGGCGGCGGCGCCGGCACCAACAACACCGAATGCGGCGCCGCTCGGCCCAACGGTGAACGCGCAATCGGCGCCGGTGAAGTAAGCCCGAACCGCCATGCGTCACGTTTCACCGCCGCACGAATCCCGCACCCGCGTCGTCATCGCTACGCCGGACGCCGACTTCGGCGCCATGGCGCGCAGCACCTTCGGCGCGTCCAGCGCCATTGATCTCGTCATTGAGACGGGGCCGCTGTCGTCGCTTGCCGACACGCTCAATATCGAAGACGCCACCGTTGTCGTGGTCGATCTCGATATCGGCCGCACCGACGAACTCGCCGCATTGTCGCGGCTGACCGCACGCACCGGCGCCTGGCCGCCGGTGGTGGCGGTGACGGAAAGCTTCGACTCCAATCTGGCGCGCACGCTGATGCAGCTTCGTGTCGCCGACTTTCTGGTCAAGCCGGTGTCCGGTCTCGATCTGGTGCGCACCTGCGCCCGCGTTGGCAAGAAGCCGTCCGCGGCCGGTCCCGCCAAGGAAGCGCAGATCGTCACCTTCCTGCCGGCCGTTGGCGGCGCCGGCGTCACCATGCTGGCGGTGCAGACGGCGCTGTTGCTGCTCGACAGCGCGCCGGCGCGCGCCAAGCCGTCGGTCTGCATTGTCGATCTCGATTTCCAGCACGGTGCCGTCGCCGACTATCTCGATCTCGAGCCGCGGCTGAACCTGGCCGAAATCGAGCCGCGCCCGGACCGCCTCGATCGCCAGCTTCTCGAAGTGATGCTGTCCTATCACCCGTCGGGTCTCGCCGTGGTGGCGGCGCCGAACCGGCCGGCGGAAATGCGCTCCTTCGATCCCGACGTGGTCATGCGCCTGCTCGATCTTGTCTCGGCGCATTTCGATTATGTCGTATTCGACATGCCGCGCACCTGGTTCTCCTGGACCGACAGCGTGCTGCTCGGCTCCAACAAGCTTTACGTCGTCACCGAAGCGACGGTGCCGGGCCTGCGCCACGCCAAGCAGCTTGTCGGCGCCATCACCGAGCGGCTCGCCGAAATTCCGTCGCCGCAGGTCATCGTCAATCGCTTCCAGCAGAAGATGTTCAATTCCGGCCTGCGCCTGTCGGACGTCGCGCGGGCGCTCGGTGACACGCCGCTCCACACGCTGCCGAACGATTACGGACTGGTGCGCGAAGCCATCGACCGCGGCGTGCCGCTCAACGAAGTGCAGCCGGGCAACAAGATCGTGGGCGAACTGAAGAAGATCGTGATCGGCGCGCCCAAGGCCGAAGGCGGCGTCAAGCCGCTGATGAAGAAACTCAGGCTGGCGACGGGGTAGTGACCATGAGCGGACGTTTCTCGCTGCGCCGCGCGCCATCGCCGCCACCCGCCACGCCGGAGCCGACGGTTGCCATGCCGCAAGTGACGGCGCCGAGCATCGTGCCGCCGGCGGTGCCCGTGCCGGCCGAGCCCGCGGCCAATCCGCTGCTCTCGTCCAAGCTGCTCGACGCCAAGGTACGCCTGCATCGCAAGCTGATCGAGGAGATTAACCTGTCGGCGCTGGACAAGCTGCCGGAGGAGGAAGTTCGTGGCCAGGTGCTCGGGCTTGTCACGCAATATGTGCTGGCCGAGCGCCTTGCCCTCAATCAGCAGGAACTGGCCGACTTCGTCTCGGAAATTCTCGACGAGATGACGGGGCTCGGCCCGCTTGAGCCGTTGCTCAAGGACCCGAGCATCGCCGACATTCTCATCAATGGCCATGAATGCGTCTATGTCGAGCGCGGCGGCGTTCTGGAGCCGCTGCCGGTGCGCTTCAAGGACGAGCAGCATCTGCTGCGCATTATCAATAAAATCGTCTCGGCGGTCGGCCGCCGCGTCGATGAATCGCATCCGCTGTGCGATGCCCGCCTGCCGGACGGCTCGCGCGTCAACGTCGCGGTGCGGCCGATCGGTGTGGACGGCCCGCTGGTGTCGATCCGCAAGTTCTCCAAGAAGAAGCTCGACCTGTCGCGCCTGGTCGAGGTCGGCGCGTTGCGCCCGCAAATGGCCGAGGTGCTGGCCGCCGCGGTGAAGGCGCGCATCTCGACCATCATTTCCGGCGGCACCGGCTCCGGCAAGACGACGATGCTGAATGCGCTGTCCGCCTTCATCTCGGAGAAGGAGCGCCTGCTGACCATCGAGGACGCCGCGGAATTGCAACTGCAGCAGCCGCATGTCGGCCGCATGGAAACGCGGCCGCCCAATGTCGAAGGCAAAGGCGAAATCCGCCAGCGCGACCTCGTCAAGAACGCGCTGCGTATGCGGCCGGACCGCATCATTCTCGGCGAGTGCCGCGGCGAGGAAGCCTTCGACATGTTGCAGGCGATGAACACCGGCCACGAAGGCTCGATGGCCACCATCCACGCCAACACGCCGCGCGATGCCATCACGCGCTTGGAGCAGATGATCGGCATGGCCGGTCTGCCGATGACGGTGGCCTCGATTCGCGGCCAGATCGCCAACGCGGTGCAGATGGTGGTGCAGCTGTCGCGCCAGTCCGACGGCAAGCGCAAGGTGACGTCGATTGCCGAGGTCACCGGGCTCGAAGGCGACATCATCCAGATGCAGGAGATCTTCAAATTCGTGCGCACCGGCACCGGGCCGGACGGCGCCGTCGAAGGCCATTTTCAGGCAACCGGCGTGCGCCCGCGTTTCCTTGCCGAACTGGCGACCCATGGCGTGACGCTGCCGGGCGCCTATTTCGATCCGTCGAAGCCGCTCTAGTCCATGCTCGATCTCAACCCCGTTTATCTCTTCTACATCCTGATCGGCCTGTCGGCGGCGATGTTCGCCGAGGGCATGTATCTGGCCTTCTACAATGCCGGTTCGTACCGCAAGAACATCAACCGCCGGCTCAAGGTCGTCGACGCCAATGCCGACCGCGAAAGCGTGCTGGTGCAGCTGCGCCGCGAGCGCGGCCTGACCGCGGCCGGCGATTACCGGTTCAACTTTTTCGATCTCAATCGGCTGCTGCTGCAATCCGGTCTGAGCATCGGTCTTAACCGCCTTCTTCTGTTCATCGTCATCGGCGCCATCGCCGTCTTCGCCGGCGTCGCGGTGTTCGAGGGCAATGTCGGCCATGCCGCGCTGGCCGCCGTCTTCGCCACTCTGGTGCTGCCGATCCTGGTGCTGAAATTCATGCGCGCGCGCCGCCAGAAGATGTTCGGCGCGCAATTCGCCGACGGCCTCGACATCATCGTGCGTTCGCTGCGCGCCGGTCATCCGGTGCCGGTGGCGATCTCGATGGTGGCGCGCGAAATGGCCGATCCGATCGGCTCGGAGTTCGGCATCGTCGGCGATGAAATCACCTACGGCGCCGATCTCGAAACCGCGATGCGCAATCTCTATTTCCGCGTCGGCACCGACGACCTGCCGCTGTTCGTCACCGCGGTGGCGATCCAGACCTCGACTGGCGGCAATCTCGGCGAGATTCTGGAGAACCTGTCCGGCGTCATCCGCCTGCGCTTCAAGATGCGACGCAAGGTCAGGGCGCTGGCCGCCGAAGGCCGCGCCTCGGCGATGATCCTGTCGTCGCTGCCGATCCTGATGTTCTTCGTCATCCAGTTCATGGTGCCGGATTTCTACGCCAGCGTCTGGCACCAGCCGATGACCAAGATCGGCCTTGCCGCGGCCGGTTTCTGGATGGGCATCGGCAATATCATCATGTTCAAGATGGTCAATTTCAGGATCTGACCGCCATGCTCGCGGATATCGTTGCCCGCACGTTTCGTGACAGCCAGAGCGTGCTGCTGACGCTGCTGGTGTTTCTCGCCGCCGGCACGCTGGCCTTCGCGGTGATGGCGGTGACGCGCGCGCGTGTCTCGGTGAAGCGCCGCCACGCCCGTCTCATGGACGCGCCGCGCAATTCGCGCAACGCGCTGCGCTATTCCAGCGCCAAGGCGGTGGGCCGCATCATCGACTACACCAACAAGCACTATTCGGCCGACGAGGAGTCAATGCGTGTGTTGCGCCGGCGTCTCATCCAGGCCGGCATCTACGATTCCAGGGGCGTGGCGCTGTTCTTTGCCGGGCGCACGCTGCTTGCGATCCTGCTGGCCGCGGCGGCGTTCTTTCTGCTGCCGCTGGTCTGGCCGCTGCAGGGCACGATGAAATGGCTGGCCGTCATGGTCGGCGGCGTCGCCGGTTATGTCGGCCCCAGCGTCTATATCGACAAACGGATTTCGGCGCGCACCGAGGAGCACCGCTCCGGCTTCCCGGACTTTCTCGATCTTCTGGTGGTCTGCTCCAATGCCGGCCTGTCGATGGAAGCGGCGCTGGAGCGCGTCTGCCGCGAAATGGGCGAGAGCTATCCTTCGCTCACCGCCAACATTCACATGACCAATCTGGAAGTCCGCGCCGGCCGCAACCTGAAGGACGCGCTGGAGCGCTTCGCCGACCGGCTGGCGCTGGACGAAGCGCGCGCCTTCGCCACGCTGATCAACCAGTCGATCGACCTCGGCTCCTCGATCACCGACGCGCTGCGCGTTTATTCCGACGACATGCGGCACAAGCGCATGGCGCGGGCCGAGGAGAAAGCCTATGCGCTGCCGGCCAAACTGTCGGTGCCGATGATGGTCTGCATCTTCCCGGTGCTGTTCGTCGTCATCCTGCTGCCGGTGATCGTGCGTTTGTCATCCGGCGGTTACTTTTGATCCGCAAATGATGCGGAAAATTGTCGGTAATTTCCCGTTACCGTCCGGCATGAGCATTAACTCGCGTCAACTAGTCTGATCGGCATCGGTTAAGGTTGCTCGGGGGTTGTATGCGTCAGGTTTTCGGCCGGCTCGTGCTGGCGGCGTGCGTGAGCCTTGTGCTTGCGGGCTGCAACACGGTCGGCGATTCATTCTCGGATGCCGGTGAGAAAGCCGGCGCCGATGCCTTCGCCGCGGCGACGCCGCAGGATGAGACCACGGCGCCGTTCGGCGAGCCGACGCCGGCCGGCCGGCTGCTCGGCGCCGATCCGGCCGACGATCTTGCCACCGGCAAGGCCTACTTTCGCGCAACTAATTACGGCATGGCCGAAAAACATTTCCGCCGCGCCGTCGAACAGCATCCCAACGATGCCGAGGCGTGGCTCGATCTCGCCGCTTCCTACGATCACTTGAAGCGCTTCGATCTGGCCGACCGCGCCTATGGTCAGGCGATCCGGCTGGCCGGCCCCAAGGTCGAGATCATCAACAACCAGGGCTACTCCTACATGCTGCGTGGGGACACCGCGCGGGCACGCCAGAAGCTCGAGGAAGCGCGGCGGCGCGCGCCCGGCAACACCTATGTGCTGAGCAATTTGCGCCTGCTTGAGGAAAGTGCGCGCCGGGCCAAGGCCATCGAATAAGAACTCTCCGTCATTCCGGGGCGCCGTGTAACGCGCGAACCCGGAATCCAGCAGCGCATTTTGACCCTGCCGCTGGATTTCGGATCGCCGCTGTCGCGGCGTCCGGAGTAACGGGAGTGGATCATCAACTTGCCTCCTCCGAATATTGCGGGCAGAAATAACGCAGTCTCGGGGGGAGGAACTGATGAAACGGATCGTCTGTGCCGCGCTGTTGACCGCGGCGTTGTCCGGCCATGCGCTGGCCGCCGAAGGCGCGCATCTTGACGGCGCGACCATGAGCCTCCTCTGGGCGCTGCCATTTGTCGGCATGCTGTTGTCGATCGCACTGTTCCCGCTGTTCGCCCAGCATTTCTGGGAACACAATTTTGGCAAGGTGTCGGCCTTCTGGGCGGTGGTGTTTCTCATCCCTTGCGCCATTTTGTTCGGGCTTCCGGTGACGGCGACCGAGCTGGTGCACACGGCCGCGCTTGAATATCTGCCCTTCATCATTCTGCTGTTTGCGCTGTTCGTCGTCTCCGGCGGCATTCGCGTCGCCGGCAATCTCGCCGGCAATCCGGCGACCAACACGTCGATCCTGGCCATCGGCACCTTCGCTGCCAGCGTGGTCGGCACGACCGGCGCGTCGATGTTGCTGATCCGGCCGCTGATCGTCGCCAACAAGAACCGCGATCGCAACGTCCACGTCTTCGTCTTCTTTATTTTCCTCGTCGCCAATATCGGCGGCTCGCTGACGCCGCTCGGCGATCCGCCGCTGTTTCTCGGCTTCCTCAAGGGCGTCGATTTTCTCTGGACGCTGAATGCCATGTTCCCGCCGATGGCGGTGTCGGCCGTAATCCTGCTGGCGCTGTTCTTCGCCATCGACAGTTATTACTGGCGTCAGGAACGCCACCGGCGCGCGGCGCATCCGGCCGAGCGCGAGATCAGGATCGAGGGGCTGCACAACGTTCTCTATCTCGCCGGCATCGTCGGCGCGGTGCTGTTCAGCGGCATCTGGAAGCCGGGCATTTCGATTCCGGTTGGTTTCGGCAATGCCGTTCCACTGGAAGGTCTGATCCGCGACGTGGTGCTGCTGGCGCTCGCTTACCTGTCATGGCGAACGACCCGGCGTAACATCCGCATCGAGAACGCCTTCACCTGGGCGCCGATCCAGGAGGTGGCGTTCCTGTTCGCCGGCATCTTCATCACCATCATTCCGGCGCTGGCAATTTTGCGCGCCGGCAAGGACGGGCATCTGGCGCCGCTGCTCGCCTTCGTCACCGCGGCCGACGGCCAGCCGATCAACGCCGCTTACTTCTGGCTGACCGGCGCGCTGTCGAGCTTCCTCGACAATGCACCGACTTATCTGGTGTTCTTCAATCTCGCCGGCGGCGACGCCCAGGCGCTGATGGGGCCGCTGTTCAAGACGCTGCTGGCGATCTCGGCCGGCGCCGTGTTCATGGGCGCCAACACCTATATCGGCAATGCGCCGAACTTCATGGTGAAGTCGATCTGCGAGGAGCGGGGCATCAAGATGCCCAGCTTCTTCGGCTACATGGCGTGGTCGGGCGCGATCCTGCTGCCGCTGTTCGTGCTGATCACCGTCATCTTCTTCCGGTGATGGAGGCCGAATCGGCCCTGCCGGGGGCGGCGGTTTCGTCGCCATCATACCGCCAAAAAGCCCTGCGGCATGGGGCCTGGCGGCCCCATCTGTGCTGAAAATGCCCTATCCAAGGGCCTAAATCACAGCTTCCTGTGATTATCCGCCCCCCAATACGCGGCAATCGCTTGCGTTAATTGGCGAATCTCATAGTGCTTCAAACAGCGCATTTTGCGCTTGAAGGAGCTTATCTATGGCTACGAAACCCGCGGCCTCGGCGAAGCCGAAGGCTGCCAAGCCGGTCACCCTGAAGCAGCTCGCCTACGCTCTGGCCGAGCAGCACCAGCTGACCAAGAAGCAGGGCGTCGAGATGCTCGACGAGCTGGTCGCGATGATCACCAAGCATCTGAAGAAGGGCGAGCGGGTCAAGATCGCCGGCCTCGGCATTCTCCAGGTTCGCAAGCGCGCCGCCCGCATGGGCCGCAATCCGGCGACCGGCGAAGCGATCAAGATCAAGGCGTCGAAGAAGGTCGCGTTCCGCGCCGCCAAGGACCTCAAGGAAGCGATCTGATCGATCGCATCCTTCTGGCATGCAAAGCCCCGTCGGACATGTCCGGCGGGGTTTTTGTTTTTCTTCCTTCCCTCTCCCCTTGTGGGAGAGGGGAAGAGCGTTTGCTGCGGGCGAGGCATCCAACCGGCCTCATCCTGAGGAGCGTCGCTGGCGCGATGCTCTTCGGAAGGGGGGGGCGGATTTTATTCTTGACGGCGACCTCATATAGGACTATATACACTATCGTCCTGTTCCGGCCGGGGGCGCTGTCATGAGGCGTCGTTTCAGTGGGAAGAGGACGCGGTGCCCGCGGCCGGGGGAGGACGTATCCTCCGGGCTCGGGCGGCGACGGGGCTCCGCCCGGAGGCACAAGGACCTCCCGCAAGGAGCTTGCTGACGGCGTGTGCTACCTGCCGAAAGGCAGATCAGCCGCCGAAAGCGCGGCCCGTGCGCCGACAAGACACCGCGATGGAGCGCCGCGGGGCGCGGGTTTCTCCTGTCGCAGGGAGAAGCCTCGCACCCACAAGGTGCGATCCACAAAGAGCGCCTCGCGGCGCTCCATCCCCCCCGGCTTTTGCCGGGGACGGAGAGGGGAAGGCAGGCCACCCCGGGCCACTCAACAACAGGGGCGATGACGCGCGTCCGCAGCATTTCGCCCGCTCTTGCCCGCCGCCATTTCGGCCTATAATGACGTCCGCACTTGTTCCGTCCCGGGCCGTCCCAAAGGAGTTTCCATGTCGCAAGCCGCCGAGAAGCGCCCCGCCAAGCCTTCGATCTTGAAGGACCGCGACTTCCAGTGGGAGGACCCGCTCGGCCTCGAGTTCGACCTTTCCGAGGAAGAGCGCATGGTGCGCGACACCGCCAAGGGCTTCGCCGAAGATTACCTGATGCCGCGCGTCACCGAGGCCTATCTCAACGAGACGCACGATCCGAACAATTTGAAGGAGATGGGCAAGCTCGGCCTGCTCGGCCCGACCATTCCAGAGGAATACGGCGGCGCGGGCCTCGGCTATGTCGCCTACGGCCTGATCGCCCGCGAGATCGAGCGCGTCGATAGCGGCTATCGTTCGACCATGTCGGTGCAGTCTTCGCTCGTCATGTATCCGATCTATGCCTATGGCTCCGAGGAGCAGCGCCGCAAATATCTGCCCAAGCTCGCCTCGGGCGAGATGGTCGGCTGCTTCGGCCTCACCGAGCCGGATCACGGCTCCGATCCGGGCTCGATGGTGACGCGCGCCGAGAAGGTGGCCGGCGGCTTCAAGCTCAACGGCGCCAAGACCTGGATTTCCAACGCGCCCTTCGCCGACATCGCGGTGGTGTGGGCCAAGCTCGATGGCGTCATCCGCGGCTTCATCGTCGAGCGCGGCACCAAGGGTTTCTCGACGCCGAAGATCCAGGGCAAGCTGTCGCTGCGCGCCTCGACCACCGGCGAGATCGTGCTCGCCGACTGCGTCATTCCCGAAGAGAACATCCTGCCGAATGTGCAGGGACTGTCGGGTCCGTTCGGCTGCCTCAACAATGCGCGCTACGGCATCGCCTGGGGCGTCATGGGCGCCGCCGAGTTCTGCTGGCACGCCGCGCGCCAGTACACGCTCGACCGCAAGCAGTTCAACCGGCCGCTGGCAGCGACGCAGCTCGTGCAGAAGAAGCTCGCCGACATGCAGACCGAAATCGCGCTCGGCCTGGCGGGCTGTCTGCGCCTCGGCCGCATGATCGAAGCCGGCCGCGCCGCCCCGCCGTCGATCTCGCTGATGAAGCGCAACAACTGCGGCAAGGCGCTCGACATCGCCCGCGTCGCCCGCGACATGCACGGCGGCAACGGCATCTCGAGCGAGTATCACGTGATGCGTCACGTCGCGAACCTCGAGACGGTCAACACCTACGAGGGTACGCATGACATCCACGCGCTGATCCTCGGCCGCGCGCAGACCGGCATTCAGGCGTTTTTCTAAGTGAACGTCGTCATCGCCCGCGAAAGCGGGCGATCCAGTCGTCACCTGAGCTTTGCGGTGTACTGGATGCCCCGCTTTCGCGGGGCATGACATGCCAATGGAAATAACCCTCCACACCGCCTCTATGCTGTTTTTTGCCGGCATTGGCGGCGGGCTTCTGACGTCCCTGGTCGGCGGCGCTGCGGTCATCACTTACCCGGCGCTGCTTGCCGCCGGCCTCCCCCCGCAGACCGCGACCATCTGCAACCTGGTTTCGACCTTTCCCGGCGTATTTCTGGCCGCGATGTCCGACCGCGGCCAGTTGCCGAAGCTCGATCGTGCCTTCGCCGGCATGGTGGTGGCCTCGATGCTGGGCGCGGTGCTCGGTGCGGGGCTGCTGCTGGCGACGCCGCAGCGTCTCTTCGCCGTACTCGTGCCGCTGCTGCTCGGCTTCGCCACGGTGCTGTTCGCCTTCGCCAAGCCGATCGGCGAATGGGCGCAGGCGCGCGCCGCGCGCAAGGGCCGCGCCATCGACTTCAGCGTCACCAATCTGAAAGTGCTGCTGCCGGTGTCGGTCTATGGCGGTTATTTCGGCGCCGGCGTCGGTGTGCTGATCCTCGGTGTCATGTCGGTCGCGACCCGCGGCGATTATCGCTCCGCCAATGTCGCGAAGAATCTGGTGGGCGGTCTCAACACCTTCGCGGCCGCGGCCGTCTTCATCGTCAAGGGCGCCGTCGTCTGGATGCCGGCCCTTATCATGATGGCCGGCTCGATCATCGGCGGCCAGATCGGCGCCGCGCTCGCCAAGGTGGCGCCGCGCCACGTCATGCGCATCGCCGTCACCGTGATCGGCGCGCTGCTGACGGTGTATTTCGCCTGGGAATACTGGTTCTAGCGATCCTTCGCCGCCGTATGTCGGGCCAGTTCGACGATGCGCCGGGTCATGGCGCTGTCGGCGTCGGTCAACGGATCGAGTACGGTGAAATGGTCGGCGCCGGCGATCGGCTCGTAACGCGTTTGCGCGCCGCGCTTGCCCCACTCCTCGGCGATCGTTTTGCTCTGCCGCAGAAACTCGTTCGATTCGATGCCGCCGACCGCGGCGTCGAGCATCGCGCCTTGCGGCACCGTCCAGTACAGCGGCGACATGCGACGCGCTTCCGCATCGTCGAGTTTCAGGTCGGCGTTGAACGACACGTGCGTCAGCGGCGCCAGATCGAACACGCCGGAGATCGCGTAGCCGGCCGGCACCAGATCGGCGGGCGCGGACGGCTCAAGGCTTTTCCAGTCGGTGGCGATCATGCAGGCGGTCAGGTGCCCGCCGGCGGAATGACCGTAAACCGTGATGTGCTTCTTGTGCTTGCGCCATAGCGTCAAACATGCCGCCCGCATCTGGTCCGTAATGGTGGCGATCGACACGGTCGGGCACAGGTCGTAGCCGATCACGGCGACGCCGATGCCATGCGCGTTCAGCCCCTTGGCCATCTGGCTGAACGACACCGGCGACAGCGCGCGCCACCAGCCGCCGTGAATGAACATGGCGAGCGGCGCGTCGGCGCCGTTGACCGGAAAGAAATCGATGGTCTGGCGCGGCGACGGACCGTATTTCAGGCCGATCTGCGCGTCGGTGCGGGCGCCGCGATAGGCCTTGGCCTCAGCCTCCCAGCGCGCGAAAATCTGCGGATGCTCCGGCACGCGGGCGCGGTTGTCGTATTCCTTCTCGTAGTCGATGGCCATCTCGCTCTCTCCGGGTTTTCCGCTGACACTGGCGTATGGAACAGCGCCGAGCAAGGGACGTGCGGGCGGCGGCGCGATGCGCTAAACTCCGTCCATGTCCGCTCTCATCAAGCCTCTGGTCCTGCCGGTCGACGGCCGGCAATCGGAAACCGCGCTGGCGGTGGCGCGCGGCACCGCGCGGCTGCTGCACGCGCACGGCTTTTGCGTGGTCAGCGAACTGCCGTTGCCGTCCGGCCGCCGAGCCGATCTGGCGGCGCTCAATACCAATGGCGAGGTCTGGATCGTCGAGATCAAATCTTCGGTCGCCGATTTCCGCGCCGATCAGAAGTGGCAGGACTATCGGGCGCATTGCGACCGGCTGTTCTTCGCCACCTCGCAGGACGTTCCATGCGAAATCTTCCCGCCCGATACGGGGCTGATCGTGGCCGATGCCTTCGGCGCCGCATTCCATTGCGAAGCGCCGCAGCACAAGCTCGCCGCCGCGACGCGTAAAGCGATGCTGCTCTTGATTGCGCGCGCCGCCGCGCTGCGCCTGCAATCGCTCATCGACCCGAACGGGCCGTATGGGGAGTTTGTTTAATTTATCATTCCGGGTTCGCGCATTCAGCGCCAACCGGAATGAAAGAACGCTACCGCGGCGCCCGTTTGGCCAAGATCCGCTGCAGGGTGCGGCGGTGCATGTTGAGCCGGCGCGCGGTTTCCGAAACGTTGCGACCGCACAGTTCGTAGATGCGCTGGATGTGTTCCCAGCGCACGCGGTCGGCCGACATCGGGTTTTCCGGCGGCTCGATCTTGGGGCTCTCATGCGCCAGCAGCGCGGCGAGCACGTCGTCGGCATCGACCGGCTTGGCGAGATAGTCGACGGCGCCGAGCTTCACCGCGGTCACGGCGGTGGCGATGTTGCCGTAGCCGGTAAGGATGATGCCGCGCGCGTCGGGACGCTGTTTGTTCAGTGCGGAGATGACGTCGAGGCCGTTGCCGTCGCCGAGACGCATATCGACCACCGCGAAAGCCGGCGCCGATTTCTCGACCTGCATCAAACCGTCCGACACTGATTCGGCCGTTGTCACCTCGAAGCCGCGCTGTTCAAGCGCCTTGGCCAGGCGCTGCAGGAACGACTTGTCGTCTTCGACGATCAGAACCGAGCGGTCGGCAATATTGTCGAGCGGCAGCGGTGCTTCAATCGTTTCGGCGGCGGCGTCCATGCGGTCAGTTTCCTCCATCGCGGTTATTTAAGACCGGTAACACATCGTGATTGTATGGCGAAATCAAGTCGCCGCAAGACCCGCCGTTCGCTCGAAATCGGCTCTGTTCCAGCGCAATTTGACGATCGCGCCGTGTTTCGGCGCCAATTGATTGGCGAAAGTAATCGCGGCGCCAGAGCGTTCCAGCAGCGTCTTGGCGATGAAGAAACCAAGGCCCAGGCCGACCGGCTGATCGTCCTTGCCGTCGGGTTTCCTGCGGCGTGTGGTCACATAGGGCTCGCCGATCCGCGCCAGCACGTCGGGCGCGAAGCCCGGCCCGTCATCGGTGATGGTGATTTCCAGCGTGGCATCGTCCCATTGCGTGACAACGTCGACGCGCTCGCGGGCGAAATCGACGGCGTTCTCCAGCAGATTGCCGAGGCCGTAGACGATCGCCGGATTGCGCGCGCCGACCGGTTCGGTCTCGCGCTCCGACGGCGCGCTGACCGCGATGGCGACGTCGAAGTCGCGATGCGGCGCCACCACTTCCTCGATCAGAGAGGTCACCGGCGTGCGGTCGAACGGCGCGCCGGTCGATGACAGCTCGGTAATCTTCGACAGGATCTCGCGGCAGCGCGACGCCTGCGAACGCAACAGCCGCACGTCGTCGCCATGCGGCGCGTCGGCGGGAATGGCATTCTCGAGTTCCTTGGCGATCACCGAAATGGTTGAGAGCGGCGTGCCGAGTTCATGCGCGGCGGCGGCGGCCAGACCGTCAAGCTGCGACAGGTGTTGTTCGCGCAGCATCACCAGTTCGGTTGCCGACAGCGCATCGGCAAGCTGGCGCGACTCTTCGGTGATCTGCCACGCATAGACGCCGATGAAGCCGATGGCGAGCAGGATCGAGAGCCAGACGCCGGCCATGTAGATTGGCGGCAGCCGCAGCGGATCGGCATCGTCCCACGGCAGCGGATAGTGCACGAACACCAGCAGCGTCGCGCAGGCGATGGCGAAGATGCCAAGCAGCACGGTGAAGCGTGGTGGCAAGGCCGTGGCCGACAGCAGCACCGGCCCGAGGAAGAGGAACGCAAACGGGTTCTGCAGGCCGCCGGTCAGATAAAGCAGCACGGCGAGTTCCGCGACGTCGAAGGCGAGCAGCCAGGCGGCGCGGTCGGGCTCGAGCCGCTGCGTCAGGTGGAAGCGCAGGCGTAGTGCGATGTTCAGCCAGGCCGACAGCGCGATGGCGGCGAGACAGGTCCACAGCGGCAGCGGAAATTCGAGGCCAAAGTAAACCACCAGCACGGCGGTTGTCTGGCCGATGACGGCAAGCCAGCGCAGGCGCACCAGCGTGTCGAGGCGGACATTGCGGCGCGGATGGTGCTGGGCGAGTTCGAGGGCGGGAGGCATGACGACGACCTTAGCCGAAATCGGAAGAAATGCCGATCCATCAATCCTCTTGCGTCCGGCGCGGCGGAGGGTCACATCTGGCGCCAACGGCCGGGAATTCTTCATGCATACAACCCCACCCGCGGCGATTGCCGTCGATAACCTCGTCAAGCGCTACAAGGGCGTTGCGGCGGTGGATGGCATCACCTTTCACATTGCACCCGGCTCGGTGACCGGCCTGCTCGGCGGCAACGGCGCCGGCAAGACCACAACCATCGCCACCATCATGGGCCTTGTGACGCCGACGTCGGGAACTGTGCGCGTGCTTGGCGCCGCCATGCCGGCGGAGCGCTACCGCGTCCTGCACCGCATGAATTTCGAAAGCCCCTATGTCGACATGCCGATGCGGCTGACGGTGCGGCAGAACCTTACCGTGTTCGCGCAGCTCTACGGCGTTGCCGACATGACGGCGCGTATCGCCACGCTGGCCTCCGAACTCGATCTCACCGAATTCCTGGATCGGCCGACCGGCAAGTTGTCGGCGGGCCAGAAGACGCGCGTATCGCTTGCCAAATCGCTGCTGAACAAGCCCGATGTGTTGCTGCTCGACGAGCCGACCGCGTCGCTTGATCCCGACACGGCGGACTGGGTCCGCGGTCATCTTGAGCAATACCGCGCTGAAACCGGCGCCACCATTCTGCTCGCCTCGCACAACATGAACGAGGTCGAGCGCCTGTGCGACCGCGTCATCATCATGAAGCGCGGCCACATCGAGGATGATGACACGCCCGAGCGGCTGCTCGCCCGCTACGGTCGGGAAAATCTGGAAGAAGTGTTTCTCGATGTCGCTCGCGGCCGGGGGGAAAAGCGGGAGACGGTTGAGTGAGTATTCGTCGGTCATTCCGGGACACCGTGAAGCGGTGGGCCCGGAATCCAAACGCCCGGTCTGTGATTATGGATTTCGGGCTCGCGGGCTTTGTCCGCGCCCCGGAATGACGAGGAAGTTATGACCTCCATCACCCCCGCCCCCACCACAAGTTTTTCCCCACAACGCGTCGCTGCCATGGTGCGGCGCTATTGGTATCTGTTGGTCTCGTCCTGGCCGCGCCTGCTCGATCTCATCTACTGGCCGGCGGTTCAGATGCTGATGTGGGGCTTCCTGCAGGTCTATGTATCCAAGAACGCCGGTTTTGCTGCCGGCGCGGCCGGCACCTTCATCGGCGCGGTGTTGTTGTGGGATATCCTGTTCCGCGGCCAACTCGGCTTCTCGATCTCGTTCCTCGAGGAGATGTGGGCGCGCAATCTCGGCAACCTGATGATGTCGCCGTTGCGCTCGACCGAATTCATCGCCGCGCTGATGATCATGAGCATCATTCGCCTGTCGATCGGCATGATCCCGGTGACGTTCATGGCGATCGCTTTCTTCGGCTTCAATCTCTGGGGGCTCGGGCTCGCGCTCGTCGCGTTCTTCATCAACCTCATCCTGACGAGCTGGGCGATCGGCATTTTCGTGGCCGGTTTACTCCTGCGGAACGGCATGGGCGCAGAAAGCATGGCCTGGACCATCATGTTCCTGTTCCTGCCGCTGACCTGCGTCTATTACCCGGTGTCGGTGCTGCCCGAATGGCTGCAATACGTGGCTTGGGGGCTGCCGCCTACTTACGTGTTTGAAGGCATGCGGGCGCTGCTGATCGACCATGTGTTTCGCGCCGATCTGATGGTCGAGGCCTTTGTTTTCAACGTGGTGCTGTTTTCCGCGGCCGCTTATGCCTTTGTTCGCCTGCTGGAGAGCGCCCGTGTCAACGGTTCGTTGATGCAGACCGGCGAATAGCATTAAATGTATGTAATCATGTGGCTTTTTAGGGCGTAAACCCAAATCTCATACTTGTGCGTTATGTTGACGCGGTGCGTCAAAACCGACAGTGTGCCGCGGTGCAAGAAGAGCCGGAACCCGACCTCATGCCTATTGGTGAATTCGACGGCGCGGCAGCGATGCCGTCCGGCAGCGGCGGCGCTCTTTCGGCACCGCTCTACTGGCTTTACGAAATGGGTCACGCCGCGCTCGATCCTTCGCGCCGCTTGGCCGACGCGACGAAGTTGTTCTTTCGCAATCCCGGCAATCCTCTCGCGCACACGACTTACGGCAAGTCGATGGCGGCGGCGGCCGAACTGTTTGAACGTACCACGCGCGTTTACGGCAAGCCGGAATGGCACATCGACGATACGGTGGTCGGCGGCGAACGCGTCCCGGTGAATATTCATTCGGTGTGGGAGCGGCCGTTCTGCCGGCTCCTGCATTTCGAGCGCGGCTTCGAACGCGCGCCGCGCCGCCCGCAGCCCAAGGTTCTGATTGTCGCGCCGTTGTCAGGCCATTACGCCACGCTGTTGCGCGGCACGGTCGAAGCCTTCCTGCCCAATCATGAGGTCTACATCACCGAATGGCGCAATGCGCGTTCGGTGCCGCTGGCCGAAGGCCGCTTCGATCTCGACGATTACATCGACTACGTGATTTCGATGCTGCACATGCTGCAGGGCGATTGTCATGTCGTCGCCGTCTGCCAGCCCGCGGTGCCGGTGCTTGCGGCGGTCTCGGTGATGGAAGGCAACGACGATCCTTACGTGCCGCACACCATGACCTTGATGGGCGGCCCGATCGACACGCGCGTGCGCCCGACCGCAGTCAACAAGCTCGCCGAAGGCAAGGATATCGACTGGTTCCGTCGCAACGTCATCACCAAGGTGCCGTTTCCGCATCCCGGCTTCATGCGTGACGTCTATCCGGGCTTCCTGCAGCTCAGCGGCTTCATGAGCATGAATCTGGATCGCCACCTCGAGGCGCATCGTTCGCTCTTTACCCATCTCGTGAAGGGCGACGGCGACTCGGTTCAGAAGCACCGCGAGTTCTACGATGAGTATCTCGCCGTCATGGACCTGTCGGCGGAGTTCTATCTGCAGACCGTCGATACCGTCTTCATCAAGCACGCGCTGCCGAAAGGCGAGATGACGCATCGCGGCCTGCCGGTCGATCCCGGCAAGATCCGCCGCGTCGCGCTGATGACGGTCGAAGGCGAGCACGACGACATTTCCGGCGTCGGTCAGACCGAAGCCACGCATGTGCTGTGCCCGAACATCCCGGCCGAGGACAAGGTGCACTACCTGCAGCCTGGCGTCGGCCATTATGGCGTGTTCAACGGCTCGCGCTTCCGGGCTGAAATCCAGCCGCGTATCGCCGACTTCATGCTGTCGCACAATGGCGGCCACGGCGGCGGCAAGAAGCGGGCCTTCTAGGCAGGGCTGATCAGACGCGCCGCTTTGTGGCACAGTGAGGCGGCAGGCGATTCTGCCCCTGGGCTTCGGCTTTCATGTCGCTTCCTTTCCGCGCTCTGTTCTCGCGCCGCGCCAGCGAACCGTCGATCATCAGTATCTCGTTCGGTGACGAGATCTTCGACATCGCGCTGCGCCGGAACGCGCAGGCGCGCCGCTTCACCTTGCGAGTGCAGTCGGCGAGGCGGGAGGTGGTGTTGACGTTGCCGCCGCGCGGCAGCCTCAAACAGGCCCGCGATTTTGCCGAGCGTAATGCCGCCTGGATCGCCACAAGGCTGGCGCGGCTGCCGCAGCCGATTCCCTTTGTCGATGGCGCGGTTGTGCCATTGCGCGGGACACCGCATCTCATTGTGCATCGGCCGCAGGCGCGCGGCGCGGTGTGGACCGAGGCCGAAGGCGAGGCGGCGCTGCTATGCGTCGCCGGTGAAGCGCCGCACGTCGCCCGCCGCATCCGCGACTATCTCAAGAAGGAAGCCCGGCGCGATCTCGATATCGCGAGCCGGCGTGCCGCCAGCGCGCTCGGCGTCACGCTCAGGCGGGTGTCGGTGCGCGATCAGTCGAGCCGCTGGGGTTCGTGCTCGACCACGGGTGTGCTGTCCTACTCGTGGCGCCTGATCCTGACCCCGCCTTTCGTTCTCGAATACCTCGCCGCGCACGAGGCGGCTCATCTTGTCGAGATGAATCACAGCCGGGCTTTCTGGCGTCAGGTCGAGCGCATCTGCCCCGACTTCCGGCGGGCCAAAAGCTGGCTCGACGTCCACGGCGCCGAATTGCACCGCTATGGCAATGACGCCTAGCGTCGGCTAGTACGTCGTCTGGAATTCCAATCCGGTCGTTTTCATGCTCGTCCCCGGCACTTTCGCGTTGACGCTTCTGCTGGCGGCTCTCGCCGCTTCCGGGCCGCTGTCGACCGACTTCTATCTGCCCTCGATGCCGGAGATTGCGGCGCAGCTCCATGCCTCGCCGTCCGAAGTGCAGTTCACCATCTCGCTGTTCCTGTTCGGCTTTGCCGCCGGCCAGATTGCCTACGGACCGTTCTCGGACAGGCATGGCCGCAAGCCGGTGCTGCTGATGTCGATGGGCATTTTCCTCGTCGCGACGGTGCTGTGCGTCATGTCGACGTCGATCGAGATGCTGATCGGCGCGCGTGTGCTGCAGGCTTTTGGCGGCGCTGGCGGCGTGGTGCTGTCGCGGGCGGTGGTGCGCGATCTCTATTCCGGCCGGCAGGCCGCCCGCGAGATGTCGATCATCTCGTCGGTGATGGCGCTGGCGCCGGTGCTGGCGCCGATGTTCGGCGGCATGGTGCAAGCCGCGTCGGGCTGGCGCGGTGTGTTTACAGTTCTTGGTCTGATCGGCGCGACTGTGGCGATAGCCACTTATTTCTGGCTGCCGGAGACGCTGAAGGAGCGCGCCACCGAGCGCGTGTCCGTGGCATCGATCTGGCAGTCGTATCGCATCATTTTCCGCAACCGCGCTTACTGCGCCTATCTGGCCATGTGTACCGCGACCTATTCCGGGCTGCTCGCATGGCTCGCCGGCTCGGCCTTTCTGCTGCAGAACGTCTACAGGCTGACAGCTTTCGAGTTCGGTTTTGTATTTGCGCTGGGCTCGGCCGGCTATCTGATCGGATCGAATATCGGCGCGCGAGTTGTCGTTCGCCTCGGCATCGACACGGTGATCGGCATCGGCGCCGTGCTGGCGACGGTCGGCGGCGGCGCTTTCTTTGCATCCCTGTATATCGGTTTTTCCTCCTCGCTCGCCGTGGTGCTGCCGATGACGGCCTATCTGGCGGGTCTCGGCATGGTGCTGCCGCAAGCGATCGCCGGCGCCATGACGCCGTTTCCGGAGCGCGCCGGCGCGGCGTCATCGCTGTTCGGTTTCATTCAGCAGACCGTGGCTGCGCTCTGGGCGTCGCTCGTCGGCCTGCTGCTCGATCGGGGCGCGATGCCGCTTGCCGCGGCCGTCGCGATCATGGGCGTCGCGACGCTGGTCATCTGGATCGCGACGCGCGGCATCCGCAAAAGCCACGCCGCCATTCACGACGTCTGATTTAGCGCCGGCTGCCGAACAGATTGTCGAGCAGCCAGCCGTCGAGGCCGCCGCCGCTTGTGGTCTGGCGCTGTTCGTTGCTTGCGACCGGAATAGCGGCGGGCGGCTGCGGTGGCGGCGCCTGGGCCGGCTGGCCGCCGCCGAACAGGTTGCCGAAGAAGCCGCTCGACGGCACGCTCGGCAGGCCGGCGACCGGCACGCCCTGATGGGCGTCGCGCATGTAGCGGCTCCAGATCTCGACCGGCAGGCCGCCGCCGGTCATCTTCTTCATCGGCGAGTTGTCGTCGTTGCCGAGCCAGACGCTGGTGACGAGCTGCGCGGTGTAGCCGATGAACCAGGCGTCGCGGAAATCCTGGGACGTACCGGTCTTGCCGGCGGCCGGCCAGCCGGGTAGGTCGGCCTTGTGTGCGGTGCCGACGGTCAGCGTCTCCTGCATCATCTGGTTCATCATGCCGATGGTGCGGGCATCGACGATGCGGCCGAGCGGCTGCTGATGGCGCACATAAAGCACCTTGCCCTCGACTGTGCTGATGCGCTCGATCACGAATGGCATGACGGCATTGCCGCCATTGGCGAACACTGCATAGGCGCCGGTGATCTCAAGCGGCGACACCTCCGAGGTGCCGAGCGAAATCGAGGCATTCGGCTCCAGCTTGGAGGCGATGCCGAGGCGGTGCGCGGTGCGGATCACCGCCATGGGCGTCACTTCCATGGTGAGCCGCACCGACACGGTGTTGAGCGACAACGCCAGCGCCCGGGTCAGCGTCACCGGACCGAAATATTCGTGGCTGTAATTCTCCGGCGCCCAGCCCTTGATCTTGATCGGGCCGTCGACGCGCACGGTGTCCGGCGTCAGGCCGCGCTCCAGTGCGGTGAGATAGACGAAGGGTTTGAAGGCCGAGCCCGGCTGGCGCTTGGCGGCGACCGCGCGGTTGAACTGGCTTTCGGCATAGTTGCGCCCACCGACCAGTGCGCGCACCGCGCCATTCGGCGTCATCGACACCAGCGCCGCCTGCGTCGCACCGCCCTTGAGCGCCTTGGCCAGCTCATCGGCCAATGCCTTTTCGGCGCTTGTCTGCAGCCGTGAGTCGATGGTGGTCTGGACGACGATGTCTTCCTCGATATGGCCGAGCGAATCGTTGACCGCATCCATGATCCAGTCGGCGACATAGTTGCTCGACGCGCTGTTGACCTGCGCCACGACACGCGGCGGCTTGGCGATCGCCTGTTTTTCGTTCGCCGGCGTGATGAAGCCGAGTTCGGACATCGAAGCGAGCACGAGACGTGCGCGCTTTTCTGCAGCGTCGTAGTCGCGCGTCGGCGCCAACCGCGACGGCGATTTGACGAGGCCGGCCAGCAAGGCGGCTTCGCCGATCGAAAGCTGCTTGGCCGGCTTGCCGAAATAGCGCTGCGACGCCTGCTCGATGCCATAGGCGCCGGCGCCGAAGTAAACGCGATTGAGATAAAGCTCGAGGATCTGCGCCTTGGAGAACTTGCGCTCCAGCCAGATGGCGAGCATCGCCTCCTGCAGCTTGCGGGTAAGCGTGCGCTCCTGCGTGAGGAACAGGTTCTTGGCGAGTTGCTGCGTCAGCGTCGAGCCGCCCTGGGCGACGCCGCGATGCATGATATTGGCCACGGCGGCGCGCGCAATGCCGTAAGGGTCGACGCCGTAGTGATCGTAGAAGCGCCGGTCCTCGATGGCGATGAAGGCCTTCGGCACGTAAGGCGGCATGTCCTTGAGCGCCAGCACTTCGCCGGCCATGTCGCCGCGGCGGGCGAATTCCTTGCCGGCCGCGTCCAGCATGCGGATGGTCGGCGGGCGCTTCGGAATTTCGAGCGACTGGATCGGCGGCAGATGGGCGCCGACATAACCGACGACGGCGGTCAGGCCGATGCAGACCCAGATGCAGGCGATCAGCGACCAGTAAGCGAGGCGACCCAGCAACGGGCGCTTGCGCCCGCGCGCCTTCGATCGGGATTTCTTTTTCTTCGCAGACGATTTGCGCGGCCGGGTTGGCCCGGTGCCGTCGGACGTCACGCGCACTTCGGGCGCGTGATCGAAAACCGGCTCGCGGCGTCCGCCTGTTCGTCCCGGTCCCGACGTCATCTGCGCAAACCCAAACTCGACAAAACGCCGGCGTCTCCGCAGGACGCCGATCCCCGCGCCGAGCGTAGGCGGGGCGGTTTAAGGGGCCGTAAAAAGCCGCGGATTTTCGGGATTTCCGAGCGCGTCCGGCTTCAGGTTTATTAACTATATAGCACGCTGCAATATCGGCGCTTTCGCGGCACGCGGCGCTGGCTTGGTGCCAATGCCTATTTGCCCGGCGCGGCTGCCGCCGGCGCCGCGGGCTTCACGGCGGTCCGCTCCAGCCGCTCGCCTTCGATTTCCAGCGTGCCGACACCAGTCGGCATTTTCAGCAGCCCGGGCAGGATAACCGGCGTGCCCTCGATCGGCATGAACCAGATTTCCAGCCCCGGCCGGCCGCCGACATATTTCACCAGCATGCTGTCCGGCCGGTAGCCGGCGATCGGATGCAGCACAACGGCGCAGACCAGGGCCGGCCCGTTATAGCCGCGGTTGAGCTTGAGCTTGTCCATGCGCTTGTAGGTGAGGACGAGATCGTAGCGGCGCTGCCCGTCGAAGATCGACAGATTGCGATTGCACTGGATCGGCGACAGCGGCGGCGTTTCCGCCGTCGCCGGGATCAACATGGCGCTGAGCGGATCGGTGACGTTGCGCTTGTGCTCGTCGGTTACCGGAATCCGAATGGCGTTGTCCGGCGGATCGTCGATGCGCAGCGCTTTGACGTTGCCGCTCTCGAACGTCATTTGCAGCCCGGTTGTTTCGCCGTCGTCGACCACATTCGAGGAGAAGAAGCTCGGCGCAGCGCGGTCGGCCTCGAAGACGCCCTGGACAGCGACGCGGCCCTCGCCATTGACCAGAATGCTCACGGCGCGACTGGCTTTGCCGCTCGCGGTCGTCTTGTAATCATTCGCGCCGAGGTCGATGGCCCAGGTGATCCGGCCGACCGGAACGCCGATCATCGAAATCGCATACTGGATGACGACGCGCACTTCCGGCGGCGGCGACGCGGCCTTCACGCCCGGCAGCGCCGCGAGCAGGGCGGCGATGGTCAGGCCCGCAGTGCAAATGGCCGGACGACGGAGCATGGCGCCGAATTCAGGTCCGCTGTGTGAATCCAGGTAGCTGTACGTATTCAGGGTGCATGTCACGCCGCGCCTTTGCCCGGTCTGGCGTCGGGCCGGGAAAACAGCGCGATCAGCGCGCGTTTGACGGCGGCCTGACGGGTCGGCGAGGTGATCTGCGCACCCATCAGGTCGGTCACATAGAACACGTCCACCGCGCGTTCGCCGAAGGTTGCAACATGCGCCGATGCGATGTTGAGATTGAGCTTCGACAAGGTCGCGGTCAATTCATACAGCAGACCCGGCCGGTCGAGGCCGGCGACCTCGACCATCGTATAGCGGTGGGACCACTGGTTGTTGATGTCCACGCCCGGCTCAAGCGAAAACGCCTTGATGCGGCCTTTCGGCGGCGCGCGCCGGGAAACGACATCGGGCAGGCGCAGCTCGCCGCGCAGGGCCTTCTCGATCGACGAGGCGATGCGATCGGCGCGGCGCTGCTCGTCGTCGTCGCGCTCGAACTCGCGCGACAGCGAAATGGTGTCGAGCGCCTGGCCGTCGGTGGTGGTGAAGATCTGCGCATCGACGATGTTGCCGCCGGCCATGGCGCAGGCGCCGGCAATGATCGACAGCAGCCAGGGATGGTCGGGCGCCAGCACGGTCAGTTCGGTGACCGCGCGGGCCGTGTCGAAGCGGATCGACGTAGCGAGACTCTTGCCGGAGCCTTCCACGCTGCGCAGCAGATCGGCGTGCTCGATCTTGTGACCGAGATCGACCTTGAGCCAATAGGCCGGGTAGAGACGGGCGATGTGTGCCTCGACCTTTTCCGTCGGCCACTGCCTGTCCTGCATAGCGTGGCGGAATTCGGCATGCGCCGCCGCAACGCGCTGGGCGCGGTTGACCTCGGAGAAGCCGCCGGTCAGCACCGGTTCGGTCTCGAAATAGAGCGTGCGCACAAGCTGCGCCTTCCAGCCGTTCCACACGCCGGGACCGACCGCCTTGATGTCGGCGATGGTGAGAATGGTCAGAAGCTTGAGGCGCTCGACAGACTGCACCACCGCGGCGAAATTCTCGATGGTCTTGCGGTCCGACAGGTCGCGCGACTGCGCGACGGTCGACATCACCAGATGCTGTTCGATCAGCCAGGCCACGGTCTCGGTGTCCGCCGCCGACAGGCCGAGGCGCGGGCACAGCCGCCGGGCAACGCGGGCACCGGCAATCGAATGATCCTCCGGCCGGCCTTTGGCGATGTCGTGCAGGAACATCGCCACATAGAGCAGCGTGCGGCTCGCCGGCTTGATCTTGTGGATCAGTTCGTTGGCGAGCGGCGCGTCACTGGCCGCGCCTTCTTCCATTTCGGAAAGGACGCCGATGCAGCGCAACAGATGCTCGTCCACCGTATAGTGGTGATACATGTTGAACTGCATCATCGCCACCACCTTGCCGAAGGCGGGAACGAAACGGCCGAGCACGCCGGCCTCGTTCATGCGGCGCAGTACGGTCTCGGGATCGCGTTTCGACGTCAGGATGTCGAGGAACAGCCGGTTGGCTTCTTCACTGTCGCGCAGTTTGGCGTCGATCAATTGCAGCGAGCGCGTCATGGCGCGCATCGCATCGGGATGCAGTGCAAGATTGTGCTTCTGCGCCAGATGAAAGATGCGGATCAGGTTGACCGGGTCGCGCTTGAAAACATTGGCATTGGCGCAAAGGATGCGATTGTTTTCGGCGATGAAATCTTTCGAGTCGCCGAGCTGCTTGCGCTTGACCGGGCGCAACTTCGACATCACCCGGCTCAGCACCGGCGCGCCCTTGGCGTGGCTGTCTTCGAGCTCCGCCGACAGGATCGCCGTCAGGTCGCCGACATCCTTGGCGACCAGGAAGTAGTGCTTCATGAAGCGCTCGACGTCCTGCATGCCGGGATGTTCGGTGTAGCCGAGCCGGACGGCGATCTCGCGCTGCACGTCGAACGACAGGCGCTCCTCGGCGCGGCCGGTCAGGAAATGCAGGTGGCAGCGCACCGCCAGCAGGAAATCTTCGCAGCGGCGGAACAGCGCGTATTCGTGCTTGTCGAACACGTCGCGCTTCACCAGTTCTTCCGGCTCGCGCACGCGGTAGACGTATTTCGCGATCCAGAACAGCGTATGCAGATCGCGCAGGCCGCCTTTACCGTCCTTGACGTTCGGTTCGACCAGATAACGCGACTGGCCGCTGCGGCGGTGGCGCTCCTCGCGTTCGGTAAGCTTGGCGGCAACGAATTGCGCCGCGGTGTTGCGCACCACGTCGGTGTCGAAGCGTGTCACCAGTTCGTCGAACAATTTGCGGTCGCCGAGCAGGAAGCGCGACTCGAGCAACGCCGTGCGGATGGTCATGTCCGCCTTGGCCTGGCGGATGCACTCGTCGATCGACCGCGTGGCATGGCCGACCTTCAGCCCGGTGTCCCACAGGGCATAGAGAATCGTCTCGGCGACCTGCTCGCCCCAGGCGGTCTGCTTGTAGGGCAACAGAAACAACAGATCGATGTCCGAGTTCGGCGCCTGGAAGCCCCGGCCGTAGCCACCGGTGGCGACGATTGCCATGTGCTCGGTCTCGGACGGATTTTCCGACGGATACAAATGCTTGCGGACGAAATCGAAGAGGATGCCGATGATCTCGTCTTCCATCCGACAGATGCGCTCGGCGCAGAGCCGTCCTTGACGGTCCTGCAGCAGCAACCGCTCGGCCTTGTCTCTGCCTTCGTTGAGCGCGGCCTTGAGTCGCTGTGCGACGGCGGCGCGCAGTTCGATGTCGTTGCCGCGCTTGGCGGCGGCCAGCTTTTCCAGATCGGCGATGATGGCGCGGGTATCGATCAGGTCGCCGTTTCGGTTGGACGAAACCGCAGGCTTGGTCGTCGAATCGCGATCGAGGGCAAGGGAGGCCATAGGGTCATCCGGATAGCGGAGGGCGCGTTGGAAGTCACCGCCGCCGTTTCAACATAGTGCCGGTTCTGTCAAAGGTATGGATTTGGTATAATTTTCCAAGTTATGAAGCAATATAGCTAATATTATGCTTTTGACGCCGGAAATTCGGCGTCCTAAAGAAGAAAAATTCTGCGGGGCGTGGCGTTCCGCCGTTCTTGGGGAGCAAGACATGGTTTCGTTTTCAAGGCGTTTACTGATTGCGCTCGGCCTGGTCGCGGGTCTTGTCCCGGCGACCGTTGCTCAGGCGGCTGACAAGCCGAAGGAATTGCGCATCGACTGGGCGACCTACAACCCGGTTTCGATCCTGCTCAAGAACAAAGGCCTGCTCGAAAAGGAATTCGCCAAGGACGGCATCGCGATCCGCTGGGTGCAGTCGGCCGGCTCGAACAAGGCTCTCGAATTCCTCAATGCCGGCTCGATCGACTTCGGTTCGACCGCCGGCTCGGCGGCGCTGGTTGCCAAGATCAACGGCAACCCGATCAAGTCGATCTATGTCTATTCGCGTCCGGAATGGACCGCGCTGGTCACCGGCAAGGACAGCAAGATCGCGAAGATCGAAGACCTCAAGGGCAAGCGCGTCGCGGTGACGCGCGGCACCGATCCGCATATCTTCCTTGTCCGCGCGCTGCTGGGCGCGGGTTTGACCGACAAGGACATCACGCCGGTACTGTTGCAGCACGCCGACGGCAAGACTGCGCTGATCCGCGGCGACGTCGATGCCTGGGCCGGTCTCGATCCGATGATGGCGCAGGCCGAAGTCGAGGACGGCGCCAAGCTGTTCTACCGCAACGCTGCCGCCAACACCTGGGGCATCCTCAATGTTCGTGAGGACTTCGCCAAGGATCACCCAGATCTCGTCAAGCGCGTGCTCGCGGTCTACGAGGAAGCGCGCAAATATGCGCTGTCGCACTACGACGAAGTGAAGGCCGATTTCATCGCCGTCACCAAACTGCCCGGCGCGGTCGTCGACAAGCAGCTCAAGGAGCGCACCGAGCTTACTCATTCGAAGATCGGCGCGCCGCAGCGCGAGTCGATTCTCGAGGCGGGCCTGGCATTGCAAAAGGCCGGCGTCATCAAGGCCGACGTGGACGTCAAGAAGACCGTCGATGATCTAATCGACGGCCAGTATCTCGCGTCCGGTACGAACTAAGCGCCTATCATCCAGACGTCCCGGACGCGATGTGTCGCATGGCGTGTGCGGCACCGCGTCCGGGATACGTTTATTGGCTCCTTGCCTTTTGCGGTGGTCCTATGTCTGTTGGGAGCATGAGTATCGCAGCCGATGACATCGAGACGGCCCCGGCGCCACGCGCGTCGTGGACCCGTTATGGCAAGCCGGTCCTGGGGCTGTTCGTCCCGGTCGTGCTGGCGGTCGGCTGGGAACTGGCGGTGCGCTTCGGCCTGTCCAATGGCCGCCTGGTGCCGCCGCCGTCGGTCATCTATGCGACCTTCATGGAGCTCGCCAAAACCGGCGAATTGCAGCGCCATGCCGCGGCCACGATGGCCCGCGTCGCTGCCGGCTTCGGCCTCGGCGTCGCCGCCGGCACCGTGCTCGGCGCCATCACCGGTTATTCGTCGCTGACGCGGCGGCTTCTCGACCCCACGCTGCAGGCGCTGCGCGCCATTCCCTCGATCGCCTGGGTGCCGCTGTTCATTCTGTGGCTCGGCATTTTCGAGGCTTCCAAGATCACGCTGATCGCGGTCGGCGTGTTCTTCCCGGTTTATCTCGGCGTCATGGGCGCGGTGATCTCGGTCGACCGCAAGGTGGTCGAGGTCGGCCGTGCCTTCCGCCTCAACGGCTTCCAGATGGTCCGCCGCATTCTGCTGCCCGCGGTGCTGCCGTCTTATGTGGTGGCGTTGCGCTCGGGCCTCGGCCTCGGCTGGATGTTCGTCGTCGCCGCCGAATTCATGGGCGCGTCGGAAGGCCTCGGCTTCCTGCTGGTCGATGGCCAGCAGCTCGGCAAGCCGGCGCAGATCGTTGCTGCCATTGTCGCCTTCGCCGTGCTCGGCAAGATAACCGACTGGCTGATCGTCGGCGCCACCGCGCCGCTGCTGCGCTGGGAAGACCGCGCCCGGCACACGGAGGCTTGACGCGATGTTGCAGCTCGAAGGCGTCGGCAAAACCTATCCGAACGGCGCGCATGCGCTTGAAGGCGTCAGCTTCGCCGTCTCGCCCGGCGAGATCGTCGCCATTGTCGGGGGCTCCGGTTGCGGCAAGTCGACCATGCTGCGCGCCATTGCCGGCCTCGATACGCCGAGCCGCGGCCGCGTCGTGCTCGACGGCGCCACCGTCACCGCGCCGCACGAAAAGATCGGCATCGTTTTCCAGGAGCCGCGGCTGCTGCCGTGGCTCAGCGTCGCCGACAATATCGGCTTCGGCCTTGAACACCTGCCGAAGGCCGAGCGTGTCGCGCGCATCGGCGAGGCGCTGCGGCGCGTCGGCCTGGCCGAGAAGGCGCGGGCGTGGCCGCGCGAACTCTCCGGCGGCCAGGCGCAGCGCGTCGCCATCGCTCGGGCCCTGGTGCCGCGTCCCGAAGTGCTGCTGCTCGATGAGCCGTTCTCGGCGCTCGATGCCTTCACCCGCGCCGATCTGCAGGAACATCTGCTTGACCTCTGGGCCGACCTGAAGCCGACGCTGATCCTGGTCACGCATGACGTCGAGGAAGCCGTCGTGCTGGCCGACCGCATCTATGTAATGAAGCCGCGCCCGGGGCGGCTGTTCGAGGAGATCGTTACCGGTCTGCCGCGGCCGCGCGATCGCCAGTCGGTCCGCTTCGAGAGCGTGAAAAAACAGGTCCTGGCGGCGCTGGATCGTTCGCTGGCGCGGAACAGCCGTGAAAAAGAGGAAGAGGCGCCCGCCGGCGCCGGTCTATGGTGGTGAGCGAAATCGTCGGCTATGGTCCCGGGCTGAAATTCGATCCGGGAGATAAACGACATGCGTATGTTCCAGGTCTGCACCTGCGGGCAGCCCCTCCAACTCAATGAGAAGCCGACGCCGGAGCCCAAGGGCACCGAGGTCCTTCTGAAGATCAAGGCGTCCGGCGTTTGCCATAGCGATCTCCATATCTGGGACGGCTACTACGAACTCGGCGGCGGCAAGCGCATGCAGCTTCTCGAGCGCGGCATCAAGCTGCCGCTCACGATGGGGCACGAGAATGTCGGCGAGGTGGTCGCCGTCGGTCCCGACGCCAAAGGCGTCAAGGTCGGCGCGGTCAAGCTTGCCAATCCCTGGATTGGTTGCGGCGAATGCGTCGTCTGCCGGCGCGGCGAGGAAAACCTGTGCCGCACCCCGAAGAATCTCGGCGTGTTCTCCGACGGCGGCTATGCCAGCCATCTGATCGTGCCGCATCCGCGCCATCTGTTCGACATCGGCAATCTCACCCCGGTGCAGGCCGCTCCGCTTGCTTGCTCGGGCGTCACTGCCTTCAGCGCGTTGAAGAAGGTGAGTGACACGCTCAAGGACGAGCCGGTGGTCATCATGGGCGCCGGCGGCCTCGGCCTGATGGCGATTGCCCTGCACAAGGCGATGGGCGGCAAGAGCGTCGTCATGGTCGATATCGATCCGGTCAAGCGCGAAGCCGCGCTCAAGGCCGGCGCGGTGGCGGCGATTGACGGCCGCGCCCCGGACGCCGCGAAGCAGATCATCGACGCCACCAACGGCGGCGCCTGGGCGGTCATCGACTTCGTCGGTTCGTCCGACACCGTGAAGCTCTCGATCGACGGGCTCGTCACCAAAGGCGGCAAGATCGTCATCGTCGGCCTGTTCGGCGGCGACATTACGATCTCGACGCCGTTCTTCCCGATGCGCGCCATGACCATTCAGGGCTCCTATGTCGGCTCCCTGCCGGACATGAAGGAATTGCTCGAACTCGTCAGCCGTACCGGCGCGCCGCCGGTTCCGATCCGCGAGCGCCCGCTCGATGAAGTTCAGCAAGCGCTCGACGATCTCAAGGCGGGCAAGGTCATCGGCCGCGTCGTGCTGACCACTCACTAATCCTTCTTCGATACGGGAAGGCCTAAGCAAGGAAGAACTATGGACGCCAATGAACTGCGCGCCATGCAGGCGCCGATCAAAGACAAGTACAAGAGCGATGCCGCTTCGGCGATGATCACGCTGAAAGCCAAGGGCACGCTCGACGACACCAGCATCGCCTGCAAGGTGGAGACCGGCCGTGCGCTGGCGGTCGCCGGTCTGCATCCGGCAACCGGTGGCTCGGGCATGGAATTGTGCTCGGGCGACATGTTGCTGGAAGCGCTGGTCGCCTGCGCCGGCGTGACCGTGAAGGCGGTGGCAACCGCGCTCGAAATTGCGCTGAAGTCGGGCAAGGTTTCGGCCGAAGGTGATCTCGATTTCCGCGGCACGCTCGGCGTCGCCAAGGATGCGCCGGTCGGCTTTGCCCAGATCCGGCTGCGCTTCGATCTCGACACCGACGCGCCGCAGGAAAAACTCGACCAGCTTCTCAAGCTCACCGAACGCTATTGCGTGGTCTATCAGACCATCAAGAGCGGCCCGTCGGTGGATGTGAAGATGGCGCGAGCGTAGAATTCGCGCCCCCGGGCGCGCGATGCAATGCGCAGTGTTGCATCGCAGACCCGGGACTTTGATCTCTGGAGCAGAAGCTAGGTCCCGGTTCTGCGGCGTACCGTTTCACGCTGCGCCGCGCCCGGGACACGAGGCCACCGGATAAATGTCCCCCGACTTCTATTTTGCGCTGACTTTGTTCGTGCGCATGGCTGTGACCGCCGCGTTCCTGATCGCGGCGACCGTTACGGCGGAGCGGGCAGGGCCGCTGATTGGCGGCCTGGTGGCGACACTGCCGATCAGCGCGGGGCCGATCTATATTTTCCTGGCCATCGATCACGGCGCGCATTTTGTCGGCCAGAGCGCGCTCGGCAGCATGATCACCAACGCCTTCAACATCGCCTTCGCTGTAGTCTATTGCCTGCTGGCGCAGAAGCGGTCGCTGGTCGTCAGCCTTGTCGGCGCTTTCGCGCTATGGGCCGTGTTGACCTGGATCGTTAATCAGGTCCATCCCGGTCTGTGGGGCGCCATCGCGATCAATGTCGTCGCGCTGGCGGGCGGGTTGTGGCTGGTATCGTCGCTGCGTCACGTTCAATTCCCGCGCATGCGTACCTATTGGTACGACTATGTGCTGCGCGCCACGATGGTGGCGGTGCTGGTCGGCATTGTTGTGACGCTGAGCCATCACATCGGCGCGACCGCGAGCGGCAATCTCGCGGTGTTTCCCATTGTGCTGACCAGCATCATCATCATCCTGCATCCGCGCGTCGGCGGGCCGGCAACTGCGGCGGTGATGTCGAATGCCGTCGTCGGCCTGGGTGGTTTCGCCGTCGCCATGTTGGTGCTGCATCTGGTAGCGGATGCGCTCGGCTCGGTATGGTCGTTACTTCTGACGCTGGCCATCTCGGTCGGCTTCAATCTTCTGATCTTTTACGCACAGCGACGGATGAAAACGGCATGAGCGCGGTTCTGGTCTCGCCGCTGTTCTGGCTCGGTCTCGCCCTCAAGATCGTCATGACGGCGAGCATTGTCGTCGTCGCTTCGGTGATCGTCGAACGCTCCGGACCGTTCATTGGCGCGCTGATCGCCGCACTGCCGACCGCGGGCGGCGCGGCGATGATCCTCCTTGCCATCGAGCACGATGCCCATTTCATCGCCCAGAGCACGATCGGAAGTATGGTGGCCAACGCGGTCTGTCCGATCTTCGCGCTGACCTTCGCCGTGCTGGCGCCGCGTTACCGGCTGCTGCCCAGCCTCGGCGGCGCGCTGGCGGTGTGGCTTGCCGGTGTATTCCTTTCACGGCTCGTGCCGTGGACGGTGTCGACGGCCTTGCTGGCCAACGCGATCGTCTATCCGGTGGCCATCTATATCGGTTTGCGCCTTGTCGGCGAGGTCAAGGCGAGGGCGCGCGTTGCCGTGTCCGGACGCGATCTGGCCTGGCGGGCCGGGGTGGCGACGCTTGCTGTTGTCCTCGTCACAGCCCTGAGTTCGTCGATCGGTTCGTACTTCTCCGGCGTTTTCGCCTTCTTCCCGGTGGCGATGAGTTCGTTCTTCATCATTCTTTACACGCGCGCGGGGGGCGCTGCGGCGGCGAGTGTGGCGGCGCATCTGCAGGCGCCGCTGATCGGCCTGACGTTCAGCCTGCTGGCGGTACACCTGCTCGCCGAAGTCATCGGCGTGTGGTGGGCCTATCTGATCGGCCTCGCCATCGGCATCGCGTGGAACGGACTGTTGTGGCTATGGAAGAACAGGAAGCGTTAACTGTCATGCCCCCGCTTTCGCGGGGGCATGACAGTTATTGCTTATCCGTCTCGCGCAGCCTGGCTTTCAGATTGTACAAAGCCTCCATCGCCTCGCGCGGCGACATCTCATCGGGATTGATTGCAGCGACGGCGGCGATCAGGCGTTCATGCGTTGGTTCAGATGACGGGGCCGGAGGCTGATAGTTCGCCGCGAACAGCGGCAGGTCTTCGAAGCCTTTCGGCGCAGCGCGGTCTTCCTGTTCGAGCTTGGCCAACACCACTTTGGCGCGCTCGATCACGCTGGGCGGCAGTCCGGCAAGCTTGGCCACCTGAATGCCGTATGAGCGGTCGGCAGCCCCGGCGACGACTTCGTGCAGAAACACGACGTCGCCCTTCCATTCCTTCACCTTCATGGTGACGTTGTGCAGGCGGGGCAGGCGCGCCGACAGTGCGGTCAGCTCGTGATAATGCGTCGCGAACAGCGCACGGCAGGTGTTGATGTCATGCAGATGTTCGACAGTGGCCCAGGCAATCGAGAGGCCGTCGAAAGTCGCGGTGCCGCGGCCGATCTCGTCGAGGATGACCAGCGCGCGATTGCCGGCCTGATTGAGAATGGCGGCGGTCTCGACCATTTCGACCATGAAGGTCGAGCGGCCGCGCGCCAGATCGTCGGCGGCGCCGACGCGCGAGAACAGCCGGTCGATGACGCCGATATGCGCGGCTTTCGCCGGCACGAACGAACCCATTTGCGCCAGAATGGCGATCAGCGCGTTCTGGCGCAGGAAGGTCGATTTGCCGGCCATGTTCGGGCCGGTGATGAGCCAGATGCGGCCGGCTTGCGCCTCAGTGGGTGGCGAGAGATCGCTGTCATTGGCGACGAAGGGCGTGCCGTCCCGCGACAGAGCCTGCTCGACCACCGGATGGCGTCCGGCCTCGATCGCGAAAGTGAGGCTGTCATCGACCAGCGGCCGCGCGAAGCCGCGCTCGGCGGCGAGCGCCGCCAGGCTTGAAGCGACGTCGAGGCGCGCCAGCGCTTCGGCGCATTGCTTGATGGCATTGCCTTGCGCGATCACCGCGGCGCAGAGCCGTTCGAAAATGTCGAGTTCGAGGCCAAGCGCGCGGTCGGCGGCGCTGGCAATCTTGGCCTCCAGTTCGCCCAGCTCCGTGGATGTGAAACGCACCTGTCCCGCCAGGGTCTGGCGATGAATGAAGGTGGCGTTCAGCGGCGGCTGCAGCATCTTGTCGGCGTTGAGCGCCGTCACCTCGACGAAATAGCCGAGCACGTTGTTGTGCTTGATCTTGAGCGCCTTGACCCCGGTCTCGTCGGCATAGCGCGCCTGCAATGCCGCGATGACACGGCGCGACTCGTCACGCAGCGCGCGGTTGTCGTCGAGCGCGGCGTCGTAACCTTCGCGGACGAAGCTGCCGTCTCGCTTGATGAGTGGCAGTTCGTCGCCGAGTGCGCGGCCAAGCTCGTCGGCGAGCGCAAAATCGACCTTGCGGCAATGGCCGAGGGCATCGGCGATCTCGTCCGGCGCGTCCTTGATGGCGGCGAGTGCGCGGGCCAGTTCATGGGCGGCGGCGATGCCGTCGCGGACGGCGGCCAGATCGCGCGGACCGCCACGCTGCAGCGCGATGCGGGTCAGCGCGCGAGCCAGATCGGGCGCGGCCGCCAGACGCGAGCGGGTATCGGCGCGCGCCGCAACGTCGTCAACGAAGCAGGCCACCGCGTCGAGCCGCCGGGCAATCGCATTCACGTCGGTGAGCGGCGCCGATAGGCGTTGTGCCAGCAGGCGAGAGCCGGCCGAGGTAACGGTGCGGTCGATGCAATCGAGCAGCGAGCCGCGGCGTTCTCCCGACAAGGTCCGCATCAGTTCGAGATTGCCGCGCGTCGCCTGGTCGATCGCCATGGTCGAGGCGACGGCTTCGCGCAGGGGCGGCGACAAGGGCGGCCGTTGACCGATCTGGGTGCGCTCGATGTAGGTCACGGCGGCGGCCGCGGCGGTGATTTCGAGCCGGGTCAGCGCGCCGAAACCGTCGCTGGTCGCGACCGCGAAGAATGAGGTGAGACGACGCTCCGCGGTCGCGCTGTCGAACACGTCGCGGCCGAGCGGCGTTACCGCCGGCAGTTCGCGCCACAGCGGAATAAGCTCGATATCGGTATTGAGCGAATCCGAAATGAGAATTTCGCCCGGCTCCAGCCGCGCGATTTCCGCCGAGAGCATGATGCGGTCGCATTCGGTGATGCGGAATTCGCCGGTCGACATGTCGATCCAGGCGAGGCCGAAGCGTGTCTCGGTGCCGACCGACGACAGCCGCGCCCGCGCGATGGCGAGCAGATAATTATTGCGCCGCGCATCGAGCAAGGTGTCTTCGGTCAGCGTGCCGGGTGTGACGAGGCGGACGACGTCGCGCTTCACGACGCTTTTGGAGCCGCGCTTTTTGGCCTCGGACGGGTCCTCGAGCTGTTCGCACACCGCGACGCGATGGCCGAGCGCGATGAGCCGGTGCAGGTATTCATCCGAGCGGTGGATCGGCACCCCGCACATCGGGATGTCCTGGCCCTGATGCTTGCCGCGCTTGGTCAGCACGATGCCGAGCGCGCGGCTCGCCACTTCGGCATCCTCGAAGAACAGCTCGTAGAAATCGCCCATCCGGTAGAACAGCAGCGAGCCCGGGTTGGCGGTCTTGATCTCGATATATTGCTCCAGCATCGGCGACAGTTTTTCCGGCGGCGTCGCGTCGGGCGGCGTTTCCGGTTCCGAAAGTCCGATGGTCTGAGGCTGAGACATCTGGGCAAAATAGCCCAGTTGAGCGGGTCATTTAAGCCCTGCGGGGTCTTATTTCCCCGCTAAATCATCTCATTCGCGCGCTGGAGGCCGAGGATCATCGAGGTATTGAGCACATGGGCTCGGGCCTTTTCCGGGTCGCTGGCGACCGCGACCATTTCCTCAAGGTGCTGGCGCTGGATCGCCGGGTCGCGCTCTTCCATCATCCGCTTGTTGCGGATCGACATCGACTGCACCTGCTCGATTGTGGCGAAGCGTCGCTGCCGCGAATAGAGGTCGAGCAGGTCCTCGCCACCGTCGCCGTGCCAGTGGGCGCTGAGCTTGTCGCAGAGGTTGATGGCGTCGTGGATGCCGCTGTTGAGGCCGAAGCCGCCGAGCGGGTTGTTGAGATGTGCGGCGTCGCCGGCCAGCAGCACGCGACCGACGCGGAACGATGAGGCAACGCGCTGGTGCACCCGATAGGTGCTTTTATAGAGGATGTCGTAGGCGCCCTGTTTCGGCATCAGGTTCTGCAAGGCGGCTTCGACGCGCTCGGGCGACAGCAGCACCTCGTCGCTCTCCTCGGGATTGACCGGATAAGCGAGGCGCCACAGGCCCGGCGGGCCGGCATCCGGCACCTTGAACAGCGCACCCCATTCCACCGGATCGGCAATGTAGCAGTTGAAGGCAAAACCGTGCTGGCCGAAGTCGTAGGGCGTCGACACCACCACGAACAGCTCTGGCCAGGTGAAGCCCTCGAAATCGATGGCGAGGCCCTTGCGCACGACGCTGCGGCCGCCATCGGCGCCGATCAGCCATGAGCCCTCGAAGCGGCGGTCGCCCGACGGGCCGCTGGTCGTCACCGTCACGCCATCGTCGCTCTGCGTATAACCGGTGACGGCATGACCGAAGTGAATCTCGGCGCCGCCTTCCTGACGCAGAAGATCGAGCTGGATCGGCGTCAGCCGGTGCTGCTCAAGATGCAGGCGGTAGGGATAGAGCGTGACATCGGCGAGCAGGTTGAGATCGAACTCGGCAACCAGATCGCCCGGCCGGTTGCGGATCTGCCAGTGGCGCACCTTGATGCCGGTTTCGTGCATCTTCTCGGTGATGCCGTAGGGCGCCATCATCTCCAGCGTCGGCGGGTGGAACGAGCCGGCGCGCAGGTCGTGCGTCAGCGTTTCCTCGGCTTCCAGCAACACGACGGGAATGCCTTGCTGGCGCAAAGCGAGCGCGCACATCAGCCCGGTGGGGCCGGCGCCGGCAATGACGACGGGTTTACGTTCAGCCATGATCGGCACCTGCCCTGCGAAACGCCTACTTCACCAGCTTGGTGCCGGTGATGCGCTCGAGATTGCCGTGCCAGATTGCTTCGCGGGTCGCCTTCGGCAAATCGACCTCGTCCATGAACTTGATGGCATCCCGCGTGTACATCGTGCCTTTCTCCGGATCGAACGGGCAGTCGGACGCGAACACGATCTTGTCGTGGTCGAAGAACTTGAGGCCGATATCGACACCGGCGCGCGAGGAGAAGGTCGCGGTGTCGGCATAGAACCTGTGTTTGAAATAATCGAGCGGGCGGTGTTTCAATTCGCCGAGCAGCTTGCCGAGATCCTCACCGGAAGTGCGCGAGCCAAGCTGATCCCAGCCCGGGCCGATACGGCCTTCCAGCATCGGAACGATGCCGCCGAAATGGTGCGTGATGATCTTGAGCTTCGGATACTTGTCCATCAGCTTGGAGAACACGAGCCGCGCCATGGCCGCGCCGGTCTCGTAGGACCAGCCAAAGGCCCACCAGATTTCGAACTTCGAGGTCTTCTCGGTCGGATAGTCGGGCACGTTGGCGCCGCGCGCCGGATGCAGCCAGATCGGCTTGTCGAGCTTTTCCATCTCGGCAAAGAACGGCTCGAACTTCGGATCGTCGAGCGGCACGCCGGCGACGTTGGTATAGATCTGCACGCCGAGGGCGCCGTTCTTGATGGCGCGCCGCGCTTCGGCAACGCCGGCGTCCGGCGCACCAAGCGCGCTCTGCGCCACCCAGCCGGGAAAGTGATCGCGGTTCTTGTCGATGATCTCGACGAACTCATCGTTGATCAGCCGCGCATATTCCTCGACCTTGGCGCCGTCACCCTTGCAGAACACTTCGAGCGGCGGCATGCCGTGCGACAGGATCTGCGCATAGTCCGGAAAAGTGTCGACCACCTTCTTGCGGATATCGAGGTCATGAATGCACGGCACCTCGCGCATGCGCTTGCCGATATCGGGGTAGCCGCTGTCGATCAGCGCCTGAAACATCCGGCTCGGCAGGAAATGGGTATAGGCGTCGATACGCATGGGCTTCCTTCCGTGACGTGCAAATCCGGACTTTCGGACTGCGGAATATTGTTTAGCGGTTGGCTGGCGTTCTACGCGAGCGGCGCAATGCTGACAACGCACGCCAGCGGTTGCGGCCTATGCGTATCATCGCGCGGCGGTATAGGGGTCGGAGCGATGTCGAGCGGGCGGGGGCCGGTTCGCGTCAATGAAACGCGTCACACCAAGGCCTATGCGAACTTCGCCAGCACCGCGTCGGGAATGGGATGGGATTTGAGCTGCCCACTCGCATCCCGCACCGTCCATACCCGCTTCTCGTTCGCCTCCGCGCACACCGCGCCATTGCAGCTCAGCCGGTGGGCCACTTCGAAGGACGAGCGTCCGAAATTTACGGTGCTTTCCACGACGCAGTCGTCGCCGAAGCGGGTCGGCTTGAGGAAGCGGGCCTGAGTCTTGATCAGCGGCCAGCCCTCGAATTCCAGCTTCTTGAACATCTCGTGCTTTGTCATGCCGAGCGCAGCCTCGAACAGCATGGCGGTCGAGTGGTCAAAAATGCGAAAATAGTTGGGATAGAAGATGATTCCTGCAGGGTCGCAGTCGCCCCATTCGATGCGCAGGTTTCGCGTGTTGGTATAGGCCATGGTTCTTGTTTCTTAGCGACCTTCTGTGTGCCGCGCCAGCCAAACGCTGTGCCCGCCGCAATCGGGGTCGTTCATGCGGGCTTCGATCACGGCAAATCCGTTGGCGGCGAGCAGCGCGCGATACTCGTCCGGGGCGAGGCTGGCGTGATAGAGCCGCTCGCCATGCAGATTGCCGATGGCTTCGCCGTGCTCAGGTCCGCTGGTGAACATCAAAGGCGCTCCCGGCAGCGCATGGGCGGCGAAGAGCGGGAACATGCGGCGCTGATCGTCATAGGTGAGATGGAAGAACGAGTCCCAGGCGAGGATACCAGCGAAACGGCGGCCGAGATCGAGGGTCCGCATGTCGGCGACGCGCCAGTCCTGATCGGGGAAGTCACGCCGGCAGAGATCGATCATGGTCATCGATGAATCGATACCGCTCACCGCGAAGCCCTGCGCGATCAGATAGGCCGCAATCGGCCGGCCGAAGCCGCAGCCGATATCGAGAATGGCGCCGTCCTTTGGAGCGAGACTCAGGAAACGATCAAGCCAGCTTTGCTCGAAGAAGCGGCCTGACCGCCGCCGGTCGGCGGCCCAATCATGCGCCTTGCGCTCGTAGAGATCGACAATGTGGGCGGCGTCACTCATGCGCTGGCGGCGCTTAGCGCGGCGCCATGCGCAGCGCGCCGTCGATCCGGATCACTTCGCCGTTGAGATAGCCGTTTTCGACGATGTGCAGCGCCAGTTTGGCATATTCCGCCGGTTCGCCGAGCCGTTTCGGGAACGGCACCGAAGCGCCGAGTGAATCCTGGGTTTCCTGCGGCAGACCCTTGAGCATCGGTGTGGAGAAAATGCCCGGCGCGATGGCGCAGACGCGAATGCCGAATTGCGCGAACTCGCGCGCAGCCGGCAGCGTCAGCGCCGCGACCGCACCCTTGGACGACGCATAGGCCGACTGGCCGATCTGGCCCTCGAAGGCGGCGACCGAAGCAGTGGAGATAATGACGCCGCGTTCACCGCCGGGCAGCGGTTCGGCCGCCTGCATGCCGGCCGCGACCAGCCGCATCATGTTAAAGCTGCCGATCAGATTGACCTTGATAACGCGTTCGAAATCCTCGAGAGGCATCGGGCCGTCTTTACCGACGATCCGCTTGGCCGGACCGATACCCGCGCAGTTGACCAGCACGCGCGCCGGACCATGCACCGTGGCGGCGGCGTTGATCGCGGCGCTGGCGCCTTTATCGAGGGTCACGTCGCAGGCAAAGGCGATGCCGCCGATTTCGTTGGCGATGTCGTTGGCGGCTTTCTCGTTGAGATCGAACACGGCGACTTTGGCGCCGGCTTTGGCCAGCACGCGCGCTGTCGCGGCGCCCAGCCCCGAAGCGCCGCCGGTCACGATTGCGGCCTGTCCCTTGATGTCCATCTTCGCCTACTCCGCTGTGATGTCTTATACCGCCTCGGTATTCTCAATCAGCAGCGCAATGCCCTGACCGCCGCCGATGCAGGCCGACGAGATACCATAACGCAGGCCGGAACGCTTGAGTTCGCGGGCCAGCGTCAGGGTCAGGCGGATACCCGTGGCGCCCAGCGGGTGGCCGATGGCGATGGCGCCGCCATTGACGTTGAGCTTGTTCTCGTCGAGGCCGAGGGCGCGAGCGCAGGCCATCACCTGCGCGCCGAAGGCCTCGTTGATCTCAAAGCGGCCGATATCTTCCAACTTAAGCCCGGCGCGCTCGATCACGGCCTTGATCGCCGGTACCGGTCCGATGCCCATGATCTCCGGCGGCACGCCGACAGCGGCGCTGGCAATGATGCGCGCGAGCGGCTTCTTGCCGTTCTTGTCGGCGTAGGCTTTCGACGACACCAGCACCGCGGCGGCGCCATCGACGATGGCCGACGAATTGCCGCCGGTCTGCACGCCGCCGAAGGCCGGCTTGATCTTGGCGAGTTGCTCGATGGTCGAGGGACGCACATGCGTGTCGCTGGTTACGTCTTCCTTCACACGAATGCCGCGCGCATTCATGCCATCGATCTCGAATTTCTCCGTCGTCACCGGTGCGATTTCGCCAGCGCGGAATTCGGCGGCCTTGACGGCGCGCTCGAAGGACCGCGCGGCATAAGCGTCCACCTCGGGGCGCGTGATCTGGTACTGCTTGGCCAGGTTCTCGGCGGTGTCGCCCATGGTGCAGTTGACGCCGGGATCGAGCAGCGCCTCCCACAGGAAATCCTTGAAATCGACCTGACCCAGGCGAAAGCCGCCGCGGCCGGTATAGGACGCGACCGGGTTGCGGCTCATGCTCTCGGCGCCGACGCACAAAGCCAGATCGGCGCGCTTGAGCGAAGTCGTGTCTGATGCTTGCGCGATCACTTCGATGCCAGTGCCGCAAACGCGCTGCACCAGATGGGCCGGCGTCTCCTGCGGCACACCGGCGTAAAGCCCGACATGGCGCGGCAGCATGTAGGCGTCGAACGAAGCCTGCGCCATCGAGCCGGCAATCACTGTGCCGACGTCCTTGGGCGACACACCGGATTTTTTCAGCGCCTCGCGCGCGGCCTTGATGCCGAGGTCAATCGGCGAAATTGGCGCCAGTGCGCCGTTGTAATCGACGAAGGGTGTGCGCGCGCCGTCGATCAGCCAGGCGTCGTCGTAGGTCGCGCCGATACCGGCGGGTTTGTTGGTCACTGGCTCACTCCCTTAAAAGCGGATCACGCGCGGAGATACCGCGTCGGCATAAAGCTCTTCAACGAGATCGGCGCGATTCTTCAGCACGGCACGCTGGTTGATCGAGCCCTTGTCGGTCATCTCGCCGGTATCCATCGACGGCGGCTCGGTCATCAGCATGATGCGCTGGACGCGGTTCGACGAGCCGGTCGAGGCGGCGACCATCTTGGCCAGCATCGCGGCAAAATGTTGCTGCACGTCGTAATGCTGCACGATCTGATCGGCCGGCGTGTCTGGCGCGCGATGCAGGATCTTGCGGCAGGCGTCGACGTCGGGAAACACAAGTGCCGCGAGATAATCGCGGTCGAGACCGGCAAACACCACATCGCGCACGAAGGGCTTGAAGGCGTCGATGAACTGCGCTCGCAGTGGTCCGACATTGACCCAGGTGCCGGACGACAGCTTGAAATCCTCGGCGATGCGGCCGTCGAACAACAGGCCTTGCGTCGGATCGTCCGGGTCGGCGAATTTGAAGGTGTCGCCGAGCTTGTAGAAGCCTTCGTCGTCGAAGGCGTTCTTCGTGTATTCCGGCTGGCGCCAGTAGCCCGGTGTGATGTTGGGCCCACGCACGCGTGCTTCCAGTTTGCCTTCGGTGGGCACCAGCTTGAGTTCGAGCCCGGCCACGGGCAGGCCCATATTGGTCGAGTTCGGGTGATAGAATGTGCGCGCCAGTGCGCAGGGCGCGGTTTCGGTCGAGCCAAAGCCGGTGAGGAACTGTACGCGCTCGCCGCAAGTCTCGACCGCCAGCGCATTGATCTCGTCAAACACATGTTGTGCCAGACCCGCGCCGGCGAACCACAACACCTTCACCTTGCTGAAGAACATGCGGCGCAGTTCGGCATCGGCGCGCAGATGAGGCAGCAGCGCCTCGTAACCCTTCGGCACCGTGAAGTACCAGGTCGAAGCGATCTCGCGCAGGTTGCGCACGGTCTCGTCGATGGCGCCGGGTAGCGGCTTGCCCTCGTCGATATAGAATGTACCGCCGTTATAAAGCACCAGGCCGACATCGTGATTGCCGCCGGCCGTGTGATGCCATGGCGCCCAATCCAGAATGATCGGCGGCTCGTCCTGAAAGTAAGCAAGACTCTGCCGCAGCATCACCTGGTTGGCGCACAACATGCGCTGCGTATTGATCACGCATTTCGGAGTGCCGGTGGAACCCGAGGTGAACAGGAACTTGGCGATGGTGTCCGGCCCGACCTTGTCGTGCGCGGCATCGACTGCAGCGGTAGGTTCGGCGCTCAGCGCCGAGAACAAGGTCGTGCGGCCTTCGATCGGGTTGCGCGTCACCACCACCGGCACATCCTTTGGCACGATGGTGTCGATGGCGCGGGCGAAGGCTTTGCCGTCGGCGGCGAAAACGAGGCCGGGCGTGATCAACTCGAAAATCGATTTCAGCCGCGCGAAATCTTGGCTGACCAGCGAATAGGCCGGCGAGATCGGCGCATAAGCGACGCCGACATAGATCGCGGCCAGGCCTAGCATTGCATGTTCGAGGTCGTTGCCGGACAGGATGACGATCGGCCGCTCGGCGGAGAGATTGTATTTGAGCAGCGCCGTGCCGATGCGGCGGGCGTGATCGAGCGCCTGCGCATAGGTGATGGTGCGCCAGCCGTCGTCGCCTTTGCCGGCCCGCTGCGCCATGAAGACGCGATCGGGCGTATGTCTCGCCCAGTATTCCAGACGCTCGGTCATCTCGGTTGGATAAGGCCCGAGTTGGTCCGGCGAGCGCAGAATCATTGAGCCATCGACGCGGCGTTCGATATCGACCGCCTGCGGCCCGAGCCTCACGGCGCGGGTCTTCGCCGTTTGCAGGGGTGCGGAGATGTTCATGGTCAACTATCGCTCCGGATCACGTTCGGCGATGCCGTTTCGGCATAAAGCTCCTCGACCAGCGCGGCGCGGGTACCGAGCACCGCGCGCTGGTTGATCGAGCCTTTGTCGGTGGCTTCGCCTTTGTCCATCGACGGCGGCTCCGCCATCAGAATGATGCGCTCGACGCGTGTCGACGAGCCTTTGCTGTCTGCCGCCAGCGCAAAAAGCTGCTCGGCGAACAACAGGCGCACGGTCGGTGCGGCGACGATCTCGGCCGGCGTCGCGTCGGGTCCGAGGCCGGCGAGCTTGCGGCAGGCCTCGACGTCAGGAAATACCAGCGCTGCGATATAGTCGCGGTCGGCGCCGGCCAGCACCACATCGCGCACATAGGGCGCAAAGTGATCGACGAAACGGCCGCGCAGCGGCCCGACGCTGACCCAAGTGCCGGTCGAGAGCTTGTAGTCTTCAGCGATGCGGCCGTCGAACAGCAGGCCTTTATCGGGATCGTTCGGGTCGGCGAACTTGAGCGCGTCGCCGAGCTTGTAGAAGCCTTCTTCGTCGAACGCGCCTTCGGTGTGTTCGCGGTGCCGCCAGTAGCCGGGCGTGATGTGCGGACCACGCAGCCGCGCCTCCAGCTTGCCCTCGTTCGGCACCAGTTTGAGTTCGACGCCGCGGCACGGCAGGCCGATATTGCCGGGGCGCCCGAAATCCCAGGTGCAAGCCAAAGCTGCCGGGGCGGTTTCGGTGGAGCCGAGCGAGGAAATGAAGATGACGCGCTCGCCGGTCGTGTCCACTGCGATGTCGTTCATCTCGTCATAGGTGGCCTGATTGAGACCGGCGCCGGCATAGAACAAGACGTTCAGCCGGCTGAAGAAGTTGCGGCGCAGCGCCTCGTCGGCGCGGAAATGCGGAATCAGCGCCTCAAAGCCCTTGGGCACGTTGAAATAGATGGTCGGGGCGATGTCGCGCAGATTGCGTGCTGTCTTCGGCACGCCGGGCGGCGTCGGATTGCCGTCGTCGATGTAGAACGAGCCGCCGTTCACCAGCACCAGATTGAAATTGTGGTTGGAGCCGAAGGTGTGGCTCCACGGCAGCCAGTCGACGATGACCGGCGGCTCGTCTTTCACGAAAGGCAGGTTGCCGCGCAGCATCGCCTGATTGGAGCTGAGCATGCGGTGGGTGTTGATCACCGCCTTCGGCGTGCCGGTCGAGCCCGAGGTGAACAGGAATTTGGCGATGGTGTCGGGCCCGACTTGCGCGCGGGCCGCCGCGATGCCGCCCGCGTCATCGGCACCCATGAGATCGGCGAACAAGGTCGTCGGCCGGTCTCCCAACGGATTTTTCGTCACGACGAGTTCGATGTTGTCCGGCACGGTGGCGTAGAGCGCGCGGCCGAACGCCATGCCGTCGGCAGCGAACACCATGCCGGGCGTCAACAGCTCGATGATCATGCGCAGTTTGCCGAAGTCGCTCGACATCAGCGAATAGGCCGGCGAAATCGGCGCGTAGGGGATGCCGACCATCATCGCGGCAAGGCCAAGCAGCGCATGCTCGATGTCGTTTCCTGAAAGAATGACGATCGGTCTGTCCGTCGACAGTCCGCGGCGCAGCAGCGCCGCGCCGATGCGCTTAACTTGGTCGAGCGTCTCGGCGTAAGTGAGCTTGCGCCAGTTTCCGTCGGTGCCGCGCTGCGCCAGATAGACGCGATCGGGCGCGACTCTGGCCCAGTGTTCGAGCGACTGCCCGATGGTGTCGTGAAAATTCTCTAGCGCCTGCCGGCTGCGGAGGTAGATGGTGCCATCGGGCCGACGATCGACGACAGCATCCAGCGCGCCGAGCTGCACGGCGCGCAATGGAGCAGGCGGAGACGTAAGAGGCTTTGTCACCGGCACGGCCTGTCCTCTAGTCGGGGCGCTTCACTTTGCCGGCACGGCCTTCGAGAAAGGCCGTCAGGCGGTTCTTTGCTTCCGGATCGGCCTGCGCGATGGATGAGATCAGCGACTCCATGGCGAAGCCGGTCGCGGGCGCGGCCTCGGCGATGCGCGGCAGCGCATGGGTAATGGCGAAATTCGTCATCGGTGTGTTGGTGGCGATGCGTTGCGCGAGTTCAATGCCCTTGGCGAGACCTTCCCCGGATTCTGTCAGGTAGGTGGAGAGCCCCATGATCTGGCCGTCCTCCGCGGAATAAGTGCGGCCGGTCAGCATCATGTCCATCATGCGCGCGACGCCGATCAGGCGGGGTATGCGCACCGAGCCGCCACCGCCGACATAGATGCCGCGGCTGCCTTCGGGCAGGCCGTAATAGGTGGAGCGGTCGGCGACGCGAATATGCGCGGAGGAGGCGAGTTCGAGTCCGCCGCCGACAACGGCGCCATGCAGAACGGCGATTACCGGCACCTTGCCGAACTGGATCTTCTCGAAGGCGCGGTGCCAGAGAGCGGAATGGGTAATGCCCTCGTGGATATTGCGCTCCTGCAACTCCGACAAATCGAGACCGGCGCAGAAATGCTCGCCCTCGCCGGCGATTACGACGGCGCGGATGTCGTCCGGCAACGCCGCGAAGAACGCGTCGATGCCGATCACGGTGCCGTCGTCGAGCGCGTTGCGCTTCTGCGGGCGGTTGAGCTTGAGAATCGCAACCGGACCTTGCCGCTCGGCGGTGAGCGACGGCGGCAGGCTGGCGAAGGGCACTCGGTTCGAATTCACGCGCTCGCTCCTTGATTGCGAATACCGCCGCTGCCGGGGTGCGGCAGCGGCGTATCGGTTGCGATGGACCTGTGCGTCCGCAGTTCTTGGATCAATTGGCCTTGACCAGCGGGCAGCCGCCTTCATTGAGCGGGCGGAACGCCTTGTCGGTCGGGATAGTGCCGACGATCTTGAACACATCCCACTCGCTCTTCGAGTCGGCGGGCGCCTTCACCTGCAGCAATACGAGCGGGTGGATGGCGCGGCCGTCGGGCCGGATTTCGACCTTGCCGTAGACCGGCTCGTCGGCCGGCGTTGCCTTCATGGCATCGACCACAGCCTTGCCGTCGGCCGGCGAACCCGCCTTATCGACAGCCTTGAGGTAGGCGAGCGTCGCCGAATAGACACCGGCCTGCATGTGGTTCGGATACATTTTCTTGTTGTGGCGCGCGGCGTAGCGCTTGGCGAAATCGCGCGCGCCGTCGCTCTGGTCCCAGTACCAGGCGTTGATGGCCTGCAGGCCCTGGGCGGTCGCAAGGCCGATCGCCGGCACGCTCTGCAGGTCGAAGATCAGCGCGACGACTTTCTGTTTCTCGCCGATCTTGAAGTCGGCGGCTTGCTTGATGGTGTTGACGGTGTCGCCGCCGGCATTAGCGAGCAGGATCACGTCGGCCTTGGAGGCCTGGGCCTGCAGCAGGGCTGACGAGAAGTCGTTGGTGCCGAGCGGCAGGCGGATGGCACCGACGATCTTGCCACCCGAAGCGTTGATCTCATCAGAGGCCTGCTTCTCGAGGTCATGACCAAAGGCGTAGTCGGCGGTGATAAAGAAGAACGTCTTGGCGCCTTGCGATAGCACGCCCTTCGCGGTGCCGTGGCCGAATGCCCAGGTGTCGTAGGTCCAATGGACGAAGTTTGGCGAACATTTCGCGCCGGTGAGCAGCGCGGTGCCGGCGCCGGAGCCGATCACAACCTTGTTCTTCTCACGGCCGATATCGGAGACCGCGAGTGCGACGGCCGAGTTTGGCAGGTCGACGACCATGTCGACGCCCTCGGTGTCGAACCAGCGGCGCGCGATGCCGGCGCCGATGTCCGGCTTGTTCTGGTGATCGGCGGAGATCACTTCGACCTTCCGCTTCGATGTCTTGTTGAAGTCTTCGACCGCCATTTGCGCCGCGAGCACTGAGCCCGGGCCCTGGAAGTCGGAATAAACGCTCGACATGTCATTCATGACGCCGATGCGCAGGGTGCCGTTCTGTTCAGCCAGCGCGGGCGCCGCAGCCAGAACGCCGAATACGGTGGCGATCTTGATCGCTTTCAGCATGGGGTCCCTCCCGAGGGGTAAGACGGCGAAATTGTTGTTTGGGTCGCCGCAACCGGATGCTGGCAGGGGACCGGCCTCCGGTCAATATTGTTGTCCAGGACAACAATTATATCTTCCGGCTCTTTCGCAACTGCGAGATCGGCCGAACAAGGCGTTTAGCCCGCACGATGGGGCCGAAACGGGATGTCTGCCCACGCGCCGGTGTGCGGAGCGGCATGGCGGGATCGCCCGACCGGTGTTTGACCGTGCCGGAGGTGAAGCCTAAAACCGCGGCCGCCTTTGCAAGGCACGACATATGAGGGAATTGACCATGCAAGACGTCTTCATCTGCGACGCGGTTCGCACACCGATCGGCCGTTACGCCGGCTCGCTCGCCAAGGTGCGCACCGACGATCTCGCCGCCATTCCGATCAAGGCGCTGATGGCCCGCAATGCGAAGGCGGATTGGGAAAAGCTCGAAGAAGTCGTGCTGGGCTGCGCCAATCAGGCCGGCGAGGACAACCGCAACGTCGCGCGCATGGCGGCGCTGCTCGCGGGGCTACCGGTCTCCGTGCCGGGCGCGACCGTGAACCGCCTTTGCGCCTCGGGCCTCAACGCGGTGGGCGATGTCGCCCGTGCCATCCGCGCCGGCGAGATGGAGTTCGCTATTGCCGGCGGCGTCGAGTCGATGACCCGCGCGCCCTTCGTGCAGGGCAAGGCGACGGAAGCATTCTCCCGTGCGGCGGAGATTTACGACACCACCATCGGCTGGCGTTTCATCAACCCACTGATGAAGGCGCAATACGGCGTCGATTCCATGCCGGAGACCGGCGAGAACGTCGCTACCGACTATCAAGTGTCGCGCGCCGACCAGGACGCTTTCGCCTGGCGCTCACAGCAGAAGGCCGGCAAGGCGATGGCGTCGGGTTATTTCGACAAGGAGATCGTTGCGGTCGAGATCGCGGGCCGCAAGGGTGACATCGTGAAGTTCGACAAGGACGAGCATCCGCGCCCCGAAACCACGCTCGAACAACTGGCCAAACTCAAGACGCCATTTCGCAATCCCGGCACTGTGACGGCTGGCAATGCCTCCGGCGTCAATGACGGTGCGGCAGCGCTGATCCTTGCATCGGCCGCCGCGGTGAAGGCACATGGCCTCACCCCGCGTGCGCGCATTCTGGGCATGGCGTCGGCTGCCGTCCCACCGCGCGTGATGGGCATCGGCCCCGTGCCGTCGACGCAGAAGTTGATGGCGCGGCTCGGCCATAAGATTAGCGATTACGATATCATCGAACTCAACGAAGCTTTTGCCTCGCAATCGCTTGCCTGCATGCGTCAATTGGGACTTCCCGACGATGCCGAACATGTCAATCCGCATGGCGGTGCCATTGCGCTTGGCCATCCGCTCGGCATGTCCGGCGCGCGCCTGGCATTGACGGCGGCGCATGCTCTGGAGGAAAAGGCTGGAAAGCTCGCGCTCGCCACCATGTGTGTCGGTGTCGGTCAGGGTGTGTCTCTGGCGATCGAGCGCGTTTAATCGAGAGGGGATCACCAAGGTGGCGCTGATTTATCCGACCAAGAGTCTCGAGAGCTTCCCGAAACATCTCACGCCGAATTACAAGAGCACGCTCAAGCGTTCGCCGACCAAGCCGCTAATGATCATTCCGCATACGCTGTCCGAATTGACCGGCCCCGTCTATGGCCACAATGCGGTGCAGGAAGGCGATAACGATCTGACCAAGCAGCACGCCGGCGAACCGCTTGGCGAGCGCATCATTGTTCACGGTCAGGTGCTCGACGAGGACAAGCGGCCGGTAAAGAGCGCGCTGGTCGAGCTGTGGCAGGCCAATGCCTGCGGCCGTTACGTTCACAATGTCGATCAGCATCCGGCGCCGCTCGACCCGAACTTCACCGGTGCGGGCCGCACGATTACCGACGACAACGGCTACTACAAGTTCATCACCGTGAAGCCTGGCGCCTATCCGTGGGGCAATCACCACAACGCCTGGCGCCCGAACCACATCCACTTCTCGGTGTTCGGCCACTCTTTCGTGTCGCGCCTTGTCACCCAGATGTATTTCCCGGGCGACTATCTGTTCCCCTACGACCCGATCTTCAATTCGGTGACGGATGAAAAGGCGCGCAACCGCATGGTGGCGTCCTTCGACCTGGAAAATACCGTGCCGGACTGGGCATTGGCGTTCAAATTCGACATCGTGCTGCGCGGCCGCGAGGCCACCCCGCTCGACAACGACGATCACCATTAAGAAGAGCGCGCACCCATGTCCGAAATCACGCCGTCGCAGACCGTCGGTCCGTTCTTCGCTTATGGCCTCACCCCGGTGGGCCGCTGCAACTGGGATCCGAACGGCCACTACAGTTGGAAGAACTCCGTCGAGTCGAATCTTGTCACGCCTGACGCCTCCGGCACGCGCATCCGTATCGTCGGCACCGTGTTCGACGCCGACAACGCGCCGATCAACGATTGCATGATCGAAATCTGGCAGGCCGACGCGCAGGGGCGTTACGCTGCGGCGCGCGACACCCGCGCGTTGCCCAACAGCCAGTTCAAGGGCTTCGGCCGTTCGGCGACCGACAAGGCCGGTTTGTTCGTGTTTGACACCATCAAGCCGGGCGCGGTGCCGGGCCCCGGCGGCAAGGACCAGGCGCCGCACATCGTGGTCGCCATCTTCTCGCGAGGCATGCTGCGGCAGGTTTACACGCGGCTGTACTTCTCGGACGAGACCGTCAATGCCGCCGACCCGGTACTCAATCTGGTGCCGGCGGAGCGCCGCGGCACCTTGATTGCCCATAAAGAGGCGGGGGATCCCCCGGTCTACCGTTTCAACGTCCACATGCAGGGCGACAACGAAACGGTGTTCTTCGAAGTCTGAGAGCGCCACGCGGCGCTTATTGCCGTGTTGTATCGGGCGGGCACTTCATGTGCCCGCCTTTTTGGTGGCCGCGATTGTGGCGCCCACCTTTGCCCATTTTTGGCTAGAGAAAACGGGCAATCTGCCCACTGTCAGTCGAGATAAAAAGTTACCGTTGCACGTAATTTCATCATCTATCTGATATAAAACATATATTTACGGCGCGTTGCTTCGCCCACTATGTTTGCCCAACTTTTTTCTATCGATTTTTTCGTTGACGTTGTGCGTCCCGGTTTGTTTGGCTGGCGCTCAAGCGGCCGATCGAGCCGCACCGGAAACGACAAGAAATGAGCGGCCATGCGCGCCCGGCAAGGGCCGCCGCTTGAAGGGAAACGCCGATGAACGAGGTCATCCTCCAGGAGATCGCTGAGTTCTGCCGTCAGCGCGGTCTGGCCGAATCCACATTCGGACGCCGCGCCGTCAACGACGGCAAGCTCGCCAGCCGCCTGCGCAATGGCGGCCGTATCACCACCGACACGCTCGACCGCATCCGCTCCTTCATGGCGCATGGCAGCGATGGCAACACGGCGCGGCGCCGCCTGCTCATCGACGCGCCGTCGGCTCAATCGCTTCCCGTTATCAGAATGCAGGCGCCGCCAATGGCCTCCGCGCAAGTCAACAATGACGATCCGCAGCGCAACTTCCGCTTCTTCGATAATCGCCAGAAATATCTGCTGTTCGTGAACACCTGCAGCGAAAAATGGGAAGTAGCGCAGCGCGTCTCGCTGGAGCTTGACAACATCCATCCGCGCCCGCCGGCGGTGCGGGTGTTCGACGCCGGCGTCGGCGATGGCACGGTGCTGACGCGCGTGATGCGTTCGATGCACCACAAGTTTCCGACCATGCCGTTCCAGATTGTCGGCAAGGAAATCAGCCTCGAGGACGTGCGCCTCGCTTTGCAGAAGATGCCCGACCGCTTCATGGAGCATCCCTCCACGGTCGTCGTCCTGACCAACCTTGCTTACGCCGATGCGCCGTGGCTTGCAGCCAAGTCGCTGTCGGCCGCGACATCGATGGTGTGGAAGGAAGTGGCGCTCGACGGCAACACGGCGCATTCCTTCGAGGAGCAGATCACCGCGCTCGAGCCGTTCCTCGCCGAGTCATGGAAGGCCAAGGTATCGCCGACCAGCGGCAATCCCGTCTACGAGCGGCCGGTCGTGCTGGTACTGTATCGCAACGACCACCGCTTCATGCTGGATCAGGTGATCCCGAAGCCGGGCGGCTCGCATGCCGATTACGATCTCGTCATAGCCTCGCAGCCTTATCGTGCCCGTGCTTCGCTGGAGTTCAAGGCCAAGCGCGTTCTTGCCCCGCTCGCCCGCGCGCTCGGTCCTGGCGGCCGCATGATCACCATCCAGTCTTATGGCAATGATCCCGGCATGGAGATTATTCACAAGGTCTGGCCTGACGATAACCCGTTCATGCACAGCCGCCACGATCTCCTGAAGGAGACCAAGCTGGAGCTCGGCTCGGCCGGTCGCGATCTCAATTTCAATGTCTACTCAGACCAGCGCTCGCTGTTCCGCTACGACATGCACACGCTGCCGTCGGAAGTGTCGTCATCGATCGGCACCTCGACCTTGCTCGCGGCCTGGAATGCTGCGGTCTATGTCGCGCAAGTGGAGGACGATCGCCTGTCGGACATCAATTCCGACCGACGCTATGTCGACGCCACGCGCGAGGTGCTGCAGCAGCGCGGCGGCCTGTGGTTCTACGACGAATCCTTTGTCATCTCGCGCCGCCGCCAGTAATCGCGGCGCGCAACCGAAACGGATTGAACGTGAACATGCACATGAAAGCGGCGTCCGCCACCGTCGCGCGCCGGTTCTCGATCGAAACGACCCGGCCGAAGCCCGCCGAAATTGATGCCGTCGCCGCGGCGGTGCCGAAGGGCACCGAGTTCTACATTACCGCGGTGCCGACTCAGACCGAGGATGAGCTGGTCGCCGCCGCCGCTCATGCGCGCAGCAAAGGGCTTGAGCCGGTCGTCCATGTCGCGGCGCGACGGCTGCCGAGCGTCGCGATGCTTCAGGAACGCCTCGCACGCCTGCATGCCGAAGCGGATGTGCGCCGCCTGCTGGTGATCGGCGGGGACATCGATCCGGTCGGTCCGTTCGCCGATGCACTGGCGGTGATCCAGAAGGGCAAGCTGCGCGACGCCGGCATCGAGAAGATCGGCATCGCCGCTTATCCGGAAGGCCATCCGGCCATTCCCGCGGATCGCCTGGCCGCCTCGCTCGACGAGAAGATCGCTGCGGCGGTCGCGCAAGGGCTCGAGGTGCGCCTCGTCAGCCAGTTCTCGTTTTCGCCGGATGACATTGTCGCCTGGCTGAAGAAGCTGCGCGCCACCGGCATTACCCAACCCGTCAGCGTCGGCATGGTCGGCCCGACCAGCGTGCCGGCACTGCTCCGTTTCGCCAAGCGATGTGGCGTCGGCACCTCGTTGAAGGGCCTGATGTCTGGCGCGGCCAGCGCGTTGATCGGCAATGTCGGCCCGGATCGCATCATCGAGGCGCTCAACGCCGAGCAGGCGACCGTCGGCGACGTGCAGCCGCACTATTTCACCTTCGGCAACCTTGTCGCCACGGCCGAGTACGGTTCGGCGATGGCTGGGAAGGAAATCGCGGCGGCGTAAGCCAGGCTGTCCTGCCGGGGCTGCGGGCCTTCAGCCCGCGGATCCGAAATAACGAGAAACAAATTCGCCACAAGCAAACGGCGCGGCACCTTTCGAGTGCCGCGCCATTTTTGTCCGGCGATCGCGTAGCGGTGCTTATTCCGCCGCCTGGTGGCGCCACTTGCCTTCGTAGCCCTCGCGCACCACGGCCGAATACGGCGTCGGCGAAACGATCACCTTGACCTCGGTCTGCTTGTGGCGCTCCACGGTGGTCTTCTTGGTGCCGCCGTTCTCTTCGCCCCACACCAACGTTAGCTCGGTGCCGGGCTTGGAGAACTCTTCCTCGACCCAGCCGAGCGACAGCATCTTGCGCTCGTTGTAGGAATAGCCCGAGAACATCGAGGCGCCGGCCACCTTGCCGCCGTTCATTACTGCGTCGTAGGACGACGAGGCATAGTTTGACAGCGGCAGGTCGATGAACTTGTAGTTCTCGCCGGCGGGCGCGAGCTGCGAAGCCCAGATGCGCTCGACGTCCTTGTTCTCCCAGGCAAAGGTTACCTTCTTGCGCTTGTTTTTGCCTTCCATCGCCTTGAGCGCGTCCGAGCCGATGAAGTCGTGGTCGAATTTGGTGAAGGTGTTGTAACCGAGCTCGTACGGCGTCGTGTAATAGTCCTCGATATTTTTCGAGACGAAGCTGCCGCCGAGCGCGGCGTTGGCTTCGTAGCTCGAAAGCGGCAGCCACTCGCGATAGGCCTTGAGCTTGTCGCCGGTGTAGATCGCCGGCACGGGCGAGGGGATCCAGCCAGACTCCAGCGTGTTGGTGGCGTAGGCACGCGAGCCGACCGGCACAATGCCGAATTCCTTGCCGGCTTCGAGGATGGCGTTGCGGATGTCGTCGCCCTCGGCGTAAGGGCCCCAGACTTCAAGGCCCGGCGCGCCGGCCATGCCATGACGCAGGGCGCGAACCTTGCGGCCGGCAATGGTGATGTAGCCCATGCGGAAGAACTTGATGTCCGGCATCGTGCCGCCGTTGAGCTTCTTGATCACGTCCTGGGCTTTCGGGCCCTGGATCTGATAGCGATAGAAGCTGCGGGTCACCGGCTTGCCCATCGGGCGCGACGGCGAGCGGTCGTCATAAGTGGTCTTGACGTTGTAGCCGCCGGTCTTGGCGTGAAATTCGATCCAGTTGGCGGCCGGGTTGCGGCCGACATAGACCATGCTGTTTTCGGCGAGATAGAACAGGATGCCGTCGCCGATGACATGACCGTAGGGCGTTACGGGCGCAAACTGCTTGGCCTGATCGACGTTGAAATTCTTGAACGAGTTGGTCGACAGGTAGGACAGCAGCTTGACGGTATCCGGTCCTTCGACGAACAGATTGACCATGTGGTGCGACTGGTCGAACAAAACGCAGGTGTCGCGCCAGGCGCCCTGCTCGTCACGCCAGTTGGTGAATTCGGGAGCGACGACCGGGTAGACATAGGCGCCGATCTGCGAATTCCGCATCATCGACACGATCTCGCCGCTCTCCTTGATCTTCTCTTCCAGATTTTTCGCCATATCGTCTCACTCCCGCGGGCTTGTGTTTCGTTTGATTGCGAGCAGTCGGGCGAGGCCTTCTACGGTCTCAGTACAGGGCCGAAAAAGTCCGCCGGTATACAGCCGCTCGATCTCGCTTGCTTAAAACCATATAAATTTGCAAAATCCGTCCCGGAATGAGGCCGGATTTGTCATTTGGTCCGAGCCTCGTATACAACAAGCTCTTCAGTGTCCTCAAGGATTGGGCAGAAAAAAAGGAGCCCACCTGTGCCCACCCCCATTGTCGAGCCCGACCGCGCCTCGTCCCAGACCGTCAAAGCCCAGCTCGCCCTGCGGGACCTGATCCTGTCCGGCGGGCTCAAGCCGGGCGATCGGGTATCGGAGCTGTCGCTGGTCGATCGTCTCGGTATGTCACGGACGCCGATCCGCATGGCGCTGGTCCGCCTGGAGGACGAGGGTTTTCTCGAAGCGATCCCGTCCGGCGGCTTCGCCATCAAGGCCTTTACCGAGCGCGACGTTTACGATGCCATCGATCTCCGCGGCATGGTCGAGGGTTTTGCCGCGCGCATCGCGGCCGAACGCGGCGTGCCCGGTGGCCTCATCCGCGACATGAAGAATGTGTTGCGGCAGATTGATGACATCGCCGCATTGCCGGACCTGAGCGTCGATCACTTCTCCGAATATGTCGATCTCAACGGCCGTTTTCATGCGCTGCTGGCGGAGGCCGCCGACAGTCCAGTCGTCAGGCGCCAGATCGAACGGGTCTCGAACCTGCCGTTCGCCTCGCCCTCGGGCTTTGTCATGGTTCAGGCCAAGCTTCCCGAGGCGCGCCACATCCTGACTATTGCGCAGGACCATCACCATTGCGTGGTGCGTGCCATCGAAGATCGCGAAGGCATGCGCGCCGAGGCGCTGATGCGCGAGCACGCGCGGCTGGCGCAACGAAATCTGCAATTGGCGCTCGGCAATCAGGGCACCCGCAATCTGGTACCGGGCGTCGTCCTGATCCGTCGCGGCGCCGTCGTATGACCAAAGACGAGTTCCGTAACCGCTGACGCCGCCCACTCACCGTGCTAAGGCACACCCGAATTGACGCCGTGGGCGGGGCTAAATCCCACGACGATTGTTGGAGGAAACGTATGTCCCAAAGAACCAAACCGCCGTTCCGGGCCGATCAGGTCGGCTCCATCCTGCGCACCCAGCCGATCAAGGAAGCGCGCGCGAAGCATGAGAAGCGCGAGATCACCGACGCTCAGCTCAAGGCGGTCGAGGACGCCGAGATCGTCAAGATCATCAAGAAGCAGGAAGAGATCGGCCTTCACGCCATTACCGACGGTGAATTCCGCCGCTCGTGGTGGCACTACGATTTCTTCGGCATGCTGGAAGGCGTCGACGTCGTGGATTCCGATCACGGCATCCAGTTCCAGGGCATGCAGACCAAGATGAAGGTGCTGCGCATCACCGGGAAGATCGACTTCGCGCCGAACCACCCGATGCTGGAGCATTTCAAGTTCCTCAAAGCGAACACCAGCCGCACGCCGAAGATGACCATCCCGTCGCCAACGGTGATGCATTTCCGCCTCGAGCCGGGCTCGGTTGCCGCCTCGGCCTATCCGAATCGCGATGCGATTTTCGACGATCTCGCGGTTGCCTATCAGAAGGCGATCAAGGCGTTCTACGCCGCCGGCTGCCGCTATCTGCAGTTCGACGACACGGCCTGGGCCTATCTGTGCTCGCAGGACGAACTCAAGAAGGCGCGTGACCGCGGCCTCGACGTCGATCACCTGCAGGACACCTATACGAAGTGCATCAACAAGGCGCTGGAAGCCAAACCCGCCGACATGGTGATCACCACCCATGTCTGCCGCGGCAACTTTCGCTCTACCTTCATCTCGTCGGGCGGCTACGAGCCGGTGGCGCAGAGCCTGCTCGAGAAGTGTAATTACGACGGCTACTTCCTGGAATACGACACTGACCGCGCCGGCGGCTTCGATCCGCTACGCTTCCTGCCCAAGGGCAACAAGATCGTGGTGCTCGGCCTCGTAACGTCGAAGTCCGGCACGCTCGAGAAGAAAGAAGACATCAAGAAGCGCATCGACGAGGCGACCAAGTTCGTCGCGCTCGACCAGCTCGCCCTGTCGCCGCAGTGCGGCTTTGCCTCGACCGAGGAAGGCAATGTGCTGGCCGAGGATGAGCAGTGGGCCAAGCTCAAGATGATCGTCGATCTGTCGAAGGAAGTCTGGGGCCAGTAAGCCACGGACAATTAGTACTCATCCTGTCATCACCCGTGGAAGCAGGTGATCCAGTAACCCCGGTGTTGCGATAAATCGCGCCGCTTGCGATTACTGGATGCCCGCTTTCGCGGGTATGACAGCAGAGTGCATTTCCATGCCCCTCAACGCCGAAAAACTCCTCGCCGCGCAACTTCCCGCGGTCGAACATGCCTACGGCCCGAAGGATTGCATTCTATACGCGCTGGGGGTCGGTCTGGGCTACGACCCGACCAGCGAGGATGAGCTCGCCTTCGTCTATGAAAAGAACCTCAAGGTTCTGCCGACTTTCCCTGTCGTCCTCGGTCTTGATTATTCGTGGATGCTGCGGCCGGAGTTTGGTCTGACCTGGAGCCATATCGTCCATGGCGAGGAGACGATCGTCCTGCACGCGCCGATCCCGTCGCATGGAACGGTGATCGGGCAGGAACGCGTCGTCGACGTAATCGACAAAGGCGAGGGCAAGGGCGCGCTGCTCTATCACGACCGCACCGTCGTCGATAAAGCGACCGGCACGTTGCTCGCCACGCTGAAGCAGACCACGTTCTGCCGCGCCGACGGCGGCTTCAGCGACAATTCCGGCAGCGTGCGCCGCGACACGCCGGCCCCGCATCCCATTCCCGATCGCGCCCCCGATCTCGTTTGCGATTTGCCAACGCGGCCGGAAATGGCGCTGCTTTACCGTTTGTCCGGCGACAGCAATCCGTTGCATGCCGAGCCGACCTTCGCGCGCGAGGCCGGGTTTCCGCGGCCGATCCTGCACGGCCTTGCCACCATGGGCGTCGTCGGCCATGCGCTTCTGAAGACTGTGGGCGATTATGACCCGGCCCGGCTCTCCACCATGGCGGTGCGGTTTTCGGCGCCAGTCTTTCCTGGCGAAACCATCCGGACCGAGATCTGGCGCGACGGCTCTGTTGTCGCCTTCCGTGCCCGTGTTAAGGAACGGGACGTCATCGCCATCAATAACGGGCGAGCCGAAATAAAAGAGTAGAGGAAGCGTATGACCGGGCAGCAGGATAAATACGCCGACATCCGCGAATCCGTGCGCGCCCTGTGCGCCAAGTTCCCCAACGAATACTGGCGGGACCTCGACCGCGAACGCGCCTATCCGACCGCCTTCGTCAATGCGCTGACTGAAGCCGGTTATCTCGCCGCGCTGATTCCCGAAGAATATGGCGGTAGTGGCCTGCCGGTGTCGGCGGCTGCCGCGATCATGGAAGAGGTGCATGCTGCCGGCGCCAACGGCGGCGCCTGTCATGCGCAGATGTACACGATGGGCACGATCTTGCGGCACGGCTCGCCGGCGCAGAAGCAAGCCTATTTGCCCGGCATCGCCAGCGGCGATTTGCGACTGCAGGCGTTCGGCGTGACCGAACCGACCTCGGGCACCGATACTTTGTCGTTGCGCACCACGGCGCGGCGCGAGGGCGATCACTATGTCATCAACGGCCAGAAGATCTGGACCTCGCGGGCCGAGCACTCCGACCTGATGCTGCTGCTCGCCCGCACCACGCCGAAGGAAGAAGTAAAGAAGCGCACCGAGGGCCTTTCGGTGTTTCTGGTGGACATGAAACTGGCGCGCGGCGCCAGCATCACCATCAAGCCGATCCGCACCATGATGAACCACGCCACCACCGAGGTCTTCTTTGACGACCTTCGGGTGCCGGCGGAGAATCTCATCGGCGAGGAGGGCAAGGGCTTCCGCTATATCCTCTCGGGCATGAATACCGAGCGCATTCTGATCGCGTCGGAATGCATTGGCGATGCCAAGTGGTTCATCAAGAAGGCCAGCGATTACGCCAAGGAGCGCGTGCTGTTCGGCCGGCCGATCGGCCAGAATCAAGGTGTTCAATTTCCTATAGCGCGCGCTTACGCTCAAATGCGCGCCGCCGAACTCATGGTCCACGAGGCCTGCCGCAAATACGAAGCGGGCGAGGATCTCGGCGCCGAGGCCAATATGGCAAAGCTCCTCGCCGCGGATGCGTCATGGGCCGCCGCCGATATGTGCGTGCAGACGCACGGCGGCTTCGGCTTCGCCGAGGAATACGATGTCGAACGCAAGTTCCGTGAAACGCGGCTCTATCAGGTGGCGCCGATCTCGACCAATCTCATTCTGTCGTATCTGGCCGAACACGTGCTGGGTCTGCCGCGGTCATACTGACGCTCTCGTCGCGGAGGCAGGGCATCACGAAAACGCGCGCGTCCTGGAAAGCTGAGAAGCATATGTCTCTCCCTCTCGAAGGCATCCTCGTCATTTCGGTCGAACAGGCGGTGGCCGCGCCGCGGTGCACGTGCCAGCTTGCCGATGCTGGCGCGCGTGTCATCAAGATCGAACGGCCGGAGGGCGATTTCGCCCGCGGCTACGATGACCTCGTCCATGGCGAGAGCGCTTACTTCGTGTGGCTCAACCGCGGCAAGGAGTCTGTGGTCCTCGATCTGACCAAGGCCGAGGACAAGGCGCTGCTCGAAGCGATGCTGGCGAAGGCGGATGTGTTCGTACAGAACCTCAAGCCCGGCGCACTGGCCAAGCTCGGTTTCGCCATCGAGCGCCTGCGCAAGGATTATCCGAAGCTGATCTGCGCCTCGATCTCAGGCTATGGCGAAGCCGGGCCATACGCGCAGCGCAAGGCTTACGATCTGCTGATTCAGGCCGACAGCGGCCTGTCGTCGATCACCGGCGGGCCGGAAGCGGCTTCACGGGTCGGCGTGTCGGTGGTCGACATCGCCACCGGCATGAACGCCTATCAGGCGATCCTGGAAGCGCTGATCAAGCGCGGTCGCACCGGCGAAGGCGCAGCAATCAGCGTGTCGCTGTTCGATTCGATGGCCGAATGGATGACGGTGCCGCTGCTGCAGCATGAGGGCGGCAAGTCTCCGAAGCGCATTGGCCTCGCGCATCCATCGATCGCGCCTTACGGCGTGTTCAAAAGTCGCGACGGTGCCGACATCCTCATTTCGATCCAGAACGACCGCGAGTGGCGCATTCTCGCGAGTACGGTCATGGACGATGCGACGCTTGCCGCCGATCCGCAGTTCGGCACCAATGTCGAACGGGTCCGGCGGCGCGGCGAGACCGATGCGCGCGTGCAGGCTGCGTTCGGCGCGATGGATGTGGCGACACTGGAGGAAAAGCTGTCCGCGGCCGACATCGCCTTTGCCCGCGTGAGCGACACCGGGTTGTTATCACAGCATCCGCATCTGCGGCGCATTACGATCGGCTCCCCGACCGGTCCGGTGTCGACGCCGGCCCCCGCGCCGGTTCGGCCTGAAGAGCCACGCCAGTACGGTCCGATTCCCGCGCTCGGCGAACACAGCGCACAGATCCGCAAGGAATTTTCCGGGAAATAGGTTGGCCACCGCTCCGCTTGTGGTGGTGCCGTCAATCCAGGGCGTGGATGACTTCCTCTTCGTCCTTCGCCGCCGGGCCGCTCTTTCGCGTCGAGCCGATCATCAACACCAGCGGCATGGCGGCGATGGTCAGGAACATCAGCAATTTGAAGTCGTTCAGATAGGCGATCATATTCGCCTGCTGCGTGACGAGGCCGTCGAGCAGGGCCTTGCCGGTGTCGCTGCCGAGGTTGATGGCGCCGGCAATATCCGGAAATTGCAGATTACTGTTGAACGGCGTGATGTTCGAGCCGAGCCGCTCATGCATGTAGGTCGTTTTGCTGGTCAGGTTTGCGATCACCATCGAGATGCCGATCGACGAGCCGATGTTGCGCACCAGCGTCGTGATGGCTGCGGCGCCGTTGCGCATCTGTCCCGGCAGTGTCAGGAACGCGACGGACGTGATCGGCACGAACAGCAGGCCGAGACCGACGCCCTGGATGATGCTGGTGATGACGATGGTGTGCTGCTGCGTATCGAGCGACCAGCCCGTCATCTCGTAGAGCGTGCCGGCGGTGATGAAGAGGCCGAGGAATATCAAATTGCGCGTTTCGGTCAGCCGCATCAGGCGCGGCGCCACCATCATTGTGAGCAGCGTGCCGACCCCGCGTGAGCCGAGCAGGAAGCCGGCGGTCTGGATCGGGTAGCCGAGCAGGTTCTGCATAAACGGCGTCACCAGCGCCATGGTGCCGAACAGCACGACGCCGATCACGACCATGAACATGACGCCGGACAGGAAATTGCGGTCCTTGAACATCTCGAAGTTCACGAACGGCTGGTCCGTCGTCAGCGAATGGGCGAAGAAGTAGTAGAAGCCCGCCGCCGAGATGATGGTCTCAACCCAGATCTCGCGCGCCTCGAACCAGCCGACCTGCTCGCCGCGATCGAGCAGCAGTTGCAGTGAGCCGATGCCGATGGCCAGCGCGGCGAAGCCTAGCCAGTCGAAGCGCAGGTGATGTTGCTTGTGGGTGTCGTCCATGAACACGATCATGCCGATCACGGTCAGCACGCCGATCGGCAGGTTGATCAGGAACACCCAGTGCCAGGAATAATTGTCGGTGAGCCACGCACCCAAGGTCGGGCCCATGATGGGGCCGAGCATGACGCCGATGCCCCACATCGCCATGGCTTGGCTGCGCTCCTGCACCGAATAGGAATCCAACATCACGGCCTGCGACAGCGGCACCAATGCCGCGCCGGCCATGCCTTGCAGCAGTCGGAACAGCACCATCTGTTCGATGTTCTGCGCCAGCGCACACAACAGCGAGGCGAGAGTGAAACCGGCAACGCAGATGATGAATACGCGTTTGCGGCCGAAGCGATCGGCCAACCAGCCGACCGGCGCCGTCATGATCGCAGCGGCGACGATGTAGGAGGTGAGGATCCAGTTCACCTGGTCGAGCGACGCCGACAACGAGCCCTGCATGTAAGGCAGCGCGACATTGGCGATCGTGGTGTCGAGCGCCTGCATGATGGTCGCGGTCATGGCGCAGATCGTGATCAGCAGACGTCGCGCGCCGCTCGGTAGTGGTGCTGTGTGGGCGCTCATGACTTCCGCCTCTGCCGCTTTGTTACTTTTCCGCGTGCGACATGAACGGGATGCGGCTGTAATGCGTATCGATGGCGATGTTCGCGCTCATGCCGGTGCGCAGGCGGCTGAGATCCTGCCCCTTGTCGAAGGCGATGCGCACGGGCACACGCTGAACGACCTTGACCCAGTTGCCGGTGGCGTTCTGCGCCGGCAGGATCGAGAACTGGGAACCGGTGCCGGGGCTCACCGCGATCACGGTGCCGGTGAAGGCGCGATCGGGGAATGAATCGATATCGAGCGTCGCCTTCTGGCCAAGCCGCAGATAAGTGATGTCGGTTTCCTTGGGATTGGCATCGACCCACGGATTGGCGTCGTCGATAACGCTGAAGATCGGCGCGCCGGCGGCGACGAAACGGCCGAGCTGGATGTTGTCGACCTGCGTCGCGGTGCCGTCGATCGGCGCGCGCAAGGTGGTGTGCGCGAGATCGCGCTCGGCGTTGTCCGCCACGGCCTTGGCCTCGGTGTAGGCCGGGAATTTCTCCAGCGGCAGGTTCGCATCGCCCAGCAGCGAAGCCAGCGTCGTGTCGCGCTGCTGCTCGGCATATTGCGCCTGCAACTGCGCTGCCACCACGGCGGCTGCCGACGTATCGACGTCGGCGGCGGAGCCGGCCTGCGAGGCGACCAGTTTCTGCTTGCGCTCGAGATCGCGCTGCTTGAGTTCGACATTCCGCTCCGCCAGATCGGACAGCTTAATCAGCGAGGCGAGATTGGCCTTGGCCTTGTCGTAGTCGCTGCGGGCGATGGCGAGCTTGGCTTTGGCCTGCGCCAGCGCCAGTTCGAAAGGCACGCGATCGAGCATCAGCAGTTCGTCGCCTGCATTCACATGCTGGCCTTCGTGCACGGCAACCTTCATCACCTTGCCGGAGACGTCCGGTGTGATCAGCACCTTCTGCGCGCCGACATAGGCGTTGTCGGTCGAGATATAGCGGCCGCCCATGAGGTAGATCACGCCGCCGATCAGTGCCGCTGCGAGCGGCAGCACGATCAGCAGCGTGCGGCGCAGATTGCGCTTCTTGGCAGGCTGCGCCGGCGTGTCGGCGGTTGCGGCCGCGCCCTCCGCAGTGCTCTTGGCTTCGGGGGCTGGAACGACCTTCAGAACTTTGTCACTCATGATGCTGCGACTTTGCTGGATGGGGATTCGTTAGTGGGAGAGTTGCGGCCGATCGCGGCACGCAGATTGTCGCGCATGACGCCGAGATCGGCGCGTAGGCGGTTGACAGCTTTATCGTCGAGCCCGTCGAGCACCTGGCCCATGAGCTCCTCGCCGAGCGCGGTCAGGTGATCGAGCACCGGACGTGCGGCGGGCGTCAGGTACAGGCGGTTGACGCGGCGGTCGTTGGGATCGGGCCGGCGCTCGATCAGACCATTGTCGGCCAGGCGGTCGAGCAGGCGCGTCAGCGAAATCGGTTGCAGGTCGAGCAGCTCGGCCAGCTCCGACTGTTTGAGACCCTCGCAGCGGTTCAGCCGCGACAGCACCGCCCATTGGGCCCGGGTGCTGCCATAACGCCGCGCGCTCTGGTCTGCATAGGTCTTGAGCAGGCGAGCTACATCATTGATAGCAAAGGCAATTTCTTTTCGGGTCGTCGGCACGGCGGTAATCGCTCCAAGCTCTATGCCTACATATTATAAGCATCCTTATAATATGGATGGAGGCCTTCGACTTCCGAAATATCGGCAGAGCAGATCTCCGGGAGATGCATGGCAGGCGGGCGCAGACCTATCCGCGTTCGGACAAGACATCGGCCTTCAGGTCGACGCTGGAACGCACGCCGATATCGGCGAAGTGATTGTCGAGGAAGCGCCGGGCGGCGCGCTGGCCGAGCTTGCGCAAGAGGTCGAGCGATTCGAAGTCGTTGCGCAGCTTGGTTGACGCCGAAAAGCGTTCTCCGAGGCCGTCCATGACGATGCGATGCACGTTGATGTGACGATACTCGTTCGTGCCGGTGCCGTGCGGCAGGCGGCGCTGGTCGATCAGCCGGTTGACGAATTCGATGGCGCGCAGCTCAGCCATTAGCGCCGAGTTGAAGGTGATCTCGTTGACGCGGCCCATGATCTCGCGCGTCGTCTGCGGGATTTTTTTGCGCATCACGGGATTGATCTGGACGATCAGAACATCTTCCGTCTGTGTCGAGCGGAAGAACGGAAAGATCACCGGATTGCCGAGATAACCGCCATCCCAGTAGGGCACGCCGTCGATTTCGACCGCCTGAAATACGGCAGGCAGGCAAGCTGAGGCCATCACGGCCTCAGCGGAAATCTTGTCCTTCGGAAAAATATGCAATCGCCCGGTTTGCACATTGGTCGCGGCGATGAATATCTGCCGGCCGTCTTTGCGCAGACCGTCGAAATCGACGAAGCGCTCGATGAGATCTTTCAGCGGATTGATGTTGAGCGGGTTGAGGTCGTAAGGCGACAGATATTGTGACCACGCCGACAGCCAGTTGAAGGTTGGCGAACCTTCTCCGGGCATCAGCGCGAACAGCCTGTCGGTGACCACCCGCTGCACCGCGGGCAGATCGCCGCCGAGACTGGCTGCGCGCCAGAACTCGGCGAGTCGCTTGCGCGCTTCATCGGGGCCGCCGCGGTTGAGGCCGTCGGCCAGCATCACCGCATTCACGGCACCGGCCGACGTGCCGGAAATGCCCTCGACAGCGAGGCGGCCGTCCTCCAACAGATGATCCAGCACGCCCCAGGTGAAAGCGCCATGCGCGCCGCCTCCTTGCAGCGCCAGATTGATGCGCTTCTTCTTTCCCTTCGGCTTGGGCGTATCGCCGGTCTGGTCACCCCAGAACAGCCGGGAGAGAAAGTCGTTCATGCGCGGCGCGCCTTCACTGCGCGACCCAGCCGCCGTCGATGGAATAAGCCGATCCGGTAATCGAGGCCGCCGCATCGCTCGACAGGAACACGGCAAGCGCGCCGATATTCTCCGGCTTGGTGAACTGATGCATTGGCTGCTTCTCGGACAAGAGTTTGATTTCTTCGTCACGCGCCGGCTTGCCCGATGCCTTGGCGCGGTCGTCGATCTGCTTCTGCACCAAGGGCGTCAGCACCCAGCCGGGGCAGATGGCGTTGCAGGTGACGCCATTGTTGGCGGCCTCGACCGCCACCACCTTGGTGAGACCGACAATGCCATGCTTTGCCGCGACATAGGCGACCTTCTGTGCGCTAGCGACAAGGCCGTGTGCCGAAGCGATGTTGATAATGCGGCCCCATTGCCGCTTCTTCATGCCCGGCATCGCCGCACGGATCGAATGAAAGGCTGACGACAGATTGATGGCGATGATCGCGTCCCAGCGCTCGACCGGGAAGTCCTCGATGTTGGCGACGAACTGGATGCCGGCATTGTTGACCAGCACATCGAGCGAACCGAATTCCTTTTCGGTCGTTGCGACCATCTCGGCGATTTCCGTCGGTTTCGACATATCGGCCGGCGAATATTTCGCCTTGATGCCGAACTCCTTTTCCAGGCCGGAACGGATCGTCTCGATGGCGCCCTTGTCGCCGAAACCGTTGAGCATGATGTTGGCGCCTTCGGCGGCGAAGGCCCGCGCGGTGGCGAGCCCGATGCCGGAGGTCGAGCCGGTGACGAGTGCGGTTTTGCCTTTAAGCATGGAAATCCTCGAGGTCGTTGAGGCCGGAAACGGGCGGGCGGTAAACGAACGGGTCGGATGGTGTCCGGGAACCTGCCCCTATTTCTATTGCGTCGCAACATATATATGGTCGTGACGGCGACCTTCGAGCCGTCTTCGGCTACACTTCAATGTGACAGGCCGACTTAGCAAGTGAGCAGAATCGTGGCGAAGAAAGCGCAAGCTCAGGAGAAAGGTCGCGAGGTCTTTCCGACACCGGATCACGACCACGGCCGCTGCGCCGCGGATGCGATCGCGCATGCCGAGGCAGTCTGTGCCGCCAACAAGGAGCGGCTGACGCCGATCCGCCGCCGCGTGCTCGAAGCGCTGCTGGCGAGCCACGCCCCGCTCGGCGCCTATGAACTGATTGACCGTCTCGCCGAAGCCGGCGAGGGCGGCCGTCCGGCGCCAATCACGATCTACCGCGCCCTCGATTTTCTGCGCGAGCAGGGCCTTGTCCATCGCATCGAAAGCCGCAACGCCTTCATCGCCTGCGTTCACAATCACGCCGGGGCCGATCCGGTGGTGTTCCTCATCTGCGACAGTTGCGGCGCGGTCGGCGAAGCGACAGGCGCCGGCATCGCCGACGCCATCAAGGCGGCCACACGCGCTGCCGGCTTCACGCCCAAGACTCCGGTCATCGAAATTTCCGGCACCTGCGCTCATTGCAGGTCTGCTTGAGCGGCCGGTTGGCGGCTTGCGTTCCACCGGCTAAAGAATGTCATCGTTCAACCAAGCGAACGATCCCGTAATCATAAACAATCGGGATTACGGAACGCCCCGACTCTTCCGGGGCTGACACTGCCGCCGGGAAATGCTTGTCCATGTCGTCGCCTGCTTCTTCAGAGTCGAGTGCTCCGCCGCCTCATCACCACACAACGCGCCCGCTCGATGCGGTGGCTATCGCCGTCACCGTGGTGGTGTGCCTGTCCTGGGGCTTCAATCAGGCCGCGGTGAAACTGGCGATCCACGACATTCCCGCCATGATGCAGGGCGCCATCCGCTCGGCGATCGGGATGACGATCGTCACCCTCTGGTGCTGGCTGCGCGGCATTCCGCTGTTCCGGCGTGACGGCACGTTGTGGGTCGGCCTGCTCGCCGGCACACTGTTTGGCGTCGAGTTTGCGATGATCTATCAGGGGCTCGCTTACACCACGGCGACGCGTGCATCCGTGTTTCTCTATATGGCGCCGTTTCTGGTCGTGCTGGGCGGACGCATTCTGTTGCCGGGCGACCGCTTTCGCATGTCGCAATGGGCCGGGCTGTTGCTGTCCTTTGCCGGCATGATCATGGCCTTCGGGGTTCCGACGCCGGCGCTCGATCCGCGACAGACGCTGGGCGATATCCTCACCCTCATCGCGGCGGTCCTGTGGGCCTGCACCACGCTGCTGATCAAGTCGAGCCGCGCGCTCAATGCCACGTCGCCCGAAAAAGTACTGCTCTATCAGCTCCTGATGTCGACGCCGATCATCGCCCTGGCGTCCTGGTTCGCGGGCGAGCGCATCACGCACTGGCCCGACCATCAGGCGCTGGCCATGATGGCTTATCAGTCGGTCTGGGTGGTGAGCGTGACTTTTGTCGTGTGGTTTGCCCTCATCAAGAAATACTCGGCAAGCCGCGTCTCGGCGTTTTCGGTGCTGACGCCGCTGTTCGGTGTCGCCGCCGGTCATTTCGTTATGGGCGATCCGATAACGCCGGCATTCCTGGTGGCGGTGGCCTTCGTCGCCATCGGCCTTGTGCTGGTGAACAAGCCGCAGAGCTGATAGTTTTTCGCGCCATGCGCTCGAACTCGTCCGACGGAAGAACGCGGCCGGCCGCCCTGTCGGAGGCCCTGCACAACGCGCGTCATGCTCTCGAAACGGGCCGGCCCGCAGATGCCGAACGCATCGCCGCCGAAATCCTGCAGGCCAATGCTGGCGACCGCGAAGCGGCAAAGGTGCTCGGCTATGCGCTGATGATGCTGGGCCGGAATGCCGAGGCCGTCGCCGTTCTCGAAAAGGCGTCGCGCGGCAACCGCGATGCCGAAGCCGACACCGCATTCGGGATTGCCTTGCGGCAGGCCGGGCGTGGCGACGAAGCCGTCACCGCGTTCAATCGCGCCATCAAGCGCGATGCGAAATACCCGATGGCGTTCTATGAACTGGGGAAGACGTTCGCGGAACGAGGCCGGATCGATGAAGCGATCGCCGTGTTCAGCCGGGGCATCGCCGTTGCGCCGACCATGATCGATATGATGGCGCGGCTCGGCAAATGTCATCTCGCCGCCGGCGACCGAAAGAATGCGCGCCGGTGTTTCGAGCGCGTGCTGGGGCTTGCGCCGGGCCACTATGCCACCGCCGAGGCGCTCGCCATGGTGCTCATGGACGACCGCGACTATGCGCAAGCCGCGGTATTGTTTCGCGCCATGGTCACGGCCAATCCCGACAATGCGCAAGCCCGGCTCGGCCTCGCCAATTGCATGCTGCATCTCGGCAAGGACGATGCGGCCTATGAGAATATGCGCGCGGCTGCCGAACGCGGTCCAAAGTTCTACGGTCAGGCGCTCCGCCTGGCCGTCACCGCACAGCGCGGCCGCTTCTGGCTGCGCCCGAGCGATGCGGAGAAGGCAATCAAAAATAGGCGATAGTGTTTTCGAGCGAAGTGGATACCGGTTCGCGTGAAGAAAACGCGTCAAACAAAAAGCGCTAACGCTTCTGGGCGCGGAAGTTCCGCCGGTAGACTCCGGTCTGCTGCGCCAACGCGGTCGTGGTGTCGCTGAGCTTGCGCGCCTGGTCCGGCGTCATCGGCTCGATGTGGCTGCTCCACAGCTCCCGTTTCACCGGGATGCATTGCGCGACGGGCGTGCCCTTCGGCAGTACGCCATTGAAACTCTCGTCGTGCCAGCGCGCCGGGAAGTTCACGAGATTGTCGGGAAACAGATCGGTGTCCACCAGGCCGCTGATCGTGGTGAACGGCAGATCGACTCGGTTGAGCGGATGGGTGAACAGGAGCGAGTAGCCAGGTGGCGTCTCGATCGTCCAGAAATTGTTGAACTTGATGACGAAGCGGTCGTCTTCAAAGAAAGGCGAGCCTTCGACCTGCGCGCCATCGTGAAAATCGATCGGCGAGCCCGAGAATTTCGAGACGGCAGTCGCCGGCACCTCGCGCTCCCACGAAAACTCGCCGTTCTCCACCCTGAGATCGGCGACCAGCGGAATGAAGAAGCCGTAGACCATCGCATCGACCACCGGCGGGCATTTCTTGATGGTCATGACTTCCGTGTCGGCGGTCTCACTGAATGCCTTCTGGGCCATGGTCTTGAACCAGGGCGGCAGGCCCTGCACCGCGGGTATCGGGCGCGGCAGGATGGCCTCCAGTTCCGGCAGGCAGCGGAACGTGACTTTCATGTCTTTTGCCTGATCCATTGCGTCCCTGCTGCCGGCCAACCTGCGAAAGTAGGCATTTTGCGTGTCGGCCGGGGCCGTAACAAGAGCCTTTGCGCTTGCGTTGACCCTGCCATATTTGTCTGGCACTCCCCTGCCGTCAGGACAACCCGAACGAACGTGCCGATGAGCCCCGCCGCCCGTCACAGAACCGTTGCAGTCGATGTCGCCGGCGTCACCGTCGGCGGTGGCGCGCCGATCGTCGTGCAGTCGATGACCAACACCGACACGGCGGACGTCGAAGGCACCGCGCGCCAGATCGCGGCGCTGGCGAGGGCCGGTTCCGAACTGGTGCGTATCACCGTCGATCGTGACGAGGCCGCAGCCGCGGTGCCGAAGATCAGGGACCGGCTGGCGCAGATGAATGTGCGCGTGCCGATCGTCGGCGACTTTCATTACAACGGCCACACGCTGCTCAGCGACTATCCCGGCTGCGCCGAGGCGCTCGACAAGTACCGCATCAATCCCGGCAATGTCGGCTTCAAGAACAAGCGCGATCCGCAATTCACCCAGATCGTCGAGATGGCGATCAGGCACGGCAAGCCGGTGCGCATCGGCGTCAACTGGGGCTCGCTCGATCAGGAACTGCTGACCAAGTTGATGGACGAGAATTCGCGTTCGCCCAATCCGATCGACGCCCGCGCCGTCACGCATGAGGCCATGGTGCAGTCGGCGCTTCTGTCTGCGGCGCGCGCCGAAGAGATCGGCCTGCCGAAGAACTGCATCATCCTGTCGGCCAAGGTTTCGGCGGTGCAGGACCTCATCGCCGTCTATACCGAACTCGCGCGCCGTTCCGACTACGCGTTGCATCTCGGTCTTACCGAAGCCGGCATGGGTACCAAGGGCATTGTCGCTTCGGCGGCCTCGATGGGTGTGCTGCTGCAGCAGGGCATCGGCGACACCATTCGCATTTCCCTGACGCCCGAGCCGGGCGGCGACCGAACGCGCGAAGTTCAGGTGGCGCAGGAATTGTTGCAGACCATGGGCCTGCGTACGTTCGTGCCGCTGGTTGCTGCGTGTCCGGGTTGCGGTCGCACCACGTCGACCACGTTCCAGGAACTCGCCTCCGACATCCAGAGCTTCATCCGCGACTCGATGCCGGAGTGGAAGACACGTTATCCCGGCGTCGAGACGCTCAACGTCGCGGTGATGGGTTGCATCGTCAATGGTCCCGGCGAATCCAAACACGCCGATATCGGCATCTCGCTGCCCGGCACTGGCGAGCAGCCGACCGCGCCGGTCTTCATCGATGGCAAGAAAGCCGCCACCTTGCGCGGTGCGACACTGACGGCAGACTTCAAGCAGATGGTGATCGACTATATCGAGCGACGGTGGGGCACCGGCTCGCGCACCGCGGCCGAGTAGAGCAAAAGTCGTCCCGCTTTATTCGAAAGAACGCGCGTGAAACCCAAATTCGTTCTGCTGACCTTCTTTGCCCTCGGTGTGCTGATGATCGGCATCACGATCTATTACGCCGCGACCATCGACCGCGCGCAGCGGGATATCGACACCGTTGTGGCGCCGGACGGCCGCTACAAGGCCGTACACATGCGCGTCTATGGCGACAAGCCGGAACCGTTCTGCGTCGACACCATCGCGATCTATCTGGCGCTCTATCCCGAGAGTTTCGTCTCGTCCAAGCGCGCTTACGAGGTCTATGGCGCGCCCTGTGCCGCTCCCGACAAGCGCGCCGCGCTGCCGAAAATCGAATGGACCAGCAACAAGTCGGTCCGCATCACCTATGCGACCGCCGGCGACAAGCCGCCGCGCAAGCGCGACAAGGACGCCTCGCTGTTTGTCGACATCGCGTGGGTGAAGGCGAACTGACGCGGCCGGCTGGTTCGTCCGCGGCGCGCCGGATCGGGCCTCTGCAGGCCTTGACAGTAATCCTATTAGTATTTAATCCTAGGTCGTCCGTTCCGGCCGAAGGCGCTTCATGAGGCGCCGGATGGCCGGGCCGGACGCGGCGCCCGACAATGGCGCCGCGGCCAAGCCCCGCGCAGGCTGCGCGGGACAAGGCCGGTGGAGCGCCGGGAGGCGCAGCGCCCGTGCGTCAGGCCTCGCAAACCTGACGTATTCCGGCGCGCGCGCCTCGGGAGCAGGTCTCGCAAACCGGCTTCCATCGGCGTGCGGGCGTCCCGATCGCAAGGGACGTCCACAAGGGGGCCTCGCAAGCCCTCTGGCGCCTCCCGGCGCTCCATCCCTTCGGGGAACGGAAAAAGGGGACAGGCTCGCCCGGGCCTTTACAAACAACAGGGCCGGCGAAGCGTTGGCTGAAGCCTTCGGCCGCGAAGGTCGCATCAAATCAGATTGGCGACCACGTTCACGGTCAGCGCCAGCACCACGAGATTGAAGAAGAACGACAACACGCCGTGCATCGACGCCATGCGCCGGATTACTTTCGAGGTGATCTGCACATCGGAGACCTGCGATGTCATGCCGATGACCAGCGAGAAATACAGGAAGTCGCTATAGTCCGGCGCTTTGTCACCGGGAAAATCCAGCCCGCCAATGATGTCGTCGCGGCCCTTGCCGTAATACTCGTGCGCGTAGTGGAAGGCGAAGATCGTGTGGACGAAGGTCCATGACAGGACGATGGTGACAATGGTCAACGCGATCGCGAGCGGCGCGTTGCCATGTTTGGCGCCGACCAGCGCGAAGACGACGGCGACGAGGCTGGCGAAGGTGGCGACAATCGACAGCAGCAGAATGGCGAAGCCGCCTTCGTCCTGCTCGGCCGCGCGTTTGCGGATATCCTTGATGCCGTGTTGGCGCCTGAAGCGCGCAGCGAGCGCCAGATAGACCACAAGACCGACATCCCATCCGGCCAGCAGCCGCGCTGTCACGTCGATTTGAAATGCGAGCAGCGCCAGTCCGAAGGCCATGCCGGCCACGATGGCGATGACGAGTTTGAAATGTGCCTGCGCAATGCGCACCGGCTTTGGTGGTATCGGATTGGATCTGGCTTTGGCCATGAAGGCGAACTTTGGGGCTGGCTTTCAGTTCCGCCGCGCGGCGACGAAGCGGGCCGCGGCGCGCAGAGTATCGGCCTTTGCGCCGAAGGGCGCCAGCGCGCTGTCGGCGCTGTCGATCAAATGATTGAGCCTGGCGCGGGCGCCGTCGATGCCGAGCGCGGCGACCAAGGTTGCCTTGCCGGCCTCGGCGTCCTTGCCGGCCGCCTTGCCCAGCGTAGCGGCGTCGCTCTCGACATCGAGCAGATCGTCAGCGATCTGGAAGGCTTCGCCGATCGCGGCTCCGTAATGTTCCACCGCCATGATTTGCTCGGCGTTCGCCTGGCCGAGAATGGCGCCGGCGCGGCAGGCAAAACGTAGCAGCGCGCCGGTCTTCATCGCCTGCAAGGTGATGATCTCGTTTTCGCTCAAGCTGCGCTTCGGCGCAAAGCGGCCTTCGGCGGAAAGATCGAGCATCTGCCCGCCAGCCATGCCGCCAAGGCCTGATGCGCGCGCAAGCTCACGCACCAGCGCAATGCGAACGCCCGCATCGGCATGAACATCCTCACGGGAGAGAATGTCGAACGCCAAAGTCAGCAGTGCATCGCCGGCGAGAATGGCGGTGGCTTCGTCGTAAGCCTTGTGAACGGTTGGCTGGCCGCGGCGCAGGTCGTCATTGTCCATGGCCGGCAGGTCGTCATGGACCAGTGAATAGCAATGCAGCAGTTCGAGTGCGCAGCCGGCGAGCAGCGCGCCCTCGCGGCCGGCGCCGAACAAGGCCGCGCTCTCGACGACGAGGAACGGCCGCAGCCTCTTGCCGCCGCCGAGCACGGCGTGACGCATCGCCGCAACGAGCCGCTCCGGTCGCGCCGTCTCGCCGGCCAGCGGCGTATCGCCGAGCAATCGCGCCAGCAGCGCTTCGCTTTCGGTGGCAACGGCGTTGAGACGGTCTGCGAAGGAACCCATGGCCCTTGTTAGCCTTGAGGTCGTCCGGCTCGCAAGCCGGGGCCGCAATCGTCGCGGCAATCGGTTACACTGACGGCCGTGATCAGTCGCTCGGATTTCCTGCCCTCATTGCGGCCCGGATTTTCCCGCCGAAAGCGCCCGGCGTGGCGCACGGTGCTGTACCTCGTGCTGGCTGTGCTGCTGCTGCCGTATGGTTTGACCCTGCTTTATGCCGTGGTTAATCCGCCGTCGACTTTGATGCTGTGGCGATACGCGACCGGCCAGCGGGTCGCGCGGACCTGGGTGCCGCTGTCGCAGATCGATTCGAGTCTGGCGCTTTCGGTCATTGTCGCCGAGGACGGGCGCTTCTGTGACCATTTCGGCGTCGATCTGACCGAAATCCAGAATGCCATCGTCGATGCCGAGGGCCTCGACGACGTCCGCGGCGGCTCCACCATCACCCAGCAGGTCGCCAAGAACCTGTTTCTCTGGCAGGGCCGCAGCTACGTCCGCAAGGCGCTGGAACTGCCGCTGGCACTGTGGATCGACCTCGTCCTGTCCAAACGGCGGGTCCTCGAAATTTACCTCAACATCGCCGAGCTCGGTCCAGGCGGCGAATTCGGGGCCGAAGAGGGGGCCAAACGGGCTTTCGGCCGATCGGCCGGCAACCTCAGCGCCTATCAGGCGGCCATTCTGGCGGCGTCTCTACCCAATCCGGTGACCCGTGACGCCAAACGTCCCGGGCCGGGTTTGCGGCGTCTGGCGGGCCTTTACCAGCGCCGCGCGGCGGGCGCGCCGGAAGCGGCCGCCTGCGTCCGGCAAAAGCGCTAGGTTCTGGACGCTCATTCCGGCCTTTTGGGGCTGGTCTTGGGCCGTTTCATCCTCTATAAGCCCGGCTCCAAACCGACATTTTGCGCCTATCAGGAGTTCAACCCCATGGCTGTGCCGAAAAGAAAAACGTCGCCGTCGCGCCGCGGCATGCGTCGTTCGGCCGATGCTTTGAAGCAGCCGACCTACGTCGAAGACAAGGATTCCGGCGAGCTGCGCCGTCCGCACCACATCGACCTGAAGACCGGCATGTACCGGGGCCGTCAGGTTCTGAAGGTGAAGACCGAGGCCTAAGTCGCCTCTGATCGGCGGGAGGGAAGCTGGCTCATGTACCTGCTTGGCTTTCCCCTGCTGCTGGTCCCGTTCGCGATCTACAACATCGTTGCCTTTCTCTGGGCCGGCGTGAGCTGGTCCGATGCCGCCACGCGCGTACACTTGGTGTCCGGTGGCGAGTGGACGATGTCCGCCGGCGATATTCTGATCGCCGTGTCGCTCGTTTTCCTGTTTGGCGAAATCGTCAAGGCGACGCGCATCGGCACCCGGGCGGTGGTCGATCATGCGCTGTCGCTTTTGCTGTTTCTCGCCATGATGATCGAATTTCTGCTGGTGCCGCAGGCCGCCACCGCGACCTTCTTCCTTTTGATGGCGATCAGCTTGGTCGATGTACTCGCCGGTTTCGCAGTGACCTTGCGCACCGCGCAGCGCGACCTCTCGGTCGACGGTTTCCCGACCTCATCTCCCACCTCCTGAGTTGCCGATGTCTCGTGATTTTCAGTTGCCCGGCCGTTCGCCGGTGATCGCCTGCGACGGCATGGCGGCCACCTCTCACCCGCTGGCGACGCTGGTTGCTGTCGATATTCTGCGCGATGGCGGCACCGCCGCCGACGCCGCGGTCGCGGCCTGTGCCACCTTGTGCGTGGTCGAGCCGCACATGACCGGCATCGGCGGTGACTGCTACGCGCTGGTGTCGAAGCCCGGCAAGCCGGTGTGGGGCTATAACGGCTCCGGCCGTGCCGGCGCCAAGGCTTCCGCCGAAGCTTTGCGTTCGCAAGGTCTCAAGGAGATCGGCGACTCGATCCACGCCGTCACCGTGCCGGGCGCGCTCGATGCCTGGGATGCCCTTCTGAAAGCCCATGGCCGCTTCGGCCTCGATCGCTTGCTGCAGCGCGCGATCCATTACGCCGAAAACGGATGGCCGGTCGCGGCACGCGTTGCCTGGGACTGGCGGCGTTACGTCGGCAAGCTCGGCAATGATGCCGGTGCCAGCAAACACTATCTGTTCGACGGCCAGCCGCCGAAGGAAGGCGACATCGTCAAATCGCCGGCGCTCGGCCAGACCTTGCGCACGCTCGGCCAGAAAGGCGCGCGCGCGTTCTATGAAGGCGAACTTGCCGACGACATGGCGCAGACGCTCGCCGCCAAGGGCTCATTCCTCACTGCGGAAGACTTCAGCGCGCACCGCGGCAACGACGTCACGCCGGTTTCGACGAACTATCGTGGTCTCGATCTCGTCGAGATTCCGCCGAACGGTCAGGGCATCGTTGCCCTGATCATGCTCAACATTCTTGAGAACTTCGATCTCAAGTCGTTCGATCCGCTGGGGCCCGAACGCTTCCATCTACAGATCGAAGCCGCGCGGCTCGGTTATGCCATCCGCGATTCCCATCTCGCCGATATCGAGCACATGCGCATCAAGGTCGGCGACCTCATCGACAAGGGCTTTGCCAAAAAGCTCGCCGCGCAAATCGACATCAACAAGCGTGCCGAGTTTGCCGACGCACCGACGCCGGGCGGCGACACCATCTATCTCACTGTCGTCGACAAGGATCGCACCGCGGTCTCGTTTATCAACTCGCTGTATTCGGCCTTCGGTCTCGGTGTCTGCACCGAGAAGTCGGGCATCATGCTGACCAATCGCGGCGCCTGCTTCACGCTCGAGCCCGATCACGCCAATACCTTCGGTCCCAACAAGCGGCCGATGCATACCATCATCCCCGGCATGACCATGAAGGACGGCCGCTGCGATATGAGCTTCGGCGTCATGGGCGGCAGCTATCAACCGATGGGCCACGCCCAGATCGTGCTCAACATGCTCGACTACGGCATGGACGTGCAGGAGGCGATCGACTGTCCGCGTTTCATGTTCGAGGACGGTCAGGTCCTCATCGAGCATGGCGCGCCGCAGAAGACCATCGACGGTCTCAAGGCGCGCGGTCACCTCGTCGCCGACGCCACGCTGCCCTGGGGCGGCGCGCAGACGGTTCAGATCGACTGGCAGCGCGGCGTGCTGATCGCCGGCTCCGAGCCGCGCAAAGACGGCCTGGCGCTCGGCTACTGATTTTCGGACTGGAAGGGTCTCAGACCAGCGCTGCAGTGGCGCGGTACGCGGCGACGGCGTAGCCCGGTTCGGCGCGGCGGCGCTCTCTGGTCTGTGGCGCCTGATCGCGCGTGGCGATCAACTGCGCCAGAAATGGCGCCTGACGGTAAGGGGATGTCCCAAGCGGCGCCTGTTGTGGCGCGACGGTTACCAGCGCCCGGCCTTGCTCCGCCGTATCGCCGGATTCCTGGTTTACAGGATCTTGCCGCGACTCATCCGGTGGCGTCATATCGGGACGCTGGCTGCTAACCAATCTGGGCGCATCGATCTGCATCGGGTCAATTCTGTTTCAAAGAGAGACAGGGCGCTTACGCTCTTCCTCTCATTGGCAAGCCCTGTGCCGTTAACATTTCGTCGTGGTTAAAGCGCGACAACGCGCGGTTTCCACGCATTTATTTAAGTGTTGCCGCGTAGCCTTCGTGCCGCGTTCACCTGGACAACCCGCCGCGGCCCGCGGCGTTCCCAGAACGGGACAAAAGGAATTCGCGTGATCAAGGCTGGTGAAACCGCTTTCGGCGCTGCCGACATTCTGCGCCTGGTTGGCGAAGCCACCTATGAATGGCGGCTCGACACCGATCGCTTGTCGTGGAGCTCCCACGCGGCGGCGGTGCTTGGTGTTGCCGATGTTGCGGCGCTGGAGACAGGCTCCGGTTTCGCGCGTTGCGTTGACGCCGCAGCAGGCATCAGTCGTCTCGATGCTGTGACGAAAAGCCCGCAGCGCGATGCGGGCGACGGCGTCGCCTACGAAGCGCAATATGCGTTCAAGCGCGCCGACGGCACCACGACCTGGATTGAAGACACCGGCCGCTGGTTCGCTGGCGCCGACGGCAAACCGGCACGCGCCTGCGGCGTCGTTCGTTCGATCGACGAACGGCACAAGCGCGAACTGGAGCTGGAGCATCTGGCCAAGTTCGATCCGCTGACCGGCGAATTGAACCGCGCCTCGATCATCGAGATTCTGTCGAAGACGCTGGATGACACTATCCGCTTCCGCGGTTCCTGTGGCTTTCTGCTCGCCGCCATCGATCATCTCGGCAATCTCAACGATGCCTACGGCTTCGAGGTGACGGAGAATGTGATTGCCGAGGTCGGCAAGCGCATCCGCGCCCGTGTCCGCGGCAAGGATTTTTTCGGCCGTATCTCCGGCAACAAATTCGCTGTGGTGCTGACGAGCTGCACGCCCGACGAATTGTCCGTCGCCGCCGAGCGTCTGCTGGCCGGTGTGCGCGAGGAGCCGATCTCGACATCGGCCGGCTCGGTCGCCGTCACCATTACCATCGGCGGCGTCAACGCGCCGCGTCATGCCTCGACCCTCGATGAAGTCCTGAGCCGTTCGCAAGACGCGCTGACCGCCGCGCGCGACAAACGGCGTGGCTCCTTCGCCGCTTACCGTCCGAGCGTCGAGCGCGATGCGCTGCGCAAGGAAAGTCTGCGCGCCACCGACGAGATCATCGCCGCGCTCAACGGCCGCCGCATCTCGCTGGCTTTCGAGCCGGTCGTCGATGCGCGTTCACGCGACGTTGCCTTTTACGAGTGCCTGATCCGCGCCCACCGCGAAGACGGTACCGCGCTTAACGCCGGCGACATCATTCCGGCGGCCGAGCGGCTGGGTCTGGTGCGGATGCTCGACCATCGCGTGCTCGAACTGGTGGTGGCCGAGCTCATCGCTGCGCCGCAGCTTTCGACCAGCGTCAATGTTTCGCCGGCCTCTGCGATTGATCCGGCGTGGTGGAACGGACTTGGCGCCATGCTGCGCGCCAATCCCGGGGTCGGCGAGCGGCTGATCGTCGAGATCACGGAAACCACCGACATTCAGGATGTTGACGATGCCCGCGGCTTCGTCACCCGCGTCAAGGATTTCGGCTGCCGCATCGCCATCGACGACTTCGGTGCTGGCCATACCTCGTTCCGCAATTTGCGCGGTCTCGGCGTCGATATCGTGAAGATCGATGGCGCCTTCGTGCAGAACATTACGCGCTCCGACGACGACCGCGCCTTCGTGCAGACCATGATCGACCTGGCGCATCGTTTGCGCATCAAGGCCGTGGCGGAATGGGTGCAGGATGATGCCGCGGCAGCCATGCTGCGGGACTGGGGCTGCGACTACATGCAGGGCGCCTTGATCGGCCTCGCTTCGGCCGAGAAGCCGTGGACGGGCGGCGCCGGCCAGGCGGCGACAGCTACTAAATAGCGGTCTGCCCAAGGGCTATCAGATGCGCGCCAAAAACGCGGCACGGACGCACCGCATCTCAGATTGACAGGCTGGAGGGTAGGAACCCAGCGGCGGAATTATTCCTTGCCGCCGAGCTTGTCGATGCGCTTCTGCATCTCTTCGAGCTGGCGACGGAGTTCGTCCATATCGGTGCCGGGGCTCGATGACGGCTTCTCGGACGCAGCGGCCTCGTTCGCCTTGTTGCGGGCGAAGGGCGGCGTGAACATGGCGAAGGTCTTTTCGAACATCTCCATGTTGCGGCGAACCTGATCTTCCATCGGACCGAAGCCGCCGACGCCGCCGAAGGCTTTTTCCATCTGCTCGCGGAATTTGCCCTGCTGGCTGGTCAGCGTCGACATCGACTGTTCGAGGAAGTGCGGCACCATCATCTGCATGGAGTCGCCGTAAAAGCGGATCAGCTGTCGCAGGAAGGCGATTGGCAGGAGGCTTTGGCCTTCCTTGTTTTCCTGCTCGAAAATGATCTGCGCCAGGACCGAACGGGTGATGTCTTCGCCGCTCTTGGCGTCGAAAACGACAAAGTCTTCGCCGTTCTTGACCATGACGGCGAGGTCTTCCAAGGTCACATAGGTGCTAGTGCCGGTATTATAGAGCCGCCGGTTAGCGTATTTCTTGATGGTGACCGGCTCTTTATTGTCTGCCATTGGTTCACGTTTCCTCCGCCCGACCTCAAGCATAACCGTATTCTTGCGGCATGGGCCAGTTGTTTTATGGCGGCGCGGGATGCGAAAGAGGCACCGCAGCATACTTGCGTTAACGCAAGGAAGTGACCAGTTTTCGGCCATAACTTGGCTGGCGGCCGTTGTTGACAGGGTGGGGTCCCCTGTCGAGGATGCGGCACCGCCAAAAGGCCGTTTTCAGAGCCTCACAAGCCCCGCTTAAGGAGAGTTCCCGATGCCAGACGATGTCGTCATTGTCAGCGCTGCCCGCACGCCGGTTGGCGCCTTTAACGGCGCTTTTGCCAATTTGCCGGCCCACGAACTCGGAAAAGCTGCGATTTCGGCCGCACTCGCGCGAGCTGGCGTCGAAGGCGACCGCGTCAGTGAGGTCATCATGGGGCAGATCCTCACCGCCGGTCAGGGCCAGAACCCCGCGCGCCAGGCCTCCATCGCTGCCGGCATTCCCGTCGAGAGCCCTGCCTGGGGCGTGAACCAGCTCTGCGGCTCCGGTCTGCGTTCCGTTGCCCTCGGCTATCAGGCCATCCTCAACGGCGACAGCGACATCGTGGTCGCCGGCGGTCAGGAATCGATGAGCATGGCGCCGCATGCGCAGCACCTGCGCGCGGGCGTCAAGATGGGTTCGCTCGAACTGATCGACACCATGATCAAGGACGGTCTCTGGGATGCCTTCAACGGCTATCACATGGGCAACACCGCGGAGAACGTCGCCCGGCAGTGGCAGATCACGCGCCAGCAGCAGGACGAGTTCGCCGTCGCTTCGCAGAACAAGGCCGAGGCCGCGATGAAGGCCGGCAAGTTCAAGGACGAAATCGTGCCGGTCACGATCAAGTCGCGCAAAGGCGACATCGTGGTCGACACGGATGAGTATCCGAAAGCCGGCGTCACCCTCGAAGGCATCGCCAAATTGCGCCCGGCCTTCGACAAGGAAGGCACCGTCACCGCCGCCAGCGCCTCGGGCATCAATGACGGCGCAGCCGCAGTGGTGCTGATGAAGGCTTCGGAGGCCGCCAAACTCGGCAAGACTCCGCTCGCCCGCATCGTGTCCTGGGCACAGGCCGGCGTCGATCCGAAGATCATGGGCTCGGGGCCGATCCCGGCCTCGCGCGCGGCTCTGAAGAAGGCCGGCTGGAATCACCAGGACCTCGACTTGATCGAGGCCAACGAAGCCTTCGCCGCGCAGGCCTGCGCCGTGAACAAGGACCTCGGCTGGGATACGTCCAAGGTCAACGTCAATGGCGGCGCCATAGCCATCGGCCATCCGATCGGCGCATCGGGCGCCCGCGTGCTGACGACCCTGCTGTTCGAGATGCAGAAGCGCAATGCCAAAAAGGGTCTTGCCACCCTCTGCATCGGCGGCGGCATGGGTATCGCCATGTGCGTGGAGCGCTAGCGACACGCATCTAACGGTGTGTCGAACGCTATTCGACACGCCCGACAAAATACGTTGAGCGCCGGCTTTGCAGCGCACAACCGCTGGTTTGATCTGAATCAGAGTGTAGGCCGCATTTCGGGGGTATCCGGGGTGCGGCCTTAGTCTTTTGACCATGTGCGCTTGTGGCTTGTTGCGAACGCCGGGCAGAGCTTTAAGCTGCCATCAACAAGTCGCGATGGTCGGCATAAGAATTGCTCCATCAAGGAGCTCGCTTGTCGGGGAACGGCAAGAAAAGTGACGAGAAAGTTCTGGGAGAGGGACAATGGCTCGCGTTGCATTGGTGACTGGCGGTACCCGCGGTATCGGGGCCGCAATTTCGAAAGCGCTCAAGGACAAGGGCTACAAGGTTGCAGCGAGCTACGCCGGCAACGATGAAGCCGCGCAAAAATTCAAGGCCGAGACCGGCATCCCTGTCTTCAAATGGGACGTGTCCTCCTTCGAGGCCTGCGGCGAAGGCATCAAGAAGGTCGAGGCCGAGGTCGGACCGATCGAGGTGCTGGTCAACAATGCCGGCATTACGAAGGACGGCATGTTCCACCGCATGACGCCAGAGCAGTGGAATGCGGTGATCGGCACCAATCTCGGTTCGCTGTTCAACATGACCCGTCAGGTCTGGGAGGGCATGCGCGCGCGCAAGTTCGGCCGCGTCGTCAACATCTCTTCGATCAATGGCCAGAAAGGCCAGATGGGACAGGTCAATTACTCGGCGGCCAAGGCGGGCGAACTCGGCTTCACCAAGGCCCTGGCGCAGGAAGGCGCCAAGGCCGGCATTACCGTCAATGCCATCTGCCCGGGCTATATAAACACCGAAATGGTGCAGGCGGTGCCGAAGGATGTGCTGGAAAAGTCGATCCTGCCGCAGATTCCGATCGGCCGTCTCGGCGAACCGGAAGAAATCGCTCGCTGCGTGGTCTTCCTCGCCGCCGACGATGCCGGGCTCATCACCGGCGCAACCCTGACGGCGAATGGCGGGCAATATTTCGCGTAAGGCGCTTTCGCAGCGCGATCCGTTTGGCTAGATCAGGCGGCCCGCCCGGCCACAAGGGCGGGCCGTTTGCATGTCAGGGAGCCGTTCATGAGCACCAATCGCGTCCACCGCATCGCTGTCATTCCGGGAGACGGCATCGGCAAGGAGGTCATGCCTGAGGGCGTGCGCGTGCTCGAAGCCGCGGCCAAGAAGTTCGGCTTCAAACTGGCGTTCGACGATTTCGATTTCGCTTCCTGCGATTATTACGAAAAGCACGGCCGCATGATGCCGGAGGACTGGAAGGAGAAGATCGGCACGCATGATGCGATCTACTTCGGCGCCGTCGGCATGCCGGACCGAGTGCCCGACCATATATCGCTGTGGGGCTCGCTCATCCTGTTCCGCCGCGAGTTCGACCAGTACATCAATTTGCGCCCTGTTCGGCTGATGCCGGGCGTGCCGTCGCCGCTCGCAAACCGCAAGCCGGGCGACATCGATTTCTGGGTGGTGCGCGAAAACACCGAAGGCGAATATTCGGCCATTGGCGGCAAGATGTTTCCCGGCACCGACCGCGAAGTGGTGGTCCAAGAAACGGTGATGAGCCGCGTCGGCGTCGACCGCGTGCTGAAATTCGCCTTCGAACTCGCCCGCTCGACGCCGAAGAAGCATCTGACCTCGGCGACCAAGTCGAATGGCATCGCCATCACCATGCCGTATTGGGACGAGCGGGTGAAGGAAATGGCGAAGAACTATACCGACGTGAAATGGAATCAATTTCACATCGACATTCTCACCGCGCACTTCGTCATGAACCCGGACCGGTTCAATGTCGTGGTTGCCTCCAACCTGTTCGGCGACATTCTCTCGGACCTCGGCCCGGCCTGCACCGGCACGATCGGCATTGCGCCGTCCGGCAACATCAATCCCGAGCGCAATTTCCCGTCGGTGTTTGAGCCTGTCCATGGCTCGGCGCCGGATATTTTTGGACAGGGCATTGCCAACCCGATCGGACAGATCTGGTCCGGCGCCATGATGCTCGAGCATGTCGGCGAGCATGATGCGGCGGCCGCGATCGTCAAGGCGATCGAGACAGTGTTGTCGCAGGACAAGCTGCGCACGCGTGACCTCAAGGGCCCGGCCAGTACGAGCGAATGCGGCAAGGCGGTTGCGGCGGCATTGGGGTAGAGATGATCCGCCCTCATCCTGAGGAGCGGCGCAAGCCGCATCTCGAAGGATGGGGCGGCCTCGGTGGTTCGAGACGCCCGCTGCGCGGGCTCCTCACCATGAGGCCGATAGAGGCTTCAAAAAGCGAATTGATTTCATGTCCTCCCTCAACGCCACGCTCATCGGCTTTTCCGCGATCCTGATGTGGTCGCTGCTGGCGCTGCTCACGGTGGCGTCGGGCGCCGTGCCGCCATTTCAACTCGCGGCGATGACTTTTGCCATTGGCGGCGCGATCGGTGCGGTCTGGGTGACATGGAGCGGATCGTGGAGCGCGCTGCGGCAAGGCCCGCGCGCCTGGGCGCTCGGCGTCGGTGGCCTGTTCGGTTATCACGCGCTCTATTTTATCTCGCTGCGACTAGCGCCGCCGGCAGAGGCCGGGCTCGTCAATTATCTCTGGCCGCTTTTGATCGTCCTGTTCTCCGGCCTGCTGCCGGGTGAGCGGCTGCGCTGGTATTCGGTCGCCGGCGCACTCATCGGCTTCGCTGGCACGGCGATTCTGTTCGTCGGCAAGGGAGTGGGATTGGCGCCAACAGCCGGCGCGAGCACTGGCTATATCGCCGCTTTCATGGCGGCCTTCGTCTGGGCCGGCTATTCGGTGCTGTCGCGCCGTCTGGCCGGCGTGCCGACCGCGGCCGTCGCGGGCTTTTGTCTGGTGACCGCGGCGCTCGCCGCGATGTGCCATCTCGTGTTTGAAACGACGGTGTGGCCGCAGGGCCTCGAGGAATGGGAAGCAGTGGTCGCGCTCGGTGTCGGCCCGGTTGGTGCCGCGTTCTACGCCTGGGACATCGGCGTCAAACGCGGTGATATCCGCCTGCTCGGGGTCGCCTCTTACGCGGCGCCGGTGCTGTCGACATTGTTTCTGGTTCTCGCCGGTTTTGCCGAGGCGCGCATGACCTTGCTGCTCTCTGCGCTGCTGATCGCCGGCGGTGGCCTGCTGGCGGCACAGGACATGCTGCGTAGAAAGTAAGCCCTATTTGCTCGGCGTGAAATCCACCGGCGCGAGTTCGAAGCCTTCGAATTGAAAACCCGGCGCCACGGTGCAGCCGACGAGGGTCCATGCGCCGAGCGACTCGGCCGCCTGCCAGGCGCGCGCCGGTACCGTGACCTGCGGCACCTCGTCGTTATGGATATCGCCGCCCAGACGGACGATTTCTTCCTTCGCGCCGTCGACGATTTCGAGCTTGAGCGGCGCGCCGGCATGCCAGTGCCAGATCTCCACCGCATCGACGCGATGCCAGTGCGAGCGCTCGCCTTCGGCCAGCAGGAACAAGATTGCTGTCGAGGCAGCGCGGCCGTTGATCAGATGCGTGTCGCGGAACGTTTCGCGATAATGTCCGCCTTCGGGATGCGGCTTGAGGTCGAGTTTTTTGATGATGTCGGCGGCGGTGGGCATGCACTGTCTCCGTCATTCCGGGGTTCGCTCGCTTCGCGAACGCCCCGGAATGATAGGGGTTAGAACTTGTTCTTCCTCACCCGGATCTCCGCAAACACCTCGTTGGCCGGCTTGCCGGCCATGCCGATGCCGGCCGCGACTTCTGCGACGTCGGCGCGCAGGAACGGATTTTCCTTCTTCTCCGCGCCGATGGTGACCGGAATGGTGAAGTGACCGCCGGCGATCTGTTTCTCGGCTTCGGCCGCGCGCGACTTCAGCGCCGCGTTGGTCGGCTCGATGGTGAGCGCAAACTTGATATTCGACAAAGTATATTCGTGGCCGAGATAGACGCGCGTGTCGTCCGGCAGGTCGCGCAGCTTCTTCAGCGAGTCCCACATCTGGTCCATTGTGCCTTCGACGACACGGCCACAGCCGATCGAGAACAAGGTGTCACCGACGAAGGCGACCTTGTCGCCATGGAACCAGTAGGCGATGTGGCCGAGCGTATGGCCGGGCGTTTCAAGAACATTGCCGCTGAGATTGCCAACCTTGACACGGTCGCCTTCTTTGACGGTCTCATCGACGCCCGGAATCTTCCCGGCCTCGGCGGCGGGCGCGACCACGCGGCACTTGTACTTGTCCTTCAGCGCCAAGATGCCGTCGGTATGGTCGGCATGATGGTGTGTGACCAGGATGTCGGTCAGTTTCCAGCCGGTCTGCTTCAGCATCGCCTCGATTGGCGCCGCTTCGGGGGCATCGATCGCGGCGGTGGCGCCGGTGTCGGGGTCATGCATCAGCACGCCGTAATTGTCGGACAAGCAACGAAACAGGCGAATTTCTGCGGGCATGATGATCTCCGGCAAACGGGTCGGCGGAATAAGCGTTAACCTTGCGGCGGGACGACGGGGTCCGCAGCCAGCCGAGGTTTGGCACAATCGCGCCCCGTCGTGAAAGCCTGTAATTTGGTCCGGTGTTCCGTCCTGGACGCAAATCCGTGGTACTTCTGATCCATGTCCATTGACGTCGTCGATCTGCGCAATTTCTACGGCCAGCCGCTCGGCAAGGTGGCGCGGCGTATTATCGGCCGCGGTGTGCGCGCGCATTGGCGCGACACTGGCGGCGAGCGTGTGCTCGGTATCGGTTATACGCCGCCCTATCTCGGCTTGTTCCGCGAGGAGGCCGAGCGCTGCCTGGCCTTCATGCCGGCGGCGCAAGGCGTGGTGAAATGGCCGACGGCGCGGCCGTCGCTGGCGGCGCTGGTCGACGAGAACGAATTGCCGCTCACCGATGGCGCGGTCGACCGCGTGCTGATGGTTCACGCGATCGAGATGACGCACGACCCGGCCGGCATGTTGCGTGAAGTGTGGCGCGTGCTGGCGAGCGGCGGACGATTGCTTGCTGTGGTGCCGAACCGGCGCGGCGTCTGGGCGCGCACCGACAATACACCCTTCGGTCATGGCCGGCCCTATTCGCGCAGCCAGATCAATCAGTTGCTGCGAGAGACCTGGTTTTCGCCGACGGGCTGGAGCGAGGCGCTCTACGTGCCGCCGGTTTCGCGCAGCTGGTTTCTGCGCTCAGCGGTGGCCTGGGAGCGCACCGGCGCGACCTTGTCGGCGCCGTTTGCCGGTGTGCATCTCGTGGAGGCGACCAAGCAGGTTTACCGCGCCATCCCGACGCGCCGCCGCGAGCGGCGCGTCCTGGTGCCCGCGCTGGAGCCGGCGCTGTCGCCGACGCCGGGCGTTTAATTACTCCGCCGGCGGCTCATCGCTGGCCGGCTGCGCGGCCGGAGCGCCGCCTTCGGCATTGTTGCCCGCATTGTAGTCCGGGCGATCGCCGCGGAAACCGCCACGATGCCGGCGGCGGCGGCGGCCGAAACGATCGGGACGATCGCCGCCCTGTTCATTACCGTTGCCGCCATTCTGCTGGGCAAAGTCGCCGCCACTGGCGGGCTGGCCGCCGGTGATGAAGGCCGGCAGACCACCCGGAACGTCCGGCTGCGGTTGCTGCTGAGGCTGTTGCTGCGCCCGTTGCGGAAACTGCGTGTCGCGCGGCAGATAAGGCTGGCCCTGCTGGGGCTGCGGCGCGAAGCCAGGGTCCTGAGCGGAGAAAGGCTGCCCTTCCTGCTCGTCGTCGTCGAAGTTCTCGTCAGCGGCGCCCTGCGGCACGCCCTGCTGCGGCGGCTGCTGATTGTAGTAGGGGTTCTGCTGGCGAAGCTGTTCCTGCGCCGCGGCGATCAGCCGGAAATAGTGCTCGGCGTGCTGGAAATAATTTTCCGCCGCCACCGGGTCGCCCGAGCTCTGCGCGTCGCGCGCCAACTGCATGTACTTCTCGGCGATATGAGACGCGGTGCCGCGGATTTTCACGTCCGGCCCGTTCGACTCGTAAACGCGCGTCAGGGGGTTCTGGCCCTTGCGGTGATTGTTGTTGTTGCCGCCGCCGCCACCGCCGCCACCACCGCGACCGCGCATACGCTTCTGACCGTTTCTCATGCTCATCCTATTGGCTATCCAAAATGCACTTCCAGGCTGCGGCGTTCTCCGCCAGCCAATTCCACGTCACCCGTTCGACGCCAACCGACGTCGGACGGACCAGCCCAACTCCCGCTGCTGACAATCGCACGATCTCTTCGTGCGGAGCGGACCAGCCCCCGGGAAGGTCCGCGATCGTCTCACTGTCGTGTGCCCGCTTTCGCTACGGCTCGAGCCCCTCAGCCGCGCTCTACCGTCGCGGCGCCATCAACCTTCTGCCGCGCTGTTTGTTCATCGTTCAAATAGCGACGCGCCAACTGGTGAAGTCGTGGGACCCGTCATCGTCGGTTTCGATGCACTGTTGAATTCGATCAACTGCCGGTCTCGGTTTACCGTCGAATACGATCTGTTCGGTTTGCCGAGTTCTTCCAACCGGCTCAATCGACTTCGTTTTTTTACGTCGGTTTTTTCAGCGCTGCTTGGCCGAGCCATTAGCCCAGGGCCTTAGGGAGCTGCGCGACCGTCGCGGGTCGATTCCGTAACTGGAAGCTAGTCGTTTCCGGCCCCCTTTCCAAGCGGTTTTTTACCGTTCGGCATTTTCGGAAGGGGGTATTGCACCTCAGTCATGGCGGCTTTTTACCCCTTTTGGGCGCCAAGAGCGCGTGGAATACCGGCCAGATCCGGCTGTGCCGGAGCGACCTTCAATCCCACTGTTTCAAACAGGGACGAAACCGCCGCTTCCTGACCGGCGCCCAGTTCCACAACCAAATGGCCGCCCGGCACCAGCAGGCGATCCGCCTCGCGGGCAATCGCGCGATAAAAGTCGAGGCCGTCGGCCCCACCGTCGAGCGCCAATACCGGATCGTAATCGCGAACCTCGGGGTCAAGCGTCGCGATCTCGGCCCGCGCGATGTAAGGCGGATTCGACACGACGAGATCGAACGGGCCGCTGAGGCCGTCGGCCAGACTGCAACAAACAAACCGGGCGCGACCGTCGAGCTTGTTTCTTTCGGCATTGCCGCGCGCGACTTCGATCGCCGCCATGCTGATATCGGTGCCGACGCCGGTGGCGTTCTTGAATTCGCTCAGCAAGGCCAGCAGCAGCGCGCCCGAGCCGGTGCCGATATCGAGGATGCGCAGGGGGTCGCCCTGCCGGCTGTCGCGCGCCATACGATCGAGTGTCTGTTCGACGATCGTTTCGGTCTCGGGCCGCGGCACCAGCACCGCGTCGCTGACATGAAGCGTCAGGCTCCAGAATTCCTTGCGGCCGAGAATGCGCGACACCGGCTCGCGGTTGATGCGGCGTGCCGCCAGCGCCTGGACGCATGCGACTTCGCGCGCCTCGAGCAGGCGGTCGGACTGGGCGAGCAACTGGGCGCGATCGAGTCTCAAGGCGTGGCCGAGCAACAAACGCGCATCGGCGTCCGGCGACTCGATGCCGCCGAGCCGAAAGGTTTGCACCATAAGGCGCTGCGCCTCGGCGACCGAGGCGTCGGCTTTCAGTCCAGATATGACGCGCAACATGATCGTGCCGCCTGCGGCAAAGGCATCATGCGGCGGCTTCGGCCGCCAGCAATTCCGCCTGGTGTTCGGTGATCAGCGCATCGATCAGATCGCCGATATCGCCCTGCATCACTTCCGGCAATTTATAGAGCGTCAGATTGATGCGGTGATCGGTGACGCGCCCTTGCGGAAAATTGTAGGTGCGGATGCGCTCGGAGCGATCGCCGGAGCCGACCTGGCTTTTGCGGTCGGCGGACCGTTCGCGGTCGAGCTTGGAGCGCTGCTCGTCATAGAGCTTGGCGCGCAGCATCTTCATCGCCTTGGCGCGATTCTTGTGTTGCGAGCGCTCTTCCTGCACCGCGACGACGATGCCGGACGGCATATGCGTGATGCGGATCGCCGATTCGGTCTTGTTGACGTGCTGGCCGCCGGCGCCTTGCGCGCGCATGGTGTCGATCTTCAAATCCTCGTCGCGGATCTGGATATCGACGTCCTCGACTTCGGGCAGCACCGCAACGGTTGCCGCTGAGGTATGGATGCGCCCGGAGGCTTCGGTGTCGGGCACGCGCTGCACCCGGTGAACGCCGGACTCGTATTTCATCTTGGCGAACACGCCGCGGCCATGCACTTCGGCGATGACTTCCTTGTAGCCGCCATGGCCGCCTTCGCTGATCGAAATCACTTCGACGGTCCAGCCTTGCCGCGCGGCGTAGCGCTCGTACATGCGGAACAGATCGCCGGCGAACAGAGCCGCCTCGTCGCCGCCGGTGCCGGCGCGGATTTCGAGGATGGCGTCATGATCATCCATCGCATCCTTGGGAATGAGCGCGAGGCGAATTTTCCGTTCAAGCGTTTCGCGCTTTTCATTCAGCGCCGGCTTTTCGGCTTCCGCCATGCGGCGCATTTCGGCATCGGTGCCGGAATCCGCGATCATGGCGTCGAGATCGGCAATCTCGCCGACGATGGCGCGGTAGTCCTTGATGGTGTCGATGACCGGCGTCAGGTCGGAGAATTCGCGCGACAGTTTGACGTATTCGTCAGGCTTTAGGTCGGTCGCCAGTTCGCGCTCCACCAGGGCATGGCGGTGCAATAGGGCGTCGAGACGGTGTTCAGGAATTGCGATCAAAGCGGCAGGCCTTCAGCTTGGGCAAATTCTTCGAGCCTAGCGCGGATCGGCACGCTGCCGACCGGCTGCGCCAGAATGGGCAACAGCATCTCGGAGCCCTTCTTGCAATCCAGCGCGAGCAGCAGCGCCTTGACGGGACCGACGGCGGACGGCGTCAGCGACATCGTCCGGTAGCCAAGAATCGCCAGTGCCATGGCGCCCAAAGGCTGCGATGCCATCTCGCCGCACAAGGCAACCGGCTTGCCGTGTTTCTGCGCCTTGTCGGCGATGTCCTTAAGCGCGCGCAAGACCGGCGCCGACAGAGGGTCGAAGCGCGATGCAACGCGGGTGTTGCCCCGGTCGGCGGCGTACAGGAACTGCATGAGGTCATTGGAGCCGACCGAGAGAAAATCGACACGCTCGAGCAGTTCATCGAGCTGGAACAACAGCGATGGTACTTCCAGCATGGCGCCGATATGAACGCGCTCCGGCAAAGCGTGCCCATGACGGCGCAGATGTGTCAGCTCCAGATCGACGAGCTTCTTGGCCTGGTCGAACTCCTCGACCGTGGCGATCATCGGGAACATCACGCGCAGTTCGCGGCCGCCGGCGGCGCGCAGCAGCGCGCGCACCTGGCTGCGCAACAGGCCGGGACGGTCGAGGCCGAGACGGATGGCGCGCCAGCCGAGGGCGGGGTTCTCCTCCTCGACATTGCGCATGTAGGGCAGCACCTTGTCGCCGCCGATATCGAGCGTGCGGAAGGTCACCGGCCGCTTGTCGGCGCTGTTGAGGACGGTTCGGTAGAGCGCCAGTTGGTCCGAGACGCGTGGCATGGTCGGCGCCACCATGAACTGCATTTCGGTACGGAACAGGCCGATGCCGGTGGCACCGGTTTCGACCATATGCGGCAGGTCGATGGTGAGGCCGGCATTCATCATAAGCTGGATGTTGCAGCCGTCTTTGGTGACGCAGGGTTTGTCGCGCAGGGCGCGATATTGCGCCTGACGCCGCGCGCGCAACTTGACGCGCTCGCTGTAGGCCGCCTGGATGTCCTGCGGCGGCCGCATATGGACATGGCCGGTGGCGCCATCGACGATGATGGCGTCGCCTTGTTCGACGAGGCCAGTGGCGTTGGCGATGTCGCCGACGGCGGGAATGCCGAGCGCGCGCGCCACGATCGACACATGCGATGTAGGGCCGCCTTCCTCGAGCACGAGGCCGCGCACTTTCTTTCGGTCGTAGTCGAGCAGTGCCGCCGGGCCCATCGAGCGCGCGACGAGAATGGCGTTGTCGGGCAACTGGTCGCGCCGCGGCGCATGGTCCTGACCCATCAGAATGCGCATCAGCCGGTTGGCGAGATCGTCGAGATCATGCAACCGGTCGCGCAAATAGGGATCGGAAGCGCGCAGCATGCGCGCGCGGGTATCGGACTGCACGCGCTCGACCGCGGCTTCGGCGGTCAGGCCGGTCGAGACCGCCTCGCGCAATTTGTGCGCCCAGCCCTGGTCGTAGGAGAACATGCGATAGGCTTCGAGTACATCGCGGTGTTCGCCGCCATCGACGACATCGCGGTGCTCGACCATGCGGTCGAGGTCGGCGCGCAAGGTGGCGAGCGCCGCCTCGAGGCGCTTGAGTTCGCGCGGCACGTCGTCGGCGATCACGTTAGTGATGACGACGCGCGGCTCGTGCAGCACGACATGGCCGAGCGCGATGCCGTCGGACAGCGATGAGCCTTCGATATGGATGGCGTGGCGGGCGACCGGTTCGGCGCCGGGACGGGCGAGCGACGACAGCTCACCCGAGGCGATCATTTCGGCGAGCACCATCGCCGTGGTCTGCAGCGCCTCTTCCTCTTCCTCGGTATAGGTCCGCCGCGCGCGGTTCTGCACCACGAGCACGCCGAGCGTATTGCCGGCGCGCAGGATCGGCACGCCAAGGAACGAGTGATAGATTTCTTCGCCGGTCTCCGGCCGGAACGAATAGGCCGGGTGGTTCTGGGCGTCGGACAGGTTGATCTTGGTGGCTTCGCTGGCGACCAGACCGACCAGGCCTTCCTCGGCCTTCATCACGGTGTTGTGGACGGCTTCGCGCTTGAGGCCTTCGGTGGCGTACAGCTCAAGCGTGCCGTCGACGCGCAACACGTAGACGGAGCACACCTCCGCCACCATGTTCGCGGCGATCAGAACCACCACTTTGTCGAGTCGGTCCTGCGCGCTGACCGGTTCCGCCATGACTTCGCGGAGCCGACGCAACAGCACGCGTGGGCCGCCCAGCGCGCCACGCATTGAAGAAGCCCTTTTCAGCCCTGAAACCGAGGTCTGGACCTCGATTGCGGCTCGATTATGCACGAATCGCGGCCTGACGGCCCCGGCCCGCCCTCAGTTCACATATGGGGAGGGCTATAGCCGCTGGGGGTGGAGGGGGGCAAGGAAAAGGGCCGGAAAGTGCCCAGCCGCTTCTTCACCCTCCCCGCAAGGGGAGGGCATGGAAGATAAAGGGAGGGTGAAGGGAAGAATTAGCCCTTATCCAGCCCGAACAGCTTGTGCAGGGTGCGGACGGCCTGGTCGGTCTGGCTGGCGTTGATCAGGACGGAGAATTTGATCTCCGAGGTGGTGATGGCGAGGATGTTGATCTTCTCCTGCGCCAGCGCCTTGAAGGCCGAGGCCGCGACGCCGGCATGGCTGCGCATGCCGATGCCGATGACCGAGACCTTGGCGACGTCGGTGGCGCCGTCGAGGCGCTCATAGCCGATCTGGGTCTTGGCCTTCTCGATGGTGACGCGGGCGCGCTCGTAGTCGGATGACGGCACGGTGAAGGTGAGGTCCGTGGTCGAGCCGTCCGGCGAGATGTTCTGCACGATCATGTCGACATTGATGCTGGCGTCGGCCAGCGGGCCGAAGATCGCGGCGGCGATGCCGGGTTTGTCCTGCACGCGGCGGATCGAGATTTGCGCCTCGTCCTTGGAGAACGCGATGCCGGTGACGGTTTGCTGTTCCATGATCTCACTCTCGTCGCAGATAAGCGTGCCAACGAACTTGGCCTTGGGGTCGATGTCTTCCGGCTTGACGAAGCTCGAGCGCACGAAGATGCGCACCTTATGCAGCATGCCGAGCTCGATCGAGCGCACCTGCATGACCTTGGCGCCGAGGGAGGCCATTTCCAGCATTTCCTCGAACGCGATCTTGTCGAGCCGGCGCGCGCTGGGATCGACGCGCGGGTCGGTCGTGTAGACGCCGTCGACGTCGGTGTAGATGTCACAGCGTTCAGCGCCGATTGCGGCGGCAACCGCCACGGCCGATGTGTCCGAGCCGCCGCGGCCGAGCGTGGTGATGCGCCGGGTGCCCTCGTGCATGCCCTGGAAGCCGGCGATGACGGCAACCTGCTTCATCTCGCCGAAGCGCTTGATCAGTTCGTCACCATTGACGCTTTCGATACGGGCCGAGCCGTGGACATTCGAGGTCAGGATCGGCAACTGCCAGCCCTGCCACGAGCGGGCATTGACGCCCATGCCTTCGAGCACGATGGCGAGGAGGCCGGCGGTGACCTGTTCGCCGGTCGCCACCACGGCGTCGTATTCGCGGGTGTCGTGCAGCGGCGCGGCGTCCCTGCACCAGGCGACCAGCTGATTGGTCACGCCCGACATCGCCGAGACGATGACCGCGACGTCATAGCCGGCGTCCACCTCGCGTTTGACGTGGCGGGCGACGTTACGGATGCGGTCGAGATCGGCGACGGAGGTGCCGCCGAATTTCATGACGAGGCGAGGCATGACGTTCAGGAACCCGAGACCTAATAATCCGACATTCGCGGCAGGCGCCAAAATGGGCTAACAAGCGGCAGTGCCTGCCTTTCGTTTCGGAAGGCGCGTATACAGAAGGGGTGGGCGGCCTGCAACCGACCGGGCCATCCGACCGGGCTACCGGCGAGCGAAAGAAGGACCGGATGGTGAACACAAAGAGCCGCGGCTCATCGATCGACGAGGCCGAGGTCGAGCGCTTCGGCCGGCTGGCGGCCCGCTGGTGGGACCCGCGCGGCCCGATGGCGCCGCTGCACAAGCTCAATCCGGTGCGGATCGGCTATATCCGCGACCAAGTGGCCGCGCATTTCGGGCGCGATCCATCGAAGCTCGATTGCCTCGCCGGCTTGCGCATTCTCGATATCGGCTGTGGCGCCGGCATTCTGTCCGAGCCTCTGACCCGTCTTGGCGCCGGGATGGTCGGTGTCGACCCGGCCGAGGAGAATATCGCGGTCGCGCGCGCCCATGCCGAGGATGAGGCGCTCGAGATCGACTACCGCGCCGAGACCGCCGAGGTGCTGGCCGAGGCCGGCGAGCGCTTCGACGTGGTGCTGGCGATGGAGGTGGTCGAGCATGTCGTCGATGTGCCGGAATTCGTCGCGACCTGCGCGGGCATGGTGAAGCCGGGCGGGCTGATGATCGCGGCGACGCTCAACCGCACGCTCAAGAGTTTCGCGCTGGCCATTGTCGGCGCCGAATACGTGCTGCGCTGGGTGCCGCGCGGCACGCACCAGTGGGACAAATTCGTCACGCCGGCCGAGTTCGAGCGCGCCATCGAAGGCGCCGGTCTCGATGTCATTGCCGAGCGTGGTGTGATCTTCAACCCGCTCGCCGATCGCTGGCAGTTGTCGTCCGACATGGACGTCAATTACATGCTGGTGGGCACGAAGCGGGTTTCGTCAGGAGCGGATGCATGATTCTCGAACTGGTCGAGTTCGATACGCCGGCGGGATGGGGGCGCGAGCAGGTGATGGACGACGCTCGCAAGGTCTTCGCCAAATGGCAGGCCAATGCCGAGCTGCGCCGCAAGCACTTCCTCATCGACGAGACCGGCAAGACAACCGCCGGCGTCTATATCTGGCCATCGGTCGAGGCGGCCAAACGCGCGCACAATGCGGAATGGCAGCAGTCGGTGATCCAGCGCACCGGTGGCGCGGCGCGGATTCGTTACTTCGACCTTCTGGCTCTGGTCGACAACGAGGCCGGCAAAGTTACCGAGTTTGCAGACAACCCGTTCGAGCCGGCGGCGTCTTAGTCCGGTTCGTTTTGGAGGCGCGGGTCAAGCCCGCGGATGACAGCGGGTAATACGCATGCTCTGGGCCGTCTTCACCATCATCGCCGCGGCGGCGCAAACCGCGCGCAATGCCATGCAGCGCGAATTGACCGTGACGCTCGGCACCGTCGGCGCGACGCATGTGCGCTTCCTGTTCGGCTTTCCCTTCGCGCTGATCTTTCTCGCCGGCGTGTGCATCGTCACCGCTAGCGGCCTGCCGACGCCGTCGCTGGAGTACTGGCCCTGGATTGCGATCGGCATTGTCGGCCAGATCGTGGCGACGGCGCTGATGCTGGCGGCGATGAGCGATTCCTCATTCGTCGTCACGACCGCCTACATCAAGACCGAGCCGGTGCAGACCGCGGTGTTCGGCCTCGTTCTGCTCGGCGACAGGCTGACGCCGATGCTGGCGCTGGCCATTGTCGTCGCCACGGCCGGCGTCGTCATCGTGGCGATGAAGCCCGGCGCAGCCAAAGCCAATGGCCTGAGGCCTGCGGTAAAAGGCATCGTCGCCGGCGGCCTGTTCGGCCTGTCGGCCATCGGCTTTCGCGGCGCCATTTTGTCGCTGAACATTCCCGACCAGTTCGTGCTGGCATCGACATTCACGCTGGCGGTCAGCCTCGTCATTCAGGCGGCGCTGCTGTCGGGCTATTTGCTGTTGCGTGAGCCCGCCGTGTTGCGGGCCATTTTCCGGGCCTGGCGGCCGTCGATGTTTGCCGGATTCATGGGCGCCTTCGCCTCGCAGTTCTGGTTCCTCGGCTTCTCGATCGCCGCGGCCGCCAGCGTGCGCACGTTGGCACTGATCGAAGTGCTGTTCGCGCAGGGCGTTTCGAAGTTCGCCTTCAAGCAGAAGACGTCTCTGCGCGAAGTCATCGGTATCGCCATGATCATTGGCGGCGTCGCGCTGCTGATCTGGGCACATTGATCGTCGCGACGCCGCGTCGAAGGCGTTATGGATTCGGCGCCAGCATGACATTGTTGCCGAAGTTGTTCATCTGGCCCTGAATGTCGTAGGCAAAGCCCGCCCGGTAGCCGCCATCAGGAAGGGCGGTTTTTTCGTCTCCGGCGAAGTTCAAGCCGACCACCAGATCGCGTTCGTACAGAATTGCGACCGATCCCGAATCGCCTTCCGCGACCCAAGGCTTGTGCTCTTCGTGCTCGATATAGAGCGCATTGCGGATGAGCCTATTGTCGGAATGGAAGTGGGTCGCAATGATGCGCCCGCGCGTGTTCAGCGTCGATGCGCCGAATTTATAAACCTCGTCCTCCAGCCGCGCGACCGCAACGCCCTGTAGGTCGCGCCGCCCCGGATGTCGCGGATGGTTGGGCACTTCATTGCGCCACCCACGTATCGGGTCGATTGTTGCAATGGCGCAGTCGTTACTGGCATCGCGTATGCCGGCGACAAAGTCACCGCAGTCGTAATTGATCGGCGCCGGAGAGTCGGCGTTGCCAGGCTGGATGATGCGGGCATTGTCGAAGTCAGGATGAGTGGGATCTGCCCATTTCAGCACGTGCTGGTTCGTGAGCAGATAGTTGCCTGGCGCGATGTTGGCACCGTTGCCGTTGGTCTGAATGATGCAACCGATCGTTCCCCAGACCTCCGCCGCGCTGCGCGGCGTGACCGAGATGCCGCTGAACAGGCGCGGATGGCGGGCAAACGGGTCGGTGGCGGTCAGCGCAATGCCGAATTTCCGCTCGACGACATCGGTCGGAATGCCGTCGAGGGTCGCCGGCACGCGTTGATCGGCCGGGAGATCGCGACGTTTCTGCGCGACGAAGACGACAATGGCCGGTGTCTTTGATTTCTGACTGCCGGACTTTTTGAGAGCAATGGCAACTGCGGTGCAGCCTTGCAGGGATAGCAGGTGCTCTTTGTGCTTCTCGAAAACCTTTTGGATGTCGGTCATGACTTCACTCCGGGACAATGTTGAACATTCCCCCGGGACGCGATGACAATCTTGGATTGCTTAATTTAAATAATCAATCATAAATTGCGGTCCAGGTTGCGCCTTGCCCGCGCCCCTGATCCGAGCGTGCGAGCCACATATTGCGGAAAGGGCGAGGTGCTAATTTCGCTCGTCCGGCAGCGCCGGGATCGGATGCACGTCGATGCCTTCTTCGGCGAGTTCCTTGGCGTCGTCGAACGAGGCCACGCCGTAGATCGAGCGGTGCTCGGTCTCGCCGTAATGCATCTTGCGGGCTTCTTCCGGGAATTTCTCGCCGACATTGTCGGCATTCTTCGTGATGTGCTCGCGCAATTCCTTGAGTTTTGTGCGCAGCTCCATCTCAATCGGCGACATCATCGCCACCGGAGCCTTGTCCGGCGCTGGTGTCTCGATATCGTGCGTCTTGGCGCGCTTGCGCGTGCCGGACAGGCGCGGCGCCATGATCGCTTTCTCGACCTTGGCCGAGTTGCAAACCGGGCACGTGACAAGACCGCGCTTGGCCTGCTTGTCATAGGCGGCGCTGTCGGCGAACCAGCTTTCGAAGGTGTGGCCCTTATCGCAGGCCAGCGCGTACTTGATCATTCCTTGCCCCGAACCAAGTGCAAGTGCGCCGGCTCTGCGAGCGGCTCGGCGACTTCGAAGCGCCGGCCATGGTCGAGCGACGGCACGCGCGAACGCGCGTCGCTCACCAGCGCCGGCTCAATCTCGGCCATGATGACGCCGGGCTCGGTGCCGCCTTCGGCGAGAACGCGGCCCCACGGATCGACAACGATCGAATGGCCAAAGGTCTCGCGGCCGTTCTCGTGTTTGCCGCCCTGCGCCGCCGCCAGCACGAAGCAGCCGGTCTCGATGGCGCGGGCGCGCATCAGCACATTCCAGTGCGCCTCGCCGGTCTGCCGGGTGAAGGCCGAGGGAATGGCGAGCATCGTCGCGCCGGCCTCTGCCAGCGCGCGATAGAGCGCCGGAAAACGCAGGTCGTAGCAAATAGTCAGTCCGAGGTGGCCCCAGGGCAGGTCGGCGGTGATGGCGATATCGCCGGGGCGATAGGTGTGCGACTCGCGATAGCTTTCGCCGTTGGCCAGATCGACGTCGAACATGTGGATCTTGTCGTAGCGCGCGACGATCTCGCCCTGCGGATCGATGAGGAAGCCGCGATTGGCGGCGCGGTCCGGCAGCAGCTTGATCGCCAGCGAGCCGACATGAACGTAGATGCCATGTTTCTTCGCCAGTTCGCGGAAGGCGGCGAGCGACGGATCGCTGTCTTCCTCGCGGATATTCTGGAACAGCCGCTCGCGATTGACGTCCATCACGTTCGTCATCTCGGGGGTCTGCACGTAGTCGGCGCCGGCCGCCTTCGCTTCGGCAATGAGCCGCGCTGCGGTCTCGATATTGGCCGCGGGCGTTATGCCCGTGCGCATCTGGATGAGGCCGGCTTTGAATGTCGACGGAGCGGACGTCATGCCGCGCTTCCTTCACCGGCGAGCAGGGCGTCGAGCTTGCCGGCATATTCCAGCGCGTGCAGGTCGTCGCTGCCGCCGACATGGGTCTGGCCGATGAAGATCTGAGGCACGGTCATTCGTCCATTGGCGCGCTGGATCATGGCCTCGCGCACGCCGCGCGCCGAGGCGTCGATCTCGTTATAGGCAACGCCTTTGCGCTTCAACAGCGCCTTGGCCGCATGGCAGTAGGGGCACCAGCCGGTGGTGTAGATGTCGACAGGTTGCATCGGTCGCGTCCAGGTTCTTGTCCCTTTTATATGGGGACGCGCCCGGCGGCGACAACCCGTGCGAAAACAAGCACATCCACCTGTTTCGCACCGGCCTTGAGCAACGCCCGGGCGCAAGTATCGACGGTCGCCCCGGAGGTCAACACGTCGTCGATTAGGATGACGCGGCGGCCGGCGATGGTGGCCTTGCGCTCCCACGGCACCCGGAATGCCCCCTGAACGTTGTCGGCACGCTGTGTTTTCGACAGGCCGATCTGCTGCGGCGTTGCCCGTACGCGGCGCAGCGTGTCGAACAGCACCGGCACCCCGGAGGTTTCCGAAATGGCCTTCGACAACGCGGCCGCCTGGTTGAAACGGCGGGACCATAATCGGCGCCAGTGCAAGGGCACCGGAATGAGCGCATCGGCCTCGGGCAGCAGTTCGTGGCCGGCGCGCGCCATCCAGCGCCCCATCATCGGCGCGAGGTCCATGCGGTCGCCGAATTTGAACGCCAGCACCAGCGCCCGGGCGATCTCGTCATAGCGCACGGCGGCGCGGGCGCGGTCGTAGGCCGGCGGATTGGCCATCGCCTCCATGGACAGGAGGCCGGGACCGGGATCGTAGACGAATGGGATGCCGAGCCGCGCGCAATAGGGCTTCTCGATGGGCGACAGTTTCGACCAGCACGAGGCACAAAGCCCGGCGCCATCGCCCAGCGGCTCGCGGCAGGACGGGCAGAGCTGGGGCAGGGCGGCGTCGAGCGCAAAGCGGAACAGGCCGCGGAATGTACCGCCGACACGGGCGAGCAACGGGGCTGCAGTCGTTTCAGTTTCCATGTCGGCGCCAAAGGAGCGAGCGCGGGACAGACGATCCGCGCGCTCAGCCTACTCCCTCCCCCGCTTTTGGGGGAGGGTTGGGGTGGTGGCATTGGTGTGATAGCCCCTCCCTGTCCCTCCCCTGCAAGCGGGGCAGGGGACGTTCAACATGAGCACCGATGTCTGGACCGACGATATTTGATCGGGATTTGTTGAGCCGCCGCCGCGCGCGCGCCATGGCGCTGGGTCCGGCGACCTTCCTGCTCGACCGCGTTGCCGAAGAATTGGCAGAGCGGCTTTCGGTGGTGTTGCGCAGCTTCGAGCGCGCCGCCGACCTCGATACACCGACCGATGCGCTGCGCGCCGCGTTCGCCGAAAGCGGCAAGGTCAAGTCTCTGGAGCGGGCCTCGATCATCAGTGCGGGTGATCTGGAGGTGCTGACGGACGAGCAGGCGAAACCGTTCGACGCGGCTGCGCTCGATCTTGTCGTCTCGGGATTGGCGCTGCAATTCGTCAACGACCTGCCGGGCGCGCTGGTCCAGGTTCGCCGCGCGCTCAAGCCCGACGGTTTGCTGCTCGCCGCGATGATCGGCGGCGACACTCTGAATGAATTGCGCGCCGCATTCGCGCAGGCCGAAAGCGAGGTGGAAGGCGGGCTGTCGCCGCGCGTCGCGCCCTTCGCCGATATCCGCGATCTCGGCTCGCTCATGCAGCGCGCCGGCTTTGCGCTTCCGGTGATCGATTCCGACCGGGTCACCGTTCGCTACGAGTCGCCGATCGCGCTGATGCGCGATCTGCGCGCCATGGGCGCAACCAATATTCTGGTGGAGCGGCGTCGCGCGCCGCTCAGGCGCGCGACGTTGCGGCGAATGATGGAAATTTATGCGGAACGCTTTGCCGACGGCGATGGACGCTTGCGTGCGACATTCGAGATCGTGTGGCTGTCCGGCTGGACGCCACATGAAAGTCAGCAGAAGCCGCTGAAACCGGGTTCGGCACGGCGGCGTCTGGCGGACGCATTGGGAACGCAGGAAATTCCGGCCGGCGAGAAGCCCGGTGAGTCGTAATCGCCGCGGCCAACGCGGCTAGTTGAACGCGTTGCCGACTTTTTCCCAGACGCCGTTCACGGACGTGCCGAGGCCACTCACGGCTGCGACGATGGCGCTGGCGATACCGGCGGCGATCAGCGAATATTCGATCGCGGTGGCGCCGTTCTCGTCGCGAATGAAGCCGAGCAATGTTCTATGCTCTTGTGCCGTACGCATCGCACTAACCCCTTTGGCCGGTTCTCGGCCCTTGGTCGGTTGCTAAATCAGCGCCATCAAATGTGCGATCAGCGGCACATCCGCCGGCGGCATGTCGAAGTCGCGCAGTTTGTTCGGTCGCACCCAGGTGAGATTCTGCCCCTCGAGTGCCGTGACCGTTCCCTCCCAACGCCGGCAGACATAGAGCGGCATCAGCAGGTGAAAGTCCGGATAGGCGTGGCTCGCGAAAGTCAGCGGCGCGAGACAGTCTTCCTTGACCGAGATATCCAGTTCTTCCTTCAGTTCGCGGATCAGCGTTACTTCAGGCCGCTCGCCGCTTTCGACCTTGCCACCGGGAAACTCCCATAGTCCCGCCATCGGTTTGCCGGGCGGCCGTTGTGCGATGAGCACGCGGCCGTCGGCATCGATAAGGGCGCAGGCGGCGACAAGGACGATTTTGACGCTCATGGCCTCTTGTCCAGGACGCTAGGGGAACGGCGGTTAAGTTCCGCTCAACGGGCCGTCCGGCGCCGGATGGCTTTCCGGCATGATTACGGAATCGTTAAGAGCGGTAGTCGCCGTTGATGGCGACGTATTCCTTGGTGAGATCGCAAGTCAGCACGCGGTCGCGGCCCTTGCCCATGCCGAGCGCCACTTTAAGGAAAATCTCCGGCTTCTTCATCTCGGCCGAGACCTTCGCCTCGTCATAAGACGGATCGCGCGCGCCCTTGTGCGCGACGCGTACGCCGGCAAACCAGATCGAAAGCTTGTCGCGGTCGGCCGGCTCACCGGCCTTGCCGACGGCCATCACGACGCGGCCCCAGTTGGCGTCTTCGCCGGCGATCGCGGTTTTGACGAGCGGCGAATTGGCGATCGACATCGCGATCTTGCGCGCCGACTTGTCGGACACCGCACCCTCGACCACGATCTCGACGAGCTTGCGCGCGCCTTCGCCGTCGCGTGCTACTTGCTCGGCGAGATCGGCAAGCACATCATGCAGGGCTTTCTTGAAGGCCTTGAGCTTCGGGTCGGCGGCGCGCGAAATCTTCGGGCAGTCTTTCGCCTGACCGGTCGCGAACATCATCAGCGTGTCGGAGGTCGAGGTGTCGCCGTCGATGGTGACGGCGTTGAAGGTCGAGCTGACCCCTTCCTTCAGCAAGCCTTGCAGCGCCGGAGCCGAGATCGCCGCATCGGTAAAGACGAAAGACAGCATCGTCGCCATGTCCGGCGCGATCATGCCGGCGCCCTTGGCGATTCCGCAAATTGTCACTTTCGTCTTGCCGATCTTCGCGGTGGCGGTGGCAACTTTCGGAAAGGTGTCGGTGGTCATGATGGCCTTGGCGGCCTCATGATAGAACGCACCCGAGACGCTGTTGGTCAGGCTCTGCATGACCGGCGCGAATTTGGTGGCGTCGAGCGGCTCGCCGATCACGCCGGTCGAGGCGAGGAAGATCTCGTTCGGCTTGCAGCCGATCACTTTCGCCGCGGTGTCGGCCGTCAGCTTCGTTGCCTGCCGCCCGGTCTTGCCGGTGAAGGCATTGGCGTTGCCGGAATTGACCACCAGCGCGCGGGCTTTCCCTGACTTGAGATTGGCGCGGCACCATTCCACCGGCGCCGACGGGCACTTCGAGGTCGTGAACACGCCGGCGACCGTGGTGCCGGGATCGAACAGCGCCAGCAGCACATCGGTGCGGTTCTTGTAGCGGATGCCGGCCTCGGCGGTCGCCATGCGCACACCGGCGATCGCCGGCATGTCGGGAACGTTGGTCGGGGCGAGAGGGGAGACGGTGGTGGACATGGTTTGATCCGGTGGTTGCATCGAAGCCCGGATAACGCGAAGCGAAATCCGGGATTGGCCGCCCCCGCATTGCGCATCGTTTCATGCGGGCTACAGCCTGAGGGCAATATCGCGGCGCGCGAGAATCGGCAATGGGCGGCCGCGTAAAGCGTCGTCATAAACAAAAATGCCCGGCTTTCGCCGGGCATTGATGTCAGACCGGTCGGTGACGGCCGTTATTGCTTCGGTGCGGCCGGGGCCGCGGGCGCATCCGCCTTCGGCTCCTCGACCTTGTAGTTCTTTTCGATCTTGGCGTCGGCGCGCAGCTTGGTGACGAACTCGGCCTGCGCCTTGCGGGCGACGAACTGCTCGACCTGCGGCTTGACGTCCTCGAAGCTCGGCTTCGGCTTGGTGCGCTTGTCCTCAACCTTGATGACATGCCAGCCAAACTGGGTCTTCACCGGCGCGGAAATCTTGCCCTTGTCGAGCGAGAAGGCGACGGTGGCGAATTCCGGCACCATCTGCTCCTTGGTGAAGTAGCCGAGATCGCCACCATTGGCCTTGCCCGACGGGTCCTCGGTAACTTCGCCCGCGACCTTGGCGAAATCCTCGCCCTTGTTGAGGCGCGCGATCACCGCCTTGATCTTGTCTTCGGCGGCCTTGCTGGCCTTCTCGTCGCCGGCGGCGGCGCGGATCAGGATGTGAGCGGCCTTGACCTCTTCCTCGGCCGGAATCTTGGTGACGGCGTCGTCATAAACCGCGCGCATGGCGGCGTCGGTGGAGGCGTCCTTGGCGACCTGGCTCAGCAGCGACTCCATCAGGAGCTTCTGGCGGGCGAATTCCAGCTTGCGCTTGAAGGCCGCGTCGTCGGCGAGCTTCTTGTCCTCGGCGGCCTTGGTAATCAGGATGGCGTCGGCCAGGAACTGGACGAGATAATCCTTCTTGGCGTTTTCCGACATCGGCGGCAACTGACCGGCTTCCTCTTCGGCGGCAGCCAGATCGCTCTGACGGATCGCGGTGCCGTTGACTGTCGCCACGACGGGGTCCTTGTCCTGAGCGGCGAGCGGCGCGGTCGTCGCGAGCGTCAGGGCCAGCGCACCAACGAACAGGCGGGCAAAGCGCGGCACAGTCGGAGCGAAGGCCGGCACGCCGGCGAGGGTCGGGATGGTCATCTCAAGGGTCCTTGGAAAAGAGGCCGCCCCTGTCGGGCGAACGCGCCCTTGTCACCCAACAACCATGGCTTTGCAATGGCGCGGCCGGGCATCGGAACCTAAACTTGTCGTCATCATTGTCGGCTGCGGCGACCCCCGTTAAGCCCGTGTTTCGCCGCCAATTGACATTGATTCCACCCCCTCCTATCTCTCCGTTGACCTTGGCTGGTGGCGTCCAAACCCCGATTTTGACGTCGTTTTTGCCCGAAAAAGAGCCTGTTTCCCGGCGTACCGGACGTGAAATCCGGCCCCACCGGTCCCAAATACCGGTCGTAGTGGCGTGTTAAGAAGCGCCCCGGCCAGCACTCAGGAGCTCCACCGATGTTAGGCGCCGTTGCCCGCAAGCTGTTCGGCTCAGCCAATGAAAGGCGGATCCGCAGCTATCAGCCGCGGGTCAAGGCCATCAACGCGCTGGAGCCGGAAGTCGCCGCGTTGTCGGACGAAGCGCTGAAGGCCCGCACCGCCGACTTCAAGAAACAGCTCGCCGAAGGCAAGACGCTCGACGACATTCTGGAGCCCGCCTTTGCCACCGTGCGCGAGGCGGCCAAGCGCGTGCTCGGCCAGCGCCATTTCGACGTCCAGTTGATCGGCGGCATGATCCTGCACGAAGGCAAGATCGCCGAGATGAAAACCGGCGAAGGCAAGACCCTGGTCGCGACGGCGCCGGTCTATCTCAACGCGCTTGCCGGGCGTGGCGTCCACGTCGTCACCGTGAACGACTATCTCGCCAAGCGCGACGCCGAATGGATGGGCAAGGTCTACGGCTTCCTCGGCCTCAGCACCGGCATCATCGTTCACGGCCTCGACGATGCCGAGCGCAAGGCGGCTTACGAATGCGACGTCACCTACGCGACCAATAACGAGCTCGGCTTCGACTATCTGCGCGACAACATGAAGTATCGTCCCGAGGACATGGTGCAGCGCGACCACGTCTTCGCCATCGTCGACGAAGTCGACTCCATCCTGGTTGACGAAGCCCGTACGCCGCTCATCATCTCCGGCCCGCTCGACGACCGTTCCGAATTCTACAACACCATCGACAGCTACATTCCGGCGCTCGACAAGTCCGATTACGAAGTCGACGAGAAGCAGCGCACTGTGACGCTGACGGAAGCCGGCATGGAAAAGCTCGAGCAGCGTCTGCGCACGGCCGGCGAGCTCAAGGGCGAGTCTCTCTACGACGTCGAGAACGTCTCCGTCGTGCATCACGTCAATCAGGCGCTGCGCGCCCACAAGCTGTTCCAGCGCGACAAGGACTACATCGTCCGCAACGGTGAAGTCGTCATCATCGACGAATTCACCGGCCGCATGATGCCGGGACGCCGTTATTCGGAAGGCCTGCATCAGGCGCTCGAAGCCAAGGAACACGTCGCGATCCAGCCGGAGAACCAGACGCTGGCCTCGATCACGTTCCAGAACTACTTCCGAATGTACGACAAGCTTGCCGGCATGACCGGTACGGCGCTCACGGAAGCCGACGAGTTCATGGACATTTACGGCCTTGAAGTGCTCGAAGTGCCGACCAACAAGCCGCTGGCGCGCATCGACGACCATGACGAAGTCTATCGCTCGCAGGTCGAGAAATACCGCGCCATCATCACCTTGATCGAAGACTGCAAGAAACGCGGCCAGCCGGTGCTGGTCGGCACGACGTCGATCGAGAAGTCCGAGCAGCTCGCCGACATGCTGCGCGAGGCCGGTTGGGAAGCGCACGACTTCTCCGATCCGAATGCCTTTGCCGCGCTCTATTCCGGTGACGACGGCGCGACCAAGAAAAAGGTCTTCGCCATCCTCAATGCCCGCTATCACGAGCAGGAAGCCTTCATCGTCAGCCAGGCGGGCGTGCCGGGCGCGGTGACCATTGCCACCAACATGGCCGGTCGCGGCACCGATATTCAGCTCGGCGGCAATGCCGACATGCGCATCCGCCAGGAAATCGCCGATCTCGATGGCGACGAGCGTGACAAGAGCCCGCAGGCCGCGCAGATCCGCGAGCAGGTGAGCCGGCTCAAGGACAAGGCGCTGGCCGCCGGCGGACTGTTCGTGCTCGGGACCGAACGCCACGAGAGCCGCCGCATCGACAATCAGCTGCGCGGCCGTTCCGGCCGTCAGGGCGACCCGGGTCACTCCAAGTTCTTCCTGTCGCTCGAAGACGACCTGATGCGCATCTTCGGCTCGGATCGTCTCGAGGGCATGCTGACCAAGCTCGGCCTCAAGGAGAACGAGGCCATTGTGCACCCGTGGATCAACAAGGCGCTGGAGAAGGCGCAGCAGAAGGTCGAGGCGCGCAACTTCGACATCCGCAAGAACTTGTTGAAGTACGACGACGTGATGAACGACCAGCGCAAGGTGATCTTCGAGCAGCGGCTCGATCTCATGCGCGACGAACACGTCGAGGACACGGTTGGCGACATGCGTCATCAGGTCATCGACGACCTGGTCGGCAAGCACATTCCTGAAAACGCCTATCCCGAGCAGTGGGACGTCGACGGCCTGCATGAGGCCGTGAATCACGTCCTCACACTCGATCTGCCGGTCAGGGACTGGGCCAAGGAAGAAGGCATCGCCGACGAAGAGGTCAAGGAACGCATCAAGCGCGCCGCCGATGAGTGGATGGCGGCCAAGGTCGCCAAGTGGGGCCCCGACGTGATGCGTTACGTCGAGAAGTCGGTCCTGCTGCAGTCGCTCGATCACCTGTGGCGCGAGCACCTCGTCATGCTCGAGCACCTGCGTCAGGTCGTCGGCCTGCGTGGTTACGCGCAGCGCGATCCGCTCAACGAGTACAAGGCGGAAGGCTTTGCGCTGTTCGAGGGCATGGTGGCGAGTTTGCGCGAAGCGGTGACGGCGCAGCTGATGCGCGTCGAAATCGTGCCGCCGTCGGCCGAGGAATCGCAGCTTCCCTATATGGAAGCGCACCACGTCGATCCGACGACCGGCGAAGACGAGCTGGCGTCCCAGTCGCTGTCAGCGACCGCGACTCTGGCTTCGGGAAATACCGCCGTCGTTGAAGCCGCGGCCCGCGATCCGAAAAATCCGGCCACCTGGGGCAAGGTCGGCCGCAACGAGTTATGCCCGTGCGGCTCCGGCAAGAAGTACAAGCACTGTCACGGTCAGTACGCGTAATCCGGCTGTAACCGGTTGCGATGAAAACGCCGCGCTTTCAGCGCGGCGTTTTCTTTTGCGGCTCCTATAAAACCCGTGATGAGTCGATGGCTCTCATTGACCTCAGTGATTGTGTCGTGACAATTGAGGAATACTCAGCATTTGGTCTCGGGCCATCATGACCCGACCCTGGCACGTGAGACACGATCATGAATTCGCCTATTGCGCGTTTGAAGTCGGCGGTGCCGAACATGCCGCCTGCGGCCAAGCGCCTCGCCACGGTCATTCTCGATCGGCCTGAAGCCGTCGTCGAGATGTCGATTGCCGACTTGGCAAAAACAGCACAAGTCAGCGAAGGCAGCGTGATCGGGCTTTGTCAGCAACTCGGTGCCAAGGGCTTCCCCGAACTAAAGATCGCGATCGCACGCGAACTCGGCAGCAGCCGCGAATTGCTGCACGAGGATATCGTGCGCGCCGACGACAGCGTCAGCGTGATCGCCAAGATTGCCGCCAGTCATCGCACAGCGATTGACGATACGGTCAAAGTGCTCGATCCCGCGGTCGTCGACAAGGCCGTGACAATTCTGAAAAATGCCCGCCGTATCGAGCTTTATGGCGTCGGTACGGCCGCGCCTATTGCCGAGGACGCGGCCTATCGTTTCCTGCGGCTGGGGCTCGATGCGCGCGCCATGACCGACCCGCATTCGCAGGCGGTGAGCGCTGCCTTTACCGGGTCGCATGTCGCCACGATCACGATCTCGCACTCGGGCCGTACACGCGAGACCCTGGCCGCGACGCGCATTGCCCAGGAAGCCGGTGCGCGCACGATCTGCATTACCAATTTCGGCAAGCCGCCTTTGCTGAAATATTGCGAGGTGGCCCTGTTCACGGCCGCGGTCGAAACACGTTACCGCATGGAAGCGATGGCCAGCCGCGTGGCCCAACTGGTTGTCATCGACACGCTGTATGCAAGGCTGGCTCTGGAGCGCTGGGAGCCGTCTCTGGCGGCGATCGAGCGCTCCTACGCCATCCTTTCCGAAAAGCGTCTCAAGTCCGGCTCTGAGGATCGTTGACTGAGTTTTCCTCAATTGTCATACGCTTGTTACTGAGTATTTGTACGTCCTCTGCACCACCGAGACCGGGTCATCCGTCGTCGGCAGAGGAGAATTCAAATGTATCGTCGTGACTTTATCCGCCTGGCAGCAGGCACTGCGGCCGTTCTTGCCGCTCCGACCGTGCTGCGCGCTCAAACGAAGCCCGTGATCAAGGTCGGCCTCGGGCCGCAACAGCCGACGCAGGCGGACACCCGCCGCGTCTGGGAGCCGGTCTACAAGGCTGTCACCGACAAGATGGGCGCCACGCTCGAATTGCAGGTGGCCAATGACTGGGCCGGCATCGCCACCGCCCTCGCCAACGAGCAGATCGACGTCGCCCAGATGGGTCCGTGGGGCTATGTGCTCGCCAAGATCAACGGCGGTGCGCGCATCATCAATACGATGCTGGTCAATGGTCAGCCGACCTACAAGGCGATCATCGTCGGCCGTCCGGGCCTGACGCTGGCGAAATTTCCGGACGACGCCAAGGGCCTGTCGATGCAGATGCTGGATGTCGGCTCGACCTCCGGCTGGCTGGTGCCGACGCATTTCCTCAAGAGCAAGGGCATCGACCCCAAGACCTTCTTCAGCAAATATGCCGAAGGCGCGTCCGCCGCGGCCGCGCAGATGGCGACCATCAACGGTCAGGTCGATCTCGCGACCGGCTGGGACACCCATCGCAACATCATGATCCGCAACGGCACCATCAAGGCCGACTCCAACACCGTGGTGTGGGAATCGGCGCCGCTGCCGAATGAAGTCGTCGCCGTACGCAAAGGCATGCCGGCCGATGTCGCCAAGCAGCTTCAGGCCGCTTTCGCCTCGATCACCGGCGAGGAAATCGCCAAACAGATGCCTTATCCCTACACGGGCTACGTTGTCGGCACCGACGAGCCGTACAAGATGCTCGAGCAGATGGGCTACGACCTCGGCGCGCTGAAGAAGCAGGTCTGAGCTTTTCCGTAGATCAGGAAAGTGCGCCGCGTCGCGGCGCACTTTCGCTATTTCGAGGCATTCATGCAGCAACAAGCCCCGGTGCGTCTGGACGACGGCAGTTATCGCGAGCCGCCCATCGTGTGGCTGTCTGCGAAGATCGCCGGCCGCGTGGTGCTCGCCATCGCCTTGATCGCCTTCTTCGTGCTTTGCGTCCGGTTGAGCGAAGTCGATCTCGGCAAACTCGCATCCGGTCTGCCGCGCCTTGCGGCCTGGGCTGCGCGGGGCTGGCCGCCGCAGCTCAATGAACTCGACGTCATGTCGCTGCGCGCGTTGGAGACGGTCGCTATTGCGACCGTGGCGACGACGGTCGCGACGATCCTCGCTTTTCCGCTCAGCGTCCTGATCTCGCGAAACGTCATGCCGTGGCCGTGGTTCGGCGTGCCGATGCGCTGGCTGATCAATGCCTTTCGCGGCATCGACACGGTGGTGTTCGCCATTCTGTTCGTCGCGGCCGTCGGCCTCGGCCCATTCGCCGGCGTGCTCGGCATGATCGTCCATTCCATCGGCGTCATCGCCAAGCTCTACAGCGAGGCCATCGAGACAGTGCCGCTCGCGCCGCTCGAAGCGGCGGCCATGACCGGCGCTGGCCGCACCAGTATCGTCACCTACGCGCTCTTGCCTTCGGCGCTGCCCAATCTCGCTTCGGTGTCGCTTTATGTCTGGGAAGCGAATGTGCGCACCTCGACGATCCTCGGCATCGTCGGCGCCGGCGGCATTGGCATTGAGATCAAGGCCGCCATCGACCTTCTCGACTTCCAGCGGTTGTTGACGCTGACCGCCATCGTGCTGGTGATGGTGACGATCATCGACCAGCTTAGCGCCTGGCTGCGGCGGAGGCTGGTATAATGAGCGTTTCCCCGCAGGTGCTTCGTATCGACGATCTTGCCAAATCCTTCGGCACCATGCGCGCGGTGGGCGGCGTGTCGCTGTCGGTTGGGCCGGGCGAATTCGTTGCGCTGCTCGGGCCGTCAGGCTCCGGCAAGTCCACCGTCTTCCGCTGCGTCAGCCGCCTGGTGCGACCGGACGCCGGCTGCGTCTATGTCGATGGCCAGCGCGTCGACACGCTCGAGGGCCGCCGTCTGCGCCGGCAACGCCGCGTCATGGGGCTTATCTTTCAGCAATTCAACCTGATCGGCCGGCTGTCCGCGATCGACAATGTGCTGGCCGGGCGCCTCGGCAGCATCGGCACTTTACGCGCCGTGCTGCGCGCCTTCAGCCGCGAGGATCGCCAGTTGGCCTTGGCGGCGCTCGATCGCGTCGGTCTTCTCGACAAGGCCTATCAACGCGCCGACAGCCTGTCCGGTGGCCAGCAGCAGCGCGTTGCCATTGCCCGCGTCGTCGCGCAGCAAAGCCGGATCATTCTGGCCGACGAGCCGGTCGCCAGCCTGGACCCCGCGGCGGCGGAGAATGTCCTCGGGCTGCTGCGTTCGATCGCCCATGAGCAGGGCATTGCCGTGCTGTGCAGCCTGCACCAGACCGACCTGGCCCGCCGCTTCGCCGATCGCGTGGTGGCGATGAAGAACGGCTGCGTTGTGCTCGATGCACCCGTGGCCGGTCTCGGCAAGGAAGAGTTGACGGCCATTTACGGCAATGGGAGCCCGTCGGCCGTTCCGGCCTTCGCACTCGCCGCAGCGCCCGTTGTGAAAGCCGCGATGATTCAGCACGCGTGATGCCGACCGGCGGTTGTTTTATTGCCTGAAAACCTGCGGCGGCAGCTGCTCGGAAAAGCGGTTGGCGCGGTCCAGATGCTTGCGCATCTGTTCGGCCGCCGCGGCGCCGTCGCCGGCGAGGATGGCCTTGGCCACCGCGCGATGTTCGGCGTTCGATTGCGCCAGAATGTCCACCGTCAAAGCGCCGCTCAATTGAAACATGATTAGCGGCAGTTGCATCTGCCGGCCGACCGAGGCCAGTTGTTCATTGCCGCTCGCATCGACAACGGCTTGATGGAACAGCTTGTTCTCGTCGAGATAGGCCAGCGGCATGTTGCGCGGCGAGTCGTTCCAGATCGGCGCGATCGCGGCTTCGAATTTTTCGCGCACGCCCGGGGATGAAATGTTGGCGGCGGCGAGTTGCGCCGCCAGCATTTCCAGCGCGGTGCGGATCTGGAACAGCTCGCGGGTTTCCTTGAGCGTCAGCCTTCGCACCACCGCGCCGCGGTTTGGCACGCTTTCGATCAGTCCCTCGGCGGACAGCCGGCGAAATGCTTCGCGCAACGGGCCGCGGCTGACGCCGAACGCACGCGTCAGGTCGGCCTCGATCAGCCGCTGACCGGCGGCATAGCGGCCATAGAGAATGCCTTCGCGCAGATTTTCGACCAGCCGCTCGACCGTGGTGCCGCGGCCTTTGCCGCTGGCGCTGTCGTCAGTCAGGTCTGGGTCGGGATGATCGAGCACCCGCCTTCAATACGGTGCTTCGCACCGGTTGACAACTCTCTGCCGGGCAGTATTGTCCTACAAAATAGTCAGGCAGGGAGTAGGCGCAATGGCAGCGGCGGCAACGCATCGCTTCGCCTTTTCGGGGCAAAGCGCGATCGTCACGGATTTTGTTTCGGGGCGCGCGCCATGCTGATCGGCAAAGCGGGGCCGGCGACGACCTCAATCTGCACGTCCGATGCCTCCAGCATTGAAGTGCGCGGCAAGGACCTGTGCCGCGACCTCATGGGCCGCCTGACATTCACCGAGTACTTTTTCCTGTTGGTCACGGGCCGCGAGCCCACGGAAAAGCAGCGGTTCTTTCTCGACCTCCTGTTGATCGCGATTGCGGAGCACGGCCTGACGCCCACCGCGCAGGCCTCGCGCATGACCTATGCCGCCGATCCGGCCTGCCTGCAGGCCGCGGTCGCCGCCGGCATTCTCGGCTGTGGGTCGGTTGTGCTGGGCACATCCGAACTGTGCGGGCGTGTCCTGATGGCGGCGCAAGAGCGCGTCAAAGCCGGCGCCAAACCTGCCGACGCCGTTCTTGCCATCGCCCAGGAAACGCGGGCCAGCGGCGGCAAGCTGCCGGGCTTCGGTCACCCGGTTCATCATCCGGTCGACCCGCGCTCCGAGCGCATTCTCGAACTCGCCGACCGTGAAGGCGCAGCCGGCGCTCACATTGCGCTGGCGCGGCTGTTCCCGGCCGCCGCTGCCGAAGTGTGGAAGCGGCCACTCCCGATGAACGTGTCGATGGCGATCGCGGCCGTGCTGCTCGATCTCGATTTCCCACCCGCCATCATCAAAGGCATTCCGCTGCTCGCGCGCACCGCGGGGCTGCTCGGTCACCTCGCCGAAGAGCAAGAAACTCCCATCGGCTTCCTCATGGCCCACCACGGCGAAGAAGCCATCAAATACGTGAAGAAATAACAGTCGCATGATTCTCGAACCGAACGTCGAAACGCTTCCCTGGCCCGAGCAGGTCCGCCTGGACGATGCGCTGTATCGCGAGCAGATCAAGTATCTGTTCGCCAATTCGCCTTTCTATCAGCAAAAGCTGCGCAAGGCCGGCTTCGAAACGCCGGCCGATGTCGGCGGTCTCGATGACATCGCCAAGCTGCCGACGACCGAGAAAGACGAGCTGCGCGCCACGCGCACCGACGACCAGCCGATCGGCACCCATCTGGCGGTGCCCATGGACAAGGTGGCGCGCATTTATTCGACCAGCGGCACCACCGGCGTGCCGAGCTACATCCCGCTGACCGCCGGCGACGTGAACAATTGGGTGACGACCTCCGCGCGCAGCTACACCGCGGCCGGCATTGGTCCGGGCACGCGCATCATCACGACCTATGGCGCCGGGCCCTTCGTTGCCGGCGCGGCGCTTGATGCCTTCGCCAAGCTCGGCATGTGTCATATCCCCGTCGGCAGCGGCAACACCGAGCGGCTGATGATGGCGGTGCGTCTGCTCAAGGCCGAAGCGATCGCGCTGACGCCGTCTTACGCGCTGCATCTCGCCGAATGGGCGCGCGACCGCAAGTTCGACCTCAGGGCCAGCAGCGTGAAGAACCTGCTGGTCGCGGGCGAGCCCGGCGGCGGCGAGCCGGCGATGCGGGCCCAGCTCGAAGATGCGTGGGGCGCGCAAGTGACCGAAGCCATGGGCATTGGCGATATCTCGCCGTCGCTCTGGGGCGAATGCCCGCACAAGCACGGCATGCATCTTGGCGGCCGCGGGTATGTGCACATCGAACTGATCGATCCCGATAACGGCGACGCGGTGCCGCTCACCAATGGCGCGCGCGGCGAACTGGTGCTGACGCATCTGCGCCAGCAGGCCGCACCGCTGCTGCGCTTCCGCACCCGCGATCATGTCGTGATCTGGACCGAGCCTTGCGCCTGCGGCCGCACCTCGCCGCGCGTGCGCTGCATCGGCCGCACCGACGACATGCTCATCGTGCGCGGCGTCAATGTGTTTCCGTCCGCCGTCCGCGAGGTCGTGCACCGTTTTCAGCCGGATGTCAGCGGCGTGATCTCGATCCGGCCAGGGGTGAAGGGCGTCAAGCAGAACCCGCCGCTCAAGGTGGTCGTCGAAATGGCGGAAAAGGTTGGCGGCGCGGACGGCCTCGCCAAACGCATCGAAAGCGACATCCGCGCCAAACTTGTGTTCTCGGCAGCCGTTGAACTTGTGCCTTTCGGCTCGCTGCCGCGAAGCGACTACAAGTCCAAAATCGTGGACTTTTCCGAAGCCGCGCCAAGCGGTGCATGACCATGACAATGAAAAAAGCCAGGGAGGTAAGCATGCGAATGAAATCGATACTGCTCGGGGCGGCCGTCGCCCTCGTGGCCGGCAACGCAGCCGTTGCCGCCGAGTACGAGCTCAAGATGTCTCTGATGTTCCCGCCGACTCATTTCATCCAGACGCGCGCGATGGAGCCCTGGGCGAAAATGATCGAGGAGAAGACCAACGGCCGGGTGAAGTTCACCATCTTCTCGGCCGGCTCGGCGCTTGGCGACGCGACCAAGCAGTTCGACCAGGTCCGCACCGGCGTGGTCGATGTCGCGGTCAGCATTCCGGCGATCCCGCGTGGCCGCCATCCGCGCACGACCTTGATGGAACTGCCATTCACCATCAAGACCGCCGCCGGCGGCACCAAGGCGCTGATGGAGCTCTACGACAAGTACCTCAAGGCGGACTATCCAGGCACCGTGATGCTCAACATGACCATCACCGAACCGAGCGCGGTGCATACGCGCGCGCCGATTACCGATCTCGATCAGCTCAAGGGCGTGCGCACCCGCGCGCCGACACCGAGCGTCACGGCGATGCTGACCGCCATTGGTGCAACGCCGGTCGGCATGCCGCCGACGCAGATCTATGAAAGCGCGGAACGCGGCGTCATCGACGGGAACGTCATGCCGTGGGGCCCGGTCGGCGCCTTCAAGGTCTACGAGATCTTCAAGAACCATCTCAACGCCCGCATCGACGCGGTCGCCATGTACACGCTGATGAACGAGAACCGCTACAATTCGCTGCCGCCGGATATCCGCAAGGTGATCGACGACAGCCGGCCCTTCCTGGTCGAAATCTGGACCAAGCTGTGGAAGGAAACCGACGACGCTGCGATGGAGACGGCGCGCAAGGCGGGCAACAAGATCGTCGACATGCCGGATGCGCGGCGCGACGAATGGCGCGCCAAGATGAAGCCGGTGGTCGATCAGTACATCGACGAGCAGGCCAAGACCGTCCCCAATTCGCGTGAGATCTACGACGCGATGGTCACGACGCTCAAGAAATACGAATAAGTTATGCGACTGCGCGCCGGGAGGGCCGTACCTTCCCGGCGCCGATCTTCAACAGCCCGGGGGCTGAGATGACTTTCGAATCAGCGAGCGAACGGGGTCTCCGCTTCGTCTCCTTTGCCGCGACCTTCATGTTCGTCATCGGCGTGCTGCTCACCATGGCCGATATCTTCCTGCGCAGCGTCTCGACCTTCACGGTCGCAGGCATGGTCGACATGATGCAGCTCTGCGTGCTGACCGGCGCCATGCTGGCCATCCCGCACGCGTTCTTGTCCGATCAGCATGTCGCCATCGATCTGTTCGTGGAACGGGCGCCGAATCGGGTGCAGCTCGCATTGCGCATCATCGCCGCGATGCTGGCGATCGCCTTTCTGTGCGGCGTGCTGTGGTTCTCCTATCAGCAGGCGCTCAACGAGGCGCATGACCGCAGCCAGACCATCGGCATTCCCATGTCCTGGTACTGGACGCCGTTCCTTGTCGGCATCGCGCTATCCGTATTCGCCAATATCGTGCTGATGGTGCAGCTGTGGCGCCACGGCCTGCCGGCAAAGGCTGTCGAGTAATGTCTCCTCCCATTATTGGCGCCATCGGCGTCCTCTCACTTCTAGTCCTCATCGGTCTGCGCGTTCCTGTCGCGATCGCCATGGGCATCGTCGGTATCGTCGGCGGCGTCGCCATCAACGGCTGGACGAGTCTCGGCTTCGTGCTCGGTTCGCAGCCTTTCGTCACAGTGGTCCCGTACTCGTTATCGGTGATTCCGCTGTTCGTGATGATGGGCGCCTTCGCCGCCCGTGCCGGATTGTCGGCATCGCTCTATCAGGCGCTGCACGCCTTGATCGGCCACTGGCGTGGCGGTCTGGCGTCGGCGACGGTCGGCGCCTGCGCGCTGTTCGGCGCGGTGTGCGGTTCGAGTCTGGCGACGGCCGCCACCATGGCCCGCGTGGCGATCCCCGAGATGCGGGCGCTGGGCTATGACGACCGTCTGTCGGCGGGCGTCGTCGCGGCCGGTGGCACGCTCGGCATCCTGATCCCGCCGAGCATCATCATGGTCATCTACGCGATCATGACCGAGCAATCGATCGGCCGCATGTTCCTCGCCGGCATGATTCCCGGCATCCTGGCCGCGGTTCTCTATGTCGTCGCGGTCTTTATCGTCGTCACGCTGCGGCCGGCGATGGCACCCCGCGCCCCGCGCTCCAATGCTGCAGCGAAGCGCGCGGCCTTCGGCCAGCTCGCGCCGGTCGCCCTTCTGTTTGGCGCTGTGATGGGCAGCATCTATCTGAACATCGCGTCGCCGACGGAAGCGGCTGCGGTCGGCGCCTTCGGCGCGATGGTGCTCGCCGCCGCAAGGGGCAAGCTGACGTGGGATGTGGTGCGCGAGTCGCTGGTCGAAACGGCGCAGACCACAGCCGTCATCTTCCTCATCCTTGTCGGCACCTCGGTGCTGCAGTTCTTCATCGAGACCTCGACGCTGCCGACATTGCTGCTGGAGCTGATCAACCGCTTCAATCTGCCACCCTTCGGCGTCATCCTGATCATCCTGGTGATCTACATCATCCTCGGCTGCTTCCTCGATAGCCTGTCGATGATGCTGATCACGCTGCCGATCTTCTTTCCGCTGATCATCAAGCTCGGCTACGACCCGATCTGGTTCGGCGTGCTGGTGACGTCCGTCGTCGAAATCGGCCTGATCACGCCGCCGGTCGGTATGAACCTCTTCATCATCGCCTCGGTCACCGAGAAGCTGAAATTCGAGGTCGCGGCGCGCGGTGTGCTCCCGTTCCTCGCCGCGGACTGCGTCCGGCTTCTGCTGCTTGCCAGCATTCCCAGCCTGTCGCTGTTCCTGCCACAGCTTCTGATGAAGTGAGGCCGGGGCCTCTTTAAATCCCGCGCGCCTGTCGCTACATGGACTTGGCGTCATGCCCGCGCGGGAGACTTGCCTTGGGACCGTTTTCGCTGCTGTTCAATCTGCTCTGGATCGTGTTCGGCGGCTTCTGGATGGCCGTCGGCTGGGCGATTGCCGCCGTGATTATGGCGATCACCATCATTGGCCTGCCATGGGCCAGGGCGGCTTTCACCATCGCCGCCTACACGCTGCTGCCGTTCGGACAGCGCGCGGTGCCGCGCGATGAATATTTCGGCCGGGACGACATCGGCACCGGGACCCTCGGCTTTCTTGGCAACATCATCTGGTTCGTGCTGGCCGGCTGGTGGCTGGCTCTCGGACATCTGCTGACGGCGCTTCTGCTTGCTGTCACCATCATCGGAATCCCCTTTGCCTGGGCTCACCTGAAACTGGCGGGCCTGGCCTTGTGGCCGATCGGCAAGGTCATCGTTCCGGCGTGACTTGGATTGCGGCCGTTTCCCGCCTAGATAAGGCGGCTAATGACGACACGATTGCGATAGCAAAGCGATGAGCAAGAAATCCGAAGACCGCGTCGCCCGTTTCAACACGCTGGTGAAGGAACGCGACGAGCTTGAGGCCGCGATCGATGGCCTCATCGCCGACATGGCCGAGCAGCCCGAGGCGGCGCGTCGTGTCGGCGCGTGGGCGGCCGACGGCGCTTCGACCCAGCGCTACCTCACGCTGACCGAGCGGCTGAGCGAAGTTGAAGGCGATCTCGTCGACCTCACGCGCGCGATGGCAGCGGCTGCCGACGAAGGCCGTCCCAACTAGCCGCGGCGATTAGCCAAGGATCCGCTGCGCCAGTTCCTTGCGGAAGGCGCGTTCGCGCTTGAGATGCCACTCCCGGCTCATGGCTTCCGTCTTGGTGGCGAAACATTCCGAATGCAGTAATTGCCAGGTGCGGCCGCGGGTCGAGCGCGCGCCCTTGCCGGTGTTGTGCTGGGCGAGCCGTCGTTCGATGTCATGCGTCCAGCCGACATAAGTCAGCGCGCGGCCGCCGCTGCGACACCCGAGGACGTAGACGAAGCAATCCATGAATAGCAATCTCGCAGCCCGGGCCCGGCGTTCAAGCCGGGCGCGCGAGGAGTCCACAAGGCGAGAGATCGATCAGCGAACGCCGCCGGACCAGCGCTGATCGAATGACCCCACGGGCATGACCGGCTGAGCGCCGGTCAGTACGCCGCCGCTGTTTGCCGGTTGCGCCGAGAAGGCGGTGCGGAGCTGGGGCGCCGGTTCGGCCGCTGCAGCGCTGGGCTCTGCCTGAGCCACACGCGGCGAGGCGGCTGCCGGTGCAGCGGCGACGGCCTTCGGCTTCGCCGGCGGGCTAACGGGAGCGACATTGGCGGTGCGGGTCAACGGCCGAGCCGTTGTGCGGGCCGCAGGTGCGGCATTGCTCGGGGCCGGCGGCGGGACCTGAACCTGCGCCGACGTATCGGCGGTACCGGAATTGCCAAACAGATTTCCGATCAGGCCACCGATCGAGGCGGATTGCACCGGCGCTTCGCCGGCCTTTGGCAGGGGCGCCGGCTGCGGCACCGGTACGCTGGCAAGCTGAACTTGCGCGGGTTCAGGCTGGGTCTGCGGCGCGCGAGGCACGGACACGATGGTCGCAGGGGCCGGCTTATCGTCGCCGCGGGGCAGCGAGCCCGGCGCAGCGGCGACCTGGATCGGGCGGCCCTTGCTGTCGTAGCCATCCTGCGCGCCCAGCTTCTCGGCGAACACGGGGTTCATGCCGCCATCAATGCCATGACGCGGCGTTGCCGTGGCGACGCCCTGCGCAATGTACTGCGCCATCTGGACCTGTTCCTTGCGGCGGTGATCAAGCACGGCGTCGGCGATGTTCTGGTCGAGCTGATAGACCGGGCATTTGCCGGCGGCGTTGAACTTGAGCGGCTTGTCGTCCGTCGCGGCGGGATCGAAGACGTATTTCTTCTCGCAGACCGCGACCTTGGGCTCCTGCTTGCTTGCTTCGAAATTGTCGTAGCCTTCCTTGAGCATCTTCCAGAACGCAAAGTGCGGGCTGTTGCGATGCTTGGCCATGTTCAGCGCCGTCATGCGGAACGGGAAGGCCTGCAGCTGAAACGCCTTCTGGCCGCCGAAGAACGACTCGCGGGCCAGCGCGTAGATTTCCTGGATCTGCTCATCGGTCATCGCGTAGCAGCCGCGCGACGAGCAATCGCCATGCACCATCAACTCCGAGCCCGTGTAACCGTGCGACCGGTCATAGGCGTTCGGGAAGCCGGTGTTGAAGGCGAGGTAGTAGCTGGAGTTCGGGTTCATCTGACCCGGCGTGATCGTATAGAAGCCTTCCGGCGCCTGGCGGTCGCCTTCCTTCTTCTTCGGGCCGAGATCGCCTGACCAGCGGCAAACCGGATAGCTCTTGAGCAGCGCGTATTCGCCGTCGCGGGTCTGCTTCCAGACCTCGAGTTCGGATTCTTCCTTGAAGATGCGGACGAGGATCGGCGATTCCTTGTCCATGTTCTTGGCGGTGATTTCGGACAGCATCTTTTCCGACAGCGGCGCCTGGGCGCGGCCATTCGGCACCATATCGGCATTGCAACCGGCAAGCGCGATCGCCGCCACAACTGCAGCGGACGCCAACACGGCGCGGACGGTGCGTGCTCTCAAAACGCGATACTCCCCGGGAGGAAGAGCCCCTGTGACGCTATCGTTATCCATAAGATATGGCATCCGCAAGGCAATCCCCTGCGGCAGCGCTCCCGGCTAACCCTATGGTAAATCTTGCCTAAAACGGGGCAAACCGGGTCTGCGACCGCGGGCTGCGGGGGTGAGGCGGCCCGTTAACCCTTTAGCCGGCGGTTTTGGCCGGCAGGCGGCCGATGGCCAGGAATTTGTCGCGGCGGGCCTTGCGAACAGCGTCGCGGCCGAGCCCCTTGAGGTCGGCAAAGGCGGCCGCAATGGCGTCGCCCGCGCTGGCGATGGTCTCGCCCGGGTCCCGGTGGGCACCGCCGGTCGGCTCGGTGATGATCTGATCGATGACGCCGAAGCGAATCATATCCTGGGCGGTGATCTTCATGTTGGTGGCGGCGTCCTGCGCCTTGGTGGAATCGCGCCACAGGATCGAGGCGGCGCCTTCCGGCGAGATGACACTGTAGATGGCGTGCTCGAGCATCAGCACTTTGTTGGCGGTGGCCAGCGCGATGGCGCCGCCCGAGCCGCCTTCGCCGAGAATGACCGCAACATTCGGCACGCCAAGACCGAGACACACATCGGTTGAGCGCGCGATCGCTTCGGCCTGGCCGCGCTCTTCCGCGCCGATGCCGGGATAGGCGCCGGCCGTATCGACCAGCGACAACACAGGAATGCCGAAGCGGTCGGCCATTTCCATCAGCCGCACGGCCTTGCGGTAGCCTTCGGGACGCGCCATGCCGAAGTTGTGCTTGAGGCGACTTTCGGTGTCGCTGCCCTTCTCGTGGCCGAGAATGCAAATGCTGTCGCCGCGGAAGCGGCCGAAGCCGGCAATGATCGCGGCGTCATCGCCGAATTTGCGGTCGCCGGCGAGCGGCACAAAGTCGGTGATGAGGCCTCTGACATAGTCGAGGCAATGCGGCCGCTGCGGGTGGCGCGCAACCTGCGTCTTCTGCCACGGCGTCAGCTCGCCATAGAGCTCTTTGAGCGCTTGCGCGGCTTTGCTCTCAAGGCGGCCGATCTCCTCCGTCACCGAGACGGCGTTGTCGGTGGCCGCCATGGCGCGCAATTCCTCGACCTTGGCCTCCAGTTCGGCCACCGGTTTTTCGAAGTCGAGATAACTACGCATGAGGCTCGGGCAATTGCTAAAAATCGGGAATACCGGTGGGCCGGTCGCCGGGGCCAACTGACCCATAGTGGGGCGTTAGTCAAGCGACAGGGATAATGCCCTCTGAATCCTTAATGTTTCGCCGCGAATACCATGGGTCCGGATCACCGGGCCTTAACCCAGATCGCCCAATCCCCGACTTTCTGCGGTTGCTTTACCACGGCTTTAACGGCGTTCCGCGCACGGTCCCGGCACAGGGACGCGGGGAGCGTGATGTCGGTCGTCGATACTCGTCAGAATGTGCAGGGCTGGATCGCCGGTGCGCGTGCGGCCGTGGCGCGTGAGCGCGGCACGTACGGTGATCTGGCGCGCGGCGAGCAAGCCATTTCCGAAGTCGTCGATGTTCTGGCCGTGCCGCAAGCCGCATGGGCCGGGCTTGCCGCCCGCGCAATCGAATCCAATGCTTTCTATCATCCGGCCTGGGCACGCGCTGTGGCGCGCCATGTCAAAGGCCAGATCGGCATGCGCGCGCTGCTGGCCTGGGACAGTCCGGCCAAGCGTCGCCTGATCGGGGTGATGCTGGTAGCGCCGGCCTGGAATTGCCTGCGCTTGCCCATTCCCGTTTTCGTCGGCTGGTACGCTTATGCGCCGCTGACGACTCCGCTCCTCGATCGCGACCAGCCGGATGTCGCCGCACGAACGCTAGTCGCGGCCGCGCGCAAGGCCGGCTCCCATGCCGTGCTGCTGCCGGCGATGGCGCAGGACGGCCCGGTGGCGGCGGCCCTGCGCCGTGCGGTCGAACCATTCGTTGTCGCACCGCGCGTCTTCAACGCGCATGAGCGCGCCCGTCTCGACGCCACGCAAAGCGATGACGATGCAGTTGCCGCGCTCGGCGCGAAGAAGCTCAAGGAGTTGCGCCGCCAGCGCAATCGTCTGGCCGATCTCGGCGACGTGGCCTTCCGCATAGCGGCGCCCGGCGCGGAAGCCGAGGCCGCGCTGGAGCAATTTCTGGTGCTTGAGGCCGCCGGCTGGAAAGGCGCGGCCGGCACCGCACTGGCCGCGAAGGAAGGCGACATCGCTTTCATGAAAGAAGCTTTGCCGGCGATGGTGCGCGACGGCGCCGCGCAGATCGTGACGCTGGTGGCCGGCGACAAGGTGGTCGCCGCGGGTGTGCTGCTGCGCAACGCGCGGCGCGCCTACTTCTTCAAGATCGCCTATGACGAGACCTTCGCCAAGATGTCGCCCGGCGTGCAGCTCACGCTCGATATCACGCGCGCCATGTGCGTCGACGAAGCAGTCGACAGCGTCGATTCAACCGCCGTCGCCAATCATCCGATGATCGACCACATCTGGCGCGACCGCCAGCCGATCGCCGATTTGCTGCTGCCGGTCGGCGGCAACGCCTTCGCGTTCAAGGTTCTTGCCGGCGCCATCGATGCGCGCCGCGTGCTGCGGGCCGCCGCTCGCTCGCTCTATCACCGTCTTCGTAAGCTGAAAGGATGAACCCGATGAGTGCCGTCGCCGCCATCGAACCGGTCGACCAGTCCGCCTTCGCCGCCAACTTCCCGATGCAGCCGTTCTCGCTGCGTCACCATCTTGCCGGCAATCCGCTGTTCACGCTGCCGAACATCATCGATCTGGTGCGCCATCTGCCGGCCGACTCCATCGAGTACAATTCCGGCGATGCCGCCATCGGCCAGGACGCCAGCCAGACCAAGTTCATCGATCTCGATCCGGAACAGGTGGTGCGCAGCATCGAGACCGCCGGCGCCTGGATGGTGCTCAAGCGCGTCGAGCAGCATCCGGCCTATCGTGCGGTGATCGAGGATTGCCTCAATGCGCTCGCCCGCGCGCATGGTCACGCCGATCTTGAAGAGGCCGGCTTCGAGGATCTCCGCGGCTTCATGTTCGTGTCGTCGCCGAATGCCACGACGCCGTTCCATGTCGATGCCGAGGACAACATCTTTGTTCACATCCATGGCGAAAAATTCTTCACCATCTGCGACAACCGCGACGGTTCGGTGGTCAGCGACGATGCCATCGAGCATTCGCTCACCAAGCACCGCAACGTCACTTACAGCGCCGATTTCGAGCAGAAGTCGAAATGCTATTCGCTGAATGCCGGGGACGGCGTGTTCGTGCCGTATCTGTGGCCGCACTGGGTGCGCACCGGGTCGCAATATTCGATCTCGATGGCGGTGACCTGGAAGACCAAGGCGGTAATGCGCAAGAACGACATCTTCGTCGTCAACTCGCTGCTGCGCCGTTTCGGTTTCCCGCAGGCCGCGCCCGGCCGCAATCCGGCGCTCGACACTGTGAAGCTGGCGCTCTTCCGCTCGGTCAAGGCGGTGGTCGATCCGCTGCGCAAGAGCCTCGCCATGCGTGCGCTGATCCGCAAGCTCGTGCTCGGCCGCGACGCCAATTACTACATGAAGGCCAAGCAAGCCGCGTAAGCGGCTTCACGAGACAAGCAAGCCGTGCAAGCGGACGAGCCAGCAATCCCTGCGCAGACATCGGATCTCTGCGATGACCTTCACTATCCGCTTTAGCGGGTGATGAAGGTCAGGAGTCGTCGCCCAGCGGATGCAGGTCGCGCACCAGCGACTTCAGCCGCTCTTCCAGTACATGCGTATAGATCTGCGTCGTCGAGATGTCGGCATGGCCGAGCAGGGTCTGCACGATGCGCAGGTCGGCGCCATTGTGCAGCAGATGGCTGGCGAAGGCATGACGCAGCACATGCGGCGATAGCTGCGCCGGCGAGATGCCGCAGGCCGCGCCCAGCGCTTTCAGCTCGCGCGCGAAATGCTGCCGCGTGATGTGGCCCTGTTCGCCGAACGACGGAAACAGCCACTTCGAGCTTGCTTCCTTGCCGGCCTCGCTGCGCAGCGCGAGATACTCCGCCATGGCGCGCTTGGCCGCGGCGTTCAGCGGCACCAGTCGCTCCTTGTTGCCCTTGCCGCGTACGACCAGCATCTGTTGTTGCGGCCGCGCGGCGGAGGCGGGCAGGGCGACGAGTTCGGAAACGCGCAGGCCGGTCGCGTAGACGACTTCGAGCAGACACAACAGCCGCGCCGCGCGCAGCCGGGCCGGCTTCGGTTGCTCGGCATTCTCGGCATTGGCGCGCGCCTGCGTTAGCATTGTATCGACGTCGGCGATGGAGAGGACCTTCGGCAGCGTCTTGCCGCGCTTGGGACCTTCCAGCACCGCGGCCGGATCGTCGCCGCGTTTTCCTTCGGCATAAAGGAAACGATAGAGCTGCCGCGTTGCCGACAGCCGCCGTGCCAGCGAGGATGCAGCAAAGCCGCGGTCGTCGAGGCTCTTGAGGAACCCGCGCAGCGCGTCGGTGTCCGCATTGGCCACCGAGGAACCGGAGGCGCGCAAATAAGACGACAGATCGGCAAGGTCGTTGCGATAGGCCGACAGCGTATTCTCGCCGGCGCCGCGTTCGGCCGCCTGCATGTCGAGAAACAACTCGATCAGGGTGTCGTCGGTCTGGCGCGCTTTGGCCATGTCAATGTCCGGCCTTGGCCCTCGGGCCCAGGCTCACTTCGGCTGCTTGAAGAACTTGTCCTGCGGCACGGTGACGACCATTTCGCGTGGCTGCAGCTTGACGAAATTGGCGAGCGCGAACACGCCGACATAGCCCAGGGCGGCGATCATCCCGACGATGACAAGGAATCGGAACAGGCTCGGCATTGCGCTACCCGGCTCGAATCAAGGTTCTGTCTTAACGCCCTACGACCACGGTTCCCGGCCCAAGGCAACCATAAACCCGGCAGCCCTCCCGCCACCGAGACAGTCGCAGTTGAGCAATAATTGTTATATGGAACCGTTACGCCGGTCCGGAAACCCTATCATGGTTAATACCACCGTCCAGAAAGCCGCCGAAGGCGTGCTCGATCCCGCTCTCCGGGCGGCGATCGTGGCTGCGCTGGGCGTGCGCTCGCTGGTGCTGGTCGGCATGATGGGGGCCGGCAAATCCTCGGTCGGCCGCCGGCTGGCGACCCGGCTGGGGCTGAACTTTATCGATGCCGATACCGAAATCGAAACGGCGGCCGGCATGACCATTCCGGAAATCTTCGCTCTTCATGGCGAACCCTATTTCCGCGCCGGCGAGGCCCGCGTCATCGCCCGCCTGCTCGATCAGGGTCCGCAGGTGCTGGCGACCGGCGGCGGCGCGGTGATGGATCCGCGTACGCGCGATCTCATTCACATCAAGGGCATTTCGATCTGGCTCAAGGCCGATCTCGACATTCTCACCAAGCGCACCAAGAAGCGCGGCACCGGCGACCGCCCGCTGGCCGACCGCCTCAAGGAGCTGTTGCCGCTGCGCGAACCGATCTATGCCATGTCCGACATAACCGTGCAGTCGCGCGACGAGCCGCATGACGTGATCGTCGACGACATCATCGCCGCGCTGCCGAAGCACCTCGAACTCCCGGAGCCGACGCAATGATCGCGCCGCAGCGTCAGCCTGCAACGGAAACCATCGTGCCGGTCGCGCTCGGCGAGCGCGCCTATGACATCGTCATCGGCCGCGATACAATCGAGACGCTCGGTGCGCGCATCAAGGCGCTGCGGCCGGGCGCGCGCGTTGCCATTCTCACGGACGAGAATGTGGCGCGCGCGCATCTCGACAATGTCACCGCCATTCTGACGGCCAGCGGCATCGAAGCGACGCCGATCGTGGTCGCCCCGGGTGAGGGCTCCAAGAGCTACAAGAATTTCGAGACGGTCTGCGAGGCGATCATCGCTGCGCGCATCGAGCGTAACGATCTCGTCGTTGCGCTGGGCGGCGGCGTCATCGGCGATCTTGCGGGCTTTGCGGCGGCCAGCGTGCGGCGCGGCCTCGATTTCGTGCAGGTGCCGACCTCGCTGCTGGCGATGGTCGACTCATCGGTCGGCGGCAAAACCGGCATCAATTCGCGCCACGGCAAGAATCTGATCGGCGCGTTTCACCAGCCCATTCTCGTCATCGCCGATACGGCGGTGCTCGACACGCTGCCGGAGCGCGAGTTCCGCGCCGGCTATGCCGAGGTCGCCAAATACGGTCTGCTCGGCGATGCCGACTTCTTCACCTGGCTGGAGACCAACTGGCGTGATGTTTATGCTGGCGGGGCGGCGCGCGAGCACGCCATTGCCGTGTCGTGCCGCGCCAAGGCGGCCATCGTCGCGCGCGACGAGCGCGAGACCGGCGACCGCGCGCTGCTCAATCTCGGCCACACCTTCGGTCATGCCTTCGAGGCCGGCGCCGGCTACTCCCAGCGCCTGCTGCACGGCGAGGCGGTGGCGCTCGGCTGCGTGCTGGCCTTTGAATTCTCGGAGCGACAGGGTCTGCTCGGCGGCAACAGCGTGTCGCGGGTGCGCGCACACCTTGCCGAGGCCGGCCTGCCGACCAAAATAAACGACGTACAGGGCGGCGTACCGGACGTTGACAGGCTCATGGAGCTGATCGCGCAAGACAAGAAAGTGAAGCGCGGCAAGCTCACCTTCATTCTGGTGCGCGGCGTCGGTCAGGCTTTCGTTGCCAATGACGTCGATCCCGCCGCCATTCGGGCCTTCCTCGCCGAGAAGCGCGGTTCATGAGCGCGACCCTCAATCTGCTGCTGGCGTTTCTGCTGCTCGCTGCCAACGCCTTTTATGTCGCCGCCGAATTCGCGCTGGTGAAGAGCCGCGGCTTCCGCATCGACGCCATGGTCGCTGAAAACCTTTTCGGCGCGCGGCTGGTCAAGCACATCCTCGGCCATATCGAAGCCTATCTCGCCTGCTGTCAGCTCGGCATTACCATGGCCTCGCTCGGCCTCGGCTGGGTCGGCGAGCCGACCGTTGCGGCTCTGCTCACGCCGGTGCTCGAGCCGCTGGGGATGCCCGACAAAGCCGTGCATTTCACGGCCTTTATCGTCGGCTTTCTGTTGTTCTCATCGCTGCACATCGTCATCGGCGAGCAGGTGCCGAAGACCTTGGCGATCCGCGAGCCGGAGCCGGTGTCGCTGTGGGTCGCCTATCCACTCTACATTTCCTTCATCGCATTCTATCCGTTGAACTGGATGCTGAATTCGGTGTCGGCCTGGATCCTGCGCCTGCTTGGCGTCAAGGAAGCCTTGCCGCATGAAGTCCTCAGCGACGTCGAGCTCGAAGGTCTGGTGGCCACCTCGGCCGAGTACGGCAAGCTCGAAGAGGGCCAGGCCGAGTACATCCAGAATGTGTTTCGCGTCGGTGAGCTCGAAGTGTCCGATGTCATGGTTCATCGCACCAACATGATCACGGTGGATGCCGACCAGAAGCCGGAAGATATCGTCAACACGGTGATCGCTTCGCCGGTCACGCGCCTGCCGCTATGGCGCGGCAATCCGGAGAACATTATCGGTATTCTGCATGTGAAGGATCTGTTGCGCGCGCTGCATGCCCTCGAAGGCGATGCCGCCAAGGTCGATATTCCGGCGCTGCTGACGCAGCCGTGGTTCGTGCCGGAGACGCGACCGGTGGCGGAACAGCTCAAGGCGTTCCGCCGGCGCAAGACGCCGTTCGCGCTGGTGGTCGATGAATATGGCGAGGTCGAAGGCCTCGTCACGCTCGAGGATATTCTGGAAGAAATCGTCGGCGACATCACCGACGAGCACGACGTTGCCATACCCGGTGTGCGCCGTCAGCCTGACGGTTCGGTCAATGTCGATGGCGCCGTGCCGATCCGCGATCTCAATCGTTTCATGGGCTGGGACCTGCCGGACGAGGAGGCGACCACCATCGCCGGTCTCGTCATCCATGAAGCGCGAGCGATCCCGGAGGTCGGGCAGACCTTCACCTTCCACGGCTTCCGCTTCAGGGTGCTGCGCCGCGCGCGTAACCGCATCACGGCGCTGCGCATCCAGCCGCTGCCAAGGGCGTCTGCCGGCGCAAAAGAGAAATAGCGGCCGCGCGCTCTACTGCGCTTCCCCCGGCGCCTGGGCGTGAATGGCGAGCGCGTGGACGCCGCCTTTTAACTCATCCGAAAGGATGGAATTGATCAGGCGGTGCCGGTCGACACGGGTCTTGCCGGCGAAGGCCGGAGCCACGATATACACCCTGAAATGCGTCTCGCCGCCCGGGCGATGGCCGGCATGGCCTTCGTGCTGGTGAGATTCATCCACCACTTTCAGGCTGTCCGGAACCAGGGCTTCGGTCAGCTTTTTCGCAATCAGGTCTGCAGTGTTCATATGACGCAGTTAGGAAACTGCGTGGCCTCGGTCAATGCCGTCGAATCGACCGTGCCATGTCCCTGTCAAGACTTGCGGGCATTGTTGGAATAAGCGCATAACGTCCGGTCATGAAAAACCCGTCTTCGATTTTTGACAGCATTCGCGTCAAGCCGGACAAGGATCGTCGTCTCAAGAACGACGGTCCTGCTTGTCAGTGGCCCGGTTGCAAGGAAAAGGCGACCAACAAGGCGCCGAAAGGACCGAACTCGTCCGGCTATTGGCAGTACTGCCTCAAGCACGCCCGCGATTATAACCAGAACTACAATTTCTTCGCCGGCATGGCCGACGATGCCGTGCTCGCCTATCAGAAGGACGCGCTTACCGGCCATCGTCCGACCTGGAAAATGGGCACCGGCAAGAAAACCCGCGCCAAGCCCGGTCTCGGCGCGCTCGGCGGCGAGGGCGATCCCTTTGGCCTGTTTGGCGACGGCGCGCGCGCGGAACAGAAAGCCAAGGTCGAGACTCGCGTCATCCGCAATGCCGAGCGCAAGGCTTTCGAGGCGTTGAGTCTCGAAGTCAGCGCCACACCGGCCCAGGTGTCGGCCCGCTACAAGGACCTGGTGAAGCGCCACCATCCCGACGCCAATGGCGGCGACCGTTCGACCGAGGATCGCCTGATTGAAATCATTCAGGCCTACAAATATCTCAAGTCGGTCGGTATGGGCTGAGGCCCGTCCGGATTTCCCGTCTAAAGAGCTGAAATCATTTGGCATTTGCGCTATGCCCGGGGAGCGCTTTCGCTACCGGGCGGCTTTCTGGTAGCGTGAGCCGTCACAATCCCGAAATAGCCTCATCCCGGCGAGATAGTGCGGCCCCGCGCCGTTCCGGGGCCACGGAGAAGCAATGGCTACCGCAGTTCAAGAATCCCCCAAGCTGCCCGACCTGAAGGTCTCGGTGCGGCAGCTCTTCGGCATCGACAGCGACATGGAGGTCCCGGCCTATTCCGAGACGGACGACCACGTCCCCGATGTCGACCCGGACTACCGTTTCGACCGTCCGACCACGCTTGCCATTCTCGCCGGTTTTTCCAGGAACCGCCGCGTCATCGTCACCGGCTATCACGGCACCGGCAAATCGACCCATATCGAGCAGGTCGCGGCGCGACTGAACTGGCCGATGGTGCGCGTCAACCTCGACAGCCACATCAGCCGTATCGATCTGATCGGCAAGGATGCCATCGTCCTCAAGGACGGCCAGCAGGTCACCGAATTCCGCGATGGCATTCTTCCCTGGGCCTACCAGAACAACGTGGCGCTGTGCTTTGACGAATATGACGCCGGCCGTCCGGACGTGATGTTCGTCATTCAGCGCGTGCTGGAATCCTCCGGCCGCCTGACGCTGCTCGACCAGAGCCGCGTGATCAAGCCGCATCCGGCGTTCAGGTTGTTCGCCACCGCGAACACCATCGGACTTGGCGATACGTCGGGCCTCTATCACGGCACGCAGCAGATCAACCAGGCGCAGATGGACCGCTGGAATCTGGTGACGACGCTGAACTATCTGCCGCATGACAACGAAGTCGAGATCGTGCTGGCCAAGGCCAAGCACTATCAGAACGAGAAGGGCCGCGACATCGTCAGCAAGATGGTGCGCGTCGCCGACCTGACGCGCAACGCCTTCATGAACGGCGATCTATCCACCGTCATGAGCCCGCGCACGGTGATCACCTGGGCGGAAAACGCCGACATCTTCAAGGACGTCGGCTTCGCATTCCGGCTCACCTTCCTCAACAAGTGCGACGAACTCGAGCGTCCGATCGTTGCCGAGTTCTATCAGCGCTGCTTCGGCATCGAGTTGCCCGAAAGCTCGGTCAACGTGGCGTTGTCGTAATCTGTCATTCCGGGGCGCGAGCGAAGCTCGCGAGCCCGGAATCCAGATCGATACTCAGGAGCAAGTTTCTGGATTCCGGGTTCGCGCTTTCAGCGCGCCCCGGAATGACGAAAGTGAACATGGCCTCCAACATCAAGTCCAAACCGCCCGCCAAGGAATCGCCCACCGAGCCGTTCAAGCGCTCGGTGGCGAGTGCGCTGCGTGCCATCGCGCGCAAGCCGGACCTGGAAATTACCTACGCCGCCGAACGCCCCGGTCTCCTCGGTGGCAAGGCGCGACTGCCCGAGCCGGCGCGCAAGCTGACGCGCGCCGAGGCCGCGATCGTGCGCGGCAATGCCGATTCCATCGCGCTCAAACTTGCCTGTCATGACGCGGCCATCCATCGCCGCGGCCTGCCCGAAGGCCAGCAGGCGCGCGCCGTGTTCGAGGCGGTCGAGCAGGCCCGCGTCGAATCGATCGGCGCCCGGCGCATGACCGGCGTGGCGCAGAACATCACCGCCATGCTCGACGACCGCTACACCCGCGGCAAGTTCGAGCAGGTGTCCCAGCGTGCCGATGCGCCGATCGAAGAAGCCCTTGCGCTGATGGTGCGCGAGCGCCTCACCGGCCTTGCGCCGCCCGCCGCGGCCAAAAATCTCGTCGAGCTGTGGCGGCCGCTGATCGAGGAGCGTGCCGGCGAAGACCTCGACCGTCTCGAAGACATCATCGAGGACCAGCGTCAGTTCTCCGATGTCGTCCACGACCTGCTCGACGCGCTCGAAATGGGCGAGGACCGTTCCTCCGACAACGAGGAAGACGACGACGAAGGCGAGGAAGAGCAGAAGAATCAGGAATCCGGCGACGACGGCGACGCGGCCGATTCCGACGACCAGCAGAGCATGTCGTCGGATGACACGCAGATGTCGACCGAGGACATGCCGGACGACGCCGCGGAGGCGGCCGAGTCGCCGACCGCCGACATGGCCGACGACAGCGAACTCGGCGACACCGAAACGCCGGGCGAGCCGCAACGGCCGCGCCAGCACGGCCAGAACGAGCCGCGCGGGCCGGACTATCGCGCCTTCACCATGAAATTCGACGAAACCATCGCCGCAGAAGATCTCTGCGAGCCGGAGGAGCTCGATCGTCTCCGGGGCTATCTCGACAAGCAGCTCTCGGCGCTGCAGGGCGTCGTGGCGCGGCTGGCCAACCGGCTGCAGCGCCGTTTGATGGCGCAGCAGAACCGTTCCTGGGATTTCGACCTCGAGGAAGGCATCCTCGATCCGGCGCGCCTGACGCGCGTCATCATCGACCCGATGCATGCGCTGTCCTTCAAATGGGAGAAGGACACCGAATTCCGCGACACCGTGGTGACGCTGCTGCTCGACAATTCGGGTTCGATGCGCGGCCGTCCGATCACGGTGGCCGCCACCTGTGCCGACATTCTCGCGCGCACCTTGGAGCGCTGCGGCGTCAAGGTCGAGATTCTCGGCTTTACGACGCGCGCCTGGAAGGGCGGGCAGTCGCGCGAGCATTGGCTCGGTGCCGGCAAGCCGGCCAATCCCGGCCGTCTCAACGATCTGCGCCACATCATTTACAAATCGGCCGACGCGCCGTGGCGGCGCGCGCGCAAAAATCTCGGCCTGATGATGCGCGAAGGCCTGCTCAAGGAAAACATCGACGGCGAGGCGCTCGATTGGGCGCACAAACGCCTCTTGGCACGGCCCGAGCAGCGCAAGATCCTGATGATGATCTCGGACGGCGCGCCGGTCGATGATTCAACTCTGTCAGTCAATCCCGGCAATTATCTCGAACGTCATCTGCGCTGGATCATCGAAGAGATCGAGACCCGCTCGCCGGTTGAACTGATTGCCATCGGCATCGGCCATGACGTCACGCGCTATTATCGCCGCGCCGTCACCATTGTTGATGCGGAAGAGCTCGGCGGCGCGATGACCGAGAAGCTGGCCGAGCTGTTTGCCGAAGGCAACACGGCGGCGCCGGAGCCGCGCGTCCGCCGCCCGCGCAAGCGGGTGGCTTGAAGTTTCCAGTTCGTAACGTATCGGCATAATTCCGTTCGTCCCCGTGCAAGCGGGAACGAACGCAGAGTGGATCGGCGCAAATGCGATATGTTAGCCGTCGCACCGTTGTCGTCTCGGCGGTTCTGATCGCACTCGCCGCCGCCGTCGGCACGTTCGCGGTGGCGCAGAATTTGCGTTTCGCGCCGTCGCCGGAGACGATCGAGGTCCGCGCGCTTCCGATCACTTCATTTGACAATCGCGATCCGGCGCGCGTTCGCTTCGGCGCGCTTGAGTTTCGCGGCGGCCTTGAATTGACGTCGAGTTTCTCTGCTTTTGGCGGCATTTCCGGTTTGCTGATGCCGGACCATGACCACTTGCTCGCGATTACCGACAACGGCTCGTGGCTGAAAGCTCGTCTTGTTTACAATGATGGCCGCCTCGTCAATCTCGCCGATGCCGAAATGGCGCCGCTACTCGGCGCCGACGGCAAGCCGCTTGCCGGTCGGCGCGCCTACGATGCGGAATCGATCGCGCGCCTTGGCGATAGTGTTTACGTCGGTATCGAACGTGTCGATCGGATCGTGCAATTCGCTTACAATAGTCACGGCTTCGCGGCGCGCGGCGAGGACATCCGCGTGCCGAACGACTTCAACAGCTTCGCCAAAAATGCCAGCCTTGAATGTCTGACCGCGCCGCCGCCCGGCCAACCGCATGCCGGCAAGCTCGTCGTGGTCACCGAGCGCAGCCTCGATGCCGCCGGCAATCATCGCGCCTTCGTTCTCGACCCTGCCGCGAAAGATGGCGATGCCGGCGTGCTGCGCTTCACCGTTGCCCGCAGCGATGATTTCGATGTCACGGACTGCACGATCCTGCCGCCCGGGGATGTTTTGCTCCTGGAGCGGCGCTTTTCGCCATTGCGCGGCGTGGCGATGCGCATGCGCCGGGTGTCTCTCGCGGCCATCAAGGATGGCGCGCTGGTCGACGGGCCGGTGCTGATCGAGGCCGATCTCGGATATCAGATCGACAATATGGAAGGCCTTGCCGTCACGAAGAACACCGCCGGCGAGACCATTGTCACGATCGTTTCCGACGACAATTTTTCGCCGGTCCAGCGTAATCTCATCCTGCAATTCGCACTGATCGAGTAACGGCGGCGATTGCCCGCGCGTCAGGGCGCTTCGTCGATCATCCGGCAGACGCGATCGATCAGCGTATCGATCTCGAACGGCTTGGCGATCAGTTCCATGCCGGCTTCGAGCGAACCGGCGCCGACCTTGGCATTGTGGGCATAGGCGGTCATGAACAGCACACGCAGGTTCGGGCGTAATACGCGAGCCGCATCGGCCAGTTGCCGGCCGTTGAGCCCGCCCGGCAATCCGACATCCGACACCAGCAGATCGATGCGCGCAGAACCCTGCAGGAATTTCAGGCCGGTCGCGCCGTCGCCGGCCTCGAGAATTCTGTAGCCGGCATCGCGCAAGGCATCGACCACGATCGCCCGCACGGCGGCCTCGTCCTCGACGACGAGGATGGTCCCGTTTCGATCGGTACGGTTGACCGGGTTCTCGATATCGGCGCGGTCGTTTTTCCGTTGGGCCGCTTCACTTCTCGGGAGATAAAGGCGAACGGTCGTGCCTTTGCCTTCTTCGCTGTTGAGATCGATGAATCCGCCGGATTGCCGGACAAATCCATAGATCATCGACAGGCCAAGGCCGGTACCCTGGCCCATTGGCTTGGTCGTGAAGAACGGCTCGAACGCCTTTTCTCTGACATCCGCCGTCATGCCGTGACCGGTGTCGGCAACCGAGATCATCACGAAGTCGCCGGCCGCAGGAATGCGCGAACGTGCGGCGTCTTCGGCATCCACATGGATGTTGGCCGTCCTGATCGTCAGTCGACCACCCTGCGGCATCGCATCGCGCGCGTTGATGGCCAGATTGAGCACGGCGCTTTCCAGTTGGTTGGCGTCGCATTTGGCGAACCAGAGATTGGGTCCGACTTCAAAATCGAGTTCGATCGACTCGCCGATCGAGCGGCGAATGAGCTCGGCCATGTCGTCGACGAGGCCGTTGACATCGATGGTTTTCGAATCGAGCGGTTGCCGCCGGGAGAAAGCGAGCAGCCGTTGCGTCAGCGCTGCCGCTCGATGCGCCGCCGCCGATGCTGCGGTGACATAGCGGTCGGCATCCACGGTGCGGCCTTCGCCTGCGCGTCGCTTCATCATCTCGAGCGAGCCGATGATGCCGGTCAGCAGGTTGTTGAAATCGTGCGCAATGCCGCCGGTCAGTTGGCCGACGGCTTCCATCTTTTGCGCCTGTCGCAAGGCTGCTTCCGTGGCCGCAAGCGCTGCGGCGTTATCCTTCTGCTCGGTGATGTCACGGCCATAGCTGTAAACCAGGTCTTGCTCGGTCGACGTATGCCAGGAGAACCAGCGCGTCTTGCCGTCAGAACCGACAAGCCGGTTCTCAAAGGCCGTGAGGTCGGCGTTACGGGTGGCGCGCTCGAAAGCCTCGGTCGTTGAGGTTAAATCGTCCGCAAATACGAAGTCGCGCAAATGGCGGCCGACGACGATGTCAGCCGCATGGCCGAGAATACGCGTCCAGGCCGGGCTGACCGATCTGAGAATCCCGTCGGCCCCGATGACCACCAGTAGGTCGCGCGAATAAGACCAGATGCGGTCGGCACGCCGCCGCTCCGATTGCAGCACGTCGATATTGGCCAGCGCGCCGCCGATCTGGCCTGCCACCAGCCGTGCGATGTCCATGATGTGCGGATCGTCGGGGCGATGCGGATTGAGGCCGAGCACCAGCGAGCCGAAAACCCGCCGGCCGCCTGCGCCCGGAATGGGGACGACGAGCGCCTCCGCCGGCGGCCGTTTCCATGCGCCGGTTGGCCAGTCCATCGCGGCGGACAAAGGCAGCTTGCGTATATCGGACGACGCGGCTTGCTCAAGCGGCCACGGGTGATCGATCAGCCGGCCGGCATCCGCGCTCCAGGCGCGCGCTTCGTTCTCCAGGTAAAGCAGCGCGAACGGAAAATCGCGGCGATTGAAATTGAGAACCGAGAAGGCCGCCTCGATCACCGACTGCTGATCGATATTACCGACCATTCTCATGCCGAGCTGTCGCAGCATGTCGATGCGCCGTTCGCTGATGACGCGTTCGGTGTCTTCGCTGACGACGCACAGCAGGCCTTCAACCGCGCCGCCGGTGCCATAGAGCGGACTGTAGGAGAAGCTGTGATAGGTCTCTTCCGGATAGCCGCTGCGTTCGAGCAGCAACAGCAGCGCCTTGTTCCAGGTCGCTTCGCCGTCGCGCACCCGTGCGACCTGATCGGCGACGTCGTCATAGACCTCCGCCCACACCTGCTTGAACGGCTTGCCCAGCATTGAGGGATGCTTGAGCCCGAGCGTCGGGATGTAGGCGTCGTTATAAAAGAACGAGAGATCGGGCCCCCATCCGAGCCACATCTCGAAGCGGGACGTCAGCAGCATCTTGAGCGGGATTTTCAGGGCGTCGGGCCAGCCGGCCGGGTCGCCCAACGGCGTGCTCTTCCAGTCCCGCTGGCGCATGAGACCGGCCATCTCGCTGTCGCCCGGGAAAATCTCGGCGAGGCTGTCCGCGGTTGTGGCCATGAGGTTCTGGGCTGGATGGCTTGAATTTCCACAACGCCAGCCGAAGCCGTAAAGTTCCGCGTCGCTCGGAAAGCGGCGCCGCGAACCGAAAACAAAAACGCCGCCCGAAAGGGGCGGCGTTTCAAAACGGGATTTCAGTAGAACGCAGCGCGTCAGCTCAGCTGGCTTTGGCGGCGGCTTCGCTTTTCTTCACGATCTGGCGCTTGAGCACGAGCATCTTCGGCGCCAGGTCGGCGTCCTTGGCCTTGAGCAAGAAGGCGTCGAAGCCACCGCGATGATCGACGGTGCGCAGCGCGTTGGTCGAGATGCGGGCGCGCACGGTGCGGCCGAGAATCTCCGAGGTCAGCGAGACGCTCTGGAGGTTCGGCATGAAGCGCCGCTTGGTCTTGATATTCGAGTGGCTCACTTTGTGGCCGACGAGCGGCTTCTTGCCGGTCAGATCGCAACGCCAGGACATGGCAGCATCCTTCGCAAATGATGCGTCGCTTGAAAAAAAGCGCCGCGGAATTGTGGTCGCCCTGCAAAACGCCGGCCTGCACGTGCTTGATGGCTCGCGCCGGTCCGTTCCGTCAATGTGGGCTTGGACGGCAGGACGTATAAAGACGTGCGGCTTGGGCGTCAAGTTGGGGATTTGGCCACGGTTTACGACACTTTCCGGGCCTTTTGGCGGCCGACTGGCGTAAATTCCCGGCGGCACGACCCGTACCAAACATTCGTCGCAATGCGCGCCGACCAATAGCCCGATCAGGAGGAAGTATCTGGTGCTGGACGTCGGGCAAATACGGCAATGGATGGTGCTGGCGGCGCCTGTGGCGGCGTTGTGTGCAGTGCTGGTGTCCGGCCAGGCCGGCGCGCAGGCGCGGCTCGATGCCCGCTATACGGCCTCGCTGGCCGGCCTGCCGATCGGCGAGGGCGGCTGGACCATCGTGATCGGCGAGACCGAATATTCCGCGACGGCGACCGGCACGACGACCGGCCTGATGAAGGCCTTTACCGGCGGCCACGGTCAGACCGTGACCCAGGGCACCCTGCAGGCCGGCAAGCCGGCTGTCGCCAGCTATGTGGCCAGCATCCAGTCCTACAAAAAAGGCAATGAAATCCGCCTCAAAGTGGATGCCGGCACGGTCAAGGAGCTGAAACTCAACCCCCCCGCGGAAACCGAGCCGGAGCGCGTTCCGGTGACCGACGCCAGCAAGAGCGGCGTGCTCGATCCGATGACGGCGACCCTGGTGCGGATGCCGGCGAGCGGCGAGCTGATGTCGGCGGAGGCCTGCCAGCGCAAACTGCCGGTGTTCGATGGCCGCCTGCGCTATGATCTCAATCTGGCTTTCAAGCGCATGGGTGAGGTCAAGGCCGCCAAGGGCTATGCCGGGCCGGTGGTGGTGTGCAGCGTCTATTTTACCCCGGTGGCCGGCTATATCCCGACCCGCGCCGCGATCAAATATCTCCAGGAACAGCGCAATATCGAGATCTGGCTGGCGCCGATTGGCGGCACCCGGGTTTTGGTGCCGATCCGGATCGAGGGGCCAACCCCGGTCGGCCGCGCCGTGCTGGAAGCCGATGAGTTCGTGGTGACCGCGCTGCCGCCAACCGAGCGGGCTTCGGCGCGGCCGAAGGACAAATCGACCAAGGCCGCGCAGACCGAGACCAAGACGACGCCGTGAGACGCGTTCCGGTCATGCGGAATCCGTCTTGACTCTGGGTCTCGATGCCGACTCGCATGCGCGTTAATGATTGCCAGGCCAAAAAGCCCAATGAATCTGTTCCTCGCCACAGCATCTGGTGGCGTGTGCTGAATCTCTTCCCACATATCGCCGTGAACGAATCCGAAGTGGCAGCGAGTCACTGATTCGCCCCTGCTTCGTTCCAGACTCGTTCCAGCCTTTAAGATATGGGCTTTTCGGCTGTCGCAAAGTGGCACAGCGCCGCTGTCGCATCCCCTTTGGATCTGCAGCAAATAGAGACAGGCACTTCGCGTCGTTAAGATTTGATCCGTTTTATCGCTCTGGCCGAGATGGATCGTGAACCCTATCTAGTAGGACGCCGGCTTGTGCGTGCGAGATGTTGCCGTGAACGAACCCGCATTCGACCGTTTTCAGCGATTCGCGCGCGGTTCGTTCGGGGGTTGTTCCAAGTCTTAACGACGGCGGCTTTTGCGCAGCCACGAGCGTTGCTGGTGCATGCAATGTGCTAGACGAACCTGACGCCATCCCCGGCCATCGGGGTGGCGTGTTTGGATAGGTAATGACGATCTCTTTTTCTCCGCAGGCCCAACGCCAGCCGCGCGCGCGCGGCGCCGGCGTGACGGCGGTTCTCGGCCCTACCAATACCGGCAAGACCCATCTCGCCATCGAGCGGATGCTTGCGCATTCGTCGGGCATGATCGGCTTGCCGCTGCGGCTTCTGGCCCGCGAGGTTTACAACAAAGTCGTTGCCCGGGCCGGTGAGGGCGCCGTTGCGCTCATCACTGGCGAGGAGAAGATCAAGCCGCCGAAGGCGCGCTACTGGGTCTCCACCGTCGAGGCCATGCCGCGCGATCTCGATGTCGCCTTCCTTGCCGTCGATGAAATCCAGCTCGGGGCCGATTTCGAGCGCGGCCATGTCTTCACCGACCGCATCCTCAACATGCGCGCGCGCGAAGAAACACTCATTCTCGGCGCGGCGACCATGCGCGGCATCGTGGAAAGGCTGCTGCCCGGCGCCAACATTGTGTCGCGGCCACGGCTGTCGATGCTCACTTATTCGGGGGAGAAAAAGATCACCCGGCTGCCGTCGCGCTCGGCCATCGTCGCGTTTTCCGCGGCGGAAGTTTACGCCATCGCCGAACTGATCCGCCGCCAGCGGGGCGGCGCGGCTGTCGTTCTGGGCGCACTTTCGCCACGCACGCGGAACGCGCAAGTGGCGATGTACCAATCGGGCGATGTGGATTATCTGGTCGCCACCGATGCGATCGGCATGGGTCTCAATCTCGACGTCGATCACGTCGCATTTGCTTCGGACCGTAAATTCGACGGTTACCAGTTCCGCAAACTCAACCCGTCCGAACTTGGCCAGATCGCCGGCCGGGCCGGCCGCGCCACCCGCGACGGCACTTTCGGCACGACCGGCCGATGCGATCCGTTCGACCAGGAACTGGTGCATGCGCTGGAAAGTCACACCTTCGAGCCGGTGCGGATGCTGCAATGGCGGAATTCCGCGCTCGATTTCGCCTCGATCGGCGCGCTGCAGGCATCGCTGTCGATGCCGCCGCAGGAACAGGGCCTGACGCGCGCGCCCACGGGCGAAGATATTCTGGTGCTGGATCACGCCGGTCGTGACGACGACGTAAAGGCGCTGGCGCGCGGTGCGCCGGCGGTTGCACGGCTCTGGGACGTCTGTCAGGTACCGGACTATCGCAAGATCGCGCCGGCGACCCACGCCGAATTGGCCGTAACCCTCTATGGTTTCTTGATGCGAGAGGGTAACATCCCTACAGATTGGTTCGCCCGTCAGCTCGCTCTGGCTGATCGGACCGATGGCGACATCGACACCCTCTCCAACCGGATCGCGCATGTCAGGACCTGGACTTACGTTGCCAATCGCCCGGATTGGCTTGCCGACCCGGAACATTGGCAGGGTGTCACCCGTGCGATCGAAGACAAGTTGTCGGACGCTTTGCACGAGCGTCTGGCGGAACGCTTCGTGGACCGCCGCACCAGCGTCTTGATGCGGAGGCTGCGAGAGAACGCGATGCTCGAAACACAAATCGGAAAAACCGGCGAAGTCACCGTGGAGGGCCATGTCATTGGTCGCCTCGACGGGTTCATGTTTGCGCCCGACGCTTCGGCCGCAGGCTCGGAAGCCAAGGCGCTCAATGCCGCTGCGCAGAAAGTGCTCGCCGGCGAGATCGAAGCGCGCGCCACCAAGCTGTCGCAAGCATCCAGCGATCAGATCGTGCTCGCCAATGACGGCGTACTGCGCTGGACCGGCGAACTGGTCGGCAAGCTCGTGGCCGGCGACGATACGCTGCGCCCGCGCGTGCGCATCATCGCCGATGAGCATCTGACGGGCCCGGCCCGCGAACTGGTGCAGAACCGTCTCGACCTCTGGATCCGCAACCACATCGAAAAGCTGCTCGCGCCGCTGTTCTCGCTCTCGGCCGCGGAGGATGTCACCGGCGTCGCGCGTGGCATTGCCTTCCAGCTTGTCGAGGCGCTCGGCGTCCTCGAGCGGCAGAAGGTTGCGGAGGAGGTGAAGGGCCTCGACCAGCCCTCGCGCGCCACCTTGCGCAAATACGGCGTGCGCTTCGGCGCCTACCACATCTATCTGCCGCTGCTGCTGAAGCCCGCGCCGCGCTCGCTCGCGACGCAGCTCTGGGCGTTGAAGCATGAAGCGCCGGACGCCAAGGGCGTCACCGAGTTGTTGCATCTGGCTGCCTCCGGCCGCACCTCGATTCCGCTCGACAAGGACACGCCGAAGGCCCTGTACCGGACCTCCGGCTATCGCATCTGCGGCGAGCGCGCCGTGCGCGTCGATATCCTGGAGCGGCTGGCCGATCTGATCCGCCCCGCGCTGGCCTGGCGTGAGGGCATGACGCCGAAGCCTGACGGCGCTTTCGATGGCCGCGGTTTTGTTATTACCGGCGCGATGACATCGCTCACCGGTGCGTCGGGCGAGGACTTCGCTTCGATATTGCGCTCGCTCGGCTACCGCATGGACCGCAAGCCGAAACCGCCGGAAGCCAAACCGGCGGAGGCTGCGAGCGACGCTGTAACTATCGCGCCGGAAGGGGCGAGCGAAGCTCCCGCCGAACCGGTGGCAGAAGCGGCAGCGGAGACCGTTTCCGAAATCGCCCCTGCGGCCGAAGTGTCGTCATTGTCGTTGCTGCCGGAGGCCGAACTGCTGCCGCCGCAACCGGAGCCGGTCAGTGAGCCGGTTGCAGCCGCTGCGCCGGAAATTGGCGTTGAGGCGACGACGATTGTCGAAGCCGCCGAAGCCGCGCCGCCGGTAGCGGGTGATGGCTTGACGGCGCCTGAAGGCGATGCGCCCGCTGCCGAGACGAAAGCCGAACCTGAAACCGTCGAAGTCTGGCGTCCGGGTGGTCATGGCGGCGGCGAACGCCGTCAGCACCAGCGTCCGCGCCGTGGCCAGCGTCCGCCGCAGGCGGCCGCTGCCGGGACTGAAGGCGCAGCCGCGCCTGATGCCGCCGCTGCGACCGCGCCGGCCGATGCAGGCGGCGTGCGTTACAACGAACAACGGCGCGAGCGTGAGCCGCGTCCGGGTCCGGACCGCAATGAACGCCGCCAGCGCATGGAGCGGCAGTCCCAGGGGTTTGGCAAAGGCAATAACAAAGGGCCTGACAAGCGAGACGGCGGCGACAAGTCGCGCCCGCCGCGCCGCCGCGAACGCGATCAGGTTGAGCGCGCCGATCGGGACAAATATTTCGCGCGCCCGGGTGGCTCCGGCGGCCGCGACAAGGCGCCCGATCCGAACTCGCCGTTCGCCAAGCTCGCTGCGCTGAAGCAGCAGCTCGAGGGCAAGGACTGATGAGCGACCTTCGCCAAACCTCGCAAGGGCCCGGCGGCGGAGCAGAGAAACAGCGCATCGACAAATGGCTCTGGCATGCGCGCATGGTGCGCACGCGCAGCGACGCGGCCCGGCTGGTCGATGCCGGCCATGCGCGGGTGAATGGCCAGCGCGTCACGGCTCCGGCGCATCTGTTGCGGGCCGGGGATGTCATCACGCTGGCGCTGGATCGGTCGGTGCGGGTGGTCGAGGTGCTCCGCTTTAGCGATCGACGCGGCGCGGCGCGCGATGCAGCAGCGACCTACCGGATGCTGGAAAACAGCGGCGGATACCGCTCCCAAGGGGCTGCTTGAAGTCTATATAGGCTTGCGATACGCAAGCCCCGCGAGCCTCCGCCCGGAGTCGATGAATGACCTACGTCGTCACTGAGAATTGCATCAAGTGTAAGTACATGGACTGCGTCGAAGTATGTCCCGTGGACTGCTTCTACGAGGGTGACAACATGCTCGTCATTCATCCGGACGAGTGTATCGACTGCGGCGTTTGTGAGCCGGAATGCCCGGCCGACGCGATCAAGCCGGATACCGAGCCGGGGCTGGAGAAGTTCCTGGAGCTCAATGCCGAGTACGCCAAGACCTGGCCGAATATCACGGTGAAGCGCGACCCGCCCGCCGACGCCAAGGACTGGGACGGCGTGGCCGACAAGCTCGAGAAGCACTTTTCGCCGAAGCCCGGCGAAGGTGACTGACGGCCGGCCGATCGCCGGCTTTTCAGCCGCGATCCCCGTATCGGGAACCTTGCCCAAGCGCGGGACATTTACCCCGGCGCGTTACCTGTGGCGTTAACCGAACCGCGATTTCGGCCGCTGGGGCGGCCTTATTGCGGTTTTGTAACGTCATAAGGCTTTGATTTTGGCCAAAAATGTGCTATATATAGCGAAATCCCAATGAATATGAACAATCACCGCACACGGATTAGCTCCCTCTGTCCGGGAGCATTATTTTTCGCGGGTTTCCCAAAGTTCCATAGAGGGCGTGCGATCCACGTGTGAGCTGTGGCTGGTAAATCGCGTCAAAAGTCCAAGAAAGGGCCCTCCGGTATGAGCCGGAAGCCGAAAAAATCCGCCGAACCCCGGCGGAAATCGCATGCCGCCCGGGTCACGCCCCGCGCTGCGGCCCCCGCAGACAAAGTGGCCGGCGCCCGTAAGGCCGCCGGTGAAGGAGCAATGCCCGGAATGCCGACTGCCCCCAACAAGAAGACCACCCAGCGCCAAGGCTTCAAGACCAGCGAATTCATCGTCTATCCGGCCCACGGCGTGGGCCAGATCATGGCGATTGAGGAGCAGGAAATCGCCGGTGCCAAGCTGGAACTGTTCGTCATCAATTTCATCAAGGACAAGATGACCCTTCGCGTGCCGACCGCGAAGATCGTCTCCGTCGGCATGCGCAAGCTCGCCGAACCGGCCCTGGTGAAGAAGGCGCTCGAGACCCTCAAGGGCCGCGCTCGCGTCAAGCGCACGATGTGGTCGCGCCGGGCCCAGGAATACGAAGCCAAGATCAACTCGGGCGACATCGTCGCCATCGCCGAGGTGGTTCGGGATCTCTTCCGCTCGGACACCCAGCCGGAGCAGTCCTACTCCGAACGCCAACTCTATGAAGCGGCGCTCGACCGCCTGTCGCGCGAAATCGCGGCCGTGCAGAAGGTGACCGAGACCGAAGCGGTCAAGGAAATCGAAGGCGCGCTCGCCAAGGGTCCGCGCCGCGGTCCCAAGCCCGCCGAAGAGGCTGGCACCGACGACGCGGCCGAGGAAGAAGCGGCCTGAAAGAATGAGGATTGAGGCGGAATGCCTCTGGACCTCTGAGCGCAAAAACAAATTGAAAAGCCCGGCAGCGATGCCGGGCTTTTTGCTGCCCGCTTCGTCGCTGCTATGGGCAACAGTATGCAGTCTCTGCATTTGACTTCGACCGCAAGACGGCAAAAGTTCGGGTGCTCAAAGACTGGAAAGGCAGGGCCATGAACAAGCCCTTGTTCTTTGTCGTGTTGACGCTCGCCATCGAGGCGGCCATCGCAACCGCCTTCGCCGCCGAGACCAAACCCCCGCCGCCGATCCCGCTTGAGGATATTTATACGACGCAGGCGGTGGTGACCGGCAAGGACGAGCGCAACCGGCCGCTCGGCTTTCAGCTTTGTTTTGAAGACGTGCTGGTGAAGGCATCCGGTGATGCGACCATTCTCGGTGCGGATGAGGTGGCGGCAATGGCCGCCAAAGCCGGCAATTACATCGACAGCTTCTCTTATTTCGATCGGCTGTCCGGCCGCGCCATCCACGATGAGCAGGGCAGCTACGACCGGCCTCACTTCCTCACGTGCCACTTCAATCCGGCCAAGATCGATAACGTGTTGGCCTCGCTTGGTCGCAAGACGTGGAAGGGCAAACGCCCGGCGCTGACGATGATCGTCACGGTCAACGGGCGCAAGCGCGACGGCGTGCTGGCGGCCGACGGCGATTTCGATCCGGACATGCGCGAGTCGCTCGACAATGCGGCACGGCGCTACGGCATGAAGGTGGTGCTGCCGGCGTCGGAGCCGCTGCGCGCGGCCGGACTCTCGCCGAAGACGCCGACTAACACGATCCGCGCCAAGGCCGAACGGCTGACGCCGCTTGCCGGGGGCGAGGTGTCGCTGATCGGCGACCTGACGTGGAGCGACAAGGCGACGGGCTGGATCGCGACCTGGCATATCGACGCGCAAGACCGCGCCTTCACATGGTCGGCGCGCGGCATCAATTACGACGAAGCGTTCCGCGTCGCTATCCGCGGCGCGATGCGCGCTTTGTCGGGCAACGGCGCGCCGGTGTCGGAGCTGCCGCGTTGAGCGGGCATCAGCCGCCGAATAAACCGAACAGGGAAAAGCCGGACCGCTCGCGGCGCGCGGGAAGCTCTGCGACGGCCGGTTCGCCCTCGCGAACACGCGCAACATGCGGCGTCTGATGGCGCGCAAGGCTGGACCTCTTCACTTTGGCGTTCAGCTCTGCGGCATATTTGGGATCGGCCAGGATTTCGGGTTTGAGGTGGGACAGCGGCAACGGTGTCGACACCCGATTGCCGATGATGGGTCCCTGGAGCAGCGGATCGAGTGGCTCAGGCGCTGGGTTATCGTATACCTGCGGTGCCACCGCCGCATAGATCGGCACTGCAATGAGGGCCAGAACGCCAAAAATGGCGGCCGCGTAGATCGCAAGCGACCCGCCGAGGCCCTCGCGGGCCACGTCCTTTATGAACTCTTCGCGATCCGACAAATCCATCGTGGCTAACCGCGAACGGCGCCGTCCGTTCCCGGCGGCCGGCACCGCGCCGCGGTGGGCAATACCCACCGGCGCGCGCGGGTGGGCCGCGCGCGGAACTGGTTGCCTCGGGTCCGTGCGCGGGTATGATGCTGGCTAAGACAACAACAATCGTTCAGGGAGACTGCAATGACTGCCATCGGCGGCTATGTTGCGCCGACCGCCAGCTCCGATGAGTTCGGCATCCACTCGCTCGATCAGTTCGTGCTCGCGGTTCCCGACGTGAACGCAGCGGACGATTTCTACACGAATTTCGGGCTGAATATGGTGCGCAAGGGCAATACCTTGCAGCTCAAAACCTTCGGTCATGAGCACGCCTGGGGCTCCGTGATCGAAGGCAAGGCCAAGGCGCTGCATCATTTGTCGTTCGGTTGCTACGCGGAGGACATCGATCGCCTCAAGAAGCGCATCGAAGGCCAAGGCATCAAGCTGATCGATCCGCCGCCGGGCTTCGAGAGCAACGGCTTCTGGTTCCGCAACCACGAAGGCATCCTGATGGAAGTGAAGGTGGCACCGAAAGTGTCGCCGGACCAGAAGGCCGTCAGCGAGTGGAATACGGTTGGGCCGGGTCAGGCTGCCGCGACCACGCGCGCCGCGTCGCCGGCGGTGCGGCCGCGCCGGCTGTCGCATGTGTTGATCTTCACCGCCGACGTGCTCAAGTCGATCGAGTTCTACGAGCGTACGCTCGGCCTGCGCTTGTCGGACCGCGCCTCCGATCTCGTCGCCTTCATGCACGGCATCCATGGCAGCGATCATCATCTGCTGGCGCTGGTGAAGTCGTCTGCACCGGGCTTCCACCACTGCTCGTGGGATGTGTCGTCGATCAACGACATCGGTCTCGGCGCCATGCGCATGCACGACAAGGGCTACCAGAAGGGCTGGGGCCTCGGGCGTCATGTGCTTGGCTCGAACTACTTCCACTACGTCATGGACCCGTGGGGCTCGTTCGCCGAATACTCTTGCGATATCGACTACATCCCGAAGGACGATCGCTGGCCGTCCGCCGACCACAAGCCGGAAGACTCGTTCTATCTGTGGGGTCCGGATGTGCCGCGCGAATTCACGCTCAACCGCGAGGCGGGCGAAGCGTAAGCAAGGGACGCGGTTTGAAACGCAAACGGCCGGGGCAAAACCCCGGCCGTTTTTGCGTTTTGGTGCTCAGGATGAGGCGGAACTCATTCCATCACCAGCTTCACCTTCTCGCCCGGCTTGAGCTTGTCGGTCGCCGAGAAGCCGTTGAGCAGGAGGAAGCGGTTGAGCTTGTGATCGCTCGCCATGCGCTCGGCGAGCTTGTCGATGGTGTCGCCGGGCTTCACGGTGACGATGCGGATGTGCAGCGGCTTCACGCCGGCGCTTTCCTTGAGGCTCATGCGGCGGAAGCTCGAAACCGACTCGCGGAAGGCGCGGTCGTTCTCGGTCGTGAGATTCCGCGCGGCGAAGATGAAGCGATAGACATCGCTGCCGAAGCGCACCGCAAACAGCCGGAACGACCAGCGCTCCCCTTTCGCCGATGCGGTGGCGGCGGGGAAGCCGTTGACGGTGAATTCCTCGGCGCTCGCGGCATCGACATTGTCGATCCAGCCCGATTTGAGATAGTCGCTGAGGCGCTGTTCAGCCGGCACGCTGACGACGTCGAGACGCAACGCCTCGTCGCCACCGTCCTTGAGGCCGAGCACGGCCTGCGCCGTATTGTCGAGCGAGAAGTGATTGGGCGCGACGAAGGTGAAGCCGAGCTTGGGATGCACGAAGCGCCGGCCGCGGGCGAACCCTTCACTCGGGTCCTCGCCATAGACCATGCCGTCGATCGAGGCGAGGTAGGCGTCGCGATCGCGCGCACCATTGCCCGGGCCGCTGAACTGGCGCGCATTGGCCAGTGCGTTCTTGACGCGCTCCGGTGTCGCTGGATGGCTCGACATGAAGTCGGCGACCGTCGGATCGGCGTTCTGGCTCTTGCTGCCGCTTTTGAGATCGGCGTTGCGCTGCATGGCGGTGAGGAAGCGCGCAGCGCCGAAACTGTCGAAGCCGGCGCGCGAGGAAATGCCGACGCCGATGCCGTCGGCCTCAAATTCCTGCGCGCGCGAGAAGCTGGCGAGCGTCAGCCGTGATTTCGCCAGCGCCAGCGCGCCCATATTGGGGTCGCTCAGCACTTCGCTGACCACCTGACTGACGAGTGCCGTCTGGCGGGCCTGCTCTTCCCGGATCGCGGCGTGACGCGCGATCACATGGCCCATCTCATGTGCCAGCACCGAGGCCAGTTCGGCCTTGTCGGCGGCCAGCGCGACCAAGCCGCGTGAGATGTACAGATGGCCGTTCGGCAAAGCGAAGGCGTTGATCGCCGGCGAGTTGAGCATCGTGACCTGATATTTCAGATCCGGCCGTTCGGAGGCCGCCACGAGCTTCGCCACGGTCTGTTCGATTTCGGCCTGCAGCTGCGGATTGTCGTAGATGCCGCCATAGGAAGCGAGGATGCGCGCGTTCTCGCGCACGGTGGCTGGCGCGGGCGCGTCGCGATCGATGGTGCGCGGAATCGGCAGCGAAACCTGACGCGGCGTATCCGGTGACTGCGTACAGCCGGCGAGCACAACAGCGAGCAGCGGCACGGCCAGCCAGGCGTGCCACGGGCGATCCTTCCGCCAACTCCGTTCGCTCAACCTTTTACGCATGCTTCAGTCAATCAACTCAATCTGTTCGGGTACGGTCACGTCGATGATCGGGCCGCTGCGCCGCTCGAGGATGCCGCGCACACGGACGCGGCGCCGTTCCAGCATTTTCGGTTCGATCCCGGCGGCGGCGAAATTACGCGCTTCCCGTTTCGGGATAGTGACTGCGAAGTCCCGCGTCCAGCGCCGTCCAAAGTTCACATAAATAGTGGCCCCGCTCTCCCGCACCGACAAGACCTGGCCCTCAATCAGGGCGAATTGCCCCATTTCGGGCGCCGATATGGTTAAATTTTGGGAACGCAAAGGGGCGAAATTGGGGTCGGCCCACAATCCGAGGCTGGCGGCGCGCGCCGTGCGTTCGGCACTCAAAAGAGCCTGTGCGCATGATTTGGGCCCGGGCCGTGCCGAAACCCGGGCCTGCCCGGCTTTGAGCAGTGCGATTTGCAAAAGTTCCGCCGCCGCTTCTTTGGGCTCGCCAATGTAAGCGAAGGCGACAACCCGGCCATAGCGGTCGTCGCTGATGCGTTCGATGCGGAGGGCCTGGCCGGCGACGAGTGCGCGCAGGGCCACGCCATCGGCCGACGCTTCGATGCCTGCAAGCCGGATTTCACGACCGTCGGCCAACAGCAAAGTGCGGCCGTCGCGCACTGCGGTGACCACGCCGGTGCCGGCCGGCGTTCCGCTGCATTCGGCACGCGCGGGCGCGCCAGCCGCGAGGCCGAGCAAAGCCGAAGCGATCAGCGCGCGCCCGATCATGCGCGCCATTGTCGGAGCGGCCGCGCGGCGCCGTCAATGTTTATAAATCAGGTCTTGTCGCCGGGCCGCGCCAGGAAGTCGAAATCGCAGCCTTCGTCGGCCTGTTGCACATGCTCGCGATAGAGTTTGGCGTAACCGCGCTGCGCCACCTCCGGTACCGGCGGTGGCCGCCAGGCGGCTTGCCGCTTCTTCATCTCCGCATCGTCGATCAGCAGGTCGATGCGTCGCGCCTTGACGTCGAGGCGGATGCGGTCGCCGGTCTTGACCAAGGCGAGCGGACCGCCCACCGCGGCTTCCGGGCTGATATGCAGCACAATGGTGCCGAAGGCGGTGCCGCTCATGCGCGCATCCGACATGCGCACCATGTCCTTGACGCCCTGCTGCGCCAACTTCTTCGGGATCGGGATATAGCCGGCCTCCGGCATGCCCGGCGCGCCGATCGGGCCGGCATTGCGCATGACCAGAATATCGTCGGCGGTGACGTCGAGGCTCGGATCGTCGATGCGCGCTGTCATGTCGGCGACGGAATCGAACACCACAGCGCGGCCTTCATGCTGCATCAGTTTCGCTGCGGCCGCGCCCTGCTTGAGCACGGCGCCGCGCGGCGCCAGATTGCCACGCAACACGACGAGGCCACCTTCGCTCTTCAATGGCGCCGTGCGGGGCCGGATCACGGTCTGACCGGGTACGTCCTCGAAGGTCTTGATGGCGTCGCCCAACGTGCCGCCCGCGACATGTCTGGCATCGAGCGCCAGCAGATCCTTCAGTTCCTGCATCAGACGCGGCACGCCGCCGGCCTGATGGAAGTGCTCCATGTAATGCTGGCCGGTAGGCTTGAGGTCGACCAGCACCGGCGTATTGCGGCCGACCTCGTCATAGGTCTCCAGCGAGATCGGATTCCTGGTGCGGCCAGCGATGGCGGAGAGATGCACAACGCCGTTGGTCGAGCCGCCGATCGCCTGCAGCATGACGATGGCGTTCCGGAACGCGTCCTTTGTCAAAATCTCGGACGGCTTCGGCCCGCCTTTGGTCATCTCGGCGGCGCGCTTGCCAGTCAGCTCGGCCATACGGATTCGGTCGGCATGGACCGCCGGAATCGAGGCGCTGCCGGGCAAAGACAGGCCCAGCGCTTCCATCATGCAGGCGATGGTCGAGGCCGTGCCCATGACGCCGCAGGTGCCGACCGACGGCACCAGCCGCTCATTGGCGCGCTCGATGTCTTCGCCGCTCATGCGCTCGCCGCGGTATTCGCCCCACAGCCGGCGGCAATCGGTGCAGGCGCCAAGTTGCTCACCCTTGAAGTGGCCGACCAGCATCGGCCCGGTCGGCAGGACAATCGCAGGCTTGTCGGCGCTGGCAGCACCCATCACCTGTGCGGGGATGGTCTTGTCGCAGCCGCCGATCAGCACCACGGAATCGACCGGCAGCGCACGGATCATCTCCTCGGTGTCCATCGCCATCAGGTTGCGCAGGAACATCGAGGTCGGGAAGGCAAAGCTTTCGTGAATGGAGATGGTGGGGAACACCATCGGCATGGCGCCGGCGAGCATGACGCCGCGCTTCACCGCCTCGATGAGTTGCGGCACATTGCCGTGGCACGGATTGAAATCCGAATAGGTATCTGTAATGCCGACAATCGGACGGTCGAGGGCGTCGTCCGAATAGCCCATGCCCTTGATGAAGGCCTTGCGCAGGAACAGCGAGAATGCGGTGTCGCCGTAGCTCGTGAGGCCTTGCCGTAGTCCATTACTCATTCACGTCATCCATCGAGGTCGCGCTTCAGGGGCAGATCCAGCCCGCGCCACTGGGGTTACGGAAGCAGCCAACCGATTGCGGCAGCAGCTGTTTCGGCAGCCATAGCACGATTTCGGGGAAGTAAATCACGAATGCGATGGCGGCAAAGAAGATGATGTAGATGGGGAAAGAAGCCAGCATCGCGCGCGAGAATTTCACGTTGACGAACTTCGCCGCCATCAAGAGGCAGAGGCCGTAGGGTGGCGTGATCAGGCCGAAGGCGAGCGTGGTGATGATCACGACGCCCATATGGACGGCGTTGATGTCCGCGTTCTTGGTCAGCTCCAGGATCAGCGGCATGAAGATAATGATTGCCGGCACGGCGTCGATGAAATCGCCGACCAGGATGAAAAGCGCCGTCAGCAGCAGCATGATCAGATGTGGATCGCCGCCGGCATAGTAGGCAATCCAGTCGGAGACCACGGCCGGGCCGCGCAGGTAAGCCAGCATCCAGCCGAAGGCGGAGGCGGCGCCGATGGTGATCAGCGGAATCGAATAAAGGAGGCCGGTGAGCGCGAAGTCGCGTGGCAGATGCGGAAGATGCTTCGGGTTCAGGAGCGGGATGACGACGAAGAGAATGTAGGCGACGGCGATGATGCCGGCCTCGCTCGGTGTGAACCAGCCGGTGAGGATGCCGCCCATGATGATGATCGGGATCATCAGCGGCACGGCGCTGCGCTTGGTGGCCTCGGTGAACTGGGCGAAGGTCGCGCGCTTATGCTTCATGCCGATCGGGCCGAAGAAGTGGCTGTAGATCATCAGGCCGATGCCGATGAACACGCCGGGCGCCACGCCACCGAGAAACAGGCCGCCGATCGACACATTGCCGGTGGCGCCGTAGACGACGGCCATGATGCTCGGCGGGATCAGGTTCGCCATCGTCGCCGCCGAGGCGATCAGGGCCGCAGTAAAGGCCTTGTTATAGCCCTCGCGCGCCATTTCCGGCGCAACCGAGCGGGTCAGGACCGCGACATCGGCCGCCGACGACCCGGAAATGCCGGCAAAGAACATGCTGAACAGGGTGACGACTTGGGCGAGACCGCCGCGCATGTGGCCGACCAGGGTCTGCGACAACGTGATCATGCGCTGGGTCACGTTGGCGGACGTCATCAGATCGCCAACCAGCAGGAAGAACGGAATGGCCATCAGGGCTTCGACGTCCATCCCGTTGAAGACCTGCGCGATCATCGAGGCGTGGCCGACCGGCGTGAATGTGGTGACGATCAGCACGGCGCCGATCAGCGCGAAGGCGACCGGCACGCCCATATAGCCGAGAAAAAGGAACAGAATTCCCATCAGGACAATGAGGAAGCCGTTGGTGGTCACAGCGACTGCCTCTTTTCTTCCGGGGGGCCGTTCGGATCGGCAAAGCCGTGCTTCAGGCCGTTGACCATTTGCTCGATGGTGAACAAGGCGACGAACAGGCCGCTGATCGGGATCGCGGCATAGAGCGAGGCGATCGGTGTCATCGACGGCATACGCAGGCTTTTGAAGCCGTCGAGGAAGTTGATGTAACCGTAATAAATCATGGCGAAGGCGACGCCGAGCACGCAAAGCCTGTTGAAGAACTCGAAGAACAGCCGCGCGCCGCCGCTCATCGATTCCGCGAGTACGGCGAGATAGAGATGGTCGTTGCGGCGCGTTGCGGCGGCCACGCCGATAAAGATGCCATACAGGAAGAACGTCATCGTCGCTTCCTGCACCCACAGCCACGGTCGGCCGATGGCGCGGGTGATGACATCGCAAAACACCAGAAGGCTGAACGAAGCGATGCAGATGCCGCACAGGATCATGAGGCCCTGTTCGATCGGATCGAACGCACGCCATTTGAGATGGCGCTGGTCCTGGATGACGAGGCTGTCAAAGCGCGGCATGGCGGGACTTTCGCGGCAGGAAAAAGGCGGGAGCCGTGGCGCGGCTCCCGCCGCGGCGCTTACTGGACGTTACGCACGAGTTCGAGCACCTTGACCGCGTTGGGGCCAAGGTCTTTCGCCAGCTTGTCCTGGATCGGCTTGCTGATCTGAGAGAAACCGCTCTTGTCGACGGTCTTGACGATCTTGACGCCCATCTTCTCAAGCTTGGCGAGGGCTTCGTGCTCGAGTTTGAAGGCAGCGGCCGGTTCGTTTTTCGACACTTCGTCGGCGGCGGCCTGCACCCACTTCTTTTGCTCGTCGGTCAGGCTCGACCATACCTTGTCGCTGACGAAGAGGGCGGAGTGGTTGGCCTCGTGTTCGGTGAGCGACAGCACGGGCGCCGGCTCATAGTGCTTGTTGACGAGGTAGTTGTTAATGCCGTTTTCGGCCATGTCGGTGACGCCGGTCTGCAAGGCGGTGTAGACCTCGCCGAACGGCATGTGAACGACCTGCGCGCCGTAGGCCGGGAACAGCGTGTCCTCGGTTACGGTCGCCTGCACGCGCATCTTGACGCCCTTGATGTCGGCGACCTTCTCGACGGCTTTCTTGCCGTACATGTGGCGCAAGCCCTGCGAGCCGAGGGCGATCATGTGCGCGCCCTTGATCTTCGCAGCGTAAAGCTCGCGCATGGCGGCGATCACCTTCGCATCGCCGAGCACCTTGATGGCGTGCGCTTCGTCGCGGAAGATGAAGTGAAGCGAGAACACGCCCGACTCCGGCTGCGCGGTCGAGGCATTGGCGGTGGACAGGATCACGAAGTCGATGTCGCCGGTCTGCACCTTCTGCATGGTCTGCGCTTCGGTGCCGAGCTGCGCGCTCGGATACTGGTTGATCGACATCGTGCCCTTGCTGAGCTCCTGCAGTTTCTTGTCGAACATCGCGGCGCCGATGCCGTAGCCACTCTGTTTGGGCTGGTCGTAGGCGAACGAAAATTCACGCTTCTGCGCGGTGGCCGGCGAAAGGGCGGCGGCTGCGGTCAGCAGCAGCACGGCAACCGTCATTGATTTCCGGATGAGCATCGGACTCCCTCCCTGAGAGTGTTGGATGACGCTTTTTGGCGGCGGCTTTTTCTTTGGAGTGTGCCGTCAGGGCTACAGGATTGTCAACAATATGACGTATTCGGGTACGCTGCATTGCAAAATAGCGGCAATAAAAACGCATATTGTCGACAATATAGAGTGTGGCGAACCCTATTCGGCCGCCGGCTTGTGCGATGCGATTTCGGCGGCTTCGCGCAGGCGTCCGAGATACTTCTCCTTGTTGGGCCGCAAATGCTGCACGCAAAGCTCGGCCAGCGCCCAGTTGTCGCGACCCTTGAGCTGCTCGATCATCAATTCGTGCTGGATGCGCGAGGCCTCCAGCGCCTTCGGGTCGGAGAATGTGACGGTGCGGATCACGTAAGTGAGATCCATGTACTGCTTGACCAGCGCCAGCAGGTAGCCGTTGTTGCACAGCGCGAAGATCGCAAGATGGAAGCGGTCGTTGCAGGCATGAATGCCGCGCAGGTCGCCGGTCGTCACGCACGACGCGTAATCGCGCTGAATGGCGGCGATGCGCGCGACAGCTTCCGGTTCCGCCGGCAGACGAATGCGCAAGGCGGCCTGACGCTGGATCATCTCGCGGACGTCGTAGATCTCTTCCACCTCGGCGACGGTGAAAGCGCGCACGGCGGCGCCGACATTGCGGGTGTGGACCAGAATGCCTTTCTTCTCAAGCCGAGCGAAGGCGAGACGAATGAAGTGGCGCGAATGGCCGAAGCGTTCAAGCAGCGCCTCTTCGCGCAGCCGCTCGCCCGGCTTGAGGCGGCCGAAAATGATATCGCTTTCTAGCGCCTCGGCGATCTCCTCGTCCGGCGTCCGCTTGTGCTGCTGGTTTGCCGCGTCGTCCATCGCTGACCTTGTTGCCCGGCACGGGTCGGCCCAAGCATGCCAAAATCATAGATGCATAAGTCGGAATGCGGCAACTGGGTTGCCGCGGCCGGTCAGCCGATGGTGCGCGCCAGCAAATTGAGCCAGTTTTCCGAGGCGATCTTGGTGAGAAGCGTGTCGGAATACCCCTTGGCGCGCAGCGCCTCGAAGAGCACCGGCAGGCCGGCGGCGGAGCCGATCGTCTGCGGTACCGTGGCGCCATCGAAGTCCGAGCCGAGGCCGACGTGATTTTCGCCGAGTTTCTCGAGCAGATAATCGAGATGCTGGACCATCAGGGCGATGTCCGTGTCCGGACGCATGCTGCCATCCGGCCTCAGGAAGCCGGTGGCGAAATTCAGCCCCACCATGCCGCCGGTGTCTCGGATCGCCGCGAGTTGCTTGTCGGTGAGATTGCGCGGGCTCGGGCACAAGGCATGCGCATTGGAATGCGTTGCGACCAGCGGCGCCTTCGACAGCCGCGCCACATCCCAGAACCCTTTTTCGTTGATGTGCGACAGGTCGATCAGGATCTTCATCTCGTCGCAGACGCGCACGAGGTTTTCACCCGCGGCGGTCAAGCCCTCGCCAATGTCGGGGCTCGACGGAAAGCGGAACGGCACGCCATGGCCGAAAATGTTGGGCCGGCTCCACACCGGGCCGAGCGAGCGCAAGCCGGCTGCGTAAAGCACGTCGAGAAAGTCGAGCTTGTCATCGATGGCGTCGGCGCCTTCGATGTGCAGCACCGCGGCGAACGCGCCGCGCGCCATCGCCGCTTTGATCTCCGCCGTCGAGCGGCAGATCGCGACCGCGCCTTGCGACGCGCGCTCAATCCGCACGAGGATGGCGAGTTCGCCGGCCGCCGAGGCGCGCGCTTCGTCCATTGGCAGCGGCGGCGGCAACGGCCGCGACAAGGCGCCGGTCGTCGATTCGGTTGTGCTGGCCGTGCGGGGCGAGGGCGAATACAGCGCGAACAACCCGCCGGCCAGGCCGCCGGCGCGCGCCTTCTTCAGGTCGATATGGCCGGCTTCCTCGCCGCCCAGAAAATCGGCGACCGGGTCGGTGGAGGGGGACTTGTAGAGCCGCAGCAGGACGTCGTTGTGGCCGTCGAAAACGGGGATCGGTTTGGTCATTCGTCCTGCCTGGAATCGTCTGTCGTGCGCCGGGACAGCCTATCACAGTCGCCTTGGCAGGGGTGCGCCGTCCGATATCCTGTGCTAAACGCAGCCCTCGCACGGTCCCGTAGCTCAGCAGGATAGAGCAGCGGTTTCCTAAACCGAAGGTCGGAGGTTCGACTCCTCTCGGGACCGCCATTCCCTTGGCAGCCAGCCGGAATCCATAATGCCCGCTTTGCCGCCCGCCGAGATCGGCGCGCCGTTTTCCGAGATCGACACGCCGGCGCTGGTCATCGACCTCGACGCCATGGAGCGCAACCTGGCGCTGATGGCGGAGCGGGTGAGGGCGCTCGGCATCCGCATCCGCCCGCACGCCAAGACGCACAAGTCGGCGATCATCGCGGCCCAGCAGGTGGCGCTCGGCGCCGTCGGCGTCTGCTGCCAGAAGGTGGCCGAGGCCGAAGCGCTGGCTGCCGGCGGCGTGCGCGACATTCTCATCAGTAACGAGGTGGTCGGCGCACGCAAGCTCACGCGGCTGGCGGCGCTGGCGCGGCACATCCGCATTGCCGTTTGCGTGGATGAATTCGCGCAGATCGCCTTGCTCGGCGATGCTGCGCGTCAGGCCGGCGCGCGCATCGAGGTGCTGGTCGAGATCGATGTCGGCGGCCGCCGCTGCGGCGTCACGCCAGGACCGGAGGCGACACGTTTTGCCGCGGAGATTGCGCGCCACGATCACCTGCGCTTCGGGGGCCTGCAGGCCTATCACGGCAGCGCGCAGCATCTGCGTACGCCGGCCGAGCGCAAGGCGGCGATCGACGCGGCGCAACAGGCGGTGATGGATACGCTCACACCGCTCCAGGCCGCGGGCTTCACCTGTGACACGATCGGCGGCGCCGGCACCGGCACCTTCCCGATCGAAGGCGCGTCCGGCGTCTGGAACGAGTTGCAGGCCGGCTCCTATATTTTCATGGATGCCGACTACGCCAGGAATGTCGCGGACGAAGGCGGCAACGCGCCGCGCTTCGATCATGCGCTGTTCGTGCTGGCAACGGTGATCAGCGCCGTCAAGGACACGCAGGTGGTGGTCGATGCCGGACACAAGGCGCTGTCGAATGACAGCGGCTTTCCGGTGGTGTGGCAGCGGCCGGGGCTTTCGTATCACCGCCCATCCGACGAGCACGGCGTGGTGGCGGTGGCGCCGGGTGCGCAGAAGCCGGCCTGGGGTGACAAGCTGCTGCTTGTGCCCGGGCATTGCGACCCCACTGTCAATTTGTACGACTGGTATGTTGGTGTGCGCGATTTCGGCACGCCGCACGCGCGAGTCGAGACCTTGTGGCCGGTCGATGGGCGCGGCGCCGTGACCTGACGCAAAGGTGACGGCCGCGGCCTTGCCGGTGCCCATAATTCGCGTTCTGATGACACTCATGCGTGGTGTCGTGTCATCAGGCGTAGCGGTTATCGCGGTGCTCGCGTCGAGCGCCGTCAGCCTGTCCGCCGACGATTCAGATGTCATCGAACGCGGCCGCGCGGTGTTTCACGCCGCCTGGGTGCCGCCGGGTGCGGCCAACGAATTCACCGGTCTCGGCCCGGTGTTCAACACCGACTCCTGCGCGTCATGCCATGTTGACAATGGTCGCGGTGCGCCGGTGCGCGCCGATGATCGCGCCAACACGTCTCTGGTGGTGAAGTTCGCGGCGCGGGACAATGGTGGCGGCGCGGACACGATCCGGCGTTATGGCAATCGCCTCAACTACCGCGCTGTGACCGGCGTGCCGGCCGAAGGCGAATTGACCGTGGCGTTCGAGACCATCGAGGGTCGCTTTGCCGATGGCGAGCGTTACGCCTTGCAGAAACCCGTCTATGGTTTCGACAAGCTCGGCAACGGCGCAGTCGCGAAGGACACGCTCGTCGCCGTGCGCATGGCGCCGCCGATCGCCGGGCTCGGCCTCCTGGAGAAAGTGCCGGAGGATTGGATCAAGGCTCGCGCCGCCGCCAATGGGGCAAGCGGAGGGCCGGTGAAGGGCCGGCCCAACGCCGTGTGGGACTCGATCAATTTCCGCATGACGCTCGGCCGCTTCGGCTGGAAGGCGGATACGCCCAATCTCACGCGCATCATTGCCGCCGCCTTTATCACCGATATGGGACTGACGTCGCGACTGTTTCCGTTGGACAACTGCGGGGAGATGCAGTCCGCATGCAAGGCTTCTGCCGCGCCATCCCGGATCGAAGTCGATGACGCGACGCTCGACGCTGTCACGCAGTATGTCGCGCTATTGCCGCCACCGCCGCCGCGCATTGATGCCGACAGCGAGCGCGGCCGCGCGCTGTTTGCCAGCACCGGCTGCATATCGTGTCATGTGCCGAAGGTGCCGGTCATGATGGCGGACGGCAAAACAAGCGAAATTGCGCCTTACACGGATCTGTTGCTGCACGACATGGGTGACGGTCTTGCCGACGGCATGCCGGAAGCGGCGGCCACGGGCCGTGAATGGCGCACGGCGCCGCTGTGGGGACTCGGACTGGCGCGCTGCACGCCGGATCGCGCCGGTTATCTGCATGACGGCCGCGCCCGCAATGTGTCCGAGGCGATCCTCTGGCACGGCGGCGAAGCTGCACAGGCGCGCCACGCGTTCGCGCGGCTCGATGCGCAACAACGCGAAGCGTTGCTGAAATTTCTCGACGGTCTTTAGAACGTGTTCTGCGGCAGCAACGTGCTCGACGCCTGCACCGGCGTCACGCTCACCGACACGGTAATGCGTTGGCCGCCGGCGGCGACGATAACGCCGTCCATCGGCGCCACGTCGGAATAATCGCGCCCGATCGCCAGCGTGACATGATCGTCGGAAGCGATCATGTCGTTGGTCGGGTCAAAGCCGATCCAGCCGATGTCGTGGCCGCACCACACCTGAACCCAGGCGTGCATGGCGTCGGCGCCCTGCAATTCAGTCTGCTCGGGCGTGCGCGTCGTGCGCAAGTAACCGCTGACATAGGACGCCGGCAGGCCGAGACCGCGCAGGCCGGAAATCATGATATGCGCGAAGTCCTGGCAGACGCCGCGGCGCAGCGCGAACGACATCGGCGCCGTCGTCGTCACGGTGGTGGCGCCGATCTCGTAGGCCATGTCGGTCTTGATGCGATGGGTTAGGTCGAGGGCAGCCGCGAGCACCGAACGGCCCCGCGTGAAGCTGGCGCGCGCATAGTCGCGAATTTCAGGGTCGAGCGACACCATACGACTCGGAAACATGAAATGCACCGGCGACTGCGGCCCGATATCGCTCGCCGCGAACACTTCTTCGCGCACGCGTTCCCACGACGGCGCGGTTGCTGGATCGGGGAGGACGACGCTGTCCACCGCGATGCGCGCCGAGACTTTCACGGCGAGTGTCTCATGAGCTTCGCTGATGGCAACCGATGTGAGTTTGTTGCCGAAGAAATCCTGACCTTCACGAGCCTTCACCGGCCGCGGTTCGATCTGCAATGACGACACATGCACGCGCTGGCCGTCGCGGTTGACCGGCGTCAGGCGCAGCACATGATGGGCATGGCTGACCGCCGAGGCGTAGATGCAGGTCGTCACCTGGCGCACATCGTAGATCATGACGCGCCGCTCCAGCCGGACTGCAGGCGTTCGCTGTGCGTGAGGTAAGTCGAGGCGATGGTTTCGGACAGTTTCATCAGTTCGGTTTCGATGCCGACAATTTCGGAAGCGGCGATGCTGGCAGCGTCAGCCGTGCGCAGACGCGTGGCTAGCGTTGCCGCAATCTGCCGTACCGGCGACAGCCGTCCGGCGACCTCGCGGTTCGGCAACGCGGCCAAATGCGCCTCGATGCGGTCGAGCTGGAAGGCGACCGAGCGCGGGTTCGACGGGTCGAACATCACCAGGTCGATCACCGGCGCCAAAGCCGCGATCATCACGTAGCGCTGGCGATAGGTGAGCTGGCTGTCGGCAAGTTCGAGCAACACGTCGAGGCTGCCACCGGGCGAGGCCTTGTCGCCGAAGGTGCGCACGAAGCGGCAGGTGTTGAGCGCCCGCTCGATGCGGCGGCCGAGTTCGAGGAAGCGCCAGCCGGCCAGCTGCGTCATATTCTCCTGGGCGAGGCCGGAGAACGAAGCGGTGATGCGCAAGGCCGCCTCGACGCGCTCGATCATTGCGCTTTCCGATTGGCCGTTCGGCAGCGGCGTTCCGATCAGCGACACCAGATCGGCCACCGCGCGCCAGGCGTCGGGCGAGAAGCGTTCGCGGATCACGGAGGCTGCGTTGCGTGCTGCGCCGGCGAGGCGCGGCAGCGCGCCGGGGAAATCGGGATTCATCAGCACCGAGCGCGCCACCAGGTTCGGCGGCGAAAAGGCCGGATCGAGCGTTGCGGCGCTCCAGCCCTGCAACAGGCTGGCGATCGACGAGACCAGCGGGCCCGTGGCGTCGGAGCCGTCGGCGACGCGGCCCAGCAGCGCGCGTGTCACCCGCAGGGTCGACTCGGCGCGCTCCATATAGCGGCCAACCCAGAACAGGTTATCGGCGGCCCGGCTCGGCAACATGCCCGTCATGCGCTGGATCGTCACCTGCTCCGGCGCCGGCAGCATGGTTACGGTGGACACCGGCCCCTCGGTCAGCACCCAGGCATCGGCGGTGAGATCGCCGCGTTGCAGGCTCACGGCGCGAGCATCGGCATTTTCGGCGATGCGCACGAAGCCGCCCGGCATCACCTGCCAGCCGTCGCGTGTGCGCGCGAGGAACAGCCGCAGGGTGAACGGCCGCGGCTGCAGCCGGCCGTCGCGCCATACCGGCGTCGTCGATAAGGTGACCGCTTCCTGTGCAACGTAATCGATGCGGCGGTCATCGAGCGCCTGCATCAGGATGGCGCGCTCATCGTCGGTCAGTCTGGCGCCGAGCACGCCGGTGCCGAGCCGCAGGTCGGTCATCTGCGCGCCGAAGGCTGGCGCGATGACGACTTCGTTGAGGCGCTTGAGAATGTCCTTGCGCACGTCGTCGCGGCCGAGCCACCAGGTCGCGACATTCGGCAGTTTCAATTCCTCGCCGAGCACATGCGGAGCCAGCGCCGGCAGGAAAGCGAGCAAAGCGCGCGCCTCGACGAAGCCGGCGCCAAGCGCATTGGCGATCACGACCTTGCCGTCGCGCACGGCTTGCACGAGGCCGGCAACGCCGAGGCGCGAGGCGGCGTTGAGTTCAAGCGGATCGGCGAAGTCGGCATCGATACGGCGCAAAAGCACTTCGGTGCGGCGCAAGCCGGAAATGGTGCGGATGAACACGCCGTCATCACGCGCGATCAGGTCTTCGCCTTCGACCAGCAGCAGGCCGAGATAGCGTGCGAGGAAGGCGTGTTCGAAATAGGTTTCGTTGAGCGGCCCGGGCGTCAGCAGACAGACGCGGGCATCGTCCTGCCGGTTGTATTCGAACAGTTCGGCCTGAAAGGCCTGGAAGAACGGCGCGACACGCTCGACGCGCGTCTTCGAATAGACGTCGGGCATGGCGCGCGACAGCGCCAGACGATTTTCGATGGCGTAGCCGGCACCGGATGGTGCCTGCGCACGATCGCCCAGCACCCACCAGCGGCCATCGGGGCCGCGGCCGACATCGACCGCGTAGAATCGCAAATGCGAACCGCCCGGCGGCTCGACGCCGACCAGCGGCCGCAGGAATTCCGGATTGCCGGCGACCAGCGCCGCGGGCAGACGGCCGTCGCGCGTGAGATCGCCAGCGCCGTAGGAATCGGCGAGCACGGCCTCGAGCAAGCCGGCACGCTGGATCAGGCCTTCTTCCAGCGCCTTCCATTCGGTCGGGTCGATGATGAGCGGCACGTGGCTGAGCGGCCAGGGCCGCTCGGCGCCGGCCGGGTCCTCATAGACGCGATAGAAAACGCCGGAGTCGTGAAGATAGCGATCGGCGGCGGCAAAGCGGCGGCTGATCTCTTCGGCGCCCAGAGCGGCGAACTGCGACAGCAGCGGCCGCCAGTGCGCGCGCACGGCGCCGCCGGCATCCATCATCTCGTCGACAACACCGGGCAGCGGCCGATAGCCGGCCACGAATTGCGCGAGGCTTGCTTCCGGATCCTGTGCGGTCGTGTCCGCTGCCGTGTTGTCGCGTGGCGGTGCCATCTGAAAGGGTTAGAGCCAGCCCGGCCTTCTCAGGTCAAGCGTGTAGGGGAATTCGCGCGACGGCGCTTCCGGCGGCGGCTCGTAGCGGCCGCCAGTATGGCCGATATCCTCGAATCGTGCCCGCCGGCGGGCTTCCGCCTCGTAGGAGTTCACAGGAAATGTCTCGTAATTGCGGCCGCCCGGGTGCGCGACGTGATAGATGCAGCCGCCGAGCGAGCGCCGGCTCCACAGATCGACGATGTCGAAGGTGAGCGGCGCGTTGACCGGTAAGTTAGGATGCAGCGCCGCCGACAAGGCCCAGGCTTTGAAACGCACGCCGGCAACAGCCTCGCCGTTGCGGCCGGTCGAACGCAGCGGCAGCCGTCGGCCGTTGCAGGTAACGGCGTGCCGGGCGTCGTTGAAGCCTTCGACTTTAACCTGCAGCCGCTCGACCGAGGAGTCGACGAACCGCGTCGTGCCGGTGCCGGCGGCTTCCTCGCCGAGCACATGCCACGGCTCCAGCGCGTGGCGCAGCTCCAGCGAAACGCCGCCGTGCTCGACGAGGCCATAGCGCGGGAAACGGAATTGCCGCTGCGCGTCGAACCAGACCGGATCGAACGCATAGCCGGCGCGCTTCAAGTCATCGAGCACGTCGAGGAAGTCGCTCCAGACGAAATGCTCGAGCATGAACTGGTCGTGCAGCGCGCTGCCCCAGCGCGCCAGTTTGCCGTCCTGCGGCTCGCGCCAGAACCACGCCACCAGCGCACGCAGCAGCAACTGTTGCGCCAGCGACATGCGATGATCGGGCGGCATTTCGAAGGAACGGAATTCGACAAGGCCGAGGCGGCCAGTGGGGCCGTCCGGCGAAAACAGTTTGTCGATGGAGATCTCGGTGCGGTGGGTATTCCCGGTGACATCGACCAGAATATTCCGGAACAGGCGATCGACCAGCCACGGCGGCGGCACGTAGCCATTGCCCGGCGCCGGCACGTTCGACATCGCGATTTCGAGTTCGTAGAGAATGTCCTGCCGCGCTTCGTCGATGCGCGGCGCCTGACTGGTCGGGCCGATGAACAGGCCGGAGAACAAATAAGATAGCGATGGATGCCGCTGCCAGTACAGCACCAGACTCTTGAGCAGATCGGGCCGGCGCAGGAACGGCGAGTCCGACGCGAACTGGCCGCCGAGGACGACGTGGTTGCCGCCGCCGGTGCCGGTATGCCGACCATCGGTCATGAATTTGTCGGTGCCGAGCCTCGCCTGCCGCGCGTCCTCATAGAGTCCGCGCGTGATATCAACGGCTTCACGCCAGTTCGCAGCCGGATGTACATTCACTTCGATGACGCCGGGATCGGGCGTGATCTTGATGACACTGATGCGCGGGTCGTGCGGCGGCGCGTAACCCTCGATATGAACTGGAATATTGAGCGAGGCCGCGGTGGCTTCGACCGCGGCCAGCAGTTCGAGATATTCCTCGAGCCGGTTGGTCGGCGGCATGAACACGCACAGTTTGCCGTCGCGGATTTCCATGGTCACCGCGGTGCGCACCGGCACGCCGCTCGCCTGCAGTGTGGCGAGCGACTGCGGGCCCCATTGCGCAACCAGCGTTTCTGGCTGCAAAGGCGGTGCGCGGTTCGGTTCGGTCGCAGCGGCGACCGCCGCCAGCGCCGGATGGTCGCTGAACGGATCGGCCGGCACCGGATGGGGATAATCGGCCGGCGCGATGTAGGGCAATTGATTGAGCGGCAGGCGGAAACCCGCCGGTGAATCGCCAGGAATGAGATAAAGCCGGCCGCGCCGCGTGCGCCACACCTCCGACAGCCAGCCGCCGGCGGCCTTTGCAGTCCAATGCTGCACCGGAATGACGAAGCCGGCCGGATGCGTCAGCTTGCGTTCGAACGCACGCATGATGCGATTGCGTTCGGCGGCGTCGTCGAGCTTGGGATTGGCTGGATCGATATTGTCCGGCAACGCGCCTTCCTTGAGCAGGCGCTCGGCCGGGTCTTCATAGACCGGCTGCACGAATTCAGTGGCGATGCCGATCCGCGCCGCGACATTTTCTGCGAAAGTCTGAAGGTCGAGCGAGGTAGGCGGCGGTGTCGTCTGCTGGCGCGCGATGAGGTCGAAGTTCTGCCACATCGGCTGGCCGTCACGCCGCCAGTACAGCGAGTAGGCCCAGCGCGGCAGTTCTTCGCCCGGATACCACTTGCCCTGGCCGTAATGCAGCAAGGCGCCCGGTGCGAAACGCTTGCGCAGGCGCTGGATCAGATCGTCAGCGCGGATGAGCTTCTGCGGGCCGAGCGCCGCGGTATTCCACTCCGCGGATTGATAGTCGTCGATGGAGACGAAGGTCGGTTCGCCGCCCATCGTCAGGCGCACATCCCAGCTGTTGAGATCGGCGTCGACCTTGTCGCCGAGCGCGTCGAGCGCAGCCCAGGCTTCGTCCGAAAACGGCAAGGTGACGCGCGGCCGTTCGGCGATGCGTTCGACCTTCATCTCGAAATTGAACGTGACTTCAGCCGGCTCAACGAGACCGGTGATCGGCGCGGCGGAACGGTAATGCGGCGTTGCCGCGACCGGAATGTGGCCTTCGCCGCAGAGCAGGCCGGATGTCGGATCGAGGCCGATCCAGCCGGCGCCCGGCAGATAGACTTCGGTCCAGGCGTGCAGATCGGTGAAATCAACTTCGGTGCCGCTCGGGCCGTCCAGCGATTTGAGATCGGGCCGAAGCTGGATCAGATAGCCGGAGACGAAACGTGCGGCGAGCCCGATGTGGCGCAATAGCTGGACCATGAGCCAAGCCGAGTCACGGCACGAGCCGAGTCCGCAGGACAAGGTTTCGTCCGGCGTCTGTACGCCGGGCTCCAGGCGCACGATGTATTTGACGACCTTGTTGAGGCGCTGGTTGAGATCGACAATGAAGTTGACGGTGTTGGGCGCCTCGCGCGGGATCGAATCGATCAGCGCCTGCAGCAGAGGTTCGGCGGGCTCGGCTTTGAGGTAAGGCGTGAGGTCGTCTTTGAGTTCGTCGGCATAGACGAACGGCCACTTGTCGGCATAAGGCTCGACGAAGAAATCGAACGGGTTGATGACTTCGAGGTCGGCGGTGAAATCGACGGTGACCGAAAATTCAGTCGTCTTCTCCGGGAAGACGAAGCGGGCGAGCCAGTTGCCGTGCGGATCCTGCTGCCAGTTCACGAAGTGCTCGGCCGGCGTCACCTTCAGCGAATAGCTCGGGATCTTGGTGCGACTGTGCGGCGCCGGGCGCAGCCGAACGATCTGCGGGCCGAGGGCAATGGGCTTGTCGTATTTGTAGCTCGTGACGTGGTGAAGGCCGGCGAGGATCGACATTGCGTACCCGTTACTCTGTGGCTCGAAGCCAATTCTAGTTGCTCTGCGGCCGAAGCGATTGCCTATTAACCAAGCAAGTTCCGGGCCGCTTGGGCGGCTATTGGGCGCTCGAAACTGTCCCATTTCCAGTCAATTAGCGGAGTTTGGTTACGAACCGGCGACGGCTGTAGCCCGCATGGAGCGACGCGCGGTGCGGGGCGGCGTTCCCGGATTTCGCTGCGCTACGGTTCACCCGCCTGCCTGGAAAGCCCTGCATGTATGCGATCGGGCTTGAGTGGCAGCGAATGGAACCGCACGCCAGTGGCATCGCGAATGGCATTGGCGAGTGCGGCGGCGACCGGATTGTATGGGCTCTCGCTCATCGACTTGGCGCCGAAGGGGCCCAGTTCGTCGGAGGTCTTCGCGAACAGCACTTCGGTGTGCGGGATGTCGGCAAAAGCCGGGATGCGGTAATGCCGGAATGACGGATTGGTGACGCGGCCGTCGCCATCGATCACGACTTCCTCGAACAGCGCGGCGCCGAGTGCTTGCGCCACGCCGCCTTCGACCTGCGCCCGGCATTGCATCGGATTGATGACGGTGCCGGCGTCGGCAGCCTGCACGCTCTTCAGGATTTTGACTTCGCCGCTGACCGTGTTCACCGCGACACGGAAGCCCTGCACGTTAAAAGCGACGGAACGCGGTATGCCGTTGGTGGTGCCGTGCGCCTTGAGGTCAACGCCCTGCGCCCGCGCCGCATTGAACAGGTCGGCGAGTGCGATGGACCGGCCGCCGCAGTCGACGGCGCCGTCAAGGAGTTTGCAAAGCTTCGGATCGATGTCCGCGTGCTTCGCGGCGAATGCCTGCAGGACATCGCGCAAGGCTTCGGCGGCAAATTGCGTGGCGCGTCCGGCGATCACCGTGCCGGTCGAGCCATAGGCGCCGGTGTCGTGGCCGCCATGGTCGGTGTCGGACTGCTTGAAGTGAATGTTTGTCGGCTTAGCATTCAGCACGCTAGCCGCGATCTGCCGGTGAACGGTCGAGGTACCATTGCCGAATTCGGCAGTGCCGATGGTCATGCCGAACGAGCCGTCGGGCTCGAGCCAAATGAAAGTATCGGAGTAGTGCCCGCCCGGCGGCACTGTGTCGATCATGGTCAGCGCATAGCCTTCGCCGACGGCCCAACCGGGTGGCGGTTCGTCGCCGTCGCCACGCATCATCGCCGCCTGCGCGAGGTCGAGACACTGGTCGAGGCCGTAGCTGCCGTAGATGACGTCATCCGGCGCCTTGTGCAGGCCGATCATGTCGTCGCCCTTGCGCACGACATTGCGGCGGCGGAATTCGATGGCATCCATGCCGACCATGCGTGCGATTTCGTCGATGGCGGATTCCACCGCGAAACTGGTCTGCGGCAGACCATAGCCGCGAAACGCACCCGCCGGCACCGTGTTGGTATAGGCTGCGTAGCCGTCCACCTTCTTGTTCGGGCAGCGATAGACGCTGATCGATTCCGAACAGGCGTGTTCGAGCACCGGCATGCCATGATTGCCATAGGCGCCGGTGTTGGACACGACATTGAGTTGCATCGCGGTAAGCGTGCCGTCGCGCCTGGCGCCGATCTTTAGCGTGACCTTCATCGGATGCCGCGTGGTGGCGCCGGTGAACTGCTCCTCGCGGGTGAATTCGAGCTTGACCGGTTTGCCGGTCTTCAGCGCCGCCAGCGCGGCGATATCCTCGGTCAACATTTCCTGCTTGGCGCCAAAGCCGCCGCCGACGCGCTCGCATAGCACGCGCACTTTGTCGCGCGGCAGGCCGAACACGCGGGCAAGCTCAATACGCGTGAGGAACGGCACCTGCGTCGACGAGCGCACCGTGAGCCGGCCGGTGTCGTCGATCCAGGCGATGGCGCACAAGGTTTCCAGATGGGCATGCTGGACTCGCGGCACGAAATAGGTGCCTTCGTGGATGACATCGGCCTCGGCGAAGCCTTTCTCGACGTCGCCGGTCGAGCCCTGTACCGCAGCGACGATATTGCGCTTCGGTTCGGCAATGCGTGCTTCCGGTCCCTTGTCGTGCAGCAGCGGTGCCCCGGGCTTGATCGCATCTTCTGGATCGAACACCGCGGGCAGCACATCGTAATCGACGACGAGCTTGCGACAGGCTTCTTCCGCCGCGGCTTCGCTGGTGGCGACAACGGCCGCAACACGCTGGCCGATAAAGCGCACCACGTTGTCGAGCACGCGCGTATCGTCGGGATCGATGTCACGCGTCTCATGCCGGGCACTGGAATAAAGCGTCGACGGCGCATCTTCATGCGTCAGCACAGCGACGACGCCCGGCACGGCCAGCGCCGCGCTTTTGTCGATCGAGCGAATGCGCGCGTGGGCGTGCGGCGAGCGCATCAGCTTGATGTGATGCAGGCCGTCAATGGCGACATCGAGCGTGAAGCGGGCCTTGCCGGTGACGACATCCGGCCCCGCGGGAGCCGGCACGTTATGGCCGACGCCGTAGCCGGCTTTCGGCGCGGCGGTGTCGCAGCGCCCGGCGATGGCATCCTCGATGGCGCGATAGCCGGTGCAGCGGCAGAGGTTTCCTTTCAGCGCGCGGCCGAGATCGGCCTTCTGTGCCTGATTGAGTGCCGCCGCGGTCATGATCATGCCGGCGGTGCAGAACCCGCACTGGAAGCCCTGCGCGTCGAGAAAGGCCTGCTGCATCGGATGCAGTTCGTTGTCCTTCGCGAGGCCTTCGATGGTCGTCACCTCATGGCCGTCGGCGCGGAAGGCCGGCACGAGGCACGAATGCACCGGCTCGCCGTCGACATAGACGGTGCAGGCGCCGCAGTCGCCGGCATCGCAGCCTTTCTTGACGCCGAAGTGGCCAAGCTGGCGGAGAAAAGTGCGCAGGCATTGGCCCGGCGCGGGCTGCTCGGTGAAATCACGGCCGTTGATGCGGAAGGTCATCGTGCGCCTCCCGACAGTTCGGCGAGGATCTCGCGGGCGAAATGCAAGGTCATGTCGCGGCGCCAGGCGGGCAGGCCGTGAATGTCGTCGAACCAGTGGCCGGCGACTTCGCGATCGATACGCGAGACAAGGGCATCGGCAGCGGGCAGGGCGTCGAAGCGGAACTGATACGGCCGCGGCGTCGAGGCGGTGACGGTCAGGACGAAGGCGCCTTTGGTATCGAGCGTGCCAATGATCAGCGCGCCGGAACGGCCGACATTCGTCAGCGAGATCTGCCGAAACGCGGTGCGCCGCGTCAAAGCCACGGCCGGCAGATGAATGGCGCGGACGATCTCGCCCGGTTTCAGTTCATTGCTGAGGGGACCCTTGACGAAATCGGCGACGCGCACGCGCCGCTCCGAGCCGTTCGGCGCCCACAGCAAGAGTTCACCATCGAGCGCAGTGGCGAGCGAAATCATCGGCCCGGCCGGCAGCGACATCACGATATTGCCGCCGACGGTGGCGACGTTCCAGACCTTGAAGGAGGCGAGGAAGGCGCGGCAGCACTGGCCGATCAGCGGCGCGGCGGTCCATGAGGCCGGCGCCGCGAAAGCGTCGAGTTGTGCGATGGTACAGGTTGCGGCGATTTCCAATCCGGCGTCGGAGGCGCGCAGCGGTTGCCAGCCGAGCGTCGACAAATCGATCAGCCGGGTGAGCTTGTTCTGCGGTTCGGAGAACAGCCAGGTGCCGCCGGCGAGGAATGCATCGCCTGCACGCCATGTCGGCAGGGCTTCGCGTGACGTTGGCCGCTCGACGGCGGTGATGGTGTTCAGGTCCATTTCACCCTCTGGTCCTGAACTTGCAACGAACTATAGTCGGCGTGAATGCGACGGAGCGCGCGATGACCGACCCGATCTGGATCAAGGACCCGATGGCCATTCTGGCGGATGGCGCCGAGCGCGGCGTTGTCGTCAAGGATGGCGTCATTGTCGAGCTGGTCGGCAAGGGCCGGGAGCCTGCGACGCCAGGCGCCAAGGCGTTCGAAGCGCGCGACCATGTCGTGATCCCGGGGCTGATCAACACGCATCATCATTTCTACCAGGCGCTGACGCGCGCCGTGCCGGCCGCGCTCGACCGCGAACTGTTTCCCTGGCTCAAGGCGCTGTATCCGATCTGGGCGAAGATGACGCCGGAGGCGCTCGACGCCGCCGTCACGGTGGCGATGGCGGAACTGATGCTGTCCGGCTGCACCACAACCACCGACCATCATTATGTGTTCCCGAAGGGACTGGAAGACGGCGTCGATATCGAGGTCGCGGCGGCCAAGCGTCTCGGCATTCGCGTGCTGCTGACGCGCGGCTCGATGAATCTCTCCGAGCGTGACGGCGGCCTGCCGCCGGACAGCGTGGTGCAGGACGAGGACACCATTCTCGCCGACAGCGAGCGTGTGGTTGCACGCTATCACGAACGCGGCGAGGCGGCGATGACGCAAGTGGCGCTGGCGCCGTGCTCGCCCTTCTCGGTGACGACGTCGCTCATGAAAGCGACGGCGGCGCTGGCCGACAGGCTCGACGTGCGCCTGCACACCCATCTCGCCGAGACCGAGGACGAGAATGCCTTCTGCCAGCAGCTCTACAAGTGCCGGCCGCTCGATTATCTGGAGGATTGCGGCTGGCTCAATCACCGCACCTGGCTGGCGCATGGCGTGCATTTCGACAAAACGGAAATGCCGCGTCTCGCCAAAGGGAAAGTGTCGATCAGCCATTGCGCCTGCTCGAACCAGACTTTGGCGTCGGGCCATTGTCCGGTGTGCGAGCTGGAAGAGGCCGGCGTGGCGATCGGTCTTGGTGTCGATGGCTCGGCGTCGAACGATGAATCGAATTTGATGCAGGAAGTGCGTGCCGCGTTCCTGCTGCAGCGCGGGCGCTATGGCGTCACGAAAGTGAGTCACAAGGACGCCTTGCGCTGGGCGACGAAGGGATCGGCGGCCTGCGTCGGTCGGCCTGAGCTGGGTGAGATCGCTCTCGGCAAACGCGCCGATCTGGCGCTCTACAGACTCGATGAGTTGCGGTTTTCCGGCCACGGCGATCCGCTTGCGGCGCTGGTGCTGTGCGGCGCGCATCGCGCCGACCGGGTGATGATCGAGGGGTGCTGGACCGTGGTCGATGGCGCGATCCCCGGCCTCGATGTCGCCGGCCTCATGCGCCGCCATCAGGCGGCGGCGAAGATGGTGCAAGGCTGAACGCGACAACGGCATCATGACCCGGCGAAACGAGGGAGGCCGCGTGGCCTCCCTCGCGCTCCCGTTACTTGCCGCCAGGGATCTTGTCGTCGATGCCCTTGACGTAGAAGTTCATGCCGAGGATCTGGCCGGCGTCGAGATTCTTGCCGCCCTTGCATTCCACCGCCTTGCCGTCCTGGCCGATGACCGGACATTTGAAGGGATGCAATTCGCCGGCGATGATCGCCGCTTCGGTCTTCTCGGCCAATGCCTTCACGTCGTCGGGCATGTTGGTGTAGGGCGCCATCAACACCATCTTTTCCTTGAGGCCGTCCCAGGTGTCTTCCGCCTTCCAGGTGCCGGCGAGCGCGGCCTTCGCCTGCTTCACGTAATAGGGCCCCCAGTTGTTGATGATGGCGGTGAGCTGGGTCTTCGGGCCGAACTTGATCATGTCCGAGTCCTGGCCGAAGGCGTAGATGCCGCGCTGCGCCGCGACCTGCATGGCCGCCGGACTATCGGTGTGCTGCATGATCACGTCGACGCCCTGGTCGGCCAGCGCCTTGGCGGCGTCGGCTTCCTTGCCCGGATCGAACCAGGTGTTCACCCAGATGATCTTGAGCTTGATGTTCGGGTTGACGGTCTGCGCGCCGAGGATGGTGGCGTTGATGCCGGAGATCACTTCCGGGATCGGGAACGAGGCGATGTAGCCGAGCGTGCCGGTCTTCGACATCTTGCCGGCGATTACGCCCTGGATGTAACGGCCCTCGTAGAAGCGGCCCGAGTAAGTGCCCATGTTCGGCGCGTTCTTGAAGCCGGTGGCGTGCTCGAACTTGATCTTCGGGAACTGCTTGGCGACCTTCAACGTCGGATCCATGTAGCCGAACGACGTGGTGAAGATCAGGTCGTGGCCGGTGCGCGCGAGCTGCACGATCGAGCGCTCGCTATCCGGGCCTTCGTTGACGTTCTCGAGATAGGTGGTCTCGACCTTGTCGCCGAGCTCCTTCACCATCATCTGACGGCCGACCTCGTGCATATAGGTCCAGCCGAGGTCGCCGACCGGGCCGAGATAGATGAAGCCGACCTTGATCTTGTCGGCGGCTGTGGCGTTGAAGGCGGTTGCGGCCAGCGTCAGCGCCGCGGCCGCCGCGGTCATCAGAAGTTTTTTCATGTTCCAGCTCCAGTTAAAAGTGACGTCAGAAAATCGGTTAGCGATCGGGCACGAACACGATGCCGAGCGAGGCCGGCGCCACCGATCCGGCGGCGCCGCGCGCGCGGGAAATGATCACCAGCACGATGACGGTCGCGAGATAAGGCATCGCCGTCATCAGTTGCGAAGGAATGCCGAGGCCGAAGGCCTGCGCATGCAGTTGCAGGATCGACACCGCGCCGAACAGATAGGCGCCGGCCACCAGCCGGCCCGGCAGCCATGACGAGAACACGACCAGCGCCAGCGCGATCCAGCCGCGGCCGGCGGTCATGCCCGGAATGAAGAACGGCGTGTAGGCGAGAGGAAGAAACGCGCCGGCAAGACCCGCGCAGCCGCCGCCGAACAGTACCGCGAGCAGGCGGATTTTCAGCACCGGGTAGCCAAGCGCATGCGCCGAGGTGTGGCTGTCGCCGACCGCGCGCAGGATCAGCCCGCCGCGTGTGCGATAGAGAAACCACCAGATGCCGACGACGAGCGCAATCGAGACATAGACGAAGCCGTCCTGTCCGAACAGGATGCGGCCAATGAGCGGAATGCCGGTCAGGACTGGAAGGTAAAGCTGCGGCGCCGGCACGATCTTTTCGCCGACGAAGCCGGCGCCGATCAGGCCCGACAGCCCGACGCCGAGAATGGTAAGCGCGAGGCCCGCCGCCACCTGATTGACCGCGAGCCCGAGCGTCAGCACCGCGAACACGAAAGACAGCGCCATGCCGGCGGCGATGCCGAACAGCGCGCCGATGAAGGTCGAGCCGGTGAGCCAGGCGCCGGCGAAACCGCAGGCCGCCCCCATGATCATCATGCCTTCGACGCCGAGATTGAGAACGCCGGAGCGCTCGACGATCAGTTCGCCGGCCGCCGCCAGCAACAGCGGCGTCGAGGCGGCGATGATCGAGATGATGATGGCTTCGACGAGACCCATGGTGCTCACGCGGCCTTCTGTTTCGTGGTCAGCAGGCGGATGCGATAGAGAATCAGGCTGTCGCAGGCGAGCACATAGAACAGCAACATGCCCTGAAACACCTTGGTCAGGTCGAGCGGCACCTTCATCGAGATCTGCGCGCCTTCGCCGCCGATGAAGGTCAGCGCGAGGAACAGGCCGGCGACGAGAATACCGACCGGATTGAGGCGGCCGAGGAAGGCGACGATGATCGCGGTGAATCCGTAACCGGGCGAAATGCCCGGCTGCAGCACGCCGACGGGACCGGCGACTTCGATGATGCCGGCAAGGCCTGCGAGCGCGCCGGATACGGCGAAGGTGAAAATCACCAGCTTCTCGGAGGAAAAACCGGCAAAGCGCGCCGCGCGCGGCGCCGCGCCAACGACGCGGATTTCAAAGCCCTTGATGCTGCGCCCGAGCATGACGGCCGCGGCGATCACCACCAGCACGGTGAGGATGACGCCGGCATGGAGGCGCCCGCCGTCCATGATCACCGGCACGGTGGCGACCGGATCGAATGAGGCGGTGGTCGGGAAGTTCATGCCCTTGGGATCACGCCACGGTCCGCGCACCAGATAATCGAGAATGAGATCGGCGACATAGACCAGCATCAGCGAAACCAGAATTTCGTTGGCGCCGAAGCGGGTCTTGCATAAGGCCGGGATCATCGCCCACAGCGCGCCGCCGAGCGCACCCATCACCAGCATCGCCGGCAACACCCATGGCCCGGCGCCGGTGCCATTGGTGACGACAGCCAGATAGCTGCCGGTGACCGCGCCGATCAGGAACTGGCCTTCGGCGCCGATATTCCAGACATTGGCGAGATAACAGAGCGAGAGCCCGATCGCGATCATGATCAGCGGTGAGGCCTTCACCGCGATTTCCATCAACGTGTAGGAGTCGGTCAGCGGCTCGATGAAATAGACATAGAGCGCGGTGACGGGGTTCTTGCCCAGGATCAGGAAGAAGACCGACATCGTCACCAGCGTGAGCGCGATCGCCAGCACGGGTGAGGCGAGCGCGATGAAGGCCGAGCGTTCGGCGCGCTTCTCAAGCACCAGCTGCATGAGAAACCTCCTCGACCGTCGCGGTTTCCGGCGCTGCGCCGCCCATCAGCAGGCCGAGCTTCTCGCGTGTCGCGTTGGCGGCGACGACCGGCTCGGACAGCGTGCCGTGAAACATCACCGCAATGCGGTCCGATATTTCGGCGAGTTCGTCGAGGTCCTGGCTGATCACCAGCACGGCGCTGCCGCGGCCCGACAGATCGACGAGCGCCTGGCGGATCACGGCCGCCGCGCCGGCATCGACGCCCCAGGTCGGCTGGCTCACCACCAGCACGCCGGGCTCGCGCAGGATTTCGCGGCCGACGATGAATTTCTGCAAATTGCCGCCGGACAGGCTCGCCGCTTCCGGATCGCGCTTGGCCTTGCGCACGTCAAAGGTCTTGGTCGTGGTATCGACCGCTTTCAGAGTCGCCGGCCTGTCGATGAAACCGTGATTGACCATGTGGCTGGCGGCATGGCCGGTCAGCAGCGCGTTTTCCGACAGCTTCATGCGCGGCGCGGTGCCGTGGCCGAGACGCTCTTCCGGCACGAAGGCGGCCCCAAGCTTGCGGCGCTGCGTGACCGACAGGTTGCCGGCGGCCTCGCCGTCGATGATGACATTGTCTTCATAGGGCGCCAGCCGTTCGCCCGACAGCGCGGAGAAAAACTCGTCCTGGCCGTTGCCGGCGACGCCGGCGATGCCGAGGATTTCGCCGCCGAATACTTCGAGCGATATGTTGCGCAAATACGTGCCGTGCGGATCGTCCGGCGCCATCGACAAATCGCGGATCAGGAGGCGAGGGATCGTCACAGCGCGCGCGGTGGTCGCCTTCACCTCGCCGATCTCGGCGCCGACCATCATGCGCGCCATCGATGCGGCGGTTTCGCTGCGCGGATTGCAGGTCGCGATCTTCTTGCCGCCGCGCAGGATGGTGGCGGTGTCGCAGAGGCGCTTCACCTCGTCTAGCTTGTGCGAGATGTAGAGCAGCGCGCGGCCTTCGCCCTTGAGGCGATCGAGCACGGTGAACAGCAGGTCGGCCTCCTGCGGCGTCAGCACCGCGGTCGGCTCGTCGAGGATCAGCAGCTTCGGGTTCTGCATCAGCGCGCGCACGATCTCGATGCGCTGGCGCTCGCCGACCGACAGCCGCCACACTTCGCGCCTGGGGTCGAGCGGCAGGCCGTAGTCGCGCGACACCTGCGCCAGGCGCGCCGACATGGCGGCGAAGGTTTCCTTGCCGTCGAGGCCGAGCGCAACGTTCTCGGCGACAGTCAGATTGTCGAACAGCGAGAAATGTTGAAACACCATGGCGATGCCGCGGGCGCGGGCGTCCGAGGGGCCGGACAGCTCGATTTTCTCGCCCAGCCAGCGCAGCTCGCCGGCGCTCGGCTGGATCAGGCCGTACATCGTCTTCACCAGCGTCGATTTGCCGGCGCCGTTTTCGCCAAGCAGCGCGTGGATTTCACCTGGATAGAGGTCGATGGAGACGTCGTCGTTGGCGAGGAAGGTGCCGTAACGCTTGGTGATGCCAATGGCCTGGAGCAGCGGCGCGCGCGCGGAAGGATTGGCCGGCCCCTGATCCGTCATGTGAAAGGCTGTCCCGTTACTCGTAACTGGCGACGCCGCCGAAATCCCCCGCGGGGCGTCTAGAAAAGTGACAAGCCAATATTGTGCCAATTCAGGCGGCAGTAGAAGGGACCAATTGTCATCACCCCCTGCCTATCCACGCGCCAATTGCGGCATTCCGGCCTGCCGTTTAGGCAAATTTCCGCTTTGACGCGTTTCCGGACGGTGCACCGGTTTCCACTTCGCCTGGAAACGCTTTGCTCAGCTGCCTCGGTAGGTTCCGTAGGCCCAGGGCGAGGCCGAGATCGGAACGTGGTAATGCCCCTCCGGCTCGGCGACGCCAAAGCGGATCGGCACCACGTCAAGGAATGGCGGGTCAGGCAGCGCCACGCCTCGGTGTCTGAAATAAGCGCCGATGAAAAAGCGCAGTTCGTAGACGCCTTTCGGGATCGGCCGCCCGCCGATCAAGGGGGCGTCGGTGCGGCCGTCCCGGTTGGTCGCTGTCGTGACGATGAGGCGCTCGGCGCCGTCGTGCGACAACTCCCACAATTCTATCGCGACACCCTCGGCCGGCCGGCCGCTGTGGGTGTCGAGCACATGGGTGGAGAGGCGCCCCGAGATCGGCAATGCGTCCGGGGCGCTGACGCGCTGGTCGAGGCGCAGCGCACCGATGCGGAAGATTTCGCCGAGCGCGGTGTCGGTTTCGGCGGTGCCACCTTGGGCGAGACGGCGCTCGAATTCGGCGAGGATCGAATCTCGGGTGTGCCGGCGCACGCAGACGATGAACGGAATGCCGAATTTGGCCTTGTAGGCATCGTTGAGCTGATGGAAGCGCGCGTAGTCGGCTTCGCTCAGGCGGTCGAGCCCGGCGCTGAGCTGCTCGCGTGTCGAGTCCGGCGTCAGCGCGCCGGCGCGCGCCGCCTTGCCGGCGAGATCGGGATGCGCCGTGATCAGCTTCTGTCGCGCCTCGGCCGGCGCGGCCCGCACCGCGGCGACCATTGCTTCATGAAGCGCGGAAAGCGTCGCGAACGGCCGTTGCTTGGCCGCGGCTTCGGCGACCCAGGGCGAATGCTCGTAAATGTCCGCCAGCGCCGCGGTGAAATCGGCGGCGCTCATGGCGTTGAGTTGGTCGAGCGTTATCGCCATCACTCGCCCGGCGCTCCCGCCGCATACCACGCTGCGATCACCTGCCGTTCTTCCGGCGTCATCTCGGTCACATTGCCCGGCGGCATGGCGCTGGCGTAGCCGGCCTGCAACGCAATCAGCTTGGCGTGCAATTTGATCGCTTCAGCGGTGTCGAGATGGATGGCCTTGGGGGCCTCGCCGATACCGGTCCAGACCGGTTCGGCGGTGTGGCACATGCTGCAGCGGGACATCACGATTTCATTGACCTGCGCGAATGTCGGCGTCGCCGGCAGCGCGCCGGCCTTGCCGTCTTTGGGTCCGTTGGTCGAGAGCCACAGCACCAGCATCATGGCGAAAGCGGCGACGAACCAGGTCCACCACGGACTGTCCTTGCCCTCGTGCCGCGCGTTGAAGAAGTGGCGGATCACCGGGCCGACCACCAGCACGATGGCGACGATGATCCAGTTGTATTTGGTCGCGAACAGCAGCGGATGGTGATTGCTCAGCATCAGGAACACGACCGGCAGCGTCAGGTAGTTGTTGTGCACCGAGCGCTGCTTGCCGAGTTCGCCCCACAGCGGGTTCGGCTTTTCGCCGGCGATCAGCGCCGCCACCGTCTTGCGCTGGTTCGGCATGATGACGGCGAACACGTTCGCCACCATGATGGTGCCGATCAGCGCGCCGATCTGGGTGAAGGCGCCGCGGCCGCTGAACACATGGGTGAAGCCGTAAGTCAGCGCGACGAGATAGACATAACCGACCAGCGCCAGCGCCACCTCATGCTTGCCGAGCGGCGAGCGGCACAGCGCCTCATAAACCAGCCAGCTTGCCACCAGACTTCCGAACGCGATGGCCGCCGCCATCGGCGCGCTCATGTTCAGCACCGACTTGTCGATGAGGAACAGGTCGGCCTGCATGTAATAGACCAGCACCAGCAGCGCGAAGCCGGACAGCCAGGTCGTATAGGCTTCCCATTTGAACCAGGTCAGTTCGTCCGGCATTTTCGACGGCGCCACCAGAAACTTGATCATCTGGTAGAAGCCGCCGCCATGCACTTGCCAGGCATCGCCCTTGACGCCGTCGGGCAGGCCGGCGCGCTTCTTCAGGCTGAGGTCGAGGTGGATGAAATAAAACGACGAGCCGATCCAGGCGATACCGGCGACGACGTGCAGCCAGCGCACCGTGGCGCTCAGCAGTTCGGATGCGACGAGAGTGAAGTCCACGCGGCGGCCCCCAAAAGCGCTCGAAGAACGCCCGGCCGTGCCACCATGACAGATGGCCCGCCGGTAATTCAAGGGAGCTTGTGGCCGGACTATTCCGCCGCGCGATAGAAGGCGGCGGCGTCGGTCGAGAAGGCTTTGCGCTGGTCGGCGGCGATATAGAACATGTGACCGCCGCGATAGAGCTTGAACTGGACGCGGCCGGATGGGCCGATCGGCGGCAGATGGTCGAGCACATAACGCGACATGCCGTAGGGCGTGACCATGTCGGCATAGCCATGGACCACCATTAGCCGGAACGACGGGCTGAACGCCAGCAAGGTGCGGATGTCGTCGTCCGAGGTCGCGGCGAAACGGCCGCCATTGCCCCAGTCCCAGTTGCCGCTGATGTCATTGGCGAGCAGCGTATAGGTCATCTCGGTCTTGAAGCCGAGTTCGTTGCGGGCGTAATCGGCAAAGCCGCCGCCATAGGCGCGCGACACGCCATCGAGAATCGGGTCCGGTCCGCGCGCGGAGCGGCGCTCCGGGTTCGGATCGTCGACGGCATAATCGGCGTCGTAGCGGCTGACGATCTTGCCGGCGCGGATGGTCTTGACGAAATCGTTGATGAAGCCGCGCGCACTCGTGATCGTGCCTTCCGGCACGCCGGTCATGGCGGCGACGCGGCCATAGAAGGATTTGGCGGCATCGCCCTCCGGCCGTTTGCCGGCGAGCGTAACGAGATAATCCGTCATGGCGAATTTTTCCGCCGCGGCCTGAGCTTGCGGCGTGAAGGCTTTCTTGTGCTCGAGTTCGGCGGCGGCGAGCGACGGCAGTTGCAAGGCGGCGCGTAGTGCCGAGGTGTCGTCGCCGAAGGTCAGCCAGCCTTCGAGCAAGGGCGAGACGAGAACGAGGCCGCTCACGGCGAGGCCTTGCTCGCGCAGCAGGGCGCGTGCCGTCTTCACGGCGCGGAAACCGCCATAGCTTTCGCCGAGCAGATATTTCGGCGAGCCGCCGCGGTTGTTGCGTGCGACATAAAGCGCGATCGCTTTCGCCATGGCGTCGGCGTCGCTGCGCACGCCCCAGAAATGCTTGGCGTCTTCGCTCTTGGTGGCGCGGCTCCAGCCGGTGCCGACGGGATCGATCAGCACCAGATCGGTGAAGGCAAGCCACGTCGCCGGATTGTCGCGCAGTTCGGCGCGCGCGGCGTCATGACCATCGGGGCCGAGTTCGAGAATGCGCGGCCCGACCACGCCCATGTGCAGATAGGCCGACGCGGCGCCCGGCCCGCCATTGAAGGCGAAGGTCAGCGGCCGGTTCGGGCCGGCATTTTTGGCGACATAGGCAGTGTAATACACCGCCGCACTCTGGCTGCCGGACTGGTCATAGAACGGCAGCGTGCCCGCGGTTGCGGTGTAGTCGATCTTGCCCTGCGGCGTGGCGATGGAATGCTGCGTGATCGCGTCGGCCGGCAGCAGCTTGAGAATGCCGCCGGCGGCGGCTTCGCGGCGGGCCTCGGGACGTTCTTTCGCCGTCTCGGCGGCAGGTTGTGCGACGGCGGCGGAAGCGCCGATCAGCAGCGCCAGCATGAAAGCGATGGGGGAGGCTTTGATCATGGTCGGCCGACGCTCCATGCTGTGCGCGCTTCGCGCGATCGCCCGCCGGAAACGAAATGTCCCGGCGCGAGGGCCGGGACATTTAGAGAGACTAACGGCGGCGGAAATTCGGCCGGCGCTGTTGCGGCGATGGCGCGGGTGCGTCGCCCTTATGTCGGAAACTGATGCGGCCACGCTGCAGGTCGTAGGGCGACATTTCCACGATGACACGGTCGCCGACACCGGTGCGGATGCGGAATTTGCGCATCTTGCCGGCGGTGTAGGCCAGCACCTCGTGCTCGTTATCGAGCTTCACCCGGAAATTGCCGTCCGGCAACACTTCGGTCACCGTCCCGTCGAACTCCAGCATTTCTTCTTTCGGCATCCAAATCCTCTCCCGGGAGGCCCACGCCCTGTAACGGCCGGGGCTACCTTTATCCGAAAAACCGATGCCTCCCCAAGGCCGTTTTTGGCCTTTGGGGAGGTAATTAACTCGGCCGTTTAGCGCGGGGCGTGGCCGCGGGGCCGGTTCGGACCTCGTTGCATGAACTTCATCGCGCCGATGTCCTCGCCGCCCTGACCGCCGCCGGCGGCCGCGACCTGGCGGTTGCCATTGCGATGGCCGTTCTGGTGGCCGCCATTGGGATGGCCTTTGGCGCGCTGTTCGTCACGACCCTGGCCTTGGCCGCCATGGCCCTGGCCGTTGCGGCCACGGTTCTGGCCGTTGCCGCCGCGGCGGTTGCGTTCACCGTTGCGGCTGTTGGCATGATGATGGGGCGCCGGCTCGGCCCGGCTGGGTGCCCTGCCGGTGCGCTTGTCTTCCGACGGGATCTTGATGCGGATCGTGCGCTCGATGTCGCGCAGGAAGCCGTTCTCTTCATGATCGCAGAACGAGATCGCGACGCCGTCGCGGCCGGCGCGCGCGGTGCGGCCGATGCGATGCACGTAGGATTCCGGAATGTTCGGCAGATCGTAATTGACGACATGGCTGATGCCGTCGACGTCGATGCCGCGCGCGGCGATGTCGGTCGCGATCAGGATGCGCAGCGAGCCGTCACGGAACTGGGCGAGCACGCGCTCGCGCTGGTTCTGCGACTTGTTGCCGTGGATCGCGGCCGAAGGCAGACCGGCGCTTTCGAGCTGACGCACGACCTTGTCAGCGCCGTGCTTGGTGCGGGTGAACACCAGCACGCGGTCGATGGTCTCGGACTTGATGACCTCGACCAGCAGGCCGGGCTTCGCCGACTTTTCGGTGAGGATCACGCGCTGCACGATGCGCTCGACGGTGGTCGATTCCGGCGTCACCGATACACGCTCGGGATTCTTGAGCATGGATTCGGCGAGCTGGGTGATTTCCTTCGGCATGGTGGCCGAGAAGAACAGCGTCTGACGCTTTTGCGGCAGCATCTGCACGATCTTCTTGATGTCGCGGATGAAGCCCATGTCGAGCATGCGGTCGGCTTCGTCGAGCACCAGGATTTCAACCTGATCGAGCACCACCGAACGCTGCTGAACGAGATCGAGCAGACGGCCCGGCGTCGCCACCAGCACTTCGGCGCCGCGCGCCATGCCGCGGGACTGCCGGTTGATCGGCACGCCGCCAATGGCGAGTTCGACCGTCAGCGGGCGGATGTGCCGGCCATAGGTGCGGAAGCTGTCGGCAATCTGGCCGGACAGTTCGCGCGTCGGCGACAGGACCAGCACGCGGGCGGCCTTCTGCGCCGGGCGCATGCGGTTGTTGACGATGTGGTTGAGGATCGGCAGCGCAAATGATGCGGTCTTGCCGGTGCCGGTCTGGGCAATACCAACGATGTCGCGGCCTGTCATGGCGGCGGGGATGGTCTGGGCCTGGATCGGGGTGGGGGTTTCGTATTTCTCTTCGGCAAGGGCGCGAAGAATCGGTTCGGCAAGGCCGAAGTCGTTGAAGTTAGTCAAAACGTCTCTTTTCTAATGCGTTGACACGACCGAGCGCGCGTCGCGCGCACGGCGGATCGGGGTTTCAAGACATCCCGCGTTGCCAGGGTTGTCGTGTCGGTTCAGTGAGGCGGAAGAGGCGGGGCGAAAATCGTTTGATCGAGATCGATCTGATGGAAATTCGTGCACGCAGCCCGCGGAGCTCGAATCGAGCCTTCATCCGCAGGGCTGATATGACAGCGCGGCGTGTTCTTTTCAAGGCCGAATTCGGCAATATCGCGCCGGATCGTGAACGAATCCTGCCCGAACGGGCGCTATTCATCGCCAATAGACTTCCCGGCCAGGATCGGGGAAGGTCTTGGTCCCGTTGAAGCTTTTGACCGTGTGGAGCTGCCTTTAATGCCGTTTCCCCGGGCGTCTTCCGCCCTGTCCCGATTCACCATTCTCGACCTCACCCGCGTCCGTTCGGGGCCAACCTGCGTGCGGCAGCTCGCCGACTGGGGTGCCAATGTCATCAAGATCGAGACGCCGCCGCACCTGGAAAAGGGCGAAGGGCCCGGCGGCCCGCGCGAGAATGGCGACTTCCAGAACCTCCATCGCAACAAACGCAGCATCACGCTCGATTTGAAATCGCCGAAGGGTCTCGCGGCCTTCAAGCGCCTCGTCGAAAAGGCCGATGTCGTGGTCGAGAACTTCCGGCCCGACGTGAAGGGCCGCCTCGGCATCGACTACGAGTCATTGAAGGCGATCAACAAGCGCATCGTGCTCGCCAGCATTTCCGGCTTCGGTCAGGACGGGCCTTATCGCGATCGTCCCGGCTTCGATCAGATTGCGCAAGGCATGGGCGGCTTGATGTCTATTACCGGCGAGCCCGGTCGCGGTCCGATGCGTGTCGGCATTCCGATCGCCGATCTGTGCGCCGGCCTGTTCTGCGCGCTCGGCATCCAGACCGCGCTGCTCGAACGCGAAGTGTCCGGCGAGGGCCAGTGGGTGCAGACGTCGTTGCTGCAGGCACAGGTCTTCATGCTCGACTTCCAGGCGGCGCGCTGGCTGCAACAAGGTGAAGTCGCCGGTCAGGCCGGCAACGATCATCCGACCACGATTCCGACCGGCGTGTTCAAGACTGCGGACGGTCACATCAACATCGCCGTCGCCGGTCATGTGATCTGGGAACGTTTCTGCAAGGCTCTCGGCGCGCCGGAGCTGCTCGACAATCCCGACTTCAAGACCAACACCTTGCGCTCGAAGAATCGAAAAGCGGTCAACGACGCGATCGGCGCGAAGACGGTCCACAAGACCAGCGCCGAATGGATCGCGCTGTTCGAAAAGGCGGGCGTGCCCTCCGGGCCGATCAATTCGATCGACCAGGTGTTCGCCGACGAGCAGGTCAAGCATCTCAAGCTCGCGCAGGACGGCATCAAGCCGAACGGCGAGACCCAGACATTCGTTGGCCAACCGGTTGGTCTGTCGCGCACGCCGAGCCGCATCGCCGCCACGCCGCCGAGCCAGGGCGAGCATACCGACGAGGTGTTCAGGGAATTCGGCTTTGCCGACGATGAAATCGCCGCGCTGCACGATGCCAAGGCGGTGTAGTTCACCATTCCGGGGCGCACCGCAGGTGCGAATCCGGAATCCAGACGGATATTCGGAATTTTTTCTGGATTTCGGGTTCGGCGCTGCGCGCCGCCCCGGAATGACGGAAGAGTGGAAGGACATTTGATATGAACGCGCCCCTGACGACCGACAAGATGCTGTCCCGCAAGGAGGGTCAGGTCGGCTATCTCACGTTCAATAATCCCGACAAGCTCAACGCCGTGTCGCTCGACATGTGGGAGGCGGCGGAGAGCTATCTCGACGCGTTCAAGCGCGACGACAATATCCGTGTCGTCATCGTCACCGGCGCCGGGGGCAAGGCCTTCGTGTCGGGCGCCGACATCTCCAAGTTCGGCAGCGAGCGCTCCAGCAAGGAAGCCTCCGATCGCTACAACGAGGCGGTCGATCGCGCTTACGGCGCCTTCTACGATTTCCCCAAGCCGACCATCGCCATGATCCGCGGCTATTGCGTCGGCGGCGGCGTCGGGCTGGCGCTTGCCTGCGATATGCGCATCTGCACCGAAGGTTCGAAGTTCGCCGTGCCCGCGGCCAAACTGTCGCTCGGCTATCGCTATTCCGGTCTGAAGAAACTCGTCGACGTCGTCGGCCCGTCTTTCGCCAAGGAGATCTTCTACACCGCGCGGCAGTTCACCGCGCAGGAGGCGCAGGGCATGGGCCTCGTCAATCGCGTGCTGCCCGATGGCGAACTGGAATCCTATGTACAGAATTATGCCGAGACCATCGCCGGCAATGCGCCGCTCACGGTCGACTCGGTGAAGTTCATCGTCAACGAAATCCTCAAGGACCCCGCCGACCGCGACATGGCCAAAGCCGAGGCGATGGTGCAGGCCTGCTTTGCGTCCGGCGACTATATCGAGGGCCGCAAGGCCTTCATGGAAAAGCGCAAGCCGAAATTCACCGGCAAGTAAGCCGGCTGTTTGTTCCGAATTATCTTTCGCGACGCGGCGGCAGGCCCGTGTGGCCGCACCCGGCTGAAAGTGCTAAGGCACGCGCCGGGTTTCCGCCCGTTTCCGGGAAACGATGAGGTTCGCATATGTATACCGATCTCAAGCTTTATATCGACGGCCAGTGGCTCGGCGCCGACAACCGCAAGAGCGAAGACGTCATCAATCCGGCGACCGGCAAGGTGCTGGCCAAGCTGCCGCATGCCTCGAAGGCCGATCTCGATGCGGCGCTGGCTGCCGCCGACAAGGCGTTCGGTCCGTGGAGCCGGACGTCGGCCTATGACCGTTCCAACCTCTTGCGCAAGGCCGCGATGCTGATGCGCGAGCGCGCCGATCACATCGCGCGCGTGCAGACGCAGGAGCAGGGCAAGCCGTTCCCGGAATCGCGCATCGAAGTGATGACCTCCGCCGACATTACGGACTGGTATGCCGAGGAAGGCCGCCGGGCTTACGGCCGCATCGTGCCGGGCCGCATGAAGGGCACGCGCCAGATCGTGGTGCAGGAGCCGATCGGCGTCGCCGCCGCCTTCACGCCGTGGAATTTCCCGACGCTGACGCCGATCCGCAAGATCGCCGGCGCCCTGGCCGCGGGCTGCACGCTCATCATCAAGGCTTCGGAAGAAGTGCCGGGCGGCTGTGTCGAGCTGGTGAAGTGCTTCGCCGATGCCGGCGTGCCGGCGGGCGTGCTCAATCTGGTCTTCGGCGTGCCGGCAGAGGTGTCGGAGCACATCATCCCGTCGCCGATCATCAAGAAGGTGTCGTTCACCGGCTCGGTGCCGGTGGGCAAGCATCTGGCCGCGATGGCAGCGCGCGGCATGAAGCGCGCCACCATGGAGCTCGGCGGCCATTCGCCGGTGCTGGTGTTCGACGACGCCGACCCGATCAAGGCGGCCGACACCATTGCCGCGTTCAAATATCGCAATGCCGGTCAGGTCTGTATCTCGCCGACGCGCTTCTATGTGCAGGAGAAGAATTACGCCAAGTTCGTCGAGCGCTTCGTCGAATATGCCAAGGGTCTCACCCTTGGTGATGGCCTCGAGAAGGAAACCAAAATGGGCCCGCTCGCCAATCCGCGCCGGCTCGACGCCATGGAATCCTTCGTCAACGACGCCAAGGCGCGGGGCGGCAAGATCGCGACCGGCGGCAATCGTCATGGCAATCAGGGCTTCTTCTTCGAGCCGACCGTCATCACCGACATCCCGGATGATTCCAAGATCATGACCGAGGAGCCGTTCGGCCCGCTGGCGCCGATCGTGCCGTTCAAGACCCTCGACGAGGTCATCGAACGCGCCAACTCGCTGCCCTTCGGACTTGCCTCTTATGCCTTCACCACCTCGACGGCGACCGCCAATGCGGTGGGCGATGGCATCCAGGCCGGCATGGTCGGCATCAACTCGGTGGCGGTGTCGACGCCGGAGACGCCGTTCGGCGGCGTCAAGGATTCCGGCTACGGCTCGGAAGGCGGCATCGAAGGCCTGCAGGCCTATCTGAACACCAAGTTCATCTCGCAGGCCTAAGCGCGCCCGGTCATCGTCTGTGCAGGCGGACGGTGCAGCTCTTGCAACGACAAATGGCCGGGCGCAATGCCCGGCCGTTTTGTTTGGTGGCGTCCCTCCCGCACGTCCCACGCCCGGCGTGCGCGGATCGCCCATGCAGGGCCCGACGCCCCGGATGCAACGCCCGCCTGCGGTCCTTGCCCACCACTGGCGCGTATCGCGGGGAACCGCTATTCGAAGAGGCAAGACGACATCGCCGCGGTCAACGCGGGAGAAATGGCAAGGGAGAGACTTTTAATGTCCAAGAACACGCAGAAGATCGGCTGGATCGGAACCGGGCGCATGGGCGCGCCGATGGCCGAGCGCCTGCTCAAGGCCGGCTACGACGTCACCGTCTGGAATCGCACGCGCGCGAAAGCCGAGCCGCTGGCGAAAAGCGGTGGCAAGGTCGTCGACAAATTGTCCGACCTCGCCGGCCTCGATGTCGTGTTCTCGATCGTCTCGACCGGCAAGGATCTCGACGAAATCTATTTCGGACCGAATGGCGTGCTCGCCGGCGGCGGCAAGGCGCCGAAGATCGTGGTCGATTGCTCGACGATTTCGATCGAGGATTCGGTCGATATCCGCCGCAAGCTGATGGAAGCCGGCAGCGACTACATCACCGCGCCGGTGTCCGGCAACGCCAAGGTCATCAAGGCCGGCAAGCTGTCCTCCGTCATTTCGGGGCCGGAAGCCACCGCGAACTCGGTCAAGCCGCTCATCGACATCATCGCGCCGCAGGGCGTCGCTTATGTCGGCGAAGGCGATCTCGCCCGCGTCTGCAAGATCGCGCACAACGTCATGCTCGGCGTCGTCATCGAGAATCTGATCGAGATCACGCTGCTCGCCAACAAGATGGGCGTGCCGCGCCACGCCTTCCTCGCCTTCATGAACAACGGCGTCATGGGCTCGATGTTCACCAAGTACAAGTCGCCGGCTTTGGTCAATCTCGACTGGACCACCACCTTCACGCCCGAACTGCTGCGCAAGGATCTCGATCTCGGGCTCGCGCTCGGCCGCGAATTCGATGTGCCGATGCCGGTGACCGCGGCGACGCGCGAGGTGCTGCAGGGCCACTTCGGCGCGGCGATGCTGCAGAAGGACCCCGAAGCCTATCTGCAGAAGGATTTTGCGGCGCTGATGGAGACCATGGCGCTCGCCTCCGGCATGACGCTCGAGCCGGAGAACGTGAAGGTCGCCACCGGGCTGGAGTAAAGCGCATCCGCGCCGGCTGAATTGGCTGTCATTGCCTCCCGCGGCGGGCCATGGTGGCCCCCGCGACGCTCTTCGGCGTCTGAAGGGGGCAATGATGAATCCGCAGATCAATGAGCTGATCGGCAAGATCAAGCAGCTCGAGTCCGAACTTGACGCCGAGCTGGCCAAGCGCGGCGCCGAACTGCGCTTTGGCCTGGAGCATGGCCGCGTCGCCTTCGAGGAAGAGCTGCTGCGCCGTCATCGCGAATTGCGGCAGAAGCTGCTGCCCTATGTCTTCGGCGCCCGCCCTCTGGTGATGCTGGTGGCGCCGGTCATCTATGCCGGCATCGTGCCGTTCGTGCTGCTCGACCTGTTCGTTTCCGTCTATCAGGCCGTGTGCTTCCCGGTGTACGGCATCGCCAAGGTGAAGCGCGCCGACTACCTGGTGTTCGACCGTCACCATCTGGCCTATCTCAACGCGCTCGAAAAACTCAACTGCGCCTATTGCTCCTATGCCAACGGCCTCATCGCCTATGTTCGCGAGATCGTGGCGCGCACCGAGCAGTACTGGTGTCCGATCAAGCACGCGCGGCGCGTTATCGGCTCGCATGCACGCTATGCGATGTTCGACGACTACGGCGATGGCGAGGGCTATCGGGAGCGGCTTGAGGAACTGCGGAAGAATCTGGCCAAAGACGCTTGATGCCGATCGGGCCGGGGTCAGCATGGGCCAAAAAAGAGGGGCCTCCTTTCGGAAGCCCCTTGACAACAAGGTGGAGGATTCTCGCTGCCGCACACCGCGTTATGGAAGGTGGCGACACGCGCACAACAGCGTAAGTGAAGCCGCAGCGCTCTCTTGGCTCAAGTAAAGATGGCGTAACAAAATTCCGCTCCGACGAAAGCGGCCGTCGTGCCGGACCCGTCCTCCGGTGTGCCGATTTTGTAGCCATGGTCTGCCGGACTGTCATAAATGCGTATGCGACGCTGGCATGACTCCGTCATTAAGCAATCGGGAACACATGAAGGTCTAAATACCGTCACGCTGAATTTCCTGCCTGACCGGAACTCCAATGCCGCGCGCATTTTCGATTCGATTGCCGATCGCCGCCAAGGCGATGCTGCTGATCGGAGCCCTCGGCATTTTATCGGCCGCCGCCAACTGGTACAGCCTGCGCAGCTTGCGCGACGTCGATCGCCTGAACGACATCATCACGCGTGAAATCGCGCCGGTGCGGCTCATTCTCACGGAATCCAAGATCGCCGCGGAATCGCTCGGTCTGGCGACGTACAAAATGGCCGCCGCCAGCGATCCGGAAACCATCCGCGAAGCCGTCGATGAGCGCGCCGGCCAGTACGCATCCGCCAAGCATTGGCTCGGCGGCGTGATTGAGGCGATGCCGGATCGCGAGAACGACGTCCGCGGCATGCTGCGCCGGCTCGACGTGCTCAACGGCCTCGCCGATGAGGTGCTGGCTGCGATCAAGGCCGGTGACAATGACAAGGTGCGCCATCTGCTCGAATTCCGCTTCGATCCGGCGATCGTCGACACCACGACCAGCATGAACCGCCTGATCGACGTTCTCGGCGGCCAGATGCGCGTCGCCATCGATACGGCGAGCGAGAAGAAGGCCGCCACCTACAGCCTGCTCACCATCATGCTGGTCGCGGGCACGCTTCTCACCATTCTGCTCGCCATGCTGCTGGCTCAACGCACGGTGGCGCGGCCGCTGCGCCGTCTGGCTTTTGCCATGCGCGAGATCGCGCAGGGTCGTCTCGACGCGCCGATCGAGGGACTCAAGCGCGGTGACGAGGTCGGCACCATGGCGCGCGCCGTGCTGGTGTTCCGCGACAACGCCGCGGCGCTGAAGGATGCGCAGGAGATGCGCAAGCGGGCGCGTGAGCAGGCGGCGGAGGACAAGCGTCAGGCGCTCGACCAGCTCGCCCGCAATTTCGAGAGCAAGATTCTGAGCGTCGCCGCCGCGCTCGCGCATTCGGCTTCCGAACTTGACCGTTCGGCGCAAGCCATGAGTGAAGTCGCCGACGAATCCGGCGATCATGCCGGCACCGCCGCCGTCGTGGCGCAGGAAACGACCGAAGTCGCCAGCACGGTGGCGGCGGCCATCGAGGAGTTGTCGGCGTCGATGCACGACATTGACGGCCAGCTTACCAACGCCACCGGCGCCGTGGTCGATGCTTCGCGCCGCGCCGAAATCGCCGTGACGAATGTCGACAGCCTCACGCAGGCGGTCGGCGATATCGACAAGGTCGTCGGCATGATCCAGGCGATCGCCAGCCAGACCAACCTGCTGGCGCTCAACGCCACCATCGAGGCGGCGCGCGCCGGCGAGGCCGGCCGCGGCTTTGCCGTGGTGGCGCAGGAGGTCAAGTCGCTGGCGACGCAGACCACGCAGGCGCTCGCCGATATCCGCAGCAAGACCGAATCGGTTGCCGGCATCATCGGCGGCGTGCGCAGCACGACGCAGTCCATCGTCCAGGGCATTGCCGGCATCCGTACCGTGGCGCGCGCCATCACCGAGGCGGTCGGCCTGCAGAGTCATGCAACGCAGAAGATCGCCGAGACCGTCGAAGGCGCCGCGCTGCGCTCGCGCCAGGTGTCGCAGACCGTCGATGGCGTCAATGAATTTGCCGCGCGCACCCGCACCGGCGCCGGCGAAATCCAGTACGCCGCCGCCGGCCTGAGTCGTCAGGCCGCGGCGTTGCAGGTCGAGGCGCAGGAATTCATCGAGCGGGTGCGGGCGGGTTAGCTTGCGCCGCCGGCCTGGCGGGCCTTTTTCGCCGCCTCGAAGCCGTGCAGCCCGGCATACCATTGCAGCGCGACGACCGTGCCCTTGATCGGCTGCAAGAGCGTCATTGCCATCACGAAGGCGATCGCCGGCCACAGCGACACGCTGAGCCAGATCGGCGGCGTGTAGTTCATCTCCACCGCCAGCACGACCGGCACCAGCAGAAAGCCGGTCAGCACCGTGACGAGATAGGCCGGGAAATCGTCGGCGCGATGATGGTGCAGCTCCTCGCCGCAGGCGGGGCAGGTGTCGGCGACTTTGAGAAAGGCGCGGAACATGCGGCCTTTGCCGCAGGCCGGGCACTTGCCGCGAAAGCCGCGGCCCAGCGCGCCGAAGGCGCTGCGCGGCAGCGCGCCGGCCTTCTCGATCTTGTCGTCCATATCGGCGTTCCGGTCCGGCGGCGTTGCCGGCAGCCGCCTTGTAGCACGCGGCCGCTAGCCCGCCATCGCGCGGATCAAGGCCAGCACCGGATAACCGAAAGCGCCGTCGATCTGATAGGCGAGATTGCGCAGCCACGGCGGCGCCTGGTCGGTATAGGCGAACAGCATGAAGGCGAGGGCCACTGCCACCGCCGCGCCGCCCCACATCGCGAACGAGACGTAGCGCGCGCGGTTTTCCGCGCGCTGCTTCTCGGTCATGTAGCGGGGGTCGACGGGCGGCAGCATTCTCCCTCAATACCGGTTTGCGATTGGCAGCTCTTCCGCCGGGAACAGCGAGATCACCTTGCAGCCCTTGTCGGTGACCACGACCTCTTCCTCGATGCGCGCGCCGGAATAGCCGTCGGTCGCCGGGCAATAGGTCTCGATCGCGAACACCATGCCTTCCTTGATCTCGGTCGGGTGATCCATCGACACCACGCGCGAGATCACCGGCCGCTCGTGCAGCGCGAGGCCGAGGCCGTGCGCGAATTGCAGACCGAAGGCCGAGGTTTCGTCCGGGAAGCCGAATTCCTGCGCCGTCGGGAAGGCTTCGGCGATATGCGAGGTGGTGGCGCCGGGCTTGATGCGGGCCATCGCATTGTCGAGCCATTCGCGGCACTGCTTGTAGGCATCGCGCTGCGCCGGCGTCGCGCGGCCGACATTGAAGGTGCGGTAGTAGCAGGTGCGATAGCCCATGAACGACTGCAGGATGTCGAAGAAGGCCTGGTCGCCGGGGCGGATCATGCGGTCGGTGAAGTTGTGCGGATGCGGGTTGCAGCGCTCGCCCGAGATGGCGTTCACCGCCTCGACGTCGTCGGAGCCATGGCGATAGAGAAACTCGTTGACCATGCCGACGATGTCGTTCTCGCGCACGCCGGGGCGCAGCTTCTCGTTGATCAGGTCATAGGCGCCGTCCACCATCGCCGCGGCGCGGTTGAGCAAATGGATCTCGTCCTGCGACTTGATCTCGCGTGCCTCCAGCATCACCTGCTGGCCGTCCACCACGTTGATGCCGGCCTTCTGCAGTTCGAACATCATCGGCGGTTCGATGAGATCGACGCCGACCGGCATGTCGGCGACGCCGGCCTCCTTGAGCAGGGAGGCGATTTCGCCGGCATGCTTCTTCATCAGGCCGAAGGCGGGATTGACCATGCCGCGCATGCCGATCAGGCCGGCCTTGCAGTTCTCCGGCGCCAGCCAGGGCGTGTACAGCTTGTGATGGACGGCGGCCGAGCCGAAGTCCCACAGGATCGGCTCGCCGGTGCGGGTCAGCAGCGCCCACCGGCACAGCTTGTCGCGCTCCCATTCGCCGATCTTGGTCGAGGTGATGTAGCGGATGTTGTTGACGTCGAAGACCAGCAGCGCGCCGAGTTCGGACTTTTCCAGCGCCTGCTTGGTGCGGCCGAGGCGGTAGCGGTGCAGGCGCTGGTAATTGACGCGCTCCTCGAAATCGACGCCGGTGATGCCGAGCGAGGGCAGCGCGCGGCCCCAATTGTGGCGCGGGTTGATGTCTTCGGCGCTGATCTTGCGGACGGTCTGGTCCATGGGGCTTCCTCGCACGGTTCTTGTTGTGCCGGCGCATGGGCGGCCGGCTTGGTCGCGCGGCATTATAGCGGCTGGCTGCCCCGGCAACAGGGTTGGGCAGAAAACTCTCTGCCCGTCATTCCGGGGCGCCACGAAGTGGCGAACCCGGAATCCAGATGCCGCAGCACTTATTCGGCCTCATCCTGAGGAGCCCGAGCGTAGCGAGGGCGTCTCGAAGGATTGAGGCCCCATGGTTCGAGACGCCCGGCTGCGCCGGGCTCCTCACCATGAGGGCGGAATTTATTCAAGATGCCGCTTGACTGTATTTAAGCCTAGGTCTATATTCCCATGCATCCCGCCCCTTCGACGAGGGGTGTCTGATCAGCGTCTCCAGATGCTGGGGCGGGGAGCGGTGGCCGGGTTCGGGGCGTCGGAGATGCGGCGCACATTCCCCTCCCGGCGGTCCAAGCCGCTCGCTCCCGGCGCGCCTTGCCGCGCGCCACTGGGGCGGAACTGCGCGTGCCAAGGGAGCAGAAGTCTTCGGCGGCGGCGCGATCGACACCAGGTCGCGCCCAAACCGGCGGCGAGGAAGCCACCCCGCCCGCGCAGGAAAGTCCCGCAGCGGTGGATAGCAATGGTCCGTCCACCGGGGGTCGAGCGGAGCAAGCCACAAAACACCGCGTGCGGAACGCCGGAGGTCCGGCAATTCCGTGGTGACGACGTCTGTGCGCACTACCAAACCAACACGCGCACAGAGCTGCGGGGCTGTTCGGGCCCCGGCGTTCCGCGCGCCCTCGTTATCGAAGGGCGATGGAATGAAGGTTCGGGACTGCGGCCTGCCCGGGGCCGACCAAACAATGCGGGCGATGACGCATGTCTGCAGCCCTTCGCCAATCATTGACCCTGCCTTGCCGAACTGCGCATTGCCCCTGCGCATGGTCTCGACCATGGTCGCCGTTCGCTTCACGAAGGAAATGCACATTGGATATCGCTCCGTTTCAGACTCTGCTGGCGATCGCCGCGATTTTCGCGCTGGCCGGTCTCGTCAAAGGCGTCATCGGCATGGGCTTGCCGACCGTGGCCATCGGTCTGCTCGGCCTGATGATGCCGCCGGCGCAAGCCGCCGCGGTGCTGATCGTGCCGTCGCTGATCAGCAATATCTGGCAGGCCGTGGTGGGCGGCGCCTTTCGCGAACTCGTCGCGCGGCTGTGGCCGCTGTTCGCCGGCATCGTCATCGGCACCGCGATCGGCGCGATCTGGCTTGTGCACAGCGGCGGCAGCGGCGCGACGTTGTGGCTCGGTCTTGCGCTGGTCGCCTATGCCTTGCTCGGTCTGTTCAAGATCGAATTCAAGGTGCCGGCCGCGCGCGAAGGCATCATCGGCTTTGCCTGCGGCATTGCCACCGGCGCGATTACGGTCGCGACCGGGGTCTTCGCCATTCCCATGGTGCCATACATCCAGGGCCTGAGCCTCGACCGCCACCGGCTCGTGCAGGCGCTCGGCCTGTGTTTCACCGTCTGCACGATTGCGCTTGCGGCCGCGCTGGGCCACGCGGGTGAGTTGAACGCCGATTTGATGTGGCCATCGTTGGCAGGCCTTGTCGCCGTGCTGGTCGGCATGAGGCTCGGCCAATTACTCAGGGGCCGCATAAGGCCGGAGGTATTCCGGCTATGCTTTTTCGCCGGCCTGCTGATGCTTGGCGGGCATCTGGCTTTGCGATCCGTCCTGTGATGGACTGTTGGTACACAAACGATTGCCGGTACCAGACGGAGCCCAGCGCATGAAAGTCGTCGATCTCTCCCACGTCATGAACGTGCATACGCCCGGCTGGGTCGGTTATGCCGGCAACAAGATGTACTACGCGCAGAACCTGCAGACGGTGCGCATCGTGGCGCAGCGCATCGACACCGCGCTGCATGTCGGCACCCATTTCGACGGCGCCATGCACGCGACCGACGATCCGAACGGCGACATGGCGCACCTGCCGCTCGACTACCTGATGAATCGCGGCGTCGTGGTCGATATCTCCAAGCACATGCACGACTGGGCGGTGATTACGCCGGAGATCATCGAGTCATCGGGCGCCGATATCCGCGAGGGCGATATCCTCATCCTGCATACCGGCTGGCACAAGCACTATGAAGGCCGGCCGCAGCAGGATCTGGTGAAGTACTTCTGCTATCACCCGGGGCCGAACCTCGACACCTTGCACTGGATGCTGAAGAAGAAGATCAAGTGGTGGGGCATGGACACCGGCTCCTGCGATCACGCCATGAACACCTCGATCCGCTTCATGCGGCCGGATATTGCCGAGGAATTCACGAAGAAGCACGGCAAGACGCCCGGCGAGTTCTTCGGCACCTTCGAATTCACGCACAAGAAGTCAGGCCGGCTGGTCCGCGACAATGTGTTTCCGTTCCACACCTGGGCCTTCGCCGAAGGCCTGCTGCACGCCGAGAACATCGGCGGCGACATTGAGCTGATGCTCAACAAGCGCTGCGTGATCGGCGCCTTCCCGTGGCGCTATGAGGGGCTGGAAAGCTGCCCGTGCCGCATCGTCTGCTTCGAGGACACCGACATGTCGGTCGAAGCGATCGGCGATGCCGCGCGCGCCATCATGCCGAGGCGCTAGCCGTGTGAACGAGGCGCCGATCGGCGACGTTGCCTTGCAACGTCGCCTGAATCGCCTCGCGCAAGGTGCCGTAGTCGGCGGCGTCCCATTGCTTGACGTGAATGTCGGCGAGCAGCTTCGCCGACTTGCCGAACACCACGATGCGGTCGCCGACGGCAATGGCTTCCTCTAACTGGTGCGTGATGAGAATGGCGGTCGAGCCGCATTCGCGCGCCAGCGCCAGAAATTCGCCGCGCAATTCGGCCGCGGTGACTTCGTCGAGATGACCGAAGGCTTCGTCGGCCAACAGGATTGCCGGCTGCACGGCGAAAGCGCGGGCGATCGCCACGCGCTGGCGCATGCCGCCGGACAGTTCGTGGGGATAGGCGTTGACGAAATGGGCGAGCCCCAGCCGCGTCAGCCATTGCAGCGCGCGTTCGCGCTGCTCGTTCTCCGGCACGCGTAGGAGTTCGAGCGGCAGTTTGGCGTTGTCGAGGGCGGTTCGCCACGGCAGCAGGCGGTCCTGCTGGAATACGGTGGCGATTTTTCCGCGAAAATAGTCGAAGTCGGCGAAGGGGCTGCGATCGCCGATGGTCAGCGTACCTTCGGTCGGCTTGTCGAGGCCGATCATCAGATCGAAGAAGGTCGATTTGCCGCAGCCGGTCTGCCCGACGATGGCGACGACTTCCTTCGGCGCGATGCTGAGATCGAGCCGGTCGATGGCGACGACCGATTGGCCTGACGTTGTCTGGCGGAAGACTTTGCGCAGGCCGCGCGCGGCGATGGGAGGCGGGCTGGTCATGTGCGCCACCGCAGCAGCCGGCGCTCCACCCGCGCGACCAGCGCTTCGAGCAGGAACAGAAGCGCCACCAGAACGATGGTCCAGGCGAACACGTCCGCTACCGAGAACAGTTCCTGCGCGACGGAGAGTTGGTGCCCGATGCCGGTCACGGCGCCGACCAGTTCGGCGATGGTGACGACGCGGATGGCCAGGCTGATGTTGACCTTCCAGCTCGTGAACACGCTGGGCAGGATCGCCGGCAGCATCAGCTTGACGAAATAGTCGCTGGCCGTCGGTCGGAACGACAGCATCATGTTGCGCAAATCGCGCGACACGCCGCGCATGGCGTCGAGCGAGTCGACCAGGAACACCGGGCCGCAGACGACCACCAGCACAAAGGCGATGCGGAATTCCACGCCGGGAAACCACAGCACCGCGAAAAGGATCCACGACACCACGGGCACGGCCATCAAGATGCGGATCATCGGATGCAGATAGTTGTCGAGGGTTTGCGAGCGATACATCGCCATGGCCACGAGCAGGCCGAGCACGAAGGAGACAATCAGCGCGCCGATGACGCGCGCCAGCGTCACCACGATATCGAGCGGCGTGATCGTGGCGATGCTCTTCGCGATCTTCACGAGGCTCGGCACCGCGAAAGGCGGGATGCCGAGATAGGGCGCAAGGTGAGACAGCGTTTCCCACGCTGCGGCGAAGATCAGCAGCGAAATGAACGTCTGCCTGGGAAACGCAATGTCAGGTGCAGATTCCCGCGGGGTCTCGAGCGCCATTGGCCTACTGCGCGTAGAAGATCTTGTCGTCCGGGACTTGCGTGTAGAAACCGGCCTTCACAGCCAGCTCCATCATGTCCTTCACCGATTTGCGGGCGGCGGTGTCGGACATCGGCTTCACCTCGAACCGGAAGCGTCCGCCGGAGATTGCAGCAGAGAGAATGCCGGGTGGCAGCTTGGTGGTTTCGGCGCCGATCTTGTCGGCAGCCGCGGTTTCCTCATGAAAAACCTTGGCGACGTCCTGCAGCGCGGCGATGAGCTTCTTCGGCGCCGTCGGGTCTTTCTCGATCAGGCCGGCGCGCATGGCGGGCACCAGCTCCCAGCCGGTCTCGCCCGTGACTTCCTTCCAGCCTTCGGCGCCGTTGAAGATGACTTTCCAGTCCGGGTTCTGTCTGGTGATGATGCTGGCGAGCGGTTCGATCACCATCGCCGCGTCGACGCGGCTGGCTTCGAGTTGCGCGCGCGCCACTGCGAAGTTGGCGTTGACGACAGTGATGTCCTTGCCGAGGTCGATGCCCTTGGCCAGTGCATAGATCTTCACCACCTGAAACTGCGCGCTGCCCATGTCCATGGCAATTTGCTTGCCCTTGAGGTCGGCAAGCGACTTGATCGCCGGGTCCTTGGCGAAGATCACGAGATCGGCGAGTGTTATGCCGGTGCCGATGATGCGGGCCGGCACGCCTTCCTGATAGAGCTTCTGAAAAACCGTCGGGCCGCCCAGCACGACGTCGGTTTCGCCGGTGGCAAAGCCGGCATAATAGGCGGAGATCGCGGGATAGGCCTGAATTTCCAGCGTGAAGCCATGCTTCTCGTCCAGGCCGCGTGTCTTCATGATATTCCAGACCAGCGGCGCGATGACCGGCAGCGTCAGGCTGGAGACCTTGATGGTGGTTTTCAGTTGCGCCTCGGCGGGCGGCGCAAAAACCGCGGCAAGGGCGACGGCAGCGATCAGTGCAGTGAAGCGGCGTCGAAAAGAAAACATCGACTCTTCTCCCTGATGGAGGCGACCAAACCTTTCGCTTTAAGCCGATTGGCTTCAAGCGCGTTTCTATCGTCCGTCAGGGCCGGGCGATGAGACAAGTCGCGTCACCGCAAGGCCCCGTCGAAGCAGGATCCCGGCATTCACGTCTTTGGACTTTACTCGGGATTTGTTTGTGTGCAAACTAATAACTACCGCGAGAGCGAGGGAACGATGTCGCAGATCCGAACCAAGGATGGCGTCAGCCTCTACTACGAGGAAGCCGGAAGCGGCACGCCCATCGTTTTTATTCACGAATATGCCGGCGACTGGCGCACCTGGGAGCCGCAGATGCGGTTCTTTTCGCGGGCGCACCGCTGCATCACTTACAGCCAGCGCGGGTATCCGCCGTCCGATGTGCCGACCGACCCGGGAAAATACGGCCAGGATCTGGCGCGCGATGATGTGATCGCGCTGATGGACGCGCTGAAAATCGACAAGGCTCACATTGTCGGCCATTCCATGGGCGCGCTTACTGCGCTGCTGGTCGGAATCAAGTATCCGGAGCGTTGTCTGTCGGTGACGGCCGCCGGCTGTGGCTACGGCTCCAGCCCGGACGCCAAGATCGTCGAGCAGACGCGCGAAGCCTCGCGCGAAACCGCCAAGATGTTCGAGACCGTCGATTTCCCCACTGCGGCGGCACGCTATGCCGACGGCGCGACGCGGCAGACGCACAAATACAAGGATCCGCGCGGCTTTGCCGAATTTGCGAAGATGCTCGCCGAGCATTCGCCGGTCGGTCATGCCATGACCATGCGCGAGGTCCAGTCCAAGCGCCCGACCTTGTGGGACATCCAGGACGACCTCAAGAAATTCAAGCTGCCGCTTCTGGTGCTGGTTGGTGACGAGGACGACTGGTGCCTGGAGGCGAGCGTCTTCATCAAGCGCACGGTGCCCACCGCGGGTCTCGTCGTCATTCCGCGCTCCGGTCACACCATTACCAGCGAAGAGCCGGCCGCGTTCAACGCCGCGCTCGCCGACCTCATCGCCAATGCCGAGGCCGGCAAGTGGATGTCGCACCGCGCCCCGTAAATCGAACAAGACAACCGACAGAGTGAATGGAGACTCAGGATGGACCTGAACTTAAAGGGTAAGACCGCACTGGTAACCGGCGGTTCGGAAGGAATCGGCAAGGGCATTGCGCTGGCGCTCGCCAAGGAAGGCGTCGATGTTGCCATTTGCGCGCGCCGCATGGAGCCGCTCAAGGCAACGGCCGACGAAATCGCCAAGGCCACCGGCCGCAAGATCGTGCCGATCACGGCGGATTTGCGCTCCGACAAGGAGGCCAGGAATTTCGTCGAGCAGGGCCACAAAGCGCTCGGCCGCATCGACATCATGGTGAACAATGCCGGCTCCGCCGCCGGCGGCGTCATCGAGCATTTGACGGAAGACGACTGGGAAAAGGGTCTGCAGCTCAAGTTCATGGGCTATGTGCGCTGTCTGCGCTACGTGCTGCCGATCATGCGTGCCCAGGGCGGCGGCCGTGTCGTCAACCTCATCGGCAATGACGGTGTGAAGCCGTCCTACTGGGAAATCTGCCCCGGTGCAGCCAACGCGGCGGGCCAGAATCTCACGCTGTCGCTCGCCGGGCAGTACGGCAAGGAGAATATCTCCTTTGTGGCGGTCAATCCGGGCCCGGTGCGGACCGAGCGCTGGGCCGGTCTGGTCGATGCCATGGCGCGCGACATGAAGATTCCGCGGGAAGAAGCCGACAAGCTGGCGCCAGCCTCGATTCCGCTCGGTCGTATCGCGGAGGTTGAGGAAGTCGCCAATCTCGTCGTCATGCTGGCGTCGCCCATGATGCACATGGTCAATGGCACCATGATCGAAATCGATGGCGGCCAGGACAAGCCGCTCATGGACCGCTTCCGCGATCGGCCGAGAGGGTGAGCAGCCGCCGATCGGGGCTCATTCTGCATTCATGCCGGGACGTTTGCTTGACAGGGTGGAAAGGCAGTCGGACTATTCGGAACACCGAAAAAAATCCGATTGGGGAAGCACGAATTGTCGAACTCGCGGTGACCTGATCCCAGGTGCCGCCACGCATGGAGTCGTCCGATGAAAGCCAAACACTATCTCAGTTCGCTAGCCTTCGTCCTCGCCGCCGGGTTGAGTTTTCCGGCGGTGGCACAGGATACGATCAAGATCGGTGAACTGAACAGTTACAAGTCGCAGCCCGCCTTCCTCGATCCCTACAAGAAGGGCATGGAATTGGCGCTCGAGGAGGTTAACGCCAAAGGCGGCGTCAACGGCAAGAAGATCGAACTGATCATCCGCGACGACGGCGGCAATCCCGGCGAGGCTGTGCGTGTTGCCGAAGAGCTGGTGACGCGCGAAGGCGTGGTGATGATTGCCGGCACCTTCCTGTCGCATATCGGCCTTGCTGTGACGAACTTCGCCGGCCAGAAGAAGGTGTTCTTCCTCGCCGCCGAGCCGCTCACCGACAAGATCACTTGGGAAAACGGCAACAAGTATACCTACCGCCTGCGCGCAACGACCTACATGCAGACGGCGATGCTGATGCCGGCCGCGATCGCCGCCAAGAAGAAGCGCTGGGCGCTGGTCTATCCGAACTTCGAATACGGCCAGTCGGCGGTCCAGAACTTCAAGGCGATGCTGCAGAAGGCCCAGCCGGACGTCGAGTTCGTCACCGAACAGGCCCCGCCGCTCGGCAAGGTCGATGCCGGTGCTGTGGCGCAGGCGATCGACGATGCCAAGCCGGACGCGATCTTCAACGTGCTGTTCGGGCCCGACCTCGCCAAGTTCGTGCGTGAGGGAAATACTCGCGGCGTGTTCAAGGACCGCACCGTGGTCAGCCTTCTGTCGGGCGAGCCGGAATATCTCGATCCGCTCGGCGCCGAAGCCCCCGTCGGCTGGGTCGTCACCGGGTATCCCTGGGACAAGATCAAGACGCCGGAACACGTCGCCTTCCTCACGGCGTACCAGAAGAAGTTCAACGACTATCCGCGTCTCGGTTCGGTGGTCGGCTACAGCACGATCAAATCGATCGCTGCAGGTCTCGCCAAGACCAAGGGCCTCGACGCCGACTCGCTGGTCGAAGCTTTCAAGGGCCTTTACGTGCAGAGCCCGTTCGGTCCGTTCCAGTATCGCGCCAGCGATCATCAGGCGACGATGGGTGCCTATGTCGGCAAGATCGCGCTCGAGAAGGGCAAGGGCACGATGGATGACATCAAGTACGTGGATGGCGCTTCCGTTCTGCCCGGCGACAACGAGGTCAAGAAGCTGCGTCCCGCCAGCGCGAACTGAACTCTTCTTATCCCTCCCCGTCCTGGGGAGGGTGGTCAGCCAACGGGGCGCCGCGAAGCGGCGCCCGACGACAGGCTACGCCGACCGGGTGGGGGCGCTTTGACGTCAGGTCCCACCCGGCCGCTCGCATAGCGCGTCGAAGACGCGCGTGAACGCGCTACTGTCTCGCAGCCACCCTCCTCTTTCAGGGGAGGGATAAGTGAAATCATGACCCTCAACGCTTTCCTGTTTCAGGCGCTTAACGGTCTTTCGACCGCCTCCGGCCTGTTCTTCATTGCAGCCGGGCTGTCGCTGATTTTTGGCGTCACGCGCATCGTCAATATCGCGCACGGGTCCCTCTATATGCTCGGGACCTATATCGCCTACACGCTGGCGACGAAGATCGGCGGTGCCTTCGGTTTCTGGGGCGGCATTGTTCTGACGGCCCTGTTCGTCGGCCTGATCGGCGCCGCGATCGAGATACTGCTGCTGCGGCGAATCTATCGAGCGCCGGAACTGTTCCAGCTGCTGGCGACATTCGCGCTGGTGCTGATGTTCAATGACATGACCTTGTGGCTGTGGGGTCCGGAAGACCTGCTCGGTCCGCGCGCGCCCGGCCTCACCGGCGCGGTCGAGGTCTTCGGCCGTCGGTTGCCGAGCTACGACCTGTTCCTGATCTTCATTGCGCCAGCGGTTCTCATCCTTCTGCATTTCGCACTCGCCAAAACGCGCTTCGGCCGCCTTATCCGCGCTGCGACGCAGGATCGCGAAATGGTCGGTGCGCTGGGCGTCAATCAGGCGGTACTGTTCACTTCGGTGTTCGCGCTCGGCTCGATGCTGGCCGGTCTGGGCGGCGCACTGCAGCTCGCGCGTGAGCCGGCCAATCTGGCGACCGACCTGATCGCAATCGGCGACGCCTTCGTGGTCGTCGTGGTCGGCGGCATGGGCTCGATCACCGGCGCCTACCTCGCCGCGATCATCATTGCCGAGGTCAAGGCGCTGTGCATCGCCATCGGCGTGGTCGATCTCGGCTTCGTCAAGTTCAACGCTTCGAAATTTACCCTGGTCGCCGAATTCATCGTCATGGCCATCGTCCTGATCGTGCGACCATACGGCCTGCTCGGCAAGCCGCAGGGCAATGTGCGTTCGGTTGCCGAGCCTGAAGAACCGACCCGGCCCGCGGCGCCGTTGCTGAAGGTTTTTGGCGCCATTGTCTTGCTGCTGCTGCTGGCCTTGCCGGTGATGGCGCAAAGCTCGCCCTATCTGATGGTGCTCGCCACCGATGTCCTGATCGCCGTGATCTTCGCCACCTCATTGCACTTCATCATGGGGCCGGGCGGCATGCACTCCTTCGGCCACGCCGCTTACTTCGGCCTCGGCGCTTACGGTGCGGCGCTGCTGGTCAAGCTCGCCGGCTTCCCGATGCTGGCGGCGCTGCTGGCGGCGCCCGCCGTCGCTCTGCTCGGCGCCTTGCTGTTCGGCTGGTTCGCCGTGAGGCTGTCCGGAGTCTATCTCGCCATGCTGACGCTGGCCTTCGCCCAGATCGTCTGGGCCGCAGTCTTCCAATGGGAAACCTTCACTGGCGGCTCCAACGGCGTGATCGGCGTGTGGCCGACCGCGCCGTTCAACAAGGCCTGGGTCTATTACCTGCTGGCGCTGACGCTGGCCGTCATCGCCGTGCTGCTGCTGCGCCGCTTCCTGTTCGCGCCGTTGGGCTATGCCATGCGCGCGGGCCGCGACTCGCCGCTGCGCGCAGAAGCCATCGGCATCGACGTCAAACACATTCACTGGCTCGGCTTCGCCATTGCCGGCTGCATTTGCGGCGTTGCCGGCGGTCTGTTTGCCTTTGCCAAGGGCTCGATCTCGCCGGAAGCGATAGCCGTCGGCCGCTCCATCGATGGCCTCGTAATGGTGTTGCTCGGCGGCATTCAGACCCTGGTCGGTCCAATTGTCGGCGCCTCGGTGTTCGCGTTGCTGCAGGATACGGTGATGCGGCAGACCGAATACTGGCGCGCGCTGCTTGGCTGCGTCATCCTCATACTCGTGCTGGCTTTCCCGCAGGGCATTGCCGGGGCGTTCTCGATGCTGCGGCGCGCCGAGAAGAAGTCGGGAGGTCGCGCATGAGCGTCCTGTCGGTCAACTCGCTTGGCAAATCCTTCGGCGGCGTGCGCGCCGTCGATAACGTTTCGTTCGACATTGGCAAAGGCGAGTTTCTCGCCTTGATCGGGCCGAACGGCGCCGGCAAGTCCACCACCTTCAACATGATCAATGGCCAGCTCGCGCCCGATGCCGGCGATATCCTCATCGGTGACCGAAGCATCGCCTGCATGCAGCCGCGCGACATCTGGCGGCTCGGCGTCGGTCGTACTTTCCAGGTCGCCGCCACCTTCGGTTCGATGACCGTGGTCGAGAATGTGCAGATGGCGCTGATCTCACACGCGCGCCGTATTCTCAATTTGTGGCGGCCGGCGTCGTCGCTGTATCGCGAGCGAGCCTTGGAACTGCTGGCGCAAGTCGGCATGGCGGACAGCGCCGACCGGCCGAGCCGCGAGCTCGCTTACGGCGACGTCAAACGCATCGAACTCGCGATTGCGCTCGCCAACGATCCGCAACTTCTCTTGATGGACGAGCCGACCGCCGGCATGGCGCCGCGTGAGCGCAATGAGCTCATCAAGCTGGTCAAGCAGCTCGTTATCGATCGCGGCATTTCAGTGCTGTTCACCGAGCATTCGATGGACGTGGTCTTTTCCTACGCCGACCGCATCATTGTGCTGGCGCGCGGGCGCCTGATTGCCGACGGCAACGCCGCCGCCATTCGCGATAATGCCAAGGTGCAGGAGGTCTATTTCGGCACCGGCAAGACATTTCAGGAGGCATCGTCATGAGCGAGACGATGCTTGATGTCGAAGGGCTGAAGGCCTGGTACGGCGCGGCGCAGATTCTGCACGACGTCTCCTTCACCGTCGGCCGCGGCGAGGTTGTGGCGCTGATGGGCCGCAATGGCGCCGGCAAGACCACGACCATGAAGGCGTTGATGGGGCTCGTCACCCGTCGTGGCGCGGTGCGCTTCAACAATGCCGACGTTGCGGCCTTGCGCCCATTCGAGATCGCGCGGCTGGGGCTGGGCTTCACGCCGGAAGACCGCCGCATTTTCTCCGAGCTGACCGTGATGGAAAATCTCGACATTGGCCGCCAGCCGCCGCGCCGATTCCCGGACGGTCAGCCGGCGCCGGTATGGACGCCGCAACGGTTGTTCGAACTGTTTCCCAATCTCGGTGAAATGCCGAACCGTCCCGGCGGACGCATGAGCGGCGGCGAGCAGCAGATGCTCACCGTGGCGCGTACGCTGATGGGGAACCCGCTGATGGTGCTGCTCGACGAACCGTCGGAGGGCGTTGCCCCTCTGATCGTCGAGCAAATGGCCAACACCATTATTGAACTGAAGAAAGAAGGACTGTCGATCCTGCTCTCCGAACAGAACATCCATTTCGCAAGACTGGTCTCGGATCGCGTTTATGTGCTGGAAAAGGGCGAAATCCATTGGCAGGGCACGATGGCCGAGCTGTCCGGTAATCTCGACATTCAGCGCGCTTATCTGACTGTCTAAGGGTGATTTCCGGGAAAAAGACTTCCTCTCCGGCGAATTCCCAGCCATGCTTTCGCAAATAAGACGAGCCGGGTTGGATCAGGTCATGGCGCGAAGCAAGCTCAAGGTCGCCAATGTGGCGGACGAAGCGGCGTCGGGCGTTTATGTGCTCGATGAGCAGGTCGGCTTTTTGATGCGCATCGCCACGCAGCGCCACACGGCGATCTTTACCGCCAATATGGTCGACGGCCTGACTCAGACTCAGTTTGCGGCGCTGGCCAAGCTCTACGAGACCGGGCCGTCGTCGCAGAATCAGCTCGGCCGGCTGATCTATCTCGATGCCGCTACCATCAAGGGCGTCGTCGATCGGCTGTCGGCGCGCGGTTTCGTCACCGCGCTCAGCGATCCGAAGGATCGCCGCCGCCGCGCGGTCACGCTCACCGATGAAGGTCGCCGCGTCACCGAAGCGGCGCTGCAAGTGGCAGCGCAGATCACCGCGCAGACATTGGCGCCGCTGACGGCGGCCGAGCAACGCACCGTTGCGACATTGCTGAAGAAGCTGGGCTAGAACCCGTACAGCGTGGCCGGGTTGTCGACCAAAATCTTGTGCCGTGTTTTCTCGTCCGGCACCCAGTCGAGCAGCATGTCGAGTGTCCAGGCGTCTTGCGGCGTCTTCGCGCCGGCCATGGGATAGGGCCAGTTCGAGGCCCACAGGCCGCGGTCCGGCGCGGTCTTGACCAGCAGCTTCGCCAGCCGGCCGACATCGTCGTAATAAGGCGGGCCAAGTTTCGAGGTCTCGTAAGGCGCGGCGAGCTTGTACCAGACCTTGCCGGTCTCCAGCAGGCGCAGCAGTGCCTTGAAGCCCGGATGATCGGGCTCAACGGGCTCCAGAAACTTGCCCTGATGGTCGATGGTCACCGTGGTCGGCAGCGCCTTGAGTCGCGCCTCGTGATCGGCCAGTTCACGGCCGTCGCACTGGAAGTTGACGGTCCAGCCGAACGGCGCCACGCGCGCCGCCATGGTCTCAAGCAATGACAGCGGCAACGGCGCGCCGGCCAGCATGAAAAAGCGGATGCCGCGCACGCCAAGCTTGGTCAGGCGGTCAAGTTCCTCGTCAGTCACGGTCTCGTCGACCACGACAATGCCGCGCGCACGCGGGCCCATGTCCGCCATGCATTTGAGCAGCAGTCGGTTGTCCTTGCCATAGGCGGAGGCCTGCACCAGCACGGTGCGCTCGATACCCATCTTGCGGCACATCGCAAGATAATCGGCAAGCGACGCGTCCGGCGGCGTCACCACCGCGGTCGCCGACGTCGGATAAGCCGAATCGTAGATATGGATATGACAGTCGCAGGTTCCTGCCGGCGCCTTTAGCTGCGGCACGCTGTCGTCGCTCATCGAAGCATTCCCCCCGTGGGCGCTTCCAAGGCGCCTGGTTCTATTTTTTGCAGATGGCGCGGAGGCGTTGCGGTGTCACCGGAAGGGTGAGGATCGCGCCCGGCCGTTGCAGGGCATCATCTATAGCAGAGGCGAGAACCGCGCCAACAGGGGTGGTGCCGCCTTCACCGGCGCCTTTCAGCCCCAGTGAATTGAGCGGGCTCGGCGCATCTTCGGTGATCAGAATTGATGATTCCGGCACTTCGTGCGCCGTCGGCATCAGATAATCGGCGAAGGTGACCGACAGCGGCTCGCCGCTTTCGTCGTAAAGAAATTCCTCGAACAACGCGCCGCCAATGCCCTGCGCCAGACCGCCGGCAATCTGGCCCTCCACGAGCATGGGATTGACCGCCTTGCCGACGTCGTAAGCCATTACATATTTTTCGATCGTTATGCCGCCAGTCTCCGCATCGACACGCACCGCGGCCACGTGGACGCCATAGGGATAGACCATGTGCGTCGACTCGAACGTGTCCTCGGCGATCAGTTCACCGGGCCTCGCCTTGGCGAGATCGGCTAGTTTCATCGACGGGCCGGGCACGCCGCCGATATGGACAATCTCGCCATCAACGATGTCGAGCTCCCCGGCGTCGGCCTGCATCAGTTCGGCAGCCAGTTTAAGGACATGGGTGCGCAGCCTTGTGGAAGCGCGCTTGGTGGCTTCGCCGGTCATCACCGTAACGCGCGAGGCGAAGGCGCCGAGGCCGCGGCCGATGCGATCGGTCTGGCCGTGGATGACATTCACCGAAGTGTAATCGACGCCGAGCGTCTCGGCGCAGATTTGCGCCATCGCTGTTTCAATGCCCTGACCCACCGACGCCGCCCCGGTGATCAGTTCGATGTTGCCGTCATTCTTCACTTCCACGCGCACGTCGTCGAACGGGCCGAGGCCGCTTTTCTCGACGAACATGGCGACGCCGGCGCCGACCATTTCGCCGTTGGCGCGCCGTTTGGCCATGTCCTTTTGCAGCTTCGGCCAGCCGGCGCGCTCCAGTGCCTTGTCCAGCAGCAATCCGTAATCGCCGGAGTCGTAGACGATGTGCGTGCCCAGCGTCTCGAGGCCCAATGTGTAAGGCATCGCGCTCTTCGACAGCAGGTTGCGCTTGCGGACTTCCACCTTGTCAATACCGACATTAGCGGCAATGGCGTCGAGCAGACGTTCGCGTACGAAAGTCGATTCATAGCGGCCCGGCGCACGATAGGTGCCGCATGGGGTCTTGTTGGTCAGGCGCAGGTGAGCGGTCGCGCGATAGGCGGGGATGCGATAGGGTCCCGGCAACATTGCGGCGGCAAGATCCGGTACGGTTGCCGCATGCGTTCGCATGTAGGCGCCGTTGTCGTGGAAGAATTCGTTGTCGATTGCGAGAATGCGGCCTTCGGCATCGATGGCGGCACGGACGCGGTGCGTCTGCTGCCGCGAGTGATTGGCCGAGATCAGATGCTCGCGGCGGTCTTCAATCCACTTGATCGGCTTTCTGAAGTGCAGCGCCGCGGCGCAGACAATCACGTCCTCGGGATAGATTTCGCCGCGAATGCCGAAGCCGCCGCCGACATGGCCTTCGAAGAGCTGGAAGTTGTCGCGGCTGCGGCCAAGCATGCGGCCCATCGTGTCGCGGTTCCAGTGCGGCACCTTGGCGGCGCCGTGCATTTCAAGGCGGTCGAGCGCTTCGTTGTAGTAGCCAATGGCGCCGCGTGTCTCGAGCGGCACGCCGGAATGACGGCCAACAGAGAGTTCGAGCGTGACAACGAAATCCGCGGCCTTGAATGCCGCATCGACGTCGCCATAGCCTTTGCGGATGATATCCGGCTCGGTGCTCTGCATGGTATCGAATGGCCCGGGGGCGTCGGTCGCGTTCATCACCGGCGCGAGCGGTTCGATGTCAAGTTCGACAATCTCGGCCGCGTCTTCGGCGAGATAGGCATTGTCGGCGAACACCACCGCCACCGGCTCGCCGACATAGCGCACGGTGTCGGACGCCAGGACGCGCTGCTGATACGGCTCCAGCGCCTTCAAGCCAGTGAGACGGAACGGGATCGGCGGAATATGGGCGACATCGGCGAAGGTCCACACGGCATGCACGCCGGGCATGGCGAGCGCGACCGAGGCGTCGATGCCGTTGAGTCTGCCGTGTGCGATCGGCGAGCGCACCACGCGCATCGCCCACTGGCCCGGGAAATTCACGTCGGCGGCGAAGCGGCCTCGGCCGGTGAGCAGCGGACGATCCTCCAGCCGCGGCACGGAACGGCCGATGAATTTCTTTTGCTTCGACTCAGCCATGACGGAGCGCCGGCATCACTTCCGCATCTCCTGCGCGGCCGCGCGCACGGACTTGATGATGTTCTGATAGCCGGTGCAGCGGCAGAGGTTCGACGATAGAACGTCGATCAGGTCCTCGTCGCTGATGTTCGGTTCACGCTCGAGAACGCCGACGGCCAGCATCAGGAAGCCGGGCGTGCAGAAGCCGCACTGCAGGCCGTGATTGTCCATGAAGGCCTGCTGCATCGGATGCAGTGTGTCGCCGTTGGCGAGACCCTCCACGGTGCGGATATTCTTGCCTTCAGCCTGCACGGCGAACATCAGGCATGAGCGCACCGGCGCATCGTCGACGATGACGGTGCAGGCGCCGCAGACGCCGTGCTCGCAGCCGATATGCGTGCCGGTCTGACCGCAATCCTCGCGGATTGCGTCCGCGAGCGTGCGGCGCGGCTCCACGGCGATGGCGTAGTCCTTGCCGTTGATGGTTAGCGTGATGGTGGCTTTATCGGTCATGTTGCTCTCTCGGCGTTGCGCAGCAACGCGCGGATGCGCTGCGGCGTGGCCGGAATGGTGTCGATCTCGACGCCAAACGGCGTCAGTGCGTCGTTGATGGCGTTGAGCACGGCGGCCGGCGGCCCGATGGTGCCGCCTTCGCCGAGGCCCTTGGCCTTGGTAATCGACTGCGTCGACAGCGTTTCCATGTGATGCAGCTCGATTGACGGAATTTCGTGCGCGGTCGGTGGCATGTAGTCGGCAAGGTTGGCGGTCAGGATCGCGCCCGATTCGTCGTAGATGATCTCTTCAAGCAGCGCGTTGCCGATGCCTTGCGCGACGCCGCCATGTACCTGGCCGTCGGCGATCATCGGATTAATGATGCGGCCGGCGTCTTCGGCAACCAGATAGCGTTCCACCTTGACGTGGCCGGTCTCGGCATCGAGCCGCACAAGGGCAACATGACAGGCGTTGGAGAAGGTGCCGGGCGGATCGTAGGTGCCGCTCTCGGTAAGGCCCGGCTCGATCTCGCCCTTGAAGCGGTGCGTCTGCGTGTAGGCTTCGCGGGCCATCGCCGCGATGGAAATGTCGCGGTCGGTGCCGGCGACTTTCGCTTTGCCGTCTTCCAGTACGATGTCGGTCTCGGCCGCTTCCAGCATGTGGCCGGCAATCTTCAGAAGCTTGGCGCGGATCTTTCGCGCCGCGATCAAGGTCGCGCCGCCGGAAATGACCAGCGAACGACTGGCGAAAGTGCCCCAGCCGTAGGGTGCCGTGTCGGTGTCGCCGTGGATCACCTTGATCATCTCCGGCGGCACGCCGATTTCGTCGGCAATGATCTGCGCCAAAGTCGTACGCAGGCCCTGGCCGTGCGGTGACGAACCGATGCGCGCCTCGACGAAGCCTGACGGATCGACGGTAACATGCACCGTCTCCCAGCCCGGTGTGATCGCCATGCCGCGTGCGGCGAAAGCCGGCGAGCCGTAGCCCGTGCGCTCGGAGAAGGTGGCAAAGCCGATGCCGAGATACTCGCCCTTGTCGCGCGCCAGTTGCTGGCGGGCGCGGAACGCCGGCATATTGATGGCTTCGACCGCTATCTCCATCGTTTCGCGATAGCTCGCCTCGTCGTATTCGAGGCCCATCGCCGACTTGTAGGGAAACTGCGTGATCAGGTTCCTGCGGCGGATGTCGATCGGGTCGACGGCGAAAGCCTTGGCGGCCTTGTCCATCAGTCGTTCGAGGGTAAAGGTAATGACCGGGCGCGACACGCCGCGATAGGCCGCCATGGTGCAGGTATTTGTCAGCACGCCGCGGGCGAGGCATTGATACTGCTGCACGTCGTAGGGGCCCGGCATTTCCGCCATGGCCATCAAGGGCTCGACGCCGCAGGTGGTGGGAAAGCAGGAATAGGCGCCGACATTGGAGAGCACATCGGCGCGCAGCGCGATCAGCTTGGCGTCTTTATCGAAAGCGCCTTCGAGCGTGACGTACTGGTCGCGCGAATGAAAAGAAGCGATCAGATTCTCACGGCGGTCCTCGGTCCAGGCGACGGATGTTTTCAGGTGCCGCGCCAGCCACGTCACCAGCACGTATTCGGTGCAGAGCGACATCTTCTGGCCGAAGCCGCCGCCGACATCGGGCGCGATCACACGCAAATCGGACTCCGGCATGCCGATGCAGTCCGCGATCGCCGTGCGCATCAAATGCGGCATCTGTGCCGTGCAGTGGAGCGTGATGCGGCCGGAGACCGGATCGTAAGCTGCGTGCGCCGCGCGCGCTTCCATCGGCGTCGCGTTCTGCCGGTGGGAGCGGGCATCGCAGCGTATTATCTTGGCGGCGGTTGCCCACACGTCATCGAAGCCCGGCGTCTTGGCTTCGCCCTTGAGGATGACATTGCCGGGCGCTTCGGGGTGAATTTGCCGCGCGCCGTCCTCGATAGCGGCGCGGCCGTCGACCACCGCGGCGGTGTCCTCGATCTCGATCTCCACCAGATCGGCGATATCCTCAGCTTCTTCCTCGCTTGCCGCGACCACGGCGGCAACCGCTTCGCCGACGAAACGCACTTCGCCATCGGCCAGGATCGGCTGGCCGACCGGTTTGTAATTGAACTTGTGCAGCATCGGCGTGATCTTCTTCACGCCCTTGATGTCGGCCGCGGTGATCACCATGGCGCCCTCGGGCGCAGTGATGCTCTTGATCGTGCCGGCCGCGTTAGGGCTGCGCACGAAGCGCACCCAACGTGCCGAAGGCAGGTCGCCAGTGAACCGGCCGCGGCCTTGTACCAAAGCCGGGTCTTCCAGCCGCCGGATCGAGCGTCCGACCCACTTCATGCCGTCGCCACCGGACCCTTTGGTGTGGGCGCTCATGGGAGGGAATGCTCCAGCGCGCGGCGCACCACGACCTTCACCAGATCGCGACGATATTCGGCGTTGGTCTGGTGATCTTCAAGCGGCTCGATGGCGGCGCTGGCCGCCTCGCCGGCGGCGCGGAAGGCCGCATCGCCAGGGGCCTTGCCATTGAGTTCAGTCTCGGCTTCCGGGATACGGCGCGGCGAGACTTCTGCGCCACCAAGGCCAACACGCGCGTCGAAGATCTTGCCGCCGTCGAGGCGATACGTGACGAGCGACGCCGACATGGCGAAGTCGCCGGCGCGGCGGCTGAATTCATAGAAGCCGAACTTCGTATCGGCCGGCAGCAGCGGCAGCCGGACCTCGGCGAGCAGTTCGTCCTCCTTCAGATGAGTCGACATGATGCCGTCGAAGAACTTGGCGACCTCGATCTCGCGCGTGCCTTTCACGCTGCGGGCCACCATCACGGCATCGAGCGTTGCCGCGCTCAGGCACCATTCCGATGAAGGATCGGCGTGGGCGAGGCTGCCGCAGAACGTGCCGCGCATGCGGATCGGATAATGCGCGATGTGCTTCGCCACATATGAAAGAAGCCCGCCCAACGGGTTCGCTGTGACCGGATTGTGAAAGGCTGCGTGGCGCACGCGGGCGCCAATCGTCAGGAATTGGCCGTCGTCAACGAGCTTGTCGAGGCCTTCAACCTCGTTGATATCCACGAGATGGGCCGGCTTTGCCAGCCGGAACGCCATGATCGGGACCAGGCTCTGCCCGCCCGCCAGGATACGCCCATCCTCGCCAGCCACGTCCGATAGCGTTGCGAGCGCCTCCTCGAGCGTGCGGGGCACATGACGGACAAAGGGCGCGGGCTTCATGCGGGCCTTCCTTCGCGCAATGCGGTCCGGAAATTCTAGTCGCTTTCCGTCGACCGTACGCTCCGAGATTGTATGTATGCTAACGATCTAGGATCGGCCGAGTCAACGGGCCGCCGCCAACAAAGATTGACTAAAATCCCGGTACCGGTTTGCCGCAGTGAAGCCGCCCGTCTGGCGGTCATTCGGCCTTGCGGCCGCGGAAATTCGGCTTCCGTTTTTCCATGAAGGCGCGCACACCCTCTGCGTAATCAGGCGACATCACCGCCTCGCGCTGCAAATCGCGCTCAAGGTTGAGTTGCTGGTCGAGCGTATTGGTCGCCGATGCATCGAGCGCGCGCTTGATCAGCGCCAGGCCTTGCGTCGGCGCGATGGCGAATTGTTCGCACAGCGCGATCGCCTCCGGTATCAGCTGATCATCATCGACACAACGCCAGATCATGCCCCAGTCCGCCGCCTGCTCAGCCGGCACCGGTTCCGCGGTCAGCATCAGAGCACGGGCGCGTGCTTCGCCAATCAGACGTGGCAGAATGTAGGTGCCGCCGGAATCGGGTATGAGCCCGATGCGCGCGAAGGATTGGGTGAAGGACGCTGAGCGCGCGGCAATGACGATATCGCAAGCGAGCGCAATGTTGGCGCCAGCTCCCGCCGCGACGCCATTGACCGCGGCGACGACCGGGAAGGGCAAAGCGTGCAGCCGCCGCACCAACGGGTTGTAGTACTTCTCCAGCGACTCGCGCGGTACCGGCTTTTCGCCAGGCTTGAGCAGGCGGTCGTTCAGATCCTGGCCGGAGCAAAATGCGCGCCCGGCGCCGGTCAGCAGGACCGCACGGCAATCCTCATCCGCTTCCGCCTCGTCGATGGCCGCGCGCAGTGCCTCGTGCATCGCATCGTTGAAAGCATTGAGCCGGTCTGGTCGGTTGAGCGTGACAACGCGATAGCCGGCCCGGCGCTGAACGAGAATGGATGGTTCCGACATGGCTACTGCTTAAGGAAAGAGTCGAGGATGGCGGTTTTACGATTGTCGCCGGCGACGTCGGCGGCAATCTCTTCGTAAAGTCTGGCCGCGGCATTGAACATCGCGCTTTCGGGATGTTCGGTGCCGACGAAGTTGGCGATCTCGTCGAGCTCCGGCCCCCAGCGATAGGCCTTGCCGTACATCGGCGGGACCATGCGCTCAAAAAACCGCAGCAATTCAGGCTGGCTCTCGGCGAGCTCTGCCTTCAGCGCCTGGGCGGAGCCGCCGCGCTCCGACGCGAGCACCATGGCCGCGCCGAGCGCAGTGAGCCCCTTGGTGATGCCGGCATAGGACATCTTGAGCGCCGATGCGGCGGTGAGCGGGCCGTCAAGGACGCGGACGATCAATCCGAATTCGTTGAGCGCGCTGAACGCACTGGCCCGGTCGCCGGAGGCATAGAATTTCGTTGCGGTCGAGCCGGGCCTGGGCGGGGGCCCGATGATGCCGGCATCGACGAACCTACAGCCGGTCGTCGCGATAATGTCGGCCACGGCCTGCGCGGTTGTCGGCGACACCGCGTTGCAATCCACAAAGATGGTCCGGCGGCTGCCCGCAGCCAGTGCCGGGGCCAGACGCTGCGCCAAGGCCACCGCCTCGGCCGGCGGCACGATTGACAGCAGGAAATCGGCCTCCGCCAGCGCATTGTCACCGGCGTCCCGCATGCCCGCGGCGGCGGCACGCTGCCGGCTTGCCGGGCTACGGCCGCCGAGCGAGGTCAGAACGGTCGCGCCTTTGGCATTAAGGCAACTGGCGACGCCGGCGCCCATCGAACCGGGCGCAACAATGGCAACGGTAGGGGACATGGTCCGGCCAATTCAGAATTATAGTTCGACGCAGTCATCATATCGCATCGCCGCGAACGGTTCACCGTAGACGGTAGAGCGGCTTTCCCGGTAGATTATCAGATGAATGCATAAGGAGCCTGAAGGGCTCGAAGGGGAGGAAATAAAATGCGTAAGACGATTCTGGCGGCAGGTGCCGCGATCATTCTGGCGGCCCAACCGGCCGCCGCTCAGAACAAGACCATCAAGATCGGCTTCGTCTCGACCTTCAGCGGTCCGACGGCGGTGATCGGTAATGACATGCGCAATTCCTTCGAACTGGCGCTCGATCACATGGGCCGCAAGATGGGCGGCATTCCGGTCGAGGTGATTTACGAAGACGACCAGCAGAAGCCGGACGTCGGCAAGCAGAAGACCGAGAAGCTGATCGAAAGCGACAAGGTCGATTTCATCACCGGCTATATCTGGTCGAACGTGCTGCTCGCCTCGGTGAAGCCGGCCTTCGACTCCAAGACATTCCTCATCAGCGCCAATGCCGGCCCGCACCAGCTCGCCGGCGAAGGATGCTCGCCCTACTTCTTCTCGACTTCGTGGCAGAACGACCAGACGCCGCAGGCCATGGGCCTCTACATGAACCAGAAGGGCGTCAAATCGGTGTTCCTGATCGGCCCGAACTACGCCGCCGGCAAGGACATGCTCGCGGGTGTGTCCTCGACCTTCAAGGGCAAGGTGGTCGGCCAGGAACTGACGACGTGGCCGTCGCAGCTCGACTTCTCGGCCGAACTTGCCAAGGCCAAGGCGTCTGGCGCCGAGGCGATCTTCGTGTTCTATCCGGGCGCAGCCGGCGTGCAGTTCCTCAATCAGTACGTGGCGGCGGGTCTGAAGGGCACGATGCCGCTCTACACCGTGTTCACTGTCGACGAATTGTCGTTGCCGCTGCAGAAGGACAACGCCATTGGCGTGCCGGGCGCGCAGCAGTGGGTGAACGACCTGCCGGGCGCAGAGAACAAGAAGTTCGTCGCGGACTATCGCAAGAAGTACACCGGCCTGCGTCCGACCTATTACGGCGCCCAGGCTTATGACGCGGCGCAGCTGATCAACTCGGCCGTGGTCGCCACCAAGGGCAACCTGTCGGACAAGGCGGCTGTGCAGAAGGCCATGGAAAAGGCCGACTTCAAATCGCTGCGCGGCGGCTTCAAGTTCGGCAACAACCACTTCCCGATCCAGAACTTCTACCTGCAGGACGTGGTCAAGGACGCCGACGGTCAGCTCTCGCTCAAGACCGTCGCGACCATCGTCAAGGACGACCAGGACCGTTTCGCCGGCAAGTGTCCGATGAAGTAGTCTTTCTCCCGCATCACAAGGCGGCGGAAGCGGTAACGTTTCCGCCGTCTTGCTTTATGCTATCCAGTCATTTCAGGGGGCGGTGCAGGCCGCGACCCGCAATGATGCAGACCTGATCGTGACCGCAGAACCATGACCCTTTTCATCGAGCAGTGCCTGAACGGATTGCAGTTCGGCCTGCTGCTGTTTCTGCTGGCCGCGGGGCTGACGCTCGTCTTCGGCATCATGGACCTCGTCAATCTCGCGCACGGCTCGCTCTACATGATCGGCGCCTATTTCGCCGCAACCTTCTCGGCGCTTACCGGCAGCTTCCTGCTCGGCGCCGTCCTGGCGCTCATCGCGACGCTCGTGGTCGGCATGGTGGTGGAGGTGGTCGCGATGCGCAGGCTGTATGGCCGAGACCATCTCGATCATGTGCTCGGTACTTTCGGTCTGATCCTGTTCTTCAATGAGCTGGTGCGTCTCGTCTGGGGCCCGGCGGGTCTGGCGCTGCCGCTGCCCGGCTGGCTGCAGCAGCCGATCGAGATCGTTCCCGGTGTGCAGTATTCGGCCTACCGCCTTTCCATCATCGTGGTGTCGCTGATCGTCGCCGGCGGCCTTTACGTGCTCGTGATGCGCACCCGCATTGGCATGCTGATCCGCGCCGGCGCGTCGAACCGTGAGATGGTCGGCGCCCTCGGCGTCAACATTCAGTTGCTCTACACGCTCGTCTTCGGTCTCGGCGCCGCGCTCGCCGGGCTCGCCGGACTGATGCAGGCGCCGATCCTCACCGTGCAGATCGGCATGGGCGAGAACATCCTCATTCTTGCCTTCGTTATTACCGTTATCGGCGGTATCGGTTCGATCCGCGGCGCGCTGGTGGCGGCCTTGTTCGTTGGCTTCATCGACACGCTCGGCCGCGCCTTCTTTCCCGATCTGTTGCGCATGGTGCTGCCCTCGGCGGCGGCCTCGACGGCGGCGCCGGCGCTGTCGTCGATGCTGATCTATCTCTTGATGGCGATCGTGCTGATCGTGAAGCCCGAAGGTCTGTTCTCGGCAGGACAGCGCTGATGCCGTCGCTTACGATCCGCAATACCGTTGTCGCGCTGGTCATCGTCGCGTTGCTGCTGCTGCCGGTCTATTCCTATTTGGCCGGCGACCGCTTCATGCTGACCTTGTTTACCCGCATCGTAATCTTGGCGCTGGCGGCGGTGAGTCTCAATTTCATCCTCGGCTTCGGCGGCATGATGAGCTTCGGCCATGCCGTCTATCTCGGTCTCGGCGGCTATGCCGTCGGCATGCTGTCCTACGAGGGCATCCATTCCGGCTTCATCCAGTGGCCGGTGGCGCTCGGCGTGTCGGCGCTGTTCGCATTGGTGATCGGCGCGCTGTCGCTGCGCACGCGCGGTGTTTACTTCATCATGATCACACTAGCCTTCGCGCAGATGGCCTACTACATCGTCTCCGGCATCGCCCGCTACGGCGGCGACGACGGTCTGACCATCGACACGCGCAGCCGCTTCTTTCCGCCGCTCAATCTGTCGGACAAGACGCAGTTCTATTATGTCTGCCTGTTCTTCCTGCTCGCCGCGGTTTATCTGACCTTCCGCATCGTCAATTCGCGCTTCGGCATGGCGTTGCAGGGTATCCGCTCCAACGAACTGCGCATGCGCGCCATCGGTTTTCCCACCTATCGCTATCGTCTCGTCGCCTTTGTCATTGCCGGCGTCATGTGCGGCCTGTCCGGCGCTCTGCTTGCCAATCAGGCCGATTTCGTCTCGCCATCGGTGATGTACTGGACCCGTTCGGGTGACCTCATCATCATGGTCGTGCTGGGCGGCATGGGCACCGTGGCGGGCCCCGTGATGGGCACCATCGCCTTCCTGGTGCTCGAGGAAATCCTGCCGGTCATCATCAAGTTCATCGGTCTGCCCTTCGTCGGCACCGCGGCGGCCGGCCGTGCCTCGGAATACTGGATGATCGTGATGGGGCCGCTCCTGCTGCTGGTCGTGCTGTTTGCCCGCGGCGGCATTGACGGCCTGCTGATGAAGCTCGACGAGCGCTTCGGCCTGCGGAGGCAGCCATGAGCGCTCCGCTTCTCGATATCTCGCATCTGGCCAAGCGTTTCGGCGGCATCGTCGCCACCGACGATGTCTCGATCGCCATCCCGCAGGGCGAATTGCATGCGCTGATCGGCCCGAACGGCGCCGGCAAGACCACGCTGATCGCCCAGCTCTCCGGCTCCATCTTCGCCGATTCCGGACGCATCGCTTTCGATGGCGAGGACATTACTCGGCTGCCGATGCAGAAGCGCAGCCACATCGGGCTGGCGCGGTCGTTCCAAATCACATCGCTGTTTCTCGATCTCAGTGTGCTCGACAATGTCGCGCTCGCCGTGCAAGCCCATGCTGGACACTCGTTCCATTTCTGGCACGCTGCGCGCAGCGAGTCGGATTTGCGCAAGCCCGCCCGCGAGGCGCTGGCGCGCGTTGGCCTTGCCGGTAGCGCGGATCGCGTTACGGCCGCGCTCAGCCACGGCGAGCATCGCCTGCTCGAACTCGCTATGGCGCTTGCCAGCAAGCCGCGTATGCTGTTGCTCGACGAGCCGATGGCCGGCCTCGGCCCCGAAGAGTCGGCGCGCATGGTGGACATGCTGCGCGATCTCAAGCGCAACTACACCATCCTGCTGGTCGAGCACGATATGGAAGCGGTGTTCGCGCTCGCCGATCGCATCACGGTGCTGGTCTATGGCCGGGTCATCGCTACCGGCGTTCCGGCCGAAATCCGCGCCAATACGCAGGTGCGCGAAGCCTATCTCGGCGATGCGGAGGCGGCGCATGGTTAGTCAGGATCTGGCCGAACCGATCCTCAGCCTTGACGGCGTCGAGACCTGCTACGGCCAGAGCCAAGTGCTGTTCGGCGTGTCGTTCGCCATTCAGCCCGGCGAGATGGTGACGCTCATGGGCCGCAACGGCATGGGCAAGACCACCAGCGTGCGCTCGATCATGGGGCTCACCATGGCGCGCGCCGGCTCGATCAAATTCATGGGCGAGGAAATCCGCGGCCTGGCGGCCTATCGGATCGCCCAGCGTGGCATCGGCCTGGTGCCGGAGGGCCGGCAGATCTTCCCCAATCTCACGGTGCGCGAGAATCTTGTCGCCACGGCGGTTTCCCGCGACGGCGGCGAATGGACCCTGGAGCGCGTCTACGAACTATTTCCGCGTCTGGCCGAACGGGCCACGAGCATGGGCAACCAGTTGTCCGGCGGCGAGCAACAGATGCTGGCGGTTGGCCGCGCGCTGATGACCAATCCGCGCCTTCTCATTCTCGACGAAGCGACCGAAGGCCTTGCACCGTTGATCCGTCAGGAAATCTGGAATTGTCTGGCGCGGCTCAAACAGTCCGGCCTCTCGGTGATGGTGATCGACAAGAATGTCGGCGCGCTGATCAAGGTCGCCGACCGGCATTTCATGATCGAGCGCGGCAAGGTGGTGTGGTCGGGATTGTCCGCCGAACTTACCGGCAATACCGAAGTGCAGCATCGGTATTTGGGCGTTTGACGCAAGCTATTCCGCCGGCTGGATGCTCGGCGACGGCGGCAGTCGCCGCTTGATGAAGCCCGGCACACCGCCGCCGAAGCGGTGGTGCAATTTGTCGAGCCAGAGATAGATCACCGGCGTCGTGTAGAGCGTCAGAATCTGCGACACCAGCAGCCCGCCGATAATGGTCATGCCCAGCGGGCGGCGCAATTCCGAGCCCGGGCCGGTAGCAAGAATGAGGGGCAGCGCCCCGAGCATGGCGGCGAGAGTCGTCATCAGGATCGGGCGGAAACGCGCCAGACAAGCCTCATGAATAGCCTGAACAGGCGACAGGCCGCGCACGCGTTCGGCCTCCAGCGCAAAATCGACCATCATGATGCCGTTCTTCTTGACGATGCCGATCAACAGAATGATGCCGATGAAGGCGATCACTGTCAGCTCAGCACCGAACAGATGCAGGGCGAGCAGGGCGCCGAGACCCGCTGACGGCAGCGTCGAGATGATCGTGAGCGGATGGATCAGGCTCTCATATAGAATGCCGAGCACGATATAGACCGCGACCAGTGCGGCGATCAGCAACAGGCCTTGCGCGCCGGCGCTTTGCTGATAGGCCTTGATGTCGCCGGCGAATTCGGTGCGGACCTGGTCGGGCATGTGCAGCTCGGCGACGGCTTGCGACAGCGCCGCGGTCGCCTGCTCGATCGGCACGCCATCGCGGATGTTGTACGAGATCGTCGCTGACGGGAATTGCCCCTGATGATTGACCACCAGCGGCGTCAGCCCGCGCGTGACATGGGCCACGGCCGATAACGGCACCATGGCATTGCCGTTGCCAGGCACGTAGACATTCGAGAGGTCGTTGGGGTCGCGTCGGAAGTTCTGCGCCACTTCGAGTACGACGCGATACTGGTTGCGCTGCGTATAGATGGTCGAAATCTGGCGTTGCGAGAACGAGTTGTTGAGCGCGTTGTCGATATCCTGAATGCTGACGCCAAGGCGCGAGGCAGCCTCGCGATCAATCTTGATGTCGGCCTGTAGGCCGCCTTGCTCGCGGTCGGTGGCGACATCCCTTAACTCCGGCAATTGCTTGGCGCGTTCGACCACGCGCGGGACCCAGGTTTGCAGCGCGTCGATATCGGCGCTCCACAGCGTGAACTGGTACGACGAGTCGCTTTGCCGTGCGCCCATGCGCAGTTCCTGCGTTGGCACCAGGAAGACGCGGACGCCGGCAAGCTGGTTGAGTTTTGTGCGCAGTCGCGCCACCACCGCCTGCGTCGTCACATTGCCGCGTTGTTCGAGCGGCTTGAGGCTGACGAACAGGCGGCCGCGATTGACCGAACCACCGAAGCCAGACGAGCCGACGGACGAGCCGAGCCCCTCCACAGCCGGATCGGCAAGGACGATGTCCATCGCCTGCAATTGCAGTTTCTCCATCGCCTCGTAGGAGATATCAGGCGAGGCCTGGGTGCCGCCGAACAACAGGCTGCTGTCGTCCTGCGGGAAGTAGCCTTTCGGCGCCTTGATAAAGAGGCCGACGGTGAGCGCGATGGTGGCGACGAATGCGATGAGCCCCAGCGCGCGGTGCTCAAGTATGAAAGACAGGGTGCGATCGTAGAAGCGGAGCATGCGCGACAGGATCGCTTCGACGCGACGGTCGAGCCAGGTGGCGTTGGGGCTGGGCGGTTCGCGCACGAAGTAGGCGCAGATCATCGGCGTGACCGACAGTGACACTACAGTTGAGACGGCGATGGCGAAAGCCAGCGTCACCGAGAATTCGCGGAACAGCCGGCCAACGATGCCGCCCATGAATAAAAGCGGGATGAAGGCGGCAACCAGCGACACCGAAATCGACACGACCGTAAAGCCAATCTGCTTCGCACCGAGCAGGGCGGCGCGCAGCGGGCGGTACCCCTTCTCCATGAAGCGGAACATGTTTTCGATCATGACGATGGCGTCATCGACGACGAAGCCGATCGATACAGCGAGCGCCATCAGCGAGAGGTTGTCGATGGAGTAGCCGGCCACCCACATTGCTGCGCAGGTACCAGCGAGCGACAAAGGCACCGTGATGCCGGCGGCGAGCGTTGCCGCGGTGCGCCGTAGGAACAGGAAAACGACGAGCATCACCAGAACGGCGGAAGCCGCGAGCGTCATCTGCATGTCGAGCACGCTGGCGCGGATGGTCAGGGTACGGTCGTTGAGTACCTTGATCTCGAGCGCCGCTGGAATCCACTGCTTCAGTTCCGGCAACAGCTCATAGATTCGATCGACGGTGTCGATGACATTGGCGTCGGCCTGCTTTGTAATGATCAGCAGAACGGACGGGTCGCGATTGTACCAGCCGGCGGAGCGGGTGTTGCGTACGCTCGGCCGGATAGTGGCCATGTCGGACAGGCGGATGACGTTGCCGTTCACGGTGCGCACCACGATCGGGTCATACTGGCCCGGCTCGCGGAGCTGGTCATTGATGCCGATAGTGACCGCGCGCTTGTCGCCCTCGAAGGTGCCGAGCGGCCCTTGCGCGTTGGAATTGGCGATTGCCGTGCGCACCTGTTCGAGCGTTGTGCCGGTGGCACTGAGTCGGTCGGGGTCGACACGGACGCGGATCGCCGGCTGCTCGGAACCGGCCACGGTGACATCGGCTACGCCTTCGACCTGGCTCAAACGCTGCACGATGATGCTGTCGGCGGCGTCGTAAATGGCGCTGCCCGGCATGGTCTTCGACGTCAGCGCCAGGATGAGCACCGGCGCGGCGGCCGGGTTCATCTTGCGGAAGGTCGGTACCGATGGCAGGTCGCTCGGCAGATCGGTCATCGCCGCGTTGATGGCGGCTTGTACGTCACGGGCCGCGCCGTCGGCATCGCGCGACAGGTCGAACTGCACATTGATGCGGGTCGAGCCCTGCGAGCTTTGCGACGTCATTTCGGTGACGCCCGCAATTTCGCCCAGCCGCCGCTCCAGCGGTGCGGCGATCGTTGCCGCCATGACGCTCGGATCGGCACCGGGGCGCGACGCGCTGACGCTGACGGTCGGGAATTCCACGCTCGGCAGGCTGGCGACGGGCAAAAAGCCGTAGGCCACCGCGCCGGTCAGAAACAGGCCGATCGCCATCAGCGTCGTGCCGATGGGCCGCCGGATGAATGGCCAGGAGAAGTTCATGGCGCCTGCTTCGGGCGCATGCCCTTATCCGAAAACCGGTTCCCACTTTTCGGCAACATGCGCTACTCCGCCGGTTGCGCGGCGGGGCGCGGCCGCTGCGGTGCCACCCAAAGGCGCAGGCGCTCCATATAGAGATAGATCACCGGCGTTGTGTACAGCGTCAGCAACTGGCTGAGGATCAAACCGCCAACAATGGTGATGCCGAGTGGATTGCGCAGCTCCGAGCCGGTGCCACTTTCGAGCGCCAACGGCAGCGCACCGAATAGGGCGGCGAGAGTCGTCATCATGATTGGACGGAAGCGCAGCAAGGCCGCTTGCACGATCGAATCGCGCGGGCTCATGCCTTGTTCACGCTCGGCATCGAGCGCGAAGTCGATCATCAAGATGGCGTTCTTCTTCACGATGCCCATCAAGAGCACGATGCCGATCAGCGCAATGACGCTGAGATCGTAGCCAGTCAGGATGAGTGCCAGCAACGCGCCGACACCGGCCGACGGCAATGTCGAGAGAATCGTCAGCGGGTGAATGAAGCTCTCGTACAGCACGCCGAGCACGATATAGATCGCGATCACCGCCGCGAGAATGAGCCACGGTTCGCCCTCCAGCGATTTGGCAAACTCCGCGGCGTCGCCGGAATAGCTGCCGCTCACCGACGCCGGCATGCCGAGTTCATTCTGGGCCTGGGTGATGACCTTCACCGCGTCGGACAGCGCATAGCCCGGCGCCAGATCGAAACTGATCGTTACCGACGGGAACTGTTCCTGATGCGCGATGGCGAGCGGCGCGGCCGTGTAGTCGAAGCGCGCGAACGCCGCGAGCGGAACCTGGTTGGAGCCGGTGACTGTGTTCGGTGTCGCGCTGGTATTGGTGTTGGTCGTGCCGGACGCGGTGTTGCCGGCCGTCGCGGCGGTGCCGGTCGAGGTCGTAGCGCCGGTGACATAGATCTTCGACAGCGCGGTCGGATCCTGCTGATAGCGCGGCTGCGCCTCGAGGATGACGCGATACTGATTGGCCTGGCCGTAGATCGTCGAGATCTGCCGCTGCCCGAACGCATCGTACAGCGTGTCGGTGACGCTCTGCATCGACACGCCCAGCCGGCCGGCCTTCTCGCGGTCGACATTGACCATGATGCGTGGCCCCCCTTCCTGTGCCTCGGAGGCTACCTCGCGCATGGCCGGATTGCTGCGCAGCCGCTGCGTCAGTTTATCGCTCCAACTCACGACTTCGGCGGCATCGCTGCCCGTCAGCGTGTACTGGTACTGCGCGCGGCTTGCCCGCGTCGAAATCTGGATGTCCTGGGTCGCCTGGAAATAGACTGTCATGCCGGGAATGCCGGTGACCTTCCGCTTTAGCCGCTCGATGATAGGCGCGACCAGATCGTCGCGTTCGCTGCGCGGCTTCAGGGTGATGGCGATGCGGCCGGCATTGGGCGTAGCATTGAGCGGCGATACGCCGATTACGGAGACGACGCTGGCGACATCGGGATCGGCGCGTAGGATCGTCTCGATCTCGGCCTGCCGGCGCTGCATCTCGGCAAAGGAAACGTCGGTGCCGGCTTCGGTCACGGCGGTGATCTGCCCGGTATCCTGGATCGGCAGGAAGCCCTTGGGCATTACGATATAGAGCACGACGGTCGCGGCCAGGGTCACGAACGTGGCGATCAAAGTGGCCCGTTGCCGTTGCAGCACCCATTCAAGGCTGACGCGATAGGCCTCGATCGTGCGGTCGGTCAAGTCCGAAAAGCGCTGCGTCAACCTGTGCCCGAGGCCCTTCTTCTCGTTTTCGTCCTCGCGCCGCAGCAGCTTCGCGCACATCATGGGCGTCAGTGTCAGCGATACGACGGCGGAAGCGACAACGGCGATGGTCAGCGTCAGTGCGAATTCGCGGAACATGCGGCCTACCAGGCCGGTCATGAACAGCAGCGGGATGAACACCGCGATGAGCGACAAGGTCAGCGAGATGACGGTGAAGCCAATCTCCTTTGCACCTTTCAGTGCGGCCTGCAGCGGATTCTCACCGTCCTCGATATGGCGAACGATGTTCTCGATCATGACAATGGCGTCGTCGACCACGAAGCCCGTGCCGATGGTCAGCGCCATCAGCGAGAGGTTGTCGAGCGAGAAGCCGGCGAAATACATGATGCCGAAGGTTGCGATCAGCGACAGAGGCAGTGCCACGCCGGCGATCACGGTGGCGCGGATGGTGCGTAGGAAGATCAGCACCACCAGCACGACGAGTGCGATCGATAGCACCAGCGTGAATTGCACGTCGTGGATCGAGGCGCGGATGGTATCGGTGCGGTCGGTGACAACGGTCAACTTGGCGCCGGCCGGCAAGGTGCGTTGCAGGCGCGGCAATTCGTTGCGCAGCCGCTGCACGGTGTCGATCACGTTGGCGCCGGGCTGACGCTGAACGTCGATGACGATAGCCGGCCTGCCTTGATAGGTGGCACCGACCTGGTTGTTTTCCAGCCCATCGATTACATCGGCAATGTCGGACAGCAGCACCGGCGCACCGTTGCGATAGGCGACAGTGATGTGCTGGTACGCCTTGGCATTGGCGAGTTGGTCGTTGGCGGCGATGGTGTAGGATTGCTGTGCGCCGTCGAGCGCGCCCTTGGCGCCCGACACGTTGGCGCTGACGATGGCACTGCGCAGGTCTTCCAGCGCGATGCCATAGGCAGCGAGCCGCGACAGGTCCGCTTGGATGCGCACCGCCGGCTTGATGCCGCCCTGCACCGAGACGCGGCCGACGCCGGACACTTCGGAAAGGCGCGGCGCCATGATGGTATTGGCCATGTCGGAGAGTTCGCGCAGCGCGATATTGTCGGAGGTGATCGCCAGCGTGATGATCGGCGAATCGGCAGGGTTCACCTTCGAATAGACCGGCGGATAGGGCAGGTTGCGCGGCAGCGTCGAACCCGCGGCGTTGATGGCGGATTGCACATCCTGCGCTGCCGAGTCGATGTCGCGGTTGAGGTCAAACTGCAGCGTGATCTGGCTGATGCCGAACGAGCTCGACGAGGTCATCGTCTGCAACGCCTGGATTTGTCCAAATGATCGTTCGAGCGGTGCGGTGATCAGCGCGGCTACGGTGTCTGGATTGGCGCCGGGCAGTTGCGTCGTCACCTGCACGGTCGGAAAATCGACTTGCGGCAACGCGGATACCGGCAGCCACCAGTAGCCGAGCGCTCCGCCGAGCATCACCGCGACGCCAAGCAGCGATGTAGCGATGGGCCGGAGGATGAAGGGTGAAGAGACGCTCATAGTCTCATGTCATTTCGGGTTGTCTCGAAGGGCCGAACGCGGAATCCAGAAGCAAGGGAAGACATATGGAGCCGGATTCCGGATTCGCGCGTTTCACGCGCGCCCCGGAATGACCAGGAGACTTTGAGTTCCGGTGTCATGGCTGCTGCCGGTTCGGCCTCTGCTGCCCGTTTGCCCCCGGTGTTCCGTTCGGTCGTGGTGCGCGTGGCGCCGTGCCCGCGGGTGTCGGTCTGCCGTCGCTGACCGTAACCTTGGCGCCGTCGGTGAGCCGGGCGAAGCCGGTGGTGACCACCTGCTCGGGAGGCGTCAGGCCACTCTTCACCACGGTCTGCGTTTCATCCTGTTTCTGCACCACGATCGGCCGCATCGCCGCCGCCCCGTCCTTGATGACATAGACGAAGGTGCCGTTCGGCCCGCGTTGCACCGCGCCGGTCGGAATGGTCACCGCGTGCTGCAAGGTGTTGATGAGCAGCCGGACATTGGCGAACTGGCCGGGCCAGAGCTGGAGGTCGGCGTTGGGGAATTCCGCCTTGAGCTTCACGGTGCCGGTCGTCGGATCGACCTGATTGTCCACGACCGTGAGCTTGCCGCGGTCGAGTACGGCGTCATTGTCGGAGCGCTGGGCGTCCACGTCTAGCGGCCGTTGGGCGAACGCGGCATTGACCTCGCTGAGATATTGTTGCGGCAGGTTGAACTGCACCGAAATTGGCTGGAGCTGGGTGATCACGACAATGCCGGAGGTGTCCGACGCTCGCACGATGTTGCCCTCGTCGACCTGACGCAGACCGGTACGGCCGTCGATTGGCGCGCGGATCGTCGCGTAGCCGAGCGTGGCCTGCGCGCTCTCAATCGCTGCCTGGTCGGATTTGACCTGTGCGGTGTATTGCGCGACCAGTGCGCGCTGCGTATCGGCCTGCTGCTTGTTGATGGCGTTGGTAGCGGCGAGCTGGTCGTAACGCGCCAGGTCGTTCTGGGCATTGGCGAGCAGCGACTCGTCCATCGCTTTCTTGGCGGCAGCCTGATCGAGGGCCGCCTGGAACATCGTCGGGTCGATCTGCGCCAGCACGTCGCCCTTCTTGACGTCCTGACCTTCCTTGAATTTGACACTCAGGAGCTTGCCGTCGACCTGCGAGCGCACGGTAACGGTGTTGAGCGCGCGCGTGGTTCCGACAGCATCGAGATAGACCGGCACATCGGTAAATTGCGCATTGGCCGCGAGGACCGGCACCGGGCCGTCGCCGGCGAAGAAGCGGCCGCGCCGCTGCTGGTCGCTTTTCTGGCCGAAAACGTAATAGAGTGCGCCGCCAACGGCGAGGAGCACGACGAGATAGATGACCCAGCGCGGGCTGCGCTTTATCCGCGCCAGGCCCGTGGCGGGCGTGACCGTGGCGTTGGGTTTCGGAAGGTCACCGTGCATCGGGCGCTTCTATTGTTTCTGGTTTAGGCCCCCAGCCCCCACCGAGCGCCTGATAAAGACTGACAACGGCCTGAAGACGGGCGAGCCTTGCTTGCACCAGCGAATCCTGGGCCGTGAACAGGCTCTGCTGCGTCTGCAACACGGTAATGAGATCGATCGTTCCCTCGCGCAGGCGCTGTTCGGAGATGTCGAAAGCGCGCTGCGAGGCGCTGACGACCGCGCGCTGCAATTGCTCGCGCTGCGTGGTGGTGCGGATAGCGCTGAGGGCGGTCTCCACGTCGGCGAAGCCGGAGATTACAGCCTTGCGATAATTCTGCAGCAGTTCGTCCTGCCGGCCCTTTTGTAAATCGACATTGCCGAGCAGGCGGCCGCCTTCGAAGATCGGCTGCGTCAAGCCGGCCGCGGCATTGAAGATGACTGACTCTGGCCGCATCAGCAGCTTGAACACCGAGCTTTGATATCCGCCGGCGCCGGTCAGCGTCACGCTCGGCAGCAATTGAGCCCGCGCATTCTCGACATTGGCGTTGGCTGCGGCGAGCTGGGCTTCCGCCTCGCGGATGTCGGGGCGCTGCGCCAGAAGCGAGGACGGCAGGCCGGGCGTCACCCGCGGCACGGCGACGGCATTGAGCGAGCCGCCGCGGATGCTGACGTGTTCGGGGACGCGCGCCATCAGCACGGCGAGCGCATTGCGGAACTGCGCGACCGTCTGTTCCAGCGGCGGAATGGCGGCGCGCTGGGTCGCCACCAGGCTTTCCTGCTGCGAGACTTCCAGATCGGACGCCGTTCCGGCGTTCAGGCGCTGCCGGATGAGGCCGAGCACGCGCTCGGCCGCGGCAAGATTGTTGCGCGCCGCGCGCAGCCGGTCCTGTGCGGCCAAGACCTGGAAATACGAGTTGGCCGCGGTGGCGATGGTGGACAAGGTCACGACGTCGCGGTCGAAGCGGCTGGCGACGGCGGTCTGTTCGAAGGAGCGCAAGGCCGCGCGATTCTTGCCCCAGAAGTCGATCTCGTAGCTCGCCGACAATGTCGCGTTCAGCGTGTTGGAAACGCGGAAGCCGTTGTTGTCGACGAACGGCTGGCCGTTGCCAAGTCCGGTCGTCTTCGAGGCCTGGCTGCGCGAAGCGTTGCCGTTGAGGTCAATCGCCGGCAGCAGTGCCGCGCCGACAATGCGCGACTGGGCGTCGGCCTGCACGATGCGGGCGATCGCGGCGGCAATATCGAGATTGGCTTCGCGTGCCTGTTCGACGATGTCGGTCAGTTCGCGTGAACGGAAGCCGCGCCACCAGTCGAGCGTCGGAAGTGCGGCTTCGGCGATTTTCGGGTTGGCCGAGGATCCGTCATAGCGCGCGGGAATGTCGAGCCCTGGCTCCGGCTTGTCGCTGAGCAGACAGCCGCCCAAGGTGAGCGCCAGCGAGGTTGCAAACAGCATTCTGCAAAACGGCTGCTTCGCCGTCTCCAGTCCGAAACGTCTGCTAGTCCGACCAAAAAAACGCATACAAAAAAACTTTCAGAACAAAACGTCCAGTCGGCAGCGTCGTAGTTGTGCTCAGCGATTTTTGTCGTCGGGGCCGCGACGCGCACGCCGATCCGCGAGCGCCAAGCGCCCGGCCTGAGACATCTGCATGGCGGCATTGGCAAAGGTATTCTGCACGGCAACGTCGAACGCCTGACGCGCGGAGCGCGTCTCGCTCATGGCCGCGCGCACGACGCCCTCGTCGAACGGCTCCTTGCCAAAGCTTTCGCGGATCGCTTCCTGCGCGGCGCGATACTGCTTCTGCGTTTGTTCGATCGCCGCACGATTGGCGTTCATCTGCGCGATCAGGATGGCACCGTCGTCCTTGGGCAGACGCTCGGCCAGCCGCTCGGTGCGGACGAAGATGTCCCGATCCCAGTTTCGCGCAGGCGCCGGCCGCACGGCCATGGCGATGGCGATGCCGATGAAGAACAGATTGAGCGCCAACGAACCGAGCAGCAGCCAGCGCGTCGCCGGCCGCTTCGCTGCCGAAATGTAATGGGTTGCCGTCATGGCCGCGCTCCGGTCAGCGGTTCGGGATCAAACACGAAGAAGCCCGAGTCGGCATTGCCAATCATGGTCTGGTCGAGCTGGTCGAATGGCCGGTCAAGCCCGATGATGCCGACATAAAAGCCGAGTACTGCGCTGCAAGCGAGCGCCGTCATGCGCGGCCAACTGGGGGAGAATTCCCAGTCGAGCAGCGCGCCGGGCAGCCGCCACAGCGACATTTTCTGCCGCGGCAGCGGCGGCTGAATGCGCTTGAGCACCCGGGCGACTGCGGCGGCATCGACCGGTCGCGGCGCGGTGACGCGCCTCAGCACGTCATCGAGCGCATCGTGCTTGTGCGCGTTCTGACGAAAGCCGTGGTTGCGATCATTTGTCATCACTCAACCCTCATTCATCGTCGGCGGTATCGCCGAGCGCGCGCCGCAAGCTTTGCTTGGCGCGCACCAACAAAGTCTCGACCGCCGAAACGGTCGTGCCCATCACTTCCGCGACTTCCGCATTGCTCATGCCGTCACCATAGGTGAGCACGATTGCAGTGCGCTGGCGATCCGGCAATTTACCGATCGCCTGATCGACCTGCCGGTCGCGTTCAGTCCGTTCCGCCTCCTCGCCGGCATTGGGTGCCGGGTCGGCAAGTTCTCCGGCCGCCTCGAGATCGACCCAGGGAGCCTTCCTTTTGCGGTCGAGACACAAATTGACCACGATCCGCGTAAGCCAGGTGCGGAACGCCGCCAGCGGCTCCCAGCGTGGCGCGTGGGTCCAGACCCGGAGCATGGCCTCCTGGACCACGTCCTCGGCGTCCGCGGCATTGCCCAGGATGCGCCGGGCGAGCCCGAGCATGGCCGGGACATGACGGAGGGACAGGTTTCGGTATGCCACCTGGTCGCCCCTCGCGACCCTGCCCATAAGCGCTTCGTCGCTATCGTCCATCGGAAGCCGGCAATTGCCATCGCGCGAACCACATCGGCAGGGTGTTGGGCCTATTCGATAAACGCATGAAGCGACCAAAACCTGTGCTGCGACGTGTCCGGATATGTAACAAAATTATGCGGAAGCGCCGGCTAAGCTATTGAACCGGCAAAGCTTTGCGAAAGGCTACGGTAGAATGGCGCTATTTACCATGCCTTTATGCCGCCGGATGCCTGTAGCCTCCGGCCGACGAGGCTGCTCAGGCCGACCGGCTAACATCGGCCAGGGAAAAGCCTGCCACCTTCTTGTAGCCGTCCGACAAGGCGCGAAGCTCGTCCTGGGTGATGTAGTCGTCCAAATTCTCGAACGGCCGATCACCCACCAGTTCCTCGACCTTGATATTGATGAAATCCGGCGGCTGCGCCCGATTGGTGCGGACCACGTTGGCCGCCGGCTCGGCGCGGGCGGCCTCATAGGCTTTGAGCGCGTCACGCGGGTCGGCGGCTTTGACGAGGCAATCGGCCAAGGTCCGGGCGTCGATCGCGGCCTGGGCGCCACCGTTCGAGCCGCGGGGGTACATCGGATGCGCGGCGTCTCCCGCCAGCGTCACCCTGCCGAAGGTCCATTGCGAGATCGGGTCCTTGTCGACCATGGGATATTCAAGGATCTGGTCGGCATCGCGGATCATCTGCGCGACATCGAGCCAGTCGAAGCGCCAGCTCTCGTAGATCGGGAAGAAGTCGTCGAGATTACCCTGCCGATTCCAATCGTTCTGGCTAAGGCTGCCCTCGCGCTTGATTTCGGCCATCCAGTTGATGAGCTGATTGCCATTGCCGTCGATGTCATCGACGATCGGGTAGATTACGATCTTGCCCGTATTGATGGACCCGACGCGCATGTAAGTGCGGCCGTCGAGGATCGGCTTGCGGCGGGTCACGCCGCGCCAGGTATTGATGCCGGTGAAGACGACCTTGTCGTCCGGATGAAACTGCTTGCGGATCGCCGAATTGATGCCGTCGCAGGCGACGACGATGTCGGCGTGGACTGGACCGCGCCCTTTGAATCGGGCCGTAGCGCCATTTTCATCCTGATCGACGCCGACACATTCATGATCCGTGACGACGGCCTCGGGCCCGAGCGCGCGGATGACCGCACCGTACAGGATCAGATGCAGCCTGCCGCGGTGGATGCCCACTTCCGGGTACTGGTAGCCGGCGAACTTGCCGCGGTCCTCGCGGTAGATGAGCTGGCCGAAGCGGTTGTAGAACCGGCTCTCGCGGTTTTCGATGCCGGCCTTGAGCAGTTCGTCGCCGATCCCCAGCGCGGAGAACTCGCGCATGGCATGGGGCAGCAAGGTAATGCCGACGCCGAGGGGTTTGATCTCGGGAACGCGCTCGTAAACCCGAGACTTGATGCCCTGCTTGTTGAGATGCAGCGCAAGCGACAATCCGCAAATGCCGCCGCCGACAATGGCTACCTTCACCGTGGTTCCCTCTTCATTTCATCATCCCGGACGCGGCGCCTGCGTCTTTTGTCGGATGCTGCCGATACGCGCCCGCAATGGACGAAATGCGACCGGGCCTGTCAATCAGCGCCGCCGCATGACAGGCTGGCGGGCAAGTGACGGATTTCTCGCTTGAATCACGTTAGCGCGAACTATGAAATCCGGTCTTGAATGTGCCTTGATCACGAGGCAATCAAGGGCCGGATTGGCGGCCGCCTGTGGGCGCCGTGGTTTGACCAGACCTTTCAAGCGACTTTCTGAAGGTGATTGATGAAGCGTCCTCTCGGCTCTTTGCTGCTGTCGTTGCCGGTGGCCCTCGTTCTGGCTGCTCCGGCGGCGCAGGCCCAGTCGTCATCCGGGACCCAGAGCGGCCGGTTTCCCGGGCTGTTCGGTCTGTTCCGTGATGACCAGGGTCAGGAAGAGGATATCCGACAGGCTCAGGTGCAGCAGTCGCAGATCGGCCAGAGCCGTATCGAGGCGGAAAGCCTGCCGCCGCCGGGCCTGGCTCAACCGAATGGCGTCGTGCCGCAGGCCCTCGGCCCAGCGAACAGTGCGCCGTCCGGTTACAGCCAGCCGAACAACGGCCAGCCGATGCCTCTGCCGCAGGGGCCGATTGGTCACCAGTTCGGCAACGAGCCGCCGCGGACCCAGACTTCCGTGCAGCCTGCGATTGAGCGGCCGCCGGCCGGTCTTGGCGGCCCCTCGGCTGCACCGGCGCCGCTGGCTCCCAACACGGTGATGACATTGCCGCCGGAGGATCAGCCAGAGCAGGGCCAGCCCAAGGAACTGCCGGCGAATCTGAAAAAGCAGCTCGTCGATTTCCAGACCAAGGAACCGGCCGGCACCATTATTGTCGATACGCCGAACACTTACCTCTATCTCGTGCTCGGTGGCGGCAAAGCGATGCGCTATGGCATCGGCGTCGGCCGCGAAGGCTTCACCTGGAACGGCACCGAACGGATCAGCCGCATGCGGGAATGGCCGGATTGGTTCCCTCCGTCGGAAATGATCGAACGCCAGCCTTATCTCCCGCGCATGATGGCCGGTGGCCCGGGCAATCCGCTCGGCGCCCGCGCCCTCTATCTCGGCAATACGCTGTACCGAATCCACGGCACCAACCAGCCCTCGACCATCGGCCAGACCGTCTCGTCAGGCTGTATCCGCCTTCTCAACGAGGACATCGAAGACCTGTTCAGCCGCGTTCAGGTCGGCACCCGCGTTGTGGTCTGGCCGGGTAATCCGGCGACGGTCGCGAATGCCGCCGGGTCGACGCCGGTTTCAACTGGCGCACCGGCCTCTAATGGCGCGCCGGCTCCAATCAACCCGCCGGTAATGTCGCGGCCGGGTACGCCGGTCCGCTGATCCCCGCGCATCAAAGAACAAGAAAGGCCGGGCAAATTGCCCGGCCTTTTCACTCGTGCTTTTCAGGCGTGTCAGGCGGCAACGCGCCGCAGGAAGCCGGCGACTTCGTCGCGCAGTTCACTTGCCGCCGCTTCGACCGCCTCGGCAGCGGCTAGTACGCTTTCCGCGGCCGCCGAGGTTCTCGTGGCGGCGCCGACCACGTCGTCGAGCGTCGTGCCGATCGACCTTGCCCCGCTCGCCGCGCCGGCGACGTTTTGAGATATTTCGGAAGTCGCTGCGCTCTGTTCCTCGACCGCCGCCGCAACGATGGTCGCGCAACTGTCGATCTCCTGCATACGGGTGGCGATGCGGCCGATGGCGCCGACGGCGCCAACCGTCGCTTTCTGCACAGCGCCGATCAGTGTCGTGATGTCTTCGGTCGCCTGTGCGGTCTGCACCGCCAGCGATTTGACCTCCGATGCCACCACAGCGAAGCCCTTGCCGGCTTCGCCGGCACGTGCGGCTTCAATCGTCGCGTTCAGCGCCAGCAGATTTGTCTGTTCGGCAATGGCGCGGATCAGCTTGACCACGTCGCCGATCTTTTGCGCGGCCTCGGCGAGGCCGCCGATTTGCGCATTGGCGCCGCGCGTTTCATCGACCGCCCCGCGCACGATGTCGGTCGTCACCGTCAGCTGTCGCGCGATTTCAACGATCGACGACGCCAACTGGTCCGACGCGACGGACGCAGTTTCGACATTGGTCGACGCTTCATGAGCGGCCGACACGGCCGTATTGGCGCCGCTGGACGTACGGCCCGAATTGGCGAACAGTGCAGCCGCGGTAGCGCGCATGGTGCGCGCGCCTTCGCTCGCCGCGCGGAGTTGCTCATCGATGCGCGACCGGAACGTCGTGATCGCCAGCTCAATGGCGGCTCGGCGATTCGCCTGCGCCTGCAGGTTCTCGCGCTCCCGTTCGGCCTCACGGCGCTGTGTAATGTCTTCGTGGCTGCCGACCCAACCTCCGCCCGGAAGCCCCTGGTTGCGGATCGATAGGAGTCGTCCGTCAGGCGTTTCAACTTCGTTGTTGACCGCTTTGAGCTGGCGCATGTCGGCAATAAGCTGGTGGCGGAACTCGGTCGGATCGCGCAGAAACGTTCCATTGGCCGCTCGGAAGGCGAGAATTTCGCTCAATGTGGTGCCGCGGCGGCATAGCTTGTCCGGCAGGTGGTAGAGGTCGGCGTAACGCTTGTTGCAATAAACAAGACGTTCGCGGCCGTCGAAGACACAAAGACCCAGCGACATTCCGCGCAGTGCCATTGCCATCTTGTTATTTTGCGTGCGGATGTGGACGGCGAGCCCGAATAGGGCGACGGCCGCCGCGGTGGCTGCGCTGATGGTCGCCATGATGATGGCCGAGCCAGTGGCTGCCAGAAAACCGTCGAGCACGAGGAAGCTGCCGGCAAAGGCTGCGATGCCGGCCGTGCCGACTATCACGGCATGTCGCATCAAAGTCGGCGCAGTAGCGGTCGCGACCATGCTTCGTCCCCGGTTTTCCCACGACGATAGGTGCACGCGGTTTTTTTGTTGTTAATTTGGTGAGTTAGGAGGTTAACCAATGGTTAATCGCGGCGTCCGCCAGGCATGGCCGTGTCTGTCGCCAAAGTCAGGGAGACACCAGTTCTTCACCACCGTTCGGCCATGGTCGCCCGCCAGTTTCCGTGGCGAATCCGAACCGACTTGGAGTGCCTCAATGGCCGCTGTCCGCCTGTGTGCGCCTATTTTTGTCTTGTTGGCGCTGACCGGCTGTGCCGGCGACAATTACGTTCCCAAGGAGGAACCCAGCTTCTATCGCAGCCTTGCGCAACCGGGTGCCAAGCTCGACGACGCTGCGGCGGCGTCGATGATTTCCGGCTATCGCGCCAATAACGGCCTGCCGGCGGTGACGCTTGATCCGGAACTCACGCGAATGGCGCAGGGTCAGGCGGAGGTGATGGCGCAGCGCGACAAGCTCGATCATGCAGCCGGCAAGCCGTTCAATGTGCGGCTCAAGGCGGCGGGCTACAATGCCAAAACCGCAGCCGAGAATATTGGCGCTGGCTACCACACGTTGGCCGAGGCATTTTCCGGCTGGCGCGATTCGCCACCGCATCGGGCCAATATGCTGCTCAAGGACGCGACCCGCCTCGGCATTGCCGCGGTCTATACCCCGAAGTCGAAGTACAAGGTGTACTGGGCCATGGTGATCGCCCAGCCCGACGACCGGAAAAATTGATCGATACGCTTCATCCCCCGAAAGGGGTCGGTGCAAACCGGGCCATCTGGACCTCGCGGGCTAGCCCGACTAGCCTGCCGCCCGCATGCTGCCGGACGCTTCCAGTTTCGACGAACTGACCCGCCGCTTTCGCTGGGATCTCCCGGCGCAGTACAATATCGGCGTTGGTTGTTGCGACCGTTGGGCCGATCAGGACTCCCGCCGGCTCGCCATTCTCCATGTCCATCCCGACGGCCGCGAAGACCGAATCTCCTTCGGCTGGCTGCGGGAGACTTCGAACCGCCTTGCCAACGTACTGCGCGCCAAGGGCATCAAGTGCGGCGACCGCGTCGCGGTGTACCTGCCGCAGGCGCCGGAAGTCGCGGCCTGTCACATCGCGATCTACAAACTCGGCGCGGTGGCGCTGCCGATCGCGGTGCTATTTGGACCGGATGCGCTGTCCTATCGCTTGCAGAACTCCGGATCGAAGGCGCTCATCACCAATGCGGCTGGCGTGGCGCGGCTCGCCGGCATTCGCCACGAGACGCCGGGTGTTGCCAGCGTGCTGTCGATCGACGGCGCGGTAGATGGTGCCGATGATTTTAATGCGGAACTGTCGCGGGCCTCGTCGTCGTTCACGCCGGAGGTGACGGCGCCGGACGATCCAGCACTGATCATGTACACCTCGGGTACCACCGGTCAGCCGAAAGGCGCGCTGCACGGCCATCGCGTTGTGCTCGGCCATCTGCCCGGCGCGGAATTGCCGTACTATCCGTTCGGCCAGCCGGGCGATTTGTTCTGGACCCCGGCCGACTGGGCCTGGGCCGGGGGCTTGCTGGATGTGTTGCTGCCCAGCTTGCATCGCGGCGTGCCGGTGGTGGCGCGCAAGTTCGACAAATTCGATCCTGACGACGCCTTCGCGTTGATGCAGAAGGTGGGCGTGCGGCTGGCGTTCATTCCGCCGACCGCGCTGCGCATGATGCGCGCAGTGCCGTCGCCCGTCGGTCGCTACGACCTGAAGCTGCGCGCCTTGGGGTCGGGGGGTGAATCGCTGGGGCTTGAGGCGTTGGAATGGGGCCGCTCGGCCTTCGGGCTGACGATCAACGAGTTCTATGGCCAGACCGAATGCAATCTGGTGCTTGGCTCCTGTGCGCAACTTGGCGCGCTGAAAGTCGGCGCCATTGGCAAGGCGGTGCCGGGGCACACCGTCGCGGTGGTTGGGCCGGAGGGCCGGGTGTTGAAAGCCGGCGATGTGGGTCAGATCGCGGTGAAGCATCCGGACCCGGTCATGTTCCTTAAATATTGGGGCCGCGAACAGGCGACGCGCGACAAGTTCATCGGTGACTGGATGACGACCGGCGATCAGGGTGTCATGGACGAGGATGGTTACGTCACCTTCGTCGGCCGCGACGACGACGTCATCACATCGTCCGGCTTCCGCATTGGGCCCGGCGAAATCGAGGACTGCCTCATCTCGCATCCGGCGGTCGCGCTGGCCGCCGCGGTCGGCAAGCCCGATCCGTTGCGCACCGAGATCGTGAAGGCCTTCATTGTGCTCAAACCCGGCCATGCGCCGTCGGACGAGCTAGCTGCCGAAATCCAGACTTATGTGAAGACTCGGCTGTCGGGTCACGAGTATCCCCGCGAGGTGGCGTTCATCGACGACATGCCGATGACGACAACGGGTAAGGTGATCCGCCGGATGTTGCGCGAGCGCGGTTAGGCCCTTTTGCCGCCCCACATGAGGACGTGCAGGCCGAGGCGGCGACGCGCCACGATGAACAGCATGATCGACTCGAAGATCAGCGCCGCCGAAGTCGAAGCGCCGGCGCCTTCGATGCCGAAGCGCGGAATCAGCACGATGCATAGCGCCAGATTGACGATGAAGGCGGCAGCGTAAATCAGCGCGCAGGGCTTGCGCTCACCGAGCATGCTGAGCAGGCGCTCGGCCGGGCCGACCGCGGCGCGCGCGAGCAGGCCGACCGCGAGAATGAACATCACCGGGTAGGCGGCTTCGTATTCGCGGCCGAACAGATACAGCAGCGGCTTGCCAAAAACGAGAATGCCGACACACATCGCCAGCGACGGCCAGAACGTCCAGCGTATGGTCTCGGCAAAGAATGAGGCGAGTCGCTCCTTGTCGCCGGTGACATGATATTCGGTGAAGCGGTGGGTCACCGCGCCGGAGATGGCGAAATAGACGAAGGCGACGATCGAAAGTAGGCGCGCGCCGGCGTAATAGGTGGCGACGTCGTCCGGTGTGCCGAAGTGTTGCAGCGCAAGGATGTCGACGTAAGTCAGCAGCAGGTAGAAGCCTTCGACGACGAAGATCGGCAGCGCGGTGCCGAGCCAGATCTTGACCTCATATTGCTTGGGGCCGGGCGCGACCTTGGTCTTGAGTCGGCGGTTCAGCACTACGAGCTGGCCGATGGTGATGCCGTAGATCGAGATGATGGAGATGTAGAGCGCAGTGTGCGCGTCGGTCGGCAGGCCGATGAGCCAGGCGATGCCCATCAGCACGATCACCAGCGACGTGCGGATGATGTAGAAGGGCCAGAATGCCAGACCTGGCCAGTCATAGGCAGCGGCGATGCCGGAGGCGACCTGCACCAGGCCGTAAACTGGGATCATGACGCAAGCGAGATACAGCGGGATGATCAGATAGTGGTCGAGCCATGGCCCGAGCAGCCAGACGCCGAGCGCGCCGATTGCGGCGATAGCAGTGGCGATGGCGAAAGACAGCCAGCAGCTTCCGCTGATGAAGCCGCGCAATTTATCGAAGGCCTTGTACTCGGTGTACTCGGGGATAAAGCGCTTGGCCGCCGACGAGAGGCCCATGTCGGACAGCGCGCCGATCATCAGCACCCAGGTCCAGACGTAAATGAAGATGCCGAACTCGTGCGTGCCCATCCAGCGCGCGAGCAGTACCTGGCTGAGCAACATTAGCAGCGCATTGGCGACGCGGACCAGGAACACCTTGCCCGCCATCAGCTGCGCCAGCCGCGAGTCGCTCTTGTCGGCCAGCATGGCGCGGACGCGCGCGATCGCGCCGCTCAGCGTCGGCAGTGGGGCGGCGGTTTCGGAACCGGAAGAGGGCGGCGGGACCATGGTTCCGCCATAGCAAGGGATCGTTAAGAATCGGTTGGAAGATGCGCGACTTGCTGACGCGCCCCCGGCGGACCGTTCAAGGCAATGTGCTCAGAATACCTTCCACCACCTTGCGGTCCTCGGCCGACAATGGCGTTTGCGGCGGTACCGGGTCCCCGACGTCGTAGCCCTGAAATTGCAGCCCGGCCTTGATGCATGCGGCGAGGTTGAAACGGGCAAAAGCCTCGTTGATCCGCCACAAATCGCGCTGCAGCGTCATGGCGTCATCCCACTTCTGCGCCTTGCACAGTTCGTAGAGGAGGACGCTCTGCCTCGGCACCACGCAGGCAGGCCCCGCCATCCAGCCTCGGCCGCCAATCATCATTACCGCAGCGGGAATGTGCGCCGACGCCGAGAACACATCGATGTCCGACGTGCGGTTGATGATCGACAGCAGCCGCCCGGTATTGGTTGAGGCGTCCTTGATGCCGACGATGCGTGGGTGCTGCGCCAGCCGCTCGATGACATCGATAGTGAGATCGCTGCGCTGGAAATTTGGATTGGTATAGATGATGGTCGGGATATCAACGGCATTGGCGATGGATCGGAAATAGCTCTCGATCTGCGCGTCCTTGAGCGGAAAGTAAGCTTCGCAGATCGCGAGAATGCCGTCGGCGCCGAATTTCTGATAGCGCCGCGCCTGATCGACGGCATCGGCGGTGGAGGTCGAGGCGACGCCGGCAATCACCGGCACGCGCTTGCCGGTGGCCTCGATGGTTGTTCGGACCACGGTCTCGCGCTGATCGCGCGACAGATAGGCGAACTCGCCAGTCGAGCCGAGCGGCGTCAGGCCATGCACGCCGGCCTTGATGAGATCGTCGCACAGCTTCGCCAGTACGCTGGTCTTGATATTGCCTTCGGCATCGATGGGCGAGACGAGGTAGGGATAGACGCCGTGAAATTTGGTCATGCTGTGCCCGCCAAAATCATCAGCCTTTGAAGCTGGCTTCGTCGTCCAGAAACGACTGCTCCTCGGGCGTGGTCGTGCGTCCGAGTACGGCATTGCGATGCGGGAAGCGGCCGAAGCGGCGGACGATGTCGGCGTGAACCTCCGCCCAATTGAGAAGGTCGGCATCGCCGGTTGCCCTGAACAGGGCGATCGAACGCTCCTGATCCTTCAGGCTCTCGGAGTGCTCGAACGGCAGATAGAAGAAAGAGCGCATGTTGTGCGACGTTTCGGCGTCGAAGCCGCGCACCAGCGCACCGGCGGCGATCGCGCGGGCCATTGGGTCGGTCTCGAACATGCGCGCCTCGCCGCGGAACATGTTGCGCGGAAACTGATCCAGCAGGATCAGCAGCGCTAGAGCGCCCTCGGCGTGACTTTCCCATGACGACAGTTTGCCGTCGGCGGCGGCTTCATAGGTCGGCAGGAAGCGCTCGCGGATGGCGGCGTCGAAGGCGTCATCTTTCTTAAACCAGGCCTCCGGTCCGGCCTCGCGCCAGAACGAAACGACCTCGGAAGCAGTGGCGAGTTGTGATGAGGTCATAATACCCTGAAAACACTAATGCAGTGAGTTATTCGCCGTCTCGCAACGCGCGGCGCAGGATCTTGCCGACATTGGTTTTCGGCAATTCGTTGCGGAACTCGATGTGCTTCGGCACCTTGTAGGCCGCGAGCTTCTCGGCGAGATATTTGCGTACGTCCTGCTCGGTCAGGTTGGGAGACTTCTTCACCGCGAACAGCTTGACGGCCTCGCCGGAGTTCTCATCCGGCACGCCGACCGCGGCGCATTCCACCAGCCCGCCTTGCGACATTGCCAGATCCTCGACTTCGTTCGGGAACACCTTGAAACCCGACACCGAGATCATGTCCTTCTTGCGGTCGACGATCTTGACGCGGCCTTCGGCATCCATGGTGCCGATATCGCCGGTGCGGAAGAAGCCGTCGCTTGTCATCACCAGTCTGGTTTCATCCGGCCGGTTCCAGTAGCCGGGCATTATCTGCGGGCCGCGCGCACAGATTTCGCCGGCTTCGCCGAGCGGCAACTCCTTGCCGGCGTCGTCACGGATCGAGATTTCGGTCGACGGTACGGGATAGCCGATGGTCCCGGTGAACTCGGTAATGTCGCCGCGGTTGCAGCACAGGACTGGCGAGGTTTCCGACAGGCCATAGCCTTCGATGATCGGCCGCCCCGTCGCCTTCATCCACTCTTCGGCGACGTGTTTCTGCACCGCCATGCCGCCGCCGATGGTGCTCTTGAGCATGCTCCAGTCGATCGACTTGAAATCGGGATGATGCAGCAATGCATTGAAGAGCGTGTTGACAGCGGGGAAGAAGTTTACCTGGAATTTTGCGAGTTCCTTGATCAGGCCTGGAATGTCGCGTGGATTGGGGATGAGCAGAGACGTCGCGCCCATGCGCACACCAAACAAAAGGCACGCCGTCAGTGCGAAGATGTGATAGAGCGGCAGCGCCGTAACAATGATGAGTTTGTCGATTGGTGGTGGTAGTGCCACCATCGGCTTGTACCACGCGCCGACCTGCATCATGTTGGCGAGTAGGTTGCGGTGAAGCAGGATTGCGCCCTTCGCCACGCCGGTCGTGCCGCCGGTGTATTGCAGGAACGCGATGTCGTCAGGTCCGAGTTCAGGCCGCGTGTAAGGCAGGCTGCGGCCCTTGCCGAGCACTTCCTTGAAGGTGTGTGGGTCGGGCAGGTCGTGTGCCGGCACCATCTTCTTGAAATGCCGCACCACCAGATTGACGATCGTACCTTTGAGGAGGCCGAGCATGTCACCCATGGTGGCGACGATGACGTGCTTGACATTGGTGTGCGGCATCGCGTGCTGCAGCACCGACGCGAAATTCTCCAGAACGACAATGACCTCGGCGCCGGAATCACTGAGCTGGAATTCGAGCTCGCGCGCCTTATAGAGCGGGTTGACATTGACCACGGTCATGCCGGCACGCAGTGCACCGAGCACGGCGACCGGGCTTTGCAGGATGTTGGGCATCATGATCGCGATGCGGGTGCCGCGCTTCAGGCCAAGGCTTTGCAGGAAGGCAGCGAAGGCGCGCGATGCGTCGTCGAGCTCGCGATAGCTCATCCGCTTGTCCATGCAGACGAACGCCGTGCGGTCGGGATAAGCCTTGAAGCTTTCCTCGATCATGGCGACGAGCGACGGGTACAGGCTCGGATCGATCTCGGCTGGCACGCCCGGCGGATAATTGCGCAGCCAAATCTTCTCCATGACGGGTCCCCTCGGCTGCCGCCAATGGGAGCGGGCGGCTGTCGGCAGCATCAATCGAGTCGAGTTGGCGCGCAAGGGGGCGCAATAGCGCACATGTCGCGGCGGCGCCGTCAGCGTCCGCCGAATGGCACCAGCGGGTTGTCGGTCAGGGCGGTGCGGTCGGGCTGATCCGCTTTGGTCACGCCGACAAAGGCGTCGAACAGGTCGCTTACTGTGCGTTGCGGCAAATCGCGGGTGATAAAGACCAGCCGTGTCGTATGGTCGTCATCCGGCCAGCGCGGCAGCCGCGCCGGCGGATGCAGCACATGCTGCACGCCATGGACGACCAGCGGGGCCTCGGGGTGCTCAATGACGTTCACGATGCCTTTCAGACGCAACACCTTCTCGCCATAGGTCGCAAGCAGAAGCTCAAAGAACATGTCGAGCGTGCCCGCCGGGATCGGTTTGTCTGTGCGCAGCGCGAAGGAACTTATGTGTTCGTCGTGTCGGTTGATGTCGTGATGGTGGGGGTTGTGGTGATCATGATGGCCACGGTGATTGTGACTGTGGTCATGGTCATGATCGTGACCCGGCTCATAGGCTTCGGCCGCCAGCCATTTGCCGACGTCGGGAATTTTGCGGGACGGGTCATAGAGGCCGCAATTGAGGAGCCGGTCAGGGGTGGCCTCGCCATGGGCGGCGTCGAGAATGGCGGCCGCCGGGTTGAGTGCCTTGAGGCGGTCGATCAGAGCCCGGGTTTCCATCGGCCTTGCAATGTCGGTCTTCGACAGCACAATGCGGTCGGCGACAGCGGCCTGCTTCACGGCTTCGGCATGTTCGTTGAGCGTTTTCTCGCCGTGGACCGCATCGACCACGGTGATGACGCCGTCGAGTCGAAATCGCTTGACGAGATAGGGATGCACCATCGCGGTATGCAGCACCGGCGCCGGATCGGCGAGGCCGGTGGTCTCGAGCAGGACACGCGAGAACTTGGCGCGGCCATTGTCGAGATCGCGCAGCAGCTTCTCCAGCGCGTCGACGAGATCTCCACGCATGGTGCAGCACAGGCAGCCCGACTGCAGAAGCACCGTATTGTCGTCGATGTAATCGACCAGCAGATGGTCGAGGCCAACCTCACCGAATTCGTTGATAATCACGGCGGTGCCCGCGAGCGCCGGGTCTTTCAGGAGGCGGTTCAGCAACGTCGTCTTGCCGGCGCCGAGAAAACCCGTCAGCAGCGACAACGGGATCGGCTCGGGCGGCGTGCGCCGCGTCGTCGGCGGTGCAGCGCCCGGGGCAGGGTTGGTGTTTGTCATTGCGCGGCCGATGTGACTTTGGGCTTGGCCTGCTTCTTGGCCGAGCTTTTCGGCTTGTCGCCCGAGGCGCCCTCGCCATTGGGCTTGGCGGCGACTTTCTTTTTCTTTTTACCGGGGGCGGCGGTGGCGATGACCGGATCGGGGTGACTGGCTGGGCCTGTAAAGACGACGACCGGCGGTACGGTTTCCACCGGCGGGCCGAGCACATATTTGCCGGCGGCTGGTTTCAGGTTCGACAGCATGAAGGCCGGCCCGCCCCCGGGCGTGGCCGAGGCATCAACGTTTTCGACTTCTTCTTCCTGGTTGTCTTCAGACGGTGGCTTGCGGCGATGGCCGCCGCACATTTCTTCGCGCAGGTTGGGCGGAGCGGCGTCGATCGGCGCCAGCTTGTCGACGGTGCCGAGCTGCGGCGTCAGCCAGCTCAGGCCGTTGCCGTCGAAACCACGCTCGAGCAACTGTGCCGCCTTTTGCGCGCGCGTCGCGCCCGAATAGGAGCCGAGCACGACAGCGATCAGGCGGCGGCCATTGCGCGTCGCCGACGCCACCAGATTGTAGCCGGATGCGCAGATGAAGCCGGTCTTCATGCCGTCGGCGCCCGGATAGCGGTCGAGCAGGTTGTTGTAGTTGCGCATGACGCGGTTGCCGTAGCGGATCGCGTGGACATGCAGATAGGCGTCGTCCTGCGGGAATTCGTTGATCAGAGCACGGGCGAGAATGGCGAGGTCGCGTGCCGATGACACATGATTCTCGGCAGGCAGTCCGTTCGGGTTGATGAAGTGGGACTGCGTCATGCCAAGACGGCGCGCATTAGCGTTCATCAGGTCGGCGAAGCCTTCGAGCGAGCCGCCGACGCCTTCGGCAATGGTGACGGCGACGTCGTTGGCCGATTTCACCATCAGCATCTTGAGGGCGTTATCGACGGTGACTGTGGTGCCAAGTTTGAAGCCCATCTTGGTTGGCTGCTGCGCCACTGCATTTTTCGAAACGGTGAGCAACGTGTCGTAGCCGACCTTCCGGTCCTTGATCGCCTTCAGCGTGGTGTAAAGTGTCATCAGCTTGGTGACCGACGCCGGATACCACGGATAGGTGGCGTTCTCGGCGTGCAACACCTTGCCGGTGGAGGCCTCGATCAGAAGAAGAGCTTCGGCCTGCGCGCGGCCGGGCGCCATCGTGGCGAGCATGCCCGCGGCGATGGTCAGGAGAATAAGTCGGGGTCGAAGGCTAGAAAACGGCAAGGTCGCAATCCGATCGGTGGCCGAGAATGGAACCCGGAGGGAATCGCAAGTTCCGCGAACGGTGCTTTTAGGCTATCTAAGCCGACGATGCGAGGCAAAGCCGGCCCGGGGCGGAATTGAACTTATGGTCAATCACGAAACGGCTTTCCATCGCCGGTTAATGCGACCAAAATTCGGCAGCGGCCCCATTTGGGCCGCCCGCTTCGGCCGGCCAAGTCGACCAATGAATTCCGGGAGGTAGCAATGACTGCGGCGATCGTGGGTTGGGCCCATAGTCCCTTTGGCAAACTGTCGGGTGAGACTGTCGAAAGCCTGATCGTCAAGGTGGCGACCGAGGCTTTGGCCGATGCCGGTATCGAGCCGCGTGATGTCGACGAGATCGTGCTCGGTCATTTCAACGCCGGCTTCTCGGCCCAGGATTTTACCGCCTCGCTGGTGCTGCAGGCTTCGCCCGATCTGCGCTTCAAGCGCGCCCTCAGGGTTGAGAATGCCTGTGCTACCGGATCGGCGGCCGTCCACCAAGGTATCAAAGCAATCGAGGCTAAGGCAGCACGCATTGTGCTCGCGGTCGGCGTCGAGCAGATGACGACCACGCCGCCGGCCGAGATCGGCAAAAACCTGTTGAAGGCGTCCTATGTTCGCGACGAGGCCGAGATCGAAGGCGGCTTTGCCGGTGTGTTTGGCAAGATCGCCGGGCTTTACTTCCAGAAATACGGCGACCAGTCCGACGCGCTCGCTCTGATCGCGGCCAAGAACCACAAGAACGGCGTCGGCAATCCCTTTGCGCAGATGCGCAAGGATCTCGGCTACGACTTCTGCCGCAATGAAAGCGAGAAGAACCCGTATGTCGCCGGTCCGCTGAAGCGTACCGATTGCTCGCTGGTGTCGGATGGCGCTGCGGCGGTAGTGCTCGCCGATGTTGAGACTGCGCTGAAGCTCGGCAAGGCGGTAGCTTTCCGCGCTGCGGAACATGTGCAAGACTTCCTGCCGATGGCCAAGCGCGACATCCTCAGGTTCGAGGGCTGCGCTCTCGGCTGGCAGCGTGCTTTGGCAAATTCAGGTCTCGCGCTCGACGATCTGTCCTTTGTCGAGACACACGACTGTTTCACCATCGCGGAGCTCATCGAATACGAGGCGATGGGCCTGACGCCGGAGGGCGAAGGCGCCCGCGCTATCAAGGAAGGCTGGACACAGAAGGACGGCAAGTTGCCGGTCAATCCGTCCGGTGGCTTGAAGGCTAAGGGGCACCCGATCGGCGCTACCGGGGTATCGATGCATGCGCTTACTGCCATGCAACTGACCGGAACCGCCCGCGACATTCAGGTGAAGAACGCCGTTATTGGTGGCATTTTCAATATGGGCGGCGCCGCCGTTGCCAATTACGTCAGTATTCTTGAGCGGATCAAATAGCGGCCGATCCGGTATGTGAACGGGATACCTTTGGCTCCTCGAAATATAATGCGGGCAGTGTTCAATTTTGGACAGCACGGTGCATATCTACCGGGTATGGTTCCTTTGCCGTGCAACCGTATAAATCTGTACAACCCGTTATGAGGGAGAAATTGAACCGTCTACCGGGCGTGTTACATTTTTTACCGGACCAGGGTGGTTCGATTAGGTGAGCGGTCACTAGGGGGGCGGCACCATGACGAACATTCCGACCGATTTGCTGCGTACGTTCGTGGCAGTGGTCGATAATCGAAGTTTTACGAAGGCCGCCAATTCGCTGGGGGTGACCCAGCCGGCCGTCAGCGCGCAAATCAAGCGCCTGCAATCGCTGTTGGGCGACGATATTTTCGATCGTACGGTGCAGGGCGTCAGCCTGACATCGCACGGTGAGATAGTCGTCAGCTATGCGCGGCGCTTGTTGTCCATCAACGACCAGATCGTACATCTCGGCGGTGGCCGACGGCCGGAACTCGTCATCCGAATCGGCACATCGAGCGATTACACCTTGATGCTGCTGCCCGACATTCTGGCGACGTTTCGGGCCCGTTTTCCGGCGGTGCGTTTCCATATAAGCGCCGGTTTCACTGAACCGCTGATGCGGCAGTTGCGCGACGGCGAGATCGATCTGTTCGTCGGTTTATCGACTGGCGAGCCGCGTGATGCCCACGAAGTCTGGGCCGCGCCGCTGGTCTGGGTGCGCGGTCCTAACATTCGTCTGGATCCGGGCGATCCGGTGCCGCTTATCTCGAGCGGAGAGCCCAGCGTCTATCACCGCGCTGCGGCCAGCGCGTTGCGGGCGGCGGGACTGGGGTGGGAAGAGGTCTTCGTTGGACCGGTTATGGCCAGCCTGTCCGGCGCCGTGGCCGCTGGACTCGGCGTGATGCCCATTACCCGCCGCCGCGCCATCGATGACGGCATGATCATCGGCGATGATCTGCCGCTGCCGGCGTTAAGTCATGCGTATGGCGGTATCTTCGTCCGCGAGGGCGGTGCGCGCGAAATTTATGAGCAGTTGGCCGACGACATTGCCGCCAGGATGGGCAGACGTATGCCGGCCATGCCTGGGGGTGTTGCCGGCTTGTTTGCGAATAAGGATACGGCGGCCTGAGACCGCTCAGTTCTGCCCGAAGCCCGAGCGCTGCGCCCAGCCGGTCATGCGTTTCTCCAGGAGCGCCATGACCGCGTACATGGCAATGCCTTCGATCGCCAGCACCACAAGGCCGGCGAAGATCAGCGGCACCTGGAATTGTGCTTGCGCCTGCAGCATCAGGTTGCCGATGCCGTAGTTCGACGCCACGCTTTCCGAAATCACCGAGCCGACGAAAGCGAGCGTGATCGCTACCTTCAGCGAGCCAAAGAAATACGGCAGCGTGCGCGGAATGCCCACTTTGCGCATGATGTCGAGCTTGGAGGCGCCCAGCGCCTTTAAGACGTCCTCAAGTTCAGGCTCGATGGTGGCAAGGCCGGTGGCGACGTTGACCACGATCGGGAAGAACGAGATCAGGAACGCGGTCAGAACCGCCGGTACGAAGCCGATGCCGAACCACAACACCAGGATCGGCACCAGCGCCACCTTCGGGATGGCGTTGAAACCGATCATTAGCGGATAAAGGCCGGCATAGATCGCGCGCGACCAGCCGACCAGCAAGCCGAGCAATAAGCCGAAGCCGACGGCGAGACCGAATCCGATCATGGTCGTCTGCAGCGTGATCCATGAATTGCGCGCGATCGGCCCGGAAAATTCGACGAAGGCCATCGCGATCAGGCTCGGCGGCGGCAGGAAGAATGTCGGGATCTTGAAGATCCGCACCGCCGCTTCCCAGACGACGAACAACGCGATGGTGAACAGCCAGGGCGAGGCCTTTATGAGGATATTGGTGCGGGTCATCGTCATTGCCGCGCCTTGACGATGTGCGCGCGTAATTCGTGGACAATGTCCTGGAATTCCGGCGTGAAGGTCACTTCGAGGTCGCGCGGCCGCGGCAGCTCGATCTTGCGCTCGACGATGACACGGCCCGGTCGCGAAGACATGACGAAGACGCGGTCGGCGAGGAACACCGCTTCGCGCAGGTCATGCGTCACCAGAATGACGGTGATCTTGCGTGCGGCCTGCAGGTCGCGGATGACGCACCACAGTTCTTCGCGGGTGAAGGCATCGAGTGCGCCGAAGGGCTCGTCGAGCATCAGAAGTTTCGGCTCGTGGATCAGCGCCCGGCACAGCGATGCGCGTTGCTGCATGCCGCCGGACAACTCCCACGGAAACTTGTCGCCCTGATCGCGCAGACCGACCGATGCCAGCAGGTTCTTGGCGCGCGCGGCGAACTCGACCTTGCGGCGTCGCATCTCGCTGCGGTGCGGTTCGACGATTTCGAGCGGCAACAGAAGGTTTTCCAGCGTCGAGCGCCACGGCAACAGCGTCGGCGCCTGGAATGCCATGCCGGCGATTTTCACCGGCTTGGTGACGCGGTCGCCCGCGACGGTCACCGATCCGCTTTGCGGAAACTGGAGACCGGTCGCGAGCTTCATCAGTGTGGATTTGCCACAGCCGGAGGGACCGACCACCGCGGCGAACTCGCCCTCGCCAACCTCGATCGAGAGATTCTCGACGGCGAGCGCCGTACCCGCGCCATAGGCGTGGTTCACATTATGGAGCGAGACGAAAGCGGACATCGCCGCGATACCGTCAGAACTTGCGGTCCTTCTCCGGCGGCAGGTACGAGGCGTCGAAGATGTCGGCCATTGTTGGCTTTGTGCCCTTCCACTTGTAGGTCAGGCCAATCTGGTCGACGGCCTTGGCAAAGCGCGCCGCATCGACGCCGCCATAGCCATTGGCCTTGGTCTCGGCGGTAACGATGTTGTCCTTGAGCGCCATGTTGAGGCGTTCTAGTTCGGTCGGCTTCTTGGCGACGTCGTTGCGCTTGAGAACGGAATCGACCGCGGCCGCCGGGTCTTTAATAGTTTCGTTCAAACCCTTGAGGAAGGCCTTGATGAAGCCCTGCACCGCTTTCGGATGATCGGCAGCAAACTTCGGATTGACGATGATGGCGTTGCCATAAAGATTTACGCCGTAATCGGCCATCAGCAGCACTGAGATGTCATCGACAGCAACGCCGCGGTCCTTGAGGTTGATGAAGGACGAGAACGAGAAGCCGGTGATGGCGTCAACCTGACCCGCTGCCAGCATCGGTTCGCGCACCGGGAAGCCGACGTTTTCGATCGTGACCTTGGAGGCGTCGATGCCGTTGGCCTCGACAAAGATCGGCCACTGCGCATAGGCGCCGTCCGGCGCCGGGGCGCCGAGCTTCTTGCCTTCGAGGTCCTTCGGCTTGGAGACGCCGCGGCTCTTACGGCCGACGACAGCGAAGGGCGGCTTGTTGTAGACCATGAACACGGCCTTGATCGGCGTGCCCGGATTGGCGTCACGGAATTTGATTAGCGAGTTGATGTCGCCGAAGCCCATGTCATAGGTGCCGGACGCGACGCGTGTAATCGGCTCCAGCGAGCCGGAGGCGCTGTCGATGGTGACGTTGAGGCCTTCGGCCTTGTAGTAGCCCTTGTCGAGCGGCAGCAGGAAGGGCGCCGACGGCCCTTCGAATTTGAAGTCCAGGCTGAATTTGATGATCGTTTCCTGCGCGGCGGCCGGTATCGATCCGGCGGTTACCGTTACCGCGGCGGCGAACATCAATCCGCCCAATCGTTTTGCCAACTTGAAGTTTGCCGGCCGGCCGGCTGCGAAAGCGCGCATGGAGAGGCATCCTCTTTGGTGACGGCCCGCGCACCCGGCGATGCGTTCCCGGCCAGTTTTTCTAAAGCACGGACTAGCAAAGAACATGCCGTGCCAAAGAGCAAGGTATGCTCGGGGCGATTTGTCGCCTGCGACGAAGTTGCACCGGTACCGACTTGTGAAATCAGATTGGTAGGGCGGCCGAGCTCTTGATCTCTTCCATGACGGCGTAGGTGTGTGTCTCCCGCACGCCCGGCAAAGCCAGGAGCACCTCGGCGAGGAAACGGCGGTAGGCATTCATGTCGGCGACCCGGGTCTTCACTAGGTAGTCGAAGCCGCCGGCCACCATATGGCATTCGAGAACCTCTGGCGCGCGGGCGACCGCTTGGGCGAACCGGTCGAACACATCGGGCGTGGTGCGGTCGAGCTTGACTTCGATGAAGACCAGCAGGCCGCGGTCAAGCTTTTCCGGGTTGAGCCGTGCCGAGTAGCCGAGGATGTAGCCGTCGCGGGTGAGTCGGCGGAGCCGCTCGGTGGTGGCCGTCGGCGATAGGCCTAGTTTTTCGGCCAGCGCCACCACGGCGATGCGGCCGTCCCGTTGCAGTTCGGTGAGCAGGCGGCGATCAGTCTTGTCGATACCTGAAATCACTAATTTAACTTCCGAATCGGTGATTCGCACTAATTTATAGCCATCTTTATAGATAGTATCACTATATAATGTATTTTAAGGACTGGAAAATTAGGTCCAGCCAAGGTCGCTGTCATGCCCGCCCGGTCTTCGCCCGAACTTTCTCCGTTTCGTGCTGCTTTCGCCCCGCCGGACGAGGTCATTGCCGCCCGGTTCCTGGCCGCTGGCCCGCGTAACGCTGCCGTGGAAGCGCGCATTGACGCCCAGGCGACGCGACTAATCGAGGCGATCCGGTCGCGGGTCGGCGGTCTCGGGGGAGTCGAGGATTTCCTCCACGCCTACGCGCTGTCGACCAAGGAAGGCCTGGCGCTGATGGTGCTGGCCGAGGCGCTGCTGCGAATTCCCGACGGCGCCACCGCTGACCGCCTGATCGAGGACAAGCTCAAGGGCGGTGACTGGAATCAAGGTGACCGCCGCTCCGGCACACTGTTGGTGTCGGCGTCGGCCTGGGCGCTGGCGGCCACGGCGCGGGTGATCGCGCCTGGTGAAACGCCGGAGGGCATTGTCGATACGTTAGTGAAGCGGCTCGGCCTGCCGGCGGTGCGCACGGCCACCCGGCAGGCAATGAAGTTGCTCGGCTCGCATTTCGTGCTTGGCCAGACCATTGAGGCTGCGCTCGACCGCGCCGGCGAGGCCCGGCAATTTCTCTATTCCTTCGACATGCTTGGCGAGGGCGCCCGCACCGCTGCCGACGCCGCGCGCTATTTCGACTCCTACGCCAAGGCTATCGACGCCATCGGACAATCCGCCGGCAATGCCGCTTTACCGCGCCGGCCTGGCATTTCGGTGAAACTGTCGGCGCTGCATCCGCGCTACGAGGCGTTGTCGCGCGACCGCGTGATGGCCGAACTGCCGCCGCGTCTGCTCGATCTCGCGCGCCAGGCCAAAGACTATGATCTCAACTTCACCGTCGATGCCGAGGAAGCCGATCGGCTCGAATTGTCGCTGGACGTGATCGAAGCGACCTTGCGCGATCCATCGCTGGCGGGGTGGGACGGCTTCGGCCTTGCCATCCAGGCCTATCAAAAGCGCGCGCCGCAGGTGATCGACTGGATCGCCGCGCTCGCCGAGTGCCTCGACCGCCGTTTGATGGTGCGGCTGGTCAAGGGCGCCTACTGGGATACCGAGGTCAAGCGCGCGCAGGAACGTGGCCTCACCGACTATCCGGTGTTCACACGCAAGGCGATGACCGATCTCAGCTACGGTGAATGCGCCCGCAAGCTGCTCACCTTGCGGCCGCGCATCTATCCGCAATTCGCCACCCACAATGCGCTGACCATCGCTAGCGTGCTTGAAGACGCGGGCGACAGTGCAGGCTTTGAATTCCAACGCCTGCACGGCATGGGCGATGCGCTCTATGGCGCGCTGCTTGCCGAGAAGCCGCAAACGGCCTGCCGCACCTATGCGCCGGTCGGCGGCTATGCCGATCTGCTGGCTTATCTTGTGCGTCGTCTGCTTGAGAACGGCGCCAATTCGTCTTTCGTTTCGGTGGCCGCTGATCCCGACGTGCCAATTGCCGACATCCTCAAGCGACCACAAGCCTGGATCGCCGATCCGGCTCATGCGCGGCATTCGCACATTCCCCTGCCGCGCGATTTGTTCGCGCCGGAGCGCAAGAATTCGACTGGTGTCGAGTTCGGTCATGCCGACTCGCTTGCCGCGCTGCGCGCCGAGATTGCCGCGGCGCCGGCCTTTATCGATGCCGCGCCACTGATCGATGGCCTCGCCGTCAAAGGGAGGAGCCGGGATGTGTTGTCGCCGATCGACGGCCGGAAAGTCGGCAGCATTGTGGAATGCGACGAGGCAAATGTGACCGCGATGATGGCAGCTGCGTCGGCAGGCTTTGCGTCGTGGAACGCAACTAGCGTGGACGTCCGCGCTGCGGCGCTGGAACGCGCCGCCGATCTGATCGAAGATAATCGTGGCCGGCTGACCGCCTTACTGCAGAGCGAAGGGGGCAAAACCATTGACGACTGCATGTCGGAAGTCCGCGAGGCCGCCGATTTCTGCCGTTATTACGCGGCGCGGGCGCTGAACGACTTCGCACCGAAGACGCTGCCCGGGCCGACCGGCGAGAGCAATCAGCTTCGCCATTGTGGCCGCGGCGTCTTCGTCTGCATCAGCCCTTGGAATTTTCCGCTCGCTATTTTCATCGGCCAGATCGCCGCCGCGCTGGTGGCCGGCAACAGTGTCGTCGCCAAGCCGGCCGAGCAGACGCCGCTGATCGCCTTCGAGACCGTGAAGTTGCTGCATGGAGCCGGTGTGCCGGCGACGGCACTGCATCTGGCGCCGGGCGATGGCAAGGTCGGCGCGTGGCTCACCGGCCATGCGGCGGTCGCGGGGGTTGCCTTCACCGGGTCGACTGAAGTCGCGCGCCTTATCAACCGGGCGCTTGCCGCCAAGGATGGGCCGATCGTGCCGCTGATTGCCGAGACTGGCGGCATCAACGCCATGATCGTCGATGCCACGGCGCTGCCCGAGCAGGTGACGGACGATGTCGTGATGTCGGCTTTCCGTTCTGCCGGCCAGCGCTGTTCGGCGCTGCGGCTTCTATGCGTGCAGGACGATGTCGCCGACAAGATTCTGACGATGATTGAGGGCGCGGTGCGCGAATTGCGGATCGGCGATCCGCGCGATCTCGCCACCCATGTCGGTCCGGTGATCGACAAAGAGGCGAAGGACAAGCTCGATCGCTGGATCGACACTATGGCTTCGCACGATGCGCTGCGTTTTCGCGGCGACGCGGGTCCGGCCGGGGGCACTTTTGTCGCGCCGGCGATGATTGAACTCGAACGCGCCAGCGATCTCAAGGAAGAAGTCTTCGGTCCGGTGCTGCATGTCGTGCGTTGGCGCGCCAACGAACTTGACACGCTGCTCTCCGATATCGCTGGCAATGGCTACGGCCTGACGCTCGGCATTCATTCGCGCATCGATGCAATGATCGACAGGATCGCGGCGCGCCTGGCTAACGGCAATGTCTACGTCAATCGCAATATGATCGGCGCCGTGGTCGGTTCACAACCCTTCGGCGGCAATGGTCTGTCCGGCACCGGGCCGAAAGCCGGCGGGCCGAACTATCTGTCTCGCTTTGCGCTGGAACAGGTGCTGACTGTGAACATCGCGGCTTCGGGCGGCAACGCGACGCTGTTGGCGGAAGACGAATAGACAAACGATATTGATAGCTTGCCCGTCACGCTGCGTCATTCTGCCACGCTGACCCATTTGCTCATATGTCCGCGGCACAGGATTGCGGGTTCCGCTGCGTTAAATGATCAGGACTCGAGAGAAAACGCAGGGAGCAACATATGCGCATCAGAATTCCGATAGCCGTCGCTCTGGCCGCCGTGATTGCGGTGAGTTCCTTCGGCATCAATGCGGCTTCGGCCGCGCCGGCCGCGTCTATTCCGGCGGTTCATCAAGGCGCGGCGAACGGCTCGCCGCTGATCGAAGTCACCTCCAGGAAGCGCCATCGCGGCAATAACGCTGCGGCCGCAGCAGCCTTCGCCGGGGTGGCCGGTGCCCTGATAGGCCTTGCGATCCAGGAGTCGCAGCGCGATCGCTATTATCGCCACGGGGGATATGGCTACTACGACGGTGGCCCTCATTATTACCGCGGCCGCCACTACTACGGCTCCCCGGGGCCGTACCATCCCCATCGCGGCCTCCAGCCATGGGAGACCCGATAGGTCGTCCCCTTCGTACCGTCCGACGTGGCTAACGAGGACACGGGCTGGCCGTTAACGACGGTAATAAACAAAGCGGGCGGCCTCCGGGTCGCCCGCTTTTTCATTAACGTGGTCCTTTCACGGATCGGCTATGGTGCATCATGGCCGATTCGATTTCACGCCTGCACAACGCCGTTCTGGCCGCCCGGGCCGCCGACCCGGCGAAATCGCGCACCGCCAAGCTGCTCCAGTCTGGCCGGGCCAAAATGGCCAAGAAGCTGGCGGAGGAAGCCGTAGAGGTCGTGATCGACGCCATGGACGGCCAGCCCGAGGCGGTGGTCCGCGAAAGTGCGGATTTGCTTTATAATTTGGTGGTTCTCTGGGTCCATTCCGGCATCACGCCGGACCAGGTCTGGGCGGAAATGCGCCGCCGCGAGCGGCTTTTTGGCATTGCCGAAAAATTGCCAAAGGATCTGGCCAAGCCGGAGCCCCGAAAGGCGGCGCCGAAGGTCGTATCCCTTCAAGCTCGGCGGGCTTCCAAAAGGCGCTAAGGCGTCGTCTCTCCGTCACAATTCCCTTTCATGAGTGCGCGTATGACCCCAATCGAGGCCGCCCCCCCGCGTAACTGGCTGCGCCGTCTTTACGACCGCTGCATTGATGCCGCCCACAAGCCGCACGCCACTTGGACCATGGGCGCGATCGCCTTTGCGGAAAGCTCGTTTTTCCCGATCCCGCCGGACGTCATGCTGGTACCGATGTCGCTGGCGCATCCGAAACGGGCCTACTGGTTTGCGGCTTGGTGTACGATCGCCTCGGTGCTCGGCGGCATGATCGGTTATGCCATCGGCGCCTTGCTTTACGACTCGGTCGGCGGCTGGCTGATCCAGCTTTACGGTTACGGCGACAAGGTTGAGACTTTCCGTCACGCTTATGCCGAGTGGGGCGCTTGGATCATCCTGCTCAAGGGCCTGACGCCCATCCCCTACAAAGTGGTGACCATCACCTCCGGTTTCGCCGCTTACAATTTCTTCCTGTTCATCATCTTCTCGATCATCGCGCGCGCCATGCGCTTTTTCGTGATCGCCTTCCTGCTGCACCGCTACGGCGACCAAGCGCGGATCATCATTGAAAAGCGGCTCGGTCTGTGGACCGCGCTCAGTGCGGCGGTGGTGGTCGTCGGGCTTGTCGGCGCGGTATACTTATTTTGACCGAATCGGGCGGTCCCTTTTGTCCGCCGATAGTTTGTACTACACACTCGATATTGCGCGTGTAGCCGGCGTCGGCGGCTCAAATTCAGGCGCAACAGAGATGATGCTGGGCACAAGATATTTTGCTGAATGGCGCGTGGTGCAAACCGCGCACGGCGCTCTGCTGGCTGCCGCGCTGCTGATCGTACCGGTCGCCGCGTTTTCCCAGGATCAGCGCGCCAAGCCGCCGGAAGAACCTGGTCTTTTTGAAAGCATTGGACGCTGGTTTGACAACGTCGGGTCCTCTTTCAAGGATGCTGGCAAGGGTGTCGAGAATTTAGGGCGTGAAGCCGGTGTGGCCGCCAAATCAACGGTCGAAGGCGCCAAGGATGCCGCCGGTGCGGTGGCGCGTATCCCGGCTGCCCGCGTCGTCACTGGACACGAGAAGTGTCGGACCGCGCCGAATGGTGCGCCAGATTGTGTCGCCGCTGCGACCGCGATGTGCAAGGCGCGCGGCTTCGAAAGCGGCAAGAGCGCCGACATGACCACCGCCGAAGTGTGTCCGGCGCAGGTCTATCTGTCCGGTCGCAGCGGCGGCTCAGAATGCCGCACCGAGACCTTCGTCTCCCGCGCACTCTGCCAGTAGAAAAATCGTCTTCCCGAAACGAACGGGCGATGCGCCGCCCGCCGTTTCGAGCAGCGCATCGCGTTCATTACCAGCGGCAGCGCCGCACGTAGCGATAGCCATTCCACACGGTCACGCACCGGCGATAGCCCGGGGAATAGCCGTAGGAACGATACGGACGATAGCCGTAATAGCGGGGACGGTGGTGATGGCGATAATAACCGCGATAATGCCGTGGGCCGTAATACTGCACGTTCTCTGTCGCCGACGGCATTGACGTGCCGAGAGCCGGATTGGCCATGGCGGCCTGTGCCGGACCCGGTGCTGTCAAAGCAAACAGTGCAGCCGCCGCGGCGGCGAAAATTGTCGTCCTGATCATGCGCTACTCCTCGACGCGTGTCCTGATAGCCTTAATAACGTTCAACACGGGAGGTTCCTGCGGTCTGACTACGTGCCCCGAAAGCGCCACATCGCCGGCTCACGGAACCTTCCGATCGCCACGTGGAACCGCCGGTTGACCGCGGGCTTTGCGTGGCTATTATCCCGCCCGCGAAGCGCAAGGGGGCGGCTTCCGAGACCTGTGCTCCCGCGCCGTGAAAGATGCCCCTGTGGCGGAATTGGTAGACGCGCCTGACTCAAAATCAGGTACCGCAAGGTGTGCTGGTTCGAGTCCGGCCAGGGGCACCACCTTCCTCGCGAGAGACAGCCGAGTGACCGCAGCCCGAGGCGTCGTCGCCTTTGCCGGTGAAGCGGAATCCGGTTCATCCGGAAACGCGCCAACCCAGTCTGGATACGCCGGATGATCACTAGTCTGCCGATACTCCGTAAAGACCCGGTGGCTGGCGCCGCGGCAATTGTCGCGCTAGTCGGGCTCGCCACCATCGGCGGCTTCCTGTTCTTCGAACATGTGCTTGGCTACATGCCCTGCGCGCTGTGCCTCGATCAACGCAAGGCGTTCTACGTCACAGTGCCGCTGGCAGCATTGCTATGTCTTGGCGCCGGCCATGGCGCTTCGCGCAAGGTGTTGTTTCTCGGTTTTCTAGTGATCGCGGCGGCGATGCTCTGGAATACGGGGCTTGCTGCCTTCCATGCCGGCGTCGAATGGAAATTCTGGCCGGGACCTGCCGACTGCTCCGGGCCCGTCAACAATTTCGGCTCAGCCGGCGATATGCTGAACCGGCTGCAGACCATACGCATCGCGCGGTGTGACGATGCAGCGTGGCGGCTGTTCGGCATTTCGATGGCCGGTTACGATGTTTTGATCTCGGCGTTCCTCGCAGCTGTCGCCGCCTTCGGCGCCAAAGCCGCGCTTGCGCGGCCCGAGCCCGAATAAGGCAGCGTGGGCGCGGCCCGAACAAGAGTATTCGTAAACCGCACCCACGCCTCGCAGCAGCGGAGCACGACGCGAGCCCGATCAGACGATCGGGCGCGAACCGCTCAACGCTGTGCGAAAACCTTCAGCGCAAAAAGCAACGACCACGAAGGAGAGGCGCGCGTACATCCGGCGTCGCCCGCTTTTCGTGGCCGTCAACCGCGGTATTACCGCGGCGCAATGGAGCACTGTCATGCGCTCGACATCGCGATTGAAACGCATATAGGTAGCAAGGGGTTCCACCGCAAGACCGTTGCTCGCGAAACATTTTGTCCGAGGATCAGTATGAATGCCGTGAAAACCCATACCTTCGCCGGCTACAGCGGAGGCGCCAAGGTTCTGCATTGGCTGATCGTCGCGCTGTTGATTGCCCAGTTTGTAGTCGCCTGGACCATGCCGGAAATCCGCCGCGACACGCCGGTGACGACACTGATCAGCCTGCATTTTACATTTGGCATCATCATCCTCGGCGTTGCGGTCATCCGTCTTTTCGTCCGCGTCCAGGGCGGCACTCCAGCGCCTGAAGCGGGAATTCCAGGCTGGCAGGAAACCTCGTCCCAGATCGTCCACTGGCTGCTATATGCGCTATTACTGGCGGTACCGGTGCTGGGCTGGATCAACGCCGACTGGCGCGGCATGCCCATCGTCCTGTTTGGGTACGAACTGCCGCACCTGATCGCCGCGCGGGCGGCGGGCTGGCAGTGGACCGGCGATGTCCATGGCGTGCTGGCGAACTTCGCGATGCTGATTCTGGTTGGCGTGCACGCGGTCGCCGCGCTCTATCATCATTTCGTAATGCACGACGGCGTGCTTAAACGGATGCTGCCAGGGCGCTGATTATTCGTAGCGTAGCGCCTCGACAGGATCGAGGCGCGCAGCCTTACGGTTCCAGTTCCGTATCCCAATAGAGATAGTCGAGCCAGCTATCGTGCAGATAGTTTGGCGGGAACTGGCGGCCATTGCGGTGTAGATGATGCACTGTTGGCTGGTAGGGCATCTGCGCTGGGAACATGTGCGCCTCGTTCATCGTGAGCGAACCCTTGCGCAGATTGCACGGCGAGCAGGCGGTGATGACGTTGTCCCAGGAGGTGATGCCGCCACGCGAGCGGGGAATGACATGATCGAAGGTCAGATCGTCGCGGCTGCCGCAATATTGGCAGGAGAACCGGTCGCGCAGAAAAACGTTGAAGCGGGTAAAGGCAGGGTGAGTTGAAGGTTTGACGTAGGTCTTGAGCGAAACGACGCTCGGCAATCTCATTTCGAAACTGGGACTTCGTACCGCTTGGTCGTAGTTGGCGACGATGCTGACCCGTTCGAGAAACACGGCCTTGATCGTGTCCTGCCAGGACCACAAGGACAGCGGATAGTAACTCAACGGTCTAAAATCGGCGTTGAGCACAAGGGCCGGAAATCCGGCTGGCGAAACATGCACGTTCACGCGCTGCTCCTCGACCTCCAAGGACAGCCGCCGCCACGCGGCTTAGCCTCTACTAATAGGGCAGCGTGACGGGATTGTGAAGAAGACGCAAGAGGCAGAAGGGGTAGCCCCACTATTTGTGGGACGCCGCTATCGGGCGGCAAAGTGCCGTGCGAGGAATTCACCGCCGTGGCGGAGGCCGTCTTGGTCGATACCGTGGCCGATGCCGCCCGAAACATGCCACTCGGTCATGACTCCCAGCGCGGCCAGGCTCTGCGCCGCGTGCATGAGCGCCTGCACCGGGATGAGTTGGTCCTGATCACCGTGGATCAGGAGCACCGGCGGGCGACTGGTAATCTCGGTCGAAACGGCGTCGAGATCGCCTTCCTCCGGCAATACCAGCATGCCCGAATAGCCGACGATCGCCTTGGGCGCGACGGCGCGGCGCAACCCGACGTGAAGCGACATCATGGTGCCTTGGCTGAAGCCGACGAGGGCCAGCGCATCGCCCGGCAAACGGTGGCGCGCCAGCTCGGCATCGAGAAACGCCTGAAGCGCGGGCGCGGCGGCGTTGACGCCGATCCAGCGCTCATCGGGGTCGCGGAAGGTCAGCGGAAACCACTCGCGGCCAACCGGCGCCTGGCCGCAGGGGCGCGGCGCATGCGGCGAGACGAAAGCGGCGTCCGGCAGCAGGTTCTGCCAGGCCAGCCCGATGTCGATCAGATCGTTGCCGTCGGCGCCGTAGCCATGGAGGAAGACGACGAGCTGTTTCGCCTTGCCGGATTTGGGTTCAAGACGAGGTCCGTCAAGTTGCACGCTTTGCTCCTTTTGTCTTCCTGGCGCTTCCGGCCGTTGCGGCTTTCTTTTTAGCCGAAGTCTTCTTCGCCAAAGTCTTCTTAGCCGACGTCTTTGTCTTTTTGATCTGCGGCCAATGCTTTTTGGCTTTGACAGTTTTGGCCGCCGTCTCGACGCTGATGCCTTCGCGCCGTTTGACGACATGGTAATAGGCCCACATCAGATGCGCCGCGACGCCGCGCCACGGCCGCCAGGCCTCCGCGATCTTGGTCAGCGCCTTGGGGTCTGGCCGCTTGCGCAGGTTCAGTGCGATGCGGGCGGCTTCCTGCACAGCAAGATCGCCGGCCGGGAACGCATCGGCATGGCCAAGGCAGAACAGCAAATAGATATCGGCGGTCCACGGCCCGACGCCGTGCAACGCCGTGAGCAATTGGTGCGCGGAATCGGCGTCCATTTCGCCGATGGCGTTCAGATCGATGGCGCCAGTCGACACCGCCTTGCCGATTTCCTTGACGGCCTTGATCTTGGCGTTCGACAGGCCGAGGCGCTTGAGCTTGTCGCTGCGTGCCGTGCGGACGGCATCATGATGAAACGGATCGAAGGCTTTGAACAATCGCTCGCGAATGGCGGCGGCGCTCGCGGTCGAAAGCTGCTGACCGCAGACGATGGCGCACAGGCCGGGATAGCCGCCCTCGCGGCGGCGCAGGTTGAAGGCGCCGGCGGTTTCGGCGACCGGCGCAAGGCGCGGATCGATACGGATCAGGTCGGCGAGACCGGCTTCGAGATCGGCCTGGGTGTGGAGGTAGTGGGTCATTCGAGCCTCGTCATGCCACGCAACATAGGGCGATGTCATCGTCTGTGAAAGCGGACGATCCAGTAAGCTCGATCGCTTGCGATATTTCGCGATGCAGTGATTACTGGATGCCCGCTTTCGCGGGCATGACAGCCGAGGTTCGATGCCGCCACCCGTTTTCCGATTTGCCCCGAGCCCCAATGGCTATCTGCATCTGGGCCATGCGCTGTCGGCCTTGCTCAACGCCGAGGCCGTGCGTGCAGCCGGCGGGCGGATGCTGCTGCGCATTGAGGATATCGACGTCACGCGCTGTCGGCCGGAATACGAGGCGGCGATTTACGAGGAACTGGCCTGGCTTGGGATTCAATGGGAGCGGCCGGTGCGGCGGCAGTCGGAACACTTCGCCGACTACAGTGCGGCATTGCAACGGCTTGAGGCGATGGGCCTTGTTTATCCGAGTTTCGAGAGCCGCGCCGAAATTGCCGCGCTGGTCGCCGCGCGCGAGCCGTGGCCGCGCGATCCGGATGGTGCGCCGCTCTATCCGGGTTCGGCAAAATCGATGGGGCCTGACGAGCGGGCGCAGCGCATGGCATCCGGTGCGCCCTATGCACTGCGCCTCGATATGGAGAAGGCGCTCGCGCGCGTGACCGGGAACCTCGCCTGGTCCGAGTCCGGCGATTGTGCCACCGGCGAGATCGCCGCCGATCCGGCGGCATGGGGCGACGTCGTGCTCGCCCGTAAGGATACGCCGGCGAGCTACCATCTTGCCGTCGTTGTGGACGATGCCTTGCAGGGCATTACCGATGTCGTGCGCGGACTCGATCTGTTTCACGCCACCAGTGTGCATCGCCTGCTGCAGGCTCTGTTCGGCTTGCCGGCGCCGCGTTACCGCCATCACCGGCTCATTCTCGATGCCGACGGCCGCAAGCTGTCGAAATCGACCGCTGCCACGGCCCTGCGGGAGCTGCGGGCGCAAGGATTAACCCCGTCCGACATCCGCCGCCGGGTCGGGCTCGATTGAGCGGCGCTGCCATGGCAGTGTCGCGCGCAGGGGCGAAGGGCATGGCGAAGCGCAAAAAGGCCGGCGGCAAGGCCAGGAAAACCGAGACACGGCGGCCAAAATCATCGGGCCGGCTTCCCGCTGTGCGCGCCATGGAGGCGGCGCTGGCCGGCGTAGCCCATGATATCCGCACGCCGCTCACCGGCATTGTCGCGCTGGCCGAACTCCTGTCGGCCTCCGATCTCGGTACGCGCGAGCGCGGATGGGCCGATGCGATCAAGAGCGGCGCCGATCATCTGGCGCAGATTGTAACGCTGCTGGTCGATGCGGTGCGTGCCGACGCCAAGGGTCTCGTGATCCGAGAAGAGCCGTTTTCGCCGCGACTTCTGGCCGAGTCCGTCGGTGAGGCACTGGCCGCGCGCGCCGGCAACAAGTCGGTCGCCGCGGAGATTTTCATCGGCGAAATGCCGGCTCTGGTGACGGGCGATGCGCTTCGCCTGCGGGCGGCTTTGGAGAATCTCGCCGACAATGCGGTGAAATTCACGCGTGAAGGGTCGGTCCGCTTCGACACGACGGTAACGAAGGCCGTGCGTGCCCGTATGCGCCTGACCTTTACTTTCACCGACACCGGCATCGGTCTTGCGCCCGCTGACGTGAAGCGGTTGTTCAAACCATTCGCGCAGGCCAATGAAGATGTGGCGCGGCGCTATGGCGGCGCCGGTCTCGGTCTTGTCTTCGTGCGCCGTATTGCACGCGCAATGGGCGGCGACCTCACCGTCGCGAGCAAGCCCGGCAAGGGTTCGACCTTCACTTTGACGGCGCTCGTCAAGCCGGCAAAGGCTGTTTCATCCGATGCCGCGACCGCGCCGGGTGGCACGCCGAGTTCTCTCACCATCCTGTGCGCCGAAGACAATCCTTACGGCCGCGTGGTGATGAACACGATTCTAAAGGAGCTTGGCCACCGCGCGGATTTTGTCGAGAGCGGCCAGGCGGCGGTGAAGGCGGCTGCGCAGGGCGGCTACGACGCCGTGCTGATGGATGTGGCACTGCCGGATATCGATGGGTTGGAGGCGACGCGTCGCATCCAGGCGCTGCCGGGCAAGGCGGGGCAAGTGCCGGTGATCGGCATTTCCGGTCGCGGAGGTCCTGACCATGAGCGGGCAGCGCGCGCGGCCGGTATGAATTTCTATCTCACCAAGCCGGTAAGCCCCTCGAGGCTGGCCGAGGCGCTGGCCATGATAGCCGCTCGCCTCCGCGCATAGCCGTCCAAAGGACAGCGTTCTTTCAGATCGCCAATGGCGAGGGACCCAGGCCAGGTCGCAAGCCGGATCCTGTCTTCGCGGGAATGAGCGCGTTTTCTACGCGTTCGTCAGGCTGTTCTTGTGCTCAACAATGCGGACGAGGTCGCCCATGATGCGGTTGAGTTCGAAGTCCTTCGGCGTATAGACCGCAGCGACGCCGGCTTTTTCCAGTTCGGCGGCGTCTTCCGGCGGTATGATGCCGCCGGCGACCACCGGCACATCGAGCCCCGCGGCTTTCATGCGCGCGACCACATCCTTGACCAGCGGCAGATGGCTGCCGGACAGGATCGACAGGCCGATGACATGGGCCTTGTTGTCGCGCGCGGCTTCGACGATTTCTTCGGGCGTCAGGCGGATACCTTCGTAGACCACCTGCATGCCGGCGTCGCGGGCGCGCACGGCGATCTGCTCGGCGCCGTTGCTGTGTCCGTCGAGACCCGGCTTGCCGACCAGGAAGGTGAGGCGGCGTCCCAGCTTCGACGACACGCGATCGACATCGGCGCGGATGTCATCGAGCCCTTCGACATCGTTGCGCATGGCGTTGCCGACGCCGGTCGGCGCGCGGTATTCGCCGAAGGCTTCGCGCAGGGTCCAGCCCCACTCGCCGGTGGTGACGCCGGCCTTCGCGCACTGGATGGACGGCGGCATGATGTTGCTGCCCTCCGTTGCGGCGCGCTTGAGCGCGGCGAGCGCCTCGGCGACCGCCTTGTTGTCGCGCTGCGCACGCCAGGCATTCAGCCGCTCGATCTGGTCATGCTCGGCTTCTTCCGACACGGTCATGATCGAGGCGATGCCGCCGGTGAGCGGCGAGGGCTCGGTTTCGAGATACTTGTTGACGCCAACGACGATCTGATCGCCGCGCTCGATGGCCTCGAGCCGCGCGGTGTTGGATTCGACGAGGCGCTGCTTCATGTAGCCGGTTTCGACCGCAGCGACGGCGCCGCCCATGTCCTCGATACGCTTGAGCTCTTCACGGGCCTCGGATTTCAGCTCTTCCACCTTGCGGGTGATCTCGGCCGAGCCATCAAAAATGTCGCCGTATTCCAGGAGGTCGGTTTCGTAAGCGAGAATTTGTTGCATGCGCAGCGACCACTGCTGGTCCCACGGACGCGGCAGTCCGAGCGCCTCGTTCCAGGCCGGCAATTGCACGGCGCGGGCGCGCGCGTTCTTCGACAAGGTGACCGCCAGCATTTCGATGAGGATGCGGGCGACGTTGTTTTCCGGTTGCGGCTCGGTGAGGCCCAGGGAGTTCACCTGCACGCCATAACGAAACAGGCGTTGCTTCGGATCGGTGATCCCGTAGCGCTCGCGCGTGATCTCGTCCCACAGTTCGGTGAAGGCGCGCATCTTGCAGACTTCGGTGACGAAGCGCAGTCCGGCATTGACGAAGAACGAAATGCGGCCGACGACTTCGCCGAATTTGGCCTGATCGACTTCGCCGGAATTCCGCACCGTGTCGAGCACGGCGATGGCGGTGGCGAGCGCGTAGGCCAGTTCCTGAACTGGCGTCGCGCCGGCTTCCTGCAAATGATAGGAGCAAATATTCATCGGGTTCCATTTCGGAAGCTCCGATGTGGTGAAGATGGCGACGTCCTTGATCAGGCGCAGCGATGGTTTCGGCGGAAATACGTAGGTGCCGCGCGACAAGTATTCTTTGATGATGTCGTTCTGGATGGTGCCGGTCAGCGCCGTGCGGGGCGCGCCGGTTTCATCGGCAACCGCGATGTAAAGCGCCATCAACCACGCCGCGGTGGCGTTGATGGTCATCGACGTGTTCATCGAGCCGAGCGGGATCTGATCAAACAAGGCCCGCATGTCGCCGAGATGCGAGATCGGCACACCGACCTTGCCGACTTCGCCACGCGACAGGACATGGTCGCTGTCGTAACCAGTCTGCGTCGGCAGATCGAAGGCGACCGACAGGCCGGTTTGTCCCTTGGCGAGGTTCTTGCGGTACAGCTCGTTGGAGTCCGCAGCCGTGGAATGACCCGCATAAGTGCGGAAAATCCAGGGTTTATCGCGCTTTTGCTTGTCGGCGGTCATGGCGGCACTCGTGGAATATCACAACGTGCCGTGTTTTTTATTGCAACGCAATATGAATTCTGACTGTACCGATGCCGCCCTCCACCACGGCGCGGCGTGCCACGAGGCCCGCGATCAGCACGACGGCAATGAAGCCCACAGGCAGAACAACGAAGGGGAAAATCAACAGCAGCAGGCAAGCCGCGCCGACCGTCGCCAGTTCGTAAGGCAGGAAGCCGGTTTGACCGGCGCGGCGAAACAGAAAAGCCAGCGGCACGGCCAGTACGGTGAGGTCGTAGGCATAGAGATAGGGAGTCGCCAGGAGTGATGCGACACCAAGCGCGGCGGCTTTGACATCATAAGGCAGGCGGCTGCGCCATAGCGCGGCGATGACGACAGCCGCGAGCACGATGATGACGCCCTGTGCCGACCATGCCAGCGTTTCGCTGCCACCCATCGAACGGATCAAACCGAAGGCCGTCTGTAGTTTGCCGAAATTAGCCCAGCCATTGGAGAGAAATGCATCCGACGTATGGCTGATATTGCCGATGAAGCCTTGCCACGTTGGCCACCCGAACGCGGCGAGCGAGATCGCCGACCATGCGATCGTCACGATGGCTGCTGCGGCAATCGTGCGCCAATGGCCACCGGCGATCAGGGCGATCGGGATGAGAATGCCGAGCTGCGGCTTGTAGGTGAGGATACCGAACGCAAGGCCGGCGATGACGGGCCGTTCGGCCAGCAGGACGAGACCGGCGCCCATCAATCCCGCGCTCAGAAAACCGTTCTGTCCGACGATCGCGTTGAACAGCACGCCGGGGAAAGCGGCTGCCAGCAAATAGCCGCTGCGTTCGCCAATGATCGTCCGGATCGCCGCGAGATAGATCGGGAAGGTGACGGCCAGCCACAGCAAGTAAGCCGTCAGATAAGGCAAAAGGGCGAGCGCCGCCGCCACAAAGAGAAAGTTCGGCGGATAGTGCCAGCCGAAATAGCCGTCGAAGGGCCGGCCGAGCGCGACCTGCTCCATGGCCTTGTGAGTGGGCCAGTCGTAAACCGATGGCGCCTGGCCTTCGAGCACCAGCCGGCCGGCGGCCCAGACATTGACGAAGTCGTCCGGAAGGCCATTTCCGTCCGCGCCGATCAACCACAAATGGTTGAAATAGCTGGCTAAAAGATAGGACGCCGTGAGGACGAGCAGGCCGACGCTGACGAGTTCCACCGGTCGCGTCAGGAGGGCTTGGCGAGGCCGGGCCGTGTTTTCGCTGTTGGAAACCGCCATGTTCGCCGCCGGTTGTGAGATGGCGAACCTATCCGTGCCGGCTTGCGGAACTCTTAAACGCGCGCGACGATATATTGCGTCGCAGCATGAGTTGGGTCACACTCACTTCGGAAAAATAAAACAAGCCGTTATCCAAGGAGACGAGCCGATGCCGGCGGTTGCGAAGGTGGAGCGGGTGGGGCCGCTCAAGAGCCTTTATGACATTGGCGAAATCCCGCCTCTCGGTCATGTCCCCGAGAAGATGTATGCGTGGGTGATCCGGCAGGACCGTCACGGGCCGCCCGAGCAGTCGTTTCAAATCGAAGCGGTGCCGACCTGGCCGATCGGCGAGGAGGATGTGCTCGTTCTGGTGATGGCCGCCGGCGTGAACTACAACGGCATCTGGGCGGGGCTTGGTCAGCCCATCACCCCCTTCAACGTCCACAAGCAGCCGTATCACATCGCCGGCTCCGACGCCTCGGGCATCGTCTGGGCGGTGGGTTCGAAGGTGCGGCGCTGGAAGGTCGGCGACGAAGTCATCGTTCATTGCAATCAGGATGACGGCGACGACGAGGACTGCAATGGCGGTGACCCGCTGCTCTCTCCGTCGCAGCGCATCTGGGGCTACGAGACGCCGGACGGCTCGTTCGCGCAGTTCTGCCGCGTGCAGTCGCGCCAGTTGATGGTCAAGCCGGCGCATCTGTCTTGGGAAGAGGCGGCCTGCTACACGCTGACGCTGGCCACCGCCTATCGCATGCTGTTCGGCCATCCGCCGCACACACTCAAGCCGGGCGACAATGTTCTGGTGTGGGGCGCCTCGGGCGGCCTTGGCGTGTTCGGCTTGCAGCTCGTCGCGGCCTCCGGCGCCAACGCCATCGCCGTCGTGTCCGATGAATCGAAGATGGAATACGTCTTCAATCTCGGCGCCAAGGGCGCCATCAACCGCAAGGAATTCAACTGCTGGGGCCAGCTGCCGCAGGTGAATTCGCCGGAATACAACGAGTGGGCCAAGGAAGCGCGCCGCTTCGGCAAGGCGATCTGGGACATCACCGGCAAGCGCGATGTCGATATCGTATTCGAGCATCCGGGCGAGTCGACATTCCCGGTGTCGTCGATGGTGGTGAAGCGCGGCGGCATGGTCGTGTTCTGCGCCGGTACCACGGGCTTCAACATCACCTTCGATGCGCGCTACGTCTGGATGCGGCAGAAGCGCATTCAGGGCTCGCACTTCGCGCATTTGAAGCAGGCCAGCCAGGCCAACCGCTTCGTGCTCGAGCGCCGCATCGATCCGTGCCTGTCCAAGACCTTCCCGTGGACGGAAATCCCGAAGGCGCACACCATGATGTGGAAGAACCAGCACCCGCCGGGCAACATGGCCTGTCTGGTGAACGCCACGACGACGGGGCTCAAGAGCTTCGAGGACGTGCTGGAAGTGGCGGGCCAGTCCTAGAAGCGCCCCGCGCGCTCAAGGTAGGCTTGCCTGATCTTCATGAACCGGTTCGGTGTCGGCCGTCGCCATGCGGCCGAGCCGTATTTTCTGCACCACCGAGTTCAGTTCGCCGCCGAAGATGAAGATCGACGCGCAGACATAGAGAAAGATCAACGCGATCATCGCCGACGCCAGGCCCGCATACATGTTGACGTAGGCGAAGGCGTAGTCGGCAAGATAGCGGCCGAAGGCGGCGCCGCCGATCAGCCACAGCAGCAACGTCGCCACGATGCCCGGTGCGATCTCCATGAAGCTGCGGCGGCCCGCCGGCAGCCAGCGATGCACGATCAGTAGCGAAATGATGAGTACGAACGCCGCTGTGGCAAAGCGCGAGAAAGTGACGAGATCGCTGAGGGGCTCAAGCGTCGGCACGTAGCGCACGATGCGGCTCCAGATCAGCGGCGCCAGCACCACCAGAAACGAGAAAGCCAGCAGCGAAATCGCGCCGACGATCACATAGCCGATCGACTCGATGCGCAGCAGCCACCATGGCCGCCGCTCGGCCATGCCATAGGCGCGGTTGAGCGCGATGCGCAGGCTTTCGACACCGCTCGAAGCAAAGTACAGCGCGAACAAAACGCCGAAGGTCAGCACATTGCCGCGGCTGCCGGTCAACACGCCACGAATGTCGGCGGCGATCGGGCCGGCCACCTGCTCCGGCCATGCCTCCAGCAGAATACGCGCCGCTTCGTCCGCCAAGCTCTCGGAGCCGAAGAATACCGCAGCCAGAGCGGTACAGACGATGAGGAAGGGAAACATCGCCATCAACAAGGACAGCGCGATATGGCTGGCGATGGCCCAGCCGTCGTCGGCGAGGAATTGCCGGCCGGCATCCAGAACAACGCGAAATGAAATTTTTAGAATGCGCAAAGCGCTTGGATCCTGAGCTGCGTCGGTGTCCGCAGAGTTGGCGAGCGGGCAGGTTGTTGGCAAGTGGTCACGGGCGAGTTGCGGCGAGGACGGCCCTTCCGCGGACCGTCAGGCCGCCCGGACGTCGTTCAGGAAACGGCGGATTTCATCGTCGATGCTGCCGGCTTCAACGGCGACGGCGTCGGCAAGTTCCTTCACCCCGGCGGCGGTCGAGCGGGCATCGATCGTGACCCCGGCGACACGGCTCATGGCTTCTGCGCCGGTACGGGCTTCATCGGAGGCGCGGCTGACACCTTCGGCAATGACGGCGACTGCGGCGTTCTGTTGCTCGACGGTGGCGGCGACCGCGGTGGCGATTGCGGCCATGTCGCCAATGATGGTGTTGACCTGCTCGATGGCCATGGCCGTGCCGGCGGCGGCGGTCTGTATACCGCCCACCTGGTCGGCGATTTCTTCCGTGGCCTTCGCAGTCTGCGCGGCCAGCGATTTGACCTCGGCGGCGACCACGGCGAAGCCGCGGCCGGCTTCGCCGGCGCGCGCCGCTTCGATGGTGGCGTTGAGCGCCAGCAGATTGGTCTGGCCGGCGATCGCCTGGATGAGTCCGACCACCTCGCCGATGCGGGTGGCGGCCTGATCGAGATCGGCCATGGTCTTGACGGTGCGCTGGGCTTCCGACACTGCACGCGCGGCGACGTCGTTGGAATGATTGGCCTGGGCGGCGATGGCTTCGATGGACGTTGCCAGTTCTTCGATCGAGTTGGCGGCGCTGGCGACGTTGCTGGAGGCCGCGGTGGCGCCGCGCTGGGCACCTTGCGCTTCGGCCGAGACGATGTCGGCAGTCTTGTTGAGCACCGTCGAGCTCTGCTCGAGGTCGAGCGAGGCGGCGCGCAGCTTGCCGAGTGCGTCGCCGCTCGAAGCTTCGAAGCGGTGGATCGCAGCGGCGATGCTGTCGCTTCGCGCCTCGCGGGCGCGGCTATGTTCGCTTTGTGTCTCCGCCAGCTCTTGCCGTTCGATCATGGAATCGCGGAACACCAGAACGGTACGCGCCATGCCGCCGATTTCGTCGCGTTGATCGATGCTCGGGATTCGCGCGGCCGTCTCACCGGCCGCCAGCCGCTTCATCGCGCCGGCCAGATCGTGCAGCGGTCCGGTGATACTGCGGCCGACGTACCAGCTGAAGGCGAGGCCGAGGATGGCCATGACGAGGCCCGCCAGGATGATGCCCTCACGGGTGCGGACCTGTGCTGCCGCGAGCCTGTCGCTGGCGGTTGTTGCGGCGCGATTCGCCGCAGCGATGATCGCCGCCGCGCGCGGCAATAGGTTCTGGCTATCTATGTCGATGATGGCGCGCAGCGGAGCGGTGCGGTCATTCAGCGCGACCCAATCCATGAAGGCGTCGTGATAATCCCTGATTTCGCCGACGAGCTTGTCCTTTCTACCCGGCGCACCTTCGATGCGCTCGGAGACCTGGACGAATTCGCGGTAGGTTGCTTCGAATTGAGTGCGCGTCAGTTCGCTCGAAATGAGCCGGTACTCGGCCTCGTGATGGCGCATGTTGAGCAGGATCACCATGATGCGCCGCGCTTCGGCATCGGCAAGCCAGCTCAGGCTGTCGTTGATGGCCGCTTCGATCCTGTTGCCGGAGGTCTTGAGTGCGCCGCGCAGCCCCTCGTTATCGGTGAGGCCGAGCACGCGCTGGATATTATGGAGGTCAGCATAGTTGCGGCCGATGGTCATCAGGTCGTCGCGCAGTGTCAGCATTTGCGCCGCGGCGTCTGCGCTGGCGTGCAGGGCGATGGTGTCGAGACTGCGATTGGCGAGATCGAGCGATTGCGGGAAGGCCTCGAGCGACGAGCCGCGCTCGCGGGCAAAATCCTTCACGGCAATCCGCATCAGGGCGATGGCGTTCCGGAGGTCGCGGCTGGCGTCGGCCAGGCGGTGCGCTCTGTCCACGGTCTCGAAGGCGCTGCCGACCTCGCGCTCGCCGGCGGTGTAGGTCAAGGTATTGGCGGCGAAACCGACCAGGGGCGCCAGGGCCAGCACAATGACGCGGGTCCGAACCGAAAACCGGGTCAGCAGCCGGTTCAGGGACAGCGCCGAAAAAAGCCGGGTTCTGAAGCGCATGACCGGTTCGGGCTCGACGTGGGGAGGGAGTGCCGCACGCACTTTCCGACACCCTGACAAGAGCCTTATTTGGTTAATTTTTCGGTATTTCCGAGCCATGAGCAGGCCAGGGCGGCACCTGCCCTTTGCTTTTGTGCGCTGCACGCATAGTCTTGGCCGGCCTCCATCCGGCTGTTTGTAAAGACCTTCCGAGGACCCTCATGCCGCATGCCGCTTCCCGCGCTTCCGACCAGGACCTTGTTGAACTTGGCCGTGAAGCGGCCATGGCCATGGAGGCGCTGCTGGCGGACGCCACCGTGCGCGTGCGTGGCAAGGTCGTCGTGGAGGGTCATGGCGTGGCCAAGCTGTTCGATCGCGAGCAGCGCGCCACCCATGGGCTGGCCTGGCTCGCGACCTATGCCGAAGCGGTGAGGCAGCTTGTCGCCTATGCCGAGCGCATGGTCGCGGCCGACGCTTTCGGCGAGATGGAAGAGCACCTTACCTGGGTCGGGCTCGGCGAATTGCTGGCGCAGGCGATCGGCGGCATTCCCATGAGCCAAAGCGAGATCGTACGGCCCGCCGACATGGGCTTGTCGATGGCGCAGGTCGCTGCACGCATGACTCCGGGTGTCGAGGCGTTGATCGCGAACGGCAACACCGCTGAGCGCCGCGCCCGATTGATGGAGCTGATGCGCGCGCATCACGGCGCCACCATCGGCGCTGCCGGGCTCGACGAGACGCTGGAGTCGATCCGTGAGGAAATGCGCCGCTTCGCCGATGCCGAAGTGATCGAGCACGCGCAAGGCTGGCACCGCACCAACAGTTATATTCCTCTCGAGATCATCGCGCAGATGTCAGAGCTGGGCGTGTTCGGGCTGACCATCCCGGAAGAGTTCGGTGGTATGGGGCTCGGCAAGGAATCGATGTGCGTCGTCTCCGAAGAGTTGTCGCGTGGCTATATCGGCGTCGGCTCGCTCGGCACCCGCTCGGAAATCGCCGCCGAGCTTATTCTCGGCGGCGGTACGCCGGAACAGAAGGCCAAGTGGCTGCCGAAGATCGCTTCCGGCGAGGTGCTGCCGACCGCGGTGTTCACCGAACCCAATACCGGCTCGGACCTGGCCTCCTTGAAGACGCGCGCGGTGCGCGACGGCGATGTCTACAAGGTCTACGGCAACAAGACCTGGATCACGCATCCTGTGCGCGCCGATTTGATGACGCTTCTGGTCCGCACCAACCCGAAGGAGCCGGGTCATCGCGGCCTGTCGATGCTGCTCGCCGAAAAGCCGCGTGGCACCGACGCCAATCCGTTCCCGGCCAAGGGCATGACCGGCACCGAGATCGAGGTGCTCGGTTATCGCGGCATGAAGGAATACGAGATCGCTTTCGACGGCTTCGAAGTGAAAGCGGAGAACCTGCTCGGCGGTGTCGAGGGTCTCGGCTTCAAGCAATTGATGCAGACTTTCGAATCCGCGCGCATCCAGACGGCGGCGCGCGCCATTGGTGTGGCGCAAGCGGCGATGGAGCAGGCGATGACCTACGCGCAGCAGCGCGTGCAGTTCTCGCGACCGATCGCAGATTTCCCGCGTGTTTCGGACAAGATCGTGATGATGGCGGCTGAGATCATGATCGCGCGGCAACTCACCTATCACGCCGCGCGCGAGAAGGATTCCGGCCGCCGTTGCGACCTCGAAGCCGGCATGGCCAAGCTCTATGGCGCCCGCGTCGCCTGGGCCAACGCCGACAATGCGGTGCAGGTGCATGGCGGCAACGGTTTCGCGCTGGAATTCCCCGTATCGCGCATTTTGTGCGACGCCCGCATCCTCAACATCTTCGAGGGTGCGGCGGAAATCCAGGCGCAGGTGATCGCTCGCCGCCTGCTCGACGGCACGAATTAAGCCTCCCGCAACAAATACCTGCCTCCGGCGTTGATCTGCCGCAAATTGCCGCGGCGGCGCCCGCGCTTTAATGCCGGTCACCGAGGGAGGTTCTCATGGCGCTAACTATCAATCAGGGCGAGTGGGTCGTAGTCTGCGACGGCGCCAAGGCGCTCATTCTCGAGAACGTCGGCGACGCCAAGTTCCCCAACCTGAAAATGCGTGAGGTCTTCGAGCATAAAGCGCTGAACACCCACGAGTTGGGCACCGATGCGCCCGGCCGCTCGTTCTCGTCCGTTGGTCATAGCCGCTCTGCCGTCGGGCAGACCGACTGGCACACCCAGGAAGAAGAGAGCTTTCTCGCCGATCTCGCTTCCAAGCTCGATCACGCGGTCAATACGCACCAGGTGAAATCGATGATCGTGGTGGCGCCGCCGCGCGCGCTCGGCTTCCTGCGCCAGGCTTATGGCCACGGCCTCAAGGCGGCGGTGCGCGCCGAGATCGACAAGGATCTGGTCAAGCTGCCGGTTCACGAAATCGAGAAACACCTCACCGTTTGAGCCGTTGCCGCGAACCGACTTCGGCCGGACGAACCGGTTTCCACTTCGCTTGAAAACGCATTATGGTCCGCCCGAATCTGATCGAAGTCGGGACGGCCGATGGGCTTCTTCCAAAAGCTGACGGGGCGCGCGGCATTTGCGGCGCTGATGCTCATCGTGACCGTGCCGGCGGCCTGGCCGCAGGCGCATGTTCCGCGCCCGGGCGAGCAGCGCGAGCAGCCGCCTGTCGACGCGCCTGACACCAACCCGGTCCGTACCCCGACTGACGTGCCCGGTTTCTGGGACCCGCGTCGTCGCCCCGAGCGCCCGGACTTGTCGCGCCTCACTGTGATTCGCTTTCTGACTGAGACCGACTATCCGCCGTTCAACTTTGCCGGACCGGATGGCGCACCGGTCGGTCTTAATGTCGATCTGGCGCGGATGATTTGCGAGGAGATCAAGGTCGCCTGCACGGTGCAGATGCGCCGCTACGACACGTTGATCGACAGCCTCAATGCCAATCAGGGCGATGCGGTGATCGCGTCGTTTGCGGCGACGCCGGCCATGCGCAAGCGTGTCGATTTCACCGATCCCTATTACCGCACACCGGCGCGTTTCGTGGCGCGGCGCAATGCCAGCATTGTCGACGTGCGGCCGCAGGCGCTCGAAGGCAAGAAGGTCGGAGTCGTCGCCGGCACCGCGCATGAGGCCTATATCAAAACGTTGTTTACCGAGGCCGAGTTGAAGCCGTTCGCCGATGCGGCGGCAGCGCGCGACGCGCTGAAGAAGGGTGATATCGATCTTCTGTTCGGCGACGGCATCTCGTTGGCATTCTGGCTCAACGGCACGGATTCGGGCGGCTGCTGCGCCTTCGTCGGCGGGCCCTTTACGGAGAGCCGTTTTTTCGGCGAGGGCGTCGGCATCGCGGTGAGGCGCGGCAATGACCTCGTGCGTCAGTCCATCAATTGGGCTTTGTTCCGGCTCTGGGAGCAGGGGCGCTTCACCGATTTGTGGCTCCGGTATTTTCCGATCAGCCCTTTCTGAGAAACGCGATTGCCCCCGTCGCCGCGGCGACGCCTGTGGCGAAACTCGCTTGCAGCAGATAGCCGCCGGTCGGCGCGTCCCAGTCCAGCATTTCGCCGGCGACGAACACGCCGCGGCTTTTCTTCAGCATGAAATGCGCGTCAAGCTCGCTGAAGCGAATGCCGCCGGCGCTTGAGATTGCCGTCTCGATTGGCTGCACGCCGGTCAGCTTAACCGGCACGGCCTTGATCAGCGCCGCGATTTTGGCAGGGGGCAGGGCCGATAATTGCGCACCTTTGGCCAGCGCCGCCTCATGCAGCAGCGATACCGCGACGGCGGCGAGATGCGTGTTCTTGCGCAGGAAATTCGACAGCGATTGTTTGCCGCGCGGTGCGGAGAGGCGCTCGGTGAGTTTGGCCACGGTCACGTCGGGCAACAAGTCGACGGTGATGGTTGCTGCGCCATCCTTGGTGATGGCGTCGCGGATTGGCGAGGACAGCGCGTAGATCGCGCCGCCTTCGATGCCCGATTGCGTCATCATGGCTTCGCCGCGCGCGCTCCGTTCGCCGAAGGTGATGGCGATGCGTTTGAGCGGCTGACCGGCAAAGCCGCGAAGCACATCGGACCATGATGCCGTGAAGCCGCAATTGGCCGGCTGCAGCGGCGCCACCGCGACCTTCTGCTCGCGCAGAATGTCCACCCAGCGCCCATCGGAGCCGAGCTTCGGCCAACTGGCGCCGCCGGTGGCCAGCACGATGACATCCGGGTTCACAGAAATCTCCTCGCCCCCGGTGCTGAAACGGAGCTGGCCGTCGTCATCCCAGCCTTCCCAGCGGTGCCGTAGTTTCACGGTGACGCCGAGATTGCGCAGGCGAAGCAGCCAGGTTCGCAGCAGCGGCGAGGTCTTCAGCGCTTTAGGGAAGACGCGGCCGCTTGAGCCGACGAAGGTATCGGCGCCGAGTTCATCGGCCCAGGCGCGGAGCGCCGCCGGTGGAAATGCCGAAACGGCAGCGAGCAGCAGTTCGTCGGCGTCGCCGTATCGCTTGAGAAAGTCCGGCAGCGGCTCGCTGTGGGTCAGGTTGAGCCCGCCGCGCCCCGCCATCAGAAGCTTGCGGCCGAGCGACGGCATCTGGTCGTAGACCGTGACGGCGATGCCCGCTCTGGCCAGGGTTTCCGCCGCGATCAGCCCGGCGGGACCGCCGCCGATAACGGCGGCATTTTTGCTTTTTGGTGCGCTGGAAGGGCTCAAGATGGCTGCTTTTCGTGGCTTGAATTGACGGCGTTCCGCCTGTTGCCTATGTCTGCCCGCCGGAGGCCGGAATGTCGATGACCACTGCCGAAATTGCGCCGCAAATTACGCCCGAGGAGCTCAAGAAGTTCGCCGAGCAGTCGAACGCCTGGCCGTTCGAAGAGGCGAAAAAGATCGTGGCGCGGCTCAAATCCAAGCCCAAGGACGAGGTCATCTTCGAGACCGGCTACGGCCCCTCCGGCCTGCCGCATATCGGCACCTTCGGCGAGGTGGCGCGCACCACCATGGTGCGCCATGCCTTCCGCGTGCTCACAGCCGACAAGGTCAAGACGCGGCTGATCGCATTTTCGGACGACATGGACGGCCTGCGCAAAGTGCCGGACAATGTGCCGAACAAGGATGCGCTGGCGCTCGACCTCGGCAAGCCGCTGACGCAGGTGCGCGACCCGTTCGGCACGCATCCCTCGTTCGGCGAGCACAACAATGCGCGGCTGCGCGCCTTCCTCGATCATTTCGGCTTCGACTACGAGTTCATGTCGTCGACCGATTGCTACAAGTCGGGCCGATTCGACGCCGCGCTTCTGAAGATGCTGGCGCGCTTCGACAAGCTGATGGCGATCATGCTGCCGTCGCTGCGCGAGGAGCGCGCATCGACCTATTCGCCGTTCCTGCCGATCGACCCGGTCACGGGCATCGTGCTGCAGGTGCCGGTGACGGGCCACGATGCCAAGGCGGGCACCATTACTTATGAACATCCCGACACCAAGGAGCCGATGACGGTCCCGGTGACCGGCGGCGCCTGCAAGCTGCAATGGAAGCCCGACTGGGCGATGCGCTGGGTCGCGCTCGGCATCGATTACGAAATGGCCGGCAAGGACCTGATCGACTCGGTCAAGCTGTCGAGCGAAATCTGCAAGGCGCTCGACGGCAAGCCGCCGGAGGGCTTCAACTACGAACTGTTCCTCGATGACAAGGGGCAGAAGATTTCCAAGTCGAAGGGCAACGGCCTGACCATCGATGAATGGCTGCGCTATGCGTCGCCGGAATCGCTGTCGCTGTTCATGTACCGCGAGCCGAAGTCGGCGAAGCGATTGTATTTCGACGTGATCCCGCGTCAGGTCGACGACTATCAGCAGTTTCTCGAAGGCTATCCGCGCCAGCAGGACTGGAAGCAGAAGCTCGGCAATCCGGTCTGGCACATCCATTCCGGCAAGCCGCCGGCGGCGGACATGCCGATCTCGTTCTCGATGCTGCTCACCTTGGTGTCGTCATCGAATGCCGAGAACGCGGAAACCTTGTGGGGCTTTATCGGCCGCTATCGCCCGGGTGTGACGCCGCAGACGCATCCCAAGCTCGACGCGATGGTCGGCTATGCCATCCACTACTTCCGCGACTTCGTGCTGCCGGAAAAGAAATTCCGCGAGCCGAGTGAGGTCGAGCGCAAGGCTTTGTCCGACCTGCGCGATACACTCGCTAATCTCAAGCCGGAGTCGACGGCGGAAGACATCCAGAACGTGGTCTATGAAATCGGCCGCCGCGAGCCGTTCCTCGATCACGCCAAGAAGGCCAAAGACGGCCGTCCCGGCGTGTCGCTGGACTGGTTCAATATGCTCTATCAGGTGCTGCTCGGCCAGGAGAAGGGGCCGCGCTTCGGCTCTTTCGTCGCCGTCTACGGCATCAAGAACACTGTCGATATGATCGACGGCGCGCTGGCGCGAAGTGCGTGAGTGATCCCTCCCCGCAAGCGGGGAGGGATAGGATGCCTTACGAACTCAGGACGAAGCGACGGTTGTCCTTCTGTACCGGGCGGGCGTTCATCGGGAACAGTTTGGCAAAGGCGTCGATGTCGGCGCGCGCGACCTGGATCGGCTCACGCAGCACCAGCCAATTCACCACTTCGCTGCAGGGCGGCGTCGTCAGCGAACCCGAGTAGCGATAGTAGCCACGACCGGCCGGCAGCATCTGGTTCGGATCGACCGCGGCCGCCAGTTTGACCGCAGGGCCTTGCTTGCCGGGCATGGACGCCACGATCTTGTTGAAAGCCGGATTGGCCTTGCCGGCGGCCATCAGCACGCCGATCACCGCCAGATTGCCGGCCGCATCCTTGTGAACGAAATGGACTTCCATCGGATAGGCCTTGCCGCCGATGAGATGTTCGCTCGGATGGTGGAAGTGATACTGCAGCAGTTCGTACTTGCTGGCACCGACCGTCAGGCCGTTGCCGGGGTCGGCATTCACCTGAATGGTGTGGCCGTTGTTGACGATCATGTCCGGCTTTTTCGTCCAGCCGATCTTCAAGGCCGGCAATTGCGACTTGATGCTGCCCTGGATATCGATCGGGGACTGCTGCGCGCCGATTGAGCAGGCTTTGCTCGCGGCATCCATGTCGCCCCAATGTGTAGGCCCGTGTTCGCCCTCGTAGCTCCAGTGTGCGCCCTCGGCGGCAAAGCCTGGCGGCGAACACAACGGACAAAGCGCCATCGCGGCGAGCGCCTTTAATGCATGTCGACGATTCATGTATTGCCCCTGGATAGAAAAGAGTGGACCGGTTTGCCCTCCGGCAAGTGCCGGTGATTCCAGACACTAATCGCCGAGAATCGGCGATTGGTTAAACCTACTCTCTATCCAGTTTATAATCAGCGCTCGCGCGAGCGGGTTATATCGATTTAACGACACACCCGGTATCCGGTGGCCACTGCGTTGCGTAACTATACAACGTTACCAACGCTGTATATTTCCGTCCGGCTTACTGGCTGGCCCAAAGGATGCGCGCGATCCACTCGACGTCAGCCATCTGCAACGTGCGGTCGCGGTGCTCGGAGTTGAGCGACTTGAGCTCGATCGACTTGGCTTGCTTGCGCTTGAGCTCCTTGGCCATGATCTCACCCTTCCGGGTCTTGACCACGACGCGGTCGCCTTTGCGCACGGGTGCCGATGGCGACACGATGATGATGTCGCCTTCGCGATAAGCCGGTTTCATCGAGTCGCCGGATACCTCAAGCGCATAAGCGTGCTCGTCGGTAATGGTGGGGAGGCTCACCTTCTCCCAGCCTTTGCCGACCGGAAAACCGGCATCGTCGAAATAGCCGGAGGATCCGGCTTCGGCGAAGCCGATCAGCGGCACGCTGGAGATTGCCTGCTTGCCGCCGTCGGTGATGAGGCTGACGAAGGTATCGACCTTGGTGTTGGTCGCTGCCAGCGCCTTGGCCACCGACTCGGTCGAGGGCCAGCGCGGGCGGCCCTCGGGCGTGATGCGCTTGGACTTGTTGAAGGTGGTCGGGTCGAGGCCGGCTTTCTTGGCCAGACCCGAAGCCGTGAGGTCGGAGCGAGCCGCCAGGCGGTCGATGGCATTCCAGATTTGCGAATGGGTCAGCATGAAAAGCCTCAACGTTTCGGCACCGGCCCGCTCAGGATCCGGTAGCCCCGGTTATCGGGCATTATTTAGGAATTATAGCCTTGAATCGGGGTGTTGCTGCAAGTGTTTCGGTGGCCTTGTCTGCTGATTCCCGCAAGAAAATCCGTCAAAGAAGCGGCACGGGATAACGCCATGGGAAATCGCCGGCGCAGGCCAGCAAGACCATCGCTTTTGCCGGCTCCGGGGCTTATGTCTCGGCGACGTTTTGGAATCGCGGTGGCGGCCGCCGCCGGATAGTTGATGTGGAGTTTGCCGGTGATCGGCTTCCTGGATCGCCTGTCGCGCCCTTTTCTGCGGGCTCTCGACCCTGAGGATGCCCACAATCTGGCTCTGAAGGCGTTGCGCCTGATGCCGCGTGGCCGGCCTGAGCCCGATCCACCGGAACTGAAAGTGCGCGCCTTCGGTCTGAACTTCCCCAATCCCATCGGGCTCGCTGCCGGCTTCGACAAGAACGCATCGGCACCCGATGCGCTGTTGCGGCTCGGTTTCGGCTTCGTCGAGATCGGCACGCTGACGCCGCGGCCGCAACTCGGCAATCCGCGCCCCCGCCTGTTCCGCCTCGAGGCCGATGGCGGTGTCATCAACCGGCTCGGCTTCAACAATGGCGGTGCTGCTGTGGCGCTGGCGCGGCTTGCTGCGCGTTCCCGCGAGGGTGGGATCGTCGGCGTCAATATCGGCGCCAACAAGGATTCGGTGGACCGCACCGAGGACTATGTGCGGCTGATCGAGACATTCTCGGCGGTGGCGAGCTATTTCACCGTCAACGTGTCCTCCCCCAATACGCCAGGCCTGCGCAACCTGCAGCAGGCCGAGGCGCTGGACGAACTGCTCTCCCGCGTCATTGAGGCCCGCGAGCGCGTGCGCGCACGCTCGGGCCAGACGCCAATTTTGGTGAAGATCGCGCCCGACCTGACGTTGCCCGAACTCGACGACGTCGTCGGGGTCGCGCGCCAGCATCGCATTGACGGCATGATCGTGTCGAACACCACGATCTCGCGGCCGTCGTCCTTGCGCGACCGCGAGAAGGCGAAAGAGACCGGCGGCCTGTCCGGCAAGCCGATGTTTCGCCTGGCGACGCGCATGCTGGCGGAAACCTATGTGCGCACCGAGAATGCGTTTCCGCTGATCGGCGTCGGCGGCATCGATTCCGGTGCCACCGCGATCGCCAAGATCAAGGCCGGCGCCACCTTGGTGCAGCTTTACACCGGTCTTGTCTATCAGGGCATCGGGCTGGTCGGGCGAATGAAGGCCGATATCGCCGCGGCGCTCAAGCGGGGCAATCGCGATTCGCTCGCGGCCATGGTCGGCGTTGATGCCGCCGACATCACCGCGGAAAGTTGGCCGACCTAGGTCGCGTCAGTATTTCTCGAACGGTCGCTTGACGAGTGTCCGATAGCGCAGCACCTGCAGGCTGCCGCGGAACACGTAGAAGGTCAGCAACGCCAGCCATAGCCCGTTATTGCCGAGCGACTGCATCCCCCACCAGGCCACGAGATAGATCGCCAGCGCCACGGCCATCAGGTTGCGCATGTCGCGTGTCCAGGTCGCGCCGACATAGACGCCATCCATGATGAAAGCTGGCACGCCGATCAACGGCACAAGCGCCGCCATAAGCAGAAATTCGTTGGCGATGTGGCGCACGTCGGCGCTGGCCGACATCATGGCGATGATTGCCGGGCCGGCGACGTAAAAGAACACCGCGGCGCAGATGCCGAAGACGACGCCCCAACCCATGATGAGCCGGACGGCATGAGCGAAGGCCGCGCGGTCGCGCGCGCCGACCGTGGCGCCGCAGAGCTGCTGGGCGGCATTGGCCAGGCCTTCGAGGAAGAACGTGCCGAGGAACACCACGTTCTGCAGCACCGCATTGGCGGCCAAGGTCACGTCGCCGGCGCGCGCGCCCTGCGCCGAGAAGAACAGGAAGACGCTGACCAGCGCTGCGGTGCGCAACATGATGTCGCGGTTGATGAGCAGCATGCGCCACAGTTTCTCGCGGTTGTAATGCGCCGTGCTGCCCCATTCGAAGCGGCCTTCGAGCATGCGCCACGCCATCGCCAGGCCGAGGACAAGGCCGCAGATTTCAGCGATCACCGCGGCAATTGCCGCACCACTCGCGCCCCAGCCGGCGCCGAGCACCAGAATGATCGTGAGCGCCATGTTGATGACATTGACGGTGATCTGCACCGCCAGCCCCCGCATCGGACGCGCGAGGCCGATGAACCAGCCAAGCATGACGTAGTTGCCGAGCGCGAAGGGCGCCGCCCAGCTGCGCAAGAGAAAATAGTGGCGGGCTGCGGCCGAAACTTCCGCGCTGCCGCCCATCAGGTCGAAGACGAACGATGTGAGCGGGCCGCGCAGGGCGATCAGCGCGACGCCTGACACGGCGGCCATCATCATCGCCCGTGCCAGTGCCGCGCGCTGCTCGCCGTGGTCGCGGGCGCCGAAGGCCTGCGCGGTCAGCGCCACCGTGCCGCTGCGCAGGAAGCCGAACAGCCAGAAGATGCAATCGAATACAAGCGACGCCATGGCGACGCCGCCGAGGATCGCCGCATCGCCGAGCCGGCCGATAACGGTCGTCGCCACGACGCCGAGCAGCGGCGTGGTGATGTTGGCAAGCATCGCCGGACCCGCGATCGCGAAGATGCGGGCGGTATTGACCTGGACGGAAGGATTCACCCGGTCGCCGTATTACTTTCCGCGCGGCGCGTTGACGATGCGCATGATCAGCCAGATCGGGATGACGATGACGGCGCCGAGCAGGAAATAACCCCACACCCAGCGGATGGCGTCGAAACCCATATTCCAGATGTTGCGGATCAGTCGCCGCAGGCTCTCGAAAATATCGAGCGGATTGAGGCCGAGCGCCGACAGGATGACGCCGACCAGGATCGACACCAGAATCAGGCGCACCAGGACGCCGAGCGGCGAACCGCCGAAAATGCGGGTTGCGGTGTCGTTGCTCATGCGGCGCTCCACGGGCTCCAGTTCATTCGGCATGGCGGTACCTGATGCGAAGTTCCGGTAGCGGTCAAGTTATGCCTTTCCCAGCATCTTCTCCAGCGTTTCGAGCCGGTCGGCTTCGCGGGGTGGCTTGTCCCAGCGCAGACGGCTGATTCGCGGAAACCGCATGGCGATGCCGGACTTGTGCCGGGTGGATTGCTGCAAGCCTTCGAAGGCGACCTCCAGCACCAGCCCTGTATCTGGCTCATGGGTGACCTCGCGCACCGGGCCGAATTTGGCCACGGTGTTGCGGCGGATGAAGCGGTCGATCTCGGTCAGTTCGTCGTCGGTGAAGCCAAAATAGGCCTTGCCGACCGGCACCAGTTCGTCGGCGCCATTCCAGACGCCGAAGGTGTAGTCGGAGTAGAACGACGAGCGTTTGCCGTGGCCGCGCTGGGCGTACATCAGGACGGCATCGACCGTCATCGGGTCGCGCTTCCACTTCCACCATTGCCCCTTCGGTCGACCGGGGACGTAAGCCGCATCGCGCCGCTTGAGCATGATGCCCTCGACCGCTTCGGCATCCTCGCCGGCGCCGCCGCGCGCCGGGTCGGCGCGCGCGGCGATCAGTTCATCCCATGTCCCGAAGGCGATCAGCGGTGAGAGATCGACGCGCGGCGTGTCGAGCTTCTTGACAAAGGTCTCGAGCCGGGCGCGGCGTTCGGCAAAGCCGAGATCGCGCAGGTCACCCGTTTCATCGGCAAGCAGATCGTAGGCGCGCAGATGTGCCGGGAAGTCTGCGATCAGCTTCGGTGTCACGGCTTTACGGTTGAGCCGCTGCTGCAGAACGTTGAAAGACTGCACCCGGCTTTCCTGCAGAACCAGAAGTTCGCCGTCGATGGCGCCGGCTTTGCGCAATGACGGCAGCAGATCGGGAAAACTTTGCGAGATGTCTTCGCCGGTGCGCGAATAAAGTCGTGTCACGAGCGCGCCGTGCTCGTCGCGTCCCGCGACAGCCTGCACGCGGATGCCATCCCATTTCCATTCGGCTGTGAAATCGGCCGGATCGAGCGTTTCGAGATCGCCGTCCTCGATCGCATGCGCCAGCATTGCCGGACGGAACGGCGCGGGATCGCGGTTCACCGGCTTGTCGCCTTTGCCTTCGAGCCATGCGAACAGCTCGATATAAGGCGGCGCGAGGCCCGGCCAGATAACTTCGATCTCGTCAGGCTCCTTGCCGCCTAGCAAAGCTGCTGCGGTCTTGGCCAGCCGCGCCGATACGCCGATGCGCAAGCCACCGGTGACGAGCTTGAGCAGTGCCCAGCGGCCGGTCTCGTCGAGCGTGTCGAGCCAGCGCGCGATCTGCGCCGGCAGTTGCGCCTTGTTCAGTGTCGACAACGTTTCGACGACCTCGGCGAGCGTGGGAGAGGGATCGTTGCGAAGCAGTTTTGTTTCGTCGCGCGGCGTTGCGAACAGATCGGTCGGGAAGTCCTCGATCGCCGGCGCTGAGGGGTCGCTCACCTTGGGCTGCCACATCAGCGCCACCGTCTCCGACAGATCGCCGACATAGTCATATGAAAGTGCGAACAGCGCCGGATCGGTGCGCTCCGCGATCAACTGGCGGATCATGCCGGCCTTGGCGTTGCGGAACGCAAGCGCGCCGGTCATGGCGGCGAGCGCATAGCCGCGGTCCGGATCTTCGGTCTCCCGCAGATAGGCGGCGATCAGTCTGATCTTGTTGTTGCGCCCCGGCTCGTAGGCGAGGCGGTCGAGCAATTCGGCAAAGCGGTTCATGCGTCCGCCTCTGAACCGGCTTCTGCCGGCGCCGGATCTTCACTCTCCTCTTCATCGCCGTAGCCGACGATGGCCAGCGGCTTGGCCTTCAGCCCCTGCATGTGCGCCCAGTGGACAAGCGCTTCTTCCTCGCCATGGGTGACCCACACCTCCGAGCAGCCGGTCGCGGTGATCGTTTTGGTCAGCCCGTCCCAGTCGGCGTGATCGGAAATGACCAGCGGCAGCGTAACGCCGCGTTGCCGGGCGCGGGCGCGCACGCGCATCCAGCCCGAGGCGAATGCGAGCACCGGATCAGGAAAGCGCCGCGACCATAAATCCGACATCGCGGTCGGCGGGCAGATGGTGATGGTGCCGGCGAGTTCGGCCTTCTTGGCCCCCCGGACGAGTTCGACCGCGCCGAGATCGATGCCGCGTTCCTGATAATAGGCCGTGATCTTCTCCATGGCGCCGTGGAGATAGATGGTCTTGTCGTAACCGGCGGCGCGCAGCATGGCGATGACGCGCTGCGCCTTGCCGAGCGAATAAGCGCCGACCAGATGCGCGCGTTCGGGAAACACCGCGACTGAATGTAGAAGTTTCCTGATCTCGCCTGCGGCGTCGTGGTGCCGGAACACCGGCAAGCCGAAGGTCGCCTCGGTGATGAACACATCGCAGGGCACCAGTTCGAACGGCAGGCAGGTCGGATCGGCAACGTCCTTGTAGTCGCCGGAGGCGACGATGCGGACTCCCTTGTGCTCGATTCTGATCTGCGCCGAGCCGAGCACATGGCCGGCCGGGTGGAAGCTGACGCGAACGCCATTGAGGTCGATGGTCTCGCCGTAGCCGACCGCCTGCACCGAGCCGGCGAAGTTTTCGCCATAGCGCAGGCGCATAATGTCCAGGGTTTCCTGGGTCGCCAGCACATGGCCGTGGCCGGCCCGGGCATGGTCCGAATGACCATGGGTAATGAGGGCCTTGTCCACGGGCCGAGTCGGGTCGATATGAAAGCCTCCGGCCTTGCTGCACAGGCCGGACGGCATGGGCGCAAGGATTTTGGGGGCGAGGATTTGTTCGGGCCGCATGACGGTCTAGATAGGCATCGATACGGCAACGCGCGAGCAACCCTTGAGTGCCATCCACCAGACCTCCGGCGACCTGATCGCCGATCGCCGATTCGAATGGGCCCGCGGCCTGATCGACGCGGGCGACCATGCCGCCGCCGCCGACCTGCTGGCCGAAGTGGTGACGCTGGCGCCCGGCTTTGCCGCGGCCTGGTTCGCGCTCGGCGACACGCGTGAAAAACTGGGCGACCAAGCCGGCGCGGTCGCGGCTTTTGAGAAGGCGCGGGACGCCGATCCGCGTGACACCCATGGCGCCGCCGTGCGGCTCGCCCGGCTCGCCCGGCTCGGTGCGTTGCCGCCGGTTGCCATGCCGATCGGCTACATCCAGTCGCTGTTCGACGGCTATGCGCCGAAGTTCGAGACCTCGCTCACCGGACATCTCAATTATCGGGGGCCGAAATTGCTGCTCGATGCGCTCACGCGCGCCGGAGCGCCCGAGATGTGCGACGCCGTGCTCGATCTCGGCTGCGGCACCGGCCTCGCCGGCGATCTGTTCCGGCCGCTGTGCGGGCGGTTGACCGGAGTCGATCTGTCCGGCGGCATGCTGGCGGTGGCGCGCACCAAGGGAGTGTACGACGATCTCGTCGAGGCTGAGGTGATGACCTACCTGCGCGGCGCGGTGTCGGGCTCGTTCGATCTCGTTCTGGCCGCGGATGTTTTTATCTATTTTCACGAACTGATGCAGATCGGTGCGCCGACTGCGCGCGTTTTGAGGCCGGGCGGCTATCTGGCCTTCAGCGTCGAGACGCATGACGGCGACGGCGTCATCCTGCGCGATACCTTGCGCTATGCGCATTCGGAAGCGCATGTGCGCGCGGCGGTGGCCAGCGGCGGACTTGAACTGCTCATATGCGAGCGCGCTTCGACGCGCACTGAGAAAGGCGTGCCGGTTCCGGGGTTGGTGGTGGTGGCGAAGAGGTGAATGAGAACGCACTCCTCCCCGACGTCTTCACGCGCTGGTTCGCCGCGCGCGGCTGGCAGCCGCGTGCGCATCAATTGGCGTTGCTGGAAAAAGCGCGCGCTGGAAAATCCTCGCTGCTGATTGCTCCGACCGGCGGCGGCAAGACCTTGGCCGGTTTCCTGCCGACATTGGTGGAACTCTATGAGCAGGCCACGAAGCCCAAAGCGGCGACGGACAAGAAACTCATCTCGACCGGCCGCGGCATCCGCCGCGAGGGCGGACTGCACACGCTCTACATCTCGCCGCTGAAGGCGCTCGCCGTCGATATCGCGCGCAATCTCGAGGCGCCGGTGGCCGAGATGAAACTTCCGATCCGCCTTGAAACCCGCACCGGCGATACGCCCGCATCGAAGCGCCAGCGCCAGCGCCGCGACCCGCCGGATATTTTGCTCACCACGCCCGAACAACTGGCGCTGCTGCTCGCCTCCGCCGACGCACCTTTTCTGTTCGGCTCATTGAAGCGCGTCATTCTCGACGAACTGCATTCACTGGTGTTGTCGAAGCGCGGCGATCTGCTGTCGCTCGGTTTGGCCCGGCTGTTCACATTGGCGCCGGGTCTTGCGACTGTAGGGCTGTCGGCGACCGTTGCCGCGCCCGATGAGCTTTGTCGCTTTCTGGTGCCGCAGCCGCCGGGCGCCGAAGCGCGCGCGGATCTCGTTGTCGCCGCGCCCGGCGCGCAGCCGGACGTATCGATGCTCGATACCACCGAGCGACTGCCCTGGGCGGGACATTCGGCGCGCCACGCGCTGAACGAAGTCTACGATCTGATCAAGCGCCACAAGACTACGCTCATCTTCGTCAACACGCGCAGCCAGGCCGAGTTCATGTTCCAGTCGCTGTGGGGCATTAACGACGACAATCTCGCTATCGCGCTGCATCACGGCTCGCTCGACGTCGCGCAGCGCCGCAAGGTCGAGGACGCCATGGCTGCCGGCAAATTGCGCGCGGTGGTGTGCACCTCGTCCCTCGACCTCGGCATCGACTGGGGCGATGTCGATCTGGTCGTCAATATCGGCGCGCCGAAAGGTTCGTCGCGGCTGTTGCAACGGATCGGCCGCGCCAATCACCGGCTCGATGAACCGTCGAAGGCGGTGCTGGTGCCGTCCAACCGCTTCGAGGTGCTGGAATGCACCGCGGCGATCGATGCCGTCGCGGAGAACGCGCAGGACACGCCGCCGCTACGCACCGGGGCGCTCGACGTGCTGGCCCAGCACGTGCTGGGCCGCGCCGTCGGCGAGCCTTTCACAGCCGATGAGCTCTTCGATGAAATCTGCGCCGCCGCGCCTTACGCCAAACTGGCGCGCAGCGAGTTCGATGCTGTGGTCGATTTCGTCGCCACCGGGGGCTATGCGCTCAAGGCCTATGAACGCTTCGCCAAGATCAGGCTCGGAAAGGACGGCAAGTGGCGCATTACCCATCCCAATGTTGCGCAGCGCTATCGCATGAATATCGGCACCATCGTCGAAGCCGATATGCTGAAGGTGCGCCTCGTGCGCTCGCGTCGTTCGACTACGCTAATCCCGCGCGGCGGCCGTGTGTTGGGGCAGGTCGAGGAATATTTCATTGAAGGTCTGACGCCGGGCGACACCTTCGTTTTCGCCGGTGAGATCCTGAAATATGAAGCGCTGGTCGAGAACGAAGTCTATGTGTCGCGCTCGACCGCCACCGATCCGAAGGTGCCGGCTTACGAGGGCGGCAAGTTTCCGCTGTCGACATACCTTGCCGCGCGGGTGCGCGGCATTCTCGCCGACCCGAAAGCGTGGCGCGCGTTGCCCGATCAGGTGCGCGAGTGGCTGGAGATTCAAGCGTGGCGCTCGCAGCTGCCCCCGGCCGGCGATCTGCTGGTCGAAACCTTTCCCCGCGCCGCCAAGAATTATCTCGTGTGCTATCCGTTCGAAGGCCGTCTCGCGCATCAGACGCTCGGCATGTTGCTGACGCGGCGGCTGGAGCGCCTCGGTCTCAAGCCGCTCGGCTTCGTCGCCAATGAATACGCGCTTGCGGTGTGGGGCCTCGGCGACATGGGACTGCGCATTGCCAAAGGCGGCCTGTCGCTCGCGGAACTCTTCGCGGAGGATATGCTCGGTGACGACCTGGAAGAATGGCTTGATGAATCGGCCTTGATGAAGCGCACTTTCCGCACCTGCGCCATTATCGCCGGTCTGATCGAGCGCCGTTTCCCCGGTGAGGAGAAAACCCGACGCCAGCTCACGATATCGACCGATCTCGTGTACGATGTCTTGCGCAAGCATCAGGCCGATCACATTCTGCTGCGTGCAGCGCGGGCCGATGCCGCGACCGGGCTGCTCGACATCAAGCGGCTGTCGGAAATGCTGTCGCGCGTGCAGGGTCGAATCATCCATAAACGGCTCGACCACGTCTCGCCGCTGGCGGTTCCGGTGATGCTGGAGATCGGCCGCGAAACGGTCTATGGCGAGGCTGCGGACACGCTTCTGGCGGAAGCCGCGGATGAGTTGATTAAAGAGGCGATGAATTGAGTGATCTATCGTCATTCCGGAGCGCGCGCCATAGCGCGTCAAAGACGCGCGTAAACGCGCTTAAGGCGCGCGAACCCGGAATCCAGACACAAGGCAACGCGTTGCCGCTGGATTCCGGATCGCCGCTGCGCGGCATCCGGAATGACACCGTTGTTATTTCTTCGATCGCCCTCCTCGCCGACCCCTGCGGCGCAGTGTACTGGCCCGAGCACGGCGTGCTCGTTGTCAGCGATCTGCATCTGGAGAAGGGCTCGAGCTTTGCGCGGCGCGGCATGCTGCTGCCGCCTTACGATACCGCCGCGACGCTGGCGCGCCTGACGAAGCTGGTTGCGCATTATGCGCCGCGCATGGTCATCGCGCTCGGCGACAGCTTTCACGACGGCGGAGGCCCGTCTCGTCTTGCTGTCGACGATCGGAACAGCATCGTCGCGCTGCAGCGCGGGCGCGACTGGGTGTGGATCACCGGCAATCATGATCCGGAGCCAGCCGATGGCATTGGCGGCGAATTCAGGCATACCGTGACGATCGGCGCGCTCACTTTCCGCCATTTGCCGACTGGCGCGGCCGGCGAAATCGCCGGCCATCTGCATCCGGTGGCGAAGATTTCACAGCGCGGCCGTTCGGTGCGCCGCCGCTGTTTCGTTGCCGATCAAACGCGGATGGTGATGCCGGCCTTCGGCGAATACACCGGCGGACTTAACATTCGCGATGCCGCCTTTGCCGATCTGTTCGGTACGCTTGCCTTCACCGCGCATATGCTGGGCCCGGACCGGCTTTATGCTTTCGCTGCCAAGCGGTGTCTGGGGGATTGATCTTCCTGTCCCGGGCGCGGTGTAGCGTGAGCGCAGCGAATGATGCGCCGCAGAACCAGGACCTTCGCGAACGCGGAGCTTGAGGCGGTCCCGGATCTGCGTCGCATCACTTCGTGCTGCGCCGCGTCCGGGACAAGTGCCTAATCTCTCCTGAACACCACGCTGCCGGCCCAGCCGATGAACAGCGCCATCATGGCCGAGACGATGCCGTAGATCAGGCCGTGGTGCTGCGAAGCCTCGTAGACATATTGCTCGAAGCCGGTCTTGATTACTTCCAGCGCGGTGTTGTTGCGCGTGACCAATTGACGGTTGGCGAACAGTTTGACGTCCACGGTATAGCCGCCGGTGGCGACGTCGGCGGGCAGCGGAATGGCGACGCGAAACACGGTCGGCGTGAGGAACGTGACGCCGTTCGGCGTTTCGCGATACTGGCCCGCTTCTTTCCTCAGGTTGATGAAGTTCACGCGGAACGGATCATCTGGCACGGTGTCTGCGAAGTCGGCGCCGATGCGCTGAGTCAGGATCACCTGGCTCAATCCGAGCTGCATGCGTTGTGCCGTTTCGGCATTGGTGATCTCGGCGACCGGCCGGTTGCTGAGCACGGCGAGATAGGACGGCACGCGGATGAATTCGCGCGAATCGACGTTGACCCAGATGCCGAGCACGCGCTCCTTGCGCCGCGTGCGCAAGGTGGCGCGCGGTCCGGTCACAGTAACGACGATATCGTAGGCGTTGCGTAGCGCCAGGCGCGGCGCATCCGGCTCGACGGTGCCGAACAGCACGAGATCGGCGCCAACGAAGCTCGAGGTTACGGCAACACGATGGGTCGACAGCGACAACACCAGTTTTTCGGCGCGCGCCGGCGACAGAAGCGCAGCGAGACCGAGAATTGCGGCGATGAGAGCCAAATGAGGCATCAATCGAACCTCACCATGCGGATCGAATAAAGTTCGTTGGGCTGGACGATCAGCTCGTAGGCAAAGCGCATGCCGACCATGAACACCAGCATGCCGAGAAGCAGGCGCAGCCGTTCGGCGCGCATGCGCTGGCCAGTGTGCGCACCGAACTGCGCTCCGGTGACGCCGCCGACCATCAGGATCAAGGCCAGCACGGCGTCTACCAGATGGTTGGTGGCGGCGTGCATCACCGTTGCCGACGTCATGGTGATCAGCGTCATCACCATCGAGGTGCCGATCACGGTCGCAGTCGGCACCCGCAGGAAGTAGATCAGCATCGGTACCAGAAGAAAGCCGCCGCCGATGCCGAGCACGGCGCCGATAAAGCCGATCATAAAGCCGATGCCCCAGACCGGAATGACCGACACATAGATCTTGGAGCGCTTGAAGCGCATCTTGAGCGGCAGGCCGTGAACAAATGTGTGGCTGCCCGGCCGCCGCAGCATCGCCGGTCCGCCGCGCCTGGCCCGCAGTTCGGCCTGCACGCCTTCATTGATCATCAGCGCGCCGACGGTGGTCAGCAAGGTGACGTAGGAAAGACCGATGACGAGGTCGAGCTGGTCGATCGCGCGCAGCATGGTGAACAGCCAGACGCCGGCCGCCGTGCCGACGATGCCGGCCGCCAGCAGCATCAAGGCCAAGGGAATGTCGACCGCACGCTTACGCCAGTAATTGATGGCGCCGGTAAAGGACGAAGCGGCAATGTGAGTCGACACGCTGGCCACCGTGACGGCGGGCGAGATGCCGATGAAAATGAGGAGCGGCGTCATCAGGAAGCCGCCGCCGATTCCGAACATGCCCGAGATGAACCCAACCGCCAGCCCCATCCCGAAAACCAGGAAGATGTTGACGGGCAGGTCGGCGATCGGGAGGTAGATCTGCAAGCGACGTCGTCCGGCGTTCAGGGCGTTGGTCGGAAGCGAGCTCCGCGCCGGCGGCCGTCGCCGCCGCGGATCGCGTGCCAGGCACGCGTAGCTTTCGATCCGGGTCTAAGTGAGGCGCGCGGTGCGGTCCCGGGGCCCGGATCCATCGTGACGATGTTTCGTGACACGCGCACGTCTTCGCGCGATTCGTCGCGATTGAACACCCCTGGCGCTGCGACGTCACTGCTTTCGCGGATTTAAACTTAATTCCGTCCCATGCTGCCGAGGTTGAGCGGACCGGCGGCCGCGGCGCGCGAGGCCGGCGGCTTGGGTTGAGGCTTGCTCACCGGACCGGGGACCGGAGCGGCAGCGGGGCTTTCGGCATTGCCGTTGTCGTCCCAGCCGCCGCGCGGCGCTGGAACGGCGGTCGCTTCGGCGGGCTGCGGCTTGGCCGTGAACGTCTTGACCGCAGCCTGAGCGGTGGCGAGTTCGTCCGGTTCGAGGCGGCTGGCGATTTCGTCACGCTTCTTGGCGGCTTCGCGGTCGCCCTGCGCGGCGGCCAGCGCGAACCACTGATAGGCGTCGATAAAGCTCTTTTCCATGCCGAGCCCGCGGGCACAGAGAATGCCAAGATTGTACTGGCTGTCGGCGACGCCGAGGTCGGCCGCCTTGCGGAACCATTGCGCCGCAGTGGCGTAGTCCGGCCGGCCGTCGATGCCTTCGGCGTACAGTACGGCGAGGTTATGCATGGCCTTGGCGTGGCCCTTGCCGGCGGCGGCGAGGTAGAGCTTGCGCGCCTGGCCGAGGTTCTTTTTAGCGCCGTGGCCCTTCTCCAGCATGCTGGCAAAGCGGAATTGCGCCGGGACGAGGCCCTTGCCGGCGGCACGCTCGAACCAGCGTGCAGCTTCCTCGGCATTGGCGGCAACGCCGCGGCCTTCGGCAAAGCGCTGTGCGACTTCGTAGGCCGCAGCCGCGTCGCCACCCATGGCTGCTTCGCGCAGCCGGGTGCTGCCGATGGCGATCGGCAGCTCGGCGTCGCCATAGGGGCTCACGGCCTTCGCCTTGGGCGCGCGCGGCGGAATGCTGCCGGTGACGTCGTTGCCCGGCGCGGTGCTCGGTGGCGGATTGAGCAGCGGCGCGGAGAACAGCGAACCGTTGTTACCGGGCATCAAACCCGGCGTGACATTGCGGATCGGACCGGTGCTCGGCGTCGTGCCGGTCACATAGCCCGAGCCATCAAGCGGCTTGATCGGCGCGGTCAGTGAATGCGTGACCAGCGGGTCCTCGGCGGCCGTCTGCGGCGGCGCGGCATCGCCGGGATTGGCGCTCGGCTTGGCGGCATTCTGCGCGGTGTGCGACGACGTGCCGAAATCGTAGAACTTGCTGGCGATCTGGATGCCGCCAATGACGATGGCGACGAGGCTGGCGGCGATGAAGACCGACTTGATCTTCTTCATCACCGAGGTGCGCAGCGATGGCGCCGCTTCTTCGTCGGCCGCCGCATATTCCTGCAGGTCGGGCTCGGGCGCCCGCGGTTTGGACGACTTCATCGCGGCCTGTGCCGCACGGCGGGCGGCGGCAATGAAACCGGATTTGCCGTCCGGTTCGGCGTTGGCGTTCGGGCGCGCGCCGCCGAGAGCGGCCTCGGAGGCGGCAATGCGCGCGGCATGGCTGGCGGCGAAACGCGGCGGCGCCGATCCTGGCTCGATCGGCATGTCGGGCGGCAGATCGGGATTGATCGGCAGGCGCGGCGCCTGCGGCAGGCGGCGGGCGGCGGGTTGTTGCGGGGCCGGCTGTTGGGGCGGTTGCGGCGCGGGTCTGGCGGCGGGCTGTGGCGCGAGGGCGGCGGCCAGTTCGGCGGCCGGCTGCTGCGGATAGGGCCGTGCCGGGAGCCGCGCAGGCTCCTGCTGTTGCGGCGCTTCCATGCGCTGTGGGGCGTGCGGCGGGGCAGGCTGAGGGACAGGCGCCGGGTCGTCGGCAACGACGCGGGCGGCGATGCGGCCGACCGGCTGCGTCAGCTCCATCGTCTCGTCATAGGCGGCGGGCCGCGGCTCGCGCACGCCCTTCTCGATGGTGGCCAGGCGATCGACCACGATGCCGAGTGTGCCATGCATCGCATCGAGCGCCGACTGCGTGCGCGCAAGCTGCTGCTGCAATTGTGAGACCGCAGGCTCGCCATCCTCGCGGACTGCGCCGGAAGACTTGTTGGCGCGCATCTCCTCGATATGGACGAGAAGGTCGCCGAGGCCGCGTTCGATGGCTTCGAGGTGGCCGAGCCGCGAATCCGACGCGTCGAGCCGTTTCACCAGCGCGACGATCTGATCTTCGAGATGACCGACGGCGACGTTGTCGCCGCGCGACTGCTGGATCAGCTCGATCTTGTCGGTGAGCGACTCGACCAGCGCTTCCAGGCGCGGCGGCACGGCGGCGCCGTTCTGCGAGCGCGTGGCCAGTGCATCGGCGAGCGCGCTGATGCGGTGCTCGAGGCTGTTGAGCGCGTCGCTGGCGCCGCCTTGCGCGAAGTGATCGACCTTGTCGCCCAGTTCGGCAACTTGCGCCGCGAGGCGGCTGATCGCGTCGTTCGAGGCGACGTGGCCGGTCATCTCGCGCAAGGTGGTGATGGCGCGCTCGAGCTGGCCGAGCATTTCCGGATCGCGGCGGGCCACGATCATGTCGATCTTGTGGGTGAGGCCGTCCACCGCATCGTTGAAGCCGACCAGGTTCTCGGCCGGGGTCAGCCCGCGCAACGCGTCGCGCACCTCGGCAAGGCCATGTTCGATGCCGCCCAGTGCACCGGCATCGCCGCCATTCTGCCGGCCTTCGGCGATGCGCTGGGTCAGGCCCTGGATCTGCCGCTCGATGGCGTCGATCGCCTGGCGCGGCATGGCATCGTTCAGCGCCCGGCCGATATCGCCGAGTTCGGCGCGCAGCGCGTTGATGGCGTCCTCGACGCCGGGGCGGCGCAAGGTCTCGATCTGGTCGGTGATCTGCTTGAGATGTTCTTCGAGGCCGGACAGGTCCTGCGTCGGCACCTGCGGCATGTAAGCGGGCGCCGCCGGCGCGGTGACAACGTGCGGCAGCGGCTGGGCCGGCGGGGCCATCGGCGCCGGCCGCGGCGCGCCGGGGACGCCGCTATTGAGGCTGCGCTGGCGGGCGGCAATATCGGCGGCGGCCCGGTCGAGGCCGAGCGGCATCCCGGGTTGTTGTGGCATTGCCGGCCGCGCCGTCTGCGGCGGCATTTGCGGCGGATGGGGCCAGGCGGGGGCTTGCGGCGCGAGCGGCGGCGCGTAGGGCGCCATTATGCGCGGCAGCTGGGCGAGTTGTTCGATTCGCTGGTCGAGCCGGGAGATCAGCTGGACGAGCTGGTCGTTGCTGGGGCCGGCGGCCGCCTCGCGATTGCGGCGCGGCGCATAGGCTTCGGGGCCTTTACGGGAGAACTGGTCGAGCCTTCGGGTGATGTCGTCCAGCCGTTCATGAACGGAGGACATGTCTTGGGCGCCATAGGCGTCTTCGTCGTCAAAGTCTCCCGCCTGTTGGAGAATGACCGAATTCAGCCATTCGCCCAAAGGCATGCCGGACCGGCGAGCCGCCTCTTTGGCTGTCTCGCGGGCTTCCGGGCGAATGCCTTTGACACTCCACGGGACACCGAATTTCATTCTCACACCCAACGTCGAGGTGGAGGCGTAAGGGGACCGGCTCTCGTCGAGACAAAAGCCGGATTGCGCCGGGGAACGACCACCGGGCCCGCTTTGGGCCACCTGCCGACTTTTTGCCGCTTACGGTAAATAGCGGGTTAACATCCGGTCGAAGTGCTGGATTTTCGTTAGGAATTGCCGCGGGCGAGCCGGCCGGTTCCGGACCGGCGGTTCCTTTAATGCGGTCGTAAATCGGCTGCGGCAAAATGGCCGTGACGGGTTTTGATTCCGCCTTCTGATTCCGCCTTGGCACCGCCCGGGCCGACACTTAGCTGCCGTTGAGCGACCTGAAACGAGCCGGTCCATGTCACAAGGGCGCTGTGTCGCCCACGGCCGAATGCTGGGGAGATTACGATGCCGACCTATAAAGCGCCTGTCGACGACGCGCTGTTCCTGCTCAACGACGTCTTTCACATCGAGCGCTACGGCAATCTGCCGGGCTTTTCGGACGCTTCGCCCGACGTCATCGAGGCGATCCTGCGCGAGGCGGCCAAGCTGTCCGAGGACGTGCTGACCCCACTTAACCGCGTCGGCGACAAGGAAGGCTGCAAGCGCTCAGCCGACGGCAGCGTGACGACGCCGGCCGGTTTCAAGGACGCCTACAAGCAGATCGTCGAGGGCGGCTGGATCGGCATCTCCGCGCCGCAGGAATTCGGCGGCCAGGGTCTGCCGATGACGCTGACGGAAATCGTCAATGAATATTTCTGCTCGGCCAATATGGCCTTCGCCATGTATCCCGGCCTGACGCAGGGCGCGATCGCCGCGCTGATCGTCCACGCCAACGATGCGATCAAACAGAAATATCTGCCGAAGATGATCGAGGGCGTCTGGACCGGCACCATGAATCTCACCGAGCCGCACTGCGGCACGGATCTCGGTCTGCTCCGCACCAAGGCAGTGAAGCAGGGCGACGGCTCTTACAAGATCACCGGCACCAAGATCTTTATTTCGGCCGGCGAGCACGATCTCTCCGACAACATTATCCATCTGGTGCTGGCGCGCATCGAAGGCGCGCCCGCCGGCACGAAGGGCATTTCGCTGTTCGTGGTGCCGAAGTTCATGGTCGGCGACGATGGCGCGATCGGCGCGCGTAACGGCGTGTCCTGCGGCTCGCTCGAAGAGAAGATGGGCATTCACGGCAACTCGACTTGCGTGATGAACTACGACAGTGCCACGGGCTGGCTGGTCGGCGAGGAGAATCGCGGCCTCAACGCCATGTTCGTGATGATGAACGAGGCGCGGCTCGGCGTCGGCATTCAGGGGCTCGCGCTATCCGAGGTCGCCTATCAGAACGCCGTCGTCTACGCCAAGGAACGCCTGCAGGGCCGCGCCATCACCGGCGCCAAGTTTCCCGACAAGCCAGCCGATCCGATCATCGTGCATCCCGACGTGCGCCGTACCTTGATGACCATGCGCGCCTTCAATGAAGCGGCGCGCGCTCTGGTGTTGTGGGCCGGCCTCAAGAGCGATGTCGCACATCGCTCCGGCGACGCGAAGGAACGCCAGGCCGCTGACGACGCGCTCGGCCTGATGACGCCGGTGATCAAGGGTGTGATGACGGACGTCGGGTTTGCCAATACCGTGTCGGCGCAGCAGTTGTATGGCGGTCATGGCTACATCGCCGAACATGGCATGGAGCAGTTCGTGCGCGATGCCCGCATCGCCATGATCTACGAAGGTGCCAATGGTGTGCAGGCGATGGATCTCGTCGGCCGCAAGCTCGGCAAGGATGGTGGCCGCGCGCTGATGGCCTTCCTCGGCGAGCTCGGCGCCTATGCCAAGGAGAAGAGCGCCGACGAGACCATGAAGCCTTTGGTCACCGCGCTCGGACAGGGGTCAGGCCACCTGCAGCAGGCGTCGATGTGGTTCATGCAGAATGCGATGGCCAAGCCGGACAATGCGGGTGCTGGCGCCACCGATTATCTGCATCTCTTCGGCCTTGTCGCGCTGGGTTATATGTGGTGCCAGATCGCCGATGCGGCGAACGCCAAACTGAAGAGCGGCGGCGATGCCGCGCGCTTCAACGCCAAGCTCGTGACCGCGCGCTTCTTCATGGAACGCATGATGCCTGAAACGGCAACGCGGCTCGCGCGCATTCAGGCGGGCGCCGCCTCGACGATGGAATTGCCGGCGGAAGCGTTCTGAGCTGCAGCTCCGGGGGAGCCAACAGGTTGGCGCGGTGCTTTATCCGGGGCGCCCGGTCAGGCGGCTGCCAATGCCGGCCGAGGGCGGCTCGACCGGAACAGCAGCCACAGCATGATCGTGACATTGATCGCGTTGAACGCGATGCCGTTCAGGAAGGCCGCCTGATATGAGCCGGTGAGATCGAAGATCTTGCCGGACATCCAGCCGCCGACCGCCATGCCGATGACGGTCGAGAAGATGACGAGCCCGACGCGCGTGCTCGCTTCCTTTGGCGAAAAATATTCTCGCACGATGATCGCATAGCTCGGCACGATGCCGCCCTGGAACAGGCCGAACATCGCCGAGATCACATAGAGCGAGTAAAGCCCGTTGAACGGCAAATAGAGAAATAGCGCGACGCCCTGCGCCAGAGAGCCGATCAGCAGCGTGCGCACGCCGCCGATTTTGTCGGCGATGAAGCCGGAGCCGACACGGCTGATGATGCCGAGCGCCAGCATGGCCGAGAGCATTTCGGCGCCGCGCGCCGCTCCATAGCCGAGATCGCTGCAATAGGCGACGAGATGCACCTGCGGCATCGCCATTGCCACGCAACAGGCAACGCCGGCGATGCAGAGCAGGATCTGCAGCGTGCGCGGTGAGAACGGACTTTCGGCCCGGCGGCGGGCGTCGCCGCTGGTGGTGGCGTCGCTGTGGCCTTCGACCAGACGGCGCCGCATCACCAGGATCAGCGGGGTCATGGCAACGATGAGGAAAATGCCGATGCCGATATGGGTGGCGCGCCAGCCGCTCGATTCGATGAAGTGCGAGACCACCAGCGGCCAGAACGCGCCGGCCAGATAATTGCCGGTCGCGGCAATCGCCACCGCGCGGCCGCGGCGTTTGGAGAACCAGTGCGACATGTCCGCCATCAGCGGGCCGAACAATGTCGAGGAGCCGAAGCCGATCAGCGCACCGTGCAGGAGCGAGACCTGCCACAACGCACCGGCCAGTCCGGTCAGCACGTAACCGAGGCTGAGCAGCACCGTGCCAAGCATCATCGGCAAGGCGATGCCGAAGCGGTCGGCGAGCCGTCCCATGACGATGTTGCCGAGGCCGAAACCGACCATGGTCAAGGTGAACGGGACCGACGCCGAAGCGCGGTCGACGCCGAAATCGGCCTGCATCGCCGGCAGCGCCACCACGACCGACCACATGCCGACACCGCCCAGCGTGCTGAGCGTCAGGCCGGCGGCAAGTCGCCGCCAAGCGTAAGGCGATTCGACGCCGTGAGTTGCAGCGTCTGCGATGGCATTCATGGTGTCGGCACCCGGCAAGGCGATGACGCGTGTTAGCACGCGAATAAATTTACCGAAACGCCGGCATCACTTCTTTGGCAAACAAATCAATCGAATGGGTTGCATCAGCGTAAGTCATATCGCCGAACACCATCTGGCACAGCACATAGTTCACGCCGGCCTCGCGCTCGAGTTCCGCCATATAGTCGCGCACGGTGGTCGGCGAGCCGGCAATGCCGTGGCCGATGGCGGCAAGCTCGGCAAAGGTCTGCGGATAGATCGCCTTCAGCGTGAAATCCTGGCCCGCGTGCCGCCACAGCCAGTCCATGGACTGCCGCCAGGTGGCGTAGGCCGCCTCGGCAATGCGCTGCGCATCCGCATCGGTATCGGCAACCACGACATGCCGCGTGATGCCGATATGCGGCAGTGCAGCATCATCGCGGCCCAGCGCGTGCCAGTCTTTGCGGTATCGGTCGCTGATTGCCTTGGCGCGCTCGGCCGGGCCGAGCGAGACGACATTGATCGATTTCGGCACAGCCCATGCGATCGCATCCGGGCTCGGCGCACCGTACCACAGCGGCGGGTGCGGCCGTTGCACAGGCTTGGCCTGTACGACGTAATCCTTGAAGGTGAAGAACGTGCCTTCGAAGTCGACGACGTCGCTGTCAAAGGCGCGCATCAACACCGCGAAAGCCTCGTGATAGAGTGCCGAGGCATTGGTGGGATCAATCCCATAGCGTTCATGTTCGACCAGCGCGCCGCCGCGGCCCACTCCAACCATGAGACGGCCGCCGCTCATGTGGTCGAGCATGCAGATCTCTTCGTAAACCCGCAGCGGATGGTAGAGCGGCAGCACATAAACCAGCGGCCCCAGCCGCAGCGTTCGCGTGCGCTGGATCGCTGCGGCCAGGAAAACGCTGGGGCTCGCGGCGAGACCGAGCGGCGTCGAATGATGCTCGGCCAGGTGATAGCCGGAAAATCCGCTCCGTTCGATGGTCTCGACAAGCCGAAGTCGCTCCTCGAAGAACGTGCCCAACGGTGCGCCGCTGCTGTCGAGATGATCGAAGACGGAGAATTTAAGCATGCTGGGGCATTCCATCAGGTGGGCGCGCGGCTAAAGGCGTGACGAACGTCGGAAAGGTCGCTATTTTGGGAGGAAGCCGTCTTTCAACCGAGCGGCTCTTGGGGAGGATTTTTTGATGAAGAAGACAGGTCTGCTTTTGGCGGCCGCGCTCCTGGCTGCGTCGGCCGCATCCTCGGCCTCTGCACAAGGCACCGTCAAGATCGGCTTGATCATGGCCTATTCCGGTCAGTTCGCCGACACCGCGGCGCAGATGGACAATGCCGTCAAGCTCTACGTCAAGCAGCACGGCGACACGGTCGCCGGCAAGAAGATCGAGATCATCCGTAAGGACACTGGCGGTCCGAACCCGGATGTTGCCAAGCGTCTGGCGCAGGAACTGATCGTTCGTGACAATGTCGACATCATCGCCGGCTTCACGCTGACGCCGGAAGCGCTCGGCGCCGCCGGTCCTTCGGAAGAAGCCAAGAAGTTCATGGTGGTCATGAACGCGGCGACTTCGATCGTCACCACCAAGTCGCCCTACATCGCCCGCACCTCGGTCACCATTCCGCAGCTCGAAGACACGCTCGGCAAATGGGCGGCCAAGAACGGCGTGAAGAAGGCCTACACCATGGTCTCCGACTATGGTCCGGGCATCGATGCCGAAACCTGGTTCCACAAGGGCTTCAAGTCGGCCGGCGGCGATATCGTCGGTTCGGTGCGTATGCCCGTGGCGAACCCGGACTTCTCGGCCTTCGTGCAGCGCATGAAGGATCTCAATCCGGAATCCGTGTTCATCTTCATTCCGGGCGGCGCGCAGCCGGTTGCGATCGCCAAGGCGCTCCAGGAGCGCGGCGTCGATCCCAAGAAGATCAAGGTCATGGGCCAGGGCGAACTCACCATGGACGACGTGACGCTCAAGAACATGGGCGATGCGGCGCTCGGCATCATCACTGTGCTCCACTACGGCTGGGAGCATAAGTCGAAGATGAACGACGACTTCGTGAAGGCCTACAATGCCGAGTTCAAGCGCAACCCCGACATGTTCTCGGTCGGCGGCTGGGACGGCATGCACCTGATCTACGAAGCGCTGAAGAAGACCGGCGGCAAGGCCGACGGCGACAGCCTCATCGCCGCCGCCAAGGGCATGGCCTGGGAGAGCCCGCGCGGCCCGATCTCGATCGACCCGGAAACCCGCGACATCGTGCAGACGGTCTACATCCGCCGTGTCGAGAAGGTGAACGGCGTCAACCAGAACGTCGAGTTCGACAAGGTCGACAAGGTCAAGGACCCGGCGAAGTAAATACCGGGTAACGCGAAGCAATACCGTTCGGGCGGGGGCCTTGGGGTCTCCGCCCGAACTATTTTTCGCGCATGTTTGGGGTCGGAATGCCCTCGCGCCCGGTCGTCCGGCCCTCTATTCTTTCCGGCAAACATAACGACTCGCCGGGACGTGCTGCCCATGGAAGCGCTCAATCTGCCTCGCCCGTCATGGATGACGGAGGATCTGGTCCTGCTCGAAGAGCAGGCCCGCCGCTTTGTCGCCGACGAATATGCCCCGCATCTCGATGCCTGGCACGAGGCCGGTATCTATCCGCGCGATGTCTGGACCAAGGCCGGCGAAGCCGGTCTGCTCGGCGCTTCGATGCCCGAAGAGTACGGCGGTGCCGGCGGCAATTTCGGTCATGAGGCGGTCATCTACCGCGAATACTCGCTCGGCGGTTTCGACTCCTTCGGTGCGCCGCTGCATTCCGGCATCGTCGCGCCCTACATCCTTCACTACGGCACCGAAGAGCAGAAGCAGCGCTGGCTGCCCAAGCTCGCTTCCGGCGAAATGATCGGCGCCATCGCCATGACCGAGCCGGGCACCGGCTCCGACCTGCAGGGCGTGCGCACCAAGGCGGAGAAGTCGGGCAACGGCTACGTGCTCAACGGCTCCAAGACCTTCATCACCAATGGTCAGCACGCCAACCTCATCATTGTCGTCGCCAAAACCGATCCGGCGGCCGGCTCGAAGGGCGTGTCGCTGATGGTGGTCGAGACCGACAACGCACCCGGCTTTCGACGCGGCCGCAAGCTGCAGAAGCTCGGCATGGATGCGGCCGATACATCCGAACTGTTCTTCGACGACGTCAAGCTGCCGGCCGAAAATCTGCTCGGCACCGAAACCGGGCAGGGCTTCTATCAGCTCATGAAGGAATTGCCCCAGGAGCGGCTGATTGTCGCCGTCAACGCCGTCGCCATGATGGAACGCGCGCTCGCCTTGACGATTGACTACGTCAAGAGCCGCAAGGCCTTCGGCAAGGCGATCATCGAGTTCCAGAACACCCAGTTCGAACTCGCCGCTTGCAAAACTGACGCCACCATCGCCAAGGTCTTCCTCGACCATTGCATTGGTCAGCACATCGAAGGCAAGCTCGACACCGTGACCGCCTCGATGGCCAAATATCGCCTTACCGACACGCTCGGCCAGTTGCTCGACCGCTGCCTGCAGCTGTTCGGCGGCTACGGTTTCATGGACGAATATCCGATCTCGCGCCTCTACCGCGATGCCCGCGTGCTGCGTATCTATGCAGGGACGAACGAGATCATGAAGTTGCTGATCGCGCGCAGTTTGTAGCTCCGTCATTCCGGGGCGCTCGCACAGCGAGCGAGCCCGGAATCCAGAGCCGCAGGAAATGCCAACGATTTGTCGCTGGATTCCGGTTCGCGCCTGCGGCGCGCCCCGGAATGACAAGGGAGAACGCAATGCCCGACGCATTCATCTATGACGCCGTCCGCACCCCGCGCGGCCGCGGCAAGTCCGATGGCGCGCTGCACGAAGTCACCGCGCTCAATCTGGCGGCGCAGGCGCTCAGCGCCATCAAGGAGCGCAACAAGCTGGACGCGCCCGAGGCCATCGACGACGTCGTGCTCGGCTGCGTCGATCCGGTCGGCGAGGCCGGCGGCGATATCGCCCGCGTGGCCGCGATCATGTCCGGTTTCGGCGACAAGGTACCGGGCATCCAGATCAACCGTTTCTGTGCTTCGGGCCTCGATGCGGTGAACTTCGCCGCGGCCGAGGTGATGTCCGGCCAGCACGACATGACCATCGGCGGCGGTGTCGAATCGATGAGCCGCGTCGGCATCGGTGCCTCCGGCGGTGCCTGGCCGGTCGATCCGTCGATCGCGCTCAAGTCCTATTTCGTGCCGCAGGGCATTTCGGCCGACCTGATCGCGACCAAATACGGCTTCTCGCGCGACGACGTTGATGCCTATGCCGTCGAAAGCCAGAAGCGCACCGGTCGCTCCTGGGATGAAGGTCGCTTCAAGAAGTCCGTGATCCCGGTCAAGGACGTCAACGGGCTGACCATCCTCGACAAGGACGAGCACATGCGTCCGTCGACGACGATGCAGACGCTGGCCTCGCTCAATGCGTCCTTCGTGCAGATGGGTGAGATGGGCGGCTTCGATGCGGTGGCGATCCAGCGTTACCCCGAATTCGAGTCGATCAACCACGTCCACACGCCGGGCAACTCCTCCGGCATCGTTGATGGCGCCGCTGCGGTGCTGATCGGTAATGCCGAAGCCGGCAAGAAGAACGGCCTCAAGCCGCGCGCGCGCATCAAGGCCTTCGCCAATATTGGCTCCGAGCCGTCGATTATGCTCACCGGCCCGGTGCCGGTGACCGAGAAGGTATTGAAGCGCGCCGGCATGTCGATCGGCGACATCGATCTGTTCGAATTGAACGAAGCCTTTGCTTCGGTGGTGCTGCGCTACATGCAGGCCTTCGACATTCCGCACGACAAGATCAACGTCAATGGCGGCGCCATCGCCATGGGCCATCCGCTCGGCGCTACGGGTGCGATGATCCTTGGCACTGTGCTCGACGAACTGGAACGCACCGGCAAGGAAACCGCACTGATCACGCTCTGCATCGGCGTCGGCATGGGTACGGCGACGATCATCGAGCGGGTCTAGAGAATTCCGCCTTATCCTGAGGAGCGCGCCGCAGGCGCGCGTCTCGAAGAATGGGGCGGCCGATCGATATCGAGCTTGCCCGAACAGGGGCTGAGGAGACGCAATGCCGAAGATCGATGTGTCGAAGCTTGAGACGCGCAAGGGGTCGGCGATGTATCCGGCGGCGTTCCAGCACATCTGCGCCGGGCGTCACAAGACGCCGCTGAGCAATGGCGCCGGCCTCACCCAGTTCGGTGTCAACATGACTCGGCTCGAACCGGGCGCTTCGACCTCGGTGCGGCACTGGCACGAAAACGAGGACGAGTTCGTCTTTATCCTCATGGGCGAATGCGTGCTGATCGAGAACGCCGGCGAGACCATTCTTGGCCCCGGCGACTGCGCCGGCTTCAAGGCCGGCGTTGCCAATGGCCATGCCATCATCAACCGCTCGCAAAGCGACGTGGTGCTGCTTGAAGTCGGCACTAGGGCGCCGAGCGAACGCGCGCATTATCCCGGCTACGACCTGAAATTCGAACGCGACGGCACCGCCGTCCGCGTCCTGCATCGCGACGGCACGCCGTACTGACGAAACGACCACCCCGGAGAAACGCACAATGACCGCTTTCAAGCTCGACATCGACGGCGACGGCATCGCGCTCATCACCTGGGACATGCCGGACCGTTCGATGAACGTCATCACCCTCGACGTGATCGGTGAGCTGTCCGGGCTGGTCGACAAGGTGGCGAGCGACGCCGCGATCAAGGGCGCGGTCATCACCTCCGGCAAGGAGGCTTTCTGCGGCGGTGCCGACCTCACCATGCTGGAGAGCATGGGCGCCATCTACGCCGACAAGGTGAAAAAGGAAGGCGAGGTTGCCGCCGCGCAATATGTGTATGACGAGAGCTCGAAGCTGTCGCAGCTGTATCGCCGCCTCGAGAAAAGCGGCAAGCCATGGGTCTGCGCGCTGAACGGCACGGCGATGGGCGGCGGCTTCGAACTGGCGCTTGCCTGTCATCATCGTGTCGCTGCCGACAACCCGAAGACGCGGCTCGGCCTGCCGGAAATCAAGGTCGGCCTGTTCCCCGGCGCCGGAGGCACGCAGCGCGTCGTGCGCATTCTGCCGCCGGCGGACGCACTGCAATTTCTGCTCAAGGGCGACCAGCTCAAGGTCGATCGCGCCAAGGCGATGAAGCTCGTCGACAATGTCGTGCCGCAGGACAAGCTTGTCGAGACCGCCAAGGCGTGGATCAAGGCCGGCGGCAAGGCGGAAGCGCCGTGGGATGTGAAAGGCTACAAATTCCCCGGCGGGCTTGTTTACTCCAAGGCCGGCATGATGACCTTCCCGCCGGCCAATGCCATTTATCGCCGCGAAACCTACGACAATTATCCGGCCGCGCGCGCCATCATGCAGGTGGTCTATGAGGGCCTGCAGCTCGACATCGACACCGCGCTACGCGTCGAGTCGCGCCACTTCGCCAAGATCCTGCGCTCGCCGGAAGCGGCAGCCATGATCCGCACATTGTTCGTGAACATGCAGGACCTCAACAAGGGTGCGCGCCGCCCGGCCAATGTGCCGGCGACGAACCTGAAGAAAATCGGCGTGGTCGGCGCCGGCTTCATGGGCGCCGGCATTGCGCAGGTGTCGGCCGCCGCCGGCCTGAACGTCGTGCTGGTCGATCGCGACCAGGAAACCGCCGACAAAGGCAAGGCCGGCCTGCACAAGGCGATGTCGGACCGCGTCATGAAAGGCCGCATGAAGGGCGCCGAGCGCGACGCGTTGCTCGAGAAGATCACGGCGACCGCGGACTACGCGACTCTGAAAGACTGCGATCTGATCATCGAAGCCGTGTTCGAGGACCGCAAGGTCAAGGCCGACGTCATCAAGAAGATCGAGGCCGTGATCGGCGACAAGGCCATCTTCGCCTCCAACACCTCGACCCTGCCGATCACTTCGCTGGCGGCCGAATTCAAGGAGCCGAAGCGCTTTATCGGCATCCACTTTTTCTCGCCAGTCGATCGCATGATGCTGGTCGAGGTCATCATGGGCAAAGAGACTGGGGATGCGGCGCTTGCCACCGCGCTCGATTTCATCCGCGCCATTCGCAAGACGCCGATCGTGGTCAACGACACGCGCGGCTTCTATGCCAACCGCTGCGTGCTCGCCTACATCCAGGAAAGTCACCTGATGTTCCTCGAGGGCATCCCGGCGGCGATGATCGAGAACAGCGCGCGCATGGCCGGCATGCCGGTCGGGCCGTTGTCGCTGAACGATGAAACCGGCGTCGATCTCGGCCTCAAGATTCTGCGTGCGACCGAAGCCGATCTTGGCGCCGGCATCGTGCCGCCGGCGCAGAAGAAGCTGCTGGAGGATCTGGTCGAGAAGGAAGGCCGCTTCGGCCGCAAGAACGGCAAGGGTTTCTACGACTATCCGCAAGGGCAGCCGAAGAAACTGTGGCCGGGCCTTGCTGAACTCTCGCCGAAGAAACTGTCGCGCGAGCAGGTCGAAGCCATCGACGTCGAGGAACTCAAGCAGCGCTTTCTCGTCGCGCAAGCGGTGGAAGCCGCGCGTACGTTCGAGGAACATGTTGTGACGGATGTGCGCGAGGCCGATGTTGGTTCGATCCTCGGCTGGGGCTTTGCGCCCTTCACCGGCGGCGCGCTGTCCTACATCGACATGATGGGCACGAAGAAATTCGTCGCCTTGTGCAAGAAGCTGGAAGCCAAGTTCGGCAAGCGCTTCGCCCCGGGCAAGCAGCTCATCGAGATGGCCGAGAAGGGCGAGAGCTTCCACACCCGCTTCGCCCCGAAGAAGAAGGCGGCGTAATTCTCACGCCGTCGTCCCCCGCTTTCGCGGGGGATGACAATGGGACTACAGCCGATACAGCCGCTTCGCCGTGTCATGCAGCACGGCGCGACGGTCGGCTTCCGAAGATGAAGCCAGCGCGGCGCGGATCGCGGTGACGATCGAGGCGTAATCGGTCCACAGGCTCTCGACCGGGAAGTTCGAGCCCCACACGCAACGCTGCGCGCCGAACAATTCCAGCGTCTCGCCGACGATGTCGGCGATGTGCTGCGGGTCGTTCTTGCGGATGAAGGTGCCGAGCCCGGAAAACTTGGTGTGCATGTTGGGCTGATCGGCCAGCCGCTTCATGCCTTCGCGCCAGGTTTTGCGGCCGTCCGGCGAGCGGTCCTCCAGCATGCCGGCGTGCTCCAGCACGATGGTGGTGCCGGGAAAGGCCTTGGCCAAGGCCGCGCCGTCGGCCATTTGCGAAGCGAACACCTGCAGTTCGAACAGCCAGCCACGCTCCTCGAGCCGCGCGAAGTTCTTACGGAACATCGGCGTGTTCATCTGGTCTGGCGTCGGTGCGAATTTGTATTGCGGGTTGGCGTGCCAGTGCAGTTGCTGGCGCACGCCGCGCATCAGCGGTGACGCCTTGGCCTGCGCCGCCATCACCTGCGGCGCATCCTCGTTCTGCAAGTTGACGAAGGACACGATGGCGTGCGGCCAGCCGCTGCGGCTGGCGGCTTCCTGCACGTATTCGACTTCCTCGATCTCGCGGCCCGGCAGCCAGTTGGTCTGCACATAAACCGATTTGACGACGCCGGTGCCATTGAGATCGGCAAGGAAATCTTCGACCGGATAATCGCGCCGCAGCTTTTCGTATTCGCCAAAGATGCGCGGCACGGCCGGGCCCTGCAGCCACGGCTGATCGGCGTGGCGCCAGATGTGGTGATGCGCGTCGATGATCGGTTCCATGGGCGGGCCCTCGTCACAACAACCGGAGTGGAATCGCCGGGAGGCTCTTCAGCGGACAGCGTGGCATCCGCGCCGGCGATGGAAAAGTCGTCAAAGGAACACGGCTAGGCTGTGCGTCTCATTTTTTGACGAGGCTGCCGCCTTTTCACATCACCACCGTCAGCCGCTTCGCGGCGCGGGTGATGCCGGTGTAGAGCCAGCGCTGGCGCGATTCCTGGAATGCAAAGCTCTCGTCGAACAGCACGACGTCGTCCCACTGCGAGCCCTGCGCCTTGTGCACGGTGAGCACGTAGCCATAGTCGAATTCGTCATAGGGCTTGCGGCGCGGCCAGTCGATCTGCTCGATACCGCCGGTGAAGCATTCCGGCCGCACCGACACCTTGACGCCGCGCGTCGCGGTCTCGTCGTCGGGCATCAGGCGCAAGGTCATGATGCCGGTCTTGCGGCCGCCGCGCTCCTTCACGCTCCATAGCCCGCCATTGAACAGCGCTTTCTTGCGGTTGTTGCGCAGGCACACCAGCTTGTCACCGGCTTCCGGCATGGGATCCTTGAAGCCGCGGCGCTCGCGCATGCGCTGGTTATAGGCGCGCCTTGTGTTGTTGCGGCCGACCAGTACTTGATCGGCGTCCAGCACGCGCTGCGGATCGAGTTCGCCCTTCAGCACCACCTCGGTCTCGCCATAGCGGCCGGGCTCGAGATATTCGCCGGCGCGGATTTCCATCGACAGGCGGATGATTGGATTGTCCTGCGCCTGGCGGTGGACCTCCGTGAGCATCACATCGGGCTCATGCTCGGTGAAGAAGCCGCCGCCATTGGCGCCTGTCGTGATCGGGGGCAACTGCGCTGGATCGCCCAGCACCAGCAGCGGCACGCCGAAGGAGAGCAGGTCGCGGCCGAGCTCGGCATCGACCATCGAGCATTCGTCGATGATGATGAGCGAGGCCTTGGAGGCCGGCGCTTCGTCCCACAGATCGAAGCTGGGGATTTCCTCGCCGCTCTCCCGCGCACGGTAGATCAGCGAATGAATGGTGGTGGCGCCGCGGCAGCCCTTGCCGCGCATCACGGATGCCGCTTTGCCGGTGAAGGCGGCGAACTTCACCTCGCCATCGACGGCGTCGGCGAGATGGGTGGCGAGCGTGGTCTTGCCGGTCCCGGCATAGCCGAACAGCCGGAAAATCTGCGGCGTCGAGCCGGTGCCCGGCTTGGCCTTGAGCCAGGCGGCGACGGCCTTCAGGGCGTCGTCCTGATGGGGGGTGAACTGCATGGGCGGATGCATAGAGCATGCCGCCGCGATGGCAAGAACAGATTGGGAACTGGCTGTGCGGAAAGGCTGGCGGCCCGTGTCAAGGAATTTAGTCTTGATAGACTGCAGCAATAGACTATTTTCCTAAATCCCTCTCCGCTTGGTCCGGCGCCGTCATGACGCGCCGGGGCCGGGCGGGAAGGGCGGGGCGCCGACAGTGCGCCTCGTGACAATCGGGCCGGCGCGTTGCCGATCCGATGGTGGAGCGCCGGGAGGCGCAGCGCCGCCGCGTCGGGCCTCGCAAACCCGAAGCGCCACGGCGCGCGCGCCACGGAGCAGGTCTCGCAAACCTGCTTCGGTCCGGCGTGCGGGCTTCCCGATCGCAAGGGAAGCCCAAAAAGGGGTCTCGCAAACCCCTTGGCGCCTCCCGGCGCTCCATCCCTTCGGGGACATGGAAAAAGGGGAAGCCGGCCCGCCTGGGCCGATCAAACAACAGGGCCGGATTTGCACGTTCTGACGGTACTTTACCGTGTTATCGGTCGTTCGTGACTTCAGGGCCTTGCTCCTGTCGTGCCTCTGTCATAATATGTCGATATGTCTCGACATATGGATATTGAGGAAGCCGAAGCCGTCTTCGCAGCGCTCGCGCAAACGACGCGGCTGAAGGTTTTTCGCATGCTCATCGCCGCCCATCCGGACGGTCTGGCAGCCGGCGAGATATCCAGCACCTGCGAGGTGCCGCACAACACGATGTCCACGCATCTGTCGGTTCTTCATCGCGCCGGCCTCGTCACCGTCGAACGTGACGGCCGATTGATGAAATACCGAGCCGATCTTCGGACCTTTCGTGAACTCATCCGATTTCTGGCCACCGATTGCTGCAACGGGCGGCCGGAAATCTGCGGCGATCTCGCGCGGCTCATTCCTGAAGAGGTCGATGACATGGAACAGAACACACAGACGCCTGCGTTCAATGTGCTTTTTCTTTGCACGCAGAATTCAGCCCGCTCGATCATGGCCGAGGCCTTGCTGCAAAAGATCGGCAAGGGGCGCTTCAACGCCTATTCGGCCGGCTCTGAGCCGGCCGCGCATCCGATGCCCGAAGTGATCGATCGTCTGAAGGCGCTCGGACACGATGTCAGCAATCTGCGCAGCAAGTCCTGGAACGAATTCACCGGGCCCGACGCGCCGCGCATGGATTTCGTCATTGCGCTTTGCGACACGCTGCAAGGGCAGGTCTGTCCGGATTTCGGCAACAAGGCGATGACCGCCGCATGGCCCTTGCCGGATCCGGCCAAGTTCACCGGTACAGCGACCGAGCGGGCGACGCTGCTCAACGAACTCTACGCCATGATCCGACGTCGCCTCGAAGCCTTCACGAGCCTGCCGTTCACATCGCTGGACAAGATCGCGCTCGGGCTCCGGCTCGACGAAATCGGCGACACCGCGCGCGCCTAGGACCGGGAGATTCGTGTCATGGCTATCGGAATTAACGGCATGGGCCGCATCGGCCGGCTCGCGCTGCGGGCCGCGCTTGGCGGCATTCGGCGCGGTCCCGACGATCCGCGGGCCGACAACCGGCTCGATGTCGTGCATGTCAACGAACTCAAGGGCGGCGTTTCCGCGACCGCGCATCTCCTGGAGTTCGACAGCATCCATGGCCGATGGCACGCGTCCTTCGCGGTGGAAGACGAGAAGGCGATCGTCGTCGATGGCAGGCGGCTGGGCTTCAGCGAGGCGGCCCAGCCCGGCGATATCGCCTGGGGCGATCTCGGTTGCGATATCGTGCTCGAATGCACCGGCAAATTTCTCAAACCGGAGCAACTGCAAGCTTATTTCGATCGCGGCGTGAAGCGCGTCATCGTCGCCGCTCCTGTGAAGGACGAGCGGGCGCTCAATGTCGTCGTCGGCATCAACGATCATCTCTATGATCCCGGGCGCCATCGTCTGCTCACCGCCGCGTCCTGCACCACCAATTGCCTGGCGCCGGTCGTCAAGGTCATTCACGAGGCGATCGGCATTCGCCATGGACAGATCACGACTATTCACGATCCGACCAACACCAATGTTGTCGTCGATGCCCCGCACAAGGACCTGCGCCGCGCACGTTCGGCCATGCTGTCGATGCAGCCGACCACGACGGGCAGCGCGACCGCGATCGCGCTGATCTATCCCGAATTGACGGGCAAGCTGAACGGCCACGCCGTCCGCGTTCCGGTGCTGAACTCGAGCCTGACCGATTGCGTTTTCGAACTGGCGCGGCCGACCACCGTGCGCGAGGTCAACGATCTTTTTGCCGCCGCCGCGGCCGGGCCGCTTGCCGGCATCCTCGGTTTTGAGGAGCGGCCGCTGGTGTCGGCCGATTACAATAACGATCCGCGCAGTTCGATCGTGGACGCCTTGAGCACGATGGTGACCGACGACACGCTGCTGAAGGTGTATGCGTGGTACGACAACGAAGTCGGCTATGCCTGCCGCATGGTGGACCTTGCCAACATCGTGTCCAGGGCCGGAGCCTGAGGCTGATGGTCAGAAACTACCTCATCGTCACGGCGTCCTATTGGGTCTTCACGCTCGTCGATGGCGCCTTGCGAATGCTGGTGCTTCTGCATTTCTTCAGGCTCGGATACACGCCGTTCGCCCTTGCTTTCCTGTTTCTGCTTTACGAGGCCGCCGGCATTGCCGCCAATCTGGCGGGCGGCTGGCTGGCGTCGCGGTTCGGCATTCCGCGCATGCTTGCGGTCGGTCAGTCGCTGCAGATTGCCGGCCTCATCATGCTGTCGCTGCTCGATCCCGGCTGGAGCGCGGCCGCGTCGGTGGCCTGGGTCGTTGCCGCGCAGGGCATCGCCGGCGTCGCCAAGGACGTGACCAAGACGGCATCGAAGTCGGCGATCAAGGCGACCTCCGCCGAGGGCAGCGGTCAGTTGTTTCGCTGGGTCGCTTGGTTTACCGGCTCGAAGAACGCGATGAAAGGCGTCGGCTTCTTCGTGGGCGGCCTGTTGCTTGAACTGGTCGGCTTCCGGTCCGCGCTCTGGCTGATGGCTGCGCTGCTCGCGGTCATTCTCGTTGTCGGTCTGGTGTCGCTGCCGCGCACGCTTGGCAAGGCCAAATCATCCAAGAGCATGAAGGAGCTTTTCGGCAAGTCGCGCGGGGTCAATCTCCTGGCGGCGGCGCGCATCTTCATGTTCGGCGCGCGCGATGTTTGGTTCGTCGTCGGCCTTCCCGTTTTTCTCTATGCCAGCGGCTGGCGCTTTCTTGAAGTCGGCGGCTTTCTCGCCGCCTGGACCATCGCCTATGGCGGCATTCAGGCCATCGCGCCGGCATTGGTGGCGCGCAGCGCCGATGGTTTGAGTCGTGAAATTCCCGCCGCCCGGCTGTGGGCGGCCATTCTCGCCGCGGTGCCGATCATCCTGATCGTCGTGATGCAAACGCCGGGATTGTGGCGCCCCGATATCGTACTGGTTTGCGGTCTGGCGCTGTTCGGTTTGCCCTTCGCGGTCAACTCATCGCTGCACTCCTACCTGATCCTGGCTTACGCCGGATCCGAGAAGGCCGCGGAAGACGTCGGTTTCTACTACGCCGCCAACGCGACAGGCCGGCTGATGGGCATTGTACTATCAGGCCTTCTCTATCAGGTCGGCGGTATCGCGGCCTGCCTGATCGGTTCGGCGGTTATGCTGGTTGTCTGCTGGCTCATCACATTCCTGCTACCGGCCAGCGTGGCGTCATCGGCGCCTGTCAAGCGGATGGCCTGAGCAGGCCGCAACCGGCCATGCATGGCTCGCTTCCGCCTTCCACATTGCCCTTTGGCGCGGCTCATGTTTAGTTCGCGGCCCAATTTGCCGGACCTACCCTGATGGCGCGTGACCAGATCGACATGACTCCCCTCGAGACGCGCGACGAACTCGTCGCCTGGCTGGAGGCGGGCTGCAAGCCACCAAGCCAGTTCCGCGTCGGCACCGAGCACGAGAAATTCGTCTTCACGTTGAAGGATCACCAGCCCGTGCCCTATGCCGGGCACCAGTCGATCCGCGCGCTGCTTGACGGCATGCATGGTCTGCTCGGCTGGGAGCCGATCATGGAGGGCGATAACATCATCGGCATGTTCGACGTCACCGGCGGCGGCGCCATCTCGCTGGAACCGGGCGGCCAGTTCGAACTCTCCGGTGCGCCTTTCGACAACGTCCACCAGACCGCCGCTGAGCTGTTCGCGCATCTGGCGCAGGTGCGCGAGGTGGCCAAGCCGCTCGGCATCGGCTTCATCGGTCTTGGCATGACGCCGACCTGGTCGCGCGCCGACATGCCGGTGATGCCGAAGGGCCGCTACAAGATCATGACGAACTACATGCCGAAGGTCGGCACGCGCGGCCTCGACATGATGTATCGCACCTGCACGGTGCAATCGAATCTCGACTTCTCATCCGAAGCCGACATGGTGAAAAAGCTGCGCGTGTCGCTGGCCCTGCAGCCGGTCGCGACAGCGCTGTTTGCCAATTCGCCGTTCACCGAGGGCTGTCCGAACGGCTATCTGTCGGCGCGCTCGGAAATCTGGCGCGACACCGACAACAATCGCGCCGGCATGCTGCCTTTCGCCTTCGAAGACGGCATGGGCTTCGAGCGCTATGTCGATTACGCGCTCGACGTGCCGATGTATTTCGTCAAGCGCGGCGACAGCTACATTGACGTCTCCGGCAAGTCGTTCCGCGATTTCTTCGCCGGCAAGCTCGACGCCCTGCCGGGCGAGCGGCCGACCATTTCCGACTGGGCCAACCATCTCTCGACGATTTTCCCGGAAGTCAGGCTCAAGCGTTATCTCGAAATGCGCGGCGCCGATGGCGGTCCGTGGCGCCGGCTGCCGGCATTGTCGGCTTATTGGGTCGGTATCTTCTACGATGACGATGCGCTCGACGCCTGCTGGCAAATGGTCAAGGACTGGACGGCCGAAGAGCGGCAGAAGCTGCGCGACGATGTGCCGAAGCTCGGCTTCAAGGCCGAGATCCGCAATCGCAATGTGCTGACATTGGCGCAGGAAACGCTGCGCGTGTCGGCGCGCGGGCTCGCCCGCCGCAAACGATTGGACCGCAACGGCCGCGACGAGACGCGCTATCTGCGCCCGCTGGAAGAATCGATCGCGCGCGGCATCACGCCGGCCGAGGAACTTCTGGAAAAGTACCACGGCGAGTGGGGCGGCTCCGTCGATCACATTTACGATGAGTATATGTATTAGCTCCGTCTCATGGTGGGGAGCAGCGCTCCTCAGGATGAGGCCGAGATAGGTTGCTCAGATGGCCAAATCCACGCCTGCGACGGTCGCGCTTGAGAAGGCCAAGGTCGCCTTCAAGCTGCACGAATATGAGTACGATCCGAATGCCGAGCGTATCGGCATGCAGGCGGCCGAAGCGCTGGGCATCGAGCCGGCGCGGCTGCTCAAGACCTTGATGGCGAAAGCCGGCAACGACGTCGTCTGTGTGTTGGCGCCGTCCGACCGCGAGGTGAACTTGAAACGGTTGGCGTCGGCCGCCGGCGCCAAGAGCGCTGCGATGCTGGGCGCGGTCGAGGCCGAGCGCATCACCGGCTATCACGTCGGCGGCATTTCGCCGTTCGGCCAGAAGAAACGAGCGCGGGCGTTCATCGAGCAATCGGCGTTGCAATTCCCGACCGTTCTCTGCAATGGCGGCCGCCGCGGCCTGCAGGTGGAACTTGCGCCGGCCGATCTCGTCCGCGTGCTTGGCGCGACGGCGGCAGATATCTGCTGAGATATCCGCGGCGCATAGCTGTTGTCGGGACGGGCGGGTTGCCGAACGCCGGCGAAGTCGGCACAAGGCTCAGGTCCTCGCCGCGAAAACCCATCCGATGTCCCAGAACAGAGAACCCAGGCCGGCGTCATATCAGAACGCCATGACGCCACTGGACTACGGTCTCTATTCGGCCTCGATACTGATATGGGGCCTGTCCTGGATCTGCCTGCACTTCCAGGTTGGGGTGGTCGCCCCGGAGGTCTCGATCGTCTGGCGCTATCTCATCGCCACGCCGATGATGTTCGCTCTCGCCATCGCGCGTGGCGAAAGTCTGCGCTACCGCCTGTCCGACCACGCCTTCTTCGCGGGTCTGGGCCTGACCGTGTTCTCGATGAACTATCTGCTGTTCTATTATGCGGCGATGCACGTGCCGTCGGGGCTGCTCTCGATCCAGTTCACGCTCGCCGCCATCTTTAACGCCGCGCTGGGCGCGATCTTCTTCCGGACCCGGATCCAGGGCCGCGTCGTCGTTGGCGGGCTTTTCGGCATGGCCGGCGTCGCCGCCATGTTCTTTCCGGAGGTGCAAGGTCTGCGGCTCGACGGCGGCGCGGTCCTCGGCTTTATGCTCGGTCTGCTGGCGACGCTGTTGTTCTGCGGCGGCAACATGATCTCGCTCGCGGCACAGCGCCGCAAGCTGCCGATGTTCGCCACACTGGCCTGGGCGATGACCTACGGCACTGCCCTTGTCGCCGTGGTGGCTTTCTTCAAGGGCGCGACATTCACCATCGACCTGCGCGCGCCCTATCTGATTTCGCTGGCCTATATCAGCTTGCTTGGGTCGTTCGCCGGCTTCGCCATCTATTTCACGCTGCTCGGCCGCATCGGCCCGGCGCGCGCCGGCTACAGCACCGTGCTTTATCCGGTGGTGGCACTGGCCGCCTCGACGGTCCTCGAGGGATATCGCTGGACGCCGCTGGCCGTCGCAGGGCTCGTCAGCGTCATGATTGGCGTATTCCTCGTACTGCGGCCGCGGCCTGCCTGATCGCCTTGCACCGCGCTCGCGGGAATCGGGTTGTGCGGTGGCGCCAGGACGGGCACAAGCGGCATTCCCTCGCTGTGAGATTGAACCTGTGCCGCAAGACATCAGCAAACCGGCCGTTGCTCGCGAGCCTCACGCGCGGGCGTTGACGCCGCTCGACTACGGCCTCTATGCGGCCTCGGTGCTGATCTGGGGCTTTTCCTGGATCGCCATGCATTATCAGGTCGGCAAGGTCGCGCCGGAAGTGTCGGTGATCTGGCGCTTTGCCATTGCCGCGCCGTTGATGTTCATGCTGGCGATGGCCCGCGGCGAGCGCCTGCGGTTTCCGCTCGCGGATCACCGCTATTTCGTTGCGCTCGGCGCCGCGATCTTCTCGACCAACTTCATCCTGTTTTATTACGCCGCGCAACATGTGGCGTCGGGGCTGCTGTCGATCGTGTTTTCGCTGGCCTCGGTCGGCAACGTCATTCTCGGTGCGCTGGTGTTCGGCACCCGGGTCGAGCGCCGCATCGTTGTCGGCGGTGTTCTCGGCGTCGCCGGTGTCGCAGCGATGTTCTATCCGGAACTGGGCGGGCTCAGTTTCAATGGCACGGCGATGCTCGGGCTGCTGCTGGCGCTCGGCGGCACGCTGTCGTTCTGCAGCGCCAACATGGTGTCGGTTGCGGCGCAGCGGCGGCGGCTGCCGGTTTTCGCCTCGGCGGCGTGGGGCATGACCTATGGCGTCAGCTTCGTGACGGTGCTGGCGCTGGCGCGCGGCGAGACGTTCACGATCGACTGGAGCGTCACTTATCTCGGCGGTCTCGCCTATTTATCGATCTTGGGCTCGTTCGTCGCCTTCGGCGTCTATTTCACCCTGCTTGGCCGCATCGGCGCGGCCCGCACCGGTTACACCACGGTCATGTATCCCGTGGTCGCGCTAATGGTCTCGACCTTTGCCGAGGATTATCGCTGGAGTCTCTTGGGCGCCTGCGGTCTTGCCGCCGTGCTGCTCGGCAATGTGCTGATCTTGCGCACGCCGAAAGGATAGCGGGCGGTTCACGACCTTATTCCGCCGCGATCGCCGCTTCCGAGAGGTTGTCGAGCGAAGAGATGATGTGCTCGGCCAGCGCATTGGCCAGCGTCGAGCTCTCATGCGCGTTGCGCACCAGCCCGATCTGGCAGCTCGGCAGGTCGGGATAGCCATCGGCCGGCGTCAGCACGCGCATGCCGGGGCGCAGCCCCGACTCGGCGAGCACCGATACAGCCAGCCCGGACAGCACGGCAGCGGCGACAGCGCCGGCATTCGAGCTGGAATAAAGCAGCCGATAAGGCCGGCCCATGACATCGAGCCTCTCGATGGCGGTACGACGCCACGCGCAGGTCGGCCGGCCGAGCGCCAGCGGAATGATTTCTTCGGTATGCGTGGGGTGGCGGTTCGATGTCACCCACAGCAGCCGTTCCCGGCGGAAGGTTTCAGCGGCGCGCTGGGATTCGCAATTGGTGACGATGGCAAGATCGATTTCGTTGCCGTCGATCCGCTCCCACAGTTCGACCGACGGCTCGCACGTCACAGACAGTTCGACACCGGGATAGGCGCGCGAGAACCGCGCCATGATCTCGGGCAAATAGCGGTCGGCGTAATCGTCGGGCACGCCGAGCCGTACGCGGCCGGACAGTTCCTCATCGCCGAACGCGGCGATCGTCTCCAGGTTCAGCTTGATGATGCGCCGCGCGTAATCGAGCAGACGCTGGCCGTCCTCGGTCAGCTTGGAGGCGCGGCCGTCGCGAACGAACACCGGGCGGTCGATACGCTCTTCCAGACGCTTCATCTGCATGGACACGGCGGACTGCGTCTTGTTCACGACTTCGGCGGCTTTGGTGAAGCTGCCGGTTTCCGCGATGGCGATGAAAGTGCGCAACTGGTCGGCGTCGAGCAACGCGGTCATGGGCGACTCCTGGGCCAAATCTCGAGAAGCAGTGCTGACGGATTCCGGGCGTTTTCGTGGGGCCCGGTATCACATCACGGTTTCTGATCGGTCAGATTAAAAACATTCGTTTCACTAATCAATACCGCAGGCGCATATTGACCCTGCCGGCAAGGAATCGGGTGCAGGAACCGGGTGTTCTGCCGGTCCGATCAGGGCGATTAACGCTTTGATCGTACGCATGAAATGGAGCTGACCATGACGACCGCATACCCCGTTTTGCCGCTTGCCGCCGGAACCCTGGCTCGCGTCCTGGGTAACGTCCTCAATTTCGCTGTCGTCTCGGTCAAAGCCGCCACCCGCGCCATCCGCCATCGCCGCGATGCCCGTATGCTGGCCGGTCTCGACAGTCGCATGCTGGCCGATATCGGCATCACCCGCTCCGACGTGAACGACGCCTTTGCGGCGCCGCTGTGGGAAGACCCGACGACGCTGCTCTCGGAGCGCGCCATCGAACGGCGGATGAATCGCGCCCGGTTGCGTACCATCGCCTGGGACGGCGACAACAAGGCTTTCCGTCGCCCGCCGACCAATCGACCTGCGCGTCAGGCGGTTTGATCGGGCGCCAAAGGAACAGCGAGCGCGCCTGAGCGGCGCACTCCCGATAAACGGCCGATCCCTCTCATCGGCCGTCGATCCGAGGCTAACGCGAAATTCCCCTCTCGCGCCCGGATCAACAAGCGCCCGCTGGCCCCTCCGGCGGGCGCTTTAATTTTCAAGCAGATATTTTTACGGCAGGCCTGCGAGTTCGGCTGTCAGCAGCCCACGGCGGTCCTTGACGACCCCGATCGTGACGCCCAGCCGTTTGATTTGCACGATCTCGTGGCCGCCGAGCGCGCGGTCGCAGTTCATGTGCGTCGGCGCGATGAAGAACTCCGCCTTGCTCCAGTCCGAGACCCACTGCAGACGGGCGTTCGCTTCCTTCTCGAAGGGCAGACGGTCACCGCACACCGCGACCGTATAGCGGCGTGTATGATCGCCGATGGTGTCGAGCGTCGCGATGTAGCTTTCGAGATCGGTCACCGCCTCCGGCATGATGGTGACCCAGTAATCGCCCTCATAACGTCCCGACGCACCGGGCAATCCACCGACCAGCGGATTGTAGAAAAGGTACTGATAGGGATGCAGCGCCACGAGCTGGGCTGCGTTCCAGCCGAACACCGCGACGATGGCAATCACGCCGGTACGGGCCAGCCAGGGCCGCCAGAGCGCGACATGGCTCAACGCCGCGTCGAAGCCAATGCCGGCCAGCACCGCGAGCACCGGCACAACGAACAGGAAATGCCGCAGGCCGCAGAAAGCGGGACCGCGATCGATCACCTGACAGAGCACCGGAAACACGGCAATCGTGGCGAGCAGCAGCATTTCATTGCGCCGTCGCAGCGCCGCAGCCGACTTGCCGTCGCGCGGCCACAGAATGAAGCCCAGCGACACGATGGCGCCGGTGAGCATGATCAGCGGCAACTTGTAGAGGAGATAAGCAGGGATGTACCAGCGCGGTACGTTGGCCATTTCATAAACCTGGCCGTCGAGCAACGTGCGGATCTGATAGTGGAATGCGCCGAAGTCGATGAGGCCGCGGATCGGATTGAGCGGCGACAGCGCCGACCAGGGCCAGGCGAGCAGCATAATGACGTAGCCGATGAGAAACGCCGGCAGCAGCGCCGTCACCGAACGGGCAAAGAATTCGAAAGCGTCACGCCAATTGCCACGCCAGCGCGGACAACTGACGAAGATTGCGAGTGCCGTGTAACCGATAAGCAGCAGGCCGAGCACCCGGATGCCGAGTGCGCAGCCGAGGCATAGACCGAAGCCGATGACATCGCCCCAGCGCGGCCGCGGCAGGTCGCGGCTCAGCCGCAACAGAAAAAAGGTCGACGTCATCATCGCCGCGGCAAAGGGAATGTCCTTGGTGTGATTGAAGATCGAGCCGTACCAGGGCCCGCACACGGCGAGCGCGAAAGCGGCGATCGCCGCAGCGCGTGGACCGGCGACAAGCCGCGCGCTTGCCCAGGCCGCGATGATACCGCCGACGCCGATAATCGCGCAGAGCACATGACGGACGGTGTAGGGGTCCATCATCGGCAACAGGCGCTGCGTCAGCACCGCGGATACATCGAACAGGCCGCCATAGAGATACAGATTGACGAAGTGAAACAACGAACGGTCTTTGAAGCCGCTGGTGTAATAGGCGACGATCATCTCGCCGTAGCGCTGCTGGACGTCTTCGTCGTTGGTGATGGCGTAAGCGTGCAGGGTCGTGAAGACCAGCGCCAGCAGCCCTGCGAACAACACAAAGGAGGCGAGATCGTAACGATCCATCGCCGCCATATGGTCGCGCAAGCGCGCCACGCGCGCCCATGGGCTCCATGAGCGATCGGCAAGGGCATGCATCATTGGGGCCTCGGGACGCCGCAGCGCCAGGCTCGCGTCAGGCCATGCGTTGGTTCGCACGGTCCGGCCGCGATGATCGGCCGCGGCGACAGGCGGGTACCCGGCAGGACGTCCTCCCATCGTCGTGATGAGGATTTTGTCTTGTTCTGTGGCATCTGTCATGCTGCACCTGCACAATTAGTTGCGCGGGCGCTGGCAACGCAGACAGCGGAAGCCGATACTCCAGGTGGGGCACGTAGATTGCAGGCCGGCATGAGACTGTGGCTCAAACCGACCGGGATGATGTGGCGTGCGGCCGTTTTGTTCGCCGCGCTGGCCGTTGCGTTGCTGTCATCGGGAGCCGTACAGGCCCAGTCCGGCTTCGACCGGCGCGGCGGCGACTATTCCAAGTTCGAGATCAGGACCGGCGATCCGGAAGTCTGCGCCGCGCGCTGCGAGCGCGATTCCCGCTGTCTAGCCTGGAGTTTTTCCTATCCGCGCACGGCCAATGCCATGGCGACCTGCTGGCTCAAGAACAAGGTGCCGCCGCGCAATGATGACGCTTGCTGCGTTTCCGGCGTGAAGGGTGCCGGCGTCGTCGAACCGCGCCTCGGCACCACTGAATTTTCCATCGATCGTCTGGGCGGTGACTATCGCGATTTCGAACTGCCGGCGGATCCGGTCGGCGCGGCCTGCGGGCAGGCCTGCTCGGCAGACAACAAATGCCGGGCCTGGACCTATGTGCGGCCCGGTTATATCGGCGCGTCGGCGCGCTGTTTCCTGAAGGATAAGATCACCCGGCCGCGGCAGAAACCGTGCTGCATTTCAGGGGTGGTGAGGTAATCCGCCATCCCGAAGCGGCGCGCCGTTACTCCACGCCGCTGAAGAACCGCGACAGGCGCAGACCCTTCGGCCAGGTCCAGACCGGCTGGTTCTTCATGCCCAGATCCCATGAACCGACGATGGCATCGACACGGCCGATGAGATTGGCGGTCGGCAGCATGCCGACGCCGCCGGCCTTGAGCGCCACGCGCGAGTCGGCGGAGTTGTCGCGGTTGTCGCCCATGACAAAGACATGGCCGGCCGGCACGACGGTGTCCGACATGTTGTCGAGCGGATTGAACGCGGTCAGCTTGAAAACGATGTGTTTGCGCCCGCCGGGCAGCGTCTCGATATAGCGCGCGGCCGGGGCCTGCGAGCCGTCCTCGTTCTCGGCCTGGCCGATGCCGTCCGGTGTCAGCGTTGCCGCTTCGCCGTTGATGAAGACGGTGCCGCGCTCGAGCCGCACATGATCGCCGGGAAGAGCGATGACGCGCTTGACCCAGGCCTGGCTGCGGTCGCCGGGCCAGCGGAACACGACCACGTCACCGCGCTTGGGCAGCGCACCGAACAGGCGTTCGCTCTGCGGCAGCGAGACGAAAGAGGGCAGCGACGCCGTGCTGTAGCCATAGGCGAACTTGGTGGCGAGCAGTTCGTCACCGATCATGAGCGTCGGCTCCATCGAACCCGATGGCACATAGAACGGTTCGGCGAGCGCAGTCTTGGCGACCGTCACCACGAGCAGGATCGACACGATATCGACAATGCCTTTGGCGAGCGCGCGCGCTCGCGAGGGTTTTGTGCCGGCCTGCGACGTCTCGCTCATGGCGTTACGCCGTGCCGCCGACTGTGATCTTGTCCATGCGCAGCGACGGCTGACCCACGCCGACCGGCACACCCTGACCGTTCTTGCCGCAGGTACCGATACCCGGATCGAGCGCAAAGTCATTGCCGATCATGCCGATGCGATGCAGGTCGGTCGGCCCGTTGCCGATCAACATGGCGCCCTTCACCGGCGCCGTGACCTTGCCGTTCTCGATTTTGTAAGCCTCGGTGCACTGGAACACGTATTTGCCCGAGGTGATATCGACCTGGCCGCCGCCGAAGTTGACGGCATAGAGACCGTTCTTCACCGAGGCGATGATCTCGGCCGGATCTTTGTCGCCGGCGAGCATCGCGGTGTTGGTCATGCGCGGCATCGGCACATGGGCATGAGATTCACGCCGACCATTGCCGGTCGGTTTCATGCCCATCAGCCGCGCGTTCTGGCGGTCCTGCATGTAACCGACGAGGATGCCGTCCTCGATCAGCACGGTGCGGTTGGTCGGCGTGCCTTCGTCGTCGATGGTGAGCGAGCCGCGGCGCTGCTGCACGGTGCCATCGTCGATGACGGTGACGCCCTTGGCGGCGACCTGCTGGCCCATCAGGCCGGCAAAGGCGGATGTTTTCTTGCGATTGAAATCGCCTTCGAGGCCGTGCCCCACGGCTTCATGCAGCATCACGCCCGGCCAGCCGGACGCGAGCACGACATCCATTTCGCCGGCCGGCGCGGCTACGGCGGTGAGGTTGACCATCGCCTGGCGCACGGCTTCATCGACTGCCGTCTGCCACATCGACGGCTCGATGAATCGCTCGTAGCCTTCGCGGCCGCCGACGCCGTAGCTGCCGGTCTCCTGACGGTCGCCGTCGCCGGCGACAACCGAGACGTTGAGGCGCACCAGCGGGCGGATATCGCGATAGGTCTCGCCGTCGGCGCGCAGAATTTCCACCACCTGCCAGGTCGCGGCGATGCTCGCCGTCACCTGCCGCACGCGCGGGTCCTTGGCGCGAGCATAGGCGTCGATGGTCTCGAGCAGCTTGACCTTCTGGTCGAAGGCCGGAGTGCCGAGCGGGTTCACGTCGTCATAGAGTTTGCGGTTGGTGCGGCCCGGCGCTTCCGCATAGGTCCCCGTGTAGCCGCCCTTCACCGCGCGCACGGCATCGGCGGCGCGGGCCAGTGCGCCTTCGGAGAGGTCCGAGGCGTGGGCATAGCCGACGGCTTCGTCCTTGACGGCGCGCAGGCCGAAGCCCTGCGTCGTGTCATAAGTCGCCTGCTTGAGGCGACCATTGTCGAAAGCGAGCGCCTCGGTCTGCTTGTATTCGAGGAACAGTTCGCCGTCGTCGGCACCTTCGAGGCCGCGGCTGGTGAGTTCGCGCACCTTGGCCTTGTCGAGCCCGGCGCGGTCGATCAAAGAGGAAGCAGCGGGGTCCATGGCCAAAATCTCCTGAGAAGTCCGCATCATGCAGCGAGCGGCCCCCAAGAGATAGGCACAATAAGGCGATTTGGCGAGGGTGGCCCTACGCGCCTTTGGTGGCCGTCCAGATGAAGTGTTTGGCGCCGCCTTGCGGACCTTTGGCGCGCAAGGGGTTTTCCTTGACGGCAAAGCCGGTCTTTTTCAGCCGCGCCGTGAATTTCGGATCGGGTGCCGATGACCACACCGCGAGCACGCCGCCCGGGCGCAGCGCCTTATGTGCGGCGGCGAGACCTTTTGTATCGTACAGCGCGTCGTTGGCCGTGCGCGTCAGGCCTTCGGGGCCATTGTCCACATCGAGCAGAATGGCGTCATAGACGACCCGCTTGGCACGGATCAGTTCGCCGACATCGGTTTCGTGGATGGTGACGCGCGGATCGGTCAGGCTGCCGCCAAACAGCTCCGCCATCGGGCCGCGCGCCCAGGCGACCACCGCCGGCACCAGCTCGGCCACGGCGATCTCGGCCTTGTCGCCGAGAACCTTCAATGCGGCGCGCAAGGTGAAGCCCATGCCGAGACCGCCGATCAGTACGCGCGGCCTGTCGCGCAATTTGATGCTATCGCAGCCCATGGTCGCCAGCGCCTGCTCGGTCGCGCTGAGCCGGCTGCTCATCAGCTCCTGTTTGTCGAGCATGATGACGAATTCGCTGCCGCGCTGCTTTAGGCGCAGTTCGCTCCTGCCGCCGGGCACCTTGGCCGTGTCGAGAACTTTCCAGGGAAGCATTCGTCTTTCGCCATAAACAAAAGCAGGGCGCTTATGGCGTGGACTTCTGCATTTGACCAGCCGGTCTGGACAATTGCTCCCGCACTGCAAACAATTCTTCGGCTTTCGCTTTCTCGGGAAAACCCTAAGATTGGCGCCGCCGCGCCGGCTCGTGGGTGACTGCGGAAGTCGGAATACGCAATAAAGAATATGAAATGCGGAATGGGAATGCGCTCTCGGAAATAGCAGTCGGACAATAAGAACGGCCAATCACGGCTGAAATCCCTCGGGTCGGCGGACCGGTTCAACAGAGGGGACTCGCCATGAAACGTCGTCAATTCCTGAAAGCCGCCGGCGCTGGGATCGCCGGTTCGGCCATCGCTGCGCCTGCCATTGCCCAATCGTCGCCGACCATTAAATGGCGGCTGACGGCCAGTTGGCCGAAGTCGCTGGATACGCTGTACGGAGGCTGCGAGTATTTCGCCAAGCGGATCGGCGAGATCACCGACAACAAATTCCAGGTGCAGCCGTTCGCGGCTGGCGAAATCGTGCCTGGATTGCAAGTGCTCGATGCCGTGCAGAATGGCACGGTGGAGATGGGTAACACCGCGCTCTACTACTACTTCGGTAAAAATCCGGCTTTCACCTTCGGCACGGCGCTGCCCTTCGGGCTCAATCCGCGCATGATGATTTCCTGGGTCCGCCACGGCGGCGGCGAGGAATTGCTCAACAACCTGCTCAAGGAATTCAACTGCATCGGCTTCGCCGCCGGCAACACCGGCGCGCAGATGGGCGGCTGGTTCCGCAAGGAGATCAACACCACCGAAGATCTCAAGGGGTTGAAATTCCGCGTCGGCGGCTTCGCCGGCATGATCCTGTCGAAGCTCGGTACGGTGCCGCAGCAGATCGCGGCCGGCGATATCTATCCCGCGCTCGAGAAGGGCACGATCGATGCGGCCGAATGGGTCGGGCCTTACGACGATGAGAAGCTCGGCTTCGTGAAAGTCGCGAAGTACTATTACTATCCCGGCTGGTGGGAAGGCTGCGGCCAGGCCCACAACCTCGTCAACATGGCCAAATGGAACGAACTGCCGAAGCACTACCAGTCCGCCATCATCACGGCTTCGAACGATGCGTGGATCTGGACGCTGTCGAAGTACGACGCCGTCAATCCGCAGGCGCTGTTGCGGCTCATTGCGGCCGGCGCGCAGCTGCGCGCATTCCCGCAGCCTGTGCTTGAGGATTGCTACAAGGCGGCGAACGCCATTTACGATGACCTGTCCAAGACCAATCCGCACTTCAAGACGATGTATGAAAGTCTGGTGCCGTTCCGCTCGAACTCCTATGCCTGGCTGCAGGTCGCGGAGCTCGGTTTCGACAGCTTCCAGGTCAGGATGCGCACGCGCTCCTGAGGTCTGAATGAGAAGCGGCCCCGCAACGCCGTCCGTTGTGGGGCCGTATCTTGTTGTCGCCGCCGCCGGGCGATGCCGTCACGCCGCGGTGCTGGCGGCTTCCGGCTTCAATTGCTCGTAGGCCTCGAGCGCGTGGGTGGCATACATCACCGACGGCCCGGCGCCCATATAAATCGCCATGCCTAACGTCTCGACGATCTCCTCGCGGCTCGCGCCATGATCGAGTGCCGCCTTGACGTGGAAGCCGATGCAGTCGTCGCAGCGGATCGCCACCGAGATGCCGAGCGCGATCAGCTCTTTGGCTTTGGCATCGAGCGCCGCCGGCGTCGATGCAGCCTGCGCCAAGCCCGAGAACGCCTTCATCACGTTCGGCGTATCGCCGCGCAAGGTACGCATCAGCGCCTTGATCTCGTCGAGATGTGTGGACCACTGTTTCATCGCTCAATCCTCCGGTTGGCGGCGACCATAGTCGCGGCCTCCGGGAGAACCTTGATGGAAATCAAGCGCCGCTAGTCGTGACGGAACGCGATACTCACCGCGCCGACCGGTTCGAGCGCGTGACCGAAATCCGTGTCGCCGGCATCCAGCATCTGCGGCGGTGTGATCGAGCCGGTGATGATGATGTCGCCGGGCCGGAGCGTCTCGCCGTAAGCCGCCAGCGTTGCCGCGACATGGGCGACGATGTCGACGACCTTGCCCGTGAGCGCTTCCGGATCGGTCGTGCTGTTGATGAGCGCGCCGCGCCGCGTCACGCGCGACGTCAGGTTCGCGATGCTGCCGCCGGCGCGCGTTTTGTCACCGATGATCACGTGGCGCTGGAACACACCGTCGTCGAGGATGACGTCGAGATTGTCCGGTGTCGGCAGCACGTCCATATCGGCGATCTCGATGGCCGGCATGATCTCCTTGATCGCGGCGCGCACCTCGTCGGACGAGGCGCCGGGCTTCGGCGTCGCCGCCATGCGCACGGCAATTTCCGGCTCGGCGACCGGTCGCGTATAGCCCTTGAGCGATGCCGTGCCGCCGGAGGCGATCAGCGCGCTCTGCATCAGATAGCCGACGATCGGCGCTTGCAGCCCGAGTTTCTCCATCATCGCCGGCGCGCCGAGCCCCACTTTCCAACCGAGAGGTTTCTCGCCGGCGGCGATGCGCGCGCGCCGTTTGGCCAGTTGCAGCGGCATGCCTTTCTTGATGAGTGGATGGTCGAAGGCGTTCATCGCCGCAAGTCCTCCGGATTATGGTGCCGGCTTGTTGAGATCGCCGTTCAGGATTCGGGCATAGAGCGGCAGGTCGACATTGCCGCCGGACAGGATGATGCCGATTCTCTTGCCGCGCATCCGGTCTTTCTCGTTGAGCAATGCAGCAAGCGCCGCAGCACCGGCGCCTTCGGCAATGTTGTGCGTGTCGCGATAGAGTATCCGCATCGCCTCGGCGACCTCTTCGTCGCTCACGGCGACAATGCGGCTCGCGCCTTTGGAATAGATGTCGAACGCCTCCTGCACCGGTACGCGCACCGCCATGCCATCGGCGATAGTGTTGGCTGAATTGGTTTCGATGAGCTTGCCAGCTTCGAAGGACAGCTTGGCGCATTGCGCCTCGGTCGAGACGACGCCGACGACTTCGGTCTTGAGACCGAGCGCGTCGCGCACTGCGATGACGCCGCAAATGCCGGAGCCGCAGCCGATAGGCACATAGACAGTGTCGAGATCGCGCGCCTCGTTGAAGAATTCCAGCGCGTAGGTGGCGACGCCGCGCGCCAGTTCGCGGTGAAACGGCGGCACCGGAAAGAGCCCTTCGGTCTCCGCGAGTCGCATCGCTTCGACTTTGGCCTCGTCGAAGTCGCTGCCGAACTCGATCAGCTCGGCGCCAAAGGCGCGCATCGCGGCATTCTTCTCGACGGAGTTGCCGAACGGCACCAAAATCTTCGCGCGTAGTCCGGCCGCGGTTGCGGCGCGCGCCTGGGACTGGCCGTGATTGCCGCGCGTCGCCGTGACAATGCCCGGCGTGGCTGGATGCGAGCGCTTCAGCCAGTCGATGAAGGTAATGCCGCCGCGCACCTTGAAGGCACCGGCCGGCGTGTGGTTTTCGTGCTTGACCCAGACCGTTGCGCCGGTGCGCTCGGCCAGAAGCGGCCAAGCATATTGCGGTGTCGGTTTCATCTGTCGGTAGACAAGACGGCTGGTGGTTTCAAGTTCGTCGATGCTGAACAGCGCCATGGTCGATCGGCTCACGCTTCGAATTTTCGGAAACTGCCAACGACCGTCTTGACCACGGCATCCCACGGCGCGACCAGCCCGTTCATGGCAATATAGACGCCTGGTGGCGCCATGAGCGCCGCGCCGATTGCCAGCCCGAGATTGAAGTCGGTGTCGCTGTCGCGCAGCACGGCCGGCTGTGCAGCGCCGGTGAGCACGACGGTCTTGTCCAGCTTGCGGGCGGCTATCGTTGCCGCGGTGTTCGGCGTGGCCGCCACCTTGCCGGTTTCGGGATCGATGCGCCGGGTCATGGTGTCGGTGCCATGGGTGACGACGATTCGCCGCTGCGTCGCACTGGCGCAGCGGTTGGCGATGATGTCGCGCTGCGCGTCGGTGATTTTGGTGGAGTCCTCGGCGAACAGCCACTCACAGGCGAAAGCCTCCGGGGCCATGCGCGCGCGCCGGAGAATTTCGGTGACGGCCGATTCCTGGCCCGGCGGAAAGGTGAATTCCGTCACCCACTGCCCCTCCGGGTAGCGCTTGTCGAAGGTGCCGCCGGTGGTGAGGATGAGGAGGTCTTTGGCCATGGGTTTGCCGTCCGCTAGGGCAGCTTGTCGTAGCCCTCGCCGAACCCGGCAAGCGACATCGGGAAGCCGATGCCCTCTTCGGGCGTCTGATAAATGACGAACAGAGCCGTCTTGCCGGTGCGCAATTTCTTGAGTAGTTCGTCGTCCATCACAACTTCGGCGATACAGCCATTGGGCAGGCAGCGTACGAAACCGGCGCGGCCGATATCGGCATTGTCGATCTTGAGGCCGAGTCCGGACGGCAGCAGTACGCCCAAAGGCGCAACCACCCGCATCAACTTGCTCTTCTGATCGGCAGTTTTGAGCACAATCACGGTCAGGCCGACATTGGCGCGGTCTTCCGCCGTCACACTCTGAATGAGCGCGCATTGCTCGGATTTGGCGCCAGGCGGGGTGTCGCAGCGAATCTGCCAATCCCTGTGCACCGACTTCACCGCGCCTTGCGCCAGCGCCGCGCTCGACCATCCCGCAAAAACCGCGGCCATAGCTGCAACACAGCCCAGCGCCAGTCTCGCGGCCTTCGCGGTTGTCCGCTGGCCCTGCCTGAAATTGCTCATACTTCAATCCTTTAGCACGAATTCGCGGGGGCAGGGAGGCGGCTTGTGCGGCCCGAATCACCCGCGGCAACCATTGTAGACGGTCGCCCCGGAACATGCCGTTTTGCCGGCTCCAAAAATTCCGGCGTGCGGTATCGCATACCGTGAACGCCTCCGGCTTGGCGGAAATACGGCAAATCCGGCGTCTTCCGGCATTCGCAGTTTGTCGCAGAATTGTTCTAATGAGGTACATTGCGGCAGGCTTGGATTTGTGGTTTGAGAGGCGAGGTTTCCCCTAGGGCCGCTGCACCGCAAGCTCCGCCACGCCCGTGGCAAAAGCCGTCAGTAGCCGTACCGGTTGCCTGACCGGGCAGGCGGCGCGCAGGGGCAAAAAGGGGCCTTGTCCAAGGCCGTTTATCGTCGAGGAGCGCATAAGAAATGCTCGTGCTCAAGCGGTTGATCGCTTTCGTGGCCTCAAGCTTGGCCATTCTGTCTGCCGGATCAGCGATCGCCCAAACTGCCGGTCCAGCGACCGGACAGCCGCACCCGTGGCAGGTCACCCTTCAGGCCGCCGCTTCGCCGGTCATGCACGATGTCGTGTGGTTTCATGACTTCCTGCTCTGGATCATCGCCTTCATTTCGGTGTTCGTGCTGATCCTGCTCCTCATCGTGATCGTGAAGTTCAATTCCAAGAGCAACCCGGTCCCCTCCCGCACCACCCACAACACCATGATCGAGGTCGTCTGGACGGTGGTGCCGGTCCTCATCCTGGTGGCGATCGCCGTTCCGTCGTTCCGCCTGCTGTTCTACCAGCTCAAGGTTCCGCAGGCCGACCTGACCGTGAAGGCCACCGGCAAGCAGTGGTTCTGGACCTACAATTATCCGGACGCGAAGATCGAATTCGACTCGCTGATGAAGCAGGCGAAGGATCTCAAGCCCGGCGAGCCGCGCCTCCTCGCGGTCGATAACAGCCTGGTCGTTCCGGTGAACAAGGTGGTGCGCGTCATTACCACCGGCGCCGACGTCATCCACTCCTGGGCCGTTCCGTCCTTCGGCGTGAAGATCGATTCGATCCCCGGCCGTTTGAACGAGACCTGGTTCAAGGCCGAGCGCGAAGGCATGTATTACGGCCAGTGCTCGCAGCTTTGCGGCCGCGATCACGCCTTCATGCCGATTTCGGTGCAGGTCCTGAACGAAAAGGACTATGCGGCGTGGCTTGAGGCGGCGAAGAAGAAGTTCGCCACCGTCGACGACGCCCCGAAGAACGCGGTTGCGGCGGCCGAGCTCTCCACCGTCAAGTGATACGTAGCGGAATTCGAATTTAGTTCGTGGGCGACACGAGAAATCAGGGTCGAGGAAAACTGACAATGGCCGAGAACGCAGCAGCACACGGCGCGCACGACACCCACGGGCACGATCACGGTCACCCGACCGGGTGGCGTCGTTACGTTTATTCGACGAACCACAAGGACATCGGCACGATGTACCTGGTGTTCGCGATGTTCGCCGGCGTGATCGGTTTCGTCCTGTCGATCGCCATTCGTATGGAACTGCAGAACCCCGGCCTGCAGATTTTCTCGACCCCGCACGAATACAACGTGTTCGGCACTGCGCACGGCCTGATCATGATCTTCTTCATGGTCATGCCGGCGATGATCGGCGGCTTCGGCAACTGGTTCGTGCCGCTGATGATCGGCGCGCCGGACATGGCGTTCCCGCGCCTCAACAATATCTCTTTCTGGCTGCTGCCGGCCGCGTTCGCGCTGCTGGTGTGCTCACTGTTCGTCGAAGGTGAGGCCGGCTCGCTCGGCGCCGGCACAGGCTGGACCATCTATGCGCCGCTCTCGACCACGGGCCATCCGGGTCCGGCCATGGATTTCGCCATCCTGTCGCTGCATCTGGCCGGCGCCTCGTCGATCCTCGGCGCCATCAACTTCATCACCACCATTTTCAACATGCGCGCGCCGGGAATGACCCTGCACAAGATGCCGCTGTTCGTGTGGTCGGTGCTGGTGACCGTGTTCCTGCTGCTGCTGTCGTTGCCCGTGCTCGCCGGTGGCATCACCATGCTGCTGACCGACCGCAATTTCGGCACCACCTTCTTCTCGCCGGAAGGCGGCGGCGACCCGCTGCTGTTCCAGCATCTGTTCTGGTTCTTCGGTCACCCCGAAGTGTACATCCTCATCCTGCCCGGCTTCGGCATGATCTCGCAGATCGTTTCGACCTTCTCGCGCAAGCCGGTGTTCGGCTATCTCGGCATGGCCTACGCGATGGTTGCGATCGGCGGCATCGGCTTCATCGTCTGGGCGCACCACATGTACACGGTCGGTCTGTCGACCGGCGCGCAGGCCTACTTCATCGCGGCCACGATGGTCATCGCGGTGCCGACCGGCGTGAAGATCTTCTCCTGGATCGCGACGATGTGGGGCGGTTCGATTCAGTTCCGCACGCCGATGATCTGGGCGATCGGCTTCATCTTCCTGTTCACCGTCGGCGGCGTGACCGGCGTGGTGCTGTCGAACGCGGGCGTCGACCGCGTGCTGCACGATACCTATTACGTCATCGCGCACTTCCACTACGTGCTGTCGCTCGGCGCGGTGTTCGCGATCTTCGCTGGCTGGTACTACTGGTTCCCGAAGATTTCGGGCTACATGTACAACGAGACGATCGCCAAGGCGCACTTCTGGGTCACCTTCGTTGGCGTCAACATCGTCTTCTTCCCGCAGCACTTCCTCGGTCTTGCCGGCATGCCGCGCCGCACCGTGGACTATCCGGATGCGTTCCATGGCTGGAACGAGATTTCGTCCTACGGCTCCTACATCGCCGCGGTCGGTCTCGTGATCTTCTTCATCGGCGTCGCTGAGGCGTTCATGAAGAAGCGTGTCGCCGGCGCCAATCCGTGGGGCGAAGGCGCAACGACGCTGGAGTGGACCCTGTCCTCGCCGCCGCCGTTCCATCAGTTCGAGGTTCTGCCGCGCATCAAGTGATGTGCGATTGAGAAGGGCGTAGCCGGGCAATGTCGCTCATCAGCGAAGGCGCGAATGTCGGCGGCCCCGGCGGGGCTCGGCTCATCGAGCCGGGCTTCGATGCGGCCCTGTACGAGCCGAGCAGTGCCGAGGTCGGCGATTACATCGCGCTGTTGAAACCGCGGGTGATGTCGCTCGTGGTGTTCACGGCGCTGGTCGGCCTTGCCGTGGCACCCGGTTCGATCCACCCGGTGACGGCCTTCACCGCGCTGCTCTGCATCGCGGTCGGCGCCGGCGCGTCGGGCGCGTTGAACATGTGGTACGATGCCGACATCGATAAGGTCATGATCCGCACCGCGCGTCGTCCTGTGCCGGCCGGCAAGGTGAGGCCGGGCGAGGCTCTGGCCTTCGGGCTCACGCTGTCGGCTTTCGCCGTCGTGGTGCTCGGCCTGCTGGTCAACGTCATCTCCGCTGCGCTGCTGGCTTTCACCATCTTCTTCTACGCCGTCATCTATACGATGTGGCTCAAGCGCTCGACGCCGCAGAACATCGTCATCGGCGGCGCTGCGGGTGCGTTCCCGCCCATGATTGGCTGGGCTGCTGTGACCGGTTCGCTGTCGCTCGAGCCCGTGCTGCTGTTCGCTATCATTTTCTTCTGGACGCCGCCGCACTTCTGGGCGCTGGCGATCTACAAGAAGAGCGACTATGGCCGCGCCGGCGTGCCGATGATGCCGAATGTCGCCGGCGACGCCCATACGCGGCTGCAGATCCTGCTTTATACGCTGATCCTGGTGCCGCTTGGCGTCTCGCCCTGGTTGTTCGGCTATGCCAGCGTGCTTTATGGCGCGGTGGCGGTCGTCACCGGTGCGGCGATGATCTTTCTGGCGCTGCAGGTCTATCGCGAGGCCTCGCCCGCCAACCGGGCCTGCCGGCATCTTTTCGCCTTCTCGATCCTCTATCTGTTCCTGCTCTACGCGGTGCTACTGGTCGATCGCGGCTGGGGCGGGCTGATCGCCAGGGTGGTCGCGTGAAGGCGGAGATGACCATGGACGACAACAAGAAGCCCGAGGGCCAGAACCCCGATGGCATCGTGCTGACCGAAGCGCAGCAGCGCGCCCGCCGTTCGCGCTCGGTCGCGATTGCGGTGGCGCTGTTCGTGCTCGTCGTCCTGTTCTATGCCATGACCCTGGTGAAGGGCCCGGCCGTGTTGGTGCGCCCGCTATGACGCAAGCCCCGCAAACCGATCGCTCGGTTCCCGCGCGCAAGGTCAAGCGCGACACGCTCGTCGCCGCAATCTGCGGCGCGGTTGCCGCCGGCATGGTCGGCATGTCGTTTGCCGCGGTGCCGCTCTACAACTGGTTCTGCCGCACCACCGGATTCGGCGGCACGACGCAGGTGTCCGTCGCCGGGCCGGTCGAGGTGCTCGATCGACAGCTGAATATTCGTTTTGATTCCAATGTGGCGCCGGGTCTGCCGTGGCGCTTCGTGCCCGAGCAGAACACGGTCACCGTTCGCATCGGCGAGGTGAAGACGGTCTATTACAAAGTCATCAACATGGCGGAGCGCGAGATCACCGCGCAGGCGGGCTACAACGTCACGCCGCCGCAGGTCGGCCTCTACTTCCACAAGATCAACTGTTTCTGTTTCACCGAGCAGACCATGAAGCCCGGCGAAACCCGCGAAATGGCGGTGGTGTTTTACGTCGATCCGGCGATCGTCAAAGATTCCGATCAGGATCCGCTGAACACCATCACACTGTCCTACACCTTCTTCCCGCTGGAGACGCCGCCGAAGCCGGTCGCGACCACCGAGACGAAGGAACAGAAGCGACTTTAAAGGCACACATCTGGGGGGCGCCACGGCGCCCGTGACAAACCGACGCGATTTGAACGGAGACGACAATGGCCGAGGCACATACCAAGCAACACGACTACCACCTGGTCGATCCGTCGCCGTGGCCGGCGGTCGGTTCGCTGGCGGCCTTCGTCATGGCCTTCGGCGCCATCAGCTGGATGCACCACCTCTATGCGGCGGCTCCGCTTGTGTTCGGCGCCGGCACGCTGGCGGTGCTCTACACCTTCATCGCCTGGTGGCGCGATGTGGTGCGCGAAGCCCAGTTCGGCGGCTTCCACACCCGCGTCGTGCAGATCTCGCACCGCTACGGCATGATCCTGTTCATCGCATCCGAAGTGATGTTCTTCGTCGCCTGGTTCTGGGCCTATTTCAACACGGCCCTGTTCCCCAACGAGGCGCATGATGTCGCCCGCATGGCCTTCACCGGCGGCGTCTGGCCGCCGAAGGGTATTGAGACCTTCGACCCGTGGCACCTGCCGCTGCTGAACACCCTGATCCTTCTGACCTCGGGCACCACCGTGACCTGGGCGCACCACGCGCTGCTCGAAGACGACCGGCAGGGCCTCAAGTGGGGTCTCATCCTCACCATCGGCCTCGGCCTGATCTTTACCTGCGTGCAGGCCTACGAGTACATGCACGCCACCTTCGCCTTCAGCGGCAACATGTACGGCGCCGCCTTCTTCATGGCGACCGGCTTCCACGGCGCGCATGTCATCATCGGCACGATCTTCCTGATCGTCTGTCTGTTCCGGGCGCTGGCAGGTCACTTCACGCCGAAGCAGCATCTCGGTTTCGAGTTTGCCGCCTGGTACTGGCACTTCGTCGACGTCGTCTGGCTGTTCCTGTTCGCCGCGATCTATGTCTGGGGTCACGGCGGCGGCCACGCCGCGGCTCACTGAGTCCGCGCGAGCGATCACACTCAGCGAAGGGCGGCGGCGACGCCGCCCTTTTGCTTTGGAGGTATTGAGATGTCCGACAATTCCATGATCGGGTTGCCGATCAAGCGCGGCCTGATGGGGCGCTGTCCGCGCTGCGGTGAGGGCAAGATGTTCGATGGCTTCCTGGCGCTGCGGCCGGCCTGCGACAAATGCGGGCTCGACTACGGTTTCGCCGATGCCGGCGATGGTCCTGCCGTGTTCGTCATCCTGATCGGCGGTGCTCTTGTCGTCATGGCGGCGCTGATCGTCGAAGTGGTCTATCAGCCGCCTTACTGGCTTCATGCCGCACTGTGGCTGCCGCTGATCCTGCTGCTGACCTTGCCGCCGCTGCGCCTGATCAAGGGCCTGTTGATCGCCTTGCAGTTCCATCACAAGGCGGCGCCGGGTCAGCTCACGCGCAAGGACGATCAGTGACCGACGCCAAGGCAGTCAGCAGGCGCAACATCGTCACGGCGAGCATCGCCGCGGCGCTGGGCCTGTTGCTGCTGCTGTCGCTGGGTACATGGCAGCTGCAGCGCAAGGCGTGGAAAGAAAATCTCATCGCCACGCTGACGGCGCGTATCGATCAGCCGCCGCAGGCGCTGCCGCCGCGCGCGCAGTGGCCGGCGCTCACCGAGGCGGACAGCGAATATGCGCGTGTAAAGTTCACCGCGACATGGCTGCCCGGCGAAGCCTTCGTCTACACCGCGGGTTCGTCGCTCCGGCCCGATGTCACGGTCCAGGGCTACTGGGTCTTCGCACCGGCGCGCCTCGCCGACGGTGCCGTCGTGTTGGTCGATCGCGGTTTCGTGCCGACCGGTCGCAAGGACGCGGCGACGCGTTCGCAAGGAACACCGGCGGGGCCGGTCGAGATCGTCGGCTATATACGCTGGCCCGAGAGCCGGGGTCTGTTCGCGCCGGAGGATGACGTGAAGGCCAATGTCTTCTTCACCCGCGATCCCAAGACCATGGCCGCCGCCAATGGCTGGACGGTCGATGCGCCGTTCTACATCGATCAGGAACTGCCGGTGCCGGCCGGCGGCTTGCCGAAGCCCGGCGCAATCGACGTCAAGCTGCCGAATAATCACTGGCAATATGCGCTCACCTGGTACGGTCTGGCGCTCGCATTGCTCTGGGTCTACGGCGTCTGGCTGGCCGGCCGGTTGCGCCGGCGCTGAGCGGGCCTTGCTTGTGCCGGCCGCGGGCCAAGGCTAGGGTGCCCTCGACGATCCCAGCTTTCCGAGACAGTCAACAAAATCAATGCATTACATATCAACTCGGGGCGCGCCCGCCCGGCTCGATTTCGTCGAGGCGATGCTTTCCGGTCTGGCTCGCGACGGCGGGCTTTATGTCCCGTACTCGTGGCCGCGGCTGTCGCCGGCGACCATCGCCGGCTTTGCCGGCCGGCCCTATGCCGAGGTTGCGGTCGAGGTGATCAAGCCCTTCGTCGGCAGCGCCATTGCCGAGGTCGATCTCGCCCGCATCGCGCATGAGGCCTACGGCTCCTTCCGCCACCCGGCGGTCGCGCCGCTGGTGCAACTCGGCGACAACCTGTTCGTTCTCGAGCTCTTCCACGGCCCGACGCTGGCGTTCAAGGACCTCGCCATGCAGCTCGTGGCGCGGCTCATGGACCATGTCCTGAAGCAGCGCGGCGAGCGCACGACGATCGTCGTCGCGACCTCCGGCGACACCGGCGGCGCCGCCGTCGAAGCTTTCCGCGGACGGGATCAGGTCGATGTCGTCGCGCTCTATCCGCATGGCCGCATCTCCGACGTGCAGCGGCGCATGATGACGACGCCGACCGACGACAACGTTCATTCCATTGCGGTGGAAGGCACGTTCGACGATTGCCAGGCGCTGGTGAAGGCGATGTTCAATCATCACGCCTTCCGCGATCGCGTGCGCCTGTCCGGTGTCAACTCGATCAACTGGGGCCGTATCGTCGCGCAGGCCGTTTATTACTTCACGGCCGCTGTCGCGCTCGGCGCGCCGCACCGGCGCATCGCGTTCACGGTGCCGACGGGCAATTTCGGCGACGTCTATGCCGGCTATGTCGCCAGCAAGATGGGCCTGCCGGTCGATCGCCTGGTCGTCGCCACCAATGTCAACGACATCCTCGCGCGCACGCTCGCCACCGGCGATTACGAGACGCGCCAGGTGGTGGCCACCTCGTCGCCGTCGATGGATATCCAGGTGTCGTCGAATTTCGAGCGCCTGCTGTATGAAACCTGCGGCCGCGATGCCGCCAAGGTCAATGCGCTGATGGGTTCGCTGGCGCAGTCCGGCCGCTTCTCGGTGCCGGGCGAGGCGCTGAAGGAAATGCGTACGCTGTTCTCGGCCGACCGCGCCGACGAACAGGAAGTCGATGCCGAAATCCGCGCCTGGATGAAAGAGGCCTCCTATTGCGCCGATCCGCACACCGCGGTGGCGCTGGCGGTGGCCGAGAAAGAGACACGCGACCCCAAGGTGCCCATGGTGGTGCTGTCGACCGCCCATCCGGCCAAGTTCCCGGATGCGGTCAAGGCGGCTTGCGGTGTCGAGCCCGGGCTCCCAGATTGGCTGTCTGACCTGCCGAACAAGGCCGAGCGTTTTACCGTGCTGCCGGCCGATCAGGCCAAAATCGAGCAATTCGTCGCCAGCGCCTCTCGCGCGGCGCGTGATGGAGCTGGTGTATGACCGTTGAAGTTACGAAATTGCCGTCCGGTCTGGCTGTCGTGACCGATCGCATGCCGCATCTGGAATCGGCATCGCTTGGCGTCTGGGTCGGCGCCGGCAGCCGGGACGAGGCGGCGGACGAACACGGCATTTCGCACCTTCTCGAACACATGGCCTTCAAGGGCACCAAGCGCCGCACCGCGCGCCAGATCGCCGAAACCATCGAGGCGGTCGGCGGCGATCTCAACGCCGCGACTTCGATCGAGAACACCGGCTATTTCGCGCGCGTGCTGAAGGCCGACGTGCCGCTGGCGCTCGACGTGCTGTCGGACATCCTGTCCGAGCCGACCTTCGATCCGGAAGAACTGCGCCGCGAGCAGAACGTCATCACCCAGGAGATTGGCGCAACCGAAGACGCGCCGGACGATCTGGTGTTCGACCGCTTGCAGGAAACCGCCTTTCCGGACCAGCCGATCGGCCGCTCCATTCTCGGTACGCCCGAGACCGTGCGCGGCTTCAGCGCCAAGAGCCTGCGCGCCTATCTCAACCGCAATTACCGCTCGCCGAACATGCTGGTCGCAGCGGCCGGTGCGGTCGATCATCAGCAGATCGTCGATGATGTCGTGAAGCGCTTCGACAGCTTCGCTGGCCCGGATGCGCCCGACCATCAGGCGGCGCGTTTCGGCGGCGGCACCCGGGTGGAGTCGCGCGATCTCGAGCAAGTGCATATCGCGCTGGCGCTTGAAGGCGTGCCGGTGAAGGACCCCCAGCTTTACAGCCTGCAGGTGTTCACCAGCGTGCTCGGCGGCGGCATGTCCTCGCGCCTGTTCCAGGAAGTGCGTGAGATCCGCGGCCTCTGCTACACCATTCAGGCGTTCCACATGCCTTATTCGGATACGGGTTTGTTCGGGCTTTACGCCGGCACTGATGAAGCCGATGCGCCGGAGCTGATGCGCGTCGTCATAGATCAGATCGAGAGCGCCACCGAAACCCTCAACGAGGCTGAAGTGGCCCGCGCCAAGGCGCAAATGAAGGCGGGTCTGCTGATGACGCTGGAAAGCTCGGAAGCCCGGCTTGGCCAGCTCGCGCGCCAGATGCTGGCCTATGGCCGTCCGGTGCCGCTGGACGAGATCGTGGCCCGGGTCGAAGCCGTCACCGTGGACAGCGCCCGCGCAGCGGGCCGGGCCCTGATCGGCCGTGGCCGCCCGGCTATTGCCGCGCTCGGCCCCGGCAATGGGCTTGAAAGCACCGCCGCGATTGCCGAAAGTCTGGTTCGTCCGGCCGCCTGAGCCGTTCAGGCGGGCCGGACGCGGATCAAGGCGAATGGCGTTCTTCCGCACTGTCGGATTTGCTGACACGACACCGGCCATCACCGGCGAGGGCATCTATTTGCGGATGCCGCAGCTTGGTGATTTCCCCGCCTGGGCCGCCTTGCGTGAGCAGAGCCGCGAATTCCTCACCCCCTGGGAGCCGATCTGGCCGCCCGACGACCTGACCCGCGGTTCCTTCCGCCGGCGGCTGCGCCGCTATCAGGACGACCAGCGCAACGATCTGGCCTACGCCTTCCTGGTGTTCCGCGCCGGCGATAGCGCGCTGGTCGGCGGCCTGACGCTGGCCAATATCCGGCGCGGCGTCGCCCAGGCCGGCAGCCTCGGTTACTGGATCGGGGCCCCTTTCGCCCATCGCGGCCACATGAGCGCGGCGGTCCGCGCCCTGCTGACCTACTCCTTTGGCGCCCTGCGTTTGCACCGGGTCGAGGCCGCCTGCATCCCGACCAACAAACCTTCCATCGGGCTGCTCGAGAAGTGCGGATTCACCCGCGAGGGCTATGCCCGACGCTATCTCTGTATCAACGGGGTCTGGCACGACCACCTGCTCTATGCCCGGGTGTCGGACGATCCTTGAGGGCTGCGGCGACTGGCCGCCCTTTTTGCCGCCTTGGGCTTGCCACGCTTGATTTGCTATAGAGCGCAGGGCGTTAGCCCACCGGGCCGGCAGCCCGGCAAGGGGCCGCCTAATATCACTCCTGAAGAAGACGCGAGCGCAACGATGGCTGGGGACATGAACGAACGAGGGCAGGGGACAATCCGGCGGCGTGCTGCGCTGCCAGCCGCCGCGGCGCTGACATTGCTGCTCGCCGGCTGCGGCGCGAACCTGTCGTCGCTCAATATTTTCGATTCCAACAAGGCGACCACCGAAGCCGCGCTGGATGGCGCCCCGACTAATGCTGCCGCCGCCAATACCGAATACGAGTGTCCGGCGGTTCAGGTCCGCACCGGCGCCGCGGTGCTGTCGATCGGCAACGAAACCAAGGCCACCGCCGAAGGCGAGCCGGGCGCGGTCAACCTGCGTTACCAGGGCACGATCATCCGCTTCGCCCGTGAGTGTCACGTCGCCGCCGGCGTCATGACCATGAAGGTCGGCGTTGAAGGCCGCGTCATCACCGGACCCGTCGGCGGGCCCGGCAAAGTCGACGTGCCGCTGCGCATGGCGGTGGTGCAGGAAGGCGTGACGCCGAAGCCGGTTGCTTCGAAATTCGTATCAATCCCTGTCGAGATCACCTCGGCGGTGGATCGCGTCAACTTCACGCATATCGAGGAAGGCCTGAGCTTTCCTGTGCCGTCACCGCCGGCGCTGCTTGATGCTTATGTGGTCTATATCGGCTTCGACACGCTGGCGGCGCAGCAAAAGAAGCCGGCCCCGCGCAAGCGGCGGTAGGTCTCACCACCCGCGGAGATCGACGACCGTGCTCTTGAGGGCGCGCATGTCGGAGATCACGGCGCGCGCGCCGGCCTCGCTCAGTTGCTGGCCGAGACGTGCTCCGGCGTGGCTGCCGCCGACGAAGCCGATCACCGTCATGCCAGCCATGACCGCGGCCGTGACGCCGGCCGGCGAGTCCTCGACGACCAGACAGTCGCCGGCATTGACCCGCATCCGGCCCGCGACATGAAGAAACAGGTCCGGCGCCGGTTTGCCGTTCGACACGTCGTTGGCGGAGAACAGGTTCGGTTCGAAGAAGCGCAACAGGTCGGTGGTCTCGAGGCTGGCGCGAATGCGCTCGATCGGTGACGACGAGGCCACGCATTTCGGTCCGCGCAACCAGGACAGCGCATGCGCGACATGGGTCGTGGCGCGCAGTTCGGTACGGAACTTCTGCAAGGTGGCGGCGGTGACGGTCTCGGCGAAGCCGGCGGGCAGCTTGCGGCCGGCCGCGATCTCGACTTCGGCGAACATGTCCGATTGCCGGCGGCCGGCGAAATAGCGCGCGACAAGGTCAGGCGTCAGCGCGAAGCCGGCGCGCATGAATTCCTGCGACACGACCGCGGTGGCGAGCGGCTCGCTGTCCACGAGCACGCCATTGCAATCGAAGATGACCACGGGTCCCCCGAAACGTGGCCGGACTCTCCGGCATAGCTCGAATTGTGTTGATGCTGACGCTTACAAAGGGCGGCCGGAAAAGGCCGCAACGCGGGACGCCACAAACGAATCGCTCGGTGTGAGCTTAATCCGCCCGAATCGGTATGCAAGGAGCGGAACTCGCCCCAATCGCAACGGCTCGGACTCGTTTTACCGTGGTAAAAGAGGGGCTTGCCTTGAGGCGTCCCGAACAAAAACGGCGCCCGCAGGGGCGCCGTTTTTCAATCCCGGGAGGGGGAACGCCGCTCAGTTGAGTTTCTTGCGGACGTCCTCGATACCCTTGGCGATCAGCTCGCCCGCCAGCGCGCCTTTGGTCTCGGCCGCGAGGATCTTCTCGGCGGCGGCGACGGCGGCGTCGGCGGCGGCGGCACGAACATCTGCCGTCGCCTGCGCCTCCGCCTGAGCGATCTTCGCTTCGGCCATCTTGGTGCGGCGGGCGACGAACTCTTCGATCTTGGCCTTGGCTTCCGCCGCCATGCGGACGGCTTCGTCCTTGGCGCCGGCGATGATGCTCTCGGCTTCGGCTTCGGCGGCCGAGCGCTTGCGCTGATATTCAGCAAGCAGGGCGGCCGCTTCTTCCTTGAGCTTGCGGGCGTCGTCGAGCTCCGCCTTGATGCGGGCGGCGCGGTCGTCGAGCGCCTTGGCGATCAGTTTCGGCACGCCGATATAGACCAGCACGCCGAGGAAGATCACGAAGGCGACGGCAACCCAGGTTTCGGCTTCAGCGAGAAGATGCATGGCGCCGTCCTTTAGCTCTTGAGCGCGGTGTCGACGGCGGAAGAGATCGCGGCATCGGCCGGCGCCTTGCCGGTCAGACGCTCGACGATCGCCTTGGCGGCGTCGGTGGCAATGCCGCGAACTTCGGCCATCGCCTTCTGCTTGGTGCTGGCGATGGTCTTTTCGGCATCGGCCAGCTTGACGTTGAGCTGATCTTCAAGCGCCTTGCGCGAGGCTTCCGCTTCCGCCGCCTGCTTGTCGCGGGTTTCGGTCGCGATCACCTGGGCGCGGGCGCGGGCCTCGGCCAGCGCCTTCTCGTAGGCGGCGACCGCCGCTTCCGATTCGGCTTTCAGCTTGCCGGCCGCCGCGACGTCGTCGGCGGCTCGCTTTTGCCGGTCCTCGATGATGCCGCCGATCCGCGGCAGCGCCACCTTCGCCATCAACGCATAGAGGATGGCGAAGGTCAGGACGAGCCACACCAACTGCGAAGGAAACGTCGTCGGGTCGAAGGGCGGAAACACGCCCTTTCCATGCGAAGACGGCACTTCGGTGTGTGTCGAGGTTGCCATGACGGTCCCTTAAACGGCCGGCTTGACGCCGCTTAGACGGCGAACAGCAGGATGAGGGCGACCAGCAGCGAGAAGATGCCGAGCGCTTCGGTCACGGCGAAGCCGAAAATCAGGTTGCCGAACTGGCTCTGCGCGGCCGACGGGTTACGCAGCGCGCCCTGAAGGAAGCTGCCGAAGATGTTGCCGAGGCCGAGACCGGCGCCCGCCATGCCGATGCAAGCGATGCCGGCACCGATGTACTTTGCTGCGACTGGATCCATAGGAAGACTCCCTTTCGAGGTATGTCGGGCCCTTAGTGGCCCGGGTGAATAGCATCGTTGAGATAGATGCAAGTGAGGATGGCGAAGACGTAAGCCTGCAGGAACGCGACCAGAAGCTCCAGTGCGGTCAGCGCGATGACGAGGCCGAGCGGCAGGACCGCACCGGCGATGCCGACGATGCCGGCGCTGCCGAGCAGGGTGACGAAGCCGGCAAACACTTTCAGCGTGATGTGCCCGGCCAGCATGTTCGCGAACAGACGCACGCTGTGCGAGATCGGCCGCGAGAGGAACGAAATGACCTCGATCACGACGATCAGCGGCAGGATGTAGATCGGAATGCCCTTCGGCACGAACAAATTAAAGAAGTGCAGGCCGTTCTTGTAGAAGCCGTAGATCAGCACGGTCAGGAAGACCGACATCGCCAAAGTCACGGTGACGATGATGTGCGAGGTCACGGTGAAGGTGTAGGGGATGAGGCCGATCAGGTTCACCGTGAGAATGAACATGAACAGCGAGAATACGAACGGGAAGAAGCGCATGCCATCGGAGCCGGCGGTACTTCTGATGGCGTTGGCGACGAATTCGTAGCTGAGCTCCGCCATCGACTGCAGGCGACCCGGCACCAGGCTGCGGCTGGCGGCGCCGGCGATCAGGAAGATGGAGATGACCGTCACGGCCGCGACCATGAAGGCGGCCGAGTTGGTGAACATGATCTGCGTCTCGCCGACCTTGGCGACGGGAAACAGGTTCACGATCTGGAATTGATGAATGGGGTCGGCCATGTCTGGTCTTCTAGTCGTTCCGGTTTGGATCGCGGATAACACCCGCAGCCCGCATCACGTTGAGGACGCCGGCGGCGAAGCCGAGCAGCAGAAATACGATGAGCCCCCAGGGCGAAATGCCGAGCCAGCGGTCGAGAAGCCAGCCGATCATCGCCCCCACAAGCACACCAGCGACCAGTTCGGAAGACAGCCTGAAACCGCGGGCGAACCCGGCGGCGTTATTCGCGGTCTGCCGAGCACCAGTTTCTTGTTCGGAAGGCCGGTCGGCTTGCGCCAATCGGTCGCCGAGACGCTGGAGTCTCGCGGAGAGAGCGGCCTCGTCGTCCGGCGGTGTGTCCTGATTCCGCGAGCCATCAGACATGCTTCTGACCCGCGATTTCGTGGGAATTTTAGCGACCGCCGCCCTTAAAGCCGCGCGGACCATACTGATCGACCCACCCCGAGTCAAGGAAGCGGGGCGCCGTCATAAGCTTATGATATTGCGTCGGAAAGTCGCGATTCGTAGCGGCATCAACCGGGGTATTGGGTGCGCTGCGGAAGCTACCCGGGGACAACCGGACTGCCCGATGACGTGAGCCTGCCTTGTTGTGGTGCTAGCATTTAGACACGGACAGGTTTTTCGCCTCGAACCGTGAGGATATTCGCGATGCGAACTGCATTCCGTGCCCTGGCCATCAGCGTCGCTCTCGGTGCGGGCACTGTCTTCGCGCAAGAGCCGTTAAAAGAGCCACCGAAGGAGCCGCCGTCGGCCGAGGCGCCAAAGGACCTTATGCCGCACGGCGCCGGTCGCTTCAGCTTTGCTCCCGCCGAAGGCGGCTATCTCAGGCTCGACAGTGCGACCGGGCAGGTCAGTTTCTGCAGCCTGGGCAGTGCAGGCTGGACTTGCCAACTGGCGCCGGATGACCGCGCCGCGCTCGATGCCGAGATTGCCAGGCTACAGAGCGAGATCGAGAAATTGAAGTCGGGGACGGCCAACGCCGAGCCGCCGCGGCCTAAGGCCGAACTGACGCCGCGGTCCGGCAATGACGACAGCCGGTTGCGCTTCCCGACGCGCGACGAAATGGAGAGGGCCCGCGCCGCTGTCGAGCGGGCATGGCGGCATTTCGTCGACATGGTCTATGACTTTCAGAAAGACGTGATGAAAAAGGACTAGCTTCTTCCTTATGCCGGATCGTCTTTCCCCCATCAGCGAAGCTGCCGTGCAGTCGGTGTTTAGTGCGACGCTGCGGGTCGACACCCACGGCACCGGATTCACCGATATAACCTTCGCGGCCCGGGACTTCCTGGCGCAGGCGGGCGCCGGCGAAGGCGTGTTCCTCGCTTTTCTGCGCCACACTTCGGCGTCGCTGACCATCCAGGAAAACGCCGATCCCGACGTACAGACCGATCTGACGACGGCGCTGGAGCGTCTGGCGCCGGAAGCGGCGCCGTGGATCCACGACGCCGAAGGCCCCGACGACATGCCGGCGCATGTCAAGGCGATGCTCAACGGCGTGACGCTGCATGTGCCGGTGACCGACGGCAAGCTTGCGCTCGGCACCTGGCAAGGCATCTATCTCATCGAACACCGCCGCGCGCCGCATTCGCGCGAGGTGATCTTCCAGTTTGTCGGCAGCCGGAAATAAGTATCGCCGCTCAAAAGCCGGCGAGCCGGAAGACCAGCGCCAGCACCCACATGCCGATGGATATGGCCGCGGTCCACAGCGCAAAGGTGAGGTAGGTCTCGCGCAGCACGGTCGCGCTCGCCCATTGCGCCTGCGCCGCCGGCGGACGCTTGTCCTCCGGCAGGTACAGCCACAGCTCGGTCTTGTTGTAGGGCTTGGTCAGTGCTTCGCGCGCCTTGTAGATCAGCGTGAGCGCCATCACCGCGGTCATCGTGCCGCCGGTCTGGAAGGCCAGCCGGGCGTCGAACGACATTCCCACCATGACGCAGAAGATGGCCAGTGTGCCGAACAGACAGGCCCGTTGCACGACCTCGTAGGCGACCCGCCGCATCGGCTCCATAGGATGCTCGTCAGAAATCCGTGTTTCGTCGCACCAAGACTAACGCGCCAGGTTCGGCTCTGTTGTCACAAATAGGTGTGCGCGGCGTCAAAGACCGTCGAAGCCGATGGTCAGAGACAGCAGCAGGCCAGCACCATAAAGCATGACGGAGGTGCCGGCCGCCGTCTTGGCGAAGCGCAGCATCATGTTCTGCATGGCGTCGCACGCGATCCGGATGCCGTTGTCGCCGGCCGGCCGCTCGTCGGGCCGCAGCGCCTGCCAGACTTCGCTGTGGCGAAAACGATCTTCCGTGAGCCGCGAGACGCGGACGATCTGCAACACGGCAAAGACCAGTGCCACCGTGGCGGCCAGGTCGAACGCCAGGGCCGGCTCGAAGCTGAAGCCGATCATGAACATCACCGCGGCCACGGCGAACAGGCTGGCATCGCGGACCAATGTGAAGTGAGCGTAACGCTCGCAAGGGATCATGGTGTCTCTCCTGTGAAGAGCCCCCTGACGAATCCTCCCGCCTCTGTGCAGCCAGAATAGCAATATGTATGCCAGCGAGCCTCTGGCCCGGGCAAGCTTCGGCGAGCACAACCCTGTGATCGGGGCTCTGTTCCGCGGCTTCGGCGGCTTAATCCGGTGCCCGGAGCCCGGCCTTAAAGACCGTATTCCAGGAAATTGCCCATCGCCGGCAGCGTCAGTAACGCCGTACCAGTGAGCCAGATCCAGAGCGACACCGGCGTCGAGTCGTCCGTGGCGCCGGAAAATCGTTCGTAGAGTGCGGCGGGAATGCCGGCGAGAATGATGGTCGCGGTCGACACCATCAGCGAGGAAAACATCAGCGTCAGCCCGGTCGAGCCGAACAGCAGCGCCGGCGCAAGGACCTGAACATGAATGAGCGCGAACAGGATGGCGATCTGATTGAAGATGCCATTGACCATGCCGAAGAAGGCGATGCCGATGAAGAAGAAATTACGGTTCATGGTGTCAGCCCGTCTTCGGGATCGCGCCCATCATCAGGAACAGATAGAGCAGCCCGACGCGCAGCCAGAACAGCCAGACGAAGCCGAACAGCCACACGATCACCGGCGGCGCTGCCTTCGGCGTCACATAAGAAAAAACAGCGACGAACGGATCGGTCAGGCGACAGAAGAAACGCCAGATGTAATTCGTCGAGTCGGCATCGACGAACAGGCTGAGCAGAACGCGGCCGAGCATGGTGTACATCACCACGGCCAGCGCGAAGTTCGGCAGGGTATAGATCCAGTAGGATGGGTTGCTTGAATCCACTGAGCCGCTTCCTCTTGCTTTGGCCGACAATGGCAAGCGCTACGCGTTGCCGCAACCGATAAAAAAGCGGGGCCCCGAAGGGCCCCGCTCCAGTCCGGATCGTTTGCGTTCGATCAGGTCTTTTCCTGGAGAACCGTACGCCCACGGGGCTTGCGGATCTCGTCGACGTAAGCCTGCATTTCCTTGGACGGCTCCTTGCCCATCAGGCTGACCACGTAGATCACGAGGAAGCCGACCGGCATGCCGAGCAGGCCCGCCGCGATGTTGGTCAGGCCGAACCAGCCGACCTTGCTCGCGAGCGGATGCGAGACGAGGACCCACGAGTCCATCGCACCCGGAGCGGCCATCGCCTTGGCGAGGTCGACCAGCGGCGCGCCCGTGGCCGGGTTGGTGAGCGACGACATACCGAAGTACGCCACGCCCGCACCCGGGAAGTAACGGGTCACGACGAGGTAGAACACGCACAGGCCGAAGCCGGCGATCATGCCCCACACTGCCCCGGCCGCCGTGGTCCGCTTCCACCAGACGCCCATGATGAGCGCCGGGAAGTTGCCGGCCATGGCGAGCGAGAACGCCCATCCGACCATCGCGAGGATGTCGCCCGGCCGCGTCGAAGCGGTGTAGGCGGAAGCCACGGCGACGACCAGCAACAGGATGCGGGCGACGAGCAGACGGCGCACCGTCGGCGCGCTCGGGTCGACCATCTTGTAGTAGACGTCGTGCGAGAGCGCGTTGGCGATGGCGAGCAGCAGACCGTCGGCGGTCGACAGCGCGGCGGCGAGACCGCCGGCGGCGACCAGACCCGAGATCACGTACGGCAGGCCCGCGATCTCCGGCGTGGAGAGCACGATAACGTCCGTATTGATCACGAAGTCCTGCAGACGGACGACGCCCGGATGCCCGGCGATCGCCTTACAGGCGGCGACGATGGCATCGATCGAGGCGGCGTTCTTGCCGCAGATCTGGATCAGACCCAGTTCGCCCCATGAGAACATCCAGGGACGGACCTGCGTCAAATCGCGGCCGATGATGTTGGTGTACACTTCCAGCTTCGAGAACGCGGCGTAAGCGGGCGCCGAGAAGTAAAGCAGGAAGATGAACAGCAGCGACCAGGCGACCGACTGACGCGCCTCACGCACGGTGGGCGTGGTGAAGTAGCGCATCAGAATGTGCGGCAGCGACGCCGTACCGATCATCATACACACGACGATGCCGAAGAAGTTCAGCGGCGTGTAGTTGAGGAACGGCTGGATGTGCGGCTTGAGGTTGCCCGCCGTCGCCAGTCCCGATGCCAGCATCGCACCTTCACGAGCCGTGATTTCCGCAATCGCGTTGCCGTAGGTCAGCTGCGGAATCGGAATGCCATACTGCTTCGTCGACAGGATGACGATGGGCGTGAGGTAGGCGATGATGAGCACGATGTACTGGGCGATCTGCGTCCAGGTCACCGCCCGCATGCCGCCGAGCATCGAGCACAGCAGAATGCCGGCGAGACCCGCGAACACCGCCACCTCGAACTGCATGCCGAGGAAGCGTGAAGCGATGATGCCGGTGCCGAAGATCTGCGCGGTCACGTAAGTGAACGAGCAGCACACCAGCACCAGCACGGCCATGCCGCGGGCGACGTTGCCGCCGAAGCGGAACGCCATGAAGTCCGGAACCGTGTAGGCGCCGAATTTGCGCAGATAGGGGCCGATCAGGATCGACACCAGCACGAAGCCGCCGGTCCAGCCGAGCACCCAGGCCAAGCCGTCATAGCCGAGCAGGAAGAGCGTGCCGGCCATACCGACGAACGATGCCGCCGACATCCAGTCGGCGCCAGTCGCCATGCCGTTATAGAGCGCGGGAACGCGGCGGCCTGCGACGTAGTATTCGGACACTTCCGCGGTGCGCGACATAACGCCGATGACGGCGTAGACCACGATCGTGAAGCCCACGAACAGATAGCCGAGGATGCGGTTCGGAACGCCAACCTGTTCGAGGATGGCGAGCAGAATGATGAAGGCCAGGAAGCCGCCCGTATAGGTGGCGTACATCCGGCCCAGGTTTTTGATGAAATCCGAGCTTCCGCCCGTTGCTGTTGTCATGTTCGCCCCCTTATTCGTCTTCAGCGACGCCGAATTCACGGTCGATGGCGTTCTGTTGCTTGGCAAACATGAACAGCATCACCACGAAGGCGATCAGTGAGCCCTGCGCGGCCATGTAGAAGCCGAGCGGGAAGTTGAGGATCGGGATGGTGATCTTGTTCAGCGGGACCACGAACATGTGGACCACGTAACCGAAGAAGAACCACAGGCCGAGATGCGTGAACATCAGGCGGGTGGTCTTGTCCCAGTGCGCCTTGTCGTTATCGCTTGTTGTCGAGTTTGTTGGTGAGTTCATGGGTCGTTGCCTCTCCCTCGAAAGGCCGTCCGCCGGACGGCGGATCGGGTGTTGATGACGTTCTGAGGGGAGCCGACGAAAAAAGTGGCGCGACATCCCCCCAAGCTGCCGCTCGCTTCCGCTCTTTCGGCGGATTTGTCGTAAACCAAAGGTAACACTGCGACTTAGCGAGTCTTTATACTACTTTAGGACTATCCAGCGGGATTTCGCCTATGATTCAACTTGTGTTTTTTGGTAGAATTCATTTCGCAACTGCGAAGTAAAACAGCCCTCGCGGGCGCATAGAAAAACAAACAAATGGCCCTCCTGGATATCTTCCGTCGTCGTCCCGCTGTTCGCGACCGTGACGAACTTGCCGATTTCATTGATCGCAACGCCGCTTTTCTGATTCAGAAGGCGATCTACGAATATTCACGGGCGCGCGCCGGCCATTACTCCAAGGTGCTGTTCAAGGAGCCGAGCTTCCATGCGGCGGTCGAAGTGTCGCGCTGGCGCGCTTATCCGCTCGGCCTCTTGATGGTGACGGAAGTCGTCTATGCGGTGCTTTGCCGCGAGGGCGCGCACCCGGCGCAGGACGAGTTCGACGGTCTGGAGTCGTTGGTGCTGTCCGTGTTCGATCGTTATCCCGTGCCGCAGGCCTTGGGCCCGGCCGAGTGGGAAGCGCTGCGGGCCGATCTCGCACAGCGGCTCAAGCAGATCGCACTGCATCCGCCGAAGCGGGCGATGGATATTCCCGAGCCCTACGCCAAGCCCTATTTCGACCTGATGCCGATCCACGAGAAATTGCGCGGACGCGATCTCGAAACCACGCGCAACTATCTCATGGTCACGTTGTGCAACATCCATGACGAATTGACCAAAGCCTCCGGCGGCTTGAGTTTTCCGGCACTGGCGACGGCCGTCTGATCGGGTTCCTCGGTATCGCGTTGATACTAAAACGTATTTCCGCTAGCTTGCGGCGCAATGACGCTTGCCCGGCTGGACCGCGGGCCGAAGGCCCTTGCGGCGGCCGAGGCGGCGCTTAAACAGGGAAAAAGGGGCGGACGATTTCAGGCCTTCGGCCGCGGTCACGGGCCGTTGCCGTATTTGCGAGAGAAAGAGCGGACTGTGGAAAAAACCGAGACCTACAGGCTGGTCATTGCCGATGACCATCCGCTGTTTCGCGGCGCATTGCGCGAGGCGGTATCCGGGCTGCTCAATCCGGCGGACATCCAGGAAGCCGGCTCTTTCGATGAAGTGGTGGCGTTGCTCGATCGCGGCGACACCGATCTGGTGCTGCTCGATCTCAACATGCCCGGCGCGCGCGGCTTTTCCGGGCTGATGTATATCCGCGCCGAATATCCGGTGGTGCCGGTGATCGTGGTGTCGGCCAATGACGATCCGGCGGCGATCCGCCGCTGCATGGAGTTCGGCGCTTCCGGCTTCATCCCGAAGACCTTGCCGGTCGAGGACATTCGCACCGCGATCTCCGACATTCTCAAGGGCGGTGTGTGGACGCCGGGCGATGTCGATCTGTCCGCCGGTTCGGACGCCGAGACGGCGGCGCTGATGGCGCGCATGGCGACGCTGACGCCGCAGCAGGTTCGCGTGCTGATGATGTTGTCCGAAGGTCTGCTCAACAAACAGATCGCCTTCCAGCTCGGCGTGTCGGAGGCGACCGTGAAGGCGCATGTCTCGGCGATTCTGCAGAAGCTCGGTGTCGAAAGCCGGACCCAGGCCGTGATCGCCGCTGCCAAGATCGAAGCCGGCCACTTCCCTCACGGCGCGGGCGTCGAGGGGTAATTTTTCTGATCCCCCCCTAAGACGGGGAGGGATCAGCAAGAAAGAATCATTCCGCCGCCGCGACGCGCAGCATGCGCCATTGCGCGAGCAAGGCGCGCAAGGCCGCCGGTTTCACCGGCTTGTTCAGCAATTGAATGTCTTCGGCGCGGGCGCGGTCGCGCACCGCGGGCGTGCGGTCGGCGGTGATCAGGATCGCCGGCAGCGGCCCGAGTCTCTCGCGCAGCGCGATGATCGCATCGATGCCGTTGCCCTGGTCGAGATGATAATCGACCAGCAGCCCGTTCGGCGGCGTTGTGTTGGTGCCGAGGGCTTGCAGCGCCGTTTCCAGATCGCCGGCCTTGATCACTTCGCAGCCCCAGCCGCGCAGCAGAACACCCATGCCGTCGAGCACCGCCGGCTCGTTGTCGATGCAGATCGCGGTGGTGCCGGCGAGCTGGCTTGGATCGACGCGGCTTTCGTTGCGCGCCGGCAGCGCCACCGGCGTGGCATTGGAGCGCGGCACCGTGACGGCGAAATGCGAGCCGCCGCGTTTCGTGCCGTCGACATCGACGGCGAGCGACAGCACGCGCGCGATACGCTCGACGATGGACAGGCCGAGGCCGAGACCGCGGGCGATACGCGCGCCATGGTCGAGGCGATGAAACTCGATGAAGATGTCGCGGCGTTTGGACTCGGGAATGCCGACGCCGGTGTCGTAGACGTCGATGCGCAGGTCGCGGCCCATGCGGCGGCAGCCGATCAGCACCTTGCCGGCCGGCGTGTATTTGATGGCGTTGGAGACGAGGTTCTGCACCAGGCGGCGCAGCAGCCGGCGATCCGAGCCGACCACCAGCGAACACGGCACGAATTTGAGCTCGAGCCCCTTGGCGGCGGCCAGCGGCGCGAATTCGAGTTCGATCTGCCGCATGATGTCGTCGATGCGGAACGACGACAGTTCCGGCCGCATGGCGCCGGTATCGAGCCGCGACATGTCGAGCAGCGCGCTGAAGATTTCCTCGACGGCTTCCAGCGAGGCATCGATATTGTCGACGAGCTTGCGGTCGTCGCGGCTGCCGCGCTCGATCAGGCTGGCGACGTAGAGCCGCGCGGCGTTGAGCGGCTGCAGGATGTCGTGGCTCGCCGCGGCCAGGAACTTGGTTTTCGAGATGTTGGCGGCGTCGGCTTCGCCCTTGGCGCGGGCGAGTTCGGCGTTGAGCAGCTCGAGCTCTTCGGTGCGCTCGCGCACGCGGCGCTCCAGCGTCTCGTTGGAGCGCTCCAGCGCCTCGGCGGCCTCGACGCTGGCGGTGATGTCGGTGAAGGTGGTCACGATGCCGCCGTCGGGCATGTGGTTGGCGCGCACCTCGATCACCAGGTCGCCGTTGGCCGAGCGCTCCATGAACACGTCGTTGCCGGAGATGTAGCGCTCGATCTGCGCGCGCACGAGGCCTTCGATGCGGTCCGGCGCGACGTCGCCGCGCTGGGCGTTGAAGCGCAGGATGTCGGGAAGCCCGTTGCCGACGCGGATCAGACTCGGCGGCAGGTCGAGAATTTCGCCGAACTGCCGGTTCCAGCAGATCAGTTTCAGGTCGCGGTCGAACACCGCAATGCCCTGGCGCACATGATCGAGCGCGGTCTGCAGGATTTCGCGGTTGTACTGGATCGCGGCCGAGGCGTCGTCGAGCAGCTTGAGCGCCGCCTTAGTTGACACCGTGCGCTTGCGCAGCAACAGCGACAGCACCAGACGCGACGACGCGCCGCCGATGGCGGAAGCGAGAATGTGCTCGGCATGGCGCACCAGGCGGAAGTCGGCTTCGTCCTTGGCGTCGAGGCTGATGCGGTGCGTATTGGCGAAGACTTCGAACGAGGTGCGGGTGCGCTCCTCGCCGAGATAGCGCGCCACGGTGCCGGTCAGTTCCTCGACCGTCACCGCCGAGCGCCACAGGCGGAAGCTCGGCGCGATCGGCGTCAGGTCCGACGGCACGAAAGTGTTGGCCTGCAGGCGCTCGATCGGCGAGGGCTCGCGCCGCAGCGAGAAGCCGATGTAGCACAGGACATTGACGGCGAGGCTCCACACCACGCCATGCACCAGCGGCGACAGATCGAGGCCGAGGAAATGCTGCGGCCGCAACATGGCGATGCCCCACGGCCCTTCGGTGAGGATGCGCTGGCCGATGACGCCGATGTCGGCGAAGGTCGGCAGCAGCAACGTGTAGCCCCAGATCACGATGCCGGCGACCATGCCGGCGATGGCGCCGCTCGCCGTGGCGCGCCGCCAGAACAGGCCGCCGAAGAAGGCCGGCGCCAGTTGCGCCACCGCGGCGAAGGACAACAGGCCGATCGAGGCGAGCTGCGCGGGCCCGGCGGCACGGTAATAGAAATAGGCGAAGATCAGGATGGCGAAGATCGACAGCCGCCGCACCGTCAGCAGCAGCGAACCGAGATTGTCGCGTCCCGACAGCAGCGTGCTGCGCCGTTGCAGCACCAGCGGCATGATCAGATCGTTCGAGATCATGATCGACAGCGCCACCGACTCCACGATCACCATCGCGGTCGCCGCCGAAAGGCCGCCGACGAAGGCGGCGATGGTCAGGACGTAGGAGCCGGTTTGCAGCGGCAGCGCCAGCACGAACATGTCGCTGTCGACGGTGCTGCCCTTGAAGGTGAGCAATCCGGCAATGGCGATCGGCACCACGAAGATGTTGATCAAAACGAGGTAGAGCGGAAACATCCACGCGGCGCGGCGGATCTCGCCCTCGTTGTTGTTCTCGACGACCGCGACGTGAAACTGGCGCGGCAACAGCAGGATTGCCATGAAAGACAGGAAGGTGGTGGCGATAAAGACGTCGAAGGCCGGTTCTCGCGTCAGCAAGCCGGCGGTCTGCGCGTGTTGTCGCGCGGCCTCGAACAGGGCGTCCGGCCCGTCGAACATCCAGAAGGTGACGAAGATACCGACCGCGAGGAAAGCGAACAGCTTGACGATGGACTCGGTGGCGATCGCCAGCATCAGGCCGTCCTGATGTTCGGTGGCGTCGATATGGCGCGTGCCGAACAGGACCGCGAAGGTCGCCATCGACAGCGCCACGAACAGCGCAATGTCGCCGAGCAGCGGCCGCGACATGTCATCGGCCGGCGTGACGTGGGCGAGGATGGTTTCCAGCGACGCCGACACGGCTTTGAGCTGCAGCGCGATATAGGGAATGGTGCCGACGATGGCGATCAGCGCCACCGTGGCCGCCACCGCCTGGCCCTTGCCGTAACGCGCGGCGATGAAGTCGGCGATCGAGGTGATGTTCTGCGCCTTGGCCAGCCGCACGATGCGCACCAGCAGCGGCGAGAACAGGCCGATCATCAAGACCGGGCCGATATAAATAGTCAGGAATTCATAGCCGGTGCGCGAGGCCGAGCCGACCGAGCCGAAGAAGGTCCAGGACGTGCAGTAGATCGCCAGCGACAGCGGGTAGATCATCAGCCGGGTGCGGCCGGCGGCGCCCAGGCCCGGGGCGCCCGGCGCGGCGGTGCCCAGCACGCGGCTGCGCCCGCGCAAGCGGTCGCCGTAACTCGCGACCAGGAACAGAAGGCCGATATAGCCCAGTGCAACCGCTATAACGACCCAGCCTTGCAGCATCAGGCGCTCCGGACAGGGGCCTAAGCCCCTCGTTGACTGGCTATTTTATCTGCCTTGACCGTAGAAGGGTAGCGGCCGATTCCGGGGCGGTACGCCGGTCTTCCTGCGGCAATCAGACTGATCTGGATCATTTAGCGATGGTTCACGGCCGGTCTACGCTGCGTGTCACCAGAATCGCTTGGGAGGGCGCACATGGCGATAACCGGCAATGCAACGCCGCTGATTGCGCTGAATGCCGTGGTCGTCGACACCGAGACCACCGGGCTCGATCCGGCCAAGGCCCGCATCGTCGAGATCGGGCTGGTGCCGCTCAAGGGCGGCAAGCTCGACGAGCCTGGCGCCCTCCGCGATCTGGTCAATCCCGGCGAGCCGATCCCGCCGGCGACCACGAAAATTCACAACATCGACGACGCCATGGTTGCCGGCGCGCCGGCCTTCGCCGGTGTCTGGCCGAAGCTCGCCGAACGGTTCGGCGATGCGGTGATGATCGGTCACACGCTCGGCTTCGATCTGGCCGTGCTCAAGCGCGAATGCGAACGCGCCGGACTGACATGGCGCGCGCCGCGCACGCTCGACACGCGGCTGCTGGCGCAGGTAGTGGAGCCGCGGCTCGGCGGCTACACGCTCGAACACCTGGCGAGCTGGCTCAACGTCACCGTGACGGACCGGCATTCGGCGGTGGGCGATGCCATCCTCACCGCGCGTATTTTCCTCGCGCTGCTGCCGAAACTGCGCGAAGGCAATATCCGCACGCTGGCGGAAGCGGAGAAGGCTTGCTTCGCACTGACCGAAGTGCTGGACGATCAGCATCGCGCCGGCTGGGAGCAGGCCGTGGCGCAACCGCGCGGCCGCGTGCGCGGCTCGCTCGATCGTATCGACACCTATCCGTACCGGCATCGCGTCGCCGATGTCATGACGCCGGTGGTCAAGACCGTTGCAGCGGCAACGCCCTTGTCGGATGCGCTCGCTGTGATGGTGCGCGACAAGATCTCGTCGCTGCTGATCGCGCCGGATGCGACCGGCGCGCCCTTGCGCGTTGCGGACGCTGCCATCGTCACCGAACGCGACGTCATGCGCGCACTCGGCGAACGAGGCCCCGATGCGCTCAAGGAACCGGTGGTTCATTTCGCCAGCCGCCCGGTGATCGCGCTGCCGCGCGCGGCTTTCGTTTATCGTGCGCTCGGCCGCATGAGCCGCCACAAGCTGCGCCATCTCGTGGTCGAAAACGAGGATGGCGAAGTGTGCGGCATCGTCAGTTCACGCGACCTCCTGAAGTTGCGCGCGCAGGAACTGACCATTCTTGGCGATGCGGTTGATACCGCCGGGGACGTTCACGAGCTTGGCGCCGCCTGGGCGCGGCTGCCGCGCGCGGCAGAAGGACTGCTGGCTGAGGGCGTCGGCGCGCGCGATATCGCCGCCGTGATCTCGCGCGAACTCGGCGCGCTGACGCGGCGTGCCGGCGTGCTCGCCGAGCAGCGCATGCAGGCTGAAGGCAAAGGCGCGCCGCCCTGCCGTTATGCCTTGTGCGTGCTCGGCTCGGCCGGGCGCGGCGAAAGTCTGCTGGCGATGGACCAGGATAATGCCCTCATCTTTGCCGAGGGTGAGCCGGGCGGCACTGAGGATCTCTGGTTCAAGGACTTCGCCACCATCGTCGCCGACATCCTGCATGAAGTCGGCGTGCCCTATTGCACCGGCGGCGTGATGGCGAAGAACGAGTCCTGGCGCGGCTCGCTCGCTACGTGGCGGGCGCGGCTGGCGTCGTGGCTGACACGGTCGTCGCCGGCCGACTTGCTCGCAGTCGATATCTTCTTCGACCTGCTTGCGGTCTATGGCGACGCGCGGCTGGCGAACGAGATCTGGCGCGATGGTTTCGACGCTGCGCAAGGCAACGTCATGTTCGCCAAGCTGCTCGCCGAAGCCGGCGGCGAGGTCACGCCCAGCCTGACATTGCTCGGCGGAATCCGCACCGAGAACGGCCGTATCGATCTGAAACGCGCCGGCCTGTTCGGCGTCGTCACGCTCGCGCGCGTGCTGGCCGTTCGTCATCACCTGGTCGAACGCTCGACGCCGGCGCGGCTCGCGGCCGCCGTTACGCTCGGGCGGAGCGTCGCCGATCTCGAAGCGCTCGATCGCGCGCAGGCGGTTTTCCTCGATCTGATCCTCGCGCAGCAACTGGCTGACATGCATGCCGGTCAACCGCCGGGCAACAAGGTGGAGGTCAAGGCGCTGAACGCTGAGCAGCGCGGCCAACTGAAAGCCGCGCTCGGCGCGGTCCAGCATCTCGGCACGCTGACACAGGATCTGTTGTACTGAAGCGGTTTGACGCCGCCGCCGGACTGGCGCATTGACAGGATGCGCTGCACGTCGCGGCGTGTTCTGGAAGTCTTGCCTTGTCTGCCTCGCCGAAACCCGACCGGATGACGTTGTTCCGCAACATTGCGGAAACGATGATGTTTGCCGCCATCGGCGGCCTGACCTTCGGCCTGCTCGGCATGCCGGCCGGCTATCTGTCCGGTTCGATCATCGTTGTCGCTATTGCCGCGCTCGCCGGGCGGCCGATGCGCGTGCCGACAACGATGATGCGGGTGCTGATCGTTTTGATCGGCATCTCGCTCGGCGCCGTGGTGACGCCCGAAACATTGCGCGGCCTTGCCACCTATCCGCTCAGCGTGGCCGTGCTGCTTGCCGCCACCGTCGCCATCAGTGTCGCCGGCACGGTGTATCTGCGATGGGTCCATGGCTGGGACAAGCTCACGGCCTATCTCGGTTCCGTGCCGGGAGGGATGTCGCAGGTGATGGCGCTGGCGATCGAATACAAGGCCGATGTGCGCGCCATCGCCATCGTGCAGACCGCCCGCATCATCATTCTCGCTGTCGGCCTGCCGGCCTTGTTCGCCGGGCTGGGTCTTGTCGACCGGGTTGCCGCGCCGGCGCGCGCCGCCTTCGATCCGTCGCAGATCGGCGAACTGGCGATTCTGGTGGCGGTGTCGACCGCGGCGGCGGTCATTGCCTTTCGCATCAATTTTCCAGGCGGCCTCTTGTTCGGCGCCATGGTGACGTCGGCGGTGCTGCATGGCACCGACACGCTGCGCGTCGTTATGCCGTGGTGGCTGTCCTATACGGTGATGATCGCTTTCGGCGCGGTGACCGGCTCCCGCTTCGCCAACACGCCGCTGCGCCTGTTGCTGCAATATACCGGGGCGGCGTTCGGCGTTTTCGTGGTCGCCGTGGTGGTGACCGCAGGATTTGCCGGGCTGCTGCTGGGCCTGCTCGATATTCCGGCCGCCGAGGTCATGATCGCTTATGCGCCCGGCGCGGCCGACGCCATGCTGCTGCTGGCGCTCGCGCTCGGCTTCGACCCGGTCTATGTCGGCACGCACCATCTGGTGCGCATTTTCTTCGTGATGGGGGCGATGCCTTTCCTTGTGCGGCTGCGCGCCGGCGGCAGCGACAAGGGCCCGCCCGTCAAGCGGTCGGCCGATTCGAGCGACGATTGATTGTCATCCCTCCCCCTAAGGGGAAAGGAAAAAGAGACTTACTCCGCCGCCAGCGCCTGGCGATTCTTCGGCAGTTGCAGCCGCTCCCAGACATCGACCAGCGCCTCGGCGAGGCGGTCGATCAGGACGTCGTCGTGATAGGGCGACGGCGTAATGCGCAGGCGCTCAAGGCCGCGCGGCACGGTCGGATAGTTGATCGGCTGGATATAGATGCCGTGATCCTCAAGCAGCATGTCGGTCGCGATCTTGACCTTCTCAGGATCGGCGACCAGCACCGGCACGATGTGCGTATCCGACGGCATCACCGGCAGCCCGGCGGCGGTGAGCACCGCCTTGACGCGCGCGGCGCGGTCCTGATGGCGGTCACGCTCCCACTGCGACGTCTTGAGGTGGCGGATCGCCGCGGTTGCGGCGGCGCAGATCGCCGGGGGCAGCGCGGTGGTGAAGATAAAGCCCGGCGCATAGGAGCGCACGGCGTCGATCATGGCGGCGGAGCCGGCAATGTAGCCGCCGAGGCAGCCGAACGCCTTGGCCAGTGTGCCTTCGATAACGTTGATGCGATGCGCGGCCTTGTCGCGCTCGGTGACGCCGCCACCGCGCGGGCCGTACATGCCGACGGCGTGAACCTCGTCGACATAGGTCATCGCGTTATATTTGTCGGCGAGATCGCAGATCGCATGCAGCGGCGCGACGTCGCCGTCCATCGAATAGAGGCTTTCGAACAGGATGATCTTCGGGCGATCAGGATCGGCGGCCTTGAGCAGTTCCTCGAGATGGCCGAGGTCGTTGTGGCGCCAGATGACTTTATCGCAGCCGGATTGACGCACGCCCTCGATCATCGAGTTGTGATTCAGCGCATCCGACAGGATCAGGCAGTTCGGCAGCAGCTTGGCGATGGTCGGTATGCCGGTCTGGTTCGAGACATAGCCCGAGGTGAAAACGAGGGCGGCTTCCTTGCCGTGCAGGTCGGCGAGCTCGCGCTCCAGCTCGACCAGCGGATGGTTGGTGCCGGCAATGTTGCGGGTGCCGCCGGCGCCGGTGCCCATGCGCGCCGCGACGTCGACCATGGCGCCGATGACCTGCGGATGCTGGGCCATGCCGAGATAGTCGTTCGAGCACCAGATCACGACCTCGCGCTTGCCTTCGGGTGCGTGCCAGTAGGCGTGCGGAAAGCGGCCGGCGATGCGTTCGAGATCGGCAAAGACGCGGTAGCGGCGTTCGTGGCGCAACTGATCCAGGGCGGACACGAAGAAGGCGTTGTAATCCATAGAATTTCTACTCTCTCGCCGCGAGCGGTCGGCCCTTTTTAGAGGGCTTCCAGGTAGGTTGTCGAGGCGAGATTCGTCCAATTCCAGTCTGGCGGTATTGACCGAGGTCAAACGTCCGGCTGGTTTCGCTCACGGGCCGGAAAATGACGACAGGTCGAGATAACCCCGCATCCCCGCCAGCATCAGCGCGCCGATGTGCAGTTGCAGCGTGAATTCGCCCGAATAGATCATGGCGCCCAGCTCTCCGGGGCTGACCAGATTGACCTCGATGCCGGCTTCGATCGACTGTCCCGGCGGGCGTATGCCGGTTTCGACGAAAAACGAGTGCACCCTGTTCGACAGCCGTGCGGTGCATGGCGAGAATGTGCCCAGCGCATGCACGGCCTTGGCCGGATAGCCGGTCTCCTCAAGCAATTCGCGCTCGCAGGTTTTGGCCGGGTCTTCGCCCGGTTCGGTCATGCCGGCCGGCAGTTCCCAGGTCTTGCGCTCCAAAGCGGGGCGATATTGCTGGACGATGGGAATGCGGCCGTCGGGCGTCAGCGCAACGATGGCGATGTAATCCTGCTGGCCGACAGCGTGGTACAGTTCGGGCTTGGCGCCGGCGCGAAACTCGACCTCGCGCTCGATCACCTTCATCCAGGGCGAGATGTCGATCTCGCGGCGCGATTTGATCTTGGGATATTCGCCCATGCCGATCTCCGTCATTCCGGGGCGCGTGCGCAGCAAGCGAACCCGGAATCCGGACTGATAGCAAGGCCGGAGCAAAAATCTGGATTCCGGGTTCGCACTGTCAGCGCGCCCCGGAATGACCGGGTGGCCTACAGATACCGCGGCTCGGGCAGCGGCGAGATCAGCTTGCCCTTGTAGCCCTTGGCGCGAAGCTTCGGCGCCAGTTCGTCGGCAATGTGCCAGGAGAAGATGACCGCCGCTTCCGGCTGGTCTTCGAACAGACGGCTTTCATCGACGACCGGGATCGACGTGCCGGGCATGCATTTGCCGATCTTCAGCGAGCCCTGGATTTCGCAGACATAGTCGATGATGCCGTCGTCGAGGCCGACATAGTTGAACAAGGTCGAGGCGCGCGACGGCGCGCTGATGCCGACGACGCGGGCGTTCTGTTCCTTCAGGTCGCGCAGCATCGATAGCAGGCGCAGCTTGGTCAGCAGCACGTCGTGCTTGAACTGCTTGAGGCGTTTCGCCATCGCGTCGCCCTTCGGCTCGGCGGCGAGCATCTTGGCGACGCTGTCCTGGACCGGGCGTTTGCCCTTGCGGCCGGCATAGACACGGATCGAGCCGCCATGGCTCGGGATCGGCCTCGCGTGGAACACTTCGAGCCCGTGCATTTCCAGCAGATACTTGAGGCTGGTCAGCGAATAATAGCGCAGGTGCTCGTGATAGACGGTGTCGTATTGCAGCGTGTCGAGCAGCGGAATGAGATAGTGCGATTCCGAAATGAACACGCCGTCGTCGGCCAGCATTTCGAGAATGCCTTCGACGATCGCATGGACGTCCTCGATATGGGCGAAGCAGTTCGCCGCGGTGATGACTTTGGCCTTGCCGTGCGAGGCGACGACTTCCTGCGCCGCGGCCTTGCCGAAATAGCGCTTGATGGTCGGGATGCCGCGCGAATTGGCGATGTCGCCGACGTCGGTCGGTTCGATGCCGAGGATGCGGTTGCCGGCTTTCTGGAAGTTCGAGATCAGCGTGCCGTCGTTCGAGCCGATATCGACGACGAGGTCCTTGTCGGTGAGCCCGAGCATCGCCGCGCTTTCGCGCTGCAGGTCGGCGAAGTTGTCGCGCAGCAGCTTGGTCGTGCCCGAGGTGTAGGGATATTCCGGCGGGAAGATGATGACCGGATCGACGGCGAGGCCGAGCTGCACCAGGTCGCACTGCCGGCAGTGCAGGAGGTCGGTCGGAAACCACGGCTGCTGCCGCGGCACCTGGCCGATCGGCACCATCTGGTTCACCGGCGGCATGTAGCCGAGCGACAGCACGTAATCGAGCTTCTCGGAGCCGCAGATCTGGCACTGCTCGACCGGAACGCTGGCGCCGGTGCCAGCGCCGCGCGCGATTTTGGTGGGGCCTACCAAGTGAGTCTCCATTGTTTACGACGTCATTCCGGGACGGCCTGCTTAGGCCAGGCCCGGAATCCATACTCCGCAGCGCTGCGGGTTATGGATTCCGGGCTCGCGGCCTTGCGGCCGCGCCCCGGAATGACTGAGAGTTTAATTCTTCGGCGCCAGATCGGCGTTCTTCCAGTACCAGTCCAGCGTCGGCTTGAGGCCCTCGCGGAGCGGCACGGCGGGCTTGTAGCCGAGAGCGCCGAGCTTGGAAATATCTGGGCAGCGCCGCGGCGTGCCGCCTGCCTGCAACTGGCCCGGCACGATCTCGATCTCGCGGCCGGCTTCCGCAGCGACCATGCGCGCGACGTCGGCGATTGACAGCTCTTCCGTGGTGCCGACGTGATAGATGCCGAGATGCTCGCCCTTGTCGCGCATCACCATGACGCCGGCGACGAGGTCGTCGACGTAGCAGAATGAGCGCGTCTCGCTGCCGGTGCCCTGGATCTCGAAGCGGATCTTGCCCTGCGGCTGGGCGTCGGCGAGTTTCTTCAGGCGCAGCGCGAATTGCGGCACGACGTGCTCGAAGCCCATGTCGGGGCCGTAGACATTGTGCGGGCGGAAGATCAGCACGCGCTCGAAATACTTGCGGCCGTAATTGATCGCCATCAGTTCGCTGATCAGCTTGCCGCCGCCGTAGGAATAGCGCGGGTTCAGCACGTCCGGCACCGACAAGGGCGCAGTCTCGTCGGTCGGAATCGTCGGCGGCGTCTGATAGACCTCCGACGACGATGCGAGAATGAGATTGCCGACACTGTGCTTCCGGCATGCGTCGATGACATTGATCATGCCGCGCACGCCGACGTCGAGTACGAGGTCGGGCTGCGAATAGAAGAATTCGGTGCCGTTGACGAAGGCGAGGTGATGCACCTCGTCCATGCCGGCCGTCGCCTTGGCGACGGTGTCGGCGTCGCGGATATCGCCGCCGATGAACTCGATCTCTTCCTCGACGCGGTGCAGGCGGCGCGGCCGGCCGCGCGAATTGTCGTCGAGCACGCGCACCTGCGCGCCGGATTTCACCAGCGCCTTGACCAGACCCGAGCCGATGAAGCCCGAACCGCCGGTGACCAGAACCTTGCGCGCGCTCATTCTCTATCCTTGTCCTTATTTCATCTCGTCCGGTGCCACGTCGACGAACCGCCCGTCGCGGTTTGAGCGCTGGGCGGCGTCGATCAGTTGCTGCACGCGGAAGCCGGCCGCGAAATCGGGCGCGGCGTTGGGCTTATAGCGGGGCTTGCCGGCGATGGCATCGATGAACTTGGCCGCCAGCCGCGACGCTGGGGCGACCCGGCCGTCGCTCTGGCCGGCGTCGGCCGGGTCCTCGACCGGGACTGGCGTCAGGTCGCCCGGCCGCTTGGCATGGCTCAGAACGAAGCCGCGCATGTAATCGGCGGTGCGGTTGTCCAGCACCAAGGTGCCGTCCTCGCCATAGAACTCGATGCGATGGCCGGTGCCGCGAAACGAGGCACAGCTCATGCTCAGGCTGGCGAGCGGCCCGCTGGCGTATTGCAGCGCCATCGCCACCGTGGTGTCGAGTTCGTTGTTGCCCGGCAGGCCGCCGACGCGGGCTTGCAAACCGGCGAGGGGGCCGGCGAACCATTCGAGATAGTGGAAGCAATGCGAGATGAAGTTGCCGAGCACGCCGCCGCCATCGTCGCGCAAGGTCTTCCAGTTCCGCATGCGGTTCTGGATCGAATAGTTCTCGACATGCCAGTGCACGGTGACGTGGCGCAGCTTGCCGATGGCGCCGTCGTCCAGCATCGCCTTGGCGCGCTGCCAGGCCATGATCTGATGGAAATTGAAATCGATGCCGGTCGGCAGGCCGCTTGCCGTCGCGGCCTCGAACATGGCGCGCGCCTCGTCGAGCGTCGAGGCCATCGGTTTCTCGGCGAACACCGGCTTGCCGGCGCTCAAGGCCGCCAGCGCGATCTCGGTCTGCAGACTGGGCACGGTGGCGATGGCCACCGCGTCGATGTCGGTGTCCGCGATGAGCGCGCGCCAGTCGCCATAGGCTTTCGGCACATTCGCGGCACGGGCATGGTCGGCGGCGCGCGCCTCGTTGCTGCCGGCGAACGCTGCGACCTCGCAGCGCGCATCGGCGCGGAACGCGGGCATCAGCACGGTGCGTCCGTAATTCACGCCGACAATGCCAAGTCTGATCGGATGTTGCCGGATCACGGCGCCGCCTTCGGCTTTTGGCCGTAGGTGAAGACGAAGGAGCGCCAGGGCGCCATGAATGCGGGTGCGAACAACACGCTATCGGCGAGATTGTAGGCCGGCAGCAGCCAGCGCAGCGCGCCGGAGGCGAGATAGCGATACTTCATGCCGGAATGAAATTCGGTGCCGGTCTTGAAGCCGGCGGCGGTAAACGCCTCGGTCAGATTGCGCGCGATCACCGGGCGCTCGTTCTCGGTAACGCCGACCGAGGAATAAAGCGGCGAAGACCGGTCGCGATAAAGATACATCGCCGGATTCATGCGGTTCGGATCGAAGGCGACGAAACGGCCGCCCGGCCGCAGAATTCGTTTGATCTCGGCGGCGCATTTCGACAATTCGGGCAGATGGTGGAGCACGCCGGCCAGCAGTACACCGTCAAAGCTGTCATCGGCAAAGGGCAGCCGCTCGATGTCGCCTTCCTGGAAGTCGATGCCGGGATGCGCCTCACGCGCGATGCGGATCAGCTTGGGGCTGAGATCGACGCCGGTGCAGGCAAAGCCGCGGCGGTTGAGCAGGCCGGTGAACACCCCCGAGCCGCAGCCGAGGTCGGCGATCCGGGCGCCGGGCGTAAACCCGCCGAGCCGCGCCACGATGTCGATAATGCGCTCGTTGGTGTCGGGCGTGAAAACGTCATAGGCCTTCGACGCCCCGTGGCTGTCGAAGAACGCGATTTCTCTCTCTTTATTTTGCGACAGAATGACCGACATGAAGCGGCTTCTAGCACGGGCTTTTCGGCCCCGACAATGTTTCGCCCCGCGGCGATTTACCGAGCTTTTAAAGCCGGTTAACCGCAGCCGGCAAGTGGCGGTGGCGGCGCCGTGATGCTATGGCAGCGCCATGCAGGACATAAGCCCCGAAGCCGAGTCGCAGACCTCCCGGACCGGGGTGAAGCTTGCCGTGTTTGCGCTTGCAGTCGCCGTGGCCGGCCTGCCGATCAATGACGTCGCGATCTATGCGGCTTTGGCGCTGGCCGCGGTTGCCATCTTCACCGGGACCGTTCGCGTCGACCCCAGACGCTGGGGTGCCGCCGCTGCGGTTGTCGCCGTGGCCATCGGCGCGCAGGTGGCGCTGGCACCGCCGCGCATCGACGAAGGCTTCAATGTCTTCCTGCCCGGCGGCGTGTTGGAGCGCGATCTGCCAGCCGATGTCTATCGCCACATGGCAGGCGCGTTCGACAAGCAATATCCGCCTGACAAGCGCTGCGATCCGGCGGCGTCGGGCTGCTGGCGCGCGGGCGTCATGCCCGATCGCGTCTATGCCTTTTCTGCGGATGGCATCTTTCACACGTCCGATCTGTCGCGCGCGGTGACGCGCTTCGATGTCGCCGATCCGATCTGGCACCGGCTCGGTTTCATCAACGAGATGCGCTTCAACTGGTACCCCGTGAGCGATGTGCAGCGCGCGCGCCGCGATGGCCGGGCCTGGAAAGGCTATGATCGCTGGCATCTCACTATGCCGTGGTTCACGATGATCCGGCTGCCGGCCGCTTATGTCGGCGGACAATTGTGCTGGACCGGCGATGTGCTGTGGGAAGGCGCGGGTGAACGCTTCGCGCCCGAAGCCGCAAAAGGTTGCCGCACCATCGTGCCCGACGATGCCGGCCGCCGCGTCGTCGGTGTCGGCATCAAACCGGACACGCTAACGATGCACCTTGAAGGGCCGCTTGGCGTGCGGCTCAAGCAATGGCTGCAGCCGCTGATCAAATTCGCCGCCATCGCCGAGATCGTGCTGTTGCTGATCCGGCTGCGGCCGTGCCGCGCAACCGCGCCGCTGCTTCTGCTCGCGCTGGCGATTGCCGTGATCGCCATCGACGATGCGAGTTTCCTTGGCGGCGTGCGTCCCTTCGACGGCGGCGACGACGGCATGTTCTACGACAGCGTCGGCCGCGACATGCTGCAGGCGATGCTGGCGGGACACTGGCGCGGCTTCCTCGAAGGTGGCGAGAGTATTTTCTATTACGGTGGACCGGCGCTGCGCTATTTCCGCGCGCTCGAACACATCGTGTTCGGCGATACTTATCTCGGGTATCTATCGCTCGTTCTGGTGCTGTCGTTCATTGTGCTCGCGTTGTTCCGGCGCTTTCTGCCGTCGCCATGGCCTCTGGCGTTTGCCATCCTTTTCTTGATTCCGATCGGCACCATTTTCGGCACCAGCTTCATCGACTACTCGAAATGGGCGGCGCGCGGCTTTGCCGATCCCGCCTGCTACATTCTGTTCATGGCCGGGCTGCTGCCGCTTCTTGGCCCGCGACGATCAGGCCCGGACAACCGCTTCTGGCCGGCCTTTTTCGGCGCGCTGCTGATTGCGCTCGGCATCGGCATGAAGCCTCTGGTGGCGCCGGCCGCGGCGGTGCTTCTCGGCGGCGCCGGGCTTGCCGCTTTGTATTGGCGGCAATGGTCGCGTCTCGCCGGCATGTGCATCGGCTTCCTGCCGGTGTTCTCGATGGCCTGGCACAACTGGGTGTTCGGCGGCCGCTTCGTGCTGTTCAGCGACAATGCCGGCCATCCGCTGGTATTGGTCATGCCGCCATCGGCATGGATCGGCGCGTTGCGCGAAGTCTTGACGCTCGACTTCAGCGGGGGCTTGACGCATCGCGCGATGATGCAGATTCCGAACTGGCTGTCCGGGCCGGCCGAATCATACTGGACAGTGCCGCTCAACGCCGCCGGCGTCGCGATGCTCGTTTATGTCGTGGTGCGTGGCCGTCGCTTCGATCCGTGGCTGCGGCTGGTTGGCGGCGCGGCGCTGGCTCAGCATGCAGTGGCACTGTTTTACGTGGCCACCGCGCGCTACCACTTCCTGACCTGGTTCCTGACGCTGCTGGTTGCCGCCGCCTTCATGCAGCAGATCGGCTTTGCGTGGCTCGAACGCCGCTATCCGGCGCTGATGACGCGGGTCACGCGCGTCCTTTGGCCGCCGCGGCTGGCGGCGGGCATTGAGCGGCTAGACGGCAAGGCTGGCTAAGGATCAGGCTGAAGGATGGTGCTGCCGGAGTGGATTGAACACTCGACCTCGTCATTACCAATGACGTGCTCTACCACTGAGCTACGGCAGCTGAAGGGACACGAAGGGCCGAAGGCCCGGTTCGCGAACGCGGCGGAAACTGCCACAGGCGCCCCTTTAAACGCAAGGCAACTTGGGCACAAGGCCTGAAGATAACGTGAACTTGCGAAAGTCGAACCGGGCCCGATACATACCTGCCCATGACCGGCCCTGACGATCCGCCGAAATCGGCCAAGAATGCCCAGAATGCCGCGCGCGAGGCGCGGCTGGCGGCTGCGTTGCGGGAAAATCTCAAGCGCCGCAAAGCCCAGGAACGAGCCAAGAGCCAGGGCGGCGCCAGGGACAAAGGCGCCGGCGAATCGGAGGACAACGGCTAGCGGACCCCGGCCGGGCGGAACCGGAACCGGACTTTCGCCTTATTGCCGGGCCATGAGGGCTGGCGGCCGGGGGGCGGTAACCCTCGGCCAAATTTGGCTTTGCGGCGGTCGGGCGGGCGGTCTAGATCGCCCCTATATCCAGCCACGCATTCTTTTGACGTGAGCCGGCTTTTGACGGAAGCCGTAGGGCCTGCGGGCTGGGAAACGGGGCGACGATGGACCGAATTCGTATTGTCGGCGGTGAAAAGCTGAACGGCACCATTCCGATTTCCGGCGCCAAGAACGCCACCTTGCCGCTGATGATCGCCAGCCTGCTGACCGAGGACAAGCTCGTCCTCGAGAACGTGCCGCGGCTTGCCGACGTCATCCAGTTGCAGCGCATCCTCGGCAATCACGGCGTCGACGTCATGATCGCCGGCAAGCGTGCCGGCGCCGACGCCAATGCCGGCCGCACCATCGAACTCTCCGCCGCGACCATCGCCGACACCACCGCGCCGTACGAGTTGGTGTCGACCATGCGCGCCAGCTTCTGGGTCATCGCGCCGTTGGTGGCCCGCATGGGCATCGCCAAGGTGTCGATGCCGGGCGGCTGCGCCATCGGCACGCGGCCGGTCGATCTGCTGATCATGGCGCTCGAGAAACTCGGCGCCGAGATCGAGATCGAAGGCGGCTATGTCATCGCCCGCGCTCCGAACGGCCTGCGCGGCGGCGAAATCAAGTTTCCCAAGGTGACGGTGAGCGGCACGCATACGGCGCTGATGGCCGCCGTGCTCGCGCGCGGCACCACGGTGATCGACAACGCGGCGCAGGAGCCGGAAGTCGGCGACGTCGCCGATTGCCTCAACAAGATGGGCGCCAAGGTGTCCGGCATCGGCACGTCGCGTCTGGTCGTCGAGGGCGTGGCCCGGCTCAACGGCGCGCGCCACACCGTGCTGCCCGACCGCATCGAGACCGGCACCTATGCCATGGCTGTGGCCATGACCGGCGGCGACGTGCTGCTGCAGAATGCGCGGCCGGAACTGTTGCAGGCGGCGCTTGACGTCATCGCGCAGTCCGGCGCCACCGTGACGACGACCAATGAAGGCATCCGCATCACCCGCAACGGCGCCGGCATCAAGCCGGTGGACGTGACGACCGCGCCATTCCCGGGCTTTCCGACCGATCTGCAGGCGCAGCTGATGGCGCTGATGACGCGGGCCGAAGGCACCTCGCACATCACCGAAACCATCTTCGAAAACCGCTTCATGCATGTGCAGGAACTGGCGCGCCTCGGTGCCCGCATCCAGCTCGACGGCATGCGGGCGACCATCGAGGGCGTCAAGAAGCTGAAGGGCGCGCCGGTGATGGCGACCGATCTGCGCGCCTCGGTATCGCTGGTGATCGCCGCGCTCGCCGCCGAAGGCGAGACCATCGTCAACCGCGTCTACCATCTCGACCGCGGCTTCGAGAAACTCGAAGAAAAGCTCGGCCGCTGCGGCGCCAGGATCGAGCGCATCAGCGGATGATTATGCCACGTCATTCCGGACGCCGCGCATAAACGCCTTGGAATGACGATGAGATTTACAGCTTCACCAGATCGGTGTGGCCGAAGCCTTTCGTGTAATCCAGCACTGAGATCACCGTCGGCTCGAGGCGGAAGATGGCGACTTCGTCCGGTGTTGGCATGGCGAACGGCACCCTGGTGTCGGGCGGATACTTCGCCGGCAGCAGGCTCAGGACCCGCGCGGCCTCTGTACGGTCGGCGACGCGGATGGCATGCGCCGCCATCGATAGCCCGGTGATCCCCATCAGGTCGTCGGTATCGCGGTCGATGGTCGCAGAGACGCGATTGTCCCGGGCGATGTTGGCGGCCTTCTGGCTGCCGAGTCCGCAGAGGAAATAGAGCCTGTCGCCGTCATTGACGTAGCCGACGGTGGTCGCCTGTGGCCAGCCGTCCGGCCGCAGCGTTGCCACGGTCATGATGCGGTGGCCGTCGAGCAGCGCCCTGATCTTGGTCCGGAGCGCGTTCTGCATGATAAGCCTCCCGAAACCGGTTCGGCGGCAAACTAGAACCCGAGGCCGTCCGCAGCGTTGATCGGCGTCAATTGCGGGCGAAAGGTGATCTTGCGGCATGCACCGCCGCTGCCTAGCTTGTGAGCAAGGGGAGCGACCGCCATGGATCGGGTAGCCCAGCCATTGAAATTCACCGTCCTCGACGAAGAGGACCTCGAAGTCGTGTCGACCCACCTGCAGGACGCGGTGATCAAGGTTGCCGACGTCATCTGGCAGCCGCAGGCCAAGCGCCTGGTGATCGGGCTCAACCGCTTCGACTGGGAACAGGCCGTTGCCGACAAGCCGCAGACCTGCCGCCGCCGTTCGGCCCTGCGCTTCGAGCGCGTGCAGTCCTTCAAGTGCCGCGGCGTCGATCCGGCCGCCAAGGACGGCGTTCTCAACCTGCTGACGGTCGAGTTCAGCGAAACCGAGGCGCCGTCGGGCGCCGTGACCCTCATCTTCTCCGGCGACGCCGCGATGCGGCTTGAGGTCGAATGCCTGGAGGCCGAGCTGGTCGATCTCGGCCCGGTCTGGAACTGCACCGGCCGCCCGGTCCATGCCGTCGAGGCCAAGGACTGACGCCCGGCGCCGGCCCGGTTGACGGATCGGCCCCTGCACGCCATTGACCTTGGGTCTTTACTGAAGCCTTGCCTTCCGGCCGGATGACCCCATGCCCCTGCGCCTTGACGCCCGCGACGCCGATTTCAACGAGCGCTTCCGCGCCTTCCTCGGCGCCAAGCGCGAAGCCTCGGCCGATGTCGAGACCGCCGTGCGCGGCATCATCGCCGACGTGCAGGCCCGCGGCGACGAGGCGCTCATCGCGCTGACCGCCAAATTCGACCGTGTCGATCTGTCGACGTTCGGCCTTCGTGTCGGCGATGCCGAAATAGACGCTGCGATGGCCCTATGCGACCCGGAGGCGCTCGCCGCGCTCAAACTGGCGCGCGACCGTATCGAGGCCTATCACCTGCGCCAGAAGCCGAAGGACGATTGCTTCACCGACGCGCTCGGCGTCGAGCTCGGCACGCGCTGGACCGCGATCGAGGCCGTCGGTCTTTACGTGCCCGGCGGCACCGCCGCCTATCCGTCGTCGGTGCTGATGAACGCCGTGCCGGCCAAGGTCGCCGGCTGCGAACGTCTTGTGATGGTGGTGCCGACTCCGGACGGCAAATTGTCGCCGCTGGTGCTGGCGGCAGCGAAGATCGCCGGCGTCGATGAGATCTACCGCATCGGCGGCGCGCAGGCGGTGGCCGCGCTTGCTTACGGCACAAAGACCATCAAGCCGGTGGCGAAGATCGTCGGCCCGGGCAACGCCTATGTCGCCGCCGCCAAGCGTGTCGTGTTCGGTCAGGTCGGCATCGACATGATCGCCGGCCCGTCCGAAGTGCTGATTATTGCCGACAAAACCGGCAACCCGGACTGGATCGCCGCTGATCTGCTGGCGCAGGCCGAGCATGATGTCAGCGCGCAGTCGATCCTCATCACCGACGACGCTGCGCTCGCCGCGTCGGTCGAGAAGGCCGTCGAGTCGCAGCTCAAGACCTTGCCGCGCGCCTCAACCGCCAGCCAGTCGTGGCGTGACTTCGGCGCCGTCATCATGGTTGGCAAGCTGGACGATGCCATTCCGCTCGTCGATCGTCTGGCGCCCGAGCATCTCGAGATCGCGGCGGAAGATCCTGAACGTTTCGTCTCGGCGATCCGCAATGCCGGCGCCATCTTCATCGGCGCGCATACGCCGGAAGCCATCGGCGATTATGTTGCCGGCTCCAACCACGTGCTCCCGACGGCGCGCTCGGCGCGGTTCTCGTCGGGCCTCGGCGTGCTCGATTTCATGAAGCGCACGTCTTTGCTGAAGTGCGGCCCTGACCAGTTGCGCGCGCTCGGGCCCGCCGCCATTGCGCTCGGCAAGGCGGAGGGGCTGGATGCTCATGCGCGCTCGGTGGCGATCAGACTGAACCTGCCCGGGAGCTGACATGACCGACAAGGCCAAGCCCGCGGCGATGAAGCAACGCCTGGTGGGCGTCACGCTGGATGAGGCCTCGATCGGCCGCGCCAACCCGGACGTCGAGCACGAGCGCGCCATCGCCATTTATGATCTGCTCGAACAGAATCATTTCAAGCCGGTCGAGCACGAGGGCGGCCCCTACACGCTCAGTCTCAGCATCAATGACAATCGTCTGGTCTTCGACATTCGCCTCGAGGACGGCACGCCGGTGGTCGCGCATCTGTTTTCGCTGTCGCCTTTGCGCCGGATCGTGAAGGACTACTACATGATCTGCGACAGTTACTATCAGGCGATCCGTACGGCGACGCCGGACAAGATCGAGGCGATCGACATGGGCCGGCGCGGCATTCACAACGAAGGCTCGCGCATCCTGATCGAGCGGCTGAAGGACAAGGTGACGGTGGACATGGACACCGCGCGCCGCCTGTTCACGCTGATCTGCGTGTTGCACTGGAAGGGGTGACGCCGATGCGTTGCGTCCTTTTCCAGATCATTGTCATTCCGGGGTGCGGGCGTAGGCCCGTGAACCCGGAATCCAGCGGATGGATTCCGGGTTCGTGCGTTTCACGCGCGCGCCGGAATGACGGGTAATGGCGCCCACGCGGCCGCAAGCCGTGTTGTTCTCGTGCGGCTACAACGCCGTGCGCTCGCCGATGGCCGAGGGCCTGTTCAAGCAGCTTTACGGCAAGACGGTCTATGTGCAGTCCGCCGGCGTGCAGAAGGGCGATCTCGATCCCTTCGCCGTGGCGGTGATGGATGAACTCGGCATCGATATTTCGCGGCACAAGCCCATAGACTTCGAGGAGCTTGAAGACCTCGAAGGCCTGAACTTTGATCTCATCGTGACGCTGTCGCCGCCGGCGCATCACAAGGCGCTGGATCTCACGCGTACCGCGGCCGTCAATGTCGAATACTGGCCGACGGTCGATCCGACCGGCATCGAAGGTTCGCGCGAACAGAAGCTGGATGCCTATCGCGCGGTGCGCGATCAGTTGATGGCGCAGATCCGCAAACGCTTCGGCGCGGATGGTGGCGGGAATGAGTGATTTTTTCTTATGCCTCCCCCGAAGGGGGAGGGACAAGCGGCAAGTTTGCACTCCCACCCTTCATCCGCTAGTTTCCGCGGCCATTCGAACGCTTTGTTCATTTTCCAGACGGTATCTCTAACCCCATGATCGGCCGTCCGAAATTCGTCCTCGCTTCCGGCTCGCCGCGCCGCCTGGCGCTTGTCAACCAGGCCGGCATCGAACCCGATGCGCTGAAACCCTCCGACGTCGACGAGACGCCGAAGCGCGGCGAAATCCCGCGCGCCTACGCCAACCGGCTGGCCAAGGAGAAGGCGCAAGTCGCGCTCGACAATGTGCGCCTCGATGACGAATTGCGCGGCGCGTACGTCCTCGCCGCCGATACGGTCGTCGCCGTCGGCCGCCGCATTTTGCCGAAGGCGGAGTTGCTCGATGAGGCGCAGCAGTGCCTGCGTCTGCTGTCGGGCCGTAATCACCGCGTCTATACGTCGATCTGTCTGGTGACACCGCGCGAGAGTTTCCGCCAGCGTCTGGTCGAAACGCGCGTGCGCTTCAAACGCCTGACCTCGGAAGACATCGAATCGTATCTCGCCTGCGGCGAATGGCGCGGCAAGGCCGGCGGCTATGCCGCGCAGGGCATTGGCGGCACGTTCATCGTCAAGCTGGTGGGCTCTTACTCGAACGTCGTTGGCCTGCCACTCTATGAGACGATGGCGTTGCTGGGCGGCGAAGGTTATCCGATCCGCTTCGGCTGGCTGAACACGGTGTTGGCTTAATTCATGTGCCGTTATTCCGGGACGCGCGCAAAAGCGCGTTAACGCGCGTCTTCGACGTGCTGTGCGCGAACCCGGAATCCAGCCGCAAACGCTGGGCAAGTTTCTGGATTCCGGGTTCGCTCACTTCGTTTGCGCCCGGCATGACGGGTGAACGACATGAACCTCGCTTCCTGGCTTTCCCGCTCCGGTCTGTCGCATCCGTATATGCCCGCCGCGGCTTTGGGCCCGCGCGTGGCGATGACCTATGGCGAACTGGCGCTGCGCGCGGCAAGGCTCGCCGGCGCGCTCCGCAACAAGCTCAAGCTTGAGCCCGGCGACCGCGTCGCCATCGTTGCCAAGAATTCTCCGGACTTTCTCGTGCTGCTCTATGGCATCTGGCACGCCGGTCTTGCCGCTGTGCCGGCCAACGCCAAGCTGCATGGCGCCGAACTCGGCTACATTCTCGAGCATTCCGGCGCGCGCGTCTGCTTTGCCTCCAAGGGCCTCGACGCCGAGATTGCGCCGCATGCGCCCAAGTCCCTGGAACGCCTCATCGCCATCGGCAGCGCCGAGTACAACGCGCTGTTCGAGGCCGATGCCATCGATGTCGTGTCGCGCGCGGGCGACGACCTGGCCTGGCTGTTCTACACCTCGGGTACGACGGGCAAGCCGAAAGGCGCCATGCTCACTCATCGCAATATCGCCTGGGCGAGCCATGCATATGGTTCGGAAGTCGATCCCGTGTCGCCCGGTGATGCCATTCTCCATGCCGCGCCGATGAGCCACGGCTCCGGTCTCTATATCATGCAACATGTTGCGCGGCTTGGCGTGCAGGTCGTGCCGGAAAGCGGCGCTTTCGAGCCGGATGAAATCTTCGCGCTGTTCGAGCGCTGGCCGAACGTCTCGATGTTCGCCGCGCCGACCATGATCAAGCGCCTCGTTGACAGCGCCGCCGATGGCCATGCCGCCAATATCCGCACATTGGTCTGGGGCGGCGCGCCGATGTATGTCGAGGATTGTCTGAAGGCGCTCGACCGTTTCGGCCCGAAGCTGGCGCAGATTTACGGGCAGGGCGAGTCGCCCATGACCATCACCACGTTGTCGAAGCAGGATATCGCCGATCGTGATCATCCGCGCTGGCGCGAGCGCCTCGGCTCCGCTGGCCGCCCTTATGCCTGCGTCGATGTGGTCGTCGCGGACGATGATGGCCGGCCGCTGCCGCCAGGAGAGACCGGCGAAATCCTGGTCGGCGGCGATGTGGTCATGAAAGGCTACTGGCGCAACGATGAGGCGACCGCCGCCGCGCTGCGCGGCGGCTATCTGCACACCGGCGATGTCGGCGCCTTCGATGCCGACGGCTATCTGACGCTGAAGGACCGATCCAAGGATCTGATTATCTCCGGTGGCTCCAACATCTATCCGCGCGAGGTCGAGGAAGTGCTGCTCACCCATCCCGCCGTGCGCGAAGTCTCGGTGATCGGCCGGCCGGACGCCGAATGGGGCGAGGCGGTGGTAGCCTATGTGGTCGGCGCGGCGCCGCCGGCGGAACTCGACGCGCTGTGTCTTTCCAGCATTGCCCGCTTCAAGCGGCCGAAGGACTATGTTTTTGTCGACGCCCTGCCGAAGAACAATTACGGCAAGATCCTGAAAACCGAATTGCGGGCGCGCGACGCGCAGCGGCAGTGACTATATTGGGCCCACGAGCGACCCCATGAACAAGCCGATCCGAAAGACCGCCACCATGCGCTGCCCGATCTGCCGCGAGGCGACCGATGTCGCCTTCAAGCCGTTCTGCTCCAAGCGCTGCGCCGATATCGACCTCAACCGCTGGCTCACCGGCGTCTATGCCGTGCCGGTGAAAGAGGAAGAAGACGAGGACGGCACCCGCCCGTCCGACGGCATCGAGGAACGCAACGAATGAATGCCGCCGCGATCGACTGGCCGGAACAGCTTTACGCCACGCTCAAGCGCGCGGATATCCGGCAGGTCGGCTATGTGCCGGACGCCGGCCACGCGCGGCTGATCGACCGCGTTCGCGCCGATCCCGATATCCACGACGTCGTGCTGTCGACCGAGGAGGAGGGCATCGCGCTGGCCGCCGGCGCCTGGCTCGGTGGCCAGCGTGCGGTGCTGCTGATGCAGTCGAGCGGCGTCGGCAACTGCGTCAACATGCTGTCGCTGGCGCGCACCTGTCGCTTTCCCCTGCTGATGATGATCACCATGCGCGGCGAGTGGGAAGAGTTCAATCCGTGGCAGCAGCCGATGGGCTCTATCGTCGAGCCGGTGATGAAGCTCAACGAGGCCGAGATCTATCGCGCGACGAAGCCGGACGAAGTCGAAGGCCTCGCCGAGCGCGCCGTGCAGCATGTGTTCGGCGACGAACGCATCGCGGCGCTGATTCTGTCGCAGCAACTCATCGGCAAGAAGGTCTGGACCAAATGACGGCGCAACCGACAGGCGGACTCGATCGCCGCGCCGCCATGGCGGCGCTGCTCGCCGATCACGGCGAGGACCTCGTCGCCATTCCCGGCCTCGGCTCGACCTGCTGGGATCTCGCCGCGGCGGGCGACAGCGACCGCAACTTCTATCTCTGGGGCGCCATGGGTGGCGCGGCGATGGTGGGGCTGGGTCTTGCGCTGGCGCAGCCGGAGCGGCGCGTGCTGGTCGTGACCGGCGACGGCGAGATGCTGATGGGCATGGGCTCGCTCGCCACCATCGGCATCAAGAAGCCGGCCAATCTGGCGGTCGTGGTTTTCGACAACGGCCATTACGGCGAAACCGGCATGCAGCCGAGCCACACCCAGGGCGGCGGCGTCGATCTGGTGGCGGTGGCGCGGGGGTGCGGCTTCGACGCCGCGATGGATGTCCGGGACGAGGCGGGGCTGGCCGCGCTGGTGGCGCGCGTCAGAACGCTGGCCGGGACGGGGCCGCTTTTTGCCCGGCTGGCGATTTCCGCAGCGGAGGCGCCCCGGGTGCTGCCCGAGCGCGACGGCGTTGTCCTCAAGAACCGTTTTCGGGCGGCTATCGGCCTGAAACCGTAGAGGAATTTTCGTACCCACGGTTCTGGACAGGGGCTGGCAGTCCCTCTATAACGCGGCGCTCGACTTGACCGGCCGCGAACGGATTGTTTCCCGACGCCCCTCAAGTCTGGTTCCGGACGTTGCCAACTCTCGTCCGGAAGCGCGTGGGCCCAGGTAGCTCAGTTGGTAGAGCATGCGATTGAAAATCGCAGTGTCGGTGGTTCGATCCCGCCCCTGGGCACCAACACCCCGTTTACCTCTGTTCTGTTCGCCGTCATCCGTTGACGCTACGCACATCGCAATCGTCGCGGATAACGATGAGAGCTTTGCAGGCCAAGAAGCGGCATACGCGCTCGCAAAGCGGTTAAAGAGCGAGAGCCGTGTCGTAACCGTTCATGTTCCGGAGGGGTCGGGAAGACTGGAACGTTGTCCATCGCGCAGGCTTTTCGACCGGCTGACGCGTGCCCTACGCTGCGGCGATCCGCGGGTTAGGTCCTAAGGGGCGACGACGACGGACATCTTCTCAAGGGTACTGGCAGGCCATAACCGTAACCTTGTGTGCAGAGCGGTGCCGCATAGCGATATCGCTGCAAAGAGCGTCGTTTGCGGCGTTGGCGCGGCGCAGGTCACACCTTGGCGCTCTTGGCGGCTTTGCGGAGCGCGGAGATCATGATGCGTGTCGGACGTGACAAGGTTGCATTCTTCGGCACCAGAACCTGGGCGACCACTTCCGTCCGCGGCCGTACCTTGAGTCGCACGAGACCGTGATCGCGATTGTCCATCAGCCAGAACGGATCGACAATGGCGACACCGGCGCCCGCTCGCGCGAGCGCACAGGCGACAGACGACTGGTTGACCTCGAGCGTAATACGGCGCGCTACCCCGGCATCGCGGAACGTCTTTTCGACCAGTACTCCGAGCGGCAGGCTGCGGCTGAACGATATGAGGGGGTAGGACTCCAGATCTTTCGGCGTGACCTGCGACCGCGCGGCCAGGGGATTGTCGGGGTGCACGACGCAGATGAGTTCGGCGGAACACAGCTCGAAGAGCTGCGCATCGAAATGCGACAAGGGCGAGAGCACCAGCCCGAAATCGACATGCTCGTCAATGACGCTGTTGACGACGCTGATATTGTCCATCGTGTGTATCGTGATCTGAACGTGCGGCCGGGTCTGCTTGAACGCGGTCACCGCCACCGGCAGCAGGTTTTCCGCCAGCGTCGGCGTCGCCGCGATGTGGATCGAGCCGACCTTGGTATCCCTCATGTCTTCGAGCATGCGGCCGACGCGCTCGACGCCGTCGAAGATGCGATCGAGGTCGGTCATGAGCGCCGACGTTTCCATGGTCGGCTGCAGGCGTCCCTGCTTGCGCAGGAAAAGCGGAAAGCCGGCGGCGCGTGAACAGTCGCGCAGCATCATGCTCACCGCCGGCTGGGAAATCCCGAGCGCACTCGCGGCGCCGATGACCGAGCCATGCCGGCATACGGCTCGCACCACCTGCAACTGGCGGAAACTCAAGGACATAAGAAATACTGATATAGATGTAAGCTCTGGTCAATTGACCTTATCTAACGCCACGGTAGCGTCCGGACCCCAAGGATAGAAAAGCCAAGCAGGGCGGGATCGAACGACACATCATGGCTAGTTCCGTGAAGATCACGTCTGTCGAGAGCTTCATTGTCGCCCTGCCGTGCGACATGGGCGGCCCGCCGCCGCTTTTCGCCGGCAAGCCCTGGACGCATCTCGAAATCCTGCTGGTCAAGGTGACGACCGAAGACGGGCTCGTCGGCTGGGGCGAGGCTTTCGGCCATGCCTCGATCCCCGCCACCAAGGCGGCGCTGGACACCATCGTCGGTCCGCTCGTGATCGGGCGTGACGCCAGCGACATCAACGCTCTGACTCGAAGCATCCAGCACGCCGTGCATCTGCTCGGCCGCAACGGTCCCTTCGTCTTTGCCTATTCCGGCATCGAGATCGCGCTGTGGGATCTGCTCGGCAAGCGCTGCGGCAGGCCGCTCTATCAGCTCTTCGGCGGTGGGCAGCGGACCGAACTTGAGGCCTATGCGAGCCTTCTGGCCTACAGTAACCGCGAGGAGCTGGTCGCCCGGAACACGGCCGCGGCCTGCGCCAGTGGCTACCGTTACATCAAGCTGCATGAGACGACGCGCGAAGCCGTGCTCGCTTCGAAAGAGGCCGCGCGCGCCACCAACGCGCGCATCATGCTCGACGTGAATTGCGCTTGGTCGGTGCCGGTGGCACGCGACATGGCCGACGCCTTGGCCGAAGATGACCTAATGTGGCTGGAGGAACCGGTCTGGCCGCCGGAGGATTGCCATGGCCTGGCGCAGGTGCGCGAGCGCGGCATCCCGATTTCTGCAGGCGAGAATGTCGCCGGGCTATTCGGCTTCAAATCGCTGATCGAAGCCGGGGCGATCGATGTCGCGCAGCCGAGCGTGACAAAGATCGGTGGCATCGGCGAGATGCTGCGTGTCATCAATTATTGCCAGTCGCAGGGCGTTGAGGTCGCTCCGCACAGTCCGTATTTCGGCCCTGGCTTCATCGCGACGCTACACATTACGGCGGCGCTGATCGACAGACCGCTGGTCGAGGTGCTGTGGCTTGAGATGGAAGGCAACCCCTTCGGTTCCTGGGTGACGGCAAAAAACGGCAAAGTGCAAGTGCCGCAGGGACCGGGACTCGGCTGCGATCCCGATCTCGATCTGGTGGCGCAGTACTCGTCCGCCGCGGCGACATCCGGTCAGGTGCGCCGATGAAGATCGCTCGCGTCGAGACGACCCCGGTCGTTGTCAAGCTGAAGAAGCCGATCGGCACAGCGTTCGGGCAGATCCATTCCTTTGGCTGCATCCTGATCTTTGTTCACGGCGACACCGGAGTGATCGGCGAAAACTTGGTCTTCACGCTGAATAATCGGCGTACGAAAGTTCTATGCCAGATGATCGACGAGCTTGCCGATCTTCTGATCGGCCGCGACGCCGGACACATCGCGGAGTTCTGGGCGCGGGCCTGGAAGGACATAAATTTCCTCGGTCATAAGGGCGTGCCGGTTGTCGGCATCTCGGCGCTCGACGGCGCTCTCTGGGATGCGCTGGGCAAGACCGTCAATCTGCCGCTCTATCGCCTTCTCGGCGGCGCGCAGGCGAGGGTGCCGGCCTATCATAGCGGCGGGCTATGGCTAACGAGCACGATCGATGAACTCACGGCCGAAGCCGAGAGTTTCATGTCGGCGGGCTTCAAGGCGATGAAGATGCGGATTGGTGCCGCAGATCCGGTGACCGATGCGGCGCGCGTGCGCGCCGTGCGCAAGGCGATTGGTCCCAAAATCCGCCTGATGGTGGACGCCAACCAGCAACTGAACGAAAACCAGGCGATAAGACTCGGCCGGTTGCTCGAAGAGTTCGATCTGACATGGTTCGAGGAGCCCCTGCCGGCGTGGGACCTCGACGGTCTGGCGCGCGTCTCGGCCGCGCTCGATACGCCGATCGCCAGTGGTGAAACCGAATACACGCGTTACGGATTTCGCCGCATGCTGGAATTGCGTTCTGCGGACATTCTGATGCCGGATCTACAGCGTGCCGGCGGCGTCAGCGAATTCATGCGCGTGGGACACATGGCCGAAAGCCATGACGTGCCGGTGTCGAGCCATCTGTTCCCCGAGACCAGCATCCAGGTGCTGGGCGGGCTCTCGAACGCCATCTATCTGGAATACATGCCGTGGTTTTCCGAGCTGTATCGCGAGCAGCTTGAATTCGAGAACGGCGATGCGATCGTTCCGGAACGACCGGGATGGGGGTTCACGTTCAATATGGATTACGTCGAACGGCTCAGGACCTGATGTCTTGAGCCGGCGGCGACGAAGAAGCACTAAATACAAAAACATAGGGAGGAAGTCATGAGGATTACTCGCCGCGATTTCACGAAGGGAACGGCGGCCGCCGCCGGCGCCGCCGCTTTCGGGCTTGCCAGCCCGGCCGTTGCGCAGTCCGGTCCGATCCGCATCGGCTGGCTGGCCGCCTTGACCGGTCCAAGCTCGGCGCCCGCCATCGGCTTCGACCGTGGCGTCAAGTTCGCCACCGAGACGATCAATGCCGCCGGTGGCGTCAAGGGCCGCAAGATCGAAATCATCACCCGCGACACGCAAGGGGACCCGACCAAGGCCGTCAATGCCACGCAGGAGATGATTAGCCAGTTGAAGGTTGATGCCGTCTGGGGTCCGACGAATTCCGGCGAGTCGCTGGCGATCACCCCGATCATGTCGCGCGCCAAGATGCCGAACATTCATCCTTGCGTGATCGACAGCTTGATAGACGAAAAGAAGTTCCCGAACGCTTTCCGGCTGTCGCCGTCCAATACGCAGTGGGACGACGCCGTCCGGCGCTATACCCTGCAGATTCTTAAAGCCAAGAAGGTCGCCGTTATCGGCGACACCACAGGCTACGGGGTCGCCGCCCTCAATGCATCGGTCGCCGGGCTCAAGAAGGACGGCGCCGACGTGGTCTATCAGGCCAATATCGACGCCACGCAGCCGGACATGACGCCGGACCTGTTGCGCGCCAAGAACGCCGGCGCGGAAGCCATCGTCGTCTGGAGCACGTCGACCGGCATGGATGCACGCCTTTTCAATACGCGCGCCAATATGGGCTGGGACGTGGCTTTCGTCGGCCATCCGTCCATGTCGTCAGGCGAGATCAAGGCGCTGATCGAAAAGCCCGCCAACTGGGAAAAGGTCTACGCGGTCGGTTACCGGAGTTGCAGCTACGATGCTGCCGGCAAGCTGCCGCCGCGCAGCGAGGAGTTCGTCGCGAAGCTCAAGAGCAAGGTCGATCTCAAGGACACCCTGCTGTGGTGGGTCGCCGGCGGTTACGACGCCATCAATCTTGTCGCGAAGGCTTTCCAGGAGGGCGCCGCGTCCCACGAGGACATCATCAAATACTGGAACAGCGTGAAGAAGTATCCGGGCTACTTCGGGGAATATACATTCACGCCCACGGAGCATAACGGCTATCCGGGCCAGGACGTGGTGATGTCCGACGCCAGCAGCGCGAAGGACGGAACGTTCCGCCTCGCGCCAGGCTACGCGTAAGGATATCGGCACACAATGCTGGCCTCGATACTGGCGTCAGGTCTCGCGGTGGGCGCGGTTTATGCGCTCATCGGCGTGACATACAACACGATGTTCTCGACATCGCGCGTCATGAGCTTCACCGCCGGGCAGCTTGGTATGCTCGGCGGCGTCTTTGGCTCGCTGTTCATGGTGCGGCTCGGCTTCCCGTTCATCCCGGGGCTGATCGCGACATTGCTGTGTTGTGCGGTGATCGGGGTCATCACCGAGATCGTCGCTGTCCGCCCGGTGCTCAAGAGCCTGGACCAGCACCTCTACGTGCTGTCGACGCTGGCGCTGGCGCTGATGATCCAGCAGGTCACGGCCATCGAATGGAGCACCGAGCCCCAGCCTTTCCCGAAGATTTTCGGGATCGGCTCGGGCATCTTCGACGAGAAGTTCTGGCTGCCGATCGTGGCCTGCGCGGTCACCATCCTTGGCCTTGAGTTCCTTTATCGGCGAACGCTGGTCGGCCACGCCTTCGTGGCGATTGCCGAAGACAATTTCGCCGCGCGCGCACTTGGCCTGCCGGAGCGCAATTTGCGAATGGCCAGCTATGCTTTGGCCGCTGCGATCGGCGGATTTGCCGGCTTCGCCGGCGGCCAGTTGCTGCTGGCCTTCGTCGCCAACGGGCCTCTGCTCAACTTCTACGGCTTCGTCCCGGTCGCGCTCGGCGGGCTCGGCAACAACCGCGGCGCGGTGGTGGGCGGCTTCGCACTCGGGCTGTTCCAGCAGACCGCCAATTTCCTCGTCGGCGGCATCTTCTCATCGGTCGCGGTCTTCGTGATGTTCATCGTTGTGCTGCTGGCGGCGCCGCAAGGCCTGTTCGGCTCGTCCTCGGCCCGGAGGGTTTGATGAAGGCCGACACGCAGGCCACCGGAATTCCGGCTTCCCGGGCCGAGCCAGCCTGGCGCGACACGGCGGTCCATGTCTTGCCGTTCCTTGCGATCTTCGGCTTTGCCGCCCTCGTTCCCATGGTCAGCAACGACTACTGGGCGCTGATAGCCACGCGGGCGGCAATCTACTGGATGCTGGTGTCAGGTCTTAACCTGATCGTCGGCTTCGCCGGACAACTCGCCATCGGCTATGTCGCGCTGCTGACGCTCGGCGCCTATACGACGAGCGTGCTGGTCGGCGGCAATGTGCTGCCGCCGATGCCGCTCTTTGTGGCGTTCGGCGTGGCGGCGCTCTTCGGCGCCATTTTCGGCGTTATCGTCGGCCTTCCGGCCCTTCGTCTGCGAACCTTCTATTTCGCCATGTCGACACTCGGGTTCGCGACAATCGTCACGCAGATCGCGCTTGCCTGGCAGAGCGTCACCGGCGGCGGCATCGGCCTTCCCGGTCCCGAATTTCCCGCTCCGTTCAACACCACCAAGGGCTTTCTCTATTTTTGCCTGGGTTGTGCGGTTCTCAGCACCTGGATGACCGCGAATGTCGCGCACAGTCGCTTCGGCCGTGCCCTGATCGCCATCCGGGATGCCGAGGTGGCAACAGAGTCACTCGGTATTTCTAAGCCAAAGATGCTGGTTTCGGTCTTTCTGTTGGCCGGCGCCTTTGCAGCCTTCGCCGGGGGCCTGTTCGCGACCCTGCAGACTTACATCACGCCGGAAGCCTTCAACTTCGACCTGTCCGTCCTGTTCTTCATCGCCATACTCATCGGCGGCCGCGGTTCGATCCTCGGACCGCTGCTGGGGACCGTCATCCTGACCTTGCTGCCGGAATTCGCTGCGCCGCTCGCGGCGTGGTCGACATTCCTCTATGCCGTCTTGCTGCTCGCGGTGGTTCTCGTTGCGCCCGGCGGCATCGCGGCGCTCTTGGATTTCAAGAACCGGCGACCGCTGCAGTCCAATCGCGCCATCGTGCCGCGGCCGACGCTGCTGCCGGACATCCTGTCGCAAGAGCGCGTGAAGACGAGCATTGCCGTGCGGGGCATCGCCCTGAGCTTCGGCGCTGTCCGCGCTATCGACGGCGTCGACCTCAACGTCGAGCCTGCCCGCATTCACGGCCTCATCGGTCCGAACGGCAGCGGCAAGACAACCATGCTCAACGTCATCTCCGGCTATTACCGGCCGCAAAGCGGCACTGTCATGCTCGGCGGTGCGGAGCTTGAGCCCGGCAGATCGGAGACCCGTGCCGGACATGGCATCGCGCGCACATTTCAGACGCCGCGAATCGTGGGTGAGGGCTCGGTACTCCAGAATGTCATGATCGGCGGCACGATTTCGGGGCAGGGAACGCTCGTCGAGTCGATGCTCGCGCTGCCGCGTCACCGCGACGATGAACGCAAGCTCGAGAAGGCCGGTCGGCTTGCCTTGCGCGTCGTCGGGCTGGAGAGCCTTGCCGCGGTACGCGCCGACCGTTTGCAGCACAGCGAACTGCGCTTTCTGGAGATTGCGCGCGCACTCATGCTGCGTCCGCAGTTTCTCATGCTGGATGAACCGGCGGCAGGTCTTTCGGTCGATGAGATCGCGCGGCTCGGCGAGTTGATAAGAGAGATCAGTCGGCAGGGTGTCGGCGTGCTGCTGGTCGAGCACCATGCAGACCTGATCTTCGACATCTGCGATCAGATTACCGTGCTCAATCTCGGCCGGGTCCTCGCGGCCGGTACGCCGTCGGAAATCCGCCAGCACAAGGAGGTGGTCAGTGCCTATCTCGGCGGCTGAAACGCTGATCGAAGTGAAGGACCTCGCCAGCGGCTATGGCAAGATCGGCGTGCTGCATGGCGTCAGCCTGGCCATCGGTAAGGGCGAGGTGGTGGCGCTGCTCGGCCCCAACGGCGCCGGCAAGACGACCTTGCTGCGCACCATCTCCGGTCTGCTGCCGGCGAGCGATGGCACGATCCGGCTCGACGGCCGTGATGTGCGGGGCTCGGATGCCCGTGCGATGGTGCGGGCGGGCGTCGCCCATGTCATCGAAGGCCACCGCGTCTTCACGCAACTGAGCGTCACCGACAACCTGTTGCTGGCCGGCTATTACCTGCCGCGCGCGGAACGCGCCGCCCGGATCGAGGAAGCTCTCGAGTACTTTCCCGAAATCGCGGCGAAGCGGCATGAAAAGGGTGCCGCGCTGAGCGGTGGTCAGCAGCAAATGCTGGCCGTGGCGCAGGGCCTCGTGCAGCGGCCGCGGCTCCTGATGCTCGATGAACCGTCGGCCGGCCTGTCGCCGATCCTCGTGGATCGCGTGTTAAACGTGCTCGGCCGCTTGGCGAGCGCGGGCACGGCGGTACTGCTGGTCGAGCAGTTGATCGAAAAAGCCCTGGCGACGGCCAACCGGGTCTACGCCTTGACGCAGGGCCGTATCGTCTTCGAGGCGTCCACCAGCGAGCCCGATATCGTGGCTCAGCTCGAGCACGCCTACCTCGGCGGAAAAGGCTAACGCCAGAGATGTGCACGGCGCGCCGGCCGAGCGTCGAGGGCTTGGCGTCGCGTGCAGCCTGGTCGACCAGATAAGCCGCGATGGTCTCAGGCAAAGCCGGGAGGATGCGCAGGCCGCGCTCCTGCACCCACACAAGCCGAAGTGCCGGAAATCGCTCATATAGGCTTTCTGTGTCGCCTTAGACTTTTCGGCCTGGGCGTAACCAGCGGCGCGTTCGAGCTCGTAACCAATCGGGGGGGCTTCCGGTCCTTGCACCTCCTTCGCATTGACACTCATCGCAGTTCATCCGCTGCGCTTAATTCATCGAACTTTTGCGATCGTTTTTGACTCGGCAAAGTGCGCATGGAGATGCGCTCCGGGTATGCGACCTTCGCAATTTGTTGCATTGCACGATAACTCATTCATCGGATGTTTAATATCGGATGATTGCACCGGTAATTGAATCGATGTATATTTTGAAGTGCCAGTCAGCCCAGAACTGACGGCGGGGAGCGAACATTTCGTGCGTACCAAGCGCGCCAAATCCGGCGGAAAGCGCTCGAAGCCGCGCCGTATCCACGCGGTGCTGACGACACTCGGCTGCGAGATCGCCCAAGAAATCATTCCGGCCGGCGCGGTACTGCCCCCGGAAAACGACCTCGAAATCCGCTTCGGCGTGGGTCGCGGCGTGATTCGTGAGGCAATCAAAACGCTGTCAGGCAAAGGACTCATCAGCGTTCAGCCCCGCCACGGCACCCGCGTATTGCCGCGGCGCGATTGGAGCCTGCTTGATCGCGACGTGTTGAGTTGGCTGATCGGCCAGGACAAGCCCGACGTCCAATTGCTATTGGCCGTCCAGGAAGTTCGCTCGATCATTGAGCCAGCCGCCGCTGCGCTTGCTGCCGCGCGTGCAACTAAAGCAGACCGGCAGCGGATTAGTTCAGCCCTGCGAGCAATGGAAAGCGCCGACAGTCAAATCAGCGCAACCGCCGCGGACAAGGCCTTTCACCTCGCTATTCTGGACGCCACGCACAATCCGGTATTGCAAGGCTTCCGTGGCGCCATCGACACGATTCTGAGCGCGGTTTTCGTCGTCGCGGTCGACAGAGTCGATGGCTGGTTCGAAGATAATATTCCCAATCATGCCGCCACGGCCCGCGCCATCGAAGAAGGCGACGCCGAAAAAGCTCGCAACGCCATGGAGCAGGTCCTTGGCTACACCCAATCCAAATTGGCCAAGCGAAGTAATGGACCGCGGCGTCGGCAAGCTCGTCGAAGCGATCCTTATGACCTGAGGCAAAGGCAATGAAGCGACACTGGTTCTCTTCAGTGCTTTGGTTTTGCGCTCCCTTTGCAGTGCTGCTCGTCCTTTGGGCTGTTCTGGTGCCTTACTTCGACGTCAATCCTCGGCTGTTTCCCCACCTTATCTCTGTGGTTCGGGCTGGAGTTGAGGGAATACAGGACGGCACTCTTATTCAGCACATTGGCGCGAGCCTCCTGCGTGTCGCGGTCGGCACGGTGCTTGCGCTCTTGGTCGCCATTCCGATGGGTGTGGCAATGGGCATCAGTCCTGTTGTTTCCGCATTCCTGACGCCGTTGTTCAGGTTTTTCTCGGTGCTAGCAGGCATCGCGTGGATCCCCATCGCGACGTTGTGGTTCGGCTATGGCTTTGGCGCCATCACTTTCGTCATCTTCAATGCCGTGTTCTTCATCGTGACGTACAACACTCTGCTCGGCGTCTCGACCATTCCCCTACATGTGCGCAACGCGGCCGCATCGCTCGGTGCAAGCCGATGGGCGATGTTGACCGAGGTACTGCTGCCCGGCGCGCTTCCCAACATCGTCACCGGTATACGCACCGGACTGGGCTTTGCCTGGCGCGGCTTGATCGCGGCCGAGATGATCGCCACCAATGCGGGGCTTGGTTACATGCTCTTTGTGGCGCGCGACTACTACAAGACCGAGGTGATTGTCCTCGGCATGGTCATCATCGGCGTCCTGTGGCTGATGCTCGACCGACTGTTGCTGGCACCGATCGAGCGCAGCACGATCGAGCGCTGGGGAATGGTGCAGCGCGCATGATGGAATTTCCGCTCAAGCTATGGAGCCACTACGTGCGCCTGACGGCGCGCTGGCCATCGATCGGCTCCATTGCGCCGTTCCTGCCCGTGATCGCAGCCTGGTGGATCATCTCCGAGCTACAGATATTTCCACGCGTCTTCCTGCCAGGACCTGGGGAGGTCATGCATTCGTTCCGTTCGCTGGTTTATACGGGCATCCTTCCCGAGTACTTGCAAGACAGCGTGGTGCGCCTTGCTGTCGGCACGTTCTGGGGCGTTGCGCTCGGCGTTCCACTCGGCATCTTGGTAGGGCTCAGCCCGCGAGCGCACCGTGCGCTCTGGCCGCTGTTGCTGTTCTTCCAGGCCATTGGCGACATCGCATGGCTGCCGATCCTCGTGATTTGGTTCGGTTACGGTCTCGTCACCATGACCGTTGTCATAGTCTACACAGTGATCTTCCCCGTGGTCCTCAACACGGTACTGGGCGTGCGCTCGATCCCGATTACCATGCATCGGGCTGCTCTGAGCCTCGGAGCCTCGCGCGCCCGAATGGTCTGGGAAGTGATATTGCCCGGCGCGCTTCCCAACATCATGACCGGGTTACGCAACGGCCTTGGCTACGGCTGGCGCGCACTGATCGCAACCGAGATCATCGTCGGCACCAGCGGCATCGGCTTTCTGATGTTCGATGCGCGGCGCGCCGGCTCGGTGGTCGAGATACTGCTTGGAATGATTATCCTCGGGATCCTCTGGTACATCGTCGACAGCTGGATCCTGGCGCCGGTCGAACGAGCCACCGGGCAACGCTGGGGGCTGGTGACGCGATGAAGAATCTGGTCATTCGCAATCTGTCAAAGACCTACTTCGACGCCTATGCCGGCACGCAGGTGACGGCCGTGCACGATGTTTCGCTGAGCGTGGCCGAGGGCGACTTCATCTCCATTGTGGGCCCGTCGGGCTGTGGCAAGTCGACCATCCTCAACCTGATCGCCGGCTTCATCCCGCACTCCAGCGGGGAAATTCTTGTCGGTGGCAAGCCTGTAAAAGGGCCGGGGCCAGATCGCGGCGTGGTATTTCAGTCTTTCGCGCTGTTTCCGTGGCGGACCGTCCTAGAAAATGTCGCGTTCGGACCAAAAATGCGCGGCGTTGGCCGGGCGGAGCGCGAGAAGATCGCGCGTGAATATCTCGCGCTCGCCAAGCTTTCAGAAGCTGCAGGGCGTTATCCCAACGAGCTATCCGGCGGTATGCAGCAGCGTGTTGGCGTGGCGCGGGCGCTCGCCAACGAGCCGGACGTTTTGTTGATGGACGAGCCCTTCGCCAGCGTGGATGCGCAAACCCGCATGACATTGCAAGAGGAATTGACGCGGATATGGGAAGCGAAACGGCCGACGGTCATCTTCATTACCCATGACGTTGCCGAGGCTGTTTTTCTCGCCAATCGAGTTGTGGCGCTGTCAAAGGGCCGGGTACTCGACGAGATCGCCGTGGACCTGCCGCGGCCTCGTGTCTGGGACGATCTCAACGAAAACGATCGGTTCAAATCTCTGACTGGCCGCGTTCTCCAACTCGTGAGATCGGCGTGAGTCATGTTGCGCGACGCCCTCAAATCGCGAAAGGCGCACATCCTGCTGGCGGTGGCCGGCTGCTACATTGCTTGGCAGCTTTGGCTCACAATCGCAGCGCCGCGCAAGATTGCCGACTTTGGAAACGCTCCGGAAAAAGTAAACGTGCTGATTACCCTGCCGTTCCCGCCGGAGCGTTTCCACGTTCAGCTGTTCCAGACCTATGGCAGGGTGTCTGGAACACAAGAAAATGCCGTTGAAGTTCGTGGAGTGAAACGAGCGGACCTGACAACCGTCGCCCGTCCTTACTGGGTTACGCGCGTCGAGCCGCTTCAACCTGGAGGGTGAATGAGATGCGACGGATGATGACGCTGCTTTTCGCCTTGCTGCTGTTGCCATCGCCGGCACTGGCTCAGGCCAAGGATCCGGTAAAACTCAAGGTCGGCATGGTCGCTGCGGTAGACATGCTGGCGCTGCCAATTGCGGTCGAGCGCGGCTTCTTCGAGAAATACGGGCTCGACGTAACCATCGCGCGCCCCTATGCCACGGGCGTCGATGCGCTCAACGCTTTGCAGGCGGGTGAAACCGATATGGTGCAGGCGGGCGTGCCCTCCATCGGCGCCATTCTGCGCGGCATGGATCTTGTGTTCTTCGGCAACTTTAGCGGCAACGCCACCAAACTCGGATCTGATGCCACGCTTGCGCTGGTTGCCAACGGGGATTCAGGCATCGTTAAAGGCGACCTAAAAAGTCTTAAGGGCAAGAAGATCGCAACCTCGTTCGGCACGATCAATCATCTCTACATTCTCGGCTTGCTCGAGAAGGCGGGCCTCGCTCCCACCGATGTCACGCTTGTCAACACGCCGCCTCCGGAAATGACGGTGGCGTTGCTTGCCAAAGGCGTGGATGCGTTCGTCTGCTGGGACCCGGCACCGGTGATCGGCATGAAGGATGTGCCGGGCGCAATCGAGGTGATTCGCGGCGGCGACGTCATTTCTTATCTCGGTTTCAATGTCGCGCTGCGGCCGTGGATGGAGAAGAATGGCCCGACGATCGAGAAATTCCTGGCGGCCGTGTCGGAGGCCGACCAGTGGATGCGTAAGAATCCCAAACAGGCCGCCGGTATCGGTACGCGCTGGATTCCCGGATTGAAGCTCGACGTGGCCGAGACTGCGATGCAATATAACATTCAGCAAGTAGACCGCCGCATTTCCGCACATAATTATCGTGCGCTGTGGAAGGCTCAGGATACGCTGCAACGGCTGGGAGTGATCAAGTCGGTGTTCGATGTGAACAAGCATATCGAGCCTAAGTTCATCCTCAGCGTGATGAAGACATACCCGGACCTGTTCTCCGACCTCCAGCCCATACCCGCGGATGTGGAGATTAAACCTGGCTTCGTATTTAAGCCATGACCTCAAGTTGCCGCGCGCCTGTTACTGTTGCGCGGCAACTGTCTCTCCGTCCGCTATTGGCCGCGGGTTCAATGAGTGCAGTGAAGGTCAATGAGTGCAGTTAAGGCTTGCAATTAAGGAGCGATCCTTACGCTCGATTTTTCGGCTCTGGCAGCACTCACAGATGCCGCCGGCGCTGTCATGAACTGGCCGCAACGCGCAGCGTCGGCGACAGCGGGTTTGAATTTGAAAAAGCCCACATCGATGGCGCCGGAACGGAAGCCCGCCTCGCAATAGCAGAGATAATAGTGCCACATCCGCTTGAAGCGGTCGTCAAAACCGAGCTGCTTGATCTGCGGCCAGGCCATAAGAAACCGTTCGCGCCAGATGGCGAGCGTTTGCGCGTAGCTTGAACCGAATGGCTGGTGTATCGTCAGTTCGAGGCCTGCGCCCGCCGCCTGCTGGCGGATGATGTCGACGGTGGGCAATACGCCGCCGGGGAAGATATAGCGTTGAATAAAGTCGGGCTGCTGCCGATACTTGTCGAAGCGCGCCACATCGATGGTAATCGCCTGCAGAAGCACCGTCCCGCCAGGTTCTAAAGCGCTGCGCAATTTCTCGAAATAGACAGGCCAATAGCGCTCGCCGACGGCTTCGATCATCTCGATCGAGACGATGCGGTCAAAGGTTTCGGCGATGTCGCGGTAATCCTGCAGCCGCGCCTGAGCATTCGGCGCTCCCGCGATGCGATCGCGGGTGAAGGCGAGTTGTTCAGCAGAGAGCGTGATGCCGGTCACATCGCAATGCGACGTGAGACGGTCCATCAACGCGCCCCAGCCGCAGCCGATTTCCAGCACGCGCTCACCGCCGCTGATATCCAGAAGTTGCAAAATACGTGCGAGCTTGGCGTTCTGCGCGGCTTCGAGCGTTTGGTCGTTGTCCGTGAACAGCGCGGCGGAGTATTGCATGCCGCGGTCCAGCCATAGTTTGTAGAACGCATTGCCGAGATCGTAATGCGCTGCAATGTTGCGGCGGCTGCCGCGTCGGGTATTGCGGTTTCTCAGATGCCGCAGCCGTACGATGAGGCGATGCACCAGCGAGCCGGATATTGCGTGCGGCATGCCGGTGTCATTGCGGGCGCCGAATTCCAGAAACGCTGCAAGATTGGGTGTCCACCAGTCACCGGCAATATAGGCCTCCGCAAATCCGAGTTCGCCGCCGTTGATCAGCCGCCAAATCGCGCGCCAGCGGCGGATCACAAGTTTGGCGCTAGGCCCCGGACTGGACGCCTGCCGGCGAAGCGTTTCGCCGTTCGGTAGCACGATGGTGATATCGCCATAGGTGACCTGAGCCAGCAGCCGCTGCAATTGCCGTGAGAAAAACGGCACTCTTCGTGGTCGCGATGCGTGCGCCGCCGGCGCTTGAATGGCTCTGGCAACGTCGGATGTCAGGTCAGTCATGGCTATTCCCGAAAGCTTGGGACGTATTCGGCAGCGGCTGCGTTGCAATAGTGATGGGTGAGGGGGCTGGCGGGCGCGGACGCAGCCGCATGCCCTTGATCCACAGTTTAAGCGCTTCCCAGTGAATGCCGGCAACGACTTTGAGTGTCATCAGCGGAAACGAAAGGAAGACGCGCAGAAGAGCCGTATCGGTGAGCGCCTGACGTTCGCCGGCGAGTGAAGCGATCAACACAGGGCCATCCGCGTCTGAGCACTCGATGACGAGCGCAACGCGTTCGTCCGGCGGCTGCACACGAAAGCGGTAGGCGATATCCATGTCCATGAACGGTGACACATAAAACGCCTTTAGGCAGCGCTGCTCGATGGGTTCTCCCGGCCTGCTATCGACCGGGATCAGATAACTGTGGCGCTGCCGGAACGTGTTATGCACCTGATAAAGCAGAGCCCTGAGCGCACCCGAACGATCATAACAATAATAAACGCTGATCGGATTGAACACAAAGCCGAGAAAGCGCGGCATGCATAAAAGCCGGATGGCGCCCCCTTTAAGATCAATCCCGGCTGTGGCGAGATGAGCGTCGACTTGAGCGCGCAAGGGGCGGTTGGAGCCGTCGCCGTGATCGGTGGTACGGAATCCGAACAGGTTAAATCTTTCGAGCGAGAAAAATGTCAGCCGGGCGGACAAGTCAGGCAATTCGTCGAGATCGAGCAGACACCAGAACGCTCGATAGTTCAGCCGATGCGCATGCGGCTTGAGGCGCCGGTGCATAACCGTCCCTGTGTAGAGGCAGGAATGCCCCACAGCCGCGAGCGCTTCGGTGCTCATGTGGCCTGCTCCGACACGGCGGCCAGCTCATTGACGTGCATATGAATGCGCCCCGATTCATTCTCCACATTCCAGGGCCGTCGCACGCCGCCAAGCGCTTCGGCGACTGCCAGGCCCGATTGCAGTCCGTCTTCATGGAATCCGGCGCCAAAATAGGCGCCGCAGAACCATGTGCGGTGGCGCCTTTGCAGCGACCATAATTTGGTTTGCGCTGTCATGGCTGCCGTATCGAGCAGGGGGTGCTCGTAGATCTCCGAATGGAAGATCGTGCCGGCGTGCGGTGGCTGCGCCGGATTGAGCGTCACGAACAGAGGTGTATCTGTCCTGAGGTTCTGCAGCCGGTTCATCCAGTAAGTAACGGTCAGCGCGTCTGCGTTTTGGGCGCCGCTGATGTAGTTCCAGCTTGACCACACCTTGCGGCGCTTCGGCATGAGTCGTTGATCGCTATGCAGCACAGCCAGATTGCGGCTATATCGAAACGGCGTCAGCAATGTGCGCTCGGCCGCGCTCGGCTCCGTCAGCAAGGCCAGCGCCTGATCGGCGTGCGTCGCCAATACGACGTGATCGAAACGTTCGGGGCCGGAGCCGGCGCTCGTGATATCCACGCCATCGACGTGGCGTGTGATCGACAGAATCGTCTGGTTGAGCCGGATGCGTTCGGCGTACGGCTTGGTCAGCTGCGTTACGTAGCTGCGGCTGCCACCCTTGACGGTGCGCCATACCGGCCGGTCTTTCAACTTCAACAGGCCATGGTTCTCCTGGAATCGGATAAAGGCGGCGGCCGGGTAATCGAGCATGGCCTGCGCTGGCGCCGACCAGATCGCCGCCGCCATTGGCAGCAAGTGATCGTCGCGGAAGGCTTCGCCATAGCCGCCGAGCTTGAGATAATCGCCGAGTGTCGCTTGCTGCCCCAGTCGACGCATGTCGTCCGGCGCGTCTTTATAGAAGCGTCGCAGATCGCGCAGCATCGACCAGAAACGCGGGCTAAACAGATTGCGCTTTTGCGCAAACACGGTGGCCAGATTCTCCCCGGCATATTCCAGGGCGCCGCCCTCAAGCGATACGCCGAGGGACATTTCGGTCGCCTCCGAAGCCACATTGAGGTGCTCGAACAGTGCGGTCAGATTTGGATAAGTCTGCCGGTTGTACACGATGAAACCGGTATCGACCGCCACTGTGCCATTTGGGGTGCGAGCGTCGACGGTATTACTGTGGCCGCCAATCCGGTCGGCGCGCTCGTAGACCGTCACCTGATGACGGCCAGACAGGAGCCAGGCCGCGGCCATTCCCGAAATTCCGCTGCCAATGATTGCGATTTTTAGGGGCTGCGTGCCGTTTTCAGACATGATTCCCAACTGCCTCTGGCCGCGACCGGTCGGGTCGCTCGCTGTCAGGAACAAGTACGGTCCGGAATACCGGCTGGATCACCGTGATCCAAACCGGGCCGGATCACGTATATTGCCGATGCAAGTAGTGTATCGGAGCGACGTGGAGAGTGGCGCCAAATCACACCAGATTCGGGCGGAGTTTTCGCAGGCGATGAACATGCCGACCCGGGCTTACGAGATCACATGTTCCGCCGATCTGGCTCGTCTGATCGAGGCGGTCGCCGCCACGCGCGACCGTGAGGCCTTTACAGCCTTGTTCGATTACTACGCGCCGCGCATCAAAGCCGTCTTGATGCGATCCAATATGCCGGCTGCCGCCGCCGAGGAGTTGGCGCAAGAGGCCATGCTTACGGTATGGCGCAAGGCCGAGCAATTTGACCGCGCGCGCGCGGGCGCTTCAGCCTGGATCTTTACCATAGCGCGCAACCTGCGCATCGATGTTGCTCGTCGCGAGCAGCGCAGCAAACTATTCGACCTTGAATCAAACGAGTTTCTGGACGCGCCGCCGCAGCCAGACGAGGAGCTCGATGCTAGCGAGCGTGAACGGCGTGTCCGTGCCGCCCTGTCTCATCTGACGGATGACCAGCTCAAGGTGGTACGTCTGTCGTTTTTTGAAGGCCAAGCGCATGGCGACATTGCGCGCGAACTTAAGATCCCGCTCGGGACGGTCAAATCGAGAATACGACTTGCGATGAACCGCCTGAAAGATTGTCTTGGTGACCTGACATGAGCCGACACCATCCGAAGAATACGACGCTGGCGGAATTCGCCGCTGGTACCCTGGACGAGGGCCGCAGTCTGGTCGTTGCCAGTCATCTCGCGATGTGTGGTAATTGCCGCGAATATATAGCGGCATTGGAAGAAGCCGGCGGTCAGATGCTGGCCGAGATCGATCCGGTGGCAATGGCGCCGGGAGCGGCGCTGCATGCGCTGGCGCTGCTCGATCGCGAAGCGAATAGCTCACGCGGGCAGACTCGCAATCGAAACGAAAAGCGGACGATTGTGCCGGTCTGGCAGCCCGAACAGAAGCACTTGCTCGGATACGAACTGGGCCCCTGGCGCTGGGTTGCGCCCGGACTGCATCATCGTGTGGTGAAGGTTCCCTCCGAGGGCGGCGCGCGCGTATTCATGCTCAAGGCGGCGCCGGGCTTGAGAATTCCGGAACACAGTCACACCGGCACCGAGCTGACCTGCGTCTTGTCCGGCGCCTTCATTCACGAAGGCGGCCGCTACGCCGCCGGCGATTGCGACGATGCCGATCATGATGACGGGCACTCGCCGGTAATCGATGGCGACGAGGAGTGTATTTGTCTTGTTGCCATGCAGGGCGAGTTGAAGCTGTCCGGTCTTATCGGAAGGATGATGCAGCCATTCGTGCGCATCTAGTGCCATGACTGTTTTTGAGTTTCTTGTCGCTCTCATGGCGATGTCGATCGCTTTGTCGGCGATCATGACGGTGGCGTGGCTTGTTCAGCAGCGCAGCGGCAATTCCGGCTGGGTCGATACGATCTGGACGTTCGGTGTCGGTTTGACCGGCATGGCCGGTGCGCTCGTTCCGATGGGCAGTGGGTGGCCGACGCGGCAAATTCTGGTCGCTTCCTTCGCCGCGATCTGGGCCTTGCGGCTCGGTGTTCATATCGCCAGCCGCTCCGCAGGAATCTCGAACGATCCACGTTATGCCGAGAAAATCGAGGCCTGGGGCAGTGATGCGCCGCGCCAGATGTTCTGGTTCTTGCAGGTTCAGGCGATGGCTGGCCTGCCGCTGGTGATGTCGATATTTGTTGCGGCGCATCGGCCGGACGCCCGGCTCAGCGTCTGGGATGCCGTGGCGATCCTGGTCATGATTATCGCGGTTTGCGGCGAGGGTATTGCCGATTGGCAACTTAATCGCTTCAAGTCGAACCCGGCCAACAACGGCGGTGTAAACGAGGCCGGTTTGTGGAAATTATCGCGTCACCCAAATTACTTCTTCGAGGCTCTCGGCTGGTTGGCCTATCCCTTGATCGCCATCGATCTCACCGGAGGGTATCCGTGGGGATTTATAGCGTTGTCCGGAGCGGCCTGTATGTACTGGTTGCTGGTTTACGTCTCGGGCATCCCGCTTCTTGAAAAACATATGCTGCGTTCGCGTGGCGAAGCTTTCCGCGCTTATCAGCGCCGCACCAATGCCTTCTTCCCTGGCCCGCCCCGAGATTAGGCGATACCGAGCCAATCGCTGATCGTGCGTGTCAGATAGTACGAGGCGGCGCCGGCCAGGCCGGATGCGATCGTGCCCCAGGCCATGTCGGCAAGCGTCAATTGCAGCGTCCAATTGCGCAAGGTGGCCTGGTTGGTCAGGTCGTAGGTGCCATAGGCCAGAGCACCGAACAGCGCGGCATAGATCAGGGCGGGTGCCACCGAACCGGCCTTCAGAGCGGGCAGGGTAGCGAATATCAGAATGCCGATCGGATAAATCAGATAGAAGGCAATCGCGGCAGGGACATTGACGTTCGCCAGCAGAATGTCGCCGAGCGTTGGCTTATAGAGCCGAGGTCCCATGAGGCTGAGCCAGACGGCGTCGAGCAGACCGAACGGCAGAAGAATGGCGAGATAGGCGACGGCGTAGGTCATGGTCGCGCTCCAGATACGAAAATCCCCACAGGTGATACGGATGGAGGGGATTGCTGGATCATCGGGCCGAACATCCGGCTGACATTTATGGCTTCTTGATGCGCGGCAGCGGCATTCCGCATCGCTTCCTTACACGCCCCCGCCTAAATCCGTTCTGGCACACGAAGCACAAACGGGTCTTCCAATGTTCGATCTCATCATGCTGGCCGGGGCCCTCTGCTTGTTTGGGGGGACGGTGGGGTACGCCGTCGCCTGCGACCGGTTATAGGACCTTCGGTCATGAATCTGGATTACACGCTCGCCGCTGCGGTTACCGCCGGCATCCTCATCTATCTCACCTACGCGCTCATGCGCCCGGAACGGTTCTGAGGCCGTATCATGACAATTATCGGCTGGATTCAGATCGCGCTGTACTGCGCCATCATCTTGGCGCTCACCCCCATAATCGGCGGCTATATGACTCGCGTCTTCAACGGCGAGCGCACGCTGTTGTCGCCCGTCCTCCGCCCGGTCGAGCGCCTGCTCTACCGGGTCGGCGGTGTCGACGAGACCCGCGAACAGCATTGGCTGACCTACACCGTCGCCATGCTGCTGTTCCACGTCGCCGGCTTCCTCGTTCTGTACTCCCTGCTGCGCCTGCAGGGCGTGCTGCCGTTCAACCCGGCCGGCATGACGGCGGTACCGTCGGATCTCTCCTTCAATACCGCGATTTCCTTCATCACCAACACCAACTGGCAGAATTACGGCGGCGAAAGCACGCTGTCCTATCTGACCCAGATGCTCGGTCTGACGCACCAGAACTTCCTGTCGGCCGCAACCGGCATCGTCCTGGCGGTCGCGCTGATCCGCGGCTTTGCGCGCGCCTCGGCGAAAACCGTGGGCAATTTCTGGGTCGATATCACCCGCTGTACGCTCTACATCCTCCTCCCGATCTGCATCGTCTTCACGCTGTTCCTGGTCTGGCAGGGCATCCCGCAGACGCTGGGCGCCTATGTGGACGCCACCACGCTGGAAGGCGCGCAGCAGACCATCGCCGTCGGCCCGGTCGCCTCGCAGGTGGCCATCAAGATGCTCGGCACCAATGGCGGCGGCTTCTTCAACGCCAACGCATCGCATCCCTTCGAGAACCCGACGGCGCTGTCCAACTTCGTGCAGATGCTGTCGATCTTCGTGCTCGGCGCGGCGCTCACCAATGTGTTCGGCCGCATGGTCGGCAATCAGAAGCAAGGCTGGGCGATCCTTGCCGCCATGGGCGTGCTGTTCCTGGCCGGTGTCCTGTTCTGCTACTGGGCCGAAGCCTACGGCACGAACACGCTGAACGCGCTCGGTCTCACCGGCGGCAACATGGAGGGCAAGGAAGTCCGCTTTGGTATCGTCGGCTCGGCCTTGTTCGCCGTTATAACCACCGCGGCCTCGTGCGGCGCCGTCAACGCCATGCATGACAGCTTCACGGCCCTCGGCGGCATGATCCCGCTGATCAATATCCAGCTCGGCGAGATCGTCATCGGCGGCGTCGGCGCCGGCCTTTACGGCATGCTGCTGTTCGTCATCCTCACGGTGTTCGTCGCAGGCCTGATGGTCGGCCGCACACCCGAATATGTCGGCAAGAAGATCGAGGCGCGCGAAGTCAAGATGGCGATGCTCGCCATCCTGATCCTGCCGCTGATGATCCTCGGCTGGACCGCCATTGCCGTCGTCTATCCGCCCGCGGTCGCGTCGATGGCCAATGCCGGTCCGCATGGCTTCACCGAGGTGCTGTACGCCTATTCGTCGCAGACCGGCAATAACGGCTCGGCCTTCGCGGGGCTCACCGGCAATACGCCGTTCTACAATGTGACCGGCGCCATCGCGATGTTCATCGGCCGCTTCTGGATGATCGTGCCGGCCATGGCGATTGCCGGGTCGCTGGCGCAGAAAAAGATGGTCGCGGTTTCGGCCGGCACCTTCCCGACGACGGGTGGCTTGTTCGTCGGTCTTCTGGTCGGCGTCATCCTCATCGTCGGCGGTCTCACCTTCTTCCCGGCGCTCGCGCTTGGCCCCATCGTCGAGCATCTCGCGATGCAGGCCGGCCAGCTCTTCTAATTCCGGAGTTTACGTCCATGGAAACGTCCAAAGTCCGCAAGCGGATGTCGGCCTCGTCGCTGCTCGACCCGACGATTGTGCTGCCGGCGATCGGTCAGGCTTTCATCAAGCTCGATCCGCGCACGCTGGCGAAGAATCCGGTGATGTTTGTGCTCGAGATCGTGACGGCGCTGACCACCGTGCTGCTGGTCCGCGACATCGTCACCGGGGTGGCCGGCATTGCCTTCGAGTTGCAGATCGTCGTCTGGCTCTGGTTCACCGTGCTGTTCGCCAATTTCGCCGAAGCCGTGGCCGAAGGGCGCGGCAAGGCGCAGGCCGATACGCTGCGCCAGACGCGGGCACAGACCCGCGCCAAGCGTCTTCTTTCGGCCGACAATCACGAGCTCTACGAAGGCGTGGTGGCTGAGGAACTGGAAGCGGGCGATCTCGTGGTCTGCGAAGCCGGCGACATCATTCCCGGCGACGGCGATATCATCGAAGGCATCGCCTCGGTCAACGAGGCCGCCGTGACCGGCGAATCCGCGCCGGTGATCCGCGAGTCGGGCGGCGACCGGTCGGCCGTGACCGGCGGCACCACCGTTATCTCGGACCGTATTGTCATTCGCATCACCTCGTCGCCGGGTTCGTCCTTCCTCGATCGCATGATCAAGCTGGTCGAAGGTGCGGAACGGCAGAAGACGCCGAACGAGATCGCTCTCAACATTCTGCTCGTCGGCCTCACCATCATCTTCGTCTTCGCCACCGCGAGCATTCCGAGTTATGCGATGTATGCCGGCGGCGCGATTTCAGTGCTGGTCCTGGTTGCGCTGTTCGTGACCCTCATTCCGACCACCATTGGCGCGTTGCTCTCGGCCATCGGCATTGCCGGCATGGATCGCCTGGTGCGCTTCAACGTGCTGGCCATGTCCGGCCGCGCCGTCGAGGCGGCGGGCGACGTCGATACGCTGCTGCTGGACAAGACCGGCACCATCACTTTCGGCAACCGGCTGGCGACCGAGATCATCCCGGTGCCGGGCGTCACCGAGCGAGAAGCGGCGGAGGCGGCATTGCTCGCCAGCGATGCCGACGAGACGGCGGAAGGCCGTTCCATCATCACGCTGGTGCAGGACAAATATAATGTGAAGCGCCAGGGCGTGCCTGAGGGTGCCAAGTTCATCGAGTTCTCCGCCATGACGCGCCTGTCCGGCGTCGATGTCGGCGGCCGGAAGCTGCGCAAGGGCGCCATCGACTCGGTGCTCAAGTTCGCGCGTGAGCAGGCGGGGCGCGACGTCGCCGAACCGCCGGCGTTCCGCGCGGCCGTGGACAAGATCGCCCGCGCCGGCGGCACGCCGCTTGGTCTCGTCGAGGACGGCCGCATCCTCGGCGTCATTCATCTCAAGGATGTGGTGAAGCCGGATGTGAAAGATCGCTTCGCGGCGCTGCGCCGCATGGGTATCAAGACCGTGATGATTACCGGCGATAATCCGGTGACCGCGGCCTCAATCGCATCCGAAGCCGGCGTTGACGATTTCATCGCCGAGGCCACGCCCGAGGACAAGCTGCGCTACATCCGCAACGAGCAGGCTCAAGGACGCCTGATCGCAATGTGCGGCGACGGCACCAATGATGCGCCGGCGCTGGCCCAGGCCGATGTCGGCGTCGCCATGCAGTCGGGCACGCAGGCCGCCCGCGAGGCCGGCAACATGGTCGATCTCGACAGCGATCCGACCAAGCTCATCGAAGTCGTCGAAATTGGCAAGCAGTTGCTGATGACGCGCGGCGCGCTGACCACATTCTCGATCGCCAACGATGTCGCCAAATACTTCGCCATCATTCCGGCGATGTTCGCGGCCTTCTATCCGCAACTCGGCGTTCTGAACATCATGGGCCTGTCGACGCCGCAGAGCGCCATCCTGTCGGCGATCATCTTCAATGCGCTGATCATCATCGCGCTCATCCCGCTGGCGCTGAAGGGCGTGAAGTATCGCCCGGTCGGCGCCGCGGCGCTGCTGCGCCGCAATCTGCTGATCTACGCACTTGGCGGTATCGCCCTGCCATTCATCGGTATCAAGGCGATCGACATCATCGTCACCGCCTTGCATCTGGCCTAACGCGCGCGATCCCGAAAAGTACGCACCGGCTTTCGGAAAAGATCGCGCGCCAGAGAATATGGAGACAACTCATGTTGAAGGAAATTCGCCCCGCCATCGTGCTGCTGGTCGCACTGACCATCGTCACGGGTCTCATCTATCCGCTGGCCATGACCGGCATTGCCGGCGCCATCTTCCCGGTTCAGGCGCAGGGCAGCCTGATCGAGAAGGATGGCAAGGTGATCGGCTCGGCGCTGATCGGCCAGCCCTTCACCAGCGACAAGTATTTCCATGGCCGTCTGTCGGCGACGATGGGACCTGACCCGAAGGACGCGACCAAGAGCGTTTCGACGCCCTACAACGCGGCGAATTCGGGCGGCTCCAATCTCGGCCCCACCAGCAAGGCGCTGGCCGACCGGCTGAAGGACGACGTCGAGACGCTGAAGAAGGAAAACCCGGGCACGGCCGTGCCCGTCGATCTGGTGACGACGTCCGCCAGCGGCCTTGATCCCGACCTGTCGCCGGAGGCGGCGCTGTTTCAGGTGCCGCGGGTCGCCAAGGCGAGGGGTATCCCGGAGCAGACTTTGCGGACGTTGATCGGCTCCCATATCGAGGACCGGACCCTGGGCTTTCTGGGTGAGCCGCGTGTGAATGTGTTGAAGCTTAACCTCGCGCTCGATGCGATGAAGTCCTAGATTGGCTCCTGCGAGGAGCCGGATGGCTAAAGACGAAGCGCAAAGAGCATCGCCCGATGCATTGCTGGCCCTGGCCCGGAAAGAGGGCCGCGGCCGCCTGAAAATCTTTCTCGGCGCGGCGCCGGGTGTCGGCAAGACCTTCGCCATGCTCACAGGCGCCCGCAGCGAGCGCGACGGCGGCCGCGATGTCGTTGCCGGCCTGATCGAAACCCACGGCCGGCGCGAGACCGAGCGTTTGATCGGCGATCTGGAGGTTTTGCCGCGCAAGCCGATCGTCTATCGCAACCAGGTGATGCGCGAGTTCGATCTCGACGCCGCGCTGGCGCGGCGACCCGGGCTGCTGCTGGTCGATGAATATGCCCACACCAATGTGCCGGGCAGCCGCCATCCCAAGCGCTGGCAGGATATCGATGAAATTCTCGAAACCGGGATCGATGTCTGGACCACGCTCAATATCCAGCATCTCGAAAGCCTCAATGACGTCGTGCAGAAGATCAGCAAGGTCCGCGTGCGCGAAACCGTGCCGGACAGTGTCTTCGACAAGGCTGACGAGGTCGTGCTGGTCGATTTCCCGCCCGACGAACTGCTCAAACGGCTCGCCGAGGGCAAGGTCTATGTCGAGGAGACCGCGGCGCGCGCGGTCGAGAATTTCTTCAAGCCGCAAAATCTGACGGCACTGCGCGAACTGGCGCTACGCCGCGCTGCCGAGCGCGTCGATGCGTCACTCGTCGAAAGGATGCAGGCGCAAGCGATCGAAGGGCCGTGGGCGGCGGGCGAACGCATTCTGGCGTGCATCGGGCCCGATCCGGGTTCACCGATGGTGGTGCGGGCAGCCAAGCGCCTGGCCGATCTCATGGACGCGCCGTGGATTGCGGTAACCGTGGAACGCCCGGGGACGGTGCTCGACAACGCGGCGCGGGCCCGGCTCGACGGCGCCATTGCCCTGGCGCAGAGCCTGGGCGCCGAGACGCAGACCTTGACGGGCGCCGATCTGCCGGCCGAATTGCTGCGCTTTGCTCGCTTCGAAAACGTGACGCAGATCGTCATCGGCCGCTCGCGCAGCGGTTTCTTCAGCGAATTGTTGCGTCGCTCGCTGCCGCACGAGCTGGTGCGGCGAACGCAGGACATCGCCATCCACCTGATCACGCGCGAGGCGGAAGCGGCCGTGGTGAAGGCAAAGCCTGCGCGGCGATGGCTGCCGCCGCAGCCGCTGCATTTCGTCTATGCCGTGGCCGCCGTCGCGATGGCGCTGGGCGTCGGCAAGGCCATTACGCTGTTCACGCCGCTGCCCAACCTGTCGATGATCTTCATGCTGGCGGTGCTGTTCACCGCCATCAATTTCGGCATCTGGCCGGCGATCTTTGCGTCGCTGCTGTCCTTCGCTGTCTATAATTTCTTTTTCATTACGCCGCTCTACACCTTCACCATCGCCGAACCTTACGAGCTTCTGGCACTGGTGATCTTTCTCGTCGTCGCCATGGTGTCGTCGGCCATGGCCGGGCGCGTGCGCGAGCAGGCGCGCATTGCCGCCGACCGCATGCGTGCGATGCGGCGCCTGTACGAATTCACGCGCCGCATGTCGCGCCTGGCGACGCAGGATGCGCTGGCCGAAGGCGCCGCCAGCGAAATTCACACCGGGCTCGGCCGCGGTGTGGTGGTGCTGCTGGCGCAAGGCGACGACCTCGTGCTCGCCGCGGCCTGGCCGCCGGAGGACGAACTCGACGCCGCCGCGATGACCGCGGCGCGGTGGGCTTATCATCACGATGAGCCGGCCGGCGCCGATACCGGCACCTTGCCAATCCTGCCGTGGTACTTCGTGCCGCTGCGGATCGGCGACCGGACGCTCGGCGTCATCGGCGTGGCCAAGGAAGCGGGGTCGCCGCCGCTCGATTCGGAATCGAAGGCGCTGCTGACGACCTTGTCGGAGCAGACGGCGGCGGCGCTCGATCGCGCCTCGCTGGCGCGTGAAATGGTGAGCGCGAGGACCGCGACCGAAACCGAGCGGGTGCGCAACACCCTGCTGGCGTCGATTTCGCACGACTTCCGCACGCCGCTGTCGTCGATCCTCGGTTCGGCCACCAGCCTCATCGACTATGGCGACAGGCTCGACGCCGCCGCCCAGAAAGACCTGCTGGGCCAGATCAAGCAGGAGGCCGAAGGCCTCGACGACATGGTGCGCAACCTGCTCGCCATCACCCGCATTGACGCGGGTGCGCTGGAATTGCGGCGCGACTGGATCGACCTGCGCGAGATCGTGGAGCGCATCGTCGGTGCGGCGCGTCGGCGCGGCGCGGCGCAGACGATCGAGGTCGCGCTGCCGGACGATCTGCCGCTTGTGCGCGCCGACGCGACCTTGGCCGAGCAGGCAATCGGCAATGTCGTCGCTAATGCGCTGGTGCATACGCCGAAGGATGCACGCATCGTCATCGACGGCGTGGCCGGCGTGCCGATCTTGCGCGTGACCGATAACGGGCCGGGTATATCCGCCGAGGTTCTGCCGCATATATTCGACAAGTTCGTCATGGCGCCGAAGGGCGACCGCGCCGACGGCCGCCAGAGCACGGGTTTGGGGCTGGCGATTGCCAAGGGCATCATGGAGGCGCATGGCGGGTCGATCGCGGTGGACAGCCCGCCGGGCGGCGGCGTGCGTTTCGTTCTCACTTTCCCGCGCGAGGGTCGGCAACCATGAGCGGCAAGATTTCGGTTCTGGTGGTCGATGACGAGGCCGCGATCCTGCGCTTCCTCAAGCCGGCGCTGGAGGCCAATGATTACGTCATGGACAGCACCGGCACGGTGGCCGAGGCGATCAAGACAATTGCCGCGCACCCGCCGGACGTGGTGCTGCTCGACCTCGGCCTGCCGGACGGCGACGGCAAGGACGTGATCCGCCGCGTGCGCGAGTGGTCGGACGTGCCGATCATCGTGTTGTCGGCGCGCGAGCGCGAGGCCGAGAAGATCGAGTCGCTGGATCTCGGCGCCGACGACTACGTCAACAAGCCGTTCACCGTCGGCGAGCTGATGGCGCGCATGCGCACCGCGTTGCGCCACCGCCTGCAGCGCAAGGCCGAGGTGCCGGTGCTGCGCGTCGGCAATCTCGAAGTCGATGCAGTGCGCCACCGCGTCACCCGCGCCGGCGCCGAACTCAAGCTGACGCCCAAGGAGTTCGACCTGCTCTCGTTCCTGGCGCGGCATGCCGGCCGGGTGCTCACCCACAAGCAGATCCTCGCCGCGATCTGGGGCCCTGCCCACACCGAGGACACGCAGTATCTGCGCGTCTATATCGGACAGCTCCGGCAGAAGATCGAGGACAAGCCGGACGATCCACGGATCGTGTTGACCGAACCGGGAATCGGCTATCGCATTGCCGACGAGGCGGCGGCAAAATAGCCGTCCGGCCACCGGCAATCGCACAAGGACGCGACCATGACCACGACCCGCTCCGCCATCAAGCTCACCGACGAAGGCGCCCGCCTGCTGCTCGACGCGGCGGTCGCGCATGCCCGCAAGATGGGCGTGCCGCAATGCATCGCCATCGTCGACGAGGGCTGCAATCTGGTGGCGTTCCTGCGCATGGACGGCGGCCGGTTCATGAGCATCCGCTCGTCGCAGCGCAAGGCCATGACCGCGGCCAATAGCGGCCGGCCGACCGGTGGGCTCGGTGCCGACATCGAGACGAAGCTGGCACTCGCCACCGACGGCGACATGGTCAACCTCAAGGGTGGCCTGCCCATCATCGTCGGGGGGCAGGTGATCGGCGGCATCGGCGTCGGCTCCGGCACCGGCGAGCAGGATCTTGAGGTTGCCAATGCGGCGCTGAAGGCGCTGCCCGGCGCGGCGATTTTCTAGAAGAATGCGGCTGCGAGCCGATTGACGAGCGCCTCGCTGAATTGTTAACAATCCTGTCAACTGGATTGCTCGCCGATGTCCGCCGCCCGCGCTGCCAAAGTCGCCGAAATCGACGTCACCGCGCGCCTGCGCGATGCGATCACGCGCGGCCGGCTGACGCCGAACGAGCGGCTGATCGAGGTCGATCTGGCCGAACAGTTCGGCGTCAATCGCGCCAATATCCGCATGGCGCTGGCCATGCTCGATCAGGAAGGGCTCGTCGTCCGCGAGCCGAACCGCGGCGCCCGCGTGCGTGCCGTGTCCGACGACGAAGCCATCGAGATTGCCGAGACGCGGCTCGCCATCGAAGTCATGGTGGCGGGGCGGGCGGCGCTGCGCGGCGATGCGCAAGGCCGCGCCCGCCTCAAGGCCATCGAAAAGGACATGAAGCAGGCGATCGCGCAGGGCGACACGATGCGTTATTCGCAGTTCAACGCCGCCTTGCACCGGCAGCTTCAGTCGATGGCCGGCAATGCTACCGCCGACCGCATTCTCGATACGCTGAAATCGCATCTCGTCCGGCTGCAATATCGCGTTATCCTGCTGCCCGGGCGGCCGCAGGCGTCGCTGGCCGAACATCGTGCCATTGTCGCCGCCGTCTGCGCCGGCGACGGCGATGCCGCCGAGCGCGCGATGCGCCAGCATCTAACGAGTTTCATCGGCCTGCTGCGGCAGGCCATCGACGCCGCCAGACACGGCGGTTTCTGAGCCATTTCGCAACGGAGTACAGCGTCCATGCCGGATCAGAAGACAGGTCTTATCGTTACCGCCCATCCGGGTGATTTCGTCTGGCGCGCCGGTGGCGCCATCGCGCTGCACGCCAAAAAAGGCTACAAGGTCAAGATCGTCTGCCTGTCCTTCGGTGAGCGAGGCGAAAGCCAGTTCGCCTGGAAGGAAAAGGGCGCGACGCTGGAAAGCGTGAAGGCCGGCCGCAAAGACGAGGCGCAGCGCGCCGCCGAGCTGCTGGGCGCCGAGATCGAATTCTTCGACTGCGGCGATTATCCCCTCAAGCTCAACGAGGCACATTTCGACCGCATGGTCGATATCTACCGCGAGCTCAATCCGAGCTTCGTGCTCAGCCACGCGCTCGAAGACCCGTACAATTTCGATCATCCGAACGCCTGCCATTTCGCGCAGGAAACCCGCGTCGTGGCGCAGGCCATGGGGCACAAGCCGGGCGCGCAGTACAAGTATTCGGCGCCGCCGTTCTACATGTTCGAGCCGCATCAGCCCGAGCAGTGCAATTACAAGCCGGATCTCATTCTCAAGATCGACGACGTCTGGGAACAGAAATACAAGGCGTTCCAGATCCTCGCGGCGCAGAAGCATCTCTGGGGCTACTATGAGCGCGTCGCGCTCAACCGCGGCATTCAGGGCTCGCGCAACACCGGCATCCCGATGACCTATGGCGAGGCGTATCAGACCCTGTTCCCGCGCGTGACGTTCGAGCTGGGTTAGTTCTTGTCCCGGGCGCGGCGCGGCATGAAATGCCGCTCCGCAGAACCGGGACCGTTACGCATTCAGAATTTGTGAAGGTCCCGGTTCTGCGCCGCATCACTCCGTGCTGCGTCGCGCCCGGGACAGGCAAGCGGAGCTATCGAAATGAGAAACGTCGTCGTCCGCAACATCAAGCGCGCCGATCCCAAAGCCATCGCGACCTTCGAGAAGCTCGGCGCCACGACCGTGCACGAAGCCTTTGGCCGCTACGGCCTGATGAAGCCCTATATGCGGCCGATCTATCCCGGCGCCTGCATTGCCGGTCCGGCGGTGACGATCCTGGCGCAGCCCGGCGACAACTGGATGATCCATGTCGCCGTCGAGCAGTGCCAGCCGGGCGACGTCGTCGTGCTTGCCGTGACCGCTGATAATACCGACGGCATGTTCGGCGATCTCCTGGCGACATCGATGAAGGCCCGCGGCGTCAAGGGCCTCGTCATCGACGCCGGCTGCCGCGACGTGGCGACGCTCAAGGAGATGGGTTTTCCGGTGTGGTCGCGCGCGATTTCATCGAAGGGCACCGTCAAGGCGACGCTCGGCTCGGTCAACATTCCGGTGGTGTGCGCCGGCGTCAATGTCGAGCCCGGCGATGCCGTGGTTGCCGATGACGACGGCGTTGTCGTTATTCCGAAGAAATATTGCGCCGACGTTGCGGCCAAGGCGCAGAAGCGCTTCGACGACGAAGATGCCAAGCGCCAGAAGTTGGCCTCCGGCGTGCTCGGCCTCGACATGTACAACATGCGCGAGCCACTGGCGAAAGCAGGCCTCGTCTACGTCGATAACCCGGAAGACGTGTGAGCTTTCCGTCATTCCGGGGCGCGGGCCTCGCCCGCGAACCCGAAATCCAGAGTCGGCCTCGGAATGCTCGGCTGGATTCCGGGCCCGCGCGTTTCACGCGCGTCCCGGAATGATAGTCAGTGCAACTGCGCCGGCAGCCAGAGCACGATCTGCGGGAACATGATCATCAGTACGATCAGCAAGAGTGGCGCGATCAGAAACGGCACAGAGCCCTTGTAGATGTCGAGGATGCCGATGTCCTTGGTGACCGCATTGATGGCGAAAAGGTTCATGCCCATCGGCGGATGAATGAGCCCGAGCTCGATCAGAATCACCAGCAGGACGCCGAACCAGACCGGGTCGTAGCCATAGGACAGAACCAGCGGCAGCGTGATTGGCACCGTAATCAGCAGCATGCCGATGCCTTCAAGGAAGGCGCCAAGCACGATGTACAAGACGCAGACTGCGGTGATGATGCCGATGGCTCCCAGCCCGATGCCCTTGACCACGCCGATGAGCTGGTTCGACACGCCGGTCTGCACCACGAAATAGGAAAACACCGCCGAGGCGATGACGATGAACACCAGGCTCGACACCAGGCTGATGGTCTCGAAGAAGCAGGCGACGGTGTCGGACATCTTGTGGCGGCCCAGCACAAGGCCAAGCAGGATGGCGCCGAGCGCGCCGATGGCGGCCGCTTCGGTGGGCGTGAACCAGCCGGCATAGATGCCGCCGAGCGTTATCCCGAACAGCAGAATGACGTGCCAGATGCGGGCGAAAGAGCGCACCAGCGTGTCGCTCTGGCGCTGGGCATATTCCGGTTCCGGCGCATTGCCGGTGAGCCAGCGGTAGTAGATCAGCGCCGTGATGCTGTAGAGCACGGTCAGGATGATGCCGGGGATCAGCGCCGCCATGAAAAGTTTGGCGACCGACTGCTGGGCGATGATGGCGTAGATCATCAGGATCAGAGACGGTGGAATGAGAATGCCGAGCGTGCCGCCTGCGGCGACCGCACCGGCCGCCAGCGCCGGAGGATACTTGGCGCGCAGCATTTCCGGAATCGACACCTTGCTCATGGTCAGCGCGGTCGCGACCGAGGAGCCGCACACCGCGCCGAACATCGCCGAAGCGAAGATCGAGGCAATGGCCAGAGAACCGCGCGCGCCGCGAAACAATACCCGGCCCGCCTGGAACAGGTCGGATGACAGGCCGGCGCTCGCCGCCACGGCGCCCATCAGTGTGAACAGCGGCACCACCGACAACGTATAGGTCGAGGCGAACTCGACCGGCACGCCGCTGATCATCAAATTGGCCCGGCCGAAGCCGTCGAGCGCCGCATAGCCGAAGAAGCCGACGAGACCGAGCGCGACCGCGACCGGAATACGCAAAAGGATAAGGACGACGAGGCTGGCGAGCCCAATGACGCCGATGGTCGTTGCCGTCATGGCTGGGCCGCCGGCTTGGCGCGGAAGGTGCGGATGAGGACGACCGCCGTCGCCGCCAACGCGGCAACGAGGGTGAACAGCGTCAATGCGTAGAGCGGATAGGTCGGGAAACCGGTGTCGGCCTTGATGTCACCGAAGCGCCAGGAGTCCATCATCGGATGTGTGACATTCGCAGCGAGAATTCCCAGGAACACGATCGTCGCCAGCAGCGCGAGCACCTTGAGCGCCGCCAGGACCGAAGGCGGCACGAAGCTGTCGACGATATCGACACGGATCTGCTCGTCGCGCAGGCAGATTTCGGGCAGGCCGAGGAAGGCGCTGCACAAAACCATCATTTCGACGATGTCGACGGCGCCATGCAGCGGGGCGCGGAACAGCGTCCGCGCCACCACGTCATAGCTGGTCGAAAGCATCATCACCGCGAGCGCCAGCGCCCCGAGCGCGGTGCAGGCTCTTGCGGTGTGCGCGAGCGCGCGCTCGAGGCTCATGCCTGCGCGACCATGCCGCGGACCTTGGACAGCAAGGCGCGTGCTTTCAGGCCTTTGGCTTCGAGCGCCGCGATCTGCTCCTCGGTCGGCACGTCGGCCAGCTTCTTGAACGGCTCGATGGCCGCGCCCTGGATGTCGATGATCTCGACGCCGGCCTGCTCGAACACCTTGCGGCCGGCAGCCTCGGCGTCGTCATAGAGTTGACCGACGCGGCGGCCGCCTTCGGGACCCGTGGTGTCGGCGATCAGTTTCTGCATGTCCTTCGGCAGGCCCTTATGCACGCCGGAGTTCATCACCAGCGCAAAGGGCGCCGCCGAGTCGCCGAACATCGATACCTTGCGCGCGGACTGCTGGAGCTGGAATGCGGCGCCGCCTTCGCAGTTGAAAATGGCGCCGTCGATCACGCCTTTGGCGATGGCGTCGGAGACTTCGGCGGGCGCGATGGTGGTCGGCGCGGCACCCCAGGCCTTCAGATGCGAGCCCATGGTTACCGAGGTCGGGCGGATCTTCAGGCCCTTCACGTCGTCGGGCGTCTTCACCAGTTTGTCGCGCATGAAGAAGCCGACCGTGGGCGAGAGCACGGAGTAGAGCAATTCGGTGCCGGCAAATTCGGCGGCGAGATCCTCGCGCAGATTAGTACCGATGAAGGATGCCTGTGCGGCGCTGAGCGGCTTGCCGGCGGCATTGGTGAACAGGAACGGCGCACCGAGAACTTCGGACAGCGGGAAGCGTCCCGGCACCAGCGCGGTGAAGAAGAAGGACAAATCCGACACGCCTGTGCGCGCCAGATCGAACTGCCGCGGCGGCGGACCCATTTGCGCGGCGGGGAACACCTCGATGTCCAGCTCGCCATTGCTGGTCTTGCGCAATTCATCGGCCCAGCGGTTGAGCTCGGTGTTGATCTGATGCTTCGGCGGCAGATAGTGCGACAGCTTCAGCTTGACCGGCGCAGCGCGCAGCACGCCCGGCATGGCGACAACAGCAGCACCGGCCGCAGCCGTGCCGAGAAGTGTACGGCGTGAAATCATAGTGTCCTCCCTTTATCCGTTTTGCCGGCGTCCCGTCTGTGGAGACGCCTGTTCTTTGTCGTCCTTGTAGCTGCCGCGCGCCATGTTGAGAACCGCGGCAAAATCGTCAAACCTGTCGCCCCGCCAGGCGATGTGCTGGTCGGGCCGTATCAAAACAAAACGTGCGCCGTAGAGCGCATTGAGGCGTGGCTCGTCGGGCGTCGTGACGTCAAGCGGCACGTTCTGGCGCGCGGCTTCGGCTTTTGCTGCGGCGATATCGCTCGCTGCGGCGTCGCCCGTCACCAGCAGCGTGAAGCCAAGACCGAACGTGTCATAGACCGAACGGCCGTCATTGAGCCAGGCATGCGGCGCGCGCTCGCCGGGATAGCCGCTAGGCCGCAGTTCGACGACATTGGGTTGCGGCGGCGCCTTGTCTTCGCGCGCCACGATCGGCGAGCCGGCGTAGCTGTAGCCGAGCACGAGGCCGAGCGAGCGGAATTCCGGCGTCTTGGCTTTCTCGACCGCATTGCCGGCTATGCGCCGGGCCTCTTCGCCGCGTTCGGAGTCCTCGAGCAGTTCGGGCGCCGAGAAATTTCCACTGAGCGTCGCCAGATTTTCGGTGGCGGAATCGAGCACGCGCTGATGCACCGGGCGGCGTTCGGTCTCATAGGAATCGAGCAGCCCCGGTCCACCCCAGCCTTGCAGCGTGGCGGCGAGCTTCCAGCCGAGATCGACGCTGTCGCCGATACCGAAATTCATGCCATGGCCGCCGAATGGGGAATGCAAATGGCAGGCATCGCCGGCGAGGAAGACGCGGCCGTCGCTGTAGCGATCGGCGAGCAGCTTGTGCGCGGTCCACAGATCCTTGGCGAGCACGGTGTAGTCGTAACGGCCGCCCAAGACGTGGCGGATCTCGTCGTGAATCTGCGCGTCGTCGCCAGGGCCGCTCGGCTTGGGGCTGGGGTTGAAGAACCAGGTGTCGTCGCGGTCCATCGGTCCCATGATGCAGGGCGCGGCCGGATCGACCAGCCAGTGCATCAGGGCGGGTTGAAGTCGGGGGTCGGCGGCAAGGCCGGGCACCTTCAGGATGAGGGTCACGAAAGATGCGATGCCGGACTGGCCTTGCATGGCGATGCCGAGCTGCGCACGCACCGGCGAGCGTCCGCCGTCCGCGCCGACCAGATAGCGCGCCCGTATCGTACGCGTCTCGCCGCTGGCGAGGTCGGCAACGTGCGTGGTGACGCCGTCATCGTCCTGGGTAAAGTCGATGAAGCGGTGCCTGAGCTTCACCGTCGCGTTCGGCTGACTGATGACGTGATCGAGCAGCACCTTCTCGATCGTGTACTGCGGAATCCACTCGGCATTTTCGGAGAAGCGATCGTCGCGCTGCCGTGCGGCGCAGAACGAGTTCTCGAACAGCCAGAGGTCGCCGCCGAACAGTGAGGTGGCGAAGCGCACGCGGCGCGGCACTTCCGCCGGGATCGGCGACAGGCTGCGCACCTTGGCGGACAGGCCCCAGCGCCGCATGTGCTCCATGGTGCGGACATTGGTGGTCTTGGCTCGGGGCTGCACGCCGACGCGGTCGTTCTGCTCGACCACGATAGTGGTGACGCCGCGCATGGTGAGTTCGGTGGCGAGCGACAGGCCCGCGGGTCCGGCGCCGACGATCAGCACCTCGGTATCGTATGAGCCGCTCATGGCGTCCCGATTTCCCTCGCCCGTGGCGGGGCTGATCGGAAGAGTCCGGCTAAAGCACGCCAAACAGGCCGCTTTTCCGGTGCCCTCACGTTCCGTCCCGCTGTTTTCGTTGTTCTCTTGGTTCAAGCGATACCGCTGGACAGGGATCACGGATAGATGTGAGATACGTCCGCCCGATACCAAAACGGTATCGTTGGCCGAAGGCGAGAGGGCGCGTGAAGCTCAATCAGTTGCGCGACATCGTGGCGGTGGCCGAGCGCGGCAGCCTGCGCGCGGCGGCCCGTCATCTTGAACTTGCCCAGCCGGCGCTCACCCGCAGCGTCCGCGATCTCGAGCGCGAACTCGGCGCGCCTTTGTTCGAGCGCCGGGCTCGCGGCATGGTGCTGACGCCGATGGGCGCGGCCTTCGTGCGCCGTGCCAATGCCGTGCTGAGCGAGGTGCGCCGCGCCCGCGAGGAGTTCGAGCAGCTGCATGGCGGCACGCGGGGCGAGGTGGTCGCCGGTCTGTCGATGGTCGCGCTGATTGCGCTGTTGCCGAAGGCCCTGTCGTTGTTCCGCACGCGCTATCCCAATGTGCAGCTTCATCTCATCGAAGGCTGGTATCCGACGCTGGAGAATGCGCTGAAGGACGGCAGCATGGACTTCTACGTCGGTCCTGAGCCGGTACAGCCGCCGCCGTCCGATCTCGTGCAGGAACTGCTGTTCGAGAATGTCCGCATCGTGCTGGGGCGCAAGGGGCATCCGCTCGGCGACGCGCGTTCACTGTCGCAGCTCATCGAAGCCGAATGGGCGACCACGTCGGTCACCTTCAAGGCGGAGGAGGAATTCAGCGAGTTGTTCACCCGCTTCGATCTGCCGGCGCCCAAGCTGGCGCTGCGCAGCCAGTCGGCGCTGACCTTGATGGCGTCGCTCGCCGCTTCCGATCTGCTGGCGATGGTGCCAATCCAGTGGATCCAGTCTCCCTGGATCGGCGATCAACTCGCGCGTATCCCGGTGCGCGAAACCCTGCGCGCGCCATCGATTGTCACCATCCGCCGCGCCGGCCTGCCGCTGACGCCGGCCGCGGAATATCTGCTGGATCTGATGCGGCGGAACGTTCCGGGCGCGGTGAAGCAGGCCCGGAAGGAGCGCGCCACCAAGGTGCGTTGAGCGTGTCGCGCTGAGGATCAGGCGCGCAAGCGTTCAGCCTGGTGCGGCAGAACGAACGGGACTCCTGCCGCGGGGGCGCGGCCGACCACCGAGGACACGCCGAACACGCGGCTAAGCGTCTCGTCGTTGATGGTGTCTGAGGGCGTGCCGTCGGCGGCGAGGCGGCCTTGGCTGAGGACGATCACGCGCTCGGCCATCAGCGCGGCGAGGTTGAGATCGTGGACGATGGCAATGGTCGTGGTGCCGCGCGCGGCGCATTGCCGGGCCACCGCCACCAGATCGAGCTGATGCCGCAGATCCAGGCTCGCAGTCGGCTCGTCGAGCAGCAGGAGGCCGGGGCCGTGCGCTTCCTCTCCGCAGGCAAGCTGCACCATGACGCGGGCGAAATGCACACGCTGCTGTTCGCCGCCCGACAAGGTGCCGATGATGCGGTCGTGAAAGCCGGCGAGATCGACAGCGGCTAGCGCTGCTTCGGCCATGGCGTCGATGGCCTTGCCGCGGCGGTCGCCTGCCCCCATGCGCACAACTTCGATCACTGTGAATGGAAAGGTGACCGTGATGTTTTGCGACAGCACGGCACGCTGTAGCGCGAGGTCGCGCGGCTGCCAGGCTTGCGGAGCGCGGCCCTTGAGCAGGATGGTGCCCGTGCTCGGTGCGATCTCGCCCGAGACGGTACGCAGCAGCGTCGATTTGCCGGCGCCATTCGGTCCAATGACAGCGACGGTCTCGCCCTGACGAACCGAGAACGACACGTCATCGAGCAGGCGCTTGGCGCCGACGCGAACGGACAGCGCCTGCACGTCGACGACGTTCATAGACCCGCCAATCCGCGCTGGCGCAACAGGAGCGCGAGGAAGAACGGCGCGCCGACCAGAGCCGTCAGCACGCCGATCGGCACTTCGGCCGGGGCGGCGAGGGTGCGGGCCGCGGTGTCGGCGGCAAGTAACAGGATCGCACCGAGCACGGCAGAGGCCGGCAGCAGGTTGCGGTGCGCCGGCCCGATGACAAGGCGGAGCAGATGCGGCACGACGATGCCGACAAAGCCGACGACGCCGGCAAACGCCACCGCCGCGCCGGATGACGCCGCAACCAGCACGATCGCGATGCGCTTCAATCGTTCAACCGGAATGCCGACGTGAAAGGCTTCGGCCTCGCCGAGCACGAGCAGATCGAGGCCCCGGCTGATGAAGGGGATCGCGGCGAGCAGCGCCAGCAGGAACGGTGTCAGCAATCCGACCTTTTCCCAGGTGGCGCCGCCGAGCGAGCCGAGCATCCAGAAGGTGATGTCGCGCAATTGCCGGTCGTCGGCAACGAACACCAGAAGTCCGATCCCGGCGCCGGCCAGGGCGCCGATCGCGAGCCCGGCGAGAAGGAAAATGGCGATCGACGTGGTGCGTTCTCGAGTCGCGATCCGCTTGAGGATCAGCGCCGTCAGGAGCGAGCCGCAAAATGCGGCGAGCGGCAGCAGAGCGAAGGGCAGCTTGAAGTTTGCCGCCAGCCGATCGCTGGCCACGATGGCCGCCGCCGCGGCCAGCGCGCCGCCGCTCGAGACGCCGACCAGCGCCGGATCGGCCAATGGATTGCGAAACAGGCCCTGCATGATGGCGCCGCTCGAGGCGAGCAGTGCACCAATGACAATGGCAATGGCGATGCGGGGCAGCCGCACCGATAGCAGCACCAGCCGGTCGCGCTCGATCAGCGTCATGTCGCCATGCGACGTCAGCCCGAGCGCGGCGGGAATCCGGTCGAGAGGAATGCCGGCAGCGCCGACCGCCATTGCCGCAACTGCCACTGTCGCCAATAGCAGAAGCAACAGCGGGAACAGCAGCGGCCCCCGCAACAGCTGGCGCAGCAGCCGCGTCAACGACGCGGACGGTCCGGTGACGGCAAGCGCGGTCATTCGATGCACGGGCCGCTGGGCTGTTCCGACGGCAGCTGAGCGGATTTGAGTTCGGGATAAAGGGCATCGGCGACGTCGCGCGCCGCGCGTCCGACGCGCGGGCCAAAACCGAGCATGTAGGCTGCGTCGAAGGAGACGAACGCCTTCGTCGCAGCCGCGGGTGTTGTCTGAAAAGCGGGGCCGGCGAAAATCGTCTCGGCAGTCAGATCGTCGGCACCGCCGCGCTTCATGGTCAGGATTACGTCGGGCTTTGCTGCGATCACTGCCTCGTCATTGATGCTTTTATAGCCTTCGTAATCACTCATCACGTTGACGCCGCCGGCCAGGTCGATAATGCCGTCGGCCGCGGTGCCTTTGCCGGCGGCCATGGCGCGGCCGTTGATGAAAGACAGCACGAACAGCACGCGCTTGGGTGCGCGAATGCCGGCGCGGATCTTCGTCAGGGCATCCTTGTCGGCATTCAGGCGGCGGACGATGCATTGCGCGCGGGCTTCTTCGCCGACGACCTTGCCGATGACCGCCACTTTCTGCGCGACGCCTTCAATGGAAAAGGTCTCCGGCACGACTACCAGCGGCACCTTGGCCGCCTCCAGCACATTGATCGCCTCCTTCGGCCCCGCGCCGGCGATGGCGATCATCAAAGAGGGGCGCAGCCCAAGCACGCCTTCGGCCGACAGCTGGCGCATATAGCCAACGCTGGCTTTCTCCTTCATCGCCTGCGGCGGGAAGAGGCTCGTGGTGTCGATGCCGACGATCTTGTCGCTCTGACCGAGCGCGTAGAGAATCTCCGTCACGGCGCCGCCGATCGAAACGATGCGGCTGGTGTCGCGAATGGTCACGCTGCGGCCGGTGGCATCGGTCACCATGGTCTCGGCCACCGCGGGCGCGGCGAGCACGCCGAGCACGCCCAGCGCTATCAGCACGCGGCGTGTTGTTGGAAAGATACAGTTCATCGGTTTCTCACAGGCGTCACTTGGTCAGGATCAGTTTGTTCTGTGCCGTCAGACGTAGCCGGTAAGTTTCATCGCCGTGCGCGATGGTGATTTCGCGGGTGCCGTTAAACAGCTCGCGGCTATCGACGCGGTTATCGCGAAGTGAAACGCCGCGCGGACTGCCGGTTTGACTTGCACCAGGCGCTCCATTGCTTGCCCCTCCGAGGGGCTTTTCATCATTCATTGCCGGCACTCTTGTCGTATTCATTACGTTGTTCCATGTAATTACTTGTATATTTGAGGCATTTTAAACTACGAATACATGGATGTTCGCTAGTTTAGAGTAATTATAACTACGGTATTCATGCCTTGACCTCAGTAATACACGATGGTTACAAAGGCAAATACTTGCTGCCGATCAAGCGGCAGAAAGCCAGCCAGCCCCGCGGATCCGGCACACGGTCCGCTCGCCAGCCCGCCGAAAAATCCAAGAAACACCGGTAACGGGTTGGGGGTTGAGAATGACTGTGCTTCGTGGAAGCGCGCTTGCGCTTCTGGTTTCGGTTTCATCGCTGGCATTGACCATGGGCGAGCGGCCCGCTTCCGCTCAGCAAACGGCCCAGCAAACGCTGGTGCTCGATCCGATCACCGTTCTGGCAACGAAGACGCCGGAGAAGACGACTGACGCGCTCGCGCCGGTCAGCGTCATTGGGCAAGACAAGATCGAAACAACTCAGCCGAAGCGGATCTCCGATCTCTTTTATTATGTGCCCGGCTTGTGGACGCAGGATCGCGGCGATGATCCGGCCACCACCATCAACGTTCGCGGTCTGCAGGACTTCGGTCGCGTCGCCACCATCGTCGATGGCGCGCGGCAGAACTATCAGCGCTCAGGACATGGCGCACAGGGCTCATTCTTCCTCGATCCGAACCTGATCGGCAGCGTCGACGTGGTGCGCGGCCCGACCGCGAACATCTACGGCTCGGGCGCGATCGGCGGTGTCGTGTCGTTCAAAACCAAGGATATCGACGATGTCGTTCGTCCCGGCGAGAAGTGGGGCATGGATGTCGGCGGCAGCATCGGCTCCAATAAGTTGCGCGGCGACACTTCGGCCTTCGCCGGCGTGCGCGTCAATCCGAACTTCGATGTGTTCGGTGGCGCCGTCTATCGCTCGCAGCAGAACTACAAGGATGGCAGCGGTACCGAGATCGGCAATACGGGGTTGAACGCGTCGAGCGGCGTGCTGAAGCTGACGGCGCGCCCGGCCACTGGCCATGTCGTCAAGCTGAGCGGCTTGTTCCAGGAGGATCTCTACAAGAACGGCCAGCTCAACCGCGGTCCGGTCGCGACCGCTCAGCAACGCGCGCTCTATCAGGGCTCGTCAGCCTACGACAGCAACACCCAGAACTATCAGGGCACCTTGCGCTGGAAATACAGCCGGCCGGAAGATCGTCTGTTCGACTTCGATCTCGGTCTCTATGCCTCGCGGACCGAAACCGACCAGCACAAAATCTATCACTACAGCACATCGGGTGGCGCTTACTGCAACGGCGGCACCGGCAACAACATCTCTGGCTGCGTTGGCGATCCGCGCAGCTATGCCATCAACACCATCGGGTTCGATTTCAACAACACATCGCGGGTTGCGATCGGCAATTGGGAGAACGCCTTCACCTACGGCGTCGACGGTTTCCAGGACGATGTCTCGTCGTCGGATTCGCGTGGCAATTCCAACATCACCACGCCAGGCGGCAAGCGCACGGTGGCGGGCGGCTTCCTGCAGTGGAAGGCGAACTATGCGAGCTGGCTCGAAGTCGTCAGCGCCGCGCGCTACGATCATTACAAGCTGGAGTCGGCGAGCACGACGACCGACGGCAGTCGCCTGTCGCCGAAGGTCACTGTCGGCGTAACGCCGGTGCGCGGAATCCAGCCTTACGTTAGCTATGCCGAAGGCTATCGTGCGCCGTCGGTTACCGAAACACTAATCGCCGGCGCGCATGCGACCGGTGGCGGTCCTGCCTTCTTTACCTGTCCGGACGGAACCACCGGTCTGTTCTGCTTCCTGCCGAACCCAAATCTGCGTCCTGAGGTTGGTAAAAACAAGGAAGTCGGCATCAACTTCAAGTTCGACGGTCTGTTTGCCAAGGGCGATGCATTCCGCGCCAAGATCAACGCCTTCCAGAACGACGTTGACGATTATATCGATCTGGTGGCCTCGACCCCGGTCGCGGTGCCGCCGTTCGGTACGTTCTCGCAATTCTACCAGTACCAGAACATCCCGAGCGCACGCATTCGTGGCCTGGAGCTGGAAGCCAACTACGATGCTGGCGGCTGGTTCGTCGGGGTCAACGGCACCTTGCAGAAGGGCCAGAACACCCAAACCGGCGCCGGCCTCGCCAGCATCCAGCCGGCACGCGTCACAACGACGGCGGGTCTGCGTCTCATCGATCGTAAGCTGACATTGTCGGCGCAGTGGTCTGCGGTCGCCGCCAATAACGATCTGCCGGCAGGCTACATCCCTTCGACGTCCTACAATCTCGTCAATCTCTACGCGACCTATCAGGCAACGAAGGATGTCCTGATCAACCTCGGCATCGACAACGTCTTCAACGAATACTACCGGCCTTACGCCATTCCGGGCTCCTCGACCGACGGCACGTCACAGAACGACATGCTGTGGACCAGTCCGGGACCCGGCATCACTTACAAAGCCGCTATCAAAGTTCACTTCGGCGGGGTCTGATTTGATCACAAGCCGGATTGAAGATCCTTCCATTCCAACCCGCGCCAGCAAGCGCCAGCCAAAAGGGTAATGCCATGTCTCAATTCATCGCGATGAACCGCTTCAAAGTGAAGAAGGGTTCCGAGGAAGCTTTCGAAAATGTCTGGTCGAGCCGCGAGTCCTATCTCGACCGCATGCCGGGCTTCGTCGAATTCCATCTGCTCAAGGGCCCGGAAGCGGAAGACCACACGCTCTATTCGTCGCACACGGTGTGGCAGTCGAAAGCCAATTTCGAAGCCTGGACCAAGTCGGAAGAGTTTCGTGCCGCCCATGCGCGCGCGGGCAACAATTCGAGCAATGCGCCGCTCTATCTTGGGCACCCGCAGTTCGAGGGCTTTGAAGTGAAGCTCACGCAGACCAACAAGGCCGCCGTCGCCTGACGGCGGCGCCTTGCCCCGCGCGAGACAACACATCATGTCCGACACAATGACGGCGGCGTCCGATTTGCGCTCGAAGCTCGAGGCCGAACCGGGCGTCGTCATTGAAACCTTTGCCGAGGAAAACGGCGTTAGCTGTCGCGACGTTGTCGAGGCGATGCCAGCCTCGATGATCCGTTTCGTCAAAGACAACTTCGGCAACACCGCGGCTTTCGTCGAAGTGATGGGTGAGGTCGCCACCTGGGGTGACGTCACCTTCATCATTCACACCGATGACGGCATTTTCGAGTTCGGCGGCCCAATTCCGCCGGGCTCGGAAGCCCGCAACTACTACAATCTTTCCGGCGCGAAGGGGCTGCACGGCCATCTGCGTGCGGAACGCTGTGCCGGCATCTGCTTCATGGAGCGGCCGTTCTTCGGCCGGCTGTCGGCGTCGATCCTTTTGTTCAATCGCGACGGCGGTATCATGTTCAAGATTTTCGTCGGTCGCGACGACAAGCGCGAACTGCTTCCCAACCAGCTTGCGGCGTTCCGCAAGCTCGCCGACAAGATGTGCTGAGAGAGGTCCGGCCGCCGCCTGACAAAGGTCAAGGCGGCGGCCCGTCTTTCTGCTAGAGGTGTCGCCACCATGAGTCGAGGACGACACACTAGCGCTGTCTTGGCTGCCGGGATCGCCATTGCGGCGCTGGCCGCTTCCGCGCATGCCCAGGAACCGGCCGTGCGCGGACGTGCCCTGCTCAAGGACAATTGCGCGGCCTGTCACGCCATCGACCGGCTGGACCGGAGTGCGCGGCCGGCGGCGCCGCCGTTCCGAGTCCTCGGCGAGAGTTTCGATCTCGATCAGTTCGCGCGCCGCCTGCGCCAGGGGCTGGCCTCGTCGCATCCGGACATGCCGGAATTCCGCTTCAGCGCCGACGACGCCGATGCCGTCGTCGCGTATTTGCGCACGATCCAGCAGTAACGGCGTTTAGCGATCGAGCGTGATTTCGTCGCCTTTGGCGCGCGAGACACAGATCATCATCGTGTCTGCTTTTTCGGCGTGCGACAGAACGAGGTCGCGGTGATCGACCTCGCCGGCCAGAACCTTGGCGCGACAGGTGCCGCAGGTTCCGGTCTCGCAGGAACTCGGCACGTCGAGGCCGTTCGCGCGCAAGACCTCGAGAATGGATTTGTCCGCCGGCACGTCGAGCGTCGTGCCAGTCTTCGCCAGTTTGACGCGGAAGGCGCGATCGCCGCCGGTCGGCCTTGCTGCCGGTGTGAAGGCCTCGAAGTGAACGGCCGCCGGCGACCAGTGATCGGTCATCTCGCGCACCGCTTCCATCAGCGAGCGCGGGCCGCAGCAATATAGATGTTCGCGATTCAGCCGTTCCTTGAGAAACGGCTTGAGATCGAACAGGTGGGCAGGGTCGCCATGATCGTAATGAATGGTGACGGCATCCCTGAGCTCCGGCGCTGAGAGCTCTTCGCGGAAGGCTGCCGTTCCCGGCGAGTGCGCAATATAGACCAGGCGGAAGCGCTTGCCGTCGCGGCGCACCTGCCGGATCATCGCCATGATCGGGGTGATACCGATGCCGCCGGCGATGAACAGGAAGTCCTGGGCGCGTGGCGGCAGCGCAAAATCGTTGACCGGCTCGCCGATCATGATGGTGTCGCCGGCCTTGACCTTGTCGATCAGGTCGCCGGAGGCGCCGCTGCCCTTCGTATCGCGCTTGACCGCGACCTGATAGCGGTCGCGCTCGGTCGGGTCGTTGCACAGCGAATATTTCCGGATCGCGCCACCCGGCACGCGCACGGCGATATGAGCGCCGGCGGAAAATTCGGGCAAAGCCAGGCCGCCAGGTTCGCGGAATTCGAACAAATGGATACCGTCGGCGATGGGTTCGTTGCGGGTGACGCGCAGCGGCATCATGCGCGGGTCCTGGGTCTCGCCTTGGCTCAAGTTCTGGCTCACGGGCACTCCGGTCGGGTCGGAATCGAAAGCAAGAGGTGGCGGTTGTCGGCCGCGGCGACAAGGCCCGTCGCCGCATTGCCGTCCTACCTAAGGCGCGAACCGGCGGTGCGTCGATCCGACGTGGAAATGGGCCCCGCCGCCGATGCGCCGCCCCTCGCGCCGGCCTTCCAGTTCTGCTACGGGGGAGCCCGCGCTGGCGGAAAAGGCGCGTGGCGGCAATGGGGCGGTCTGACCGGTCGCCTCATTTTGAGACTCTGGGGCCTCAAAAAACACGCCATGTGCCGGTAGGGGACGACGCCGCGGAGGGCCGATGCTGGAATTCTTGCGCGCAGTGGCGCGTCTTTTTCATCGCTATATCGGGTGGCAGCGCGTCGGCTTTGTGCTCAGCCTGGTCATCATCGGGACCGCCGTATCCGTCCTGTACCGGATGCTGCACAAGATCGACATCAATGAAGTGTGGCGGGCGGTCCATGCCACCAGTCTAGGCGATATCGGGATCGCCGCGCTGTTCGTGGCCGGCGGCTATTTCACGCTGACTTTCTACGACCTGTTCGCGCTGCGCACCATCGGCAAGACGCACATCCCCTATCGCATCGCGGCGCTCGCTGGTTTCACCAGCTATTCGATCGGCCACAATATCGGCGCTACGGTGTTTACCGGCGGCGCGGTACGTTACCGCATCTATTCGATGTACGGCCTCGATGCCATTGACGTCGCCAAGATCTGCTTCGTTGCCGGCCTGACCTTCTGGCTGGGCAATGTCACCGTGCTGGGTATTGGCATCACCATTCACCCGGAGGCTGCCGGCGCCATCGATCAGCTCGGTCCCGGCGTCAACCGTGCTATCGGAATCGGCCTGCTCGCTATTCTCGCCGGATACCTGGCCTGGGTGTTCACCGCGCCGCGCGAGATCGGCCGCGGTGGCTGGACCGTGAACCTGCCAAATGGGCCGACGACTCTGCTGCAGATCGTCATCGGCATTTTCGACCTGATGTTCTGCGCGCTGGCGATGTACATGCTGGTGCCGGCGGAGCCACACATCGATTTCATTACGCTTGCGGTCATCTTCGTCACCGCGACTTTGCTCGGCTTCGCCAGCCACGCGCCCGGTGGTCTCGGCGTGTTCGACGCGGCGATGCTGGTGGCGTTGTGGCAATACGACAAGGAGCAGTTGCTCGCCGGGTTGCTCCTGTTCCGGCTGCTCTATTATCTTGTGCCGTTCGCGCTCGCAGTTACGATCGTCGGTGTGCGTGAAGTGTGGTTGAGCCTCAAGGGTACGCGGTCGAAAATCGAGCTGCATCCCGTGGCGACCGTGACCAAGCCGATCGTGACTGAACTCGAAGGCGACGGCCCCAAGTCGAACGCCTAGGGTACTGGCTTGGATTCCATCAGCGCCGGAAAGGCACTAGGATGCGCGCGTTGATCACGGCATGGCGCCATGACGAGCGATAACGATTCCAGCGACAGGAGCAGGCAAGGCCGCTGGCGCGGCGCCTGGCGCGCATTGACCGGCCGCGTCGCTGAAGAGGGTGCGCTGGCGCGTCCGGCCTCACTGCCGCGGCGCGGTGGGTTGTCTCGCCGGGTCCGTCTTATCGATGCGCTGATCGGCGGCCTGCCGGCAGCCGCGATCGTCCTCGACCGCGATGGCCGCGTCGTCGCCTTCAATCACGCCGCCAAAGGCATCGCGCCGGCTTTGCGCGCGGGCGAGCCGGCGCTGATCGCGTTACGCATGCCGGAACTGGTCGACGCGGTACGCCGCGCCACCAAACGGCGCGAAGCCCAGCGCGTCGAGTTCTTCGAGCGCGTGCCTTATGACCGCTGGTTCGAGGCTTTCGTCACGCCGGTATCGCTGCCCGAGAACGACGGCGGGCAGATCGATCTATTGCTCATGACATTCAACGATCTGACGCCGCTGCGCCGCGTCGAGGAAATGCGCGCCGATTTCGTGGCCAATGCGAGCCACGAATTGCGCACGCCGCTGGCCGCGGTGCTCGGATTCATTGAGACGCTGCAGGGGCCTGCCAAGAACGATGCCGTCGCGCGCGAAAAATTCCTCGCCATCATGCAGCAGCAGGCCTCGCGCATGGCGCGGCTGATCGACGATCTGTTGTCGCTGTCGCGCATCGAACTCAACGCACATATGGCACCGAGTACACCGGTTGAACTGGCGTCGTTGGTGCGGCAGGTGGCCGACGGGTTGCAGACGCTGGCGCGCGACCGGCAAGTCGAAATCCGTCTGGTGATGCCGCCCGAGTCGCTGGCCGTGCTCGGCGACCGCGACGAACTGATCCGTGCCCTGGAAAATCTGGTCGAGAACGCGCTCAAATACGGCGCGGCCGGCAAGCGCGTCGACATCACCCTGTCGCGGGGGCACACCCGGGCCGGCATCCCGGAGGCGCGCATCGCGGTGCGCGACTTCGGCCCGGGTATCGCGCCCGAACATCTGCCGCGGCTCACCGAGCGCTTCTACCGCGTCGATGTCGCCGACAGCCGCTCGCAGGGCGGCACCGGTCTGGGTCTTGCGCTGGTCAAGCACATCCTCAACCGGCACGGCGGCCGCGTCGCGGTGGAGAGCGTTCTGGGTCAGGGAGCGACCTTCACAATGCACCTGCCTCTGCGCACAGGCGAAATCCCCGCCGGTCAATAATCTTATTATATTTCAATATCTTACGTTGTCATGTGATTGTCATCGAAGCTTTATAAAACGATGACACGCCAACTCTATGGCTGACCACGGGCTTCGGAAACGACTTGAGCCAACGCAAGAAAAACTCCCGAACCGAAGCCCATTCGGGGTGCGTTAAACAACAGCGGCCGCCCATCTGCAGGACTCAAGCACTGACCGTGCCGACCCTGCGGGTTCGTACGTCAAAGGCCGCAAACATGGAGAGATTCCTTGAAACACTGGACCGTACTGGCAGCCGCCGGCCTTCTCGCCGCCGCCGTGTCGCTTCCGGCCAATGCCGCCGACATCTCGGGTGCCGGCGCCACGTTCCCTTATCCGATCTACGCCAAGTGGGCGGACGCCTATAAGAAAGAAACCGGCATCGGTCTGAACTATCAGTCGATCGGTTCGGGTGGCGGCATCAAGCAGATCAAAGCCAAGACCGTGATCTTCGGCGCGTCGGATGCGCCGCTCACCGGCAAGGACCTTGACGAAACCGGCCTTGTTCAGTTCCCGATGGTCATGGGCGGCATCGTGCCGGTCGTGAACCTTGAAGGCATCAAGCCGGGTGAGCTCGTGCTCGACGGCCCGACGCTGGCCAAGATCTTCCTGGGCGAAATCAAGACCTGGAACGATCCGGCCATCGCCAAGCTCAATGCCAAGGTGAAGCTGCCCGATCAGGCCATCGCCGTTGTGCACCGCTCGGACGGTTCGGGCACCACGTTCAACTTCGCCTACTACCTCGCTGAAGTCAGCGCGGACTGGAAGTCGAAGGTTGGCGTGAACACCGCGCTGCAGTGGCCTGTCGGCATCGGCGCCAAGGGTAACGAAGGCGTTGCTAACAACGTCGGCAACACCAAGGGCTCGGTCGGCTACGTCGAGTACGCGTACGCGCTGCAGAACAAGCTGACCCATACCAACATGATCAACAAGAACGGCAAGAACGTCGGCCCGACCTCGGAAGCCTTCCAGGCCGCTGCCGCCAATGCCGACTGGAAGTCGCAGCCCGGCTATGGCGTCATTCTCGCCAACCAGCCTGGCGACCAGTCGTGGCCGATGACCGCCGCGACCTGGATCCTGATGTACAAGAAGCCGGTCGACCCGGCCGCCACCGCCTCAGCCCTCAAGTTCTTCGACTGGGCTTACACCAAGGGCGACAAGATGGCCGAGGAACTGCACTACGTTCCGATGCCGGCGAAGGTCGTAAAGGACGTCGAAGGCTACTGGGCGAAGGAAGTGATCGACGCCAACGGTAAGCCGATCTACTCGATGACCAACTAAGCGTATCGCTTCGAAAGGGGCGCCGTTCTGGCGCCCCTTTCTCCTTCACGTTATTGTCTGGCGGTCATCATAAGGTGGCGGCCGGTGTCGGTCTGGCGGTTGTTGAACAGCGTCAGGCATTTGTGTGGCCGCCCGCAGCAAACATCGGCTTCGGAGCGTGTCTGATGAAGAAGACCTTGGGGAGACGGCCTGTGGCGGATGTGGCGTTGCAAAGTGGAAGCCTCTCGGTTGCTGAAGCATCCGATCGCAGCAAGGTTCTTCAAAAACTACGCATAGGCGATATCGGTTTTCGCCTGCTGACGCGCGGGGCAGCCATCACGGTTCTGTTGATCCTCGGTGGCATCATCGTTTCGCTGGTCTGGGGCTCATGGGAAGCCATGGGCAAATTCGGCTTCGCCTTCCTGATTACCGAAAGCTGGAATCCGGTCACCGAACAGTTCGGCGCCATCTCGCCCATCTACGGTACGATCGTCACATCGATCATCGCCATGGTGATCGCCGTTCCGATCGGTCTGTTTATCGCGCTGTTCCTCACCGAACTGTGCCCGATGTTCCTGCGTCGCCCGATCGGCATCGCCATCGAACTGCTCGCGGGCATCCCCTCGATCATCTACGGCATTTGGGGCCTGTTCGTCTTCGCCCCGTTCCTGCAGCAATACGTCCAGCCGCTGCTGATCAATACGCTCGGCAATGTGCCTGGCATTGGCGGCCTGTTCGCCGGCCCGCCTTACGGCATCGGCATTCTTACCGCCGGCCTCATCCTCGCGATCATGGTGTTGCCTTTCATCACCTCGATCTCGCGTGACGTATTCTCGGCCGTGCCGCCGGTGCTGAAAGAGGCGGCCTACGGTCTCGGCTGCACCACCTGGGAAGTGTCGCGCTACGTCGTGCTGCCGTTCACCCGCGTTGGCGTCATCGGCGGCGTGATGCTGGGCCTCGGCCGCGCGCTCGGCGAGACGATGGCAGTCACGTTCGTGATCGGCAACGCCCACCGCATATCGGCCTCGATCCTTGCACCCGGAACGACGATATCGGCGACCATCGCCAACGAGTTCACCGAGGCCGTCGAGTCGGTTTACACGTCCTCGCTCATCTTGCTTGGCCTCATCCTGTTCGTGATCACGTTCATCGTGCTTGCGTTCGCCCGCATCATGCTGATGCGCCTCAACGCCCGCGTGGGAGCCTGATCATGGCATTGATCTCTGGCGCGCAAAGCCCGCTCTACGCCCAGCGTCGGCGCAAGAATGGCATCACAATGGCCCTTGCCTACGTCGCAACGGCCTTCGGCCTGACCTGGCTGGTCCTCATTCTCGCCGTGCTGCTGTGGGAAGGTTTCAGCGGTCTGTCGCTGCGCGTCTTTACTGAAATGACCCCGCCGCCTGGTTCGGCCGGCGGCCTGCTCAATCCGATCCTCGGCAGCGTGGTCATGACCGGGCTGGCGGTGTTGATCGGCACGCCGCTCGGCATCCTCGCCGGCACCTACATGGCGGAGTACGGCCGTTACGACAAATTGTCCTCCGTGGTTCGTTTCATCAACGACATCCTGCTCAGTGCGCCGTCGATCGTGATCGGCCTGTTCGTTTACGAGATCATGGTAGCTCAGATGGGCCACTTCTCGGGCTGGGCCGGCGCCGTCGCGCTCGGCGTGATCGTGGTGCCGGTCGTGGTGCGTACCACCGAAGACATGCTCATCCTGGTGCCGGATACGCTACGCGAAGCTGCGGCTTCGATCGGGCTGCCGCGCTCGCTGATGATCAGACGTGTCGCTTACCGCGCCGCCCGCGCCGGCATGATCACCGGCGTGCTGCTCGCGGTGGCGCGTATCTCCGGCGAAACCGCACCGCTGTTGTTTACCGCGCTGAACAACCAGTTCTGGAGCACCGACATGAATGCTCCGATGTCCAGTTTGCCGGTTGTCATCTTCCAATTCGCATTGAGCCCCTACAAGGACTGGCAGGAGCTCGCCTGGACCGGCGCGCTTATCATCACGCTGTCGGTTCTGACCTTGAGCATCGTCGCCCGCGCCCTCGCTTCGCAGAGTAAATCGTCATGACCATGGCCACTTTTACCGTCCCGACCGTCACCAACACCGTGAACCCGGCCGAAGGCCTGGTCGACAAGGTCACCGTGAAGAATCTCGATTTCTTCTACGGCGATCACCGCGCCCTGAAGAACATCAATGTCTCGCTGTACGAGGGCAAGGTCACCGCCTTCATCGGTCCGTCGGGCTGCGGCAAGTCGACCTTGCTGCGCATCCTCAACCGCATGTACGACCTTTATCCGAACCAGCGCGCGACCGGCACCGTGCGCCTCGACAACGACGATATCCTGGCGCCGTCGCAGGACCTCAATTTGCTGCGCGCCAAGGTCGGCATGGTGTTCCAGAAGCCGACGCCGTTCCCGATGACAATCTATGAGAACATCGCCTTCGGCATCAGACTCTACGAGAAGCTGCCGAAGTCCGAACTCGACGGTCGCGTGCAGCACGCGCTGGAGCGCGCCGCGTTGTGGAACGAGGTCAAGGACAAGCTGGGCGCCAACGGCCAGTCGCTGTCGGGTGGCCAGCAGCAGCGCCTGTGCATCGCCCGCACTGTCGCCGTGCGGCCCGAGGTTATCCTGTTCGACGAGCCGTGCTCGGCGCTCGACCCGATCTCGACTGCCAAGATCGAAGAGCTGATCGACGAGCTCAAGGAAGACTACACCATCGCCATCGTCACCCATAACATGCAGCAGGCGGCGCGCGTCTCCGACTTCACTGCCTTCATGTATCTCGGCGAACTCGTCGAATACGGCGAGACGACCAAGATCTTCACCGCGCCGAACGACCGCCGCACCCAGGATTACATCACCGGCCGCTTCGGCTAGGCCGGCGCCGGCAAGGATTGAAGGATCAGGATTATGAACGAACAGCACACCGCCAAGGCTTTCGACGTCGACCTGCAGGAACTGTCGCGGATGGTCGCCGAGATGGGCGGCCTGGCAGAGAAGCAGGTTGCCGATGCCGTTGACGCGTTGGCCAAGCGCGATACCACCATGGCGCAGCGGGTCACCGCTTCCGACAACGCCATCGACGTCCTCCAGCATGAAATCGAGGAAAAGTCGGTGCTCACCATTGCCCGCCGCCAGCCGATGGCGGTGGACCTCCGCGAAATCGTGGGCGCGCTGCGGCTTGCCAACGATCTTGAGCGCGTCGGCGACCTGGCCAAGAACATTGCCAAACGCGTCATTGCGCTCAACGCCGAGTTCCCGCCGCCGAAGCTGATCCGCGGCGTCGAACACATGACCGATCTCGTGCTCGGCCAGCTCAAGGCGGTGCTCGATGCCTACGCCCGGCGCGACGATGCCAAGGCGATGGCGGTGTGGCGCGGCGATGAGGAAATCGACGCGGTCTGCACCTCGGTGTTCCGCGAGCTGCTCACCTATATGATGGAAGATCCGCGCAACATCACCTTCTGTATTCACCTGATGTTCTGCGCCAAGAACATCGAGCGCATGGGCGACCATGCCACCAACATCGCGGAAACCGTCCACTACATCGTGGATGGCGCACCGATCACCGAACGCCGGCCGAAGGGCGAGACCGAGATCTCCGCGCTGACCGGCACCAACGCCTGACGAGCCACCGAAGCATGAGCGCGCGAATCCTGATCGTCGAAGACGAGGAGCCTCTCACGATGCTCCTCGTCTACAATCTCGAGAAGGAAGGCTACGAGGTCGAGACCGCGGCCCGCGGCGACGACGCCGACACCAAGCTGAAAGAGCGTGTGCCGGATCTCGTGGTGCTCGACTGGATGCTGCCGGGGCTGTCGGGCATCGAATTGTGCCGCCGGCTGCGGGCGCGGCCAGAGACGCAGAATCTGCCGATCATCATGCTGACCGCGCGCGGCGAGGAGAGCGAGAAGATCCGCGGCCTCGCCACCGGCGCCGACGACTACATGGTCAAGCCGTTCTCGGTGCCGGAATTGCTTGCCCGCGTGCGCGCGCTGCTGCGTCGGGCCCATCCGGATCGCGTTGCCACCGTGCTCAACATCGGCGACATCGAACTCGACCGGGACAAAAAACGCGTGTCGCGCAGCGGCAAGCCGATCGATCTCGGCCCGACCGAATATCGTCTGCTCGAATTCCTGATGGAACGGCCCGGCCGTGTGTTCTCACGCGAGCAATTGCTCGACGGTGTCTGGGGCTCCGACATCTATATCGATGAGCGGACCGTGGACGTTCACGTCGGCCGCCTGCGCAAGGCCATCAACCGTGGCCAGCAAGCCGACCCGATCCGCACTGTGCGCGGTGCCGGCTATGCGCTCGACGACCGCTTCGGTCGGGCCGCCGGCTAACTGCGCAGCGCCGCGCGCCGGAGCCTAGGCGTCCAACAAAAAAGGCCGAAGCTTTGCCCCGGCCTTCGTCATCCCATTGATGTCAGTGTCTCAGCCCCTGAACGCCGGCTTCTGGCGGCGGCGATCGTTTGCCGGCTGGTAGGCGACGCGGCAGTGGAAGCTGCAATAGGGCTGGTCCTCAGCAGCTTCGCCGCCGCAGAAGAAGAAATCCGGGCCCGACGGATCGCCCACCGGCCAGCGGCAGGTTTTTTCGTTGAGCTGCAGCAGCGTCTTGCGCTGCTCGAGCGGGATTTCCAGCAGTTCGGGTTCGGGTTCGACCTCGTAGTCATAGGCCAGCGCGGTATTGCCGCGCACCTGAGGCCGCTGCACCCGGATCATGTGGCCGGAGGAACGGGCCTTGCGCGGGCGCGGCGCGCTCGAAGTGGGGCTTTTGGCACGACCCGACAGGCCGAGCCGGTGTACCTTGCCGATCACGGCATTGCGGGTGATGCCGCCGAGCTCGGCGGCAATCTGGCTGGCCGACAGACCGTCGGACCAGAGCTTTTTCAGCAGTTCGACCCGCTCATCGGTCCAGCTCATGGGGTATTTCCCTCGGCGATCCAGGCGTTTGGACAGAATCCACCCCCGTCGTCCGGCGCGGCTTTTCCGCACCTGAACGTGTACGCTTCAGGGATGAACCAGATTTAGGCGGCGGCACGCGATATGTCGTATCGCCTGACCAAAAAACTACACTATGGGTTGACTCGGCCGCAAGCATTTGCAATCGGCTAAAACTCTCCTCCCACAGGTTTTCCTTTAGAATCCGCGACTGCGGTGATTTTGAGTCGCGAATCGGCCGAGGTGGTTCGGTTGACTTGGCCCCGGCCTCCAATAAAATGCCGTCCAAGTGCCGCCCGGCGAGGCGGCACGTTTCGTTTTGGGCGCTGCCAGCCGGGAAAACGCTTAGCCCAGGTCCGGTTCCGTAGCCGGCCGTGGGCTAGTCATCGGCGAATGGTATTGAACGTCCTCGGGTTCTGCCCCGGGGCTCGTTGCCGTTTTCCGAACTGGCGCCGCCGGGCGTTCCGATTGTCGTTTCGTGGAAAGAGACTGGCCGTGAGCTCGCATCTGTTGCCGACCTATGCCCGTGTGGACCTCGCTTTCGAGCGGGGCGATGGTGTCTGGCTAACCGCGACCAACGGCAAGCGCTATCTGGACTTCACCTCCGGCGTTGCCGTCAACGCGCTTGGCCATTCGCACCCGCACATGGTTGCGAAGCTGACCGAGCAGGCTGGCAAGCTGTGGCACACCTCGAACCTCTACCGCATTCCGGAAGGCGAAAAGCTCGCCGAGCGGCTGTGCCAGCATAGCTTCGCCGACTTCGTGTTCTTCCAGAACTCCGGCACCGAGGCGATGGAATGCTGCATCAAGATGGCGCGGAAGTATCAATACGCGTCCGGCAAGCCGGAACGTAACCGCATCATCACCTTCGAAGGGGCCTTCCATGGCCGTACGCTGGCGGCGCTTGCCGCGACGGGCAACAAGAAGTATCTCGAAGGCTTCGGCCCTAACATGCAGGGCTTCGACCAAGTGCCGTTCGGCGACCTTGAGGCGGTCAAGAAGGCAATCACCGCCGAGACCGCCGCGATCGTCACCGAGCCGCTGATGGGCGAGGGCGGCGTGCGCGTCGTGCCTCACGAGTTTTTGCGCGCACTTCGCAAGCTGTGCGACGACAACGGCCTGCTGTTGATCTTTGATGAGGTGCAGACCGGCGTCGGCCGCACCGGCGATCTGTTCGCCTATCAGCATACCGGGGTGACTCCCGACATCATGGGTCTGGCCAAGGCGCTCGGTGGCGGCTTTCCGATCGGCGCGTGCCTGGCAACCGCGGAAGCGGCCAAGGGCATGACCGCCGGCTCGCACGGCTCGACCTTTGGCGGCAACCAGCTCGCGATGGCCGCCGGCAATGCCGTGCTCGACATCGTCGCAGACAAGGCTTTCCTCGACGAGGTCAAGCGCAAGGGCCTGCTGCTGAAACAGCGGCTCGCAGAGATCAGGGATCGCTATTCCTCCGTCGTCGCCGAAGTGCGCGGCGAGGGCCTGCTGATCGGCTTGCGCATGGTGCCGCCGGTCGGCGAGATGGTCGATGAATTGCGTAACGAAGAGATGATCACGGTTGCGGCCGGCGAGAATGTCGTTCGACTGCTGCCGCCGCTCATCATCAGTGACGACGAGATCGGCGAAGCGGTGAACCGCATCGAGCGCGCCTGCGCCAAGCTGGCGCAGGCGCATCCGCGGCAAGGCGATCAGGCCGGCAAGCCGGGAGCGGCGGCATGAGCGACCCCAACAATCAGGTGAGGCACTTCCTCGATCTGACCGATATCCCGAAGCCGACGCTGAAGGAGATGATCACGCACAGCCGCGCCATGAAGGCCGCGCAGAAGCGGGGCGAGGGCGTCAAGCCGCTCGCCGGCAAGACTCTGGCGATGATCTTCGACAAGCCATCGACGCGGACCCGCGTGTCGTTCGATGTCGGCATGCGCCAGCTCGGCGGCGAAGCCATCATGCTCACCGCTCAGGAAATGCAGCTCGGCCGCGGCGAGACCTTGGCCGACACCGCGCGCGTTCTGTCGCGCTTCGTCGATGCCATCATGATCCGCACGCTGAGCCATGAAGAGGTCGCCGAGATCGCAGCCAATGCCACCGTGCCAGTAATCAACGGCCTGACGCGCCGTTCGCATCCGTGTCAGGTGCTGGCCGACGTCATGACCTTCGAGGAACATCGCGGGCCGATCACCGGCCGCACTATTGCATGGACCGGCGACGCCAATAATGTCTGCGCTTCGCTGATGCATGCCGCCGAGCGCTTTGATTTCGAATTGCGCGTGGCCTGTCCGCCGGAACTCAAGCCGAAGAAGTGGCTGGTCGATTGGGTCAAGGCGTCCGGTGCGAAGATCAAGATCGGCGACGATCCGGAAGCGGCGGTCAAGGATGCCGATTGCGTGTTCACCGACACCTGGGTGTCGATGGGCGACCGCGAGGCCAAGCACCGCCATAATATCCTCAAGCGCTACCAGGTGAACGCCGCGCTCATGGCCAAGGCCAAGCCCGACGCCTTGTTCATGCACTGCCTGCCGGCGCATCGCGGCGAGGAAGTCACCGACGAGGTGATGGACGGGCCACAGTCGGTGGTGTTCGACGAGGCGGAGAACCGCCTGCACGCCCAAAAAGGCCTGCTTGCCTGGTGCCTGCACGCCGAGCACGCGTAAAAACACGTCATTCCGGGGCGGTTGCATCAGCGAGCGAACCCGGGGTCCAGACGGAAGATGCTGCGAGCGTGGCTGGATTCCCGGGGCTCGTTTGTCGCGCGCCGGAATGACGGCCAGAGGACTCGCCTTTCGCCGATCGTCGACTACATAAGCCCGCATGACCGAAGCCATGACGAATTTCCCTAACATTTCCCTGCCCGAACGCGCCCCGTCCGCCGTGTCGGTCGATGACGCGGTGACGCCGTTCGAGGTGGCGAGCCTCGATCTGCGCGGCCGTCTGGTGCGGCTCGGCCCGATGGTCGATGAAATACTGTCGAAGCACGCTTATCCGCTGCCGGTTGCCAAGCTGCTTGGCGAAGCCATCGTGCTGACCGTGATGCTTGGTTCGGCGTTGAAAATGAACGGCCGCTTTATCCTGCAGGCGCAGACAGACGGTCCCGTGGGCTTGCTGGTCGTCGACTACACCACGCCGGGCCATGTCCGCGCTTGCGCCCGCTATGGCGCGCCGGGCGTCGAGGCGCTGGTCGCGGCCGGCGAGGCGACGTCGGGCAATCTGCTCGGCAAGGGTCATCTCGCCATGACCATTGATCAGGGCGAGAACACCCAGCGCTATCAGGGCTTGGTGGCGCTCGACGGCCGCTCGCTTGAAGACGCCGCGCATGAATATTTCCTGCGCTCGGAACAGATCCCGACGCGTGTCCGCCTGGCTGTGGCCGAAGAAATCAAGCCCGGCACCGGCGCCGCCAGTCACCGCTGGCGGGCTGGCGGCGTGATGCTGCAGTTCCTGCCGAAGTCGCAGGAGAGGGCACGGACCGATTTGCATCCGGGTGACGCCCCGGAAGGCCTCGAGGTCGCACCGGTGATCGAGGATGATGCGTGGGTGCAGGGCCGGGCGCTGCTTGAGACCGTGGAGGACATCGAGCTGATCGATCCGGACCTGTCGAGCGAGCGTCTGGCCTATCGGCTGTTTCACGAGCCGGGCGTGCGCGTGTTCGACGCGCAGGACGTCAAGGCGCAGTGCTCGTGCTCGCGCGATGCCGTCGAGTCCATGCTCAAGAGCTTCTCGCAGGACGACCGCGATCACATGGTCGAGGACGGCCGCATTTCGGTGACCTGCGAGTTCTGCAGCTCGACCTATGTGTTCCAGCCGGAAGACGTCGGCGCGAAGGCGAATTAACTCTGCGCCTGCATTAACCTTGCGCTTGACCGCGTAACGCGGCCCGACTCCTCGATGATCGATCGGGAGTCTCCGCGATGCGCTGCTTTGTTATGGCCATCCTGTTGCTGCTCGCGCCGTCGTTGGCTCTCGCGCAAACCTGCCCGGTGCCTTTGGCGAATGCGCGCAAGCTGGTGCTGGTGACGCCCGACACCATCACGAGCACCACGGCGACGCTGCGGCGTTTCACGCGTACATCCGCCGGCGCAGCGTGGCGTGCCGATGCGGAGCCGGTCACGGCGACGATCGGCCGTGGTGGCACGGCGTGGTCACATGCCTTCCGTTCTTATGCCTTGGCTGGTGAGCCGGTGAAGATTGACGGCGACAAGCGCGTACCCGCCGGCATTTATCCGATCGGTCGCAGCTTCGGTTTCGGCCCGTCCCGGCTCAAGGGCTATCTGCGCATCGAGGAAGGCATGACCTGCGTCGATGATCCGTCATCGCCCGCCTACAATACCATCACCTCGCGTGCGCAGGTCGGCTGGAAGGTTGGCGGCGAGAACATGTGGCGCGTGCCGGAATACAGACGCGGTCTCGTCATCGACTACCCGACCAACCGCACGGCCAAGGCCGGCTCCTGCATCTTCATCCATGTGCGCAAGCCCGGCGCGCCCGGCACCTCAGGCTGTGTGTCGCTGCCCGAACCCGAGGTCGAGCGTTTGCAGCAGTTTGCCTCGGGAGGCGCGGTGCTGGCTGTGGTGCCGCGGGCCGCGCTGGGCCGTTTCGGCGGGTGTTTGCCGGACTAATTGAGAACGCGTTTGCCGCTCTGCGGCGTGTCGAGCGAAAACGGCGGGATGTTGATATTGAAGCGTCGGCCATCCTCGGTGATCATGCCGTAAGAGCCCTCCATGAAGCCGGATGGCGTCGGCAGCGGTACGCCGCTGGTATATTCATAAGAATCGCCCGGTTTCAGCACCGGCTCTTCGCCCACCACGCCAGGGCCTTTGACTTCCTGCATCCGGCCCAGCGCGTCGGTGATCTTCCAGTGGCGGGTTTTCAGCTGGACGGTATCCTCGCTACGGTTGACGATATCGATGGTATAGGACCAGAAAAAATAGCCGCTGGCCGGTGACGAGCGATCGGCAAGAAAGCGGGGTGTCACGGTGACCTCGATCTTGCGGGTTACAGCGCGGTACATCTATATGCCTTAATTCGATACGACGATTGTATGGCCAGGTCGCGCGACTCGCGAAGATTATGGCCGAAGCTATGGACGAAAGAAAAGCGGTCAATGGTCCCGACCTTGAGCGAACGAGACCTGCGGCTCGACCTGTTTCGCGGGCTGGCCCTTTGGCTCATCTTTCTCGATCACATCCCCTCCAACGCGGTGAGCTGGGTTACGATCCGCAATTACGGTTTCTCCGACGCGACCGAAATCTTCGTCTTCATATCCGGCTACACGGTCGCCTTCGTTTACGGCCGTGCGATGGAACAAAGCGGCTTCGTCGTCTCTGCCGCGCGCGTACTCAAACGTGCCTGGCAGATCTATATTGCGCATGTCTTCCTGTTTGCCATTTATCTGGCTGAGATTTCCTACATCTCACAGTCCTTCGAGAACCCGCTCTTCACCGAAGAAATGGGCGTGCTGAACTTTCTCCAAAATCCGGATGTCACCATCATCCAGGCGCTGCTATTGAAGTTCAAGCCGGTGAATATGGATGTGCTGCCGCTCTACATTGTCCTGCTTCTATGCTTCGCGCCGTTCCTGTGGTTGCTGATGCGGTCGGCCAATCTGGCTTTGCTGGCGTCCGGCGCGCTCTATTCGGTGTCATGGCTGTTCGAATGGAACCTGCCGGCCTGGCCGCAGGGTGTGTGGGTGTTCAATCCGTTCGCCTGGCAATTCCTGTTTATCTTCGGCGCCTGGTGCGCGCTTGGCGGCGCGACGCGGTTGTCGCGGGCGATTTATTCGCCGATCACGCTGGCGCTATCCATCGCGTATTTGTTGTTCGCCTTCGGCATTGCGATGACGTGGCACATCCCGTCGCTCGGCTCTTACGTGCCGCAGATCATCGGCGATACGATCTATCCGATCGACAAGACCAACCTCGATGTCTTGCGCATCCTGCATTTCCTAGCATTGGCCATCGTCACGGTGCGGCTGGTGCCGCGCGACTGGCCCGCGCTCAAATCGCCTTTCATGCGCCCGGCGATTCTGTGCGGCCAGCATTCGCTCGGCATCTTCTGTCTCGGCGTGTTTCTGTCCTTCGCAGGGCATTTCATTTTCACCGAAATTTCCAATAGGATTCCAGTCCAGTTCCTGGTCAGCCTGTCCGGCATTCTCATCATGGCAGGCGCCGCCTGGTTGATTTCGTGGTATAAACGCATTGAGAGGCAGGGGCCGCGACCTCCGGTGACAAAGCCGGGTTTCGCGGGGGGCGAGTGATGAAAGCGCGGCAAACCACCGTGAAGGTCGCATCTGCCTTGGCATGGCTCGCCGGGCTGTGGCTCGCGGCAATTGGTGGCTCTGTACCGGCTCTGGCCGGCCCCCCGGTCGAGTGCCGGGTTGATGGCGTGCCGTCGGAAGCGGCCTTCCCGCTGAACTATGTGAAGAAGGCGATCGGCAACAAAAAGTTGTCTATTCTCGTGCTCGGCACCGGGTCGTCCCAACTTGGCGGCGCCGCGCAAAACGCCTATCCGGCGCGGCTGCAAGCGGCATTGTCGCGGCGGCTGCCTGACGTGGCGGTGGCGGTCGCCGTCGACGTGGCCCAGAAACGCACCGCGGCCGATATGGTCAGAACCTTGTCGCCGGCGCTGGCGGCCTCCAAGCCGGACCTTGTGCTGTGGCAGACAGCGACGGTCGACGCGATTCAGGCGGTCGATCCGGACCAGTTCAGCCAAGCCCTCGACAAGGGCGTGCGGCTGGTGCGGGCCGCCAAGGCAGACGTCATCTTCATCAATCCGCAATACAGTCCGCGCACTGAACTGGTCATCGCCCTCGGAACCTATGTCGAAAACATGCGCTGGGTTGCGGTTCAGAAGGAAGTCCCGGTTTTCGACCGGTTCAATCTGATGAAGGCCTGGTACGACCAGGGCACCTTCGACCTCTATTCGGCGACCAAAAAACTTGATATGGCTCGTCTTGTGCATGACTGCCTGGGACGACTGCTGGCCGATCTCATCGTTGAGGCCGCAAAGCCGGACCCGGCTGTCATTGAGAAAGGCAATTAGACTCCTGCCTCTGGGACCCGCACTGTGATGAACCTCCAATTCGCCGGCCGGGCGATGGTATTGCTCGCCGCGGCGCTCTTTCTGTCTGTTCTTTCGACTCACGCAGAGGCGGCCGCGCCACCGTGCCGGACCCAGCAGGATCTCATTCGCCTCGGCGGATCGCTGGCTCAGGTTGCGCGCCGTATTGATGCTGGCAAGACCGTGACCATCGTCGCCATCGGTTCGTCATCCACCGCCGGTGCCGGTGCCAGCACGCCCGCCATGAGCTATCCGAGCCGCTTGGCTGTCGAACTGCAGCAGCAGTTCCCGAAGGCACGCTTCAACGTCATCAACCAAGGCGTCAACGGCGAGGAGGTGGCGGACATGCTGCGCCGCTTCGATGCGGCGGTGATCGCTCACAAGCCCGACCTCGTGCTCTGGCAGCTCGGCACCAATTCATTGATCCGCGATCATCAGATGAGCGATCGCGGCGCGTCGATCCGCATGGGGCTTCACAAGATCCGCGGGGTCGGCGCCGACGCGATCCTGATCGATCCGCAGTATGCGCCGAAGGTCATCGCCAAGCCGCTGGCGCCGCAGATGGTCGATTTCATCGCCGAGATTTCCAAGGAAGAGAATGTCGGCCTGTTCCGCCGCTTCGACGTGATGAAGCACTGGAGCGAGGTCGAGGGTCTTCCGTTCGATGCCTTCGTCATTGCCGACGGCTTGCACATGAACGACTGGGGCTATTCGTGCATGGCGCACAACCTCGGCGCCGCCATTGCCGACACGGTGCAGCGCCCGATCGTGGCGGCGAAAGCCGTGACGCGAAAGGCAGCGGCGCCAGTCCTCTACGGTCCCTGACCGGCGCCTCGCGTCACTAAACCTTTTCCAGCGCCGCCAGCAGATCCTCGGCGATATCGTCCGGGTGTTCGAGCCCGCAAGACAGGCGCACCAGCCCGTCGCCGATACCCAATTCAGCACGCTGCTCCGGGGTCAGGCGCTGATGCGTTGTCGTCGTGGGATGCGTGATCAGGCTTTTGGCGTCGCCGAGATTGTTGGTGATCAGGATCAGCTTGAGGGCGTTGAGGAAGCGGAACGCGCCCTCCTTGCCGCCCTTGATCTCGAAGGCGATCAGTGTCGAGCCGGCTTTCATCTGCTTCTTGACGATGTCCGCCTGCGGATGGTCGGCGCGGCCGGGATAGATCATCCGCGTCAGCTTGTCGTGGCCGGCGAGCCGGTCGGCGATCGCGGCCGCAGTGGCAGTCTGCCGCTCGACGCGGACGGCGAGAGTCTCAAGGCCCTTGAGCAGCACCCAGGCGTTGAACGGCGGCAAGGTCGGGCCGGTCTGGCGTAGCAGATTGTGATAGTGGTCGCCGATAATCTTCTCGCTGGCGAGGATGACGCCGCCGAGCACGCGGCCCTGACCGTCGATGTGTTTGGTCGCGGAATAAACCACGACATCGGCGCCTAACTGCAACGGGCTCTGGTACAGCGGCGTAGCGAACACGTTGTCGACGACGAGTTTGGCGCCAACACCATGCGCGATCTCCGCAATCGCAGCGATGTCGTAGACCTCGAGCGTCGGATTGGTCGGCGTCTCCATGAACAGAACTTTGGTCTCCTTGCGCACCGCCTTGCGCCAGGCATCAAGATCGACGCCGTCGACCAACGTAAACGTGACGCCGAAGCGCGACAGCCAGTCCTCGATCACCCAGCGACACGAGCCGAACAGCGCCTTGGCGGCGACGATGTGATCGCCGGCGCGGACGAGGCCCATCAGCGCATTGGTGACCGCGGCCATGCCGCTGACGGTGGCGCGCGCGGCCTCGGCGCCCTCAAGCGCAGCCATGCGCTTCTCGAACATGTCCATGGTCGGGTTCGAGTAGCGCGAATAGACATAGCCGGGAATCTTGCCGGAAAAGCGGGCTTCGCAGTCTTCCGCGCTTTCGTACCGATAGCCCTGCGTCAGATAGATCGCCTCCGACATCTCGTTGAATTGCGAGCGGAGCGTGCCGGCGTGGACCAGCCGGGTTTCGGGGCGGTAATTCTTTGGGTCGTTCGACGCCGACATCGTGGGCTCCTCCGACCGGACGCGACAGGCGTTCGGCCAACAAAAAAACCGGCCGGAGGGGTTACCTCGGCCGGGCCCATATGTCCTGAGGGTTGGTGAAACCCGGGGGCAGCATGTCCACGGCCTTTTAGCGATTTATTTTACGTGGCTGCAAGCCGGCCGGCTCAAATGACCACGGGATAAGGGGCTTTTTAGCGGGCCCCGCGGCTTCCCGTCAAGCGGCCGGTTGGGTTAGATCGGCCCCACCAGAGAGGTTGGGGCCGTGCCGCTGACTTTCGCCAAAGATGCCAAGGGCATCCTGCCCGATACCATGATCGAGCAACTCGCCGCCGACGGTGCGATCCGGCGCGAGAAGGAGTTCGCGTCCGACCAGATCCAGCCGGCGAGCCTCGATTTGCGCCTCGGCGCGGTGGCCTATCGCGTGCGCGCCTCGTTCCTGCCGGGCACCGCCAAGGTGTCGCGCCGTATCGAGGAACTGACGCTGCATCAATTCTCTCTCAAAGAGGGGGCGGTGCTGGAGACCGGCTGCGTCTATATCGTGCCACTGCTCGAGAGCCTGGCGCTGCCGGCCGACATTGCCGCGGCCGCCAATCCCAAAAGCTCGACCGGCCGCCTCGACGTGTTTACCCGCGTCATCGCTGACGAGATGCGCGGCTTCGATCGCATCGAGGCCGGCTACACCGGCCCGCTTTACGCCGAAATTTCACCACGGACTTTTCCGGTGCTGGTGCGTGAAGGCACCCGGCTGTCGCAGATCCGCTTTCGCCACGGCCGTGCGCAGCTCGACGCCACGGCGCTGCGCGCCCTGCACGACGAGGAACGTCTCGTCGACTGTGAGGGCGCCGATCTGTCCGACGGCATCGCGGTGAGTGTCGACCTGTCCGGTACCATTGCCGGCGCGGGCCGGCCGGGGATTGTCGGCTATCGCGCCAAGCGGCACACTGCGGTCATCGATGTCGAACGCCGCAACGGCTACGACGTCGCCGACTTCTGGGAGCCGATCAATGCGCGGCCTGACCAGCGGCTGATCCTCGATCCCGACGAGTTCTATATTCTTGCGTCCAAGGAAGCGGTGCAGGTGCCGCCCGGCTATGCGGCCGAGATGGTGCCGTTCGATCCGCTGGTTGGCGAATTCCGCGTGCACTACGCCGGCTTCTTCGATCCCGGCTTCGGCTATGCCGGCGCCGGCGGCAAAGGCTCGCGCGCGGTCCTGGAAGTGCGCTCGCGCGAGGTGCCGTTCATTCTGGAGCACGGCCAGATCGTCGGCCGGCTGGTGTACGAGAAAATGCTCGGCATGCCGAAGACCTTGTACGGGCAGGGAATCGGCTCGAACTACCAGGCGCAGAGCCTGAAGCTGAGCAAGCATTTCAAGGTTTGATGGCGGCCCTTGCCGCGAGACCCCGTCCTTCGCTAAGGTCGCCGCCGACGCGGGCGTAGTTCAATGGTAGAACGGCAGCTTCCCAAGCTGCATACGAGGGTTCGATTCCCTTCGCCCGCTCCAAGGCTTAGCCGCATATCCCAGACGCCACTCCGTCGACCACGCCTCAGCGCTTCGCGATAAAGGAGGACTTCACGCTGAGTCCTTCGCGGCGCAGGCCGCGGTTTTTCGGGAAATGCTCGGCCTTCAGCTCGCCGACCCTTGCCAGACGTCGGAACGAATGAAGACCTCGCCGCGGGCCAGAAGCCTGGCCGTCCGCATCAGACCGGCGGAGCGAATTTCGAAGCCATTCTCGCTCCCGACGAAATCAATCGTTACTTCGATCATGCCTGAGGGATGTTCGATCGAGATCAGAGCCGGGCTGCCGCCCGGCTTCACGCACAATCCGTCAGCGACCGTATGAGGAGTAAGAATACAGGCCGCCAGGCATTGCGCTCCCGTCACCGCCATCGACGGATGGCAATTCTTCGGCATGAAATAGCGGGACGCCACTACGCCGCCCTTGCGCGCTGGCGCGAGCAAACCAAACTTAGGCGTGACGGAGCCCGACACGTCCCCCATACCCATGAGCCGGCCTGCCTCCACCCGAATTGCTTCCATTCTGGCAAAGAACGGTCGATTGGCATCGAGTTCCTCGGGCGTTTCGTGACCGCTCAGTCCGAAGGCATCGGCCCGTGCGATCACAACGGGGATCGCGACGTCCAGGCAACTGACTTCAATGCCATCTATACAATTCCGTGGCTTTCCCGTTGGCATGAAAGCGCCCGTGGACGAGCCGACGATATCTTTGAAGTTCAAATAGATCGGCGCGCCTTTGCCTGGGACGCCATCAATAGAAGCATCGCCGTCGTAGCGGACTTTGCCATCAGGCGTCTGAATAATTGCATCGACCAGCGCGCCGGTATTCACCAGTTTTATCCGAACGAGGGTCTCGGCATCAGTTGCCTTGACCAAGCCCATTTCAATCGCTGCCGGTCCGACGCCCGAAAGGATGTTGCCGCAAGTCGGCTTAAAGTCCACCGTTTTGTCCAAAACAGAAACTTGAGCGAAAAAATAATCGATGTCGACTCTCGAGTGCGGCATTGCGTCGATTTATTCATCCGTGAGCGAGGAAACCGCCAGCGGAGAGGATACCAGCTCAGAGAATTTTACTGCGGCACATCGCACCTTGCCGTTCGGCGCGGTCGTTCATGTTCAAAATGAAGAAAATGGTCACACGGTCGTGGTGCGCATCACCGATCGAGGACCTTTTGTGGCCGGAAGAATCATCGATGTCTCCCAAATTGCGGCCCGCGAACTGCATTTTACCGGTCTGGCCAAGGTGTGCTTGAGGATTGTTTGGACGCCCCCCAACGCCGGGGGCGGCAAATGACCGTTGCCACAAATGGCACCAGTTCCCTGCCGATTGTCCCGGCAGCCGTCCGCTTAACCTCTCGTTTGCCGCTCGCGGTTAGGCTTGCGGCATGTCCAGTCGTCTCGCCATCACCCTGATTGCCGTCGTGGGTTCCGTCTGCGTCGCCCAAGCCGCCGACCTTGGGGATACCTGGTCCGGCGACTGCAACTGCGGTTCGGACATGATCGTGGTTTACGATTCCGAGCCCGGCGTCGTTACGCGTCAATGGAAGTCCGACTGCGATTGTCGCTATGTGCCGGACCCGCGGCGGCCCTATCGAATGGCCATGCCAGCCGGCCCGCGATTTGAGTCGCTCCGGGATCCCTGGCGGCGCTGACGTAAATCAGCCGAACGTAGCCTGCGCCCCCATCAGTCCGGCGTCGCGCACCGGCACCGGCTTCGGCGCTTCATCGCCCAGCGCAATCAGTGGCTTGAAATCCGATGTCTGCGCGTCGGTGAGCAGCAGCATCATGCGGTTATCGAGAATAAGCCATTCGCCATCGATGCGCGCGGCGGTGACGGCGTGATCTCCGCCGGTGCGATTATCCCGGACGATGACGAGGTTGAGGTCGTCGGTGCTCATGCCGGCCTCGCGCAGGGCGACATATTTGGCGATGGCGTAGTCTTCGCAATCGCCGCTGCCGAAGGCGAAGGTCATCAGCGGCGATTGCCAGACGTCCGTCGTACCGAACTGGGTGGAATCGCGCGAAAAGCGAATGGCGAGATTGACGGCGCGATTGATCAGGCCGGCGCGGGCGCGCCCGTTTTCAGCTCGCGCCCCATCGACGATCGACAGAAAATTCGCCGTTGACGGCGGGCAGGCGTCGGGCATCTGCCGGCAGAGTGCCATGATGCGCGTCTCGATGGCGATGACGGATTGCAGGTTCTTCCATTTCGCCGCCACAGCCTGCGCGGACGTTTCCGCAAGCGCGGGATGAGTCAGGTTGAAAGGCGCGGCGACCGGTGGCGGCAGATTGGCCGGGGCGTCAAACGGCGCCAGCGCAATTTGCGTAGACGTATGTCCGTGAACGGCCTCGGCGCGCGCCTTGTGATGGCACGCACTGAACACGATTACGCCCATTGCGGCGGCCAGGAAAAGCCAAGCCCGCCACTGCGACCGGATAACCATCGGAACGCCCCCCCTGTCGGAGCGATGCGCCTGCCTTCATTGGCTGGTGCGGCTCCTCTCGTGAAGGGGATCGATAGAACAAGCGCCGCTGCAGGCCCGTTAAATGCCGGGTTCCCCGGCGCATACTTTGCCGCGTAGCGTCAATGCGTCGGTGCAGGATTATCTAAAATTTGAATCGTCGAGCGCTGCGTCGATGCGCAACGGAATGTTCATCATTAAGAAAAGGGAAATAAAGCGGCGAGCTTGGCCGCTGTCATGCGCAACGACTACAGATCGATGATTTGCCCTTCGCGCGCGGTCAGCGTGCCAGGGCGGGCGTCGGCCGCGTCGGCAGCCAGCGCGTCCATGACGTCGTCGTCGTGCGATGGGTCATGATGAAACAGGCATAGTGTCTTGGCGCCGGCCTCGTCGGCGAGCTTGACGCCGCGATTCCAGGTCGAGTGTCCCCAGGTCTCGCGGGTCTTTATTTCTTCCTCGGTGAAGGTCGCATCGTAGACGATGAGGTCGGCGTTACGCGCCAGCGCCACCAGTTCGCGATCGCGCTGGCCTGGAAAGCCCGACGTGTCGCTGATCAGCGCAAAGACCTTTCCATTGTATTCGAGGCGGTAGCCGCTGGCGCCGTCGGGATGGTCGAGCGGCGCGGTGTGCAGGGTGATGCCGGGATGGGGTTTGAGCACGTCGCCGGAGACGAAATCGTGATAGGTGATGCCGGCCCGGAAGATCTCGACCTCGACCGGAAACAGCGGCGAGCTCATGATCTTGCGCATTACCTGTTCGACGCTGCCATCGGGCAGCAGATTGCCGGCCCAGATGCCGACTTTGTAACCGTCAATGAAGAACGGCGCGAAGAACGGCAGGCCGGTGACGTGGTCGAGATGGCAGTGGGTGAGGAAGATATCGGCCTCGCGGCGGGCGCTGTCTTTGACCAGCGCGTTGCCGAGCTGGCGCAAGCCTGTGCCGGCGTCGAAGATCAGCACATGGTCACCGCAGCGGACCTCGATGCAGGGCGTATTGCCGCCATAGCGGATCGTGTCTGCACCTGGACAGGCGATGCTGCCCCTCACTCCCCAGAATCGCACGCGCATGAAGTCCGCCGCCCTTCGGTCGTTTCTTGGAATCATTTGCCCTGCATCCTAGCGGATCGCCGGGAAGGCTGCGGGGGTCGCGGTCATCGCGCCGCCAATGTGCCGCAGGACCGTCGCCACCGGTGTGATCCGGATCACGGCGGACAGGCCGGTTGTCGGAATAGGGTTCTTGGTCGAGAAGACGGGGCGGTGCCTTCGTCGGCGTCGCCGGAAAATAGATCGGCAGGTTGCAATTTCGGGCGCAGCGGGGCCCATTTTTTCGGCAATTGCCGAAACGAGGCCGTTTGGCCCCCGATTAATGATATTTCCGCGATTTTCGGGATTTTCCCGGCGATTTCGCGGAGTGTATACTATAAACGCTTTCTTAAGACCCGCCCGCCGCCGACCCGCCGATATCAGGCAGGCCGCGCGCCGGGCGGTAATCCGATCTTATCGCGACCGGTGAGGCGGTCAGGGGCATGTTACGCGAGACGGATGTGTTCGAGGCGCAAGGCTTCGCGTTCGCCGATCAGGGCGAGCCGAAGGCGTCGGCGCTCGTCACCGTGGAGCAAAGTGCGCAAGGCGCCGCCGCCACAATTCCCGACGCGCATCTGCTGTTCAATTCGGACTTCATCCGCAGCGGCAACGATCTTCACCTCAACGGTCATAACGGCGACCGCGCCATCGTCCGCGATTATTTCGGCACGGCCGAACGTGTCGCGCTCCTGTCGGGCGACGGCGCGCGCCTGTCGCCAGACCTGGTCGATGCGCTGACCAAATCCGGCGCGTCGCACCAGTATGCCCAGGCTACGGCCCCGGCCCCGGCGGCGAGTGATGCGGTTGGCCGTGTCGTCACCGCGAGCGCCGACTCGACCATTATGCGCAACGGCGCTCCCGTCACGGTGCGACCCGGCGATGTCGTGCTGCGCGCCGACGTGCTGCAAACCGCCGGCGGCACGATGGCCGTCACCTTCAACGACGGCTCGACGCTGAATCTGACCGCCAATACCCGTATCGTTGTCAGCGAGTTCGTCTATTCGCCGAACGGCACCGGCAATTCGCAGCTGCTGGACCTGGTGCAGGGTTCGCTCACCTTTATTTCCGGCGAAGTCGCCCATACCGGCGATATGCGCATCGGTACGCCGGTCGCCACCATGGGCATCCGCGGCACCGTCGGCGGCGTCACCACCGCGAGCGACGGCACCGTACAGTTCTACGTGTCGCAGAGCGCGACCGGCGCGGTGATCATCAACCAGCAGGGCCAGATCATCGCCAACGTCGTGCAGGACGGTCCGATGATCGTGGTGCGGCCGGTCGGGCCGTTGCAGATCATTGCCGAAGAAATTCAGAAGTCGCCGGCGCAGCTCGCCGTTGAACTCCAGGCGCTGCAGCAAATCGTCAACATCAAGTCGATCGGCGACCAGCTCCTGCAGCAGTTCTTTCAGCAGCAGCAACCTGGCCCCAATCCGCAGTCGCCGCAAAACGGGCCGCACACGCAGATCCCGACTGACGACAAGATCAAGATCACCTTGTTTCTCGACGACAAGGGCGGCGGCAATGGTGGCGTCGCACCGGTGACGCACGCCGTCGTCGAGACCATCAAGAGCAATCACGACACGCCGCCGCCGCCGATCACCGTGCCGGTTATCATCAATCTGCCAATCAATGACGCGCCGGTATTTGCCGCCGATTCCTACAATTTCTCCGTCCGCTCGCATGTGGCGCCGGGAACCGTCGTCGGCACCGTCGTTGCCAGTGACGTCGATGGCGACTCGCTCGTTTACAAGATCGTGTCCGGAAACGACGATGGCGTGTTCTCGGTCGATAGCCACGGCAACATCATCGCGGCAGGTCTGGTCGATCATTCCAGCTCCAGCAGCCGCGATCTCGTCGTGTCGGTGACCGATCCTGGCGGCCTTACCGATGTCACGGCCGTACACATAGGCATCCAACCCGTCTGTTCGCCGAACAGTGTGGCCCTGACATCGAGCCAGGGCGTCACTATTGATGTTTCGCAGGACGGTGCGACGAACGGATTCCAGTTTGCCGGTGGCGGCAATGTCACGACGCCGGGGACGCCGGAGGATCGCATCGCCCTTGGCTACAGCTTCGATGGCCAATCTTATGTCGTGAACCAGGCACCGCTGATGAACGACGAACATATGACGCCGGTCGGGACCGCGTCATATTCCGAAGGCGGCGTGAGCTATTTCTCGAGCATTCTGTCCGCCGGTCATGGTGTGACGCTGACGCAGACGATCGGGCTCGGTGCGAACGCCAATTACTTCACGACCGATATCGTCCTCTACAATGGTAGCGGTTCGACGCTGAGCAATCTGCGTTTCTTGCGCAATCTCGATCCCGACCAAGACGTTGACACGCACGGCAACTATTCGACCTTCAATGATGTGCTGCAAAATCCGGTGAACGGCGCCTCAGTCGCCGCGGTATCGGCTCTTGGCACGATTTCCGGCGCGTCGGTCGTGCTGGTAGCGGATGGGAGCGGCTGGCGCGCTTCCGCGCCGAGTGGCCTCGTCCATTCCGATCCGTACGACAGCAGCGTCTATGCCAACCCTTCCGATCCAGACGGCGCCAGTGGGGATCGTGGCATCACGCTGGTTTATGATGGAGGAGCTTTGGCGGCTGGCGCAAGCCTTCACGTCAGCTACATTACGACGGCCAATGTCGCGACCACCGGCGCCAACGCTCTGGTCGGCACGGCCGGCAGTAATACGATCGACGGATTGGGCGGTGGCGATCTGATGTTCGGGCTTGCTGGCGCCGACAGCTTTGCCTTCAAGCCGGGCTATGGTGCGGCTTCGGTCGCCGATTTTTCCGGCCATGCCGCGCAAGGCGATGTGATCGACCTCATTGATTTCTCATTCGCCAGTTTCAACGATTTGAAGGCCGCGGCGACGTTTTACGATATAGGCACCGGCGGCGACCATGCGACGAAGATCGATTTCGGTAATGGCGACACGCTAACCTTGCTGCATGTCGACCCGACGCACCTCACGGCCGCCGATTTCATCTTCCACCCATTAGTATAATATCGGCTGATGCAAGCCGGACACCGGTCACCCAAGCTCCGCTCCGAACTCTCGGCTGCGCTCGCGGCCTGCCGCGGCGCGTTCATCGGCACCGGGCTGATCTCCGGCATGAGCAACATCCTCATGCTCACCGGCGCCCTGTTCATGCTCGAGGTCTATGACCGCGTGCTGCCGAGTCGCAGTGTGCCGACGCTCGTCGGCCTGCTCGTGCTCGTGGTGGTGTTGTTCGCCGCGCTCGGCGTGCTCGACGCGATCCGCGCACGCATTCTGGCCCGTGTCGGCGCCGCGCTCGATGAATCCCTGAGCGGCCGCGTCTATGACACTTTGGTGCGCCTGCCTTTGCGGATCGGCACGCGCGGCGACGGCAACCAGCCGCTGCGCGATCTCGACGCCGTGCGCTCCTATCTTTCGGGTCTTGGGCCGGTGGCGCTCTTCGACCTGCCGTGGATCCCGCTCTACCTCGCTATCTGCTTCATCTTCCATCCGCTGATCGGTCTCACGGCGCTTGGCGGCGCAATCGTTCTCATCGCGCTGACCGTGGCCACCGAGGTGATGACGCAGGCGCCGTCAAAAGCGGTGATTGAGGCCGCGGCAGCCCGCAGCAACATCGCCGAAGCGAGCCGGCGCAATGCCGAGGTGCTGATCGCGATGGGCATGCTGCCGCGTATGGCGGCGCGCTGGGCGAACGCCAACCGCCGCTATCTCGCCAGCCAGCAACAGACCAGCGACATCGGCGGCGGTCTCGGCTCCGCGTCCAAGGTGCTGCGCATGCTCTTGCAGTCCGGCGTGCTGGCGGTCGGCGCCTGGCTTGTCATCAATCAGCAGGCGAGTGCCGGGATCATCATTGCCAGCTCGATCCTGAGCGCCCGCGCGCTCGCGCCGGTCGATCTCGCCATCGCCAATTGGAAGGGCTTTGTCGCCGCCCGGCAGAGCTGGAAGCGGCTGAACAATCTGCTCGAGGCCATGCCGGCCCAACAGCAGCCGATGGCGCTGCCGGCGCCGTCGCACCGGCTTGCCGTCGAAGGCGTTGCCGCAACCGCGCCGGGCACGAACAAGGTGCTGGTGCAGGAGATCGCTTTCAAGCTCGACGCCGGGCAGGGGCTCGGCATCATCGGTCCGAGCGGCTCCGGCAAGTCGTCGCTGGCGCGTGTCCTCGTCGGTGTCTGGCCATCGGCGCGCGGTAAGGTGCGCCTCGACGGCGCCGCGCTCGATCAGTGGTCGTCCGAGCAACTAGGGCCCCATATCGGCTACCTGCCGCAGGACGTCGAACTGATGACCGGCACGGTGGCCGAGAACATCGCGCGCTTCGAGGATAAGCCGGACGGCAATGCAGTGATTGCCGCCGCCAAGGCCGTTGGCGTGCACGAGATGATCGTGGCGCTGCCGCAGGGCTATGAGACGCCCGTCGGCGAACATGGCGACGCGCTTTCGGCGGGACAGGCGCAGCGCGTCGCGCTCGCCCGCGCCGTTTATCGCAATCCGTTTCTCGTTGTGCTCGACGAGCCGAACTCGCATCTGGATGCCGACGGTGACACCGCGCTGACGCGTGCGATTCTTGGCATTCGCGAGCGCAAGGGCATCGTCATCGTCATCGCCCATCGGCCGAGTGCGATCGCCGGCGTCGATCAGATTCTCATGCTCAACCAGGGCCGCGTCCAGGCGCTCGGCCCGAAGGACGAAGTACTGGCCAAGGTGCTGCAGCGGCCGCCTGGTGTTGCCGCCGCGACGCCGATCACGGCACGCTCGGAAGGCGGAGCCAGCGCATGACCGGCACAGCCCCGATGCCATCGGCAGCGCGCGCTTCGATCCGGCGTCATCTGATCGTCGGCCTGATGATCGTCATCCTGCTCGGCGGCGGCGTTGGCGGCTGGGCGGCGACCGTGAAGCTGTCGGGTGCGCTGATCGCGCAGGGCTCGGTCGTGGTCGATCAGAACGTGCAGAAGGTGCAGCATCCCACCGGCGGCATTGTCGGCGAATTGCGCGTGCGCGATGGCGACCGCGTCAAGGCGGGCGATGTGCTGGTGCGGCTCGACGAGACCGTGATGCGCGCCAACCTCGCCATCGTCGCCAAGGGGCTGGATCAGCAACTGGCGCGCAAGGCGCGGCTCGAGGCCGAGCGCGATGGCGCCGAGGCCATCGCCTTTGCGCCGGATCTGGTGGCGCGCGCCAAGGATGCTGATATTGCCGCGACCCTGGCCAGTGAGCAGAAGCTGTTTGAGCTACGCCGCACCGAGCGCACCGGCCAGAAGGCGCAGCTTGGCCAGCGCGTCGCCCAACTCGAACAGGAGATCGGCGGCATCGAGGCGCAGCAAGCGGCCAAGGCCCAGGAGATCGAGCTGATCGGCCGCGAACTCATCGGCGTGCGCGAGCTTTATAACAAGAATCTGGTGCAGCTCTCGCGCCTCACGCAGCTCGAGCGCGAGATGGCGCGGCTCGGCGGCGAGCGCGCGCAACTGCTGGCGGTCGCGGCGCAGTCACGCGGCAAGATCGCCGAGATCCGTTTGCAGATCATTCAGATCGACCAGAACCTGTCGAGCGAGGTCGCCAAGGAACTGCGCGAGACCGACGGCAAGATCGGCGAATTCGTCGAGCGCAAGATCACCGCCGAGGACCAGTTGCGCCGCGTCGATATCCGCGCGCCGCAGACCGGCTTCGTGTTCCAGTCGGCGGTGCATACGATCGGCGGCGTCATCTCCGCGTCCGATCCGATCATGTATATCGTGCCGGATAATGACCGGTTGCAGGTCGAAGCCAAGGTGCAGCCGCAGGACATCGCGCAGGTTAAGGTCGGCCAGCACGCGGTGTTGCGCTTCTCGGCTTTCAACACCCGCACCACACCGGAAATCGATGGTGAAGTGACGCGGGTGTCGGCGGACACCTCGACCGACCCGCGCACAGGGCTGAGCTTTTACACCATTCGCGTCGGCCTGCCGCCGGAGGAACTGAAGAAGCTCGGCGAGTTGAAGTTGCTGCCCGGCATGCCGGTGGAGGCCTTCGTGCAGACCGGCGAGCGCACCGTCATCTCCTATCTGATGAAGCCGCTCTACGATCAGTTCATGCGCGCCTTCCGCGAGAAATAGCATGAAGATCCTTGGGCGAATCGGGCGCTGGTTCGGCGTTGGCCGGGCGGTCAGCCTCGTCCTGATGGCGGCGCTCGTTACGCTGCGCATCGCCGATCCGGCGCCGCTCGAAGCCTTGCGCAGCCGCACCTTCGATCTCTATCAACGCATCAAGCCGCGCGAGGCCACGTTGCGCCCGGCGGTCATCGTCGACATCGACGAGGCGAGTTTGAAGGCGCTGGGGCAATGGCCATGGCCGCGCACCTTGCTGGCCGATCTCAATAACAAGCTCACGCGTCTCGGTGCCGCGGTGGTCGCCTACGACATCATCTTCGCCGAGCCGGATCGAATGTCGCCGGCCGTTGCCGCCGACAGCTTCCGCAATCTCGATGCCGCCACCCGCGATGAGTTGCGCAAGCTGCCGGATAATGACGCGGTGTTCGCCGAAGCGATGCGGGCCTCGCGCGTTGTACTCGGCGAATCCGGGCATCATCTGCCGGATGGCGCCGCCAAGCCGCCATCGGTCGGCTTCGCGATGATTGGCCCTGATCCGCGCCGCTTCCTGCTCAATTACCCCGGCCTCATCGGCAATCTGCCGGTGCTGGAGCAGGCGGCGGCCGGCCGCGGCATGCTGACCATGCAGCCCGAAGCCGACGGCATCGTGCGCCGCGTGCCGATGCTGATGAACGCGCAGGACACGCTGATGCCGTCCCTGACGCTGGACATGTTGCGCGTGGTGACGCGTGCCAGCGCCTTCCGCGTCAACAGCGGTCCGGCCGGCGTGCGCAGCGTCGCCATTCCGGCGCTCGACATGCCGACCGACGGGCAGGGCCAGCTCTGGGTTCATTTCGCACCCTATGATGCCGGCCGTTACGTCTCGGCCCGGGATGTGCTCGAAGGCCGCGTGCCGCCGGAACGCATTGCGCGCAAGCTGGTGCTCGTCGGTACTTCGGCTGTGGGCCTGCGCGACATCAAGGCGACGCCGATCGACCCGGCGATGTCCGGCGTCGAGGTCCATGCCCAGGTGCTGGAGAGCATCCTGTCGAAATCGGTGTTGACGCGCCCGAGCTACGCGATCGGCGCGGAACTCGTCGTCGCCACGCTGTTCGGCTTGACCATCATCGCGCTCGGCCCCGTGCTCGGCGCGGCCATGATGCTCGGCCTCGGCGCGCTGGTCTCAGCGGCGATCCTGGCCGGCTCGTGGGTTCTGTTCACGCAACAGCGCATACTGATCGACGCGACCTTTCCGCTGCTGGCGACATTCCTGATCTATCTGACGCTGATCTTCACAAATTACTTCCGCGAGCAACTGCAGCGTCACCGCATCCGCACTGCGTTCGGGCAGTATTTGTCGCCGGAACTGGTGGCCCAGCTCGCCCAATCGCACGAGACGCTGACGCTCGGCGGCGAAGACCGTAACATGTCGATCATGTTCTCGGACGTGCGCGGCTTCACCACCATTTCCGAACTGTACAAGGACGATCCACAGGGCCTCACCACCCTGATGAACAACTTCCTGACGCCGCTCACCAACGCGATCATCGAGAACCACGGCACCATCGACAAGTATATCGGCGATGCCGTCATGGCGTTCTGGAATGCGCCACTCACGGACAACGATCACGAGGCGCACGCCTGCGCCGCGGCGCTGGAAATGCTGCGCCGAGTCGACATTCTCAACGCGCAGCGCGAGAAGGAGGCCGAAGCGGGCGGTCAGCGTTTCATTCCGATTAAGATCGGCATCGGCATCAATACCGGCCGCTGCGTTGTCGGCAATATGGGTTCGGATCTGCGCTTCAATTATTCGGTGCTCGGCGATTCCGTGAATCTCGCCTCGCGCCTGGAAGGCCAGTCCAAGAATTACGGCGTCGGCATTATCATCGGCAGCAACACCGCCAAGGCGATTGGCGATCGGTTTGCGATCCTGGAGCTCGACGTCATCACGGTGAAGGGCAAGACCGAGCCGGAAACGGTCTATTCCGTGCTGGGCGCCGCCGATGTTGCGCAGAGTGAGACTTATCTGCAGCTGCGGCAGGTATTCGGCGATATGCTGAAAGCCTATCGCGGCCAGGATTTCGATGCCGCGGAGCAGATGATCTTGCGCTGCCGGCAGGCCGTGCAGCCTTTCGGTCTCGACCGGTTGGTCGATATCTACACCTTGCGCATTGCCGGCTTTCAGAAGGAAGCGCCGCCGGCGGACTGGAACGGCGTGTTCGCACTCGAAAGCAAGTAGCGCGGCGGCTCAGAGCGAGATTTCCGCAATCTTGACCTTCGGCAACAACTGCTTGACCTCAACCTCGCGGCACAGTTCGGTGCCGGGGTTCATCACCGCGGCCGAGCCGGCGGCGACCGCGACGCGAAATGCGTCGTGCTCGGATTGCCCTTGAGCCAGCGCCCAGACCAGCCCGCCGAGAAAGCTGTCGCCGGCGCCGACTGCGCTGACGACGTCGATCTTCATCGGTTGCGCTTTCAGCGCGCGGTCCTTCGTCACCAGCAGCGCGCCGTCGCCGCCCAGGGTGAGCGCCACCATCGTCACACGATCGGCGTCGATCAGCTTGCGACACGCGGCGACACAGGCCGCGTCGCTGTCGAGCTTTTCGCCGGTGAACTCGCTGAGCTCATTGAGGTTCGGCTTGATGATATCGACGCCTTCGGCAATCGCTTCTTTCAGCGCGTCGCCGGAGGTATCCACCACGGTGCGGGCGCCGAGTTTGCGGGCCTCGCGGATGACGCGGGAGAAGAAATCCTCCGGCACGCCGGGCGGAATGCTGCCGCTGGCGACGACGAAAGACGGCTTGCCCTGTAGCGTCGTCAGCTTGTCGAGGCAGGCCTCCCATTCGGCGCGGTGCAACGTCGAGCCGGGTAGCACAAAGCGAAACTGATCGCCGCTGGTCGTCTCGAACGCCGTGAAGTTTTCGCGCGTCTCGACATGGGACGGCGTCGCGATGCTGACGATCCCTTCGCGGTCGAGCAGCTTCTGCAGCAATTTGCCGATAGCGCCGCCGGCCGGATAGATCGCGGTGACGTCGCCGCCCAGACGATAGGCGACGCGCGCGACATTAATGCCGCCGCCGCCCGGATCGCGTTTGGGCGCCGAGCAGCGCATCTTCCTGATTGGTTCGACGCGCTCGACATCGACGAAAATGTCGACGGCAGGATTGATCGTGATCGTCACGATGTCAGGCATGACGAGGCCTTATGCTGGCAGGAGGACGAACCGCGGAGCTTCGGTCCACCGCCTTCAACGCCTGCCGGCGGACATGCGTTCCGCGCCACAGCGCCGCGTGCCGGCCGAACGGTCAGTCGAGGCTGGCCTGCTTGCTTTGCTCGGCGTCGTAGATCGAGACCTGCACGACCGGAAAGGACTTCTTGATCGCCTGTCCGGCGATGCGCGCTTCATCGAGTGAAGCGAAGGTCGCCTTGGTCTGACGGTCGACCTGGAGACGGTATCGCGCCAATGTCGGGCGCATCTGGCCGACGCGCGCCATTTCCGGCTCGGGCGCTTTATCTTTCTTCGGCAGATTGATGGTGGCTGGCCGCGTCACGTCTTTCGCGGCCCGGAGCGGCTTCCGGACGTCTTCGTCCATCGGGTATTCCTTTTTAATCGGAGAAGGCCTCGCGGAAATGATTCGATCCGCTGGCCTGAGCCAAGTCTGCGCTCAATCGGCGCCGCAAGGCAAGCGAGATCCGCCCGGCTATCCAAGGTCGGCTGTAGCGGCCTTAGATCGGCCCCAAAATGAACCGGCCGCGCTTCTCGCGAAGCGCGGCCGCGTGTCGATGGATGCCGGTCTTTCGAACAGACGGCGATCAATTTTCCTTGATGGTCTTGATGACGCTCGACATCGGGCGGGCCTCTTCCAGGCCGCCGCCGATTTCCTTCATCACCATATCGACAAATTCCTTCTTCGGCTCGATCGGCGTCTTGCCGGTGATTTGCACAACCTTGTAGCCGCCGTCCTTGAGACGCTTGAGCAGCTCGGGCGTCGCCGCGGCGGTTGCCGGCTGGAAGTCGTGCATCAGGATGATGCCCTTGCCGTTCTTTTCGAGCTTCTTCATCACGTTGGCGATGACATGCTCGGGCTTGCGGGTTTTGAAGTCGAACGAGTCGAGGTCGGTCGAGAAGATGCCGACGTTGCGGTCGGCGAGATACTTCATCATTTCCGGCGGATGACGCAGCGCCGGGAAACGAAAGAACGGCTGCACCGGCTTGTTGCCCAGCGCGATGCTGACGGCCGCGAGGCCCTTCTCATATTCGGCGACCGCTTCGTCCTGTGTCATGCGCGACAGGTCCTTGTGCGACCAGGTGTGCGTACCGACGGTGTGACCTTCGGCAGCGACGCGCTTGAGAATTTCCGGATGCCAGCCGGCATGCTTGCCGATAGCGAAGAACAGCGCCTTGGTGCACTGATCGGCCAGCGCCTTCAGCACCGCCGGTGTGTGGCCCGGCCACGGGCCGTCGTCGAAGGTGAGCACGACTTCCTTGTCGCGCAGGAAATCATAAGCCTTGAAGTGCTCGAAACCGAAACCCGGGCCGCCGGTGGTGTCGATTTCGACGACACGGGTAACGCCCAGCGCGTTCGGGTTCTCGCATTTTGCCGGCGCCGCGGCGGGCGCGTTCTGGGCCCAGGCCGCCGAGCCCACAGTGGACATCGAGACGGCGACAAAAAGGGCCAAAGCGGTACGCATAGACAGCTCCATAGGGAGAGAAGTTCTTAACTGATGCCGAAGGGCATTCATTACGGCTTTAACCTTTTGAGTCAACGAAAGTCCCGAAACAGCCCGGGTTTCCTGCCTTGCGAATGGAACATGGTTAACGGCGGTGGTATCCCCACCGGTCATTGCGGGGCGCGGCGATCCGCCCTATGTGAAAGTAGTATCGCGAATGGCTCTTTCCAGTGCCGCTCGGCTTTTGGGAGCGGCGGTGTTTCGATAGGGGACGACATGCAGGGGACCGACGTACCGGTTTCGACGCAAACCTCGTCAATGCCCTGGCCTGCCATGCTGCTCTCGCTGCTTGTCGGCGGAATCTTCGCCCTGACCATTGGCCTATGGGCCTATTTCGGTAGTGCCGTCTTCTTTGAAATGGTGCGTTCTGGGCTGGCGGCTTGTTTCTGATTGCAGCCGAATGCACCCTCTGATGGAAAATTCCTGTCTATGTCGACGTCCCGATCCACTCACTTGCTGCTCGTTCTGGCGGCATTCCTCACCGGTCTCGTCGTGTTTCTGGGGGCGCTTTGGTACGCCACCGGCAATTTCGGCAACAATGTCGTCGCGACCGGTTCGACGGTCGGCGGCCCCTTCAAGCTGATCAACCAGAACGGCCAGCCGATTACGGACGAAGACTTCAAGGGCAAACCGCTTCTGGTGTTCTTCGGCTTCACGCATTGTCCCGACGTCTGCCCCACGACCTTGTTCGAGGTGTCGGAGGTGTTCAGGGTGCTCGGCAAGGATGCCGATCGCGTCAATTCGTTGTTCATCTCGGTCGATCCCGAGCGCGATACGCCGGCGACGATGAAGGACTATCTGTCGAGCTTCGATCCGCGCATGACGGCGGCGACTGGCGATCGGCCAGCGATCGAGGCGGCGGAGAAAGCCTACCGGGTTTACGCCAAGAAAATTCCGACCAAAGGCGACGACTACACCATGGACCACACCGCCATCGTCTATCTGATGGACAAGCAGGGCCGCTTCGTCGCACCGTTCAATCTCAAGCGCTCGCCCGAAGAGGCGGCGGCCGATCTGCGGAAGTTTTTATAGTCCGTTCGTCGACGGCTGGCAGTTCGCCGCGGCGTTTGGCGCTGCTGAGGCTGCGGTCGAGTTCCGTGAGGGCTTGCACCATGCGCGTGGCGCGGCGTGAGGACCGCGCCAGCCCGTGATCGGTTTTCTCCCAGGCAAACGGCGCCGCGAACAGTTGATAAAACGCGCGCCATGCCGCGATCGACAGAATGATCCAGTGCAGCGGCGTGAGCATCAGCACCCAAGCCGATGACAGCAGGCCGCGGCGCGCCAGCCCCAGCCACCCGATGACGGCCGAACCCGCATAGCCCAGAATCGCCATGGCGCCGTAAAGCGCACCGACGACGATAATGGCGATCTGCTCGCCGCTCAGGGCGCTGCCGATCCGGAACGTGGTGCCGATCATCGCCGCCAGAAAAAGCGGATGGACCAGTGCGGCCAGCACGCTGCCGCCGAGCATGAGTTGGAAGGCGGTGAATCCCGTGGGTCCCATTTGCCGCCACAGCCGTCCCGGCTGGCTCATGTGGACGACCCATGTCTGCATCCAGCCTTTGAACCAGCGTGTGCGCTGGCGCAGCCAGGGGAGGCAGCGGTTCGGGGCCTCTTCATAGGTCGTGGATGCGATCATTCCGGTGCGGTAGCCGAAGCGCGCGAGGCGCATGCCGAGATCGGCGTCTTCCGTGACGTTGAAGGGATCCCAGGCGCCGATCTTGCGCAAAGTCTCGGTGTGAAAATGATTGGACGAACCGCCGAGCGGCAGCGGCAGGCCGAGCGCCGCCAGTCCCGGCATGAATACGTCAAACTGTCCGGCATATTCCGCCGTGTAATAGGCCGAGAGCCAACTGTCCTCGGAGTTGTCGATGCAAAGCCGCGCCTGCACGCAGGCCAGATCAGCAGGGCCGCTGACAAAGGCCTGCAGCGCATTGCGCAACTGATCGGGATCCGGCCGGTCTTCAGCGTCATAGACGACCGTGTAGGCGCCTCGCGCAAAAGGCAGCGCCACATTGAGCGCCTTGGGTTTGGTGCGCGGTCCGCGGGGCGGTACCGCGACGACCGTGATAGGAAACTTCGTGGCGGTAGCGAGGAGCGCTGCGCGGGTTTCCTTGTCGTCGGCTTCGATTGCAATGATGACGTCGAGTTTTTCCGGCGGATAGTCGAAGCGGCCGATCGCGGCGAGCAGGCCCGGCACCGAGGTGGCTTCGCGGTAAAGCGCGGCGATCACCGAGTACACTGGCAGTGCGGTGTCGGGGATCGGATCCGTGGGCCGTGGGCCGGGATGACGGATCAAGGCGCCGGTGAGACGTAAGACGAGCCAGGCGATAAAGGCGGCCGACAGCAAGAATTCGGCGGCGATCAGCAGTGTTGCAGGCGCAAATATCGCCGCCATGATCGTCAGAATGACGATACCGGCCGGCAATGCCATTCCGCGCGCGCGTCCGCATAATTGGGCTGTCATCGCCGGCCAGCGTAAAGCGAGATCGTTCGTTGCCGCGTCGGTCAGGGCCGCACCGCCGATGGACAGCACAAAGCGGCTGAAGGCCTCGTTTGTGGTGAGGCGAAAGCGGGCGGCGGCTGCCGGGTTGCTGCGGATCAGGTGGATCAGGCCGCGCGAGGCGTGGCCGCGGGGCGCGACGACGACGGCAACCGGCTGGTCGTCGCGACGCGACAGCGGCAACATGCCGGTGCTCGCCTTGGCGAGCAGGGCCGCGTCGTCAAGCGGGCAGTCGGCGCGACGGACCCCAGTGAGCGGCTCGAATGCAATCCCGAGTTGGGAACCCAGCGCGCGCAGATAGGTTTCCTCGCTGATCAAACGGGCGGCGATGAGTGCGCGGTCGGCGCCGACGTCCACCCGCTCGGCCCGGCGAATGGCCCAATCGAGCGTGGCGGCCGGGAGCAGCCCGGAGATGCAATCGAGTTCGGGATAGGCGGCGGTATCGATGCGCGCGCGGCCGGTTCGCGGGCCGCTCGCGCACAAGGCGCTCGGCGGCATGGAGCGGCGCACCGGTCGTTCCTCCACCATAGGCGCCATGCTTCCCCCGCCCCGAGAACCCGGCTACACGCTACAATCAAACCATGAAAAAATGCAACCTTGTGGCGAGTCATGGCTGTATGGTGTGCAGGTCTGGCCTGCTCTGGCCCGGACCGGGGGAGGGTGATAAGAGGCCGGCCATGTCGGATTTTCTCTCCCATTTTGCGGTCCCGGCCGCGATCGTTGCCGTCGGGATTGTGCTCGTGCTCGGCCTCGTCAACATGATGCGCGGCGGCTCGCCGAACCGCTCCCAGAAGCTGATGCGGCTGCGAGTCCTGCTGCAATTCGTCGCCATTGTCGTCATTATGTTGACGATCTGGGTGATGCGCGGCTGAGGCTTGAGCGAGGGTCTGAATGGTCGTCCTGAACCGCATCTACACCCGCACTGGCGACGACGGCACCACGGCGCTCGGCTCCGGCGACAGGCGCAAGAAATACGATTTGCGTGTCGAGGCTTATGGCACCCTGGACGAGGTCAATGCCGTCATCGGCCTGGTGCGGCTCCACACCGCCGCGGACAAGGCTTTCGATGCCGCGCTGGGGCGCATCCAGAACGATCTGTTCGATGTCGAAGCCGACCTGTGTTTGGCGGAGAAAGGCCCCGGCGGCGCGCGCCTGACGGTCACCGACGCGCAGGTCGATTGGGTCGAGCGCGAAATCGACCGGCTCAACGCCGATCTTGCGCCGCTCAAATCCTTCATTCTGCCTGGCGGCAGCCCGGCTTCCGCTTACCTGCATCTCGCGCGCACCGTCTGCCGGCGCGCCGAACGCGTCATGGTGAAGCTTCGCGACAATGATCAGGACGGCGTTTCGGAACCGTCGCTCAAATACGTCAACCGGTTGTCGGATTATCTGTTCGTTGCCGGCCGTTACGCCAACGATAAGGGCGCCAGCGACGTGCTCTGGGCGCCCGGGCAGAACCGTTGATACTGCTGTGCTGCAGCACAGGCGTTGACATGCCGATACGGCCGCCATTAGCTTCCGGCCGCATTCTATCTGATAGCCCCGACCGGGAAAGACATTATGAAAATTCTCGTGCCCGTTAAGCGGGTTGTCGACTACAACGTCAAAATTCGCGTCAAGGCTGACGGCTCCGGCGTCGAGCTTGCCAACATCAAGATGTCGATGAATCCCTTCGATGAGATCGCCGTCGAAGAGGCGATCCGGCTGAAGGAAGCCGGCAAGGCCACCGAAATCGTCGTGGTGTCGATCGGACCGCAGCAGGCCTCCGAGACCATCCGCACCGGTCTTGCCATGGGCGCGGATCGCGGCATCCTGGTGAAAGCCGATGGCGTGGTCGAACCGCTCGCGGTCGCCAAGATCCTCAAGGGTATCGTCGAAGCCGAACAGCCCGGCCTTGTCATCATGGGCAAGCAGGCGATCGACGACGACTCCAATCAGACCGGCCAGATGCTCGCTGCGCTGCTTGGCTGGGCCCAGGGCACATTTGCCTCCAAGCTCGCCATCGACGGCGACGGCGACGGCGACAGCGTCAGCGTCACGCGTGAGGTCGACGGCGGCCTGCAGACCGTGAAGCTCAAAGGTCCGGCCATCGTCACCACCGATCTTCGCCTCAACGAGCCGCGGTATGCATCGCTGCCGAACATCATGAAGGCGAAGAAGAAGCCGATCGAGGACAAGACCGCCGCCGACTACGGCGTCGATATCAAGCCGCGCCTCGAAGTCATCAAGACCACCGAGCCGTCGGGCCGCAAGGCCGGTGTCAAGGTCGCCTCGGTTGCCGAACTCGTCTCCAAGCTCAAGAACGAAGCGGGAGTAATCTGATCATGGCCACGCTTCTTCTCGCCGAGCACGACAACAAGTCGCTCAAGGATGCCACCCACAAGGCGCTCACCGCTGCAAAGCAACTGGGCGGCGACGTCCATGTCCTTGTCGCCGGTAAGGACGCCAAGGCCGCGGCCGATGCCGCCGCCAAGCTCGACGGCGTTGCCAAGGTGCTGCTTGCCGATGGCGCGGCCTACGAGCATCAGCTCGCCGAGCCGTTGGCGGCGCTGATCGTGTCGCTCGCGGGCAGCTACGACGCCTTCGTCGCCCCGGCGACCACCTGCGGCAAGAACGTGATGCCGCGGGTCGCCGCGCTCATCGATGTCATGCAGGTTTCCGAGATCATCAAGGTCGTGTCGCCCGATACCTTCGAGCGTCCGATCTATGCCGGCAACGCCATCCAGACGGTAAAGTCCACCGATGCCAAGAAGGTCATCACGGTGCGCACCTCGACCTTCCAGGCGGCGGGTGAAGGCGGTTCGGCTTCGGTCGAAACCGTCAACGCCGCGGCCGACCCGGGCGTGTCGTCCTTCGTCGGCGAGGAGCTGTCGAAGTCGGATCGCCCCGAACTGACTTCGGCCAAGATCATCATCTCCGGTGGCCGGGCGATGCAGAACCGCGAGAACTTCACCAAATACATCGAGCCGGTGGCCGACAAGCTCGGGGCGGCGATGGGCGCTTCGCGCGCCGCTGTCGATGCCGGCTATGCCCCGAATGACTGGCAGGTGGGCCAGACCGGCAAGGTTGTGGCGCCGGAACTCTACATCGCCGTCGGTATCTCCGGCGCGATCCAGCATCTGGCGGGCATGAAGGATTCCAAGGTCATCGTCGCCATCAACAAGGACGAAGAGGCCCCGATCTTCCAGGTCGCCGATTATGGCCTGGTGGCCGATCTGTACACGGCGCTGCCGGAATTGGCCGAGGAGTTGGGCAAGGCCGGACGTTGATACGGCCGGCCGCTGACGTTTTCGGAATGCGTGTTCAACACCGGGACCGGGCGCGTGGCGCCTTGTCCCGGTGGCGCAACGCCTCGGTTCGGCGTAAATACGGGGCGATGGGGCCGCCCCGTCAGGGACACAACAAATCGGATCAGCAATGACCGCTACTATTAAGACCGTCGGGATCATTGGCGCCGGACAGATGGGCAACGGTATCGCCCATGTGTGCGCGCTCGCCGGCTTCGACGTGAAGCTCAACGACATTTCTCCCGATCGGATCAAGGCTGGCATGGCCACGATCAACGGCAACATGGCCCGTCAGGTCTCGAAGAAGACCATCTCGGAAGACGAGCGCAAGGCGGCTCTGGCGCGCATCGGCCCGGCCGAGAAGATCGAGGATCTCGGTGCCTGCGACCTCGTCATCGAGTCGGCGGTCGAGAAGGAAGAAGCCAAGCGCAAGATCTTCGCCGATTTGTGCCCGGTCCTGAAGCCGGAGGCCATTGTTGCCTCCAACACCTCGTCGATCTCGATCACGCGTCTGGCCTCGTCGACCGACCGGCCGGAGCGCTTTATCGGGATCCATTTCATGAATCCGGTGCCGCTGATGGAGCTCGTCGAGCTGATCCGCGGCATCGCCACAGACGATGCCACTTTCGACGCCAGCAAGGTTTTTGTCACCAAGCTCCACAAGACCATCGCGGTGTCGGAAGATTTCCCGGCCTTCATAGTCAACCGCATTCTGCTGCCGATGATCAACGAAGCGATCTACACGCTGTACGAAGGCGTCGGTAACGTCGAGGCGATCGACACGGCGATGCGCCTCGGTGCGCACCATCCGATGGGGCCGCTCGAGCTCGCTGACTTCATCGGCCTCGACACCTGCCTGTCGGTCATGCAGGTGCTGCATGAGGGGCTCGCCGATTCCAAGTATCGGCCGTGCCCGCTGCTCGTGAAATATGTCGAAGCCGGCTGGCTGGGTCGCAAGACGCAACGCGGCTTCTACGATTACCGCGGCGACAAGCCGGTGCCGACGCGCTAACGGCGGCGCAACGTCGCAGTCGCGGCGGGGACACCGGCCGTCAGCCGCCGCGTTTTGCCCCGGCCATCGCCGCCTCGATCAGCTTGATGGCGTCGTCGCTCGCCCAGGCGGCGGGGCCGGCCAGGGTGCCCAGTTCGCAGCCATTGCTGTCGATCAGCATCGTCGTCGGCATGCCGAAGGCGCGGCCGGCGGCTTTCAACTCCTGAAACGCCCGGGCTTCTGGATCGGCGTAATAAGCCAGCCCGTGAATGCCGACGTCCTTGAGCCAGGCTTTCGGTTTCTCGGGGTCGCGGGTGTCGATATTGACCGCGACCACCTGGAAATCGGCGCCGCCTTTTTTCTGCTCCAGCGCTTCGAGCGTCGGCATTTCCTCGCGGCAGGGCACGCACCAGGTGGCCCACAGGTTCAGCAGCACGGTCTTGCCGCGGAAATCGTCGATGGTCTTGCGGGCGCCGGACGCGTCCTGAAACGCGAAGCCCGGCACCTTGAGCGGCGTCTTGGCCATGTTGACGGCGGCGACCTCGCCGCGCGCAAAGGGTGCGATCAGCCGGGCGAGATCGACCGCGGGCCGGCAGGCGGCGTTGGCGCCGGACGCCTCTTTATTGCCTACGAGGGTGCTGATCCCGTATACCCCGCCCAGCCCAATGGCCAAGCCGGCTATGCCTCCCGCCACGACCATGGCGAGGCGTTTCTTGGCGAAGGTTCGGGCAGCTTCGGTCATGATCGGCTTTGCATTCGGCAGGTGGGTTATGACGTCACAGAGCAGAGTTTAGAGCGACACGATGAGCAACAAAATGTGGGGCGGGCGGTTTGCCTCCGGTCCCGATGCCATCATGGAGGAAATCAACGCCTCCATCGACTTCGACCGGCATCTCTACCGCCAGGACATTGCCGCCTCCAAGGCCCATGCCGACATGCTGGCCAAGCAAGGCATCATTGCGGCGGACGATGCGAAAAAGATCGCTCACGGTCTAGACACGATCCTGTCAGAAATCGAGGGCGGAAAATTTGCGTTCAAGCGCGCGCTCGAAGACATTCACATGAACGTCGAGAGCCGGCTGACCGACATGATCGGCGCGCCGGCAGGGCGGCTGCACACCGCGCGCTCGCGCAACGACCAGGTCGCGACCGATTTCAAGCTGTGGGTGCGCGACACCATCGACACGCTTGACGCGGCGCTGAGCCTGTATCAGATCGCGCTCGCCGAGAGGGCGCTCGAACACGCCGCGACCGTGATGCCGGGCTTCACGCATTTGCAGACCGCGCAGCCGGTGACATTCGGCCACCATTTGCTGGCTTACGTCGAAATGGCGGGGCGCGATCGCGGCCGCTTTGCCGATGCGCGCAAGCGCCTCAATGAATCGCCGCTCGGTTCCGGCGCGCTCGCCGGCACCTCGTTCGATCTCGACCGCGACATGACCGCGGCGGCGCTCGACTTCGACCGGCCGACCGCCAATTCGCTCGATGCCGTGTCGGATCGCGATTTCGCGCTGGAGACGCTGGCGGCCGCTTCGATCACGGCGATGCATCTGTCGCGCTTTGCCGAAGAGATCATCATCTGGACGTCGCCGCTCACCGGCCTCGTCAAGCTGTCGGACAAATTCACGACCGGCTCGTCGATCATGCCGCAGAAGCGCAATCCGGACGCCGCCGAACTGGTACGCGCCAAGACCGGCCGCATCATCGGCGCGCTCAACGGCCTGCTGATCGTCATGAAGGGTCTGCCGCTCGCTTATGCCAAGGACATGCAGGAGGACAAGGAAGGTGTGATGGATGCGCTCTCGGCCCTCAGCCTCGCCATCGCGGCAATGGCCGGCATGGTGGGCGACCTTGTCCCCGACATGGCAAAGATGAAGAAGGCCGCGGGCGAGGGTTACGCCACCGCCACCGATCTTGCCGACTGGCTGGTGCGGACTTTCAACATTCCGTTCCGTGAGGCGCATCACATCACCGGCCGTATCGTTGCCGCTGCCTCGGCCAAGGGCGTGCCGCTGCACCGCCTCACACTCGAAGAGATGCAGGCGGTCGAGCCGAAGATCACCGGCGACGTGTTCAGCGTGCTGTCGGTGGATCGCTCGGTGAAAAGCCGCGTCAGCTATGGCGGCACCGCGCCGAAGAACGTCAAGGCGCAGGCCAAGAAGTGGTTGAAGAAACTCGCCAAAGAGCGCGCCTGAATGAGAACCGGCCAAGATTGGCCATGGTCTGCCGATTTGCTATGGTCGCGCCGTATCGAGGAGTCCTGCCTTTGAGCCTTTCCACCGAGCGATCCTTTTTCCGCCTCGCCCTCGTCGGCGCGCTGGTCGCGTCGCTGGGGCTTGCCTCCTGCGGCCGCAAGGGCCCGCTCGATCCGCCGCCCGGCGCCGCGCTGGAAGGCGCGCCGGCCGAGCAGCCGAAACAGTCCCTCAACCCCATCGCCGTGCAGCCGATGGGCGGCACGGCCCAGGGCGGCAGCAGCAACATGCTGGAGACGCCGAAAGGGCCGAAAAGAAGTATTCCGCTCGACGTCCTGTTGAACTAGCCGCCGCGCGCCCGTTAGCCCGATGAATCATTTCGACTATCGCGACGGCGTCCTCCACGCCGAGGACGTCAACCTCGTGACGCTGGCGGCCGAGGTTGGCACGCCGTTCTATTGCTATTCGACGGCAACGCTGGAGCGCCACTACAAGGTCTTCGCCGCGGCCTTCGCCGATACCGATGCGCTGATCTGCTACGCAATGAAGGCCAATTCCAACCAGGCCGTCATCAAGACTTTGGCCAGGCTGGGCGCCGGCGCCGACGTCGTCTCCGGCGGCGAGCTCAAGCGCGCCCGCGCCGCCGGCATTCCCGCGGACAAGATCATGTTCTCCGGCGTCGGCAAGACCGCGCAGGAACTGGCGCTGGCGATCGACGAAGGCATCTTCTGCATCAACATCGAGTCGGAGCCCGAGCTCGATCTGTTGTCGCAGATCGCCGCGTCCAAGGGACGCATCGCGCACGTCTCGGTGCGCGTCAATCCCGACGTCGATGCCAAGACGCACCACAAGATCGCGACCGGAAAATCCGAGAACAAGTTCGGCATTCCGATCAGCCGCGCGCGCGAGGTCTATACGCACGCCGCGAAGCTGAAGGGCATCGAGGTGTCCGGCGTCGATATGCATATTGGCAGCCAGATCATCGACCTCGATCCCTTCGCCAATGCGTTCGCGCTGATGGCCGAGTTCGTGCGCGACTTGCGCGCCGACGGCCACACCATTTCGCATGTCGATTTCGGTGGCGGCCTTGGCATTCCCTATCGCGAGAGCAACGAACCGCCGCCGCTGCCCGACGCCTATGCCGATGTGGTCAAGCGCGCGGTCAAGGATCTCGGCTGCCGCCTGATCTTCGAACCGGGCCGCCTTCTGGTCGGCAATGCCGGCATCCTCGTCACCCGCGTGCTGTTCGTGAAGCACGGCGAGGCCAAGCATTTCGTCATTGTCGATGCGGCGATGAACGACCTGATCCGGCCGACCTTGTACGAGGCCTACCACGCCATCCGCCCGGTCACGGTGCCGGCGGCCGCCGGCCCCCGCATTCGCGCCGACATTGTTGGCCCGGTTTGCGAGAGCGGCGATTTCCTCGGTCTCGACCGCGAGATGGCGGAGCCCAAAAGCGGCGATCTTCTGGCCGTCATGACGGCCGGCGCCTACGGCGCCGTTCAGGCGGGAACTTACAATACGCGGGCTTTGGTGCCGGAAGTGCTGGTCAAAGGCGCGGATTCGGCCGTAATCCGGCCCCGCCTTGAAGTTGACCAAATAATCGCGCTCGATCGCATACCGGGCTGGCTGTAGGCCAATAAAGACCTGACATTCTTGTTACGTGGCTCGGGGCTTGCTTGCTGGTAGGCTCCGGGAACGTGTTAGCCTCGTCGATGGCGAGATTCTCTGGCCCCGGTAGCGACGCGGAGTGCCTTTGGACGCAGAGGACCCTTTGAACAGCGACAAGCCGCGCACTGCGCGGTTGATGCTGGCGCGCGCGGTCCAACGCGCGCGCGGTAGCCTGTTGTGGGAGCGGCTGTGGCCGGCGCTGGCGGCGCTGGCGACCGCGCTTGGCCTGTTCCTCGCGATGTCCTGGGCGGGACTGTGGCTGGCATTGCCGCCGCTCGGCCGCGTCATCGGTCTTGTCGTCTTCGTCGCGGTCTTCGTCGTCGCCGCGATCCCGATCCTGCGTCTGCGCGTGCCGAGCGATCGCGAAGGCCTGCGGCGTCTCGACGCGGGCAGCGGTGCCATGCATCGCCCGGCCACCAGCATCGCCGACGAGATTTCCGCCAACCGCAACGATCCCGTCGCGCAGGCTTTGTGGCAGGCGCATATCGAACGCGCGCTGCTGGCGGCGAACAAGCTCAAGGCCGGCTGGCCGCAGCCCAAGCTCTCGCTGCGCGATCCGATGGCGCTGCGCGCCCTCGTTGTCTTGCTTGTCGCCGCGACCTTCATCTCCGCGGGCAGCGAGCGCTGGAAGCGCGTCACCGCCGCCTTTGACTGGAAGGGCGTGGTCGCGCCGGCCAATTTCCGCATCGACGCCTGGGTCACGCCGCCGAATTACACCGGCCGTCCGCCGGTGATGCTGCCCGGCGTGCGGCCGGGTGAAACAACGACCGTCGACCTTTCCGGTGCGCCGATTTCGGTGCCCGCCGGCAGCCAGCTTGTGGTGCGCTCGACCGGCAAGGTGTCGTTCGACATCGAACGCGCCGGCGGCATCGAAGATGTGCCGCTCGATCCGAAGACGGCGCTGCCGGCCGGCACCGAAGAGCGCCGGTTCGTCATCAAGACGGACGGCAAGGTGACCTTGCGCGGTGCGGCCTCGACCGATCCGGTGTGGAGCTTTGCCGCGATTCCCGATCGCGCGCCGACGGTGGAACTGATCAAGGATCCGGAGCGGCAGGCGCGGGGCGCGCTGCGGCTCGACTACAAGATGGAAGACGATTACGGCATCGTCGAAGGCAAGGCGATCTTCGCGCTGAAGCAAGACAAGTCGGCGACCGCCGGAAAATCGGTCGCCGACAGCAAGCGCCGTCCGCTCTTTGATGCGCCGCAATTCCCGCTGACACTGCCGCAGGCGCGCACGCGCTCGGGCGCGGCGCAGACCACGCAGGACCTCACCGAGAATCCGTGGGCCGGCAGCACGGTGACGGTGACGCTGACCGTGCGCGACGAAGGCGGCAATGTCGGCGAAAGCCAGCCGCGCGAGCTCACGCTGCCGCAGCGCATTTTCGTCAAGCCGCTGGCGCGCGCGCTCGTCGAACAGCGCCGCATTCTCGCGCTCGACGCCAACGAAAAGCCGCTGGTGCTGACCGCGCTCGATGCGCTGGCCATTGCGCCGGAGCGCTTCACGCCGGAGGCCGGCGTCTATCTCGGTCTGCGCTCGATCTTCTTCGACCTGCGCAACGCCAAGACCGACGACTCGCTGCGCGATGTCGTCGCCCGGCTGTGGCAGATGGCGCTGCAGATCGAGGACGGCAATGTCAGCCAGGCCGAGCAGGCTTTGCGTCAGGCGCAGGATGCGCTGCGCGAGGCGCTCGAACGCGGCGCCAGCGACGAAGAACTCAAGAAGCTGATGGATAATCTGCGCGCCGCGATGGACAAGTTCCTGCAGGCGCTCGCCGAGGAGATGCGCAAGAACCCGCAGGCGCAGCAACGTCCGCTCGACCGCAACACGCAAATGCTGAGCCAGCGCGATCTCAAGAGCATGCTGGATCGCATGGAGCAGATGGCGCGTCAGGGCAACCGCGATGCCGCCAAGCAGTTGCTCGATCAGCTCCAGCAGATGATGGAAAATCTGCAGATGGCCCGCCCCGGTGCCGATCAGGACCAGGGCGATCAGGACATGAATTCGGCGCTCGACGAACTGAGCGACATGATCCGCAAGCAGCAGCAGTTGCGCGACAAGACCTTCAAGGAAGGTCAGGACCAGCGCCGCCAGCAGCGCGGGCAACGCGGCCAGCAGGGCAACCAGCAGATGGGCGACCTGAAGCAGGACCAGCAGGCGCTCAAGGATCGGCTCAACAAGCTGCTCGAGCAATTGCGTCAGCGCGGCATGGGCCAGCAGCAGGGCGAGAAAGGCCAAGGCCAGAAGGGCGAAGGCCAGCAGGGCGAGGGGCAGGAGCAGGGCGATCAGGACGGGATGGGTCAGCTCGGCGATGCCGGCGAGGCGATGGGCGAGGCCGAAGGCAGTCTCGGCGACGGCAATGCCGATGGTGCCGTCGACAGCCAGGGCCGCGCGTTAGAGGCCATGCGCAAGGGCGCGCAAGGTCTTGCGCAGCAGATGCAGCAGGGACAAGGCCAGGCCGGGCCCGGCCCGAACGGCCAGCCCGGCCGCGGCCGGCAGCGCGCCGAACAAAACACCGATCCGCTCGGCCGGCCTCTGCGCGGCCGCGACTACGGCGACGACACCACGGTGAAGGTGCCGGGCGAGATCGATGCGCAGCGCGCGCGCCGCATTCTCGAAGAGTTGCGCAAGCGCTTCGGCGAAGGCTTCCGCCCGCAGCTCGAACTCGACTACATCGAGCGGCTGCTCAAGGATTTCTGAGAACGTACGCGCCTCATCCGGCTTCATCCCGGCCACAAACGCGTCACCTTAGCCACCGCCGTCGACTTCATGCGCCGCCGCACCCAACCGGCCTCATCCTGAGGAGCGTCGCTAGCGCGATGCTCTTCAGGACGATGGCGGATTTTATTCTTGACGACGATGACGGATCTACTTCAGCCCGCCGTTGACATCCTGCGTCGTGAAGAAGCGCACCAGGACATCGGCCGCATTCGCCGGCGGTGCCGCCAGCCGGCTGGTGAACGGCATCGAGTCGCCGGGACCGAGGATCGTGCGCGGCGGCTGCATGGTCCAGGTATAGACTTCCTGACCGGCCGCGGTGCGCGCGGCAAAGCGCAGCCGCGGCACATCGGCGGCCTTGCGCGACGTGTTCACGATGCGGCCTTCGATGATCAGGATCGAGACGCCGTCCTGCGTCTCCTTCGAAATCGCGATGTCCTCGAATTCGAGATTGCGCAGATTGACCGGCAAGCCGATCGCGGCGAACAGCGACGCGGTCTGCGGCAGATGGCGCACGATGTAGCTGCGTCCGCCGATCAGGGCGATGTTGAAGGCAATGAGCGCGACGATGACGGCGATCCAGCGCGACTTGCGGCCGTCCTTCTTGAGTTTGGCCTTCAGCCGCGCGCGGCGCGCCGTAAAGCTGGCGCCGTCTTCGGCGTCGTGCGGCGCCGGGCCGCTGAAGAAGGCGTTGCCGCCGTCGCCATAGGCCTCATCGTGATGCGGCGCGAGCGGCGGCGAGTCGGACACATTGATGGTGTCGGGCAGGGCGGTACCATGATCGAAGGCCTGCTCCTGGTGCGTGTCATTCTCCGGCCGCGCTTCCGTGTCGAACCCCTGTGGCTCCGGCGCGAAAGGCGATTCAGCGCGCGGCAGACTCGGAGGAGCGGATGGCGGTGCGTCGAAAACCGGTGGCGGCGGGCTTGGGGCACCCTGGGCTTCGGCCTCGGCCTCGGCGATCACGCCGTCGACGAAGGCCGATACACTCGGTGGACCGGCCGGTTTGCCCGGGGTGGCGAACCAGGTCGCCTTGCAACGCGCGCAGCGAACCGCGCGCCCGGTCGGGCCTACCGAGGCCGGGTCGATCATGTAAGACGTTGCGCAGGTCGGACAGACGATCAACATACGGTTCTGCAGCGTTTTATTGCGGTTCCGACCCTAACAGCCGACCGTTAATGGACCGGAAACCATGAGATACCGGCTTAAAGGGCCAAAACCGCCGGTGCGGCCTATGGTGGCTCGTTGATTCTCCTGTAAAAAGCAGGGTCTAACGGGATGTGACCGGCCCTTTGGGGGCTCAGGGCCGGGCTCGCGGCAGCAGAAGAAACGGCAGCAGCGGAGGCCGGCTTGGTCCGATTCGAAAATGTGGGATTGCGCTATGGGCTCGGGCCCGAGGTTCTGCGCGACCTCACCTTCCGCATCGAGCCGCATTCCTTCCAGTTCCTCACCGGGCCCTCGGGGGCCGGCAAGACCTCCCTCCTGAAGCTGTTGTTCCTGTCGCTCAGGCCCACACGCGGCCTGATCACGCAGTTCGGCCATGATGTCGCGACATTGTCCAAGGATGCGGTGGCGACCTTGCGCCGGCGCATCGGCATCGTGTTCCAGGATTTCCGGCTGCTCGATCACATGACCACTTACGAGAATGTGGCCCTGCCGCTGCGCGTGATGGGCCGTCCCGAAGAGAGCTATCGCGACGAGGTGATCGAGCTGTTGAACTGGGTCGATCTGGGCGATCGCATGTGGGCGCTGCCGCCGGTCCTGTCCGGCGGCGAAAAGCAGCGCGCCGCCATCGCCCGCGCCGTGATCGCCCGCCCGCAACTGCTGCTCGCCGACGAGCCGACCGGCAATGTCGATCCGCCGCTGGCCCAGCGCCTGTTGCGGCTGTTCATCGAACTCAACAAATCGGGCACGTCGGTCGTCATCGCGACGCACGACATCGCGCTGATGGATCAATACGACGCCCGCCGGCTCGTGCTGCACGACGGCCGGCTGCACATTTACGACTGATCGCCATGGCCGTTGCCGACGACATCGATGCCGACACGGCAACGCCGCAGCGTTTCGCGGTACCGGCGCGGCCGCGTTTCGAGACACCGGTGGTGCCGCGCAATTCGATCGCCGGGCGTGCGCTGATCGCCGTCGTCGCCATCATGACTTTCCTGGCCTCGCTGACCACCGGCGCGGTGATCTTGGTCGGACAGGCCGCCAGCGAATGGCAGTCCGATGTAGCGCGCGAGGTGACCATCCAGGTCGTGCCGGCGCCCGGCCGCGATACCGATGCGACGGTGGCCAAGGCCGCGGCGATCGCCAAGGCCTTCCCCGGCATCGCCGACGTGCGCGTGTTCTCGAAGGAAGAGTCATCGAAACTGCTCGAGCCCTGGCTGGGCAGCGGCCTGAGCCTCGGCGATCTGCCTGTGCCGCGGCTGATCGTGGTGCGTCTCGCATCCGGCGAGACCGTTGATATGGCACGGCTCAATCGCCTGCTGATCGATCAGGCGGCCGGCGCGACGCTCGACGACCACCGTGGCTGGATCGACCGCATGCGCGCCATGGCCAGTTCGGTCGTCGCCGGCGGCGTCGTCATCCTGATCCTGATGCTGGCTGCGACGGTACTGTCCGTCACCTTCGCCACGCGCGGCGCCATGGCGACGAACAGGAACGTCATTGAAGTGTTGCATCTGGTCGGTGCCAAGAACAACTTCATTGCCGGTCACTTCCAGCGCCACTTCCTCGTCATGGGTCTGCAGGGCGGTATGATCGGCGGTGGCGTCGCGGTGCTGCTCTTTGCGCTCGCCGCATTGATCGGCCGCTTCACCACCGGCACCGCCGGCGGTGACCAGAGCGCGGCGCTCTTCGGTTCGTTTTCACTGGGATTCTTTGGCTATATTGCCGTGCTCGCCCAGATCGTACTCAGCGCCGTCGTGACCGCGCTGACCTCCCGGCGCACCGTCAACAGCACGCTCGACGCGATCGACTAGATTTCAAGGGGTTTTCTAGGCCGGTTTTGCGCGTAGATCACGGCAGGCCAATAGTGCTATGCCGTCCCCGGTTTGAACGGATTTCGGTAAGCAATGTTCGCTGGTTTCGTCCGCTGGATCGGTTTTCTGACCATGACCGTCGCGATCGTCGGCGCGCTGGCGCTGACCGGTGGCTTCTTCTGGTTTGCCGCCCAGATCGCGGACGGCGAGGTGAATCTGGGCCGCAAGGCGGACGGCATCGTCGTCCTGACCGGTGCTGCTGCGCGTATCCCGGATGCCATCGAGCTTCTGGCCTCCGAACGCGGCAAGCGCCTGCTCATCACCGGCGTGCATCGCGCCACCTCCGCGACCGAGATCGCGCGGCTGACCCCGCTCTACTCGAAATATTTCGACTGCTGTATCGACCTCGACCGCTCGGCGCTTAACACTTTCGGCAATGCGCTGGAGACGAAACGCTGGACACGCGAACATAATTTCACATCGCTGATCATCGTGACGTCGAACTGGCACATGCCGCGCGCCATGGCCGAGATCGCGCATCAGCTGCCCGACGTGACGCTGATCGCCTATCCGGTCATTTCCGAAAAGGTGCGTACCGAGCCATGGTGGGAAAGCTTGGGCACCACACGCTTCCTTGTTGCCGAGTACCTGAAATACCTGTTCGCGCTCGTGCGCATGGGCGTCGACCCCGATATCAATTCGTAAGGACCACGGCCTGTGCTTCTCATCCGCTCCGTCCTCTTCAACATCGCTTTCTATCTGAATACCGCGATCTGGCTCGTGCTCGCGCTGCCGACATTTCTGATGCCCTATTGGGGCATCGTCGAAATCGCCCGCATCTGGGGCCGGATCAATCTCTGGCTGCTGCGCGTGATCGCCGGCGTGAAGATCGAGATCCGTGGACGCGACAAGATCCCGCAGGGGCCGCTGCTTGTCGCTTCCAAGCATCAGTCGGCCTGGGAGACCTTCACGCTGGTGACGCTGTTTCCCAATCCGGTGTTCATTCTCAAGCGCGAGCTGCAATGGATTCCGCTGTTCGGCTGGTTCACCATCAAGGGCCGCATGGTCCCGGTCGATCGCGGCGGCGGCGCGGCGGCGCTGCGGGCCATGACCGCGCGGGCGCACTACGAGCTCATGCAGAATCGCCAGCTCATCATTTTCCCGGAAGGCACGCGGCGCGCGGCCGGCGCGGAGCCGCGTTATAAATTCGGCGTTGCGCATCTCTATGCAGGCGCCGGCGTGCCATGCCAGCCGGTTGCCTTGAACTCCGGCCTGTTCTGGCCGCGCCGCAGCCTGCTGCGCTACCCGGGAACGGTTGTCGTCGAGTTTCTCGACGTCATTCCGGCCGGGCTGCCTCAGAACGAATTCTTCGCCCGGCTGCAGGAGGAGATTGAAACGGCCACCGCCCGGCTGATCGAGGAAGGTCGCCGCGAATTAGGGCGGAGCGAATAACCCTCAGTTGCCTTTGAGCTGCTGCGCCAGGAGATGCAGCCCGCGGTCACGCACGCCCATGGCCTCCAACTCTTCGACGGTGGCGATCACGTAGTCGCGGTTGGCGCCCGAGCGGCCATGGCCCTGCCGGCAGTAATGCAACTGCTCGGCGGCGGAGAGTTGTCCGGCATATTGCTCGTGACCGCGATCGACGATGTAGCAGAGCGCGCGCACGCTCTCGCGCGGGTCGTCATCGAGCCAGACCTGCCGCCAGGCTTCGAGATAGACCATCGTCACCTGCTCGCGCTCGCGCAAATAAGCGATCGTCTGCTCGCGCTTGTCGGCGGCAACCCGATAGGCGATGCCGCGGCAGTTGCCACCACGATCGAGCCCGAGAACCAGACCCGGCTTTTCCGGCGTGCCGCGATGAACGAAGGAGTAGACGCAAAGTGCGCGGTGGGCGCCGACGAGGCGCGCCTTGCGCCGTTCCACGGCTTCGAAACCGGGGCGCCACATCAGGGAGCCATAGGCGAAGACCCAAAGATCGCCGCTGTCGTCGGAAGGCGCCGTCATTGCTGCCAAGTGTGCCGGAAATGGTCCAGACCGGGCCGGGCGCGTAGCAGTCTACCGGCCCAGGCGCAATGGGGCGGGCCGCACTGGGGCTCTGCAGGAAACTTTAGGCGGTGCGGCGCGTTCGCCCCTTGCCTTCGCGTATGATCCTGCGCACAACGGCGGCGCTGCGTCGCCTTCCGAAGCGAGGCGTTAAACCGCCGCATTTGACAGGTTTTTCGATCACGCCATGTCCCTCGAATCGCCATCCCGCCGTTCGTCGTCGCGGCGCTATATCGTACTGATCGTTCTGGTCGCCCCGCTGATCGGCGGCTGGTCGGCCTTCTGGTATGTGGCGGCGGGCAAGGCGCAGGATATGCTCGCGGGCTGGCGCGCGCGCGAGGCCAAGTCCGGCCGTACCTTCACCTGCGGCACCGAGGACCTCGGCGGTTTTCCGTTCCGTTTCGAATTCAGGTGCAGCGACGCGGTCGCGCAGATCAAGAGCAGCCGCATCCCCTTCGAGATGAAGACCAAAGCCGTGACTTTGGTCTCCCAGGTTTATGACCCGACCTTGCTGATCGGCGAATACCATGGGCCGCTCTCGGTATCCGCGCCCGGCGGTCCGGCGGAGCTGACCGTCAACTGGAAGCTCTTTCAATCGAGTCTGCGTGGCACGCCAACGCGGCCGGAGCGCCTATCGTTGTCATTCGAGCGGCCGGCGGTCGACGCCGTCGATAACGGCAATGCGCGGCCTCTGCTGCGCGCCGAGCATCTCGAGCTGCACGGCCGCCTCATCGAAGGCATGATCACGCAAAAGCCGGTGGTCGAGGTCGCCTTGCGCACCACAGGCGCCTTTGCGCCCGGCATACGCGCCTTGTCGGCGCAGCCCGTCGACGCCGTGGCCGACATGGTGCTGCGTGGCCTCAACGACTTTGCGCCGAAGCCGTGGCCCGAGCGCTTCCAGGAGATTGCCGCCAATGGCGGCAAGGTCGAGGTGACCGAGGCGCGTGTGGTGCAGGGCGAGACACTGGCCGTCGGCTCCGGCACGCTGACGATCAATGCGAACGGGCGGCTGCAAGGCCAGTTGCGCCTGACCGTGGCCGGGCTCGAGCCGTTCCTGAAATCCATCGACGCGCAGAACCTGGTGCAGGCCTCGCCGTCGATGGACAAACTCGCCAACGCGCTCGACCGCTTTTCGCCGGGGCTCGGCCAGGCCGCCAAGCAGCAGGTCGGCGCCAATTTGTCCGCCGGCATCAACATGCTCGGCCAGCAGACCACGCTCGAGGGCCGGCCGGCGGTGGCGCTGCCGCTGCGTGTCGACGAAGGCCGCGTTTATCTCGGGCCTATCCCGGTCGGCGAGATGCCGCCGCTGTTCTAGGCACTGTCAGAAATCGGGTGGCGCCGCGGTTACGCCGTGCGGTATCATTCCGGCTGGAAAGGTGTTGCGATGACGCTCGAATTCCTCATCACATCCTTCATCGTTGTCGTCTCGCCTGGCACCGGCGTGCTGTACACGCTGGCGATCGGGCTGTCGCGGGGCTCGCGCGCCAGCATCGCTGCCGCCTTCGGCTGCACGCTTGGCATCGTGCCGCATATCGCAGCCGCCATTCTCGGGCTTGCTGCGCTGTTGCACACCAGCGCGCTCGCCTTCCAGATCTTCAAATATGCCGGCTGCGCCTATTTGCTCTACATGGCGTGGAGCGCGCTACGAGAACATGGCGTGCTGAGCGTTTCGAAGGAAGGCGACCAGCGTCCGCCGATCGGTATCGCCATCAAGGGCTTTTTGATCAACATCCTCAATCCGAAGCTGTCGATCTTTTTTCTCGCGTTCCTGCCGCTTTTTGTCGCCGCCGACGAACCGAATCCGGTGGCGCTGATGCTCGAATTGAGCGCCGTATTCATGTTGATGACCTTCGCAGTCTTTGTCGTCTACGGCCTGTTCGCCGGCGCGATCCGCGATCGCGTCGTCACGAGGCCGGGCGTCATGACCTGGATGCGTCGAACCTTCGCCGCCGCCTTCGTGCTGCTCGGCGCGCGGCTGGCGCTCGCAGAACGGTAATTACTCGTCCGATGCGTAAGGTTTCGGCAGTGGCTCGGGCGGCAGGGTCTGATGGCCGCGGCCGAAGTCGGGTGCCGGCGAATCCTGGCCGATCTGCACGATGCCCTTGCGGATCGCGCGCGTCCGCGTGAAGTGCTCGAACAAAGTGTCGCCGTCGCCATTGCGGATCGCCTTGGTCAGCAAGGCGATGTCTTCATTGAAGCGGCCGAGCATCTCCAGCACCGCGTCCTTGTTGGTGACGAAGATGTCGCGCCACATGGTCGGGTCGGACGCGGCGATGCGGGTGAAGTCGCGGAAGCCGCCGGCGGAGAATTTCAGCACTTCCGAGCGCGTCACCGTCTCAAGCTCATCGGCCGTGCCGACAATTGTATAGGCGATCAAGTGCGGTAGATGGCTGGTGACCGCCAGCACCAGATCGTGGTGATCCGGCGCCATGGTTTCGACATTGGCGCCGATGAGCTTCCAGAATGCCGCGAGCTTGTCGACCGCAGCCTGGTTCTGTCCCGGCGGCGGTGTGAGAATGCACCAGCGGTTGACGAACAGTTCAGCAAAGCCGGCGTCGGGGCCGGAATATTCGGTGCCGGCCACCGGATGCGCGGGCACGAAATGCACGCCTTGGGGAATATGCGGACCCATATCGCGCACGATCGAACCCTTTACCGAGCCGACATCGGACACGGTGGCGCCTGGCGCCAGATGTGGGGCAATTTCTTTCGCCACAGCGCCGCAGACGCCGACGGGCGTGCAGACGATGACCAGATCGGCGCCTTCGACCGCGGCCGCGGCGGTCTCGACCACTTGGTCAGCCAGGCCGAGTTCGGCAACGCGTTTGCGCGTCGCCTCGGAGCGCGCGGTGGCGACGATCGAGCCGACCGCGCCCTGCGCCTTCGCCGCACGCGCGATCGACGAGCCGATCAGGCCGACGCCGATGAGCGCCAGCCGATTGTAGAGAGGAGCAGGTTTGCTCACGCCGCTTTCCCCAGGAAGTCCTTGAGCGCGGCAATGACGAGCCTGTTGGCTTCCTCGGTGCCGATCGTCATGCGCAGGCAATTCGGCAGGCCGTAGCCGGCGACGCGGCGCAGGATGATCCCGCGCTTCGTCAGGAACTCATCGGCTTCCGGCGCCGTCTTGCCCTTGGTCTCGGGGAAGTGCATCAGCACGAAGTTGCCGACACTCGGCGTCACGGTGAGGCCGAGCTTGGTCAATTCGTCGCTCACCCAGGCAAGCCACTGGTTGTTGTGGGCGACAGCCTTTTCCAGGTGCGCGGCGTCTTCGATGGCCGCGACACCGGCCTTGATCGCCGGCGCGTTGACGTTGAACGGGCTGCGCACGCGGTTAAGCACATCGACGATATTTTCCGGACCGTAGAGCCAGCCGAGACGGATCGCGGCAAGGCCGTGGATCTTGGAGAAGGTGCGGCACATGACGACGTTCTCCGACGTCGCGACCAACTCGATGCCCGCCTCGTAGTCGTTGCGCTGAACGTATTCGGCATAGGCAGCGTCGAGCACGAGGATGACGTTCGGCGGCAGCGCCTTGTGCAGGCGCTTGATCTCGTCGAACGGAACGTAAGTGCCGGTCGGGTTGTTCGGGTTGGCGATGAAGACGATGCGCGTCTTCGGCGTCACCGCCGCGATAAGCGCGTCGATGTCGGCCGTGTAGTTCTTCTCCGGCACGGCGATCGGCTTGGCGCCGCGGCTGAGCGAATAGATCGGATACATCAGGAAGCCGTGCTGCGAGTACACGACTTCATCGCCGTCGGTCAGGTAAGCTTGCGCCAACATGTTGAGCAGGTCGTCGGAGCCGGCGCCGCAGACAAGACGCGCCGGGTCGAGTCCATAAACCCGGCCGATAGCGTTGCGCAGTTCGGTGACAGCGCCGTCCGGATAATCCTCGAGCTTGGCGCCCGCGGCCTGATAGGCGGCGGCGGCTTTCGGTGACGGCCCCAGCGGGCTCTCGTTCGACGACAGCTTGTAGATCTTGTCGACGCCGGGGGCGCTGCTTTTGCCGGGAACGTAGGGCGCGATGTCGAGCACGCCGGGACGCGGGACGGGACGGTTTGCAGTCATGGTTCTGGCCGTAGTTGGAGGTGAGGCGTCGCTGCGGCGGACGTCAGGCCTTGTCGGCGGCAACCGTATAGCGGGTTGCGTGGCTGCCGACGAGAGCCATGGAGCGGACGGTGGCGCCGGCCTTGGCGAGCAGCTGGGCGATGTCGTGGATGTTCTGGCCTTGCGGGAGGGTGACGAGAAGCGCCGCGCCGTCGAAGGCGCGGTCCGGCACGGCCAGAAACTCCGCCAGCGTGGTCAGGGTCTGCGCCGCCTTGGCGCTCCAGCCCGAGACGCGCACGCTCCAGACCTCGACCTCGGTGGCGCGGGCGTCGTCGGCGACGCGGGAGATCACGAACACCGGCAGCGCTGCCGGATGGTCGTGGCGCTCGACGAAGGGCAGGCGGGCAATGATCTTCGGTGCGGCGTCGAATTCGAGCGCAGTCCACCATGCTCCGGCGCTGACCGAGGAGATGACCGGCACGAGGCCGAGATCGCCGCGCGATTCCGACACCGCCGCGACGACGCCGGCCGCGCCCATATGCGGCACCAGCGGCACCGTGAAGCCGAAATGAAATCGCGCAGAATCGCGCATTTGCGCGTCGCCGGCCGAGAAGTCGGCATGGGCGGAGAAGTTCTGCTGCACATAGGTGAAGGTCGCGATGATGACGCGCCAGATGCTCTCGACGGTATCGAGCGGCAGAATGCCTTTATGGCGCTCGGCGAGCCGGCGCATCATCTGCGCTTCGCGCATTGGGCGGAAGGCGGAGCCGGATTCCTGGCTTTTCTTGACCTCGATCAGACGATCGATGATGTCGCCCCGCTCCATCAGGAGCTGGTGCATGGACTCGTCGATGCGGTCGATCTCCTTGCGGAGTTCGGTCAGGTCGATGGGTTTGGGCGGCGTGCTCATGGGCGGCATTGATAGGAAAGACGGGCCTTAAAGGCAAAGAAAACATAACCTTGTTGGGACGAAGGCGGCGCCCACCCGGCCTTGGGGCGGCGGTCCCGGCTTGACGCGGCCGGGGGTGGGGAATAAGAAAAAGGCACTTCGTGGTCATTTGAGCCGGCCGGCTTGCAGCCACGTTAAACAACTCGCTAAACAGGCCGGGGAACATCAAGGGTCCCGGCCGAACCTTCGTTCAGGCCGGGTTTTTTATGGCCTGATGTGTCCGGGAGGCCGCCCTCACGGGTGGCCGTGTTCGAGATGAACGTTAAACCGACCCAGAGCGAACTGGTGCGCGACCAGATCGTGCGCGATGCCGACAATCCGCGTGATTCCAACGTCGCCCGCTTCGGCGCCGACAAGCCGCTTAAGCTCGATGCGGGCGTTGAATTGTCGCCATTCCAGATTGCCTACACAACATACGGCACCTTGAATACCGAGCGAACCAACGCGGTGCTGATCTGCCACGCGCTGACCGGCGACCAGCACGTCAATAATGTGCATCCGGTCACCGGAAAAGGCGGATGGTGGGACAGTCTCATCGGTCCCGGCAAGCCGATCGATCCCGAGCGCTACTTCATCATCTGCACCAATGTGCTCGGTGGCTGCATGGGCACCACCGGGCCGGCCTCGACCAATCCGGCGACCGGCAAGCCGTGGGGGCTCGATTTCCCCGTCATCACCATCCGCGACATGGTGCGCGCGCAGGCGATGCTGCTCGACCATCTCGGCATCGAGACCTTGTTTGCCGTGGTCGGCGGCTCGATGGGCGGCATGCAGGTGCTGCAATGGGCGGCGAGCTATCCGGAGCGCGTTTTCGCCGCGCTGCCGATTGCCACCGCGACGCGCCACTCGGCGCAGAACATCGCGTTCCATGAGGTCGGCCGCCAGGCGATCATGGCGGATCCCGAATGGAAGGGCGGGCGCTATCATCTCGAAGGCGCCAATCCGCGCCGCGGACTGGCAGTCGCGCGTATGGGCGCGCACATCACCTACCTGTCGGACGCGGCACTGCACCGTAAATTCGGCCGCAACTTTCAAAATCGCGAGAAGGCGACATTCTCGTTCGATGCCGACTTCCAGGTCGAAAGTTATCTGCGCCATCAGGGTATTTCCTTCGTCGAACGCTTCGACGCCAATTCCTATCTCTATCTCACGCGAGCGATGGACTACTTCGATCTTGCGGCGGACAACGGCGGCGTGCTCGCCAATGCATTCCGCGATACGCCGACGCGGTTTTGCGTGGTGTCGTTTACCAGCGACTGGCTGTTCCCGACGCCGGAATCGCGCGCCATTGTGCATGCATTGAATGCGGCAAAGGCGCGTGTGTCTTTCGCCGAGATCGTGACCGACAAAGGCCATGACGCCTTCCTGCTCGATGAGCCGGAACTGTTCGCCATCGTGCGCGGCTTCCTCGATGGCGCAGGTAAGGCGCGCGGGCTTCCGTGGCTTTCGGCGAAAAAGTAACTCCCGCAAGATCGGTAAATGCAATGAGCGACAGAAAATTAAATCCGCAGGTTCGCAACGGCAGCGGCGCGCGCGTCGATCTCATGCTGGTCAGCGAGATGGTCGGGCACGGCGCCAAGGTGCTCGACGTTGGCTGCGGTGACGGCGAGTTGCTGCAGATTCTTGCCGAGACGCGCAATGTCGACGGTCGCGGCATCGAACTGTCGCGCGAGGGCGTCAATGAATGCGTTGCCAAGGGGCTCGCCGTGATCCAAGGCGATGCCGATACCGATCTCGCCGATTATCCGGACGATGCCTTCGACTACGTCGTCCTGTCGCAGACTCTTCAGGCGACACGCCAGCCGCGCGTTGTGCTTGAACACATGCTGCGGATCGGCCGGCATGCCATCGTCTCGTTTCCGAATTTCGGCCACTGGACAGTGCGCATGCAGCTCCTGTTCGCCGGACACATGCCGCGCACGGATATTCTGCCCTACAGCTGGTATGACACGCCGAACATTCATCACTGTACGATCAAGGATTTCGTGCAGCTCTGTCAGACGGTCGGCGTTTCGATCGACAAGGCGGTGGCGCTGAATGCGTGGGGGTCGCCGCTGCGTCTCAATGCGCCGTGGTGGTTCTGGAACATGTTTGGCGAGCAGGGCGTATTTCTGTTGAGCCGCAAGAGCTGATGGAAATAAAGGCGATGTGGTGAATGCGCATGGTTAAGCGGCGCATGTTCACCATGTCGTTTCACCGTTAATTCAATCCGATCATTTGCCGAAAATTGTCCGTGCTATCTCCGGGTACGGCAGCGCGTGTCACATCGCGCCAAGAATATTTTTGAATCGGGGACTCGTTCATGCGTACCTGGCGGATGATGGTTGCGTTCAGCAGCATCGCGCTGATCGGCTTTTGCGAACCGGCCTTGAGCCAGCCGACACCGCAGGCCCGGCCGAAGACCGCGCCGCAGGCGACGCAAGCCAAGAACAAGTCGCTGACCCACCGCGCCCAGCGTGAGAACAACGCCAATCGTTTGCGCAGCACGGCTATTGCCGAGCCGCCGAAGGCGCCGCTCTCTGGCTGGCCGGCGCTGGTGCGCGAAGCGCGCAAATACATGGGCACAAACCCGACCGCGCGCGACCGGCTGTGGTGCGCCACCTTCATGAACATGGTGCTGGCCAAAGTCGGCTACAGCGGCACCAATTCGGACGCCGCGCGCTCCTTCGCGCAATACGGCCGCCGCATCAACGAGCCGCGCATCGGCGCTATCGCCGTGCTCACGCGTGGCAAGAACGGCGGCCATGTCGGTGTTGTTTCGGGCATCGACCCGAGCGGCAATCCGATCATTATTTCCGGCAATCACGGCCGCAAGGTCGGCGAAGCGATTTATCCGCGCTCGCGCGTCATTGCTTATGTGATGCCGTCGGAGCGTCAGGGCTCGACGCAATATGCCGAGCGCAGCGCGCCGCAGCGTGGCAACGACAGCGAACTTGATTCACCGATTGCCGAACTGCTCGCCGTCATCGAGTCTGAATACAACGCCAAGGGCCGCCCGCGCGGGACCGGTCCCGAGCCGCGTCCGCTGCCGCCGTCGCAGGCGCGCCGCGATGTGCCGCTCGATCCAGCGCTTGCTGAATTTCTCGGGCTGAAGGAGCGGGCCGCCCCGTCGCCGCAGATTTCGCGCATGCCGGTGGTGCAGCCGCCTACCGCGCCGGTTCAGCAGCGCGAACTGCGCGTCGAACAGCGCGCGCCAGGCCGTGTCGCGTCGAACGGGCTCACGGTCGCGCGCTGAGTCTTGATTCTAGAGCAGCGCGTTGACCTTCAGCGCATCGCCTTCGGCAATGTCGCCACCCTCGATGACTTCGGCATAGATGCCGCAGTCCATGTGATTGAACGTCTGCATCAGGGTCTTCGGGATGTTGAGGTCGCGGGCGCCGGTCGTGGGATCGACATTGGTGGCGGCACAGCGGACGATGCGCTTGATCACCTTGAGCCGTACCGGGCTGCCGACCTCGATCTCATGATTGAGCAGGTCGAATTCGCGCCAGGCCGGCCAGCCGGTGACGTAGAGATTGCCGCGGAAGCGCAGTGGATCGACCGGCTGCCCGATCGCGGTTTCGATCGCCGCCACCGAAGCGAGGTTGATGATCGACACCACCTTTTTCGCCACGTCGGAAAAACTGTGCGGGCCGTCCGGCGCACCTTCGCCGGACAGGACCTTGGGCGGACCGTTCAGCTCGGCCGGCATGAACTTGCGAAAAAAAGCCTCAACCATCAGCCGGCCTTCGCCGGTCCGGAGATCGGCGCGGACGGCCTCGCGGCCCTCATGGACGACGGTCAGCGTATGGCTGGCTTCGTCGTAGGCGGTCTTGAGGCCCGCGAGGCGCTCGTTCCGCATCAGCATCAGGAAGCGCGTCTTGGGGAAATAGGCCGGCTGCGCCGGGTCAAAGCCGGTCGGGCCGTTCTCGACGGCGTATAGCCGGTCGGCCGGCAGGGGCGCCCCGGCCGCGAGCCGGACCTGCGGCAGCCTGTCGGGCGACAGGCCCTTCACAGGATAACGGTATATCGATTGAATAATGGCCTGATCGGACATGGAAATCGGCTCGACGATCTGGTGCTGCAGAAGGGGTTCAGGCCTGACCTATATCAACCCGCCCGGCTCTTCACACGGGCAAATTGGCCACCACATAAGGACCAACGGGCCGCCAATCTGGGGCCTGAATTCGACCGGTGCCTATGAAGGGCCGAGGGAGTTGAGACCATGAACTTCGAGAAATACACCGACCGCGCCCGCGGGTTTGTGCAATCCGCCCAGTCGCTGGCCCTGCGTGAGGGCCACCAGCAGTTCGCCCCCGAACATCTTCTGAAAGTCCTGCTCGACGACCCGGAGGGGTTGGCGGCGGGCCTGATCGACCGTTCCGGCGGCAATTCCCGTCAGGCGTTGCAGCAGACCGAGGCCGCGCTGGCCAAACGCCCGAAGGTTTCCGGCGGTGGGGCGGGGCAGGTCTATCTCGATCCCGCTCTGGCGCGTGTCTTCGACGCCGCCGAAAAAGCAGGCGAGAAAGCCGGCGATAGTTTCGTGACCGTCGAGCGCCTTCTGCTGGCCCTGGCCGTCGAGAAGGACAGCGAAGCCGGCAAGGCATTGTCGCGCGCCGGTGTTACGCCGCAGAATCTCAATGCCGCAATCGAAGCCTTGCGCAAAGGCCGCACCGCTGACTCGGCTTCGGCTGAAAACGCCTATGACGCCTTGAAGAAGTACGCGCGCGATCTCACGCAGGCGGCACGGGAAGGCAAGATCGATCCGGTCATCGGCCGCGACGAGGAAATCCGTCGCACGATTCAGGTTCTGTCGCGCCGAACCAAGAACAACCCGGTGCTGATCGGTGAGCCCGGTGTCGGCAAGACGGCCATTGTCGAGGGCCTGGCCCAGCGCATCGTCAATGGCGATGTGCCCGAGAGCTTGCACGACAAGAAGCTGCTGTCGCTGGATATGGGCGCGCTCATTGCCGGCGCGAAGTATCGCGGCGAATTCGAGGAGCGTCTCAAGGCTGTGCTCAACGAGGTTACCTCGGCCGAGGGCGGCATCATTCTGTTCATCGACGAGATGCATACGCTGATCGGCGCCGGCAAGGCGGATGGCGCGATGGACGCCTCCAACCTCTTGAAGCCGGCGCTGGCGCGTGGCGAACTGCACTGCATCGGCGCGACCACGCTCGACGAATACAAGAAGCACGTCGAGAAGGACGCCGCCTTGGCGCGGCGCTTCCAGCCGGTGTTCGTGTCGGAGCCGACGGTCGAGGACACGATTTCGATCCTGCGCGGCCTCAAGGACAAGTACGAGCAGCACCACGGCGTGCGTATCGCCGATTCGGCGATTGTCGCGGCCGCGACGCTTTCGAACCGCTACATCACCGATCGTTTCCTGCCCGACAAGGCCATTGACCTTGTCGACGAGGCCGGTGCCCGCCTGAAGATGCAGGTCGATTCCAAGCCCGAGGAGCTCGACTCGATCGACCGCGAAATCGTGCGGCGCAAGATCGAGCAGGAAGCACTGAAGAAGGAAACCGACCCGGGCTCGAAGGATCGCTTGAAGAACATCGAAGCCGAGCTGGTCGCGCTGGAGAAGCAGTCGGCCGATCTCACCAGTCGCTGGAAGGCGGAAAAGGAAAAGCTCGGCTCGGCGACCGAATTCAAGAAGCAACTCGACGACGCCCGCAACGAACTCGCCATTGCCCAGCGCAAGGGTGAGTACCAGAAGGCGGGTGAGCTTGCCTATGGCCGCATTCCGGAGCTCGAGAAGAAGCTGAAGGACGTCGAGGCGCGCGGCAATCAAGGCGCCATGGTCGAAGAAACCGTCACCGCCGATCACGTCGCCGGCGTCGTGTCGCGCTGGACCGGCGTGCCGGTCGACAAGATGCTCGAAGGCGAGAAAGACAAGCTGCTGCGCATGGAAGAAGCGATCGGCAAGCGCGTCATCGGTCAGAAGGAGGCCGTGGCAGCCGTGTCGACCGCGGTGCGTCGTGCGCGCGCCGGTCTGCAAGACCCGAACCGGCCCATCGGCTCGTTCATGTTCCTCGGGCCCACCGGCGTCGGCAAGACCGAATTGACCAAAGCGCTCGCCGAATATCTGTTCGACGACGAGAACGCGCTGCTGCGCATCGACATGTCGGAGTACATGGAGAAGCATGCGGTGTCGCGCCTCATCGGCGCGCCTCCGGGTTATGTCGGCTACGACGAAGGCGGCGCGCTCACCGAAGCGGTGCGGCGTCGGCCCTATCAGGTCGTGCTGTTCGACGAGATCGAGAAGGCGCATCCGGATGTGTTCAACGTTCTGTTGCAGGTGCTCGACGATGGCCGTCTGACTGATGGCCAGGGCCACACCGTCGACTTCCGCAACACGTTGATCGTGATGACGTCGAATCTCGGCGCCGACTATCTGGTCAACCAGCCGGAAGGCGAGGACACCGACAAGGTGCGCGATCAGGTGATGGGCGTGGTGCGCGCAATGTTCCGGCCGGAGTTCCTGAACCGCGTCGACGAGATCATCCTGTTCCACCGTCTGCAGAAGTCGGAAATGACGTCGATCGTCGACATCCAGATGAAGCGGCTGCAGAAGCTGCTCGACGACCGCAAGATCATCATCACGCTGGAGTCGTCGGCCCGCGAATGGCTGGCGAACAAAGGCTGGGATCCGGCTTACGGTGCGCGCCCCTTGAAGCGCGTGATCCAGAAGTCAGTGCAGGATCCGCTCGCCGAGATGATCCTGTCCGGCATCGTGAAGGATGGCGAGACGGTCAACGTCTCGGGCGGCCCGCTGGGACTGAGCTTCAACGGCCGGCTCGCCAAGGCGGCTTAAGGGCGCCGTAAAGCATCAGCCTTGCATGGCCGGGCTATGCCCGACCATGCGGCGCGGCGGGAAACGACCTGCGTCTATGTCAGGCGAACACCGCCTCGTGATCTTCCACGAATTGCCGCGTCGTGATCGGAGCTCGACCGACAATGCCGCTGATCGTCTCGGTCGCTTCGCTGGAGAGCCCGCCGTCCATCGCGATCTGCCGCGCCGTGCGCTGGTGGTCGATCAGCCATTCGGGCATGCCGCGTGCCTTCATCACCTGTTCAGCCTGTTCGAACGGCACGGCGACATAAGTAATCTTGCGACCCAGCACGTCCGAGAAGACATCCGTGAATTCGGCGAAATTGGTTTTAGCGCCGGTGAATTCGTAGATCTTACCGATGTGAGGCGCGGGATCGAGCAGGACCCGCGCGCCAACGGCACCGGTGTCGCGAACGTCGATGAAAGAAAAGGGCAGATCGGCGGGAAATGGCAGAACCATCTTGCTGTCGTTCCTGATCAGGGGAGCTTGCGCGAAAGTGTTCTGCATGAAGAAGCCGGGCCGCAAAATGACCCATTTCATACCGCTGGCGCGCAGCCGTTCCTCGATGGCGTAGTGACCGCGCCCAATTACGGACGGTGAATCCGGCCGCACAAAGAAGCGGCTGCCGGACACCCGTACCAGGTATTGCACGCCGGCCTCGAGCGCTACGTCGAGCACATTGTTCTGCTGCGTGACCATGTCAGGGTTATGCCCGGTCACCACGAAGACGGTCGTCACGCCTTTGAAGGCTTGCGCCAGTGCCAGCCGGTCCGTCAGCTCGGCAACGGCGATGTTGGCGTCCGGACCCAGAACCTCATGGGCTTTTTTCAAGTCGCGCACGATGCAGACCGGTGCTTGTCCGAGCTGGGTCAGTTCCTTGACGACAGCGCGGCCGGTATTGCCGGTCGCGCCAACAACGGCGATCATGGTGTCCTCCCAGGCTATTCAAGGCGGTTCCCGCTTGTTGTTGTGCGCGGGCTAGCCAACGATTAATTAGAACTCTCAAACAAGGCGCGCATCCAAGGCAATGGGCTTGGCCTGAGATTCGTGACCTGGCCACCGACGATACGCGGTCGGTTGTCTTCCATGAGGGCATCCCAATCCGGCAGTCCTGCGAGCTGGCGGCGCAGCGCTTCGGCGTCCGGCCAGCTTGTGTGCCAATGATAGGTGAAGATGCGGTGCAGGCTGCCGACCGTGACGACGAAACAGCCGATCAGGCGGCTGCGGAAGATGTCAGTCGTCGCGGTGTTGAGCTTGCGAAAGCTCTCCCAGTAGGCAGCCACTCCGCCGGGGAGAAAATCGAGAACGCTTTCGGAAATGGCGAGGTCATCGGCCTTTCCGGCGCCGGCCAGAACGGGTTCTCCGGGCAGCCAGTCGAGCTTGTCGTTCCACAGCGGGCTCAGTTCGGCGATCGGGGCGTGGTCGAGATAGGAATTTTCTTGACGCAACAGCAACTTGCGCGCTGCGACGAAATAATCGGCGCGTTCCGGCGTGATGAGTGCCGCAAGTCGTTGCTTGGCGTCGTCGTAACTGTCCCAGCGGTAGAGGTGCACGATGCGGTCGCTGTCACCGGCGGCCGTCGCGAAGAACCCGATGTTGCGGTCGAGCAGGACGCGCAGCGATTCCGGCCTGTTGTACTTGCGGTGCAGCGCCCAATAGGCGTCTTCGCATCCGGGGCGCAGCGTATAGGCCCGTCGTTCAAACAACATCGCTTTTCCCGTGCGGCGTTCTGTGCAGGTTGTTATTGGTCTTCGGCGCGGCGCCACAATTCGTAACCGATCTCACGCGAGATCAGTCCGTCGCGAATGTGGAAGGCATGAATGAGCCGCATCTGCACCCGCGTGCCAATCGGATAGGGGCAGTTGTCGAAGGCGTCCCCGGTAATCTTGAAATTGACATAGGAGTCGTCGAATACGCGCTCCGGCGTTGCCCAGCGTTCAACAGGCTTGAATTCAAAGTCGACGACGCCGTTGAATACGCGCAGATACATTTTCTTGATCAGTTCGCGACCTTGATAAGCGACCTTGCGCGCCGGCGCCTCCCACACGGCATCTGCAGTGTAAAGGCGGATACATTCGTCGATGCGCTCGGGGTTCTCCTCCTGCAAGTGCATCTCGACGAGATCGAGGGCGTGCTGAACCTTTTCCGCATGGGTCTGCACCGCACGACGCCCTGCGATCAGGGCATCCACGGTTAGCTTTGCTTTGTCGGCGAGCGTAGTCATCGGCGTTTTCCCACCTATGAGCGCCTGTTGGCTCCGGCGGGGTGACGCTAAATCCCGTCGGTTTTACGGTGGGAATTGTACGGCGGACCTGGCATGGCACGATTGCAGGATCGGCCTTGTTTTTTTGCAGGATCGGCGCGGGCGGTGTCGTCCTCGCCGGATCAGCGGTCGCGCCTGATGGCGCCTGGCGTGCGTCCCATTGCGCGCCGCACCATGCGGGTCATGTGTTGCTGGTTGCTGAACCCGCAATGCAGGGCGATTTCCGCCAGCGGTAGGTCCGAGGATGTAAGCAGCGCATTGGCGCGTCTGACCCGCGCATTCATCACATATTGATAAGGCGCGACCGCCATGCTGCGCTTGAACTCGTTGTTTAGACGCCCGGTGCTCACGCCGGCGGCTTTGGCGATGGCGGCCAAAGTCAGGTTCTGGCCGAGACGTTCTTCGATGTAATCGACCGCGCGCTTGCATTGTTGCGGCGTCAGCTTGTGTGTTTCGTTGGATTTAAGAGAGCGTCCGGACATGAGGGGCCGAACGAGATGAGCAGCAATCGTCCGCGACAATGTTTCCGCGTAAATCCGGTCGGCGGGCGAGGGCGCCATCAGCATCTTTCTGATTTCGTACGCGATGGACCGCAGAATGTCGTCCATGATGCCGACGCGTGGCGGCAGATCGACCGTGGTTTGCGATCCGAACATCTCGCCAGAGATTTCGCGTATCGTCTCGTCGCGAATGTAGATGTGGAGCGTGTCATAGGCGCCACCATCAGACGACGTTCGCATTTTGAAATCGGCGCCGCCCGGCGTGATCGTCGCGCTGCCTGGCAACAATATTTGTTCTTGGCGCTCGCCATTGATGTCGCGCGCGATGCGAACAGGCTTGCCCAAAGGGATCACGATGAGATGGTCTTTCACGGCGGCGAAAGAACCTTCAAACGGCGATTCCGAGCAGATGCAGGCGAAAAGCGATGTCCAATCGACATTTTCGCTCGAGCAATGCACCACGCTCCCCGGCTGATGCACAACCCGGTGAGTTTCCAGGTAGGAGAAGCGCGAGCGCGGCATGCGTTGGGCCACGAATTAAGACATATGCCCGAGCCTTGGCGCCCGGTTGCGGAATTATTGTGCTGATAACGCGCAGACCCTGTCAACCACCCCGGTCACATCTGTCGCGGGGACCGTTGGCTGTTAGGGTCGCGAGCCGGCGGGAGGTGCTTACTTCGCGCTCGACGCCATGCGCGCTGGCTTGCGCGCCATAATGCCGTCGAGCCGATCGCGTTCCTGCTCGAATGTGGCCATCATCGAGCCGGTGAGTTCGCGGCCGCGCGGCAGTTTGATGCGCATTGGATCGACGAAGCGGCCGTTGACGCGGATTTCGTAGTGAACATGCGAGCCGGTCGATAGGCCGGTTGAACCGACGAAGCCGATCACCTGCCCCTGACGTACGCGCTTGCCGACCTCCATGCCGCGCGCAAAGGCGCTCATGTGGCCGTAGGCCGTCTCGTAACCGTTGTTGTGCTTGACCAGGATGAATTTGCCGTAGCCGGATTCCCAGCCTTCTTTCTCAACCACACCGTTACCCGCAGCGTAGATTGGAGTGCCGGTCGGTGCCGCCCAATCCACGCCGGTGTGCATCTTTGTGTAGCCGAGGATCGGGTGGCGGCGGATACCGAAGCCCGAGCGCATGATGCCGGCAACCAAGGGCTTGCGCACCAGAAACTTCTTCGCGCTCTTGCCGCTCTCGTCATAATAATCGACGAGGCCGTCGTCCGGCGACTGGAAGCGATAGAATTTCTTGACCTCGCCGCCCACAGTCAACGCGGCGAACAACACATCGTTGCGGTTATCTGCGCCTGGCGTTTCTTCTTCGCCGGCATAGAGCACTTCGAACGAGTCGCCCGGCTGCACCTTGCGTTGGAAGTCGACGTCGTAGGAATAGATCTTGATGAGTTCGTCGATGAGCGGTCGCGGGATCTGGTTGCGCAGCGCCGTCTCGTAGACGCTCTGATAGAGCCGCACACCGGAGCCGTCGTCGTTTTCCTCGTCGTTCTGATCGGTATTTTGCGCCACTTCGCTATCGACGTTGCGGACGTCGACGGCAACGTATTTTCCGGCATCCGACAAAGCGGCCACCGCTTCAACAGTGTTTTCGTTGGCGACGATGACGCGGACCGGACGCTGTGCCGGCGCGCCCGGCGCCGGCGACATTAGCACCCGCAGCTTTTGGCCGTCCTTCAGCGGATCACGGCCTTTGGCGCCAAGGGTCGAGGTGACAGCGCCGATATCGGCGGCGGCGGCGCCGAGTTCCTTGAGGATCGAGCTGACGGTGTCGCCTTTCTTGGCAATGACAATCTTTTCGTTGAAGGCATTGCCGCCGGTGGTCTGGTTGGCGGTTTTTGGCAGCAGCGTGATGTTTTCCGGGACGATACGGGCTTCGAAGCCGGCATAGGGATCGGGCGCTGCAGGCCCCGCATAAGCGAGCTTGATGCCGGTGATATTGTTGGCGCCGGCGAGATGGCTGGCCGATTTTTCGCTCCACTCCGCCGCTTCCTTGACGCGCGTCATCACGTCGTCGGTCGGGGTCTGCAGCGCGATCTTCAGGCGCGGCATCATCGGCTCGAGATCGCGCATGACGAAGGAGACTTCGGCGTCAGGCTCGGCGGCCGGTGCATCTTCGGGGATCGACGTGCCACTCGGAGAATTCTCGGCGAGCATGGCTTGCGGATTGAACGGCGGAATGTCGGCGGACAGACTGCTCACGGACAGTGCCAGATTGCCGGCGACACGAACGAAGGGGCGCACGCGCACGACTTCGTGGTTGCCGACACGGCTTGTGGTCGAAACGCGGATCACCTGCTTGGCGAAGGACGGCTCTTCGGCGCTCTGTAGGCGGTCGCCCTTGCGGGCGCCCAGGCGTTCGGTGGAAGGGGTCAGCGCGCCGCGCAGTGCGACTTCGACGCGCTCGGGCAGGGTCGCGAAATTGGTCTCGCCGTCGAGAGATGTGAAAACGGCGCCGCCCATAAGGGCAGCGCCGCACAATGCGGTCAGAATCGTGCC